>JBNKHE010000001.1:0-1683 GCA_050290185.1 Pontiella sp.
GAGGAAGCGCTTCCATTTGGAAGCATTGCGGTATGGCCAGAATTGCCGACACACCGGTTTGAAGTTGAGTTCAGTACTACTGAACATACTACCATTGGCATTGCCCGATATATCGCAAAGAAGGATAAAGAATGGTTTATCGTCGTTCCCCTCATTCATGAAGACCGTCTGAGACAGCGCACAGGAAAGAAGATGGAAATGGACGTCATTGGGGCCACTTGGTACGAGGCACAAGAGGAACCAAAACAGTGACAATATGGAATGATTCTCCTAACCAGCGCGTGGACCTTACGCGGTAAAACGCACAGTTTTCATGCCTGACGTTGATAGTCCCGCGCAGGTCACACGTAACGTTCGATGTGAAAGATAAATGAAATACAAGAAGACCATAACCGTATTGAGCATTCCTTTGCTCGTCATTCTTCTTGGGTTCATTTCGTTCAAGAATGCACAGAGTAAATCAAAGGAATTCGTTGATTCTTTTACTAAGGACTACTCCATTTACAGTTCGCGTTGTCGGCTATACTCCCTCAATCCCGACATGAAGGGACCGAGGATATATTGGTCATTTTGTTATGATCACAACTATCTTTTCGATCAGGGATTTAACGTACAAACTACCATTTTCGGAAAGATCGTTTATCCAACTCAGGAACAGATTCAATACTGGATATCGCCACAAAAATAACAATCGAACCAGGGCATGGACTTTACCGGGAAAACGCCGGTTGGTGAGGTCAAAGTTTATTTTCCCGGAAAGTCACACCAAACGTTGGGAGAAAGATAAAATATGAAGCTAACATATACCCTGATAGGCACACTGCTTTTCGCTCAAACTACATTGGCAAGTGGAGATGACGTGGAAACATCCACACTGGCAACAGTACTCGCCAACCTCATTCCATTTTTCATCATATTCGGCGTGGTATTTTTTATCCTTAGGAGAGTCACACGAAGAAATGTACCGTATATGGAAAGAGCGGTTCAACACATGGAAACTATTGAAAAACAAAACGAACGAATCATTGAACTGCTAGAAAAACAGACAGAAGAAAAGTAACTCCCAACCAGCGCGTGGACCTTACGCGGTAAAACGCACAATTTTCATGCCTGACGTTGGTAGTCCCGCGCAGGTCACACGTAACGTTAGCTGAAGATAGATAATGAAGATCATACGAATAATCTTAGTTCTATTGGTCATGTTGATTGCCGGAGTTTTCATCAAATTACCTTCATGGCCGATTCACGGTGATATTTCAAAAATCACTGTCAAATATTCTGATGGCGATTACTCAGAGGAGTTTACACTTACAGAATCGGAAGAAATCAATAACCTCAAACATGCCTGTGGAACAATTTGGTTCAGTCCATTGGTGTTGAATTCATGGGAAGGTCATAATCCTAGCTGGATGATCGATATTCTCAGGCCTAATGGAAGAACGGAACATGTTTATGTAGATGAAGATGAGTTTGGATCAAGCGGACGACCAAATAAAAAAATACTTGCTTATCTGAAACAAAATTACAGCTAACCAGCGCGTGGACCTTACGCGGCAAAACGCACAATTTTCATGCCTAACGCATAAGCCCCGCGCAGGTCACACGTAACGTTCTGCAAGGATAAGATATGAGACAAGACATTCCAACCGCGTTAAAGATTGTAGCATGGCTATTCATCATAGG
>JBNKHE010000001.1:1693-2569 GCA_050290185.1 Pontiella sp.
AACGTTCTGCAAGGATAAGATATGAGACAAGACATTCCAACCGCGTTAAAGATTGTAGCATGGCTATTCATCATAGGAGGTATACTCGACGCCATTGAGACTCTCGTCTCATTGGCGAACAACTATATTGATATAAACTTGGGCGTGATTAATATATTTGCAGGAATTGGATTGTTAAATCGACGTCCCGGTTGGCGGATCTACTCACTGGTCATAATTTGGTTAGGTCTCATCATTATACCAATAGTACTCATCCTAATGATAACCGTATCTTCGCCACTGGATTTTAAATTCTTTGGGCAAAACATTGGTTATCTCTCAAAGCTTCCGGCCTTGATATTTGGAGCGTTAATCTATGCTTTGATCGTTTGGGAATATAGAGTGCTCACCAGATCAGATATTATAAAATTGTTCCTACTAAATAGGCAGAACCAGGGCATGGACCCTACCCGGTAAAACGCACAAATTTCATGCCTGACGGTTTATTCCCGGGCGGGTCACACCTAACGTTCGGTACTAAAATTATGATCAGAATCATATCATACCTCGTATGCGTAGCATGTGCCGGATGGTTGTTGTGGGAATCGATCGGTTTCCGAAAATCACTCAGGGATAATAAAGACACTGCATTAGGTCACATTGCAGAATATGAACCGGATATATATGATGCAGACGGGAAGGTTCTGAACGGTTTTTATGAGGATGTTTATGCTGACATTCCCAACATGATTCTCCCAGGAATCATAATGCTTTCGGGAGCAACAATCTTATTACTGAAGAAAACAAAACAACCGAACCAGCGCGTGGACCTTACGCGGTAAAACGCACAGTTTTCATGCCTAACGCATAAGCCCCGCGCAGGTCACACGTAACGTT
>JBNKHE010000001.1:2712-804802 GCA_050290185.1 Pontiella sp.
CAATTCACACCTAGTAAAATCCACTAAATAATCCCCAATGGTGTATTTGATGACTCACAAAGAAATTGACTACACTATTCTTATTTTATGGGGACTAATGACTCAAACTTGTTCGACCAAGGACGGCAGTCTATCCAGATCAAATTATGAATCGAACCAGCGCGTGGACCTTACGCGGTAAAACGCACAATTTTCATGCCTGACGTTGGTAGTCCCGCGCAGGTCACACGTAACGTTGGCTTAAAATAGAGGAAACCATGTTCGGACTAATTAAGAAAAAAGAACAACCATGGCCATTTGACCAGCCTGAGAATTGTTCCGTTTTCACCCTAAAACAAATCATGGAAAAACAACTCCCTATTCTGACGATATATCATGATCAAGATGATGACGGATGGCAGTTCCTTAGCAACACAGATTTGAATATGGATGATGCCATGTTGGTGACGTTGAAGAATGTGGTTGAGGTAGATTCATCTGTCTTAGAAGTAGCTCACATCAAGCCTGGATTTCATGCATGGAGATCTAAGGTTGGAGATAGGTGGAACATCGAAGTAACACCACCTGATGAAGATGAATAACAAATGAAGCCAACCAGCGCGTGGACCTTACGCGGTAAAACGCACAATCTTCGTGCCTGACGTTGGTAGTCCCGCGCAGGTCACACCAAACGTTCGGTAATAAAAATATGAAACTCTCTATCTACGTAATAGCATCAGTCATCTTTCTTAATGGTTGCAACAAGGAATCCACGACTCTTGAAGAACCTCAAGTTTTGAATGAATCCCAGAACATTGAAGATTCTGTGGCTTACTCTCAATCTGCTATGCAGAGCAGTTCCAGTGATATTTCTCCTCAACAGATTACAGTGCGATATCAGGAATTAATTTCATATTGCACCTCGATTGGTCTGACACAGCAAAGCGAAGGAACGACCTCGAAGAATAAGAGTGCTGTGCTGAGGGGAGAATTGGATAACGGTTCCACTATGTCCATAATTCCTTACCTTCAAGTTGAGGATAACGGAAACAGGAGAATCGTTGGATATTCTCTTGAGTATTCTCATCCACAGGGAAACGATCAGATCTATAATGATTACCAAGAATTAGTTCATAACTTGACTGCAATAATAAGAAAGCATAACTGACCGAACCAGCGCGTGGACCTTACGCGGCCGAAAGCGCAGCGATAGATAATTTCCGAAGGAAATAACGAAGTGGTTCAAATCGCACAATCTATCGTGCCAAACGCTTATATCCCGCGCAGGTCACACGTAACGTTGTGCGATAAAAATAATGCACATCAAAGCAAACCAAGGAAAATATATATGAACATGCACCATCCATTCGGGGAAGCACGTAAATCTAACCCAATCATGAAATCACCTATGATCATCGCACTTGCATTTCTACTGTCACCGCTGACTGTTTTTGCAGGTACATACGGCGATCTGAGCTATACCTCGGATGATTCGACCATCACCATCACGGATTGCGAAACATCCGTAACTAATGTGGTCATTCCCGACACCATTAACGACCTTCCGGTTACCAGCATAGGAAATTATGCCTTTTACAGTTGTGCTGATCTATCCAACGTCACAATTCCAAACAGCATTACCAATATCGGAAATTCTGCCTTTCTTAATTGTATCAGCCTGTCCAGTATCGTGATTCCCGATAGTGTAATCAACATGGGGTACTGGACTTTTCAATCTTGCACCAACCTATCCAACGCCACTCTCGGCAATAGTATAACCCGTATTGGAGGTGCTTTTAATAAGTGCACCAGCCTGAAAAGTATAACAATTCCTGACAGTGTTACCTCTATCGGATGGTCGAGTTTCTACACCTGCACCAGCCTGACTAACCTGTGGCTCGGCAGTGGAGTTACCAACATAGAGGACGAAGCATTCCGACTCTGCAACAGCCTGCCCGAAATTAATGTGGATCCGGAAAATGCTTACTACAGCAGTCTTGATGGAATTCTTTTCAACAAAAAACGGACATCAGTTATTCAGTGTCCGGCCGGCAAAACGGGAAGCTATGCAATTCCCGATGCCGTAACCAATATCGGCTACGCGGCATTCAACAATACCGGCCTGACCAACGTGTTTATCCCCGCCGGCGTTGTAAATATCGGGGACTGGGCCTTTGAATGGTCCACCAACATTTCGGACATCAACGTGAATGACGCCAATCCCTTTTTCAGCAGTACAAATGGAATTCTTTTCAACAAGGATCTAACCACAATCATTCAGTATCCCGGAGGGAAGACCAACAGCACCTACGCGATACCAGACAGTGTCGTGAATATCGGAGGCGGAGCATTTTCCTTCAGCTATCATCTATCTGAAATTCCCATTCTCAATGGCGTGACCAATATTGGTCCCGCCGCATTTCGAGACTGCCTCGGCTTTAATGAAATAATCATTCCCGACAGCGTCATCAAACTTGAATGGATGTGCTTCTACAATTGTGCCAATGTAACCAATGTTGTCATTGGGCAAAACGTTACCGGCATTGGCTCTGGATATCATTATGGCGTCTTCGAATCCTGCACCAATCTAACCCGTTTCACGATTTCTGACAGCGTCACCAATATATGCTACAGATGCTTTGCATCCTGCACCGGTTTGACTAATGTCATAATTGGTCAGGGAATCTCCAGTATTGGCAACTATGCTTTCGATAGCTGTCCCAGCTTGAAATATGTTTTTTTTGAAGGAGATAAACCTGCTGTAGAGACATACACCTTTCCGATAGACAGCAAGGCCTCGGTCTATTATCTGCCGGGAAGCAGCGGATGGGGAACAACTCTCAGCAGACGACCTGTTAAGCTTTGGAATCCCATTATGCAGTTGGGGGAGGAGTATGGTGCAACGACAAACGGATTTTGCTTCAACATTTCCGGCACAGTCAATATTCCCATTAAAATCGAAACTTGCACCGACCTGACGGAAGGGAACTGGGTTCCATTACAGTTCACTAAACTTTCGGACGGTTCTCTGGATTTTATCGATCCCGCCTATGTTAGCCATCCAATGCGTGCGTATCGAATTGCCGCACCCTAAAAGGCTATCATTGCGTCAAAGTAGAATGTAGGCACAACTAGGGCATGGCCTCGACGGAGTCCGGCAGTAAATTTCAACAGTTGTGTGTCCCGAAAGAGTCGCTCCCCACCATTTTCGCGGGTCACACCAAACGTTAGAAATAAGAAAATGAAAAATATCTTCATCCTACTGTTGGCTTCCATCCTGATATTTGGGTGTGTTCCAAAACAAAATATTTACACAGATGATCAGTTGGGAATTCAGATAGTAACTCCCGATAACTGGAAACCAATTTCTTCAGCTGAAGCGGGACAAGCCAACATCGTATGGGAAGAAGGACAAACCCCTCCAGTCGATGAACTGTTGCTCGGATATTTTGATCCCGATACTGGAAATCATGAAGGTACATTCATCTTGTTTAAGGGAGGAACAATAACTTCAATGCAGGATCTGGAAGATTTAGAAAAAGGCATGACAGGATACGATAAGATCCATTGGAAAAATTATATGTGTTATCATGGGATTCAGATATCCGAAAAAAACTCAACGTGCGAAAGCTATACCATCATTAAGGATGATGAGGTAGTGAGCTTCATGATTGGGTACTCAAAAAACCACGCTGACCCAGTGAAAAACATTTTAGATAAAATTATTTTCTAACGAGGGCATGGACTTTACCGAGAAAACGCCCGTTGATTAGGTCAAAGTTTGATTCCCCGGAAAGTCACACCAAACGTTCTTGCGGACTGCGCTACGCTTGCCGCAGAATCAGGCCGCTGCACCAACATTCCGGCTGGCCGTCCGCAGGCTCCGCCTGCTACCGTCCACCCGAAAGTTGGTGAGCGCCGCATTGGGTCAGGAGAATATAATGAAATTTAAAATCCTCATCTTGTCATTATGTGTAGCATCTCAAGGGCTAGCTTGCGGGAAACAATTCGATGTATCCCCTGAAACCATCAACCAATTCCCCGTATGCTGTACAATTCATCCCCAACCATCTGGAGAACATTTCGTTTTTACTGTGTTTCTGTGGAAAGTCGGTAATTTTAAAAACATGCGCGATGCAGGTGTCGTGATAGGAAAAGACAATGACGGAAGTGATTTTGCGTGCAATTTAATGCTTAATAAATCGGATATAATTAGCGATCTATACTACATCGAATTCAATGTCTCTAAAGAACAGTTAAAAGATTCATTTATTGGGATTAGTTCCGTATCTGAAGTTGTCGATGGAAACAAGATCCATATAGCACCTTACGTTCATATGATCCCATTGGGTGCGCTGTATGATGAATTTAAAAACAACCAATTCGACCTTTACGATGATAACTGGAAAGAAATGGTTGAGAAGTTTCTAAACCAAAAATTCGAATACAACATTGAGGTAACATCCCATACGAAGAAAGTAATACGATAGGACCCAACCAGGGCATGGACCTTACCCGGTGAAACGCACAATCTATCGCGTCGGAGTTTATGTCCCAGGCAGGTCACACCAAACGTTCGATGAAAGGAAATATATGAACAAAGTAATAATATTTGTTATGGGCATTTCGGTTATTTGTGGTTGCACGCATCTACAAGATCAAAGTGCTGAGCAGAAGAGCAATGCTCCTATTGACTTGTCAGAATCATACTATGACACACTAAAATCCCTTCTTGGCACATACACATTCAATATCAGACCCAAACCCACAGAGCGTGATGTCAACCTGATCGAGCCCGAAAAGGGAGGAATGGGCGTTCTCTTTGGAGCGACGATGGAAGAAGTTTTTGCTGTATGGGGCAAGCCGGCAGGAATCTGGATAAGAGGCGGTGAAGACCTTTGGGAATTTGAGATCGGTGCTTGTGATTTCGCCTTCATTGATAATTCGCTTGTAGGAATTGAAATTCATGAAGCATCAATGGAGAATGCATACTTTGAAAATGGCATCAATTTTACTTCATCAGTAGAGGAAGTAAAAGCAGCCTTTGGAGAACCCAGCGAGGAAACAAAGTACGGACTCGAATATTATACAAAAAACGGGTACTTCATTGATTTCCAATTTACTTCTTCGGATGACAAAAATGGAGATCCAGCACTTATTAACATCTCTATTTATCACCCTGATGCTGGAAAATAAAATTATCGAACCAGGGCATGGAGCTTACACGGTAAAACGCACTTTCTATCGTGCCTGACGTTTATGTCCCTTGCAGCTCACACGTAACGTTAGGTAAGGAAAAAATATGAAGCACATAATTAAATTTATAATGATCATGATGTTGTTCAGCGCATTTGGTTGCTCACGGAACCAAAAACTAACATGGTCAATGTCCTATCGAGATGAAGGAGGAAAAATTGTTTTCGTCTGCGACGGCTTCGATTTGATTTTAGAAAATTGCCAGTGGGATCATGATCCCGATACATTCTTGGCAGGTTCAACCATCTTTCCCGTTAAAAAGAGTCAAAGCATTTCAATTTCGACATCAACTACTCCTCCAAATCCAATCTTGATAAATGAGAATACAGTCGAATTTAGTTTCCCTAAACATAAGGTGAGATTGATTGACGGGAAATTTCTAGAGGTAAATGAAAAACAGTTTGATTTATCTGAAGAAAGAAAATGCATAACGGCAAACCAAAGTGGAGAGATAATATCTAGCTCAGCTCCCAGCAAAGGTTTTGCCGATATTGACTACATTAAAAACCTCAGCACAGCAGGCAAAAATCCCTAACCAGAACTTGGAGCTGACACGGTACAACGCCCAATTTTTATGCCCAAAGCACAAGGCCGTGTCAGCTCACGTTTAACGTTGGAAGAAAAGTAAATAACATGACACGATGGCTTTACCTCTCTCTTTTTATTACATGCCTGTGGGGTTGTTCCTCGACAAAACCAGAATACCTGTCGGATGATTTGAATGAGTATCTTCTGCAAATGTCATTAGAACGAAACTCTAGTCTGACTGATGTCTTAAAAACTGATGCCATAAAAACTGCCCATGAATTTGGAATAAAAAAAATCGATAGTATTCAACTCGGCCATACACTCCCTCTTCTTGAGCAATTCATCCGTGTTCAAGGTGATGAGGTTGTTCGTGATGGAAAAGGTCAATACAAAGATTTGATCATTCCCATTGAAGGGACGTTTACAATCGAGAAACCCGAATTTGATGTCGTTGAGTTCGTTGAAATAAAAATAAGAGGTGTGGAAACGCGGATCAGTACTTACGGAATCAATCTCGATGTTGCACAGGATGTACTGACAAAGTTCTACACAACAAAGCACTACTATAAATCATCGCTAAACGATGAGTCTCGTCCTCCCGATGAATGTGTCCTCAAACCTAAAGCTCTCAGCCATGACGAAGAAGAAGATGAATACGATATCTGTCTTGCAGGATGCTATATTATTCACTTCAGAATCGTAGATGGCCAGATAGTCATCATTGATTATGATCATTATATACCATAAATGCTTCCAACCAGCGCATGGACCTTACGCGGTAAAACGCACAATATGAACCACTCCCCATGGTCGTTATTTTCTGGGTAAAATTATCAATCGCGTTGCTCATGATATGCCCAACGCATATAGCCCGCGCAGGTCACACGTAACGGTGTAGATATGAAGAAAAGAAACAAAATCATCATCGCTTGTGTATATCTGCTTGCAATCATTTCCAGCATCCCGCCATTGGCAAGTCACTTTGGCGATTCTGGACGATACGTGTCTTTACTTCCCTTGGGAGAACCCTATCAAAGGATAATTGAATTAGTTCCCCAAAGATTAATCCGTGAAGACATACATGTCTTCGATGATACGGATTGGAACTGGGCTGTAACTCAAGCGCCTCATATGGAGGAAAAGCCATCATATGTAATGATTCTCAGCAACAGATATTTACCATTCACAGCTCCATTAGGCTACGCACTGTATTTTGATGAAAACAAATTGCTAACCGGTTCAACATGTTCGGGATTATAATAAATTAGGCACAATCAGCGCGTGGACCTTACGCGGCCGACACGAAGTGAGGCTGGACCAGAGACAGCAATGACGTAAAGCGGAATGGCAACCGGAGCGCAAATAATTTATCGGAGATAAATAACGAGTGAAACGAGAGGTTCAAAACGCATAATCTATCGTGCCAAACGTTGGTAGTCCCGCGCAGGTCACACGTAAAGCTGGGAAGGTAAAAATAGAACATTTGGAGTATTAACCATGGAAAAACAGTATTTCAATCCAGTCATGAAACGGGTGCTTGTATTTTATATATCATTTTTTCTTCCTTTGGTTTCTTTTTCTGAACTACGGCAGTGGACAGATTCCCATGGCAGAAAAATGGAGGCAGAACTCATACGAGTAGATGGAGACACGATAACGCTCCAACGTGCGAATGGAAATGAAGGAGACGTTCAGCGTTCTGACCTATCCGAAGCAGATCAAAACTATGTGGATAAATGGGAAAAGGACCAAGAAGCAGATGCACTCCATCAAAATGAGACATATGATAATTGCTTACAGGGAACATTCTACAGCTTGACGAAAACAGCCGATGATAAAGCTTCCGACATCGGAAATTTATTTGCCGGGAGCGGCCAATCTGAAAAGGCGGATAAAGCGGCAAAGAAACTCGTGGAGTCATTTGTTAGCTCCGGATGGCGGAGTCATAAACTCAAGGAATATTATCATACGTCCGAAGTAGCGCCTCGAAATAGCTTTTATTTGACGTCTTTCGAAAAAGTCGGAGTAAAAGAAGGCGTCGATGAAAACTACTGGGTTTGTCTATACAGCGGAATGATTGCTCCAGAACAGCCGGGGAGATATCGCTTTATCGGGAGTGCCGATGACTTTCTTATGGTTCGCATAGACGACAAACTGGTATTGGATGCCAGCAAGAAGTCTATTGCAGGTTTACTCTCTGACTGGGCCAGCTCTGAGAGTTCAAATACATATGGGAGTGAGTATCTAGTTGCTGGAGACATATTTTACCTAAAGAGCGAACCGGTTCAAATGGAGGTATTGATCGGAAATTTTGATAAGCCATTCCGCGCTTCTTTGTATATCGAGCAATTGGGAGAACCATACAACGTTGTTAAAACACCTACTGGTGGACGACGTGTCCTTCCGTTATTTCAGATGAATCCTATTGGCACTCCAGAGGCAGTCAAGCTGGGGATAAACCCAGATGTTGGCACCGTAGATGGACCTGCATTTGGCGTAAAAACAAACTAACGATAACAAGGGGAAACTCGGCGAAAACAGTTTCCCCAACCAGCGCGTGGACCTACGCGGCCGAAAGCGCCGCGACAGATAATTCCCAAAGGCGCTAAGCCATAATTTCCTGAAGAGAAATAATGAACAGAGAGAACGGTTCAATAACGAAGTGGTTCAGAACGCACCCTCCCCTGCCAAGGTTTCATCCTTCGCTGAAGCTACGGCAGACGAGATGGCGAACAGGCAAATTTTCATGCCTGACGTTGGTAGTCCCGCGCAGGTCACATGTAACGTTGGGGTAAAAGGAATGAATAGAAAACTGATCTATCTTATTGCTACCTGCTTTGCGATTTTGTCTTTAATGCCAGTACGCACACATGCAAATCCAGACCATCTCACTCCTTGCCCTGTTTATTGCACTACTTATGACGCTGCGGTGTTTTCTGCCCTGTTAAACAATACAAAGCCACGCCTTTGGATGATCGTGTGGCCTGGTCGTGGAGGACAATCTGCAGTAATCATTGACGAGAAAATTGAGTATGAGGAAACTGACAATTCTTATGAAGTCAAGAGCCGACAACTATTCCTGAAATATGTCGCATTTAAAAATAAGTATTCCCCGCACCACATCCCATGGTCTTATAATCCGGACGATCATTATAATGTTGATATGTCAAACGATCTCGAGCGTTGTGAGATTCCTATTGATATTGATTTTTCCACCACAATGGAGAGCGCTTGGAGTCGTGTACTGTCGACCACGAAGTATTCAGACGGGTATAACGACGGATCATCATACGTATTCTATTGTGATAGCCGCTTTGGCTGCACAGACTATTCCCCGGGAGGTGGCCTACCGCTGAAGCTTTGCGATCTTGGAGAAAAACTTTGCTTGTTGGCACAATCGGAAAATGAAGACAGAGATTCACTCACACAGCAGTGTCTCGAACTAGCTGCAACCATCAAGAAAACAACGAACCCCAACCAGGGTATGGACCCTACCTCGGCCAACGCACAATCTGTCGCGCCTGAAGATTGAGTACGAGGCGGATCACACGTAACGTTCTGCAGAGGAAAAAAGATGAAACTACCAATTATGATTTTAACGTCGGCTCTATTGCTCGGAGGTTGCTCCCGCAAACAGAGGGAAATCACAATCACTCTACCGGAAGAGCGCATTGAATCCGGTTGGATGTCTTGTCCTGAAATGGATGTGTATCTGAAAGAGTTCAGTAATAATCACAAAGGTGATCTCTACTGGATAGATGCTGTTGATGGACGCTGGGAGAATGATGAACTGCAGTTTCGCCTGAGACAAAGTCAAGTTCCCGCCAGTGCGGGGCATATGTGGTATTGGTGGTTTAATCAGGATGAGAGCTCATTTCAAGGACATCTACAGGAGATGAAAAGGCAAGGCATCACGCTCGTCTACCGTCAGGAATTTAAACTACCTAATGGCGAAACACGATTCCAGGGCGTTTGGCAACAGGTCTATGGGACGGATGGAAACCAGCGCAAACCTTTTAAGACCCCGAAGTCCGAGCTCGAAGAAATGCTCCACGAGCTGGATTATGGTTGGGAGCCTGCCGATGAATATCAAAAAAAATATGCCGACCGCTTGGACCGCTCCGCACTTGCGCTATGCCTCTTAGGTGAGCGATATGGACGTGAGGGTCATCATAAGAAAGCCCTCGAAATGCTCCAGAAGGCCGTACAGGTTGAAGCTAACCGAACGACGCGGAAAGCCTTAGCGAAACAATATCTCAGAATGGGCGATACCGAGGCTTGGCTGGATCAAATGTTGGCCATCCTTGACCAGCCGGAGAGTCGCATGGACGCTATTTTAACCCACCAGGAAATGGCGGATTATTTTGTTGCGGTCGGAGAATGGGATAAAGCATGGCCCCACATTGGCCCTTCCACAGAGAGTAACAGCTGGTTGCCACTGATGAAGGCTGCTTGGTATTATGGACTTACCGGACACTCCGCCGAGGGAGTGAACTGCCTCGAGCAAATGGCGAGCGGATTTGGAAGCGAAGATATCTACAACTATCTTCTCGCATTTAACTTTAAACCAACCGGCCCTCTTCAGAAACAGCTGAATCAGACCTACCAATGGCAGGCCAACGGGGATCATGTTTCTCTATCAAAGGCCGCCTGTATTTCATTGGTTAATCAGGACATTGAAGATGCCGCAGCCCTACTGATGAATGCGTTGAAGTTATCTAATGATCCCTGGTATGGCGTCTTCGGTGCGATCATTTGTGATCAACAAGAATGGCATAAGCAGCGGGATGAATTTTTACAGGAAGCGGTTATCCGCTTCCCCAAACTAGAAAACCCGTCCAATAACCGGCAGGGGCTCAGACAGTTTCTTGATCTATATATCAAAGCCAATGCAGAAGGCATTTCCCCCGAACTCAAAGTGCAATTCAAGGAGTTTTCCACCTCCTATCGTTATGAAGGCTTCAATGTGGATGCGCATGCCTTCGCTGGCGAAGTTTTACGCCTCAACGGTGAAACCGAACTCGCGACGGAAATTTTCGGTGAAGCCATCAGACCATATTTGCAACAGCGTATATGTGAGTTTCTAGTATATCAGGGACTACGTTCAATGGGGGAAGACCCCAAATTAATGCTTGCCCAAGAAAATAAAAAATAAGCAGAACCAGAAAACTGACTTTACGGTGAAAGCGCCGGTTTACGCTATGCTCACCGAAAGTCATGTTCAACGTAGGGCGCAGGCCAGACGCAACGTTCGTACAATCTACTTGCAGCCGCAGGAACCGGATCCGCAACCACTCGCGGTTTTCGCGGCCAGCTCCCGAATGGTGGTGTACGGAAAGAAGCCGGTGTTGTGGCCGTCGGACCAGTCGACCGTAATAGCATAGTTTCCGATGGTTCCGATCTTTTCCGCATGGATGTCCATGGGAATGGATTTCGGGTCGAGCAAAGGTGCCCGGGTCATTTCATCGACGCACAGGGCACAGCTGCAAGCCCGGCGCAAGGCGGCGTTGGAAACCGTGGCGGTTTCGCCGTCGGACCAGGTCAACGTTATCGTCTTGGCATCAAAATCAATCTGCGGCTTGCTCGGCTTTTCCATCACCTTCTTACCGAGTGTGCGTATAATGATATCGGTCGTCTCATTGGCGATTCCGCTTTCAGCCAACGCGTCGAGCGAGCCGCTCAGGTTGCCGGTAATCGGCAGCTCGGCAATTGTTTCCAGGCCGAAGCGCTCTTCGAGCGTCTTTCCGCCGGCTTCGCCGAAAATGTAGTGCTTTTTGTCGCACCCGTCACAAACAAAGTAGGCCATGTTTTCCACCACACCGAGTACAGGCACATTCACCTTGTCGAACATCATGATGCCCTTGCGCACGTCGGTCAGAGAAAGCTGGTGGGGGGTGGTGACGATAACCGATGCATCAATCTGTACGGATTGGGAAATCGTCAACTGGATGTCGCCGGTACCGGGCGGCATGTCGATCACCAGATAGTCGAGATCGCCCCACACCACGCCATGCAGCAGCTGCTGCATGTATTGGGCAACCATGGGCCCGCGCAATACGGCCGGCCCATCGCCCATCAGAAAACCGAATGACATGAGCTTCAGGCCATCGACTTCGTTGGGGATAAACTGTTGCTCCGGTGTAGCGCGAACACCCGGCTCATGCAGATTGAACAAGGTAGGAATCGAGGGTCCGTAGATATCGGCATCCAGCAACCCGACCTTGGCACCGCGGGCCCCCAGCGTCTTCGCCAGCAACGCGGCTACCGTGGACTTGCCCACCCCGCCCTTGCACGAGCTGACGGCGAGAATAAACTTCACATCCTTCAGGCCGCTGTTTTCCGCGGACAACTGCCGTCCCTCCCGCTTACGTGCCGTCATGTTCACCAACACCTTTTCAACGCCGGGAATATCGCCAACGAGATCAACGGCCTGCTTCTGGAACACAGGGCTCAGCGGACAGGCCGGGGTCGTCAGCTCGATCGTGAACGCAATCGTTCCACCCTCAATCTTCATATCCTGCACAAAACCCAGCGAAACAATATCGCGGTGAAAGTCGGGATCGATAATCTTGCTCAACTCTGCGAGCACCTGCTTTTCAGTAATCATGGAAATCCTTTCAAAAAGCCGCCAAGATGGCGGCGATACGTATCGCAGGCTGCCAGCCTGCCTTGTTAAATCAAACCCAGTGCGAGCAATGCGGCGGTGGACATTTTCTCCCGTGTCCACGGGGGATCAAAAACCAGGTCGATATCAACGTCGCTTACACCTTTGGTCATCTTGACCGCATTGTAGATATTTCCGGGAATATATTCCGCCTCGGGACAGTTGGGCGCGGTCAGCGTCATCTGAACGTAGACCTTATTATCTTCGTCCACCTCGAGCTTGTAGATCAGGCCAAGGTCGTAGACGTTGACCGGAATCTCCGGATCGAAAACCATTCGCAACGAACGGACCACCTCAAGGAACAGTCCCTCGTCAGCATCCTTCAATAGCTTGCGTTCTTTCTTCTTTCTAAAAATCGCCATGTTTTACTCCGTACTGATTTCACCCTGAAACTTTCGAAGCGCGGCATCGAAGGTGTGCCAGGCCAGCGTGGCGCACTTGACGCGCACAGGATAATCCTTCACTCCCGTGAGCACCGCCAGCTTGCCAAGCGGGACATCTTCCGGATGTGGTGCGTCTTCCGTCAAGGCATGATGGAAACTCTCGAACAAGGCATGCGCTTCCTTTTCCGTCTTACCCTTCAGCACCACGGTCATCATCGAAGCCGACGAGGTGCAGATCGCGCACCCGTGCCCATCGAACGAAACGTCCTCGACAATACCGTCCTTCAGCTGGATATACACATCGATCTGATCGCCGCACAACGGATTATTTCCATGGGCGAATCCGTCCGGATGCTCCATCTTGCGGCAGTTCCGCGGGTTCTTGTTGTGGTCGAGAATGACCTCCTGATAGAGTTCTCTTAAATTCTCCATACCCGTCCTCAATTAATATTCAAACCGCGGAATATACAAAATACACGAACTCCCGATCGACACTTTTCCATTCGTGTATTCCGTGGTTCATTTAAACATCGTTATGGTTTTAACGATGGCCTCGGCCAGGGCGTCGACTTCCTGAAAGGTGTTATACATGGCAAACGATGCCCGCGCAGTGGCCGGCACCTTGTACCGTTGCATCACCGGCTGGGCGCAGTGGTGTCCTGTTCGGATGGCGATGCCGTCGGCATCGAGGAACGTTCCGATATCATGTGGATGCACAGCATCGAGAATGAACGAGATCAATCCGGCTTTCTGGTCGGCCTCGCCGATGATGTGCAAGCCGTCGATCTGCTTCAACCGGGCCGTTGCATATTCAAGCAGGCCATGTTCGTGCGCGGCAATGGCGCCGAGCCCAATCTTCTGCACATATTCAATTGCAGCGCCAAGACCGATCACACCGGCAATATTCGGCGTACCTGCTTCGAACTTGTAGGGCAGCGTATTGTATTCCGTCTTTTCAAAAGTCACTGACAGGATCATATCTCCACCGCCCTGGTATGGCGGCATAGCGTTGAGAAACTTTTCCTTGCCGTACAGCACGCCGACCCCGGTCGGACCATAGAGTTTGTGTCCGGAAAAAACATAGAAGTCGGCATCCAGTTTCTGCACGTCAACCGGAATATGCGGCACGGCCTGTGCACCGTCGACCAGCACGGGTATTCCTTTTGCGTGGGCGGCATCGATGATCGTCTTGACGGGATTAACGGTACCCAGTGCGTTGGAGACATGGACCACCGAAACCAATTTGGTTTTTTCGGAGAGCATCTCGTGGAAGCGATCCATCTCCAGTTCGCCCTTGTCAGAAATCGGAACCACCTTGAGCTCGGCACCGGTCTGCTGACAGACCATCTGCCACGGCACAATATTGGAATGGTGCTCCATATGGGTGATCAGGATTTCATCGCCCTTCTTGAGCAATGGCCGCGCATAGCTCTGCGCCACCAGATTGATCGAGTCGGTCGTGCCCCTCGTGAATATGACCTCATGCACACAGGACGCATGGATAAAACCACGCACGGCCACGCGCGCATCTTCGTACAGGATCGAAGCTTCCTGACTCAACTGGTGGACGCCGCGATGGACATTGGCGTAGTGCGACTCGTACAACCCGGTGATGGCATTGATGACCTGTGCAGGACGCTGGGTCGAAGCAGCGTTGTCTAGATATACGAGGGGTTTCCCATGAATGTCCCGGCCGAGGATAGGAAAGTCATTCCGGATCGATTCCACATCGTACTGGGCCACATTGCTCACGCAGAAACCTCATCAAGCCAGTCATGCACCATCTTCTCAATGTGCTCTTTGGCCGTTTTGCACTTCACTTCATCGAGTACTTCATTGGCAAAAGCGAAGGTCAGCATGGCGTGCCCGGAAACCGGATCGATCCCTCTAGTCTGAAGATAGTAAAGCGCCTGTTCATCCAGCTGTCCAACGGTAGCACCATGGGTGCATTTTACATCGTCCGCGTAGATTTCAAGCTGCGGCAGGGTGTTTATTTTAGCCGTACGCGAAAGGAGCAAATTCTTATTCGACTGAACAGCATCGGTTTGCTGTGCGTCCTTCTGAACCAGTATCCTGCCGCAAAACACGGCGCGTGCCTTTTCGTCCAGAATACCTTTGTAAAGTTCGTGGCTGTTGCACTTCGGCACGGCATGATCCATGAACATGTGGGTATCGAACAGCTGCCGTTCCTTCAGCAGGTAGAGTCCGTTGCAAATCGCTTCGCCGCCCTCTCCCGTAAGCTTTCCGCGAATATCGTTGCGGCCAAGCTTTGAGCCGATCGTGACCGCGTGATTGCTGAAGACCGCATCCGTTCCGAGATGCGCTTCCAAGGTCTGGAAGTGAAAGGACGAGGTGCTTTCACGCTGGACCTTGTAATGATCCACCGAACCAGCATCACCCACGAAAACCTCTGTGACGGCATTCGTCCAATAGGACGGAGCGGCTGCATCCGACCGACCGATGTACTCCTCGATAACAGTCACCTTTGAACCAGCCCCGGCCGCAATCAGATTCCGCAGATGGAACGCCGCCCCATCGGAATCGGCCAGATAGATGAGATGGATGGGCTCGGAAAGTTCCACGCCATCCGCGAGTTCAATGAACGCGCCATCCGAGAAATAGGCGGTATTGGCGGATACAAACGCGCTTTGCGAATCGGCCAATGTTCCAAGCCGGTCATCGACCCGGTCCATGATGGAACCAATGCACACGCCATCCGGCAGACCATCAAAGTTTGATTTTTCGTGCGAGAGCTTTCCGTTCTCGAAAACCACCACGATTTTGCCGATGGGATCGAATCCGATATCAGCGGGTTTCCATGCACAAGTAAATTCGGCCTGCGCCACCGGCGTAACATCGGTGAACCGCCAGAGTTCTTCTTTGGTCGAAGGAAAGCCGCACTCCTTGAAGGTGGCTTCCGCCTTTTGTCTTAGTTCTTTCAAATCCATAATATTGATTCACTTTGATGGAAAACCGCCTGAAGGCGGAACTACAAACTTTTCTACGCCTCTGCAACGGCCCAACTGGCATAGCCTTCGCTCTCCAGCTCGAACGCGAGTTCCTTGCCACCGGACTTTACGATCTGGCCATTGACAAGCACATGCACAAAGTCCGGTACGATATAATCCAGCAGGCGCTGGTAGTGGGTAATCACCAGAAAACCGCGATCGGGACTGCGCAGCGCATTTACGCCGTCGGCAACCACTTTCAGGGCATCGATGTCGAGGCCGGAGTCGGTTTCATCGAGGATGCCGAGCCGGGGTTCGAGCATCGCCATCTGGAAGATTTCATTGCGCTTCTTTTCGCCTCCGGAAAAGCCGGAATTGACCGCACGGGCGAGCAGGTCCTCGCGAATGTTGACGATCTTCTTCTTCTCCTCAACCAGATCAAGAAATTCCATGGCATCGAGTTGATCCTTGCCTTGGTATTTTCGTACGGCATTGACCGCCGCCTTGAGGAAATACATGTTGCTGATGCCGGGAATCTCTACCGGATACTGAAAAGCGAGGAACATGCCCGCGCAGGCGCGTTCGTGTGCGGCCAGCTCGTCGATGTCCTTTCCATCGAGCAGGATCTGGCCTTCGGTCTTTTCATAGGCTTCATTGCCCGCCAGTACGTTCGAGAGCGTGCTCTTGCCCGAGCCGTTGGGCCCCATGATGGCGTGCACTTCGCCGGGTTTGATCGTCAGGTTGATCCCCTTGAGGATCGGCTTGTCCGCCACGCTGGCGTGTAAATTCTTAATTTCCAATAGTGCCATTTTCTTCTCCAGATTCTTGGACTGGATAACGGGATTTGCAGGAATCCCTATTCATCCAATCCATCCTGTTATCCTTCTAAAACTTTTACCCTACCGACCCTTCAAGACTGATGCCGAGGAGCTTTTGCGCTTCGACGGCGAATTCCATCGGCAGTTCCTTAAACACCTCTTTGCAGAAGCCGTTAACAATCAGATTGACCGCCTCTTCCGTTTCCAACCCACGCTGATTACAGTAGAAAATCTGATCTTCACCGATTTTGGTGGTGGTGGCTTCGTGCTCCACCTGAGCGGTTGGGTTGTTGACGTCAATGTACGGAAAGGTATGCGCCCCGCAACGGTCGCCGATGAGCATCGAATCGCACTGCGAAAAGTTGCGCGCATTTTCGGCGGTTTCCTGAATACGCACCAGACCGCGGTAGCTGTTCTGCGCCTTTCCGGCCGAAATGCCCTTGCTGATGATCGTACTCTTAGTGTTCTTACCCAGATGGATCATCTTCGTTCCGGTATCGGCTTGCTGCATGTTGTTGGTGACGGCGACAGAATAGAATTCGCCGACCGAGTTGTCGCCCTTGAGTACACAGCTTGGATATTTCCAGGTGATGGCAGAACCGGTCTCGACCTGCGTCCACGAGATCTTGGAGTTGTCGCCCCGGCAATGCCCGCGCTTGGTCACGAAATTGTAAATCCCACCCTTGCCGTCCTTATCGCCGGGATACCAGTTCTGGACGGTGGAATACTTAATCTGCGCATCCTTGTGGGCAATCAGTTCAACCACGGCTGCATGCAGCTGGTTTTCGTCGCGTTGCGGTGCGGTGCATCCTTCGAGATAACTGACATAGGCGCCTTCGTCGGCGATCAGCAGCGTTCGCTCGAACTGGCCGGTGTTGGCGGCGTTTATACGGAAATAGGTAGAAAGCTCCATCGGGCAACGCACCCCCGGAGGCACGTAGCAAAACGAACCGTCGGAAAAGACGGCAGAGTTTAGCGTAGCGTAATAGTTGTCCTTATAGGGAACGACCGTTCCGAGATATTTTTTCACCAGCTCGGGATGATCCTTCACCGCTTCGGAAAAGGAGCAAAATATGATGCCCATGTCATTGAGCTTGCCCTTGAAGGTGGTAGCCACGGATACCGAGTCGAAGACCGCATCGACCGCTACAACGCCAGCGAGCACTTCCTGTTCGTGCAACGGGATCCCGAGTTTTTTATAGGTGTCGAGCAACTCGGGATCGATTTCATCCAGACTTTTCGGACCATCGATCTTTTGCTTGGGTGCGGAATAATAGCTCAGCGCCTGGTAGTCGATCGGGGGAAACTCCACCTTGGCCCATGTCGGTTGTTCCAGCGTGGTCCAATGATGGTACGCTTTGACCCTCCACTCGGTCAGCCATTCCGGTTCGTTCTTCCGCAGGGAAATTGCACGGACAATCTCCTCGTTTAACCCCGGCGGAAGGCTATCGGATTCAATATCGGTCACAAAACCGTACTTGTATTCCTTCTCTGAGATTTCATCGAAGGATTTTTCGTTTTCAATCTTCATGATTAAACCTGTGGATTGAGCGGCAACCAGATCGCCGCTGTAACTTGTCTGTCACGTGGGTTATTGTTATCCGTTGGACATGTCGGCCAGCGTCAGCCCCGCAAGGGCACCGATTACGGCATCGTTGACTTGTTGCCAGCTGGGGCTGACCGGACAGTTCCGTTCGCAGCCCTCGGCGCTGGAACAGTCGGTGATGGCCACCGGACCTTCGACAGACTCAATGATTTCCGCAGCGGTAATCAGCTCGGCCGTCTTTGCCAGGGAGTAGCCTCCCTTGCTGCCTTGGTGCGACTTTAGAATGCCGCCCTGGGTAAGAATCTTAAGTACCTTGCTGACGGTCGGCAACGGGATGCCTATCGCGGAGGATAAGTCCTTGGCATTATGCAGCATGCCCTCTTCCTGATTGGCCATGTGTGCCAGCAGAATAAAACCGTAATCTGTTATCTTTGTAATTCTAAGCATACGTTGCGCCCTCTAATACCATACCTATTTGGTCTTAATTCGAGATCACCGTATCAGAAGGTCGCAGACGGACAAGCCTTTATTAACAGATTTAGTACTATATCCACGCGAGGCGTGATCCATGAGGCGCAAGGCGTCGATCGTGGTTCCGATTCCGCGCCTCGCCTTTTCCAGGATTCACGGATCATCCGTCACGTACCTCACCCCGCAATTAGAACGGCACGAAATTGGTCTGTGGCGTGATCTTCCCGACCGTTTTTGCAATCAGGTTCACACACTGTTCAAGATCCTTGAGGCTGATCATCTCACAAGGGCTGTGCATGTAGCGCAACGGGATGCTGACCAGCGCGGTGGCCACCCCGGCACGGCTGAGCTGCAGCGCATTGGCATCGGTTCCGGTACCGCGCGGTTCGGCATTGATCTGCACGGGTATTTTTTCGGCCTTGGCGGTTTTTACGAGCAGATCAAACAGCTTGTGGTTGATGTTCGGCCCCCGGGTCAGGACGGGCCCCTCGCCCAGCTCGATCAGGTTTTCGCGCTTCATGGCCTCGGCCATATTTGGATGGTCGGTGGCGAAAGTCACATCGACGGCGATGGCGACATCCGGATCAATCCCGAACGCAGCGGTCGTTGCTCCGCGCAAACCGATTTCCTCCTGCACGGTAGCCACGGCATGGATTTCAGCGTTCGGGTTCTGCTTCGAAAGTTCGCGAGCCGCCTCCAACACCACAAAAGCCCCCGAACGGTTATCGAATGCGCGACCCACGGCCAACCCATTGGCAATTTCCTCAAAGCCATAGGCCACGACCAGCGGATCGCCGACCTCGACCATCTTTTCGGCCTCTTTCTTGTCTTTTGCGCCAATGTCGACCCACAGGTCCTTGACTTCCGTCACCTGCTTGCGCTGTTCAGGCGTCTGCATATGGATCGCCATTTTTCCGACCACGCCGCGAACGATCCCCTTCTTCGTCATAATCTGCACGCGCTGTCCCTGGGCAATCTGCGGATCCCAGCCGCCGAGCGCCTGGATCCAGAGGAAGCCTTGGTCATCGATATAGGAAATCTGGAATCCGATTTCATCATAGTGGCCGGCAAACATGACGCGCGGCGATCCGCCGGGGTTGACAATGGCATGCGAGTTGCCATGGGTATCGGTCCACACTTTGGAGGCAAACTTGTCCGCCTCGGCTTTCCACACCTTGGCCACAGGTTTTTCATACCCCGAGGGGCTCATGCTGTTGATCAGATCCGCTAAAAACTGTTTGGTTTGCTTGGTCATGGGTCTCCTTTAATTCGCAGCGTGTTATTCGTAATTGCTGAACCGGCCAAAATCAAACCATCTCCCCCGAATTCACTGCTTAAGTTATGAATTACACATCATGGAGAACCTGGGTATCATCATTACCTTCGCCGCCTACTTCGTCTTCATACTGGCGACCGGCAGCTGAACAAACGGGTCTCAGCCATGAGTGCGCAGGCCTCGGATATGAACGGATGGCTGCAACCTGGTCTTCCGGGAAATGCCTACCTGCAGGGGATGAAAGCCGCCTGGATTGCCTTCGGCCTGGCGCCGGGCACCTACTTGTATTGGCGATTCGTTGCACGGCGTTTGCGCCCGCTTCGATGAAGCTCATGGGTAGCCACTAGATAGAACCCCGCGTCCGGCTGCGGGGCTTGGGCTCCGCGGAAAAAACCGAAGAGGCTCCCACCAAAGCAATCAACAGGAGAAGACCGATGGCCGTACCGATCGGAAAAACAATCAGATTCAGAACCGCCAGCAGATAGCCAAGGGACAATCCCCAGGTCTTTTTTTGGAAGATCCCTATCGCGGATATGATGGGAATCAAAATAAAAACAGAACTCAGCGTTGAGAAAAGCCACATCCCCAATGTGTTTCCGAGTCCCTGACCGTATAGAACCGAAAAAATGCCCGCATAGATCAGGGGAAGAACGATACAAATAATCTGTAAAAGCCCCATCCAGATTGCAGGAAGATCCCGCGCCGGACGGTATTTGAATTTATGGGAACGGGAACTGGATCTCCGCTTTCCCTGCCACTCATCTCTCGTTTCCGGAGTGGAATAGATGTTGGATACATTGCCACTCTCGGATTCACGGATCATCTCGTCGGTATAGCGCCGCTCACCATACCTGCGGTCACGGGAAGAGTTGCCCAACCGGCGGACTTCATATGAACCTAATGAAAGTAACGCCGTTATCGATACCGCAAAGAGCGTGATATCGGCTTTCCGCTGGCTGTTGTACGGCTCAAACAGTCGTCTCGACTCATACATCGTGTAGAGCGAATTAGCCGAATAACCCACAATCAAGGCGAAAACAATGATCCCAATCACTCTAAGCATCCTCAACATAACTCTCTCCCTCCTACCCCATTCGAACAGCAGGAAATCCTACGCCGAACACTCCCATAGTAGGCATGAAAGAGAGTCTGTCAACATTGCACTAGTATTTTTTACTACTTTTATTAAACCTCTGCTTGAGAATGAGTTCACCATTTTCCACCGCGACATCAACGGTCGATCCACCGGGCAGGTTCCCGGCAATAATCATACGGGAAACCGGCGTTTCGAGGTGTTGCTGAATGAAGCGTTTCAGCGGTCGAGCACCGTAAACCGGATCGTAGCCTTCCTTCGCAATATACTGTTCGGCCATCTTTTCAACCTCCAGATGAATGCCCTGAGCAGCCAATCGCTGGCTAAGATCCTTCAGCAACAGTGCGACAACGCGAGTGATTTCCTCCAGCGTGAGCGGCTTGAACAGAACCGTTTCATCGACCCGGTTCAGAAATTCCGGACGGAAATTCGCCCGCAGCATTTTCATCACGTCTTCCCGCGCCGCTTCGCTGATGTGCCCATTCGGGTCAATGCCTTCCAGCAGATGGGTCGAACCTATGTTGCTGGTCATGACCACAATCGTGTTTTTAAAGTTTACAGTCCGGCCGTGTGAATCGGTCAACCGGCCATCCTCAAGAATCTGCAACAAAACATTAAATACGTCGTGGTGCGCTTTTTCGATTTCATCCAGCAGGACCACGCAATACGGCTTGCGCCGAACCGCCTCGGTCAGCTGGCCGCCTTCTTCGAAGCCGATATAACCGGGAGGCGCACCGATCAGCCGCGATACGGTGTGCTTCTCCATGTATTCGCTCATATCGATTCGGACCATATTGTTCTCGGAGTCGAACAACTCCCACGCCAGCGTCCGGGCCAGCTCGGTTTTTCCGACGCCGGTCGGCCCCAGAAAGAGGAACGACCCGATCGGCCGTTTCGGACTCTGGATGCCGGCCCGCGAACGCAACACGGCATCCGCCACGGCCTGCACGGCATCGTCCTGACCGATTACCCGCTCGTGCAGCACCGCATCAAGCTTCAACAGCTTTTCTCGCTCGCCTTCCAGCAGCTTGGTCAGCGGGATGCCCGCCCAGCGCGATATCACTTCAGCGATCTCCTCCTCCGTCACCTCTTCACGCAGGAGCGTTCCTGCTTCACGGTCGGCCATGGCGGCTTCCGCCCCGGCCAGTTTCTTTTCAATCTCGGGAATGGTTCCATGACGCAGCTTGGCCACGCGTTCCAGGTCATATTGCCGCTCCGCCTTTTCCGCCTCGGCCTTGGCCAGTTCCAACCCTTCGCGCAGTTCGCGTACCTTCTCGATGCCGCTCTTCTCGTTTTCCCATTGGGCCTTCATGGCATCGGCATCGGCTCGCAGGTCGGCCAATTCCTTGCGAAGGACTTCCAGGCGTTGCTTGCTGGCCGCATCCTTTTCATTCTTCAGTGCGGTTTCCTCGATCTCCAGCCGCATCACCTTGCGGGTGATTTCATCCAGCTCGACCGGCATGGAATCAATTTCCGTCCGGATCGTTGCACAGGCCTCGTCCATCAGGTCGATCGCCTTGTCCGGCAGGAAACGGTCGGAGATATACCGGTCCGACAGCACGGCCGAAGAAACCAGTGCCGCATCCTGAATGCGGACGCCGTGATGCACCTCGAAGCGCTCCTTCAGCCCCCGCAGAATGGAAATCGTATCCTCCACGCTCGGCACGTCCACCATCACCGGCTGAAAACGCCGCTCCAGAGCGGAATCCTTTTCAATGTACTGACGGTGCTCGTTCAGTGTCGTGGCCCCGATACAATGCAGTTCGCCGCGCGCCAGCATCGGTTTGAGCATGTTGCCCGCATCCGAAGAACCTTCCGTTTTGCCGGCCCCGACAATGGTGTGCAGTTCATCAATGAAAAGAATGATTTGTCCTTCCGAAGCTTTGATTTCCTGCAATACCGCCTTCAGTCGCTCCTCGAACTCGCCGCGATATTTCGCACCCGCCATCAAAGCGGTCATATCCAGTGCCCAGATCGACTTTTCCTTCAAGCCTTCCGGCACATCGCCGCGCACAATACGCTGAGCCAGCCCTTCCACGATGGCGGTCTTGCCGACGCCGGGCTCGCCGATCAATACGGGGTTGTTTTTCGTCTTGCGTGAAAGAATGCGTATGACCGATCGGATTTCGGCATCGCGACCAATCACCGGATCCAGCTTGCCCGAACGGGCCGCATCGACCAGATCCATGCCGTACTTGCTCAACGCTTCGTACTGCCCCTCCGGATTGTCGGAGGTAGCGCGCTGGTTGCCGCGTACCTTCTGAAGCGATTCAAGCACCGCCTTGCGCTCAACGCCGGTTTCCTTCAGGAACTTGAGTTCATCGGCGAATACCAGCAACAGGTGTTCTACGGAAATAAATTCATCCTTCAACCGCTTGGCTTCGTCGCCGGCCTTTACAAGCAGTTGGTTGAGCCGTTGGGTAATGTACACCTTGCCGGCCTCGGTGGCGCCCTGCACACGCGGACGCTTTTCCAGTTCCTGTTCCACACGGGCGCGCACCACCGGCACCGACGCACCGACATTCTCGATCAGGCGCGGTACCAATCCGCCCTCCTGATCAAGCAAGGCGAACAGTACATGTTCGGCGTCCACTTCCTGATGACCATAGCGCAACGCCTTCACCTGCGCCTGCTGCAACGCCTCCTGAACCTTCTGGGTTGTCTTCGATAAATCCATAATGTCCTCCTTCGGCAAAAACCATTACCACTAAATTCTCTCACAAAGGCGCAGAGTGATATTTATTCATGCTCAGCGCTCTCTCCATTACTGCGAGGGATTTCTTCTGACTCCCCTATTGCATCGAGTGTGCCACCGCTAGAATGACCGCTTTTACAGCCCTTGTATCTAGCCAACCTTCGAAAAATGCGCCAAATCAGCCCACTCCATGCGCCACATTGTCGCATAGCCATTGGTAGAGACAGCTGTCCCAGCTGTCCGCCCGCACGTCAGGCCGATCCCGATCGTACGTAATACAACTCGCCTCCGGAAAAAAATGATGTTCCCCCGCATCCATCTCCTGTACAACGTCCCCATGCAATTCTTTGAACACTTGATAGGGACCCAAACCGGATTGGTCATCGCGTTTATTGCGGTGGCGGCCATAGTGGTTTTGTCGGGCATCCGCCTGAGTCTCTATGGCGATGCGCTGGGCGACCGCACCGGGCTGGGCAGCGGATTGATAGGCCTCGTGTTTCTGGCCGCGGTCACCAGCCTGCCGGAGCTGGTGGTATCGCTCACCTCCGTAATCAAAAATCCGGATGACCTGGCCAAAGGCGCCGACCTTGCCACCGGAAACATGCTTGGATCAAATATCTTCAACCTGCTGATTCTAGCCTTCATCACCCTCCTCTTTCCCCACAAGTTCAAACCCTGGAAAATGGAAGACAAGCATACCGGATCGGCCGTTTATGGACTGATCATGCTCGGCATTTTTGCCGTCGCCTTCCTGACCACAAACATGACCGCCATGCGCGTACCTCTACTCGGGTGCAGCTTGCCCGTACTGGCACTGCCGATCGTATACGGTTTCATCATCCGGCGGGAACACGGCCAATTGGAAGCCGAACCCGATAACCACCTGCCCTCCGAAAGCCAACTGGCCCATCTTCCCGCGTCCCGTTTTTACAGCGTCTTAGGATTGCTCTGCGCCTGCATCATCGGCGGCGGTGTCCTGCTCTCCATTCTGGGCGGCCGCATGGCGCTTCCTCCGGAACAGGGCGGCTTCGGCCTTGAGGCCAGTCTGATCGGCACGATTTTTCTCGCCATCTCCACCAGCCTGCCGGAATTGGTCATTTCCTTCTCGAGCGTCCGCATGGGCTTCCTCGACATGTCCGTCGGAAACGTACTGGGAAGCAACATGTTTAACCTGCTGATCATCTTCGCGGCCGACGTCACCATGCGCGGCGGCAGCATGCTCCGCCATGCCTCGCCCACGAACTGGACCAGTGTCGGCCTGATCCTGGTGCTCACACTGCTCGCCGGCGCACTGCTCCACGCCCGCCGCACCCGCGAATCCGTGACCGTGGCCAGCGTAATGCTCCTTCTTTACATCGCCGCCATGACGTTCTTCGCCTAGAACCGGCAGCTTCATCCCAGCCCCCCCCCCCTTGACGTAACCGCCCCCAGAGAGAGGGATTGCCGTTCCCGTTGGTCACTGCTTTCGCAGACTCAAGCGTCGCGTCGAACTGCAGTTCTCATCCCTCTTCCTCCAAAAAGAAAGGCTGCATGTTTTTCGACATGCAGCCTTTAGAGTGGCGGAGAGAGAGGGATTCGAACCCCCGGAGGCTTGCGCCTCTCCGGTTTTCAAGACCGGCGCCTTAAACCACTCGACCATCTCTCCGTGTGGAAGAACGCGGAATGTATAAACCCGATGTTTTCAACGCAAGACCATTCTCATCCCAATGAGAAGTTGCAAACCTTAAGTCTTTTGGTTTGAGCGCGCTGAGGACGGCGTGCTACTACCATGACTATGTTTTTCATCGCCAAAGCAAAGCGTCATACCCATCGGCCGGCCATGCTGATTATTGCCCTGCTTGCCGCGCATACTGCGTGCGCAGATGAAGTACCGATATTCCGCGTGGACGGCGGGGGTTCGGGCCATGTGGCTACTGGTCGTACATGGAAATCTGCTTTTACCGGATTGCAGGAAGGCATCGATGCCGCATTCAATGCCGGCGGGGGTGAGGTCTGGGTCAAGGCGGGTGTATATCAACCCTCCGGCGACGGGCGCGATTCCTCCTTTGAACTCAAGCCCGGAGTCCGGCTATACGGCGGATTCCGCGGCGTGGAGAACGAATGCGGGGAACGGAACCCGAAGGCCAACCGGACGATCCTGAACGGCGATATCGGAGCCGTCGGCGACGAATCGGATAACTGCTATCATCTGGTGACGGGAGCCACCGACACGCGGATTGATGGATTCATTATTTCGCGCGGCAATGCCAACGGATTGAAGCAGAAAGGTACGGGGGGTGGCATGACCATTCCTGCCGGCACCAGGAAGATGACGGTTGCCAACTGCACGTTCGAAAAAAACAATGCCGGCTGGCAGGGGGGCGCCATCTATGGCGGAAGCGTCGAACTTACGGTGACCAACTGCACCTTTTTCTCGAATGCTGCCGCAAATGGCGGCGGGATTTCGATCAAGGGACCCGCCCTCATCGCCCTTGAAAACTGCGCTTTTTCAGCCAATACCGGGAAGACGGCCGGCGGGGCGATCAATCTGGAGAACGAGATCCATGCATCCATGGTAAATTGCCGATTTCTCTCTAATTCGTCCGGAGGGAACGGAGGCGCACTGTTGATGGAAAGCGGCGGTGAAACGAATGCCACGCTTAAAATCACGGATTGCCAATTTACGGATAACCGATCCGACACCACCGGCGGCGCCGTGTTTATCAAGGGAGCGTTTTCTTCCTGGATAGAACAATGCAGCTTTATCCGTAATAGCGGCAACGAGGGGACTGGAGGCATCGTTGTTTCCAGAGGGGCCCTGGCCCTCATCCAGCAATGCACTTACAAAAAAAACCGGGGAGAAAAGGATCAACGCGACCTGTTCTGCGATGATACGTCGCAGATCTTCGACACCCTCGAAGCGCTTCAGGCCTCTTTCGAACCCGAAGAGGAAAAGCCGGTAGCAGTACCGCTCAAAATGCTTAATGATGTGTATGTTTACAATCCGCGGAACACGCAGATGAAACTGCGGCTTATTCTGGCCGCCAAGCCGTGTACGGTTCTTGTACTGGGCGATCTTACGGATCCTGATTTTATCGAGAACTACCGCAACCTTGAAGCGGTCGCGAACGACTATAAACCACTCGGCGCTCAATTCTTCTATGTCTACCGGGCTCCGCTCCACCCCGAGAACAACGGTTATCTTCAGCCTTTCAGCATTCAGGAGCGTGCTCGGCAGGCTCAGCGGGCCACCACCCTGCTGAAAACAAAAACCCCGTGGCTGTATGACTGCATGGACAACCAAACGCTGGCGGCCTTGATGGACGACAGCGACGGGAATGTCTTTATCTATTCGGCGGAGGGGAGCGAACACTACCACGGAACCCTGGATGACACCCGGGCCCTGCGCAACGCGTTAAAGAAGCTCGTGGGGGAGGCCTCTACGGAAACTTCTCCGAACCGATTCCCCTCTCCCGGAATTTCCCCCAAGGACGTGGGAACCCCCGATCTGCTTGACCGGATTCGGTTCGACCCTGAAACCGAGCCTTTTTCGCCGCTTCTCATCACTCCGGTCTCTTCCCGGTTTCCGTTCTATGTAAAGTTGAGGGCCGAAGGCGATGACGACCTCCTGAAAACCGGCAGAGGAAGACTCTATCTCGGTTTCCATGTAGATCCGCTTTATCAAACCCAATGGGACAACAAAGCCGAACCACTGGAATATATGATCCGGGCGCCCCGAGGAGTCGCCGCGCCGTCCACGGACGATGCGCCGGAAATCAAGAGTCAGCAATACGACTCCGAACCACGGGAGTTTGTACTTACCACCCGGCAGCTGGATCCCTCCAAACCGCTTAACCTTCGCGTCGAATACACGGTCTATTCCCCTCAACAGGACAAAAGCATTACCGTGACGCAGCTCTATACCATTCATCTAAAGCGCGACCCGTTTGGAGGAAAGGCCTTTCGGCGTCAAATCCTGCACACCGATCCACCCCGTAAACAACAGGCCCTCATGCCGGTTGCCCTCCGTGATTTCGATTCAAACGGGGATGGGAAGCTCAGCCGAGGGGAACTGAGCGGCAACCTGTGGAGCAAGTTTTCTAAGATCGACACCGACGGCGACGGCTATCTCAGCGCGGATGAATATGCGGACTATCTCGCCAGCCGCTAAACCACTAGCTACGTCCACTATAGCGTTGCATCAAATATGCCCTGAGGAATGGCCCATTCCCGGTCACTATTGATCGGCCGCGGCGGGGCTACCCGTATGCACTCCTTGTCGAAGTGCCGCGTTACGGGAACCTCCTTCAAGCGGGCGATATATTTGAAAAGGAACTCGTTCGAGGTCCGGTGCGCTATGATTTCCCCGCGCTGATCGGTTACCGTCACCAGATAGCCGTCATATACTTCACCGCGCATGCGGCTGCCCGCCTCAATCTGCATCGACTTGCAGACGCGTCGGATCGGGCTGCCACTGGTAAACTCGACCATGAACTTGTTTTCCTTGCCGGGGGTAAAGGTCTTGGACCCTCGTTTCCATAAAACATAGTGGTCTCCTTCACGTTCCCGGCCAATGGCGAAATATTCAACCGTAAGCGGATAGGTGTATCGCACGGTATCCATCACCTTGACCCGGGTCTTAAAGGTGTAGTCCCTGATCTCAACCGGACGACGCGTGTCATTAAACCGATCGCCGGGGTTCGGCGGTTGTTCAAGGGTGTCGATTTTTTCAGTAAAATCGATTCTCAACCTGGGCGGATTGCACAGCACCAGATACTCCCGGTCCTCTTTTGAAAAACGGTCAACCGGTAGTTTTATTTCCCGACCATCCCCGGCTTTCATCCACACCGTCTGGCTTGTCTGGTTCGCCAGCTCCGCTTCAATGGTTTTTCCATCGCTCAGCGTCCAGGTGCGCAACGTGGACTTTACCTCCGGCACGCTGGCCCCCTCTTCTTCCGGTTCCGAATCCTCTTTTGCCACCTGTTTAGGGGCGAAGTCCTGAAAGATGGGCCCCTCGTTTATGGAGGCATCACCGGGATAGATCACGCGTTCCAAGTCCTCCACCTGGGTGCGCGACTGGAGCGCGGTCTGGAAAATCGGCAGTGTTCGCCCACCGAGAAAAGGATTGGTAGGATATTTCTCGCCCTCGACTTCAACGCATAGCATGAAACTCGAACCGCCACCATCGAACTCACAGATCAGCACTTGGAGCTTATGCGGTTCCCCGGCCTTCAAATCAATCCACTGCCCCTCGTGGGCATAGGCATAGGTCAACGGCGTAGGTTTTGCTTTCCAGCGGGCATACTCCCCGAAATAACTCCCGCCCGACCCCGCATAATTGCCAAGCCAAACCGCCAGCTTGGTTTCTCCGTCCACCGCCACACCTAGAAAATTATCTCCCATCCCCCAGAAGCGGAAGCGGATATCCTCATGCGACACCAGCACGCCCTCGTAAAGAGCTGCCCAGGCCCATCCCCCGATCCTGGGATCTTCGCCAAAAGCCAACGGGGCTGCCACGGAGGGTGTTTCCGGAATGACGATCGTGGTGGTATACAGCTTTTTATTGGAGTGGTAGTAACGCTCCAGCTCGGACTTTTTCCAGCCGCTATCCAGAAACGTCCTCAAAATGGGACAAATCGTGTTGCTATGCGGATCATTGCCCGCAGCCGTCCAGTTTCCGTTGTTTCTTCGCTTAAGGTCATAGAACGTTCCCACCAAATCGTTCCCGCTACTTTCCGGCGTCCCGAAAATGCTCATTTCCCCGATTTCCGGCAGGTCCATGAACTCGCCGCCAAGGCCGTCTCCCCCCCCCAGCAAACCCTCACCCGTTCCCATCAGATCCGGCAGCTGAATCTCCGGCATCTGCTTGGTTTTAATCTTGGCCACGATGCGGGACGAAGGTTTCGGCTGGGAGCTCTTCTTGACCTTTACTTTCGGCTTCTTGAGCTTCATCCTGGGCCGTTCGATCGGAGGCGGCGCCGCGAACTCGGGTTCCGGGTTGTTCACCACGGTAAAGATCACAAACAGGCCCGCGATGAAGAACGCGGCGGCATGGAAAATCAAGCTGATGACAAAGCCACTCGGAGCACCTTTATTAACCTTGTTTGCTTTGCTGGATTTAGTCATGAGCCATCAGTTATTATTGCCCGTGCAAGTCATGCTATCAAGTGAACCCATACGCACCGGAAATTTCCCTATCTACATGGAGAGTACCGTATTGCGGTTCGCACATCATTAGTTTTGACTGAACCGCTTTTTGACATTTTCACGCATAAAACAAGCAACCGTTGACCCGCCCGGCTTCTGTTCCGCCTGGCGACCCTCTTGCGCATCATCAGTTGCCTTCGGGCTTCTCAGCACCGGAAGCCAGACTTGCGGGAATTCCCAGACGGTCCGGATCGTCTGGCCGGGAAGGATCAAACGTTCCAACATCAGGTCGCAGGGATTTGGCCAACTCCGGCACCTCGGCCTTGATGCCTTCGACGACGCAGCGCGCAAGCTCATATGCTCCATAGGCATTGTGGTGTGTATCGTCCTTAAGCTTTTTTTCCTGACCGGAAAAGGTATTGGCCGGATAGTGCACAAACGCCTTTGTTGAACCATCCTTCCCCATAGCTGCATAGAATTCCAGGCTCATGGCGTGCAGGTCGATAACCGGTACGTGCTGTTCCTTGCCCACCTGCCGCATGGCCTCGGCATAATCCGTCAGGGTTTCCTGCGGCTTGCCTCCGCTCCAGCGGCGACGCTCCATCGGGGTCACGAGCACGGCATGGGCATCCTTGGTGCGTACCTTGGCAATATACTCCTCCAGTTCCTCTTTGTAGGTGGTAAATGGCCCAGAACCTTCCCGTTTGTCTTTCTGGTCGTTGTGGCCGAATTGAATAAACAGGTAGTCACCCGGCTTGATGGTGCTGATGATCTTGTCGAGGCGCTTTTCCCACAGGAAACTGAACAGCGCCCGGCCCGATTCCGCATGGTTGGCTACCGCAACATCAGGCTCAAAAAAACTGGGAAGCAACTGTCCCCACCCGGTCCAAGGCTCGCTGCGCTGATCGGTTACCGTGGAATCGCCAGCGATATATACGGTCACGGCATTGGGATTCGGATCGATCTTGATGGCTTCAACCCCTTCGATGCCCGGCAGAAACTCGAGCGTCAGCAGATCGTCCCAATGGGCAATCATCGTGGGCTCTGATTCGCGACTGTTTAGCTTAACGCTTCCGCCGCCCTCGATCTCCGGTCGGCGAATGTTTACCGTGAATTTGCGGATATTGCCGTCGGCCTGCCCCTGCGACTTCAGCATCAACCGGCGCGATTCAGCCTTCACGGTGGCGTTGCCTGCCGCTTCGGGACTTTCAAAGGCAACGGTTACATCATAGTTGCCTTCCGGCAGTTCGACGGCAAAAATATTGGGGTGCTCTTCCTGCCACCCATAGCTCCGGCTGTCGATGTATTCCTTATGGGGGGTCACCCGTGTAAATCCATCAGGCAGCTTTCCTTTCCCAAAATAAAATTTTTCGCCTGATTTCGTGCCGGCGCACGCCACCGACACCAACGCAACCCCCAAAAGAAGTAGTTTTGTAATTCCGGATTTCATACTGTCCTCCATGCCAGATTAATTACCAAAATATATATCTTCCCGCGGGCACTGCTGTTGGTTAACCCCCGGGTTCCATAGTCCGTTGGCACGATACACCGTCATTAGCAAAACACCCACACGACGCAGCAATCCGCATCTGTACAATTCCAAACGTGATACCATTTACTGAGCCCCGGCCGGAACGGGAACACGACAACCACCCACTTTATTTATCGAGCGAAAATGGTTGCCCGTTCACATTCACGTCTTTCAAAGTAACGGTATGTACCTTGCCGCCAACATCCAGTGCCGCATCCCTGGCCGTCACATCAACATGCTGAAGTATGATATCACCGAATTGGGTCATTTTGTTCCCCTTGATCACACCGAGCGAACCGATGGATCCCGTGATGTTGGAAACCGTGATATTACGAACATAGGAAGTCGGTTCCGGCTGGCCCTGCGGATCGAAATACTGGCTCCACTCCTTAATCTGGAACAGCGTTGCACCATCCGACGTCATGGAAATGTTGCGGACCATAAAATCCTCGTAGCATTGCGGCGTGTCCGGACGCAACTTAAGCCGCACGAGCGGCATCGGACCCATGATCTCGCAATCCTCCACGATCACATCTCGTACGATTGTAGCCTCGCTACCGCAGGTCACCACACCGTGTCCGCGTTTGAAGACACAGTCGGAAACCCGGATCTGTTCCACCGGGGGACTTGATTTATCCTCCATCGCAAAGGGGCCTTTCGTACCCTTGAGCGCGATACAATCGTCGTTGACTGAAAAATAGCACCCCCGAATGGTGACATTCTGGCAGCTGTCCACATCAACCCCGTCCGAGCTCGGCGGCTTTTCATCATCCGGCACCTCAAAATGAACATCGTCCACCGTCACGCCTTGGCAATGGTAAAGGTGAAGATTCCAGAATTGGGCATCTTTGAAAGTGATCCCTTTCACCGTCACATTTCGGGAATTTGAAACCATGCAGAGCCGAGCGCGCGGGACATCAAGATTCTTGAATTCGCTGTTGCCGGCCCGCAGTTTCCAGAACAGATCCCAGATCGGTTTGCCGGCACCGTCGAGCGAACCCTCGCCGCTGATCACCAGGCCGTCGCATTCATCAGCATTGATCAGTGCCGGGTTAAAATGTTCCTCGAAGTGCCCTTCGATGCGGGTGCGCTGCTCCGGGAAGTTTTTCATATCGGTAGAACACTGGAGCACGGCATCCTGCTCCAAACGCAGATTTACACCCGGCTTCATAAACAGCGCACCGCAGACAAACACCCCTTTGGGGACTACAACGGTTCCTCCGCCACTCGAGGCCGCTTGATCGATGGCGGACTGAATGGCTGCCGTATTCAGGGTCGCTCCGTCTCCCTTTGCACCGAATCCGGAAATATTGACCTCGTCGGCAAATGTCACCGAACCTGCCAGAAGCATCAGCGATATTACTTTGCAGATCCGCCGTCGCAGCATAACCATGTCAAGCCTCACCCATTGCATCACTCTACCCTCCATTATTGTTACCTATGGCAACTGTGTTTGACCACGCAACTATGACAAGCCATAGTTTCAATTAAATGGATTGCGCTCAATTGCGAATTTCATGCCGTATTAAGCGTACGCATGACACAAATGGTCTGGCTGTTTACATTGTTGCTCCCTGTCACGGACGCACTCGACTCCGGTGGATTTACAGAATACGCCATCGCAGCCTGATCGACATCGAGCTCCCCGCTGTGGCTTTGCCGCAGCATCTGCATGATGCCGGAGCTGTCGCCGGGTTACCTCGATCCGGAGCGGCGGATGCGCGTCGAACATATTGGGGTAGATCCACGCACACGTTCTCTGTTTTCTTGAAGCATGGAGGAAAATGGCGCACTCAGCAGGAGTCGAACCTGCAATCGACTGGTTCGAAGCCAGTTGCCCTATCCATTAGGCCATGAGTGCGGCGAGTCATAATATGGGAGAAAGACCAAGGGCGTGTAAACAAAGAAACATCAGCTCAACGTGCAGAAACAATGCCTCCAGACACTAAAAACAAACTCAACACGTATAAGAGCGGATTCAAGGAGTTTCAGGTATCGAAGGACGGCATCATCACCCCCACCGCCTGGCTACAGCACAACGTCCTCAAAATGTTGTGGTGCACGCTTTTCTTGCGTCAGGGGCTGCTCACGGAACGGGTTGCACAAGGATCTGTTTTCACCAAACCGGTAAAGCGCATGTGAGAATCCGTGGAATCACAAGGAATTTTTTTAAAATCGGGGGTTGGAGGGCCGTGTTTGTTCCTCTATATTCCCGCCTTTCCCAACGCTAAATAGGAAAACGATTTATGAAGAAACTGGTTATCGGACTACCCAAGGGAAGCTTGCAGGAATCGACCTACGAGCTTTTCAAAAAGGCGGGATTCACCATTAAAGGCGGATCGCGCTCCTATTTCCCGTCCATCGATGACGATGAAATTGAAATTCGGATTTTGCGCGCCCAGGAAATGAGCCGCTATGTCGAGCATGGCATGCTTGACGCCGGCATTGCAGGGCTGGACTGGATCGAAGCCAACGGCTCGGATGTGGTTGATCTGTGCGATATGGTCTACTCCAAGCAGAGCAAGCGCCCGGTCCGCTGGGTACTCGCGGTTCCGAACGACTCCCCCATCAATTCCGTGAAGGATCTGGAAGGCAAAAAAATCGCGACAGAGGGCGTCGGTATCGTGGAACGCTGGCTCGACAAGAACGGCGTAAAGGCCGAGGTTGAATTTTCGTGGGGTGCTACCGAAGTGAAGGTTCCCGATTTTGTCGACGCCATCGTGGACATTACGGAAACCGGAAGCTCGCTGCGGGCCAATAATCTGAAGATTGTTGAAACGCTTATGGAGTCGTACACCAAGTTTTTCTGCTCCAGGGATGCGTGGGCGGATGACTGGAAAAAGGACAAGCTCGAGAAGATCGCCCTGCTGCTGAAGGCGGCTCTGGATGCCGATGACAAGGTCCTGTTGAAACTGAATGTTGAAGCGGACAACCTTGAAAAGGTAAAGAACCTGTTGCCCGCACTGCATTCCCCCACGGTCAATTCACTTACTGATGATGGCTGGTATGCCATCGAAACGGTGGTCGACGAATCCGTCGTTCGCGAGATCATCCCCGATCTCAAGGCCAACGGAGCCGAAGGAATTATAGAAATTAGCTTGAACAAAGTAGTGGCATAACTATTGTAGTTGCCCTTTTGAGACGAAACCGGAGATTAATATGGGTACCATTAAGAAATGGCGTAAAAAGAAAATGTCGAACCATAAGCGGCGCAAGCGTCGTCGTGCGGACCGTCATAAGAAGAAATAGGCATATCGAATGCCCGATTGATTTCAAGGCTGTTCGCTCCGGGCGTTCAGCCTTGCTTTTGTTTTTTCAATCCTTGGAAGCCCACGGCTTTCAGGGATTGTTTTTTATTAGGGTGTAGCGATCCCCCGTACTCAGCCGAGAATCCTACCCTTGGCAAGCGGATGCCCATTGAGGAACGATACCGCCGACATGCGCCCTTTCCCGGTCGGCTGGATTTCAGTCAGGCGCAACGCTCCTGTTCCGGTGGCCACGAGCAACGCATCATCCAGCAATTCACCCGGTTGTCCCGCACCATCCGCCAGACTGGCCTTCCAGACCTTGAGCGTATCCCCATCAGGCAACTGACAATAACTCCCCGGCCAGGGATCGAACGCCCGGATCCGGTTCCGGATGGTTTCCGCCGGTAGCGTCCAATCGATTTTCCCATCGTCCTTGCTCAGCTTGCGGATCTCGACGGCTTCGTCTTCGTTCTGCACGGTTCTGGCGACGCAGCCCTTCCGGATATCGTTAATGGACTTGAGCAGCAATACCGCGCCGAAATCGGCCAGTTTGTCATGCAGTGTGGCAGAGGTATCGTCGGATGCGATGGGATAGCTTTCCTGCCGGAGGATATCTCCCGCATCCATCTTTTTCGCCAGATAGATGATGCTCACGCCGGTGACGGTATCCCCGTTCAGAATGGCCCACTGAATTGGGGCAGATCCGCGGTATTTTGGCAAAAGCGATGGATGAACGTTGATGGCTTCGTGCCGGGCAAGCTGAATGACCTTTGACGGGATGTATTGTCCATAGGCGACCACAACGATCAGATCGGGCTCGAGAGATGCCAACGCCTGAACCGATTCCGGCTCGCCCACCTTTTCAGGGGTCATTACGTTCAATCCATGCTCATCGGAAAAAGCCTTGAGCGGACAGGGCGTGAGTTTTCGCTTTCTTCCCGCAGGACGATCCGGCTGGGAAACCACGCCGACCACCTGGTCTTCGGCACTGTCGAGCAAAGCTTTGAGCGACGGCACCGCCAGCGCGGCCGATCCCATGAAGATGATACGCATGTGCGCTCTCCCTATTGTACGGCTTATTCCGTTGCTCCGGCATCACCCCAACGGTTGCGGTCGCTGAAGAACATCTGATCCCGCCGCAACAGCGCCGTGCCTTGCTTGAGCGGAAAGTCGGTGGGTGTTCGGCCGCTCATAATCGGCAACCAGCTCTGTTCAGGCCCATCGAGCAACTGCCGAACAAACGGCTTATTTTTCGTGAGCGTAGTGATATACAGGCCGCTGATATACTGCTTGTAGTCGTTGATTTGATAGAACTGCTCGACGTCCTTCGGCAACAGGATTGAAACACGGTCGCCGTACCAAGCCGTGGCCCAGGGCATATCGGTGCACATGACTTCCCGGGGATTGAGCAGTTCCGATACCTTGCCAATGGCCGGCACATAATAGGGCGGATAAGTCCCGTTCTCATGGGGCGGCATAAGCGTAAGAAAAAAAGGAAGTGCGCCCAACAAAACAATCAACAGTTTCAGGCCTATGTCATACAACCGAACGCCTAGATCCAGACGATCGATCAGGATATAAAAGAAGGCCAGCGCATACAGAATGACAAATGGCCAGAAGGCGTGAATCATGCAGATGGAAGACTCGGAGAAAAAGCCGGCGATTAAAACGGTCAACAACAACGAGATCCCCACGCCCCACCGGAGATAGTTCACCTGCGGCCGGATAAAGTGGTAGAAGAACGCGACGATGAAAAAGGACATGAGAATGCCCCCGCCCATGGCAGGAACCGCTACGCTGTCCTTGCCAGAATAGTTCAGGATCCACTTCTCTTTGAGAGTTTTTACGCTGCCCAATATCGTAACTTCAGGATTGGGTTCGCGGGCCAGGGAATTATCCGGATATTTCGGGCTGTCCTCCAAAGCGGCATAGCCAACCATACCCACAGGATTCCCGCAAATCTGGTAGTTCCGGACCAGCCAGGGGGAAATCATCAGGGCATACAGAAAGACAAAGATCACCACAAAACGCGTTCCTCCACGCAACCGTCCACTCATCAACCATGCGAACAGGCACAGCCCCGGAACCGCGGCAATCGCCACATAGCGGGTCAGGAAAGCGATCGCCGCAAATACAATGGAAAACAGATAGGGAGCAACCCAATACAGCTTTGCCTCTCCATCCCGCTTGTTCAACATCGCCACGATCATGGTATAGAACGAAGCCATAATGAAAAAGACGGCCATTGATATGTTGAGCCCCGAGATGGAATCACGCCACACGAGATCACTTAGATAGTAGATCGTCATCCCGAGGAACCCGATTTCCCTCGAAAACAACCGTTTTCCCAACAGGAATAATAGCCCGCCGGTGAGGATGGCAAAGAAATGGTTGACCGCAAGAACGACCCACTGCTCGGCATGCATAGGGACCCCGGGGCCTTCCGGTATCCCGAAAACATCTACGCCGATCAAATCAAAAAATTTGAACCCGGCTCCCAGCACCACCGGATAGGCCGGAGGATGCAAAAGATCGGGATGCCCGAAAATCTGTGAATTTTCATTGGCAGTGCGTGTCGACATTTTCCACATCGTCATCGGTCGCACACATTTGGTGACCAGACCGTCCTGAACGGAAAAATTACGGCCCAACTGGGCATAGTCCATGGCTTCCTCAGTCTTTAGACCGCGGAACTGGGTGGCGGTATAGACCATCACAACCACCAGGAGAACCAGGAAATACAGGCAGACCCGGATGATCTTCAGACCAGTACCCGTGTCGATACTATAAACGATATCGTGTAGTGTAGACTCAAACGATTTGTTGTCGGCCATCTTATCTCCAGTGCTAGTGCTTCAAGATTTGAAAATGAACGGCCTATTATTCATGAAGCATAGGGAAAGACAAGTTAACAGCCGTTCGAAAAGGAAGTGTTCACATGGGTCATGAACGATGTGAAAAATGTTCAAAGGCCTTTTTTCCCAGCACGCTTGAAGACCCATCGGACAACTGCAGCTTCAGAGATCCAACCTCCTCCGTAATCCGGCCGATGGAAACCGGCGGATCGACGAATTGCTTGCTCCAGCCTTCAAGCAAGCGGCCTTCACTTTCCGCCGGCATCGTAAACAAAAGTTCGAAGTCCTCGCCATCGTACAGCGCTTGATCCAGCGTTCCCTTCCGGGGAATCCTTTTCCCATCCAGCTCCGCACCAGCTCCGCTCTTTTCGAGGATATGCCGAAGATCGGTGGCGAGGCCATCACTGACATCCATCATGGCACCAATCAGCCCCGATTTTCGCAAAAAAACCCCTTCCGCTACCCGAGGGACAAAATCGAGATGCCGGCCCTCCCGGCTGCATCCCAATGGTCCTGTCACAAAAATTGAGTCCCCCGTCTTCGCGCCGGAACGCAGCAAAGCACTTCCGGAAGGGAGCGTTCCGGTACCGAAAACATGTATTTCCAGATGATTACTTTGAGCCAGATCTCCACCGATAATCGTGGCACCGAACCGGTTGCAGAGATTGGACATACCTTCGTAAATTCCCTCCAGCAGACTGAAGTCGAGATCCCGGGGAGCAACCACATTCACCAGGAGCCACTGGGGTTGCGCCCCCATAGCGGCTATATCGCTCAACACCCGCCCGGCGGCTTTGTTTCCAATCCGCAAGGGCTCATCAGTGGGCAGAAAGTGTACGCCCTCGACAATGGGATCAGTGGTAAAAACCTGATCGAGGCCGCATCCATTGAGCTTTGCCACTGCACAGTCGTCGCCGGCGCCTACGACCAGATCCGGATGGCTTCCGAGTGTGGAAACAAGTCGTCGAATGGCTTCATGCTCCCCGATATCTCCAAGCGTTGTCATACGCACAACACTAGCCAAATCCGTTCGGCAAACAACCCTATTCGTGACGTAGCGCGTCGATCGGATCCATCATGGCCGCACGACGTGCCGGATAAATGCCGAATATGACGGATACGGTAACCGACACTGTAAATGCCACCGCGAAGGAGGGAAAAGTCAGCACCGTTTTTACATTGGTCATCGCCGTAATCATCAGAGGAATTACAGCACCGAAAACCAGACCGATCACTCCGCCGGATATGGAGAGAATGAGCGTCTCCATGAGAAACTGCAGCACGATATCGCGCCGGCGGGCACCCAGAGCCCGGCGAATACCGATCTCCCGGGTACGTTCGCTGACGGTTGCCAGCATGATATTCATGATTCCTATGCCACCTACAATCAGCGAAATTGCGGCAATAGAACCCAGTACGATGTTGAACAGCCGACGCGTTTCGCGGGCCTGACGGATCAGCTCCAGAGGAACAACAACGCTGTACTCCTCCTTGTCGTGGTTCTTTTTCAGCATACGGCGCAGGGCATCCACGGCACGAACCACGTTATCCTGCTTGTCGATGCTCAGAATCACTTCATGCAGCTCGATTTTTTCGGCAGTGATCCCTCCCTCCTCCCGCTGGATAAACATATCGCCGCGTTTTTGCCGATACGTACGCAGGGGGATGTAGACATTCTGGTTTTCGCCTTCCAGCCACAATTCATTATGAACCGGGATTTCAGACTGGGCAATGTCACCCACGACTCCGACCACGGTATAGGCATCGCCGGCAATATTCAGCGTCCGGTTCAGCGGATCGTAACCCGCAAAGAGAATACGGGCCAAACGAGAACCGATCACACAGACCGGGACCCCATACTCCATGTCCGTACTGCTAAGAAAACGTCCGCGCAGCAAGCGATAGTTTTGAACTGCAAACAATCCGGGCGTCGTGGCAATGACATCGGTTTGCAGCTTCCGGGCCTTGTACTGCACATCGAACCGCAACACCTTCATCAGAACGATGGACTCAAGGTTCGGGACGTATTGAGCGCACTGCTCCGCATCCTTGTAGGTCAAGCCATAGGAGGCAACGAAGTTCTGGTTATTTTGGTTGTTGTTCGCATCCTGGGGAACCTTGACACTTTTGATCAAAATATTTTTGCTGCCCATGCGCTGGATCTTTTCCTGGATTTCCCGGTTGGCGCCCTCGCCCACGCTAAGCATCGCCACCACGGAACAGACCCCGAAGATAATCCCCAGCATGGTCAACCCTGCGCGCAGTTTGTACTGGCTCAGGTTTTTGACGGCCAGTTGCACCATTCTTCCCGGACTCATCGACTTCATAGCTGGGATACCCCTTTCCAGTCGTTGGAAATGATGTCCCCATCGCTCACCCGGATAATCCGTTCCGCACGGTGGGCGATAGCATCGTCGTGCGTGACCATAACGATCGTCTTGCCCTCGGCATGCAGTTCGTCGATTACTTCCAGAATTTCTTCTCCGGTCTTGGAGTCCAGGTTGCCGGTCGGTTCGTCGGCCAGCATGAGGATCGGATTGCATACCAGCGACCGGGCAATCGCCACACGCTGTTGCTGACCCCCGGAGAGCTCCATGGGCTTATGCTCCAAGCGATCTTTCAACCCCATTTTCAAGGCTAACTTCGTGGCACGCTCCCGTGCGTCTTGCTGGGATACCCCCTGATAGAAAAGCGGCACCTCGATGTTCTCAAGTACGTTGAGTTGCTGAATCAAATTGTAGGATTGGAAAATAAAGCCGATCTTACGGGACCGTATTTCAGAGAGTTGATCATCGGAGAGGTTGGAAACGCTTTCACCCCCCAGGCGGTAGTCGCCCGATGTGATGTGATCGAGACATCCGAGTAGGTTGAGCATCGTGGATTTTCCCGATCCGGACGACCCCATAATCACGGCATATTCTCCCTGATTGATGCACAGGTCGATGCCGCGCAACGCAGTAACCCGAAGCGGGCCGTTCGCGTATTCCTTGACGACCTTATTCAGCTCGACGATCGGAATGCTCATTTCCGGCCTTTCTCCTCCCCGGAGTTATTCTCGCCGTCCTGGTCCAGCGGGCTTTTCGTGAGCTTGGCATTGATCTCCTTCTCCACCTCGGCATAGAGCAGTAGCTCTTCGCCCTCCTTTAAACCACTTCGGATCTCGATATACTGGGTGTTGTACTTGCCGATCTCCACCTTGCGCAGCTCCTTGCGGTTGCGCTTGATGACATAAACATAGTGGTCATCCTGATCGGATACAACGGACTGGATCGGAACATAGAGAACATCGCGCAACTGGTCGGTTACGATCTCAACCGTGGCAGTCATCCCTGGCTTGAGTTGTTCATTGGTCTCGGATACTACCTCGATAATGATGGCATAGGTCTTGGTACCGGAGTTGAACCAGTCCTGTGAATCCGGAACCGCGCCGATCTTGCTGATTCGCCCTCGCAGGACGAGGCCGGAAATGGCATCGACGGTTGCGACCGCCTCTTGACCAATGGCTACCTTGTCAATCGACGCCTCGGGAATTCCCACGTTTAAGTTCCACGAACTCAAATCCGGATAGGAAAGGATCTTCTGCCGGTAGTTGATGGTCGCTCCCTTCTCGATTTGCGTTCCCCTCCTGTAGCGCTCGGTCGGATAAAACACCTGTCCGTTGAAGTCGGCATAGATCTTGGTATTGTTCAGTTGCCGCTCCCGATTGGCCAACTGGTTCTTTTGGATCGCCAGCGCGGTCTTCTGCGCCTCAATGCGCGATTCGCTGCGGGACAACTCGGCGGTGTAGGTTTTTTTAAGACGTTCAAGATCCGCTCCGGCGTTCTTCACGTTGTTTTCGAGCTCCTTGAGTGTTTTAACATAGGTGTAGTCCTGCAGAATTTCGAGGTCCTTGGTTTTGTTCCGCACTTCGATCTCCTGCCGATCCACCTTCAACTGCGCCGATTCTAGCTCCAGTCGGCTGGAGAAATCTTTTTCGAAAAGCTCCTGCGTACCTTCCAGCTCTCCACGCGCCTTCTTCAGTTCCTGTTCGGCCAGTTTGATGTCGGACTCAGCCTTCAGCACCATCTGGGGATATTCGGCCTCATTGTATTTCTTAAGCGCAAGTTGCGCCAATTCGACCTTGAGCTTTGCGCTATCAACATCTGTTGCATGCTTGAGTTTTTCGATTTCCAACGCCTCTTGCGAGTGCATTAGATCGGCCTCGGCAGTGGCTGCCGAGGACTTCTGCTGTAGATAGCGATCTTCCAGATCTGACGATTCCAGTTCCACGATCAACTGACCGTTGGTCACATAGTTGCCATCATCCACAATCTCCACGATCTTGGCATTGCCGCTTGCTTCGTTGACAATATCCTGGCTTTTTCTTGCGGCCAGCTCCCCCGACTGCAAAATGCTAACCACCAGATCACCGCGTTGGACGAAAAACCGTGGAGCATCTTCTGGAACCTCGTCGTCGGATCCTCCTCCTACGAACAGCGATGCAACCACAAGAACAGCAACAACTCCTGCGGCGATCTTTACGTTACGGCGTTGCCACAGGTTCTTCAGAATCTCGATCTGTCTGTTCATACCACATACCCCTTGGGTCTATTTGAAAACGTTCAATTGCATTCCAGAAACGAAGCCGGTTGATGGTGTAGTCCACCAGCGCGATAGTGGCATCGTTCTGGGCATTCAACAGGTCGTCCTGTGCATCCAACCGGTCGCGCGTCAACGCTTTCCCCTGTTTTAACAGCAGGATTGTGTTTTCCATGCGCCGCTCCGCCAGCTTCACGCTGAGCAGTCTGTTTTTATAAACGGAACGGTTGCGCTCAAGCCTGCGCCAAAGTTCGCGAACGTCGCGCTGCACGCTCCACTCATCTTCCTCCATTCCCCGACGCTCACGCTCCAGATTGATCTGGGCAATACGATAGGCATTCCGCTTTTCCGTCCAATCAAACGGAATATTAACGCTGACCGATGTATCCTGACTCAGTCCTTCACTGGAGGACTTTTCCATGTCATAGGATGCGCCATAGCTTACATCCAGGCTGGGAAGAAAGTTTCGTTTCGTGATTTCAAGTTTGCGCTCCTGATCCTCAACTTTCTGGCGGCGGGTAATCAGATCAAGCCGGTTCGAAATCGCGCTGTCGACCGCTTCGTCGAGCGTGATATCCAGCCCGACCAATCCACGGTCCGTCAAGGCATCGAGCTCGGCCGGATCAGGTTCGATGTTCAGATCAATCGGCAGACCGAGGGTAAACCGGAAATTGTCGAGCGCTGACTCGTAGTTCGCCCGGGCTGTGGCCCAGTTGTCGGCGGAGTTCAGCTCGCTCTGCCGTGCCTGGGCAGCCTGAAAGTCGGCAATGCGCCCAGCTTCGGCATACGCTTCGGTCTGCTGAAGGCTTTCGTACGCGTTTTCATAGTTCTTTCGCGCATTGTTCAACTGATCGCGACTGCGCAGCGTGGAGTAGTATAGCGAGGTGATATCAATCACGAATCCCTGCTGGTAGCGTTTGAAGTCACGTACCGCATAGATCATATCGCGCTCGGCTTGCCGCAACGGCTCCTTGCTCACCAGCGGACCGAATCCGTTCAACAGCGGTTGAACTACATTGAACGTCGCAATTCTGCTTTCCGACGAGCTGTCCGGGTCGGTAAAATAATCCACGATTTCCTGGGTAACCCCCAGCGTTACTTTCGCCCCGGAAATCAGGGTGCGGCCGACCGAAAGATTCAATTCCCCATCCACCCCGTTGTCGCCGAAGGTCTCGGCAGTCGTTCCATAATCAGAGTACGTACTGCTGGCCGAGAGGGATGAAGCGCTGGTATCCCAATTAAAATTCTTCTGGATCTCGGTCAGATACAGCGCTGTAATAAACAGGCTTTCCTTCCGGGATTGGTAGGAGTGGCTGTTCGCCATGGCAATGGCCAATGTTTCCGAAAGGGAAAGCAGGGTTGGCGCTTCCTCATTCGACTCCGCCTCCAGCATTTCGCGAATCCGGCGCCCTTCCGCATCATCGATTGTAAAGTCATCAAAACCGCCCAGGGCCCGGTTCTGGGCCCCGTGTATGTTCCCATACGCCGCCCGATCGGCACGTTTCTCCGCGAAATTCCCGATTTGCGTACAAGATACCAGGGAAAGCGCAACTATAACCAGCAGGGAGGCATTCCAACACCAATGACGAACTGTACATTTCATATTTAGCGACATATAACGGCGACAGTATGAAAACAGATGTATACGGAGCAAATTTATTTGTGACATTTCGCCCCCGAATCTCAGTTCACAACCTTGTCAAGTTGTGTTACAAGACTTCAATTAACGGAATGAGACGCCTCGATGAATCAAGTATTGGTACTAATTAATTCCAAATCGGGCGCTGGAAGCCCCTATCGCTACATCTCCGCAATAGAAAAGGTGTGGGATACCCCGGACCATGACGTCGTGTTCCAGTTCAGCCAATCTGCCCGTGACGGGGCGGACAAGGTACGCCGGGCCATCGAGCGTGGCACGGATACCGTACTGGTCGTCGGCGGCGACGGCATGGTCAATACCATCGGGAGCGTATTGGTCAACACGAAGGTAAGGCTCGGCGTTGTGCCGGCCGGCAGCGGAAACGGATTCGCCCGCCACTTCAAGATTCCGCTCCATCCCGATGCGGCTGCAAAAGCCCTGCTCGACGGCTACACGGCCTCCATCGATGTCGGCAAAGTCAACGGCCGGCTCTTTTTCGTCACCTGCAGCATGGCCTGGGACGGCGCCCTCGTTGAAACCTTTGAAAAATTTCCGTTCCGCGGCATCGTCCCGTATGTACTGGCCGGCGCGTCGCAACTGCTCGAATACAAGGCCCAGCCGTTCCGTGTCGATATCGACGGCGAAGAGATCAACTTCAAGCATCCGCTCATCTTTACGGTGGCCAACCTATCACAGTTTGGCAGCGATGTGCTCGTGGCTCCCGATGCCCAGGCCGACAGCGGCGACCTGGAACTGGTGGCCATCGAGAAAAGCAGCATGCCTCTCGTCCTCAGCCAGGTACACCGCTTCATCGAAAAGACCTTCCACCAGCATCCGCATGTCACCAACCGCCACTTCAAACGGATGACCGTTGAACGGGAAAACGACTCGCCGATCCAGATCGATGGTGAAATCTTCGATGGTGGAACCTTCATTGAAGTAGAGGTTCTTCCCAGCGCCCTCAACGTAATCATTCCGACCTAGGACATGCCATGGACAATCTTTCCCCCGATATACTTTACATGCATATGGCGTTGCGCGAAGCCGAACGCGCCGCCGAAGAAGGTGAAGTGCCCTGCGGGGCCGTGATTGTGTTGAACGATGAAGTCATTGGTAAGGCACACAACCAGACGGAAACGCTGAACGATCCCACGGCCCACGCCGAAATCCTGGCGATCACACAGGCCACGCAGGCTGTCGGAAACTGGCGGCTGAACAACGCGGTGATGTATGTGACCAAGGAACCCTGCCCCATGTGCGCCGGCGCGCTAGTGCTCGCCCGCATGAAAAAAGTGGTCTGGGGCATGACCGATCCCGTCCGCGGCGGTGCGGTCTCCAAATTCCAGATTCTCAACACCGCCGATCTAAATCATGCCGTGGAGGTTGAAACCGGATTGATGGAGCCCGACTGCAAAGCCGTCATGCAGGCATTTTTCCAGAACCTGCGCCAGTCCGCCAAAGAGAGAAAACGATCAGAACGGGAGCAAGAAGAATGAGGCACGCAACAGAAAACGACTTGCCTGCGATTGTTGAAATCTACAATGCATCCATTCCCTCACGCATGGCGACCGCAGACCTTGAACCGGTCAGCGTGGAATCCAAAAAGGACTGGTTCCGTTTGCATGCACCGGAAGACTACCCCTTGCTGGTGCATGAAATCGACGGCAAGGTCGTTGCATGGGTGGGCTTTCAACCGTTTTACCGCCGCCCCGCGCACCGGCACACAGCGGAAATCAGTTTTTATATCGCCCCGGATCATCAGGGGAAAGGACTTGGCCAAGTGCTCCTCACAGAAGCCCAGCAAACCGCTGCAGATGCAGGCATGATCAAAACACTACTGGCATATGTATATGCACACAACCTCCCAAGCATAGCATTGCTCCAGCGTTGTGAATTTACGGAATGGGGTCACTTCCCCAACGTATCGGAAATGGACGGTCGGGAATACAGCGTGGCTATCCTTGGAAAACGAATCAATCCCTAGAGCAGATCCATCTGGTTGAGCTCGGCAACGGGTCGGAAGGATTGGCGATGCAAGGGTGTTGCTCCATATTTCTTCAGCGCGTCCAGATGTTGTTTTGTACCGTATCCCTTGTGCCCCGCAAATCCATACCCGGGATATTGCGCATCCAACTCGACCATGATGCGGTCGCGCGTCACCTTGGCAATAATGCTGGCTGCGGATATTGAGATACTTAGGGCGTCGCCCTTGACGATGCTTTTGGACTCGCAGGGAAGTCCTTTGACCGGAAGTCCGTCGACCAGTGCAAACTGAGGATCAATCTGCTGGGCGGCCATAGCCATGGCCTTGTGCGTGGCCTTAAGAATATTGATGCGGTCGATCTCTTCGGGATCAACGATTCCAACACCAACCGTCACAAATTCCGAACCGGTCAGCAGTTCGAAATATTCCTCGCGCCGCGGCTCGGACATGGCCTTGGAATCGGTCAGCCGGTCATAGGTCGAACACAGCTCGGCCTGGATGTAATCGGGGTCGAATAGGACTGCCGCCGCTACAACAGGACCGGCCAACGGGCCGCGGCCCGCTTCGTCGATTCCGGCCAGACGTAAAAAACCCGACGCCCAGGCTTCTTTTTCGTAAAGCAGGACATCGGGAGTTTTCATTTTGATTTTCGATTTCCGATTCTCGGAACTTAATCGGCGTTGGCCTCTTCTTAGTAAGACGCTGTCGCAGACCTAAAAATCAGCAATCGGCAATCAACAATGATCTAGACGCGGCGTTCTTTAATGCGGGCCTTCTTACCGGCCAGATCGCGCAGGTAGTACAGCTTCGCGCGGCGGACCTTACCATGACGATCAATCTCGATCTTGTCGATATTCGGGCTGTTCAGCGGGAAAATACGCTCAACACCTTCGCCATAGGAAACACGGCGAACGGTGATCGATTCCATAACCCCACCACCCTTGCGGGCAATGACCGTGCCGGTATAAACCTGAATACGCTGCTTGCCGCCTTCTTTAATCCAATAATGGACCTTGATGGTATCACCGATTACGAAATCGGGGTGGCGATCCTGCTTGGCCTGTTCCTGACTGATTTTTTGTACCGTGTTCATAAATTATCTCACTTCTGGATTTATTGAAAGAGCGCCCGATAATAGCTGACTGCGTTTCGCGGTCAAGCGTTGTTTTCGCCATTTTTACCGCGATCCTTCAGAAGATCGGCGCGGCGTTCCCGTGTGCGCTCCAAAGCTTTCCGGTGGCGCCAATCGGCAATTTTTCCATGATCTCCACTAAGCAGGATTTCAGGCACCTTCATGCCCCGAAATTCCGGTGGCCGCGTATATTGGGGATATTCCAGCAATCCCGTCGAAAACGACTCCTCCTCGGTAGCGGCCTCTCCGCCACCCAGCACACCCGGCCGGAGCCGTACTACGGCATCGATGACTACGTTCGCGGCCAGCACTCCGTTGGTCAGCACATAGTCCCCAATCGAAATTTCCTCGTCTACCAGCGCTTCGTGCACCCGCTCATCGATGCCTTCGTAGTGGCCGCAGATAAAGATCAGATGGCTGTGCTCGTCGCACAAACGGCGGGCATCCGACTGCTCAAAGGTCTTTCCTCCAGGCGTCAATAGGATCACATGGCTATCCGGCGTCTGAATTGACTCGATCGCAGCGAAGAGCGGCTCCGGCTTCATCACCATCCCGGGACCGCCGCCAAAGGGCCGGTCATCGGTGGTGTTGTGCCTATCGGTCGTGAAGTCGCGCGGGTTGACCGTGCGAAATTCAACGAGCCCGGCATCCGCCGCCCGCTTCATCATGCTCTCCTGCAGAAACCCGTTCAGCATCTGCGGGAACAGCGTCACAACATCGATTTTCAGCGCCTTGTCCATGGTTTGCTATCTTTAACAGAAGGTCGCAAAGGGTAACCACCCTCCAGTTCTGGCGAACTTCCGATTAAATGTATATTCCTGAAAACGAAAAAGAGCGGCCACACGGCTCGCTCTTTTCGCGGTTTCCTACGCTGGGAACAAATGAACTAATCGACCACTTCAAGCATGGCCTTGCGACCCTGCTTGGCGGCCATCGAGTTCAGGATGGTCCGCATTGCACCAACCGTCTTCCCGCTCTTGCCGATAATCTTGCCGACATCCTTGGCATTACAACGAAGTTCGAAAATGATGGTTTTTTCACCATCGACTTCCGTGATCTCAACTTCGTTGGGCGAATCGACCAGCGATTTCGCAATGGTTTCGAGTACCTGCTTCATGCCTAGGCTTTTGTTTCCTCGTCCGCCGGAGTTTCCTCGGCAGCGGGTTCAGCAGCTTCCTCGGCAACCTCTTCAGCGGCCGGCTCGTCTGCCGTAGTTTCGGCGGCGGCTTCTTCAGCCACTTCTTCCGCTTCAACGGCGGCTTCCGGAACCTCAGCTTCAGTCACCGTGCCGGACACGGCTTTTTCAGCCGGAAGGACGCGGGCCTTGACAATCAGGCTGTTCGCGGTGTCGGACGGCTGTGCGCCGTTGCCGAGCCAGTAGTCAACACGGTCAAGGTTCAGCGAAAAATTGTTGCCGTCCTGTTTGGGGTCGTACCAACCCAGCGTTTCAATGAATCGGCCAGTCGGTGCATAACGCGCATCCTGAACGATTACACGGTAGAATGCGGCGTTGCGGCTGCCCATTCTGCGAAGTCGAATCTTTACTGCCATATCGTATTTTCTCCGTAGTATATCCCTGCTATTTCGGGTAAAGGGGCTACTTTGTAGTGAACTTTTTGCGGTGTCGCAACCTTTTTCCCATCTTTTTGAACTGCTTCCCCATCTTCCCCATCTGCTCAAATCGTTTTAGCAACTGGTTGACATCCGCGAGCTTGCGGCCACAGCCGGAAGCAATCCGCAGACGGCGGCTTCGATCGATCTTCTTGGGGTTCCGGCGCTCCCATGGCGTCATGCTCTGGATGATTGATTCAAAGCGCTTCATTTCCACTTCTGAGGCTTTCGCGGCCGCCTCCTTCTGCCTGGCGTCCATCTTCATGACATTGCCCGGAAGCGCGTCGAGCAGATTGCTTATGGGCCCCAGCTTTTTCATCTGCTGGATCTGCGAAAGGAAGTCCTCCAGGTCGAGCTCGTTTTTCGCCAGCTTTTCCTGCATTTTAAGCGCTTCGTCCTGATCCACGATCTCCTGCGCCTTTTCCACAAAGCTGACCACATCGCCCATGCCCAGAATGCGCGAAGCCATCCGGTCGGGATAGAAGGGCTGCAGATCGTCCATCTTTTCGCCTACACCGGTCATCAGGATCGGGCATCCGGTCACAGCGTGCACCGAAAGAGCCGCCCCACCACGGGCGTCACCGTCAAGCTTGGTCAGGATCATCCCCGTCAATCCAACGGCATCCCGGAACGTTTCGGCCACATTTACCGACTCCTGTCCAATGGCGGAGTCCAGCACCAGCACCTTGTTGTTCGGCTGGGTTTCGGCCTCGAATTCCTTCAGCTCCTGCACCAGCTCGTCGTCGATCTGGAACCGGCCTCCAGTATCGTAGATCACCACATCGTACTTGCTCTCTTTCGCCGCAAGGGCAGCGCGGCGGCCTAATTGCGGCACCGTTTCGCCGGGATTGGGTTTAATGATATCGCACCCGACCTGCCCCGCCAGTATCGACAGCTGCTCCACGGCCGCCGGGCGGCGGATATCGCAGGCCACCAGCAAAACGCGGCGGCCGCTCTTCTTCCATCGATATGCCAGCTTTCCGGACGAAGTGGTCTTACCGGAACCATGCAGCCCCATCAGCATTACCGCCGCGGGATGACCGGTCAGGTTGAATTCCTTGTGCGCACCGCCAAACAGTTCAACCAGCGCATCATTCACGTGTTTTACGACCTGCTGACCGGGCGTGACACTGCTCAGCACGTCTTCCCCGAGACAGGTTTCCTGCACTTGCTTGATAAAGTCGCGTGCGACCTTGAAGTTGACATCAGCCTCCAGCAGCGCCAGCCGTACCTCGCGGAGGGCATCTTTGATGTTTTTCTCGGACAGCTTGCCGTAGCCGCGCAGGTTCTTGAAGGTTTTCTGCAGTGCAGTTGAAAGGTTTTCGAACATATTCCAGTTGTTGGTTTGAGGCTATTGGTTATCGGAAAGTCCGGCAGTTAAGCGGAATACCCCGCACAAGGCAAAGCGAAAAGGATACCGCACCTCACCCGTCCCATTATTGGCTCGCCATCCATTGCGACTGCGGTACTCTTGGATCAGACATAGAACGCGTGTGCTGAAGCACTCCGAACGCATAAATGGAATGACAAGGCAGACAGCATGAGCGAAACATCTCCAGAACAGCCGGTAACACGGCAGGAACTGAACAAGATTATTCTACCGTTCACCAAGCCCGGTCGCGGAAAAGCAGCCTGGCAGATGATCAATACCCTCATCCCCTATTTTTCCCTATGGGCCGTGGCGATATATATCATCAACAGCAATATCCCGTCATGGTACGCACTCATTCCCATTCTAATTGCCGGCCCCTTCCTCGTCCGAACGTTCATCATATTTCACGACTGCTGCCATTCCTCCTATTTTAAATCCAAATGGGCGAACACCCTGGTTGGATATTTAACCGGCATTCTCACCTCCACCCCTTTTCGTGACTGGGCCCAGGCACATATCAGCCATCATGCCACTGCAGGAAATCTGGATAAACGCGGGGTTGGCGATATCTGGACGCTGACCGTCGAGGAATATATTACCGCGCCAAAACTGAAGAGAATCACGTATCGCATATTCCGGCACCCCCTCTTTATGTTCGGAGTAGGACCCTCCTATGTATTCCTGGTTTTCCACCGGTTTTCCCAGAAGGGTATCAAACACAAAGGACGGCTCAGCGTCTACATTACCAACCTTGGCCTGCTCGCCCTGCTGTTGCTGGGTGGCGCAACCATCGGCTATAAAACCTACCTGCTGATCCAGTTGCCGATCACCATCATCGCGGCCACGCTTGGACTGTGGCTTTTTTACGTGCAACACCAATATGAAGAGGTCTACTGGGCGCGCGACGACGTCCGCGACTCGCTTAAGGCCGCGATGGAAGGAAGCTCCTACTACAAGTTGCCGAAGGTAGCCCAGTGGTTTACGGGAAACATCGGCCTGCACCACATCCACCATCTGAATCCGGCGATTCCCAACTACAACCTCCAGGCCTGCCACGACGAAATCCAGAAACTGCAAAAAATTCCCCCGCTGGGAGTCCGCAAGAGCCTCAAGTCGCTCCGCATCCATCTTTGGGACGAAGAAACCCGCAAGCTCATCAGCTTCAAGGCCATGAATCTCATCCGCAAGGCCCGCCGCAAAAAAGGCGAGAAATAAACGTCCGCCAGGAAGTATACCAAGCAATCCAAAGACGAAAGCGCTTCGAGTTCTTCGTGCCTTGGTGTTTAAATATCCGTTTTAACCATTGGAAGCGATTATGACCAACAACGACACCCTGCGCCGATTGCGCTATGCCCTGAACATCGACGACACCCAAGTCGCCGAAACCATCGCGCTGACTGGACGCGCAACGAAGCCCGAAGAAGTGATCAACTGGCTCAAGCGCGAAGACGAGGACGGCTACACCGATCTGCCCCATTCCATTCTATGCCGCTTCCTCGACGGCCTCATCATCGACAAACGCGGCCCCCACCCTTCCGGATCCATTCCCGAACCGCTCGACTTCCTGCCCAACAACGAAATCCTCAAAAAGCTGCGCATCGCACTCAATCTAAAGGAAGAAGACGTTCTGGCCGTTTTCAAAAAAGCAGACTTTGTCGTCACCAAGGCCGAGCTCGGCTCCTTCTTCCGCAAGGAAGGCCACCGCAACTACCGAAAATGCCCGGAACAAGTTCTCCGAAAATTCATTCACGGCCTCAGCATCTGATCGCGGGCATTTAACTATTCATCCGGCGATCCCATAGCGACGGAATGGATTGAAAGGCGATGAAATGCGGGCTAAATTAATTTTATCCTTGGCAGTGCTACCGGTAGTTTTCTGCGCATTATTTGTCAGATATACTCCTCCGATACATAATGTTGATGATATTCGGTCTGAATGTTGTCAGAAGCCGAAGGCCGGTGATGCAATTTGGGACGGGGAGACCTTATCTGAAATAATGGATCATGCTGCTACTGGAAGCTATCATCATGTCCAGGCGTTGGTTGCCCATTATTCACAGTATTATCCCTTTGGTGATGAAGACTTCTACTGGCTAAGAAAAGGGGCAGAACTTGGCTATGAAGAAATGGAGCGTTGGCATGCTAATTTTTACGAGGATAAGAAGAATCCTAATCTGAATGTGTATATCTCAAACGCCAACACTGAAATGCTTCGAAATCGGCATCTTTATGAAGTGATGGAGTCTGCTTTTTCAGGAGACGTGGAATCCATTAGAGATCTGATGGTTTACTATGAAGAAAATTATCCAGAACGTGAAGAAGGGACGTACTGGAAGAATAAACTTGAATCGGTTGAGGAACGGGATCGGTAAACATCAAAGGTATCAACGACCATCGTGAGCGGCAAAACCATGCTGCTGACAACAGGAAAAAAAGATCGTCCAAAAGCCGTCAGTCCATAAAAACATCATTTTCCACTTCGCCAAGCTCGTTGCCGGCATAGTAACGCCCGCCTCTTTCGCCTATAGGCTCAGGTCGCAGGAACGACCCTTTTTCAAAATGCTACAACCGAGCGATAAGCGAGCTAGGCACCGCAACTGCGGTGCAACGAAGTGGCAATGTACGGGCTGACCCCTATCCTCTTGTCTATTGAGGAAGTTCCGAAAGGAAAATAATGAAGTTACTGGAATGTAAAAAAGCTCTGAATATTATGTTCAGAGCTTTTTGTTAATAAGTTTTAATTCTTTTTAGACCAGCTAGATTTGCTAGTCGATTTTACTTAATACTGAAGCACGAATTCTTCCAAGGTAAGCCCATCATATGATTCTCCCGGCGCGCTCATGATAACCTCACGTGGATCAATCTTGTCTAGCTTGATAACTGCATTGCTTCCAGTTACTAAACGAATGCCGTTTTCGGCATAAACGTTGAACTGGTCATTCGTAGTCGAACTGAAAACATAGTCGTTTGACAGATTGCTGGATGACCATACAAATGTGTCGTTATGAGCGGCCCGTGCCATGAGTCCATTTGCATACGAACTGTAACCAAGGGCCTCACAAAACCAACCGTTGGCCGATGAAATCACACCTGAGGCGATTGTGTATACGCCTTGAGCGTGAGAGACGGGGGCGCGGGCTTCCGTGTAATAGCCTTCTGCATGCGCATAAAAGTTCGATGCCACTGAATAGTAGCCTTCCGCATGCGCGGCATAGCCATAGGCCGCTGTCAAGGAACCTTCAGAGTGGGAGTGTTTCCCGGAGGCCAATGTTTGATACCCTTCGGCATGTGATGATTCCCCCGTAGCATGAGATGCCAAGCCCGCTGCATATGAATAATCCCCATCTGCAAGGCATGAAAATCCCTGTGCATGCGAATCCTTTCCATTCGCTGCCGTAAAGCTTGATCCGCTGGAAAAACTACCCGCGTGATCTATTGCATTGGCAAAACTACACAAACCAACAGCTGCAGTAATTATGAGGGTTTTATTGCACACTTTCATATTATTCCTTTCAGTTTATGGTGTTTACATTTATCAGGCAGAGACAATGTCCCGATGTAGTCAAGACTCTATAAATGCAAGATATAAAAAGTGATATCAACACAAAACATTATATATATTTAAATACTTTTAATTTAATATCATTCCAGAATTAAAATATGCCAAATAAGCCTTGCTGCGGAAAGAGTAGCGCCGTTCTTGAAAAGGATAAGAACTCCGGTCTCGCCTTTGGAATATCGGATATTCATGTATACATGGAGACCGATGAAAGCAATGGTAGGGGAAAAAGGTCGGGATGCGTCGCGTGGCAGCGAAAAGGCAGCAACGACCATCGAACCATGCTTCTGACAACAGGAAAAAAGGATCGTCCAAAATCCGTTAGTCCAGAAAAACATCCAAGCTCGTTGCCGGCATAGTAACGCCAGCCTCTTTCGCCTACAGGCTCAGGCCATCTGACCTCCCCCCTGCTGGTTTTTATCTCGCAGAGACGCAGAGGTCGCAGAGGTCGCAGAGTAAAATATCAGGATGCAATGCTGCCTCCATTGAGAGGAAAGGACCGACCCTTCCGCTGCGATCGCTTGCAGGCAAGGCGTTCGGGTTCTAGGTACGCCGACGTTCTCGGGTATGAATGACCAAACCAATGCCGGCCAGTATGGCGATGCCGGCCAGTACCAGCCGGAGTGTGATCTGTTCGTTCAGAAAGATCACGCCGCCAATAGAGGCCAGCAGCGGAACACTGATCTGGACGGTGGCTGCAACGCTGGTCTTCAGCAGCGGCAACAGGCTGTACCAGATCACATAGACCAGGGACGAAGCGATGGCCCCGGAGACGATTCCCAGCATGACGCCTTCAGGCGATACATGCAGATGGGACCAGGCAAGTAAAAGACCGATGACCGCAAGCGGGAGCGTCCCGATAAAATTCCAGGCGGTATTGGCAACCGGATCCACCGCGCTAGCCCCGCGAATGGAATAGATACCCCACGCCACGCCGGCGATACCCATAAGGAACGCGCCGTGCACCGAAGGCATCGACACCCCCGGCAGCAGCAGATACACCATGCCGCCCAGCGCCAGCACCATCCCGCCCCATTCCCCTGTCCCCGACCGACTGCCTTTCAGCAGACCGACCGTCATCATGGTAAACTGCACCGCCCCGAAAAGGATCAACGCTCCGGTCCCTGCGGACAGTTCCAGATAGGCCAATGAGAAGCAGCAGGCATAGGTAAATAACGCGACGACTGCCATGGGATCCTTTTTGCCGGTGGCTTGCGAGGATGTATGCTTCCTGAGCCCCAGCAGGATCGCCAGCGCAACGGCGCCGCTGATTAGTCGCAGCGCCGTAAAGGAGACTGCGTCGATCCCCGCACCGCCCAGGGCAAGCCGTCCCAGAATGGAGTTCGCGGCAAACCCCACCATCGTAACAATAATCAGCAACTGGGTTTTCATGGCCCCATCCATCCACGATTGGGCAACATCCGTCAAGAAGGATGACCCCGACAGTGTCAGCGACAGCATCATCTGGCCAATGCACTGGTACAAAAATAACGGTGGTGGTGGAAAAACAGATCCGGGATGCGGAAGTATAAAAAACCGCCTGTCATGAGCGCAGCCGAAAGGTCCGTCATGATTCGTCCCCCTTCCGACCTTCACTTAAATCCGAGGAGTGACCCGTTGCCATACCATTGCTGATCAAGGAATGTGGCGCGTGGCCACGGTCTCTGCGATCATTCTGACCTGACCGTCGGCATTGAAATAGGTGGCATGAGTGTTCATGGTGCTCCCATCGAAGGTTGTAACCGCCCGCATGGACAGCGATCCATCTGCATTGAACCCCTCTCTTAGAACCTCATCGCTTTCAGTTTGCTTCAGCGTTCCATGACCCGTCCTGCCATCCGAATACCGGCTTACAGTAGATGCCTCCGTAGCAGAAGTGCGGCGATATTCCACGTTGAACGACACCGGTTCGCCATCCGCGACACGAACCTCCCCTGTCATCCGGTAACATGCATTTTCTTTGTCCTGCACACACTCCCAGGTGGTAGACGCTTTCGCCATGATTTTGCCGTTAGGATTTTTCAGAACCGCCGTCTCGGTCCACTTGCCGCATATAAAATCGAGATAGTCGTTTTCGAACTTCTTGCCGGAGTGTGCTCCAGGCAGACTGAAGCCAAATATAAACGGTACAATCAACAGCACCATGCCCCGCTTGAATAAACTCATGCCGCTCCCCCCTTCTTCTTTACCGCCGCTTTCTTCTTCCAGGAAATGTTACAATGTACGGGCTGCCGGGGTCATGAATCGAGCATCGCGACCACACGGGCGGGTGCGGCGGATCCGCCTTTTATCTTCAAGGGAAAGGCGGCCACGGTAAAGCCGGAATCCGGCAGCGCATCCAGGTTCGTGAGCTGTTCCATGTGGCAATATTCATGGTCCACCCCCACTAAATGAGCCTCCCAGAACAATTCCGGATTGTCGGTTTTCTTCGCCTCGCGGATCAGGTGCGGAAGAGGAAGATCCCAGCCCCACTGATCGATACCCATCACCTTGATCCCCTGCTGAATGAGCCATTCCGTTGCCGCGGCGGACATGCCCGTCCCCTTCTCGAAGAAGGCTTTCGTTCCCATGTATTGATCCCGCCCGGTTTTAATCAGCACAATCATGCCCGGCTGGAGCTCGATCGATTGCTCGTCCAGAAAACGCTGAATATCCTCTACCGTGATGGGATCAAAATCGTCCTTGTGCTTCATATCGACCACCACGCCCGGACCATAACACCAGTCCAACGGAACCTCATCGATGGTTTTAGCCGGCTGGCCGGCACAAGTCGGGGCATAGTGCCAGGGCGCATCCATATGCGTCGTTGAATGAACCCCCATCTTTTTGATGCAGTCGTCGGCCCAGCCGGTAAATTTTTTGGGGAACAGGCGGAAAGGAAGCCCGAACAAGCGAATCAACCATTTCGACCGGGCATGCGCCTTGTGGGCAATCTTGACCTTCATGAAGACCGGATCCCCGGGCTGGTACTGGATCGTTTTTGATAGATCGATTATCTGCATGTTGCATTCACTCCACAAAATTACTTAATCGCCCAATGCCTTCGACTTCCAGTGCGATCCGATCACCACGCTTGAGCATGCGGCCGTTCTCAATGCCCGAGCACATGGGCAGCGTTCCCGACCCAAAGAGTTCGCCAGGATGGAGGTCTTCTTCCCACGAGGCATAGGCAATCGCCTCCTGAAACGAGTACCGTTTGCCTTTGGACGAACTTTCCTCCACCACCTCGTCATTGATCAACACACGCGCACGTAGTTCATCGATGACGTCCAGCAGTTCGGGTTTCCCGACCACCACCGACGATATGGCATTCCCGAAATTTTTCGATTTAACCGGACCAAAACCGCTCTGCATTTCATCCAACTGTATATCGCGCGCACTGAAATCGTTCAGGATCACAAATCCGGCGATCGCATCGGCGACCTCCTCGGGCAATGCGTTTTTCAAGGGCTTCGCGATGACCGCCGCAATTTCCAGTTCATAATCCAATTCGCGTGTATAGGCCGGCATGGCGATCGGCTGGTTATTGGTGATAAAGTTGAGGTGGTTCCCCATGTAATAGATCGGAAACCGATAATAGCGTCGTGCCGGCTTGAGCTTTGGGAACACTTGCCCGGTCAACCGCTCGAACAGGTTCACGATCGGCAAACGGCGCGGCATGTACTTTCGAACAAATCCCCGGGCTGCATTAATGGCATGCTGTTCATACAGCATAAAATCCCGGTAGGCCACCGGATGAAACGGCAGGAGCTCCTCATATTCATCTTCGTTGCAGGGCATCAGTTCAAAAGTCTCAACCAACTCCGCCAACGTATAGTCCAGCAGGGCCAGCATGTTCCCGGCGGATCCTTGATCCAGCAACATCCAGCGTCCGGAAACCTCCGCCGCCAAATAGACCGATCCGGATGTGCGATGCCGCATGCGCTTTAATTTCATATGCTGCCACCTCCTTTTCCAAACCCACCACCGCCGGGCGTTTCGATAATAAGCTGATCGCCGGAACCTAATGAAAGTTGCGTCTTTTCAGGAAGAGTGATGGGAACGGTCTCTCCGGCGGGGAGGAGCTGGTTCTGGCCGGCAACAGGCTCAGTCCTAAGAAATGATATTTTCATCCAATCCCCCCTGAAGTTTACCAATAGCAAAACCGTAGAATAGTTTGAGAATTTACCCACTTACCTAAAATGAAACAAAGCAATTTCTACCTTCGCTTAAATCTACGGCGGGCGAGCAGGAGCAATGGCATGTGCGGAATGGCCGGTCCATAAGGCGGTGCGGTAACCGCTCCGGCGGCGGATCCGCATCCAAGGTATGAATAGAGGAAAAGCTGGGAGGGATTGAACTTGGACGGGGGCTTTAACAAGAAGGCAACACGGTTACTCGGTTACGGGACCGGCACCTTCCCCGAATATTAAAAGATAAAACCGCCCTGATTCCTCATCAGCGGGAATGTCCGGGAACTATTTTGATCCACTGCGACCGGTCGCCGCCGGGGGGCTTGGCCTGCACTTCAAATGCCTTCCCTCTTTTCCTGAACTGGCCCTTTTCCATATCGCCGTCCGGATAATAGGTAACATCCTCGTTGGTGCACACGAACTTGTAGGTCGTTGTTTTTCCGTTCTCTCGTTCCGCGGATCCGACAAAGCCGAGCAACGTCTTGTCCGGCGCACGGTAGACGCACGCCGCGCTCCAGTTTTGCTCCACCGCAACAAATGCCAGGCGCGAGCCCTGGCAGGCTCGCATAAAGTTTCCGCGCGCCTCGTTGATCGGTCCCCACCAGGCCAGATAACCGGCCCCCACATCGGCGGCCACCATCGCTTCGGCAATAGAATGCGATTCGGGACAAAAAAACTTTTTCCGATCGTCTATAACCTCTTCACCGAAGTCGATGAACTGCGTCATCGATCCATAAAGGGTGTGCGTGCTGCCGGCATCTATGTTCCGGTCGATGGCATCATACCACGAATCCGCCCACTCCGTATTCATGACGCTGGGGCCGACACGCAAAACGTGCCATCCCTTTAACCGCTCGAACAGCTCATCCAGGTCATCCTCGCTACCCATATTCCAATCGCCATAATCCGGCTCGTTGAACACCTCGACATACACCACCTTGTGTCCCTGTGCCTCGATGTGCTCCCGGCTCTTTTCCATTACGTTGTACCAGCGCTCAATATCGGCACTTCCGTCGGAATCCTTGTACCAGTCGATAATCTTTGCCTCGTTGTGGGGGGTGATCATGATTGGAATGTGCTTCCCGACCATCCGGGCGCAGTCCAAGGCCTCGTCCAGCTTGCGGATCTGATCGTCGCTCAGACTGCCGTCGTCCTTGGTTTTCTCGTGCATGTAAAACCCGACCCGCACAAAATCGATTTCCGGCCCCGCGTTTTTGACCGATTCCTGCGTGTTGTTCCAGCTCACCCAGGTGGAATCAATGCCCCACTCCTGAATCGCTTTCTTCTTTCCCGGGTCGCGGGTATTGAACTTGAGCGTTTTAACCGTTTCCGCCCCGCTCGAGAGCACCGCACCAGCCATCAGCGCACTGAAAACCCATCGCTTCATGTTGCTACTCCTTTAAAAACCCGCGAAAACAGGATTGCCTGTTCGAGGTTCCGTTCCGTTGAAGATATATTATCCGAAGGAAATAGCGAAGCGCTTCAACTCAACATTTCATAAACCATGCGACAAGATTTCCCGGCACCGCCTTGGTGTGGAAAGCCGGTTATTCACCTTCAGAAGCGCGTTGTGAATGAAATACGAAGTTAAGCGGTATCCAGATCACATTTAGTTCCGATATTGCATGAATACAGGCACAAAAAAAACCTCCAACCCATTAAGGATTAGAGGTTTAAAGTGGTGGCGACTCCCAGAGTTGAACTGGGGACACGCGGATTTTCAATCCGCTGCTCTACCAACTGAGCTAAGTCGCCGTAAAAATGAAGCGCGCAGTATACGGGAACGCAATCTTCAGTCAACCGCTTTCGTTTCCAAAAGCGGAAGAATGGTCGGGGCGACTGGATGGCTTCGCCCTTCGGGGTTGCAGCTTCGCAGCAACCTCGCTCGCCAGCTCGCGTCAAACCAGCTTCGCTGGTTCTCACCCAGTCCGCACACACATTTAAAAAGAACAATGGTCGGGGCGACTGGATTCGAACCAGCGACTTCTACGTCCCGAACGTAGCGCTCTACCAGGCTGAGCCACGCCCCGATTGACCAAAAGAAGTGCGTAGTGTACGAATCCGCCGCGGAATGGCAAGCGGGAAAAGAGAGGAAACTTGAAACGCGAAAGTTGAAATTTGAAACCTGAAATATGAAACGTATCGCTGGCTCCCTGAAGAGGTGATACCGGGAAGGCAAATGAACCTCAGGCCCGTGGATGGGCGAGCTGGTAGACCTCTTTGAGGCGCTCGACGGATACGTGGGTGTAAATCTGCGTGGTGGAGAGCGAGGCGTGGCCCAGCAGTTCCTGCACACTGCGCAGATCGGCGCCGGCATCAAGCAGATGGGTCGCAAAGCTGTGGCGCAAACTGTGGGGCGACAGCTCGGCATTGAGGCCGCAGAACAGGACATATTTCTTCATCATGCGCTCGATGGAGCGCGCAGTAATCGGTCCACCGTTTTTATTGAGGAACACCGGACTGCGGACATCGCGCCTGCCTTCGAGCAGCCAGACGTTTTCCCGCAGCTCGAGATTTTTCATCAACGTCCGGATGGCGGGCGAACCCAGCGGACAAAGCCGCTCCTTCTTGCCTTTACCGCGCACACGTGCCACGCCGGAAAGCAGATCGATGCGCTCCTCGGGCAACTGCACCAGTTCGTTGATGCGCATGCCGGTGCTGTAGAGAAGCTCCAGAATTGCGGAGTCGCGCGCGACCATGTATTCGCGCCACAGCTGTTGCTTCGGATTTCCCGAGGCTTGCGTTTCGTTGTATTTGGCCGGCGCATCGAGCAGTTTCCCGGCTTCATTCACCGAAAGAATCTGCGGTAGATAATTGCCCTTTTTCGGCAGACTCAGGCCGCTGAACGGATTCTGTTCCACATATTCCTCCCGCAGGAGAAACTTGTAGAACGAGCGCAGGGCGGAAAGCTTGCGTCCCGTGGTGGTCGGCGCCATTTCCAGTTTCTGGAAAAACACCAGAAACTTGCGCGCCGTAAAACGGTCGGCCTGACCCCACTTGTAGGGCGGTTGCGCATTCTCGCCCCAGGTGATTTCGCAGAACTGCCGGATATCGATCAGATAGTTGCTGATTGTATGCTCCGAGGCGTTTTTCTCGCCTTCGAGATACTTTACAAAATGCGCTATGCACGGATCGTTCATATTATTCACACCCGCTCCGCTCAAGACCGCAAAGAACACAAAGGTCATTCCTTCGCGATCCTTGCGCTCTTTTATCTTAAACTACTCCGCGGAAGCCTCTTCCTTCTTCGGCTTCGGCTTGCGGGGGGCGAAGAGGCCATACTGCTCCTGCAGCTCGGCATAATTCGGAATCTGGTCGGCATAACGCGCGGCCATCTTCTTGAGTGCCGCCAGCTGACGATCGGACAGCGCGCCTTTGCCCTTGAACTGGGAGGCGAGCGATTCATAGAAGGTCTTGTCGTTGAACTCGCGCTTTCCGCGCAGGGTCGGCTCCGCCCATTCGGTTACATTTGACATCATCTCCAGAACCGGCGCCGTCGAAGGATCGGCTTCGACTTCCTTCTTTTCGTCGAGCTTGAACTCGACCCGGAGGGTTTCAAAGTCGGGAATCTGCTCGGAATACTTGGTCAGCAAGGTGTCGAGGTAGGCCAGCTGGCGATCGCTCAGACGCTTGCCCATGGTGATCTGATCGCCGAGGGACGTGACGAATTTTTTGTCGTCGTAGGTGCGTTTGCCGACCTTCCGGGCTTCTTCAAATGTAACCTTGGAGAGAATTTCAATCTTGCGCGGCGTATCGCCGCGCACGGCTTCGGGCTCGACCAGCTCCAGTTCCTTGACCAAGGCCTCGGGAACCTGCTTGATGTAGCGGCAGCACATCTTGTGGAGCATTTCGCCCTGGCGTTTGGAAAGCAGTTCCCCTTCCCCGACCTTTTCCTTCAGATCCTCGAATGTTTTCCGGTCGTCGTAGGTGCGGCGGCCGGATTTGACCGGCTCCGCCCATGCGGTGACGTTCTCCAACGCATCAAAGCACTGTTGAACCAGCGCGGGGTCGGCGGTTTCCTTGGCATGTTCGATCCATTCAAGTAGCGACGGATAGAATTCCGTCATCATGTCCGTCCACTCGATTTTGCCCTCTTCGACATCATCGAGCTTGGACTCCATATCCGCGGTAAACCGGGTCTCGAACAGGTCGACCTTGTTGCTGGTCTTGAGTTTTTGCTCGGTCTTGAGCACCAACTCGACCAGCTCCTTGCCGAGATCGGTGGGAATGAGCGAGCGCTTTTCCTTAATGACGTATTCGCGCTCGTCGAGCTTCGACATGATCGCGGCATAGGTGGAGGGACGCCCGACCCCGTTTTCCTCCAGCGCGCGAATCAACGAGGCTTCCGTGTAACGGGCCACCGGCTTGGTTTCCTTTTGCTCGGCAAGCCAGTCGAGTACGTCCAGGTTTTCACCCTGCGCCAGCGGGGGAAGCTTTTCGGTTTCAGTGTCGTCACCTTCACCATTCTTCGGTTTGTCGGCGGCGGCTTCGATACCGCTGGCCTTCATATAGCCCGGGAAAATGATATCCGACGCGGTGGCACGGAAGAGGTAGGTATTGGATGAACCGGCCTCGACCTCAACGGTGCGGCGGGCGATTCTGGCGGGGACCATCTGACTGGCCGTAAAGCGTTCCCAGATCAGACGGTATAGCTTTTGCTCGGCGGCTTCGAGCTTTACGCCCTCCCGGCCGGGTTCCACGGAAACATCCGTCGGACGTATCGCTTCATGGGCCTCCTGTGCGGCGCCCTTGGATTTGTAGAAGTTGGGGGTTTCGGGCAAATATTCCGCGCCATAGTTTTCGCCGATAAATGCGCGAGATTCGTCCAGTGCAGACTGGGCGATATTAAATGAGTCGGTACGCATGTAGGTGATCAAACCGGCTTCATAAAGCTTCTGCGCGATGCCCATCGTGCGGGCCGGCGCAAAGCCCAGCGAACCGGAAGCCGACTGCTGCAGCGTACTGGTAATGAACGGCGGGCGGGCCCGGCGCGTGACTTCCTTGGTGATAACATCACTGACTTTCAACGGACTGCTTTCCAGCTCTTGCTGCATCGCTTCCAGTTGTTCCGGCGTCTTCACCGCACCGGGAAGCAGTTTGCGGTCCTTGATGCCCACGGGCTCACCGTTGATGCGTGCCAGCTTAACCATAAACGGATCAAGCGGAGCCTCCTGCTTGCGCACCTCCGCGCCGACGGCAAAATAGGTTTCGGGTTCGAAGTTGGATATTTCATTCTCGCGCTCAACGACGAGGCGCAGGGCCACTGTCTGTACACGGCCAACGCTTTGTGCACCGCGAATCTGCTTGCGCACCACCGGACTTCCCTGGAACCCGACGAGCCGGTCGAGGATACGGCGCGCCTGCTGCGCGTTCACCCGGTCCATATCGATCTTTTCCGGCTGCTCGAACGCCGCCAGAATAGCCGACTTGGTGATTTCGTTGTAGGTGACGCGGTAAAAGTTTTCTGCCGGAACGGTTTTCTTCAGTGCCTCGAAGAGATGCCATGCAATCGCCTCCCCTTCGCGGTCCGGGTCGGGCGCGAGATAGACATTTTCGCATTTCTTGGCCTCGGCCTTGATCTCCTTGAGGATCTTCTTACCGCGCGTCGTAGCGACATATTCCGGCTCGAAGTCCTTCTCCACGTCCACACCCAGTTTCTTGGCCGGCAGGTCGCGCACGTGGCCCACGGAGGCCATCACCATGTAGTCTTTACCCAGAAACTGGTTTATCTTCTTCGCCTTTGCCGGCGACTCCACAATCACTAAATTCTTGCTCATTTCATTTCCTTACTATTGTGAACCGCGAAAGACACAAACCACACGAAACCATTCAATCTTTTCGTGTTTTTTGTGTATTCCGTGGTTAGCTCCTAAATCCTGTTTTTAAATCTTCCGCAAGTTCGACGATGCGGCCCGGCAACATCCGTATGACTCTTTTCATTTCGAGGCCGAGCAGAATGCCGCTCAGTTCATGACTCTTCAGCTCCGTAGCGCGCGCCAGCGAATCGACGTCTAGCGGCTCCTGCCAAAGTGCTTCCACGATGGTTGTCTCCGTTTCCGTCATGGGAACATCCGGCCTTGCAGCGGTCGCCGCCTCCGGCGCTTCCCTTTCCGATGGCGGAATCAGAAACTCGTACTCCTCCAAAATATCATCGAGCGACTCGACCAGCTTCGCCCCATTCTTGATCAACCGATGTGGACCGCGCGCGCCGGGCGTATCAATCCGGCCCGGCAGGGCAAAGACCGTGCGGCCCTGTTCCATGGCCGCATCGGTCGTGTGCATCGATCCGCCCTTCACGGCCGATTCGATCAGCAACACGCCCATGCTCAGTCCGCTGATGATGCGGTTACGGTACGGAAACGTCATGCGATCCGCCTGCCGCCCCATGGGATATTCACTGATGACTGCACCCTGTTTGGCAATCTTGTTTGCCAACTGCTCATTTTCAGGCGGATAGAGACAATCGATTGCGCTACCCAGCACGGCAATGGTACGGCCCCCGCTCTTCAGGGCTCCGTTGTGCGCCGCCGTGTCGGTGCCCCGGGCCAAGCCGCTTACGATGGTAAAACCGACCTGTCCCAGCTGGTAGGCCATTCGATCAGCGGCGGAAAGACCGTAGTGGCTGGTCGACCGCGAACCGACTAGGGCCAGCGATTTCGCATCTTCGGGCAACATACCTCCGCGGATATACAACGCAAGCGGCGGATCATGAATGGTCTTGAGCGCATCCGGATATTCATCATCAAGCGGCGTTATGATGCGGGCACCGCACTCGGCCGCTTTTTTGATCTCCGCCCCGGCGTCGAGATCGTCACGCTGAACCATGATCTTCAGTGCGAGTTTTTCCCCCACCCCGCGCGCTTGCATGAGCGCTTCGCGATCCGCTTCGAGAATCGCCTTGGGCGCACCCAGCGCATCGACCAAACGGCGGACGCTCACTGGCCCCAGCCCCTCGATCATGTTTAAAACGATATATGCTTCTCGATCCTGCATGTTATTAAACACAAAGACTCAAAGGACACCAAGCATCACGAAGAATCCGCTTTGTACATCTTCGAGGTCTTAGTGCCTTAGTGTTTTTATAATCCGTTCCAGATTTGTTCCATGAGTTCTTCAGGGATTTCGTTGCCGATGGAAACGACACCGATTTTTGAGGCGAGCACGAACCTGGGCATGCCGCCCACGGTTTTCTTGTCGACCGACAGCGCGGCGCGCAGGTCCGTCCAGCTGTATTCCGGCGCATTCACCGGAAGCCCCAGATCCGCAAATATCTTTTCGATCCGGTCGCAATCCGACTGCGACAAACCGGTCAGCGCCACCGAGGCGCGAGCGGCAAAGACGGAACCGATAGCCACACCTTCGCCATGGACGTATTCGCCGTAGCCCGCCACCTTCTCCAGGGCGTGTCCGGCGGTATGGCCAAAATTCAGAATGGCGCGCAATCCGCCTTCGCGTTCGTCCTGCGCCACGACATCGGCCTTGATTTCACAACAGCGGCCGACCACCTTGGCCAGCAGCTCTGCATTATCAACGTCGGCCAGCGGTCCGATATTGGCTTCGAGCATTTCAAAAAACGGCGCGTCGTAAATGATGCCGTACTTAACGACCTCGGCCAATCCAGCGCGATATTCGCGTGGCGGCAGGGTTTTAAGCGTTTCCAGATCGGCCAGCACCAGCTCCGGCTGGTAGAACGCGCCGACAAGGTTTTTGCCTTCCGGCAGGTTGATTCCTGTTTTCCCGCCGACGGAGCTGTCGACCATCGCCAGCAGCGAGGTCGGCACCTGCACAAACGGGATTCCCCTTAAATAGGTGGCGGCCACATAGCCGGCCAAATCGCCGATCACCCCGCCGCCAAGCGCCACGATGAACGAATGACGGTCAAGTCCGGCCTCGATGCAACGGCTGTACAGCTCGAAGACGCGATCCCCGCACTTGGTCTGCTCACCCGCCGGAAGCGTGGTCACGCAGGCCGAAACCCCGGAATTTTCCAGTGATTGAAGCACTGCTTTCGCATACAGATCGCCGACGTTTTCGTCGGTCACGATCAGACATTTCCCCTTCAGACCGGTTTCGGCGCAAAGTTCGCCAAGCCGCCCCAAAACACCCGCCCCGATATGGATCTGATAGGAGCGATCGCCTAGATTTACTGGTACGTCGTATAACATAGCTCGGAGTGTGTAGGGGCTCGCAGGGGGGCAAGTCAAATGAATTCGTGTTGCGTATTTTTTATCATGTATTGAATAAGCTTCTCCAGACCCTGCATTCCGAATTGAATGTACAATATTCCATAAGCAGTACTTTTTTCACATTTCAGAATTGATCTACAGAAGGACCCGTATATATTAGACCGCATTAGTATTATTTAACCAAGGAGACTGAAATGAACGTTGATCAACATTTGAAGGTTGCACAGTGGCATATCGAACAGGCTCGCCTGCACGCTACGGTTGAAGGTGGACACAAATGCGGATGCCCGCTGAACGATGACTATTCAAAAATCATCGAGCAGGTTGAAACCGGCAACATTGTCGACGAAGGCCATTAGACCCCGATCGCAGATCGAGTCTGAAAAGAACCGCCCTTACCGGCGGTTCTTTTTTTTGTCTGCACATTTTACATTGTGATGACAATTTGCCCGTTCTCGCGAAATACACTACCCTCTTTAAAACATGGGGGTGTGGTATGAAGACGGGGATGGTAGTTGCTTGCCTACTGGCAATTGCACAGGTTTGCGCGGCGGATGATCTGCAACAACGATACGAAAAGGCCTATTACCTTGAAACGGCCAAGGGGCAATCCACCAAGGCGGCAAAAATCTATAAATCGATTATCGACGAGGAAGTGACCGACCAAAACCGGGAGACGATCAAGAAGAGTCTGTTGCAGCTCCTGCACATTGCCACGAAGCACAAACAAACCAATACCATCAGGGAGTGCCAGGAAAAGTTGCTCGCGAATACCAATACCAGCATCCAGGACCTAGTCGATATTGCGGAACCGGGCACAACCATCCATATTCCATCAGGAACCTATACCAATACCCTTGTACTCGGAAAAAACCTGAAGCTGCAAGGCGCCGGTCTCGATACCACCATTCTGGAAGCCACCGCTGACCGGCCACTCATCCACATCCAGCCCAAGCTGAAGGTCGAAATCGAATCGCTCACCCTCAAGAGCCAACTTGAAACCAGCCATCGCGCCGATCCGCCGGAGTGTACCGTTTTGGCCGCCGACACCACCGCAACCATCCATGACTGCGCCTTCATCGCGCTGGGCAACAACCAGCGCTCACCCGTGTCCGTTCTGGTTCAGGGGTTTTCCGAGATCCAATTGCTGGACTGCCGGTTCCAGGGTTTTGAATATCCGATGATATACAGCGACAGCTCCAAGGGTCTCGTCAAAGGGTGCATCGTCCTGAATCCGGGCCATTGCGGATTCATCTCGCATCCGGGTTCTGAAGTAACCATCGAAGGCAACATCTTCAGCGGCTCGGGCTTCCACGGCGTACGCAGCACCGGCGGTACGATCCACCTGAAAGACAACCTGATCATCAACAACAAGAACCGTGGCGTTTATCTGGGCAACAAATCCGCCCATGGCGAAATTTCCAACAACGCCATCATCGGCAATGGAACAGGCATAAGCTGTTTCTCCTCCACCGAAGTTGAGATCGAAAACAACCTCATCCTCGACAACGCCCATACAGGGATGGATACACGCGGAAGCTGCCGGATTGAAGTGAGGGACAACATCATTGCCGGAAATGCAAAAACGGGATTTGCAGTGTACGAAGGCGAACACAACAAATTTAAAATCGGGAAGAATACCTTCTGGAACAACGGCTTGCCCTCTACCGACTTTGACCTGCCCAGTTCCACCGTGGAGGAAGATCCCGTATTTTCCGATCCGGAACACGGCAACTATACCGTCGGCAACTCCTCCGTCAGAAAAGCAAAACAGGGCCTCACCGACCCCGATATAATTGAAAGGCTATGGAAACAGTACAAGGAGACCAACCAATGAAAAAACTGCTCGTCACATTATTGCTAATCGCCATATCCGCGTCGGCACAGGATCTCCAGCAACTCTACGAAAAGGCCTATTTTATCGAGACAGCCAAAGGGCAGACGGAAGAGGCAATCCAGCTCTACAACCGCATTGTAACGGCCGCGGAGGCCGAAGAACAACTTCAGCCCGTCATACAATCATTGGAACGCTTACTGGTTTTGCGGCGCAGACAGAGTAGCCGAACAGTCCAGCAAAAGGTTGAAAGCTTTAACTTCAGGCCGCTCCTGCTCAGAGATCATATCATCAACACCTTTGGGATCCCTGAACGCTATGCGGCCGGCAACAGGGAGTACGAAGCGGATGAACTGCCGGAAACAGGATACACCATGTACTACCCCGAGGGATTCAGCGTTCAGGTTTCGGGCACCGCCCTGCACAACATCAGTTTTGACAAACCGGTTTACAGCGTAAAGGGCCTGACAATCGGTTCAGACGAGGAAGAGGTGCTGCGCACATTCCCCCCCGAAAAGACCATGGACTATTATTCACGGGCGGGGAATTGGGATGAACTAGGGACGTTATACACCAACATGGTTAAAACGAGTGATTACAAAAATTACATCACAACCAACGGAATCGGCTTTTTCTTGACCAACGGGAAGGTCTTCAAAATGTCCATCAACTATTACCTTCTGAAAAAATAAAACCCTGAATCATGAAGTTTAATCACCGCTTCGGGATATTTCCAGTCCTGGAGGGAAACAACGAGGAACATAGCATATGAATAAACAATTCTGCATTTATGCCCTAGCCTTGCTCACTGTCTGCACAACCTGTGCCGAAGACCTTTCGATGCTCTACGAAAAAGCATACTACCTTGAAACCGCCAAGGGGCAGACGGAAGAGGCGCTGGACATTTATCGGGAAATCGCCTCCACCAAAGCCACTGACGAAAATCGCGCGACGATTCTTAAAACCCTAGAGCGAATGCTGACTTTGTACAGCACCGGCTCCTTGAAGGAGAAAATCGACAGTTTCGACATGGAACACTCCGGCTTAAAGGCCGTGCTCCGCACCTTCGGAGAAGCACAACGCTACTTTTTCAAGAATACGGTCTACACCAAAGACAACCTGCCCGACACCTATCTCATGGAATATGAAAAAGGCTTCAGCATCCTAATGCATGACGGCAATGTCGGGGAATTCAGGTTTGAAAAGGCACCAGCCTATACAATCGCCGGAATTACGGTTGGAACCCCCAAGAAAGAGGTTTTCAAGGTTTTGGGGCAACCCCGAAAAACCGTAACCGGGAAGCAATGTACCTATGAAGAAGGCGTTCTCTATGAAAACAGCAAAGGATTCCCCAGCGGACATGCCTACTATGCAAAAAAAGGCCTGCGCCTGTTTTTCATGAATGAAAAAGTCTGCGCGCTATACGTGACCGACAACGCCCAGCTACGCGAAAACTAGTCATGAACGCCCGCCTGTCCAAACTTCTTTCATGGGGGCTGATCGCCCTCGTGGGCGGGCTTTTCATTGCCACTTTCCTGCTCAACCAGAAGCAGTATACCGCATCGATTTCAACGGCGGAAGCCTCGCTTCGGCAAACGATGGTGCGGCAGGCGGAGGTATTGCGGCAGCAGCTTGACAAAGTAGAGTCCGATCTGTTCGCCCTCGCCCAAACGGATCGGATACTGGATGCCGATCTCTTTATTGTGCAGGACGACTGCGTGGTTCCCGCCTGCACGGCAGGACTGCTCGAAACCGTTCCCCGGCAAGCCGCGGATGCGGCATCGGAAAAAGGTATTGCGCTTCTTCCCAGCCCCGAAGCACTCCTCTATCTCCAAACAGCGGCTAAGCGCCCCATTGAAAACCCGGATGACCTGTACCGGAAAACCGCGGCCTTGCTCAACATGCTGGAACTGGAGCCGAATGTTCAGATGACCTGTTGCATACTGACCCTGCTTGGCCAAAGCGATCCAGCCCTCACGACAGCGCAACGCCGTTTTTTCCGGACCATGCTGGAAGAACAGATTGCCGATCCTGGTAAAATTGAAACACGCCTCCACGCCCTACGGGAAACCGCCGCGAAGATCGACCGCAACCTAACTCGCCGAAAAGGTGCCTATCGGGATACGATCGACGGGAAAACCCTGTCGGTTACGAAAAACGGGCTGGCCCTTTTGTATTCGCCACACATGCAGGCTACCGCACCGGTCGAGCTTTCCACCTCACCCCCGAACGGACTTCACCATGAAATCGTTCCCGGCCTGTTTGCGTCCATACCCGATACGGTTGTGGAACAGGCCAAGACCAACATCCGGCAACAATACAAAACCGGCAACACAATCATCGGGCTCCTGCTCCTGCTTGGAACCGGATTGGCCTTCGGGCTTGTTGCGATGAATAGACGGCAACGCCAACTCGCGGCCATGCGCACCGAATTCATCGCCACCGTATCGCACGAACTGCGCACCCCGCTTTCACTCATCCGCCTCCATGCCGAAACCCTGAAGCACGGACGCATTCCCCAGAACAGAGTTGCCGACTACCACCAAACCATTCTCACCGAAGCCGAACGCCTGACGGGCATCGTCAACAACGTGCTGGATTTTTCCCGCATGGAACGCAACAAGCTTCAAATCCATCCCGAACCCACCAACCTTTCCGCCCTCTGCGAACAAATCGTCGAGTCATTCCAAGACCGTCTGGAACAGGACGACTTCAAACTGGAAAAGCAGGTCGAAACCGGAATCACCTGCATGACCGATCCCCTCGCCTTTTCGCAGATCGTGTTCAACCTGATGGACAATGCCATCAAATATTCCGACAACGAAAAAGTGATCCGCATCGAACTGACGAAAACCGGCGAGAGGAACACCCTTCGCGTTGCCGATTCGGGAATCGGAATTCCCGATAGGCTAAAAAAACACATCTTCGATGAATTCGTACGGTCGACCGATAGCAAGGTAACCGCACGGCGCGGTAGCGGAATCGGACTGAATGTCGTTCATCGCCTGCTGGACTTGATGGGCGGAACCATAGAAATTTCCGACAACCAGCCGAAAGGCTCTGTATTTACGGTTCAATTGGGGGATTGCAATGAAGCTACTGGTGGTTGACGACGAAAAGACAATGGCCGATGGTATTCGGGATAATCTCGAATTCGAGGGATACGAGGTCGACTGCGCCTACGGCGGACAGCAGGCGCTCGATTGCCTCAAGGGAAACAAATACGCCCTCCTCATCCTTGACATCATGATGCCCGGAATCGACGGATTCGAGGTGCTTTCCGCTCTCCGAAAAAACAACGACACCACACCCGTAATTTTCCTCACCGCCCGCGCGGCCGAAGCCGACAAGCTGCGGGGATTCGGCCTGGGCATCGACGATTACGTAGTCAAGCCGTTCAGTGTTCTCGAACTAATGGCCCGAGTGAAGGCCGTTCTCGGCCGGACGGCCCCCGGCTCAGACCTTAAACAGATCGACATCGGAAACGCCCGAATCGACTTTGCAAAGCTGACGGTTGAATCAGATGGAAAAATCGACGAGCTGAGCCGCTACGAAGCCGACATTCTGCGGTTGCTGGCTTCCGAGCCCGGACGCATCTTCTCGCGCGATGAACTTCTAGACCATATCTGGGGTGTAGAGGCCTTCCCTTCAAACCGGACAATCGACAACTATATCGTCAAGCTCCGCCAAAAACTGGAAGCCGACCCGAAAAATCCCCGCGTCCTCGTTTCCGTCTACGGAAAAGGCTACAAACTCGCAACGGACTGAAGCATTTGTTTGAGGTAGAGCGAACCGGCGATGACGACCAATCGGTCAGATTCGGCCGCCCAATCGCGGGCTGCGTTCCAAGCCACCGAAACCTCGGCGGGTGTTGCGTGGATTCCTGCAACGCGGGCCTGAGCGGCTGCGTGTTCGGCCGTGGTTCCGCGCGGGGCGTCGATGGCAATGGTCCAGGCTTTTGAAACCAACGGCTTGAGGATACGCAGGAATTCAACGGAGTCCTTGTCGTCAAGAAAGCCGAAGATAAAGCCGACCTGATGCTTTGGATAGTTTTCCTTGAGCGTCCTGATCAAGGCGCGGGCGGCGGAAGGATTGTGAGCGCCGTCGAGAATCATCAACGGATCATTGCCGATGATCTGAAAGCGCGCAGCCCATTGCGCCGACTCCAAGCCCTTTTTGAATTCCGGTTCAAAGTCGAGCATATCGGCCAGCACTTCGAGCGCGGTGACGACGACGGCGCAGTTTTCGCGCTGGCACTCGCCGAGCAACGGCAGGTTGACCGGCGGCAGATTGCGCGCGTGTGTTTCAATCTTGAGCTTCTGCGGATTTCCGACTTTCACAACGGACACCGCTTCGGAACTGCAAATAATGCGCTCGCCAGCCTTTTGCAGAACCGCCATCACGGCATCGGACTGCGGGGCGGAGACGACGGGACGCCCGGGCTTGATGATGCCGGCTTTTTCGGCGGCGATCTGTACAATGGTGTCACCGAGGAAATTCGTGTGGTCGATGTCGATGTGCGTAATGACGGAAACGAGAGGGATTACGACGTTGGTTGCATCCCAGCGCCCACCCATGCCGGTTTCTATAATGGCGATATCGACGCCCTCATCGGCAAAATACTGGAACGCTATCGCGGTGGAGATCTCGAAAAAGGTGGCGCCGCGCAAGCCGGAGGACACCTCAACTTCGTCGGCGGTTTTTTCCATTTGCCGGATATAGCCATCAAGACGATCTTCCGGAAGTTCAATTCCGTTGACGCGGAAACGTTCGGAGAAATCGATCATGTGCGGCGAGGTATACAAGCCGGTCTTGAATCCTGAAGCGCGTAAAACGGATTCAAGCATGGCACACACGGAGCCTTTGCCATTGGTGCCGGCCACGTGGATTACCGCGAGCTTGCGATGCGGGTTTCCCAAGGCTTCGAGCAAGGCCGTTATGACATCCAGCCCCGGCTTGATGCCCTGCGTGGTGCGCTGAAAGAGCTTGTTATAGGATTCGCGCATGTAGGTGGTTCGTTCGCAACGAATGCAGGAAAAACAACGAATGCATTCCTCGGTTATTCGTTGCAGATCTTTACTTATCGCAGAGATAGTCCAGCATGAGGATCATGCGATCCCGCAATTCGCTGCGCGGTATAACCATGTCGATCAGTCCGTGCTTCTGGAGGAATTCCGAACGCTGGAAGCCGTCGGGCAAATCCTGCTGGATGGTTTCCTTGATCACGCGCGCGCCGGCAAAACCGATCAGGGCTTCGGGCTCCGCGACGATCAGGTCGCCGAGCGTGGCGAAACTGGCCATGACGCCGGCCATGGTCGGGTGCGTGAGAATCGGGATATAGGGAAGACCGGCTTTCGCATGCCGGGCCAGTGCGGCGCTGGTCTTGGCCATCTGCATGAGGCTCAACATGCCTTCGTACATGCGGGCCCCGCCGGACGCGCACGAGATCAAGACCGGACGACCTTCCTTGGTGCAACGCTCAATAAGGTAAGTTACACGCTCTCCCACCACGCTGCCCATACTGGCGCCGAGGAAGGAAAAATCCATCACGCCCAATCCGATATCACGGCCGCCGAGCTGGCATCCACCCACGGTGATGGCATCGTCCCAACCCGTCTTCTTCTGGTTGGCGTCCAGCTTCTCGACATAGGACTGCCGGCCGGTAAAGCCAAGCGCATCGATCGATTTGATGTTGCCCGCCCATTCTTCGAAGGTTCCTTCATCGGACAGCAGATTGATCCGCTCCTGGCGCGGAAGAATAAAATGGTGGTCGCATTTCGTGCAGACTTCGAGGTTGGCCGTCACTTCTTCCTTATAGATAATTTCGCCGCAGGAAGGGCATTTCATCCACAAGCCATCGGGTACATCGCGTTTTTTGACGGTGATTGTGGAATAGTTTTTCTTATTGCCAAATAGAGCCATTTCTAAATCCTCTGGTTAGCCCCGCGCTACGGTCAGCACGTGGACGCTATTCACCCCGCCCTTTTTCAGGGCCTTTGCGCAGGCATTCACGGTCGATCCCGTGGTCATCACATCATCGACCAGCAACACACGCCGACCGGTCAACTGCTTCTCTCTCTCAAACTGAAAAGCGTTCTGAACGTTACTAAGCCGCTGTGCGGCTGTCAAATTTGTTTGCGTGGCGGTCGGACGAATTCGCCGGAGTGCCCGGGATGACATTTTACAGCGCATGCGCTTCGCCAGCTCGCAGGCCAGTACCGCCGACTGGTTGTAGCCGCGTTCCCGCCGTCGTACATGATAAAGCGGCACCGGAACCACCAAATCAAAGGTTTGGCCCGGAAATTCCGCGTTAAGGCAATTCTGCATCAGTTCCGCCATATCGCATGCGAGCCACAAAGCCTTTTCATATTTCAACTGCCGCAACGCTTCGCCCACAACACCATCGTACCGGCTCGCCGACCGGGCAGCATCGAAAAACGGCCGCTCTGCAGAACAGGCATAACAGATATAATCGTGCTGGATGGTTCCGGCAACCGGATCTCCGCACAACTCGCAAAAAGGCGGCTCGATGTGGGCGGCGTCGGTCCAGCAGTCCCAGCACATGTAGCGAAAGGTTTCCGGCGATGGCTTCCCGCAGCCCATGCAACTGCGCGGATAAATCATATCGAGTAGCCGGTGCATGACGCCGCTTAGGGATCAGTTCGAAATAATAGGATCCAGATGAATCCGCTCGGGCTGGACCACCGGAAGATCGACGTCCTTGACCCAATAGCGCTTGCCCTTGATCAACATGCTCCGGTTGAGGTAGCTCTCCATCTGCGATACCTGACCGCGCACGAGACAAATCGGCTCCTCGAAGCCGTCGGAAATGAGCACCAGTTTGTAGAGGCCGGGGTTTGCCCGCCGCAACACACCGGGAATTTCCACATACACCCCCTGTTTTCGGGTTTTATCCAATACGAGCATCAACGGCGATGTCTGTCCCTGATTCGCCTTCACATCGGCTTGCTGTGCGGATTCGGGCGTCGGCGTCGGATCAACCGTGGTCACTGGCTCGGGTTCCGGAGCCGGCTCAACCACCGGCTCGGGCGCGGGTGGCTCGATATACTCCACATACTTTTCGCTGATCCAGACACTGCAATCCGAAGGAGGAACGATCTTCAGCCAGTTGTTGAATTCGCCGCGCACCGCCACAGCGTCCCCTTGGTTCATCTCACCCACCTTGGCGTAGTTCAGACTGGGGCCTGCGCGCACATTGAGTATTTTAGGTTGCACAATGCCGTTTTGGATGAATTCACTAGCCACCCAGAAATCGAGGCTCTCGGGCGCCTGCACGCCGACCCAGCCATTGGTCTTGTCATGATAGATCAGTTCTTCGCCCCGCATGGCGCGGCTAAGCAGGTAGCCTTCGAGATTGGGTTCCGCCCGAAGACTTACCCGGTCGCCCGTCACACGAACCTTCATCAGGTCATTGGTCTGGACAACAACGGATTCATTCGTCTGGGCAACCGCCGTCACGGCCATGGCCAGCAGCATCAAAATTTTCATGGCATTCCCTCAGGTTTAAAGCGCAAAGAGCTTGCGCGCATTGGTTGCTGTCAAATTCGCAATGTAGTCTAGCGAACAGCCCTTAAGCTCTGCAAGTTGTTTAGCCACATGAACCACAAATGCAGGCTCATTTCGATTCCCCCGCATCGGCACGGGCGCCAGATACGGAGAATCGGTCTCGATCAACAACCGGTCGTCCGGCACATATTGGACCACCTCTCTTAAAGGATCGGCATTGGCAAAGGTTACGATGCCGCTGAAACTGATCATGAGCCCCAGGTCGAGCACCTGCCGGGCAAACGCGGCATCGCGGGTAAAGCAATGCAGGACACCCAGCCGGCCAGGATCGCCTTTCCAGGCGCGGGCATAATCAGAGAGCAACGCAACCGTATCCTCATCGGCGTCGCGGGTATGCACCACCACCGGCTTTTGAAACTCCGCCGCCAACGCCAGGTTTTCGGCAAACAGCTTTTTTTGCTTAGTAGCGGTTTCGGCCGTGTAATAGTAGTCGAGACCGGTTTCGCCCACGGCCTTGACCCGCGGGTTTTCCAGATAGCCACGGAGTTCGGCAAGGTCATATTCCTGTGTGGCTTCGTCGCGATCGTAGCCTGCACAGCCGAAGATCCGGCCCGGATGCTCCTGCGCCAGCTTCAGCGAAAGCGCATTGGCCTCGGAGCCCCCCCCGATTGCCACCATCTCCAGCACCTTCGCCTCCTTCGCATGGCTCAAAAGTTCCTGGAAGGTTCCATCCGCTACAAAACGATCAAAATGTACATGGGTATCGATAAACATAATGCGGTGCAGTAAAGCGAATCGGGACGCCGGCGCGCGAGACTTATCCTGGTCGTTTTTTCAAGGAAGGCCCCTTTTTCAACGTAATCGCCCCGCTGGCGCGACTCATGTAGATCTTGCTAATTTTTAACGAATAATACCTTGAAGAAGTGAGGGTCACTCGGCATATTTGCGCGCCTTTAGTGAGTTCATGGAGAAATATTTAACGAGGAAGATCAATGGCTAGAACAGTCCCTTTGAAGAATGTCCGCAACATCGGCATCATGGCGCATATTGACGCCGGCAAAACCACCGTATCCGAACGTATCCTTTATTATACCGGCCGTTCACACAAGATCGGCGAAGTCCATGACGGCGCGGCCACCATGGACTGGATGGTCCAGGAACAGGAACGCGGCATCACGATTACCTCCGCGGCAACAACCTGCATGTGGAAAGATCACATGATCTCCATCATCGACACCCCCGGCCACGTGGACTTCACCATGGAAGTGGAACGCGCCCTGCGCGTACTCGACGGTGCTATTGCCCTCTACTGTGCGGTCGGTGGCGTTCAGCCCCAGTCCGAGACCGTATGGCATCAATCCGAACGCTACGAAGTGCCGAAAATCGCTTTCGTCAACAAGATGGACCGTATCGGCGCCGACTTCTTCTCCGTGGTTGATGGCATTCAGAACATGCTCGGCGCCAACGCCGTTCCGGTCGTTATTCCGATCGGTGCCTCAGACGAGTTCAAAGGCATTGTCGACCTGATCACCATGAAGGCCCTGATCTTCAAGGAAGAAACCCAGGGTGCTGAATGGGAAGAATGCGAAATCCCTGCCGACCTCGTTGAAACCGCCAAGGAATGGCGCAACAACCTCGTTGAAAAATGCGCCGAACAGGATGAAGCCCTGCTCGAAAAATACTTCGAAGAAGGCGACCTGTCCGAGAAGGAAATCTGGACGATCCTGCGCAAGGCCACGTGCGCCCGTCAGGTCGTTCCCGTCTTCTGCGGCTCCGCGTTCAAGAACAAGGGTGTTCAGCAGCTGCTTGACGGCGTGATCAAGATTCTTCCTGCGCCAAACGAAATTCCTCCGATCATCTGCACCAAGGATCCGGAAAACCAGCGCAAGGTTGACGACAACGAAGTCTTCTCCGCATTGGCCTTCAAGATCATGTCCGACAAGCATATGGGCAAACTGACCTACTTGCGCATCTACTCGGGAACCATGGTTGCCGGAACCAACATCTGGAACAGCAGCCAGCAAAAGAAGCAGCGCATCGGCCGCCTGCTCCGCATGCACTCCAACCGCCAGGAAGCCTTGGAAATGGCCGTGGCCGGTGACATTGTTGCGGTGGCTGGTCTCACCGAAACCAAAACCGGAGACACGCTCTGCGAAAAGGAAAACGAAATCTTCCTCGAATCCATGGACTTCCCGGCACCGGTAATCTCGATTTCCATTAAACCGGAATCCAATGCCGACAATGAAAAACTGGGCGAAGCCCTGCATCGCCTGGCCGACGAAGATCCGACCTTCACGGTAGCCTTCGACCATGAAACCAGCGAAACCATTATTGCGGGCATGGGCGAGCTTCACCTCGAAATCATCGTGGACCGCCTGAAGCGCGAATTCGGCGTGGTGGCTGAAGTCGGACGTCCGGAAGTCGCGTACCGCGAAACCGCAACCTCCCCGGCCGAAGGATCCTACAAGCATTCCAAGCAGTCCGGTGGTCGCGGTCAATATGGCCATGTGGTCATGACCGTAGAGCCTGGCAAACCGGGTGACGGCTTCGAGTTCGAGAACAAGGTGGTCGGCGGACGCATCCCAACGGAATACATTCCTTCGGTCGAAAAAGGGGTTATTCAGGCACTGGAAGCCGGCCCGTTTGCCGGTTATCCGGTGGTCGACATGAAGGTTACCCTCACCGATGGTTCCTACCACGATGTCGACTCCTCCGACTTTGCCTTCCAGATTGCCGGACGCCAAGGCTTCAAGGAACTCTTCATGAAAGGCAACCCGCAGTTGCTCGAGCCGATCATGAGCATCGAAATCACAACTCCCGAAGAATTCATGGGACCGTGTAACAGCACCATTGCTCAGCGTCGCGGACGGATTGAGTCCATGGATGAGCGCGGCGGCATGAAGATCGTAAAGGGCATGGTTCCGTTGAGCGAAATGTTCGGCTACTCCAACACGATCCGCTCCCTCACCCAGGGTCGCGCATCCTTCTCCATGACCTTCGAACACTACGAAGCGGTTCCATTCTCGATCGCCGAAGAAGTGGTCAAGAAACGGCGTGAAGAAGGTAAGGTCAGATAACCATTCCTTGCTGGAACTTGCGAAAGGCCGCCTGAACAGGCGGCCTTTTTTTGTTTCTGGATGCATTTAGGAATCAGGCAGAAGACCGCCCGGCGAGCTGGTCTCCTGCAGTATACGTGCGAACGGAGGAGCGATCATCCCAGCCGCAAAAATAGGCGGAATCCCGAAAGTGGGGTCTGGTTTATTTTGGTACAGAAAACTTCGTTGAGCCGTCCGAGTCGCACCTTCTGTGAAAGTGGCTCGCAACACCACCGCTACAATGGCGGTTTTGTCGTGTAGGCGCTACCCAGAATCGCTATTCAAGTGAACGGGCATTCTGCCCCCATCTTTACCGATGCCCCCCTGCGACGCCCAGCCAACAAAAAAGGCGCCCCGCAAGGGACGCCTTTGATATGAAGTGTTAGCGTCGTCTACCAGAAGATCACGTAAAGCGCGACCGTAAGGATACAGGCCCCCAGACCCCAAACAAGAGCCCCCTTGGAGGAGGTCAAATCCATCGTGGTGTTGTGCGCGAAGACCACCTTCTCCTGCTTGAAGATCAATCCGTAGACGGTCAAAATGGCCAAAACAGCGATCAGTGAGTAGGACATACTGTACAGGAAGGGTACATCCGGCCATAACGTTGTAAAAATGCCATAAATAATCGGATTGGCAACCAGGCCGATAACACCAGCCCATTGCCCAGAGGTGCGGTTCAGCAACCCATAGATGAACACCGCCAGAATCCCGGTGGAGACAAATCCCTGGAACTTCTGAATGAATTCAAAGACACTTTTGTTATTCACCAGCATTGGGGCAATAACGCAACCAATCACCACGAAGATCCCGATGAAAACGCGGCCCATGGTTACGAGTTTAAACTGGGATGCCTCCCGATCGATATAGCGGGAATATACATCCATCGTCAGCAATGTTGATGCCGCATTGAGTACCGCAGCCAACGAGGAAACAATCGCACCCAGCAAGGCTGCTATTACAAACCCGAGAATACCGACATTTTGCGGTATAAGACGCGTAATGAGCAGTCCCAATGCAGAGTCGTATTTGTAGGGATTAATAGCAATTTCCTCAACGGAATCCGCGCCGACGCGTGCAAGAACAGATGCGTTGTATGCTTTGATTTCAGCCGCCTGTTCAGGGTTTGCGTTAATCCACTTGGCATCCAGCTCGAATACCTGAGTTGAATCAGGGTTTGCAACGGCCTGTTCATACACGGCCAACGTATCGCCAGCGCTCTTTTCCATATCCGCACTGAAAAGGTTGAAAGCAATAATACCCGGAATCACGATGACAAACGGCACGATCAGCTTAAGGAAGGCTGCCAGTACAAGACCTTTCTGACCTTCCGCCAACGAAGCGGACCCCAGAATACGCTGGGTAATGTACTGGTTCAGGCCCCAGTAGTAGAAGTTGGGAATCCAGATCCCCAGCAGCAGGATCGGCCACGGCATGGTTGGATTACTGCCCATGTGCATGGCCGAGTCGTTCAGTGTATTGAACTTTTCGACAACTCCCGCACTCTGATCGATCGTGGCCTGTGCTCCGGTGGCAGTCACCAGCTCGGAAACATCGGTTCCGCCGAGGGCATTCACCGCAAAATAGGTAATGACACCGCCGCCGATGATCAGCGCAGTTCCCTGAATCAGGTCGGCCCAGGCACACGCTTTCAGGCCGCCAACCGCCACATAAATCGCGGCCATGGCACCCAATGCCCAGCAACAACCCGCAAGCGAAAGGTTAACGTCGTAGGAAACCATCAGTTCCTTGAGCGTCAGAGCACCTGCGTAAATAACACCGATGAGGCTGACTCCGATCAGGATGAGCATCATGGAAAGCGTCATGAACAGACGTGCCCAGTGATTGTAACGTATTTCAAGAAATTCGGGAATCGTCGTGATGCCCGAACGAAGGAAATAAGGCAGTAAAGCGAACGCCACAACTACCAGAGTAATGGCCGCAATCCATTCCCAGCTGGAAACGGACAGGCCATAAAGGCCGGCACCCTGCCCGGACATGCCCACAAACTGCTCCGCGGAAATATTGGCCGCGATCAGCGAAAAGCCAATCAGCCACCAGGTCAGTCCGCGACCCGCGAGAAAGTAATCCGATGCACCGTGTTCACTGTGCGTCTCTTCCCCTTTCGACTTGTACAATCCAACACCAATCACCGTGATGATGAAGGCCACAAACACAATAATATCAATGATTCCCATTTTCATCTCCTCTTAGTATGATCCACCCCACCACGATCGACGGAGGAAGTTATCTTTTTACCCTATTCTCCCTGCCATATAAAAGTCATTTTAACCGGACTTTGTTACCCACCACCATTGATTGTGTTTGCAATGTGCCCGTCCATGATGTCTATTGTTAATAGCCTGATTCCAGCGACAATATATCAAAGTAATAGGAACCCGACATGAAAGCACTGCTGATCGTAGCCCACGGAAGCCGACGGAATGAATCGAACGAGGAGATTCGCCGCCTTTCCAACCGCATCAAGGAAAATGCAGGCCCGGCCTTCGATTTGGTCATGAGCGCTTTTCTTGAAATCTCAAGTCCCCAGGTCGACTCAGCCATCGCGGATCTTATCGATGAAGGGGCCACGCAAATAAAAGTATTCCCCTACTTCCTCTCTGCGGGAACACATGTCGTGAACGACATTCCACGCCTGATCCAGGAAGGGCGGGAGGCCCATCCCGACGTCCACTTCGAAATATTGCCGCACATGGGCGCGTTGCAGGGAATCAGCACTCTGATTCTCAGCCAGATCTATATGGGTTCACCGACCGCCCCGCAGTTAAAGGCGATGGAAACGGATTAATCTCAATCCGTTGCCTTGCCAGAAAGATAATTCCGTTATTCTATTTGACTTCGGATTCCTGTTCACCTAGGTTCCCCGCTTGTTTTTGACCCCGAATATGTTGGGGGAGGTGAATTTAAAAATGGCACAAGAAACCTGCGAAGTTAAAGTACGTCGTGGCGAAAGCGTCGACCGCGCGCTGCGCCGCCTGAAGAAGGCCCTCGATAAGGAAGGCATTCTGAAATCCATGCGTGCGAAACGCCACTACGAAAAGCCGAGCGAAAAGAAAAAACGTTTGGCCAACAGCCGGCGCACACGCCGATAGCTTTTCCAGTTTTATGGAAAACGAAAGCTCCCGTTTCCCGGGAGCTTTTTTTGTATCGATCCCCCGCCTTCGGCGAGTGGAATCATTGGTTCATGCGATGCATTTTTGCATTCAACAAATCAATAACCCACAGGCATATCATCCAACTGACCGGCTGACGGACCGGCTGAGCGGATTCGGCCGCGCGGGAGAATGAATTGCACGTTTGCATATGAGTTAACGAGTCGATCCTGAAAAATCCTGTTTTCAGGATCGCAACATAAGCTCATCCGGCAAATCACATACAGCGAAAAGGAATCATCTGTCCAACCGCCGGACTGTCGCGATAAAAGTGAATGGTGCCCAAGGCGGGACTCGAACCCGCATAGCCGAAGCCGAGGGATTTTAAGTCCCTTGTGTCTACCAATTTCACCACCTGGGCATAGCGTTGTAAATGGGAGCTGGGTAAATAATCACCTACGGATATGAAACACAATAAAAAAGGGGAGCCATCCGTTGATTATGCCATCAGAGATAACCAATAATCTATTGCTTTTCCCAACCCCTGAATGGCACATTTAAAACGATGCTTACAAGTACAACCAGAATACGAAACCTGCTCGAAAAGACGGCTTTGTTTGATGAACCCAAACTGGAAGCGTTGCTGAGCAACGTCCGGGAAAATGGTCTATCGATTCGCGAATCCGCATTAGCCGTTCTCCCCGGCATCAAGGAAGAGGAATTCCTCACGAAACTTGCTGAAGCGATGGATCTCCCCTTCCAACGGCTCAAGGACACTGAAATTGCGGAAGACGTTCTATCCAGAATTCCAACCAAAGCCGTTTTCCAATACAATGTCGTTCCTCTCTCCGAAAACGCAGGGACGCTGAACATCGCCAGTTGCGACCCGTTGATCCCTGGCCTGGTGGACGCCCTTCGTCTGGCGACCGGATGCCGGATCCAACTGGTGCTCAGTCCTTCCGATGATATTTCCACCGCAGCCAAGAAGTTTTACGGGGTCGGCGCGGAAACCCTTGACCGCATGATGCAGGATAGCGGCGGAATCGACCTCGACGATGAGGACAACCTGCTGAAGCAGGACCTTAGCGAGCTGGACCAGGAAGCTTCCGTCGTTAAATTTGTAAACCAGATCATATGGGAAGCCTTCAAGGATCGCGCCACCGACATACACATTGAGCCGATGGAACTGGACCTGCGCATTCGCTACCGCGTGGATGGCGTGTTGCACGAAACCCCGATGCCACCCAAGCTCAAGCGCTTCCAATCGTCGGTGATCTCCCGCATTAAGGTGATGGCCAACATGGATATTGCCGAAAAGCGCTTGCCCCAGGACGGGCGCATCGGCGTGCGCATTCGCGGGGAGGAAATCGATGTCCGCGTGTCAACCATGCCGACCGTGTATGGCGAAAGCGTCAGTCTGCGCTTGCTGATGCGCGGCGGCGGACTGATCACCATGAAGGATCTTGGACTGAACGATGACGACAGCGCCCAGCTCAAGAAAATGATTACCCGCCCCCACGGAATTCTGCTGGTAACCGGCCCGACCGGATCGGGAAAATCAACCTCGCTGTATGCCTGGCTTCATACCATCAACTCCGTCGACAAGCGGATCATGTCCGCCGAGGATCCGATTGAATATGAAATGCCGGGCGTGAATCAGGTCCAGATGCGTCCGGAAATCGGCCTGACTTTTGCCAACACCCTGCGTACATTCCTGCGTCAGGATCCGGATGTCATCATGGTCGGGGAAATCCGCGACCGCGAAACCGCCGAAATCGCCATTCGCGCGGCCCTCACGGGCCACCTTGTATTCAGCACGATTCATACGAACGACTCGGCAAGCACAATCACGCGCCTGCTGGACATGGGCATTGAACCCTTTCTGGTGGCCTCCTCCGTGGAAGGCATCGTGGCCCAGCGTCTCGTGCGGGGACTATGCAAGGCCTGCCGTCGCCCTATGGCGGTTGATGAATCCTTCCTGCGCGAACACAATTTTCCGGTTGATCGCCTCGCAACGGAAGGACCGATCTATGAGGCTGTCGGGTGCGATGAATGCAGAGGCAACGGCTACAAAGGCCGGACCGGAATTTTTGAAATCCTGCCGGTAAACGACGAAGTGCGTCCGCTGGTCATTGCGCATGCATCCGCCAGCGATATCAAGGCCCAGGCGCTCCAGCACGGTATGCGCACCCTGCGCGAAGATGGATGGGACAAGGTTCTGGCAGGTGTTACCACTATCGATGAAATTCTTCGCGTGACGGAAGACGACGAGCCGGACGCATAGGTTCAAACGGGAAAGTCCCAACCAGATATCCCGCCGGAAGAAAACACTGACTATTCTTCCAAGGGCGGCAATACGCCTTCTGCTACAAGCTGATCATCCTGCTCCGGGGTTAACTGAATCGGTAGTGGCGGCATGCCCTCCCGAATAACCTCCATCTGGTAGTCCCGAAGGCTCTCTTGAATCGCTTCACGTTGCGCCGCCAACTCTTCGGGAGAAACTTCAGGTTCGGGCGCAGGCTGTGGCACGGGCTCTGGCGGTGGGGTTGTGCGACGGAAGCCGCCACCAAACCGGCGTTGCGGCGGGGCAGGAGTTTTCGGCGCTGCAGGTTTTGCCGCGGCAACAGCTTTTTCTAGCTCGAAGACAACCTCTTTTCCCTGATATTGAACTGTTGCGGATGAATTCTTCAGATCAATATTAATGAGTTTCATGGAATCACGGCTCTCACCCACCGCAAGCATCATACTTTTTGGGTCGCCTTTCTTGGGCTTTTTGTTCTGAAAGCCTGCACGGACTTCGCCGGACTGACTTTCCAGCAAAAAGCAGAGACGATACTCCCGCTCTAAAGCTTTGGCTGCAGCCGCATTCTTCTTCTCCTCATCATCGATGAGCGGATCGGCCCCGAAGGGAGAGCGTTCCACAATGACCTCATATCGAGAGCGGTCATAGACTTCTGGCTCGTCAGCCGCATTCGTGGACTCTTCTTGCCCGTGGCAGATGCCAGCCGCCAATATACCAAAAAGTCCAATGCTCCATATTGTTTTGTACGGTTTTCCAGCCATAGAAAATTACCCTTTCCGATCTTGCGTATAATGTTCGTCGACTCGTGTTGCGTCAAGTCCAACCAGCGACTCCGAACTCATTGAAAACGCATCGGCAGGTGGAGATATTGCATGCAACCCCGGTTATTGATCGGAAGATAGCGCGAATGTTTTGTTCAGCACGCCGCTAACGATGCATCCGCCCGAGAGGAACCGCCAGCGTACCATTAAAAAACTCAATGATATGACCGCGCTCAATCAGCCAGCTTAAGGGTTGCAGGGCGTCCTTGGCTTCCTTCGACTTTGGATCCAGTGACGGATGCAAAACCTCGAGCACATGCATGCGGGTCGATCCCGGATTTTCCTTTAGGAACATCAAGACCTCGGCAATGTTTGCCACGGTAGCGGCGGGATCCACCGGGTTCGGCTTGATATGGGTCACAAAATTCACCTTGCCGGCCTTGAACAGGTGCAGGTGCATATGCCGGAACGCGGCGCGCATGGAAAACGACATGGTCAGGGGGAAGCGGCTCTCCTTGGTCCATACCTGATGGATGGCATGCACCAGATCCCGATCTTCAAGCTTTTGCGCCGCCTTGGCCGGAAGAATCGCCCGATGCACGGACTCAAACAAATCCGGCACCTCCCGGGCAAAGGCGGCCTCCGCCTTGCGCGCATCGACCGGCTCAGCCTCGGGATCGCTTTTAAGCCGGTACAAAGTCTGTTTACGGCTCTCTTCCCGCCATTGCTCAATCAGCGCCTCATCCTTCACCACCTCTACATACGCCTTGTATTCATCGAGTGAAAGATGCGGAAACCGGGACTGGTGAAGCTCATTGAGCTTTTCAATGTAGCTGTGGTGGTTCGGCGGCCCCAGCAGGATGCCGGTCTTGGTACAGCGGGCCACTCCCGGGAAATTACCACTGGGCGGATCGGTCTCAACTTCCTCCTTATCATAGAAATCGGTTAAGTGGCTCGACATGATATGCTGTCGAATGATCTCCTCGGAAGAAGCGATCGCCTTGCATTGCTTGCATTGGAACAGCTCGATCTCGTCCGCGCCCTTGTTGCATTCCACCTTGACCAGATATCCTTGAGTATCCTGGATCAACAGGTTGGCCAGATCCATTAACGGATAGGCGCGGCGCGAATGATGAATCTGCCTCACCAGCGACGCGAGACGTTTTTGTTCGGGCAGGAAAGAGACGGATACCGGCAACTCTTTAACCGGTTCGCGCCGGGGCCGCAACGGTTCCCGCGGTTCGGAATCATTCCTGCGCGGTCGGCGAGGACGCTCATCCCTTCGGCCTTCCCTGCGCGCGCCTCCCCGGCTATCGCGGCGGGGTCGTTCTTCATAGGAATGTTCCTTGCGCGAATAGTGGCTCTCCCCCGGAGGCTTACGCGCCCATTGGGGTACAAAGTTCAGATCCAGGATGACATCCCGCGAACCTTTCTGATCTTCATGTATATTGCTTTTCTCTTCCATGATGGATACCGAGTACTTTATGTTGTAATACGTGAGTTTAGTTGATTATCGATCAATGAAAAGCATTAACCCTTGCGTAGATTTTCTGTGGCTCAAATACATTCCATCTTCCTGCACGTGGATATGGATGCGTTCTTCGCATCGGTAGAGCAGCACGATTATCCCGAATTGAAGGGCAGACCGGTTGTTGTGGGATCCCCACCCGATCAACGCGGCGTGGTGTCCGCCGCTTCCTACGAAGCGCGCAAGTTCGGCATCCACTCCGCCATGCCGTCGCGCACCGCCCATCAGAAATGCCCGCACGCCGTATTCCGGCCGGTCAACATAGCCCGCTACAAGGAGGTTTCGCGCCAGATCATGCGGATCTTCGAATCCTATACCCCGCTGGTTCAACCGCTTTCCATCGACGAAGCCTTCCTTGACGTCACCGGCGCCCAGCGGTTGTTTGGCGACGGAAAAACCATCGCGGAAAAAATCCGGCGCGACATCCGCGAACAAACCGGGCTCACCGCCTCCGTTGGCGTGGCTCCCAACATGTACCTTGCAAAAATCGCCTCCGACATGAACAAGCCCGACGGCCTAACCCTTGTCCCCTTCGAACAGAAGGCGATCGAACAGTTTCTTGCACCGCTGCCCATCAGCCGCATGTGGGGTGCGGGAAAGGTGACACAGAAAAAACTGCTCTCCCTCGGTCTCACAACCATCGGGCAATTGCAGGCTTGCGATCCGGTAGAACTCGAACGCGTAGTCGGAACTCATGCAGCATCCGTTTTCGCCCGTCTGGCCAGCGGCATTGACCAACGTCAAATCGAGATGGATACCGAAGAAAAGAGCATTTCAAACGAAACTACCTTTGGAAGCGACCTCACCGATCGGGATGAAATCGAAGCCGCCTTTAAACGGCTCATCGACAAGGTCGGCTCCCGTCTGCGTCAAGCCGGCCTGTTTGCATCCACCATTCACATTAAGTTGCGATGGAGTGATTTTTCAACCATTACGCGCCAGACACGCTTGATCCATCCGTGCTGCGACGATATCACCCTGCGCGAAATCGGCCTCGAGCTGCTTGATCTGCACTTGCGGCACAGGCCGGTCCGGCTCATCGGCTTTGGAGTCAGTGGGCTGAACGAAACCGATCAACCGGAAACCCAACAGTTGAACCTGTTTGACCACCCGAATGATGCCCCCTATGAAAAACGCAAAAGACTGAGCCAGACCACTGATACGATTCGGATAAAGTACGGAAGCAAAAGTCTGAAACGAGGATCCGACATTAAGTAATATTCATATTGTTTTTGCTGTATATGTCGCTCCCTTTTAGTCCACAATCCATCTTTGAGGTGAGAGACTGAAATGGTTTCTTCTTCCTAGGCGACGCAAGTCACTTCCCCTATACATGACTTGCGCCGCCGCTTTTTTCCACCACGACCGGGATCGCTCCCATCATGCTGTTGTGAGCCCGTGCTAAAGCTCCCCTGATTTGCCCTTACAATCCGCCACTAAAACCGCTAGAAACAGCGCTTATTTAATTAATGCCAGATTTTATATTGTAATATCCGGATAAACGGATATTTACTTATCCCATATTGAAAAACGGGCGGTTTTTGAATGAACGAGACAATAAAAAACAACGAATACTCTCAGGAAAGCGGCATACATTTCGCAGATCTGCTTAAAACGCAGATGCTGATGATCGACGGCGCCATGGGTACCATGATCCAGAAGCATAAGCTGGAGGAGGCCGATTTTCGTGGAGAGCGCTTTGCCGATCACCCCTCTGATCTAAAGGGAAACAACGATTTGCTGGTGATCACCAAACCTAAGTTAATCGAGGATATCCACGTTGAATTCCTAGAAGCCGGCGCGGACATCATTGAAACCAACACCTTCAGTTCCACGACCATATCGCAAGCCGACTATCACCTCGAATCGCTGGTCCGCGAACTCAACATTGAGGCAGCGAAACTGGCGCGCAACGCGGTTGACCGCGTACTCGCCGCCGACCCGTCCCGAACCCTGTTTGTGGCCGGCTCAATCGGCCCGACCAACCGCACCGCCTCGATCTCGCCGGACGTGAACGATCCCGGCTTCCGCGCCGTGACCTTCGATGATCTTGTCGCGGCCTATTCCGAGCAGACCGAAGCGCTGATCGAAGGTGGCGTGGATGTGCTGCTGGTTGAAACTATTTTCGACACGCTGAATGCCAAAGCTGCTCTCTTCGCCATAGAGGAGGTTTTCGAAAAAACCGGAACGCGCCTGCCGGTTATGATCTCCGTCACCATTACCGACAAATCCGGCCGTACACTTTCCGGCCAGACCCCTTCCGCGTTCTGGTATAGCATCGAACATGCAAATCCGATTTCCGTAGGGATCAACTGCGCGCTGGGCGCAGAGGATATGCGCCCCTACATCGAGGAGCTGTCGGAAGTCGCTCCCTGCTACATCAGCATCTACGCCAACGCGGGGCTGCCGAATGCATTCGGCGGATATGATGACAAGCCCGAGGACATGGCAATCATCTACAACGACTTTGCCCGGCATGGATTGGCCAATATCTGGGGGGGCTGCTGCGGCACCACGCCAGACCATATCCGCGCCATGGCCGAGGTTGTGAAGAAGCATCCGCCACGCATTCCACCGGAACACGACACCCATCCGCACTACAGCGGACTCGAACCGCTGCGTGTTACCCCGGAAATGAATTTCGTAATGGTTGGCGAGCGCTCCAATATCACGGGCTCACCCAAGTTTGCGCGACTCATCCGCGAAGGCGACCTGGAAGGCGCGCTGCAAATCGCCCGGCAACAGGTCGAAGCCGGCGCCAATATCATTGATATCAACATGGATGAAGGTCTCATCGACTCCAAGGCGATGATGGTCAAATTCCTCAATCTGGTGGCCTCCGAACCCGATATTTCGCGGGTGCCGATCATGATCGATTCCTCGAAGTGGGAAGTCATTGAAGCCGGCCTGAAATGTATTCAGGGCAAGGGCATCGTCAATTCCATCAGCATGAAGGAAGGCGAGGATGCCTTCCGCGAACACGCCCGCAAAATCCAGCGCTACGGCGCCGGCATGGTCGTTATGGCCTTCGATGAAAACGGCCAGGCTGACACCACCGAACGCCGCATCGAAATCTGCACGCGCGCCTACAATATTCTCATCAACGAGCTGGGAGTTGAACCCACGGACATCATTTTCGATCCGAATGTGTTCCCGATCGGCACGGGCATGGAGGAACATCTCATCAACGCCACTTCGTTCTTCGAGGGCGCAAAATACATCCGCGATAACCTGCCCGGGGCCATGGTCAGCGGCGGGATCAGCAACGTATCGTTCTCGTTCCGCGGCAACAACCGCGTGCGCGAGGCAATCCACGCCGCTTTTCTTTACCACGGCATGGAGGCCGGCTTGAATATGGGGATCGTCAATCCCGGCATGCTGGAAGTTTATGACGAAGTGCCGAAAAAGCTGATGAATCTCGTCGAAGACGTCGTACTCAACCGCGCGGACGACGCCACCGAAAAGCTCATCGACTACGCGGAACGCATCAAGGCCGCAGGAGGCGATCAGAAGAAGGCCGTCGAAACCCAGGCCTGGCGCGAGGGCACCGTCGAGGAGCGCCTGTCGCACGCGCTGGTGAAGGGCATCGTCGACTATATCGACGCCGACGTCGAAGAAGCTCGGCAAAAGTATGACCGTCCGCTCCATGTCATTGAAGGTCCGCTGATGGCGGGTATGGACGTGGTTGGCGACCTGTTCGGTTCCGGCAAGATGTTCCTGCCGCAGGTGGTAAAGAGCGCCCGCGTTATGAAGAAGGCGGTCGCCTATCTCCTGCCCTACATGGAAGCCGAAAAGGAAGGCCAGGAAGTCCGCAGCGCCGGAAAAATTCTGCTCGCAACCGTCAAGGGCGATGTTCATGACATCGGCAAGAATATTGTCGGCGTGGTACTGGCCTGCAACGGGTTTGAGGTAAAGGATGTCGGCGTGATGATTCCCTGGGAAAAGATTCTGCAGGAAGCGAAGGACTGGGGCGCCGACATTATCGGCCTCTCCGGCCTGATCACGCCCTCACTCGACGAAATGGTCCATGTCGCCAAGGAGATGGAGCGCGAAGGGCTTAAAACACCACTGCTTATCGGCGGAGCGACTACCAGCAAGAAGCACACGGCGGTAAAGATCGTGCCGCAATACGGAGCTCCCGCCGTCCACGTGCTCGATGCCTCGCGCGCCGTATCGGTCGTCCAATCGCTGTTGAGTCAGGACATCGCCTATCGCCGCGGGCTCAAGATCGAATACAACGCCATCCGCGAGTCGCACTTGGCCTCGCAAGAAGCCCGCGAATTCCTGACGCTGGAAAAAGCCCGCGCCAACGCATTCCAGTTTGATTGGAGTACCTACACGCCGCCCAAACCTTCGTTTACCGGCATTCAAGCCGTCAAGGATGTCCGCGCAGAAGACCTCGTCCCATTCATCGACTGGGGCCCCTTCTTCTGGACGTGGGAACTGCAGGGCAAGTACCCCGCCATTCTCGAAAACCAGGGTGAGATCGGAAAGCGCGCCCGCGAGGTGTTCAACGACGCACAGACTCTGCTTAAGAAGATTATCGATGAAGGCCTTTTCACCTTCAGCGGTGTGCATGGCTTCTTCCCGGCCAACCGGGTCGGCGACGATATAGAGGTCTACACCGACGAAACGCGCAGCGAACGACTCACCACCCTGCACCATCTTCGCCAGCAGATGATTAAAAAGGACGACACGCCCAACCGCTGTCTGTCTGACTTCGTAGCACCGAAGGATTCCGGCATTGCCGATTATATCGGTGCCTTCGCCGTCACCTCCGGATCACGGGTGGGTGAGCTTGCACAGAAATACAGGGAAGACAATGACGACTACAACTGCATCCTCGTCCAGTCTCTCGGCGACCGGCTCGCCGAGGCCCTCGCCGAATATCTGCATAAGAAAACGCGCGACGACTGGGGATTCGGCAAGGCTGAAGATCTGACCTTCGAGGAGTTCATTCGTGAGAACTATCAGGGGATCCGGCCGGCGCCGGGTTATCCCGCCTGCCCCGACCACACCGAAAAGCGAACCATCTTCGAACTGCTCAATGCAACGAACAATACTGGAATCGAACTGACCGAAAGCATGGCAATGAATCCGCCCAGTTCCGTTTCCGGTCTCTACTTTTCGCATCCCGACTCGCGCTACTTCCCCATCGGCCGAATCGACCGCGAGCAGGTAGAAGACTACGCCTCCAGAAAAGGCTGGACGGTTGAAAAGGTAGAGAAGTGGCTTTCGCCCGTTCTGGGATACGATGCGTAGGGCGTGAGGAGTGACGATTGAGACGTGATTGGAGGGTATTGTGAAGTTTGCAGAATGGGAAGAGCATGTTCCAAAGCTGATTCGAGAAGACTCGCTTTGGTCCGTTGAAGCCTATCGGCTCTCATTGTTTTTGGCGGATATCAGCTGGCATGACGCGAAGAAACTGTCCAAAGACACCTGTACCAGATCACTTTCCGATCAATTGTATCGTTCAGTCGGATCGATCAGCGCCAATATCGAAGAGGGATACTCAAAGCAAAGTTCAAAGGACCGCGCGCGCTTTTATGAATATGCATTAGGTTCCGCGCGCGAAAGCCGGGGATGGTATTACAAAGGACGCCATGTTCTCGGCGATGCTGCTGCAGAACACCGAATGGATTTAATAACTCAAATCATCCGACTATTAATCAAGATGGTTCCCGACCAAAGGGGATATAAAATCAAGGAAGACAATTCCGAATACGGGGCAAAGAACATTATTCACGACAAGGTGCCCTTCTGAGTCACGCCTCACGGCTCAATCGTCACGATTTTAATCAACGAGAACAAACTATGAAAACAATCCTAGAACGCATGGCAGACCACCCCCTCATCTTCGATGGGGCGATGGGAACGATGATTTATTCGAAAGGGGTGTTCATCAACACCTGCTATGAGCATCTGTGCGTCACCAATCCCAAGCTGATTAAAAGCATCCACCAAGCCTACGTCGACGGCGGTGCAGACGTCATTGAAACTAATTCCTACGGCGCCAACCGACTAAAGCTCCAATCCCACGGCCTGGTGGATCAGCTAGAAGCAATCAACCGTGCCTCCGTTAAGCTGGCGCGCGAAGCCGCCGGCGACGATGTGCTCGTGGCTGGCTCTGTCGGCCCCTGCCTGCAATCTGGACAACTCTTCGATGACCGCATGACAGATGAGCTGTCCAACGTATTCCGCGAGCACATGGCAGTATTGGCCGATGAAGGAATTGACCTCTTTCTGCTCGAAACCTTTACGCACGTAAAGGAAGCCCAGCTGGCGGCCAAGGTGGCCAAGGAGTTCAACCTTCCGGTATTTGTTTCCATCACCGTCGGCAAGGATGGCGAAACGCGGCGGGGAGAAAAAATCGAGCAGATCGTCGATGCGCTCGAACAGGATGAAAACGTGGACGGCATCGGCATCAACTGCGGCGTCGGCCCGGCGGCAGCCTTCAGCATTGCCGAACGCGCCCTGCCCCATACCACGAAGCCCTTCACCGTTATGGCCAATGCCGGCGTGCCGCAGGAAGTCGATGGCCGCATGATCTACATGTCGACGCCGGAATATTTCACCGAATACGCCAAGAGTATGATTCAGGTCGGCGTGCGCGGTGTCGGCGGTTGCTGCGGCACCACGCCGGAACACATCGCCATGATGGCCAAGTCCGTCAAATCGCTGACCGGCGTGAAAAAGCATGTAACCATCAGTCATCTTGAAAAGGAAGAGCCGGATGTGACAGTCGTGCCGATGGCGGAAAAGTGCGCCTTCGCCGCCAAGCTGGCCCGCGGTGAAAAGGTGACCAGCGTGGAAATCACCCCGCCCCGCTCCATCGACCTCAATCCAATGCTCGATAAATGCCGCGTCTGCAAGGGTGCCGGCATCGACGCGATCAACATTCCCGATGGCCCGCGCGCCAGTGCGCGCATTTCGCCGATGGTGGCGGCATTGGCGGTCGAACGCGAAGTCGGCATCGAAACGGTTCTGCACTACTGCTGCCGTGACCGCAACCTGATCGGTATGCAGTCCGACCTGCTCGGCGGCTATGCCGGCGGCCTGCGCAACTACCTGATCATCACCGGCGACCCGCCGAAGCTGGGCGACTACCCCGACTCCACGCCGGTATTCGACGTCGATGCCGTCGGCCTGACCCAAGTGGTATACAACCTGAACCATGGCCGTGACGTAGGCGGTAATCCGATCAATCCGCCTACCGGCCTCCTGATCGGCGTCGGAGCCAACCCGTGCGCCGTCGAACCGGAACGCGAGTTGCAGCACTATCTCAACAAGATCAATGCCGGGGCGGAATATGCCATTACGCAGCCGATTTTCGATCCCGAAGCCCTGCTTCGCTTTCTGGATGCGGCCGAGGCCAAGGGAGGAAACATTCCCGTCGTGGCCGGCGTTTGGCCGCTGGTCTCGTTCCGCAACGCGGAATTCCTTAATACCGAAGTCCCCGGAGTGGAAGTCCCGACCGCCATCCTCGAACGGATGAACAAGGCCTCGACCAAGGAAGACGGCCGCAAGATCGGCATCGAGATCGCCCGTGAAATCTGCGAGCGCATATCCGACCGCGTCGCCGGCTACCAGGTCAGCGCCCCCTTCGGCATCGTTGATCTCGCACTGCAGGTGCTGGAATAAGAGGAACCATAGACGATTGGACACCGCGGCCATACTTCATCAAGGACCATATTCCCGACAAAAGGGTTGGTGGAAAATATCCGTATCCATCGGCGTTCATCTGTGATTCAATCTGATTGAAGAAATCGGAGAAGCTCATGAAACGGATAGTCATTGCCCTTGTTGTCATCGTTGTTGGAATGCAACTCATTCCAGTGAAGCGAAGCAACCCAGCCGTGATTTCCGACTTTTCCGGGCCGGCGGAGGTGAAGGCAATCCTGAAGCGCAGCTGCTACGACTGCCACTCCAACGAAACCAGATGGCCGTGGTACAGCCACATAGCCCCCGTTTCGTGGCTGGTCGCGCACGACGTCAAGGAAGGCCGGGAGCATATGAACTTTTCGGACTGGGAACCCCTGAAGGATATCGTCTGGATCCGCACCCAGATCCACACCATGGTGGCCAATGGACAAATGCCCCCTAAATACTATTTACCGATGCATTCCAAGGCGAAAGTCTCGACCGGGGACCTCGCCGTGCTCAAGGATTGGGCGGGCATTTCAGCCGAAGACGGAACCTCGCAGGAAAACGACTAAATTTGCGCTAGATAAGGGTTGCACAGCCTGAAGTGCCCGTGTAGGTTCTCCGCCTGATTTTGCAACCAATTAGATCCGAAGAGGTTTGTCATGAGAATTAGAAGAGCAATGCGCAAGAAGCCCCTGCGCCGACCGGTAAAGAAGCCCCGCCTGAAGCGCCGTCGTGTGCTGGAACAAAAGCAGCGTCTGGTTGGAGCCGGATTCACGGAAGAGCAGCTGGTGCATATGAACACCAAGGACATCCGCGAAGCCATCCGTAAAACAGGTGCTTAATAAGCCGTTATAGATGTTTGAAAAACGCTCCCGTTGGAGCGTTTTTCTGTTTCGGGACACGGGAGAAAACCATGCAGAATATTGTACTGGTCGGATTTATGGGAACGGGGAAAACCACCGTCGGCGAACTCCTCTCCGAAAAAACAGGCATGCCGCTGCTCGATATGGACAGCCTCATCGTCGAACAGGCCGGAAAAAGCATCAACGATATCTTTGCGCAGGACGGCGAAACGCACTTCCGCAGGCTGGAACGCGGAATGGTACAGGCGCTGGCCGATACCCATGGCCATGTGATATCCACCGGCGGCGGCATTGTCCTCAATCCCGACAATATTGCGGATTATGAAAAAAGCGGACTCGTCGTTTGCCTGCTGGCTTCTCCTGAAACCATCCTCGACCGCGTTCGCCACGACACTTCGCGGCCATTGCTGGAGGGCGACAAGGAGAATAAAATCATCCAGCTGCTGGAGAGCCGGAAACCGTTATACGAGGCCGTTGCCCATAGGATCGATACCGACGGGCTCACTCCAGAAGAAATTGCCGAGCGAATAATCAGGCTCTATGAATCAAACAATTCTTGAAATCGCAGTTGAAACCCCCACAATGACCGCCTGTTTTTTGTATTCATCCAGGAGCATAACATGAGCAATGATCATCAACATTCGCCCCAGCACGAAGAGGTGCTGAAGAAGCAGTCACTCGAACAGCACGAAGTCAAGGAAGTGCTTAATGTCTTCAAGAAATATGCCGTTCCCGCACTGATCGTTGTTGTCATCGTTTGCGGTGCCTTCCTGCTAGACCGCTATCTCAAGACATCCAAGGCGTCCAAGGAACACAAAGCCGACAGCGCACTGGTCACCGCCATGAGTCCTGCGGATTTCGAGGAGATTATCGAAAAATACGGATCCACCTCCTCGGCCCCGATTGCGCTGATGCAGCTGGCTATGTCCAAATTCTCCGATGGGGATTATGATGCCGCCCAGGACCTGTACGACCAGTTTCTCAAGAAATACGGAAAACATGAGATGGCCGCCCAGGCCGAACTGAACAGGATCAGCTGTCAGGAAGCAAAAGGTGAATACGGCGAGGCTCACCTGAAGTATGGCGAATTCGCCAACAGCCACAAGAATTCCTACCTTGCCCCCGTCGCCATGATGGGTCAGGCCCGCTGCCTGGAGGCGCTCGGAAGCGCTGTCGATGCAAAACGGGCCTATGAAGACCTCATCGTTGCCTACCCGGGAAGCAGCTGGGCGAATCTGGCACAAACCAGAATGACGGTACTCAACAGCTCGATTAAGTAGCAAAAAAACCCGCTGGAACAGAACAACGGGGTTTCATGAATAAAAAGCGGCCTTTTGCGCCGCTTTTTTATGGTCCGGATCGCCGGTCTTTACGCTTTCTTTTCCAACGCCGGAAAAGCCAGCTAGCCAGCACGAAACCTGCAATCACCAGCAACATGGGCACCACGTCATTGGGCTCATCCCACGGAGGCGGGCACATGGGTATTTCGATCGCGGGATCCATAGGACATGCCGCCGGCCGCTAGACGACCTCGACCAGTTCCAATTCAAAGTTCAGGTTCTGCCCAGCCAGCTGATGGTTCGCATCGATAGTGATGTTAGCCTCTGCCACTTCGGTGATGGTGACAGGAACCGGCTGGCCCTGCGGACCCTGCATCTGTAGCCCCATGCCGATTTCCGGTTCCAGTCCTTCGGGAAGCTGGCTGCGTTCAAACTGCATGACCAAATCCTCACGGCGCTCGCCGTAGGCTTCAACGGAAGGGATGTGAATGGTTTTCTTTTCGCCGACTTCCATATCGACGACCCCCTTCTCAAAACCGGGGATTACCATACCGGCGCCCATTTCGAATTCAAGCGGATCGCGTCCGGCGGAGGAGTCGAATTGCGTACCGTCGTCGAGCGTTCCGGTGTAATGGATTTTTACTGTTTTGCCGTTTTCAATCATGGGCGTTCCTTTCGGGTTCTGGATTAATAAAACCTGCACCTTACAGACCTCGCATCTGAAGGCAACCCCTAAGCCAAACGCATTCCCCCGGCATCCGGAACGCCTCTTGATCCGCTTTCCGCATAGACAGGTGTGCGTGTAGCACTCTATATTCCCTTAATCAGGAGGTCGTATGAAATTCATGTCGTTGGTTCTATTTACAGTAGCTGTTGCTGCCTTAACCGGGTGCACCCGGATCAAGGTTTCCAGCGAATGTGACCCCGCCTACCGCTTTTCCAGGATTGAAACCTATCAATGGATCGAGGCTCCGGACGCCACGATTGCGCAGAATGCCACCTCTCTTGATCCCGACTTGCAGAAAGCCTTGAACAATGAACTTGCGGCTCAGGGATGGACACAGGTGCTCGACCCGGCCAACGCGACCGTTCAGATTGCCTCCTATCTCAAACTTGCAACCCATCAGGAAGCGGCCGGACGCATACCGGACAGCGAAAGCGAGTTTTCCGGTGGTCTGGTCTTTGAGCGCAACAAAAGGGAATGGACTTACGAGCAGCGAGATCCTGATCAAGTGGCCTATACGACCGAGACCGGCACGCTCCACATCATGATGAACGATACTGAAACCGGGAAAAGCATATGGCACGCCAGTGCCCAAGCGACCATTGATCGCTCGCTTACCCCCGAAAAACAGGATGAGTTGCTCCGCCGAATCGCCCATACACTCTTCGAAAAACTACCCTAGGGAGCCGATACGTGTTCGCTCTATATCTCGGCATCGCGATATTTTCAGCCATCGGCATCACGGCGGCCATTTGCCTCCGCCGTGCGCGTTGTGTGCGGCTAATGAACACCCCTCCTCCGGAAAGCTGGCTGGAGATTCTGGACACCAATCTCCCGATGGCCGCCAATCTGACCGATAACCAAAAACGCCGGTTGTTCGGTACCATGCAGGTCTTTCTTGCCGACAAAAAATTCGAGGGCTGCGGCGGGCTTGAGATAACCGAAGAGATCAAAGTCACCGTCGCGGCGCAGGCCTGTATACTGCTGATCGGACGCGAGACCAAAGTGTACCCCAAACTTAAATCCATTCTAATCTATCCGCATGCCTACCAGAGCGGACAACAGGGCATGTTTGGCGGCAACAATGGTGAAGGTGCACGGCTGGGCGAGTCATGGACCAACGGCGTGGTCGTGCTCGCCTGGGACAGCGTGCTTGGCGGCGCACGCAATATCGAAGATGGCGACAACGTTACCCTGCACGAATTTGCGCACCAGCTGGATCAGGAGGACGGTGCCGGCGATGGAGCCCCCATTCTCGAGCCGCGCTCGGCCTATGTGGAATGGGCCCGCGTCTTTCAGCGGGAATACACGGAGCTGGTCGACGAAACCCGTCGCGGCCGCAAGAGTGTTCTCGATAGCTACGGCGCCACCAACCCTGCCGAATTCTTTGCCGTCGCCACGGAGACCTTTTTTGAAAAACCGCAGCAGATGCAAAAAAAGCATCCCGAATTATATGAGGAGCTTAAATCGTTTTATCGCATCGACCCGGTCCAGTGGCAGGATCGTTAGCTACCGTGAAGTACCCGTTATTCGCTCCGGCGCTCGATTTGTTTGATGAGGTCGTTGAAGATAAAGTGGTGGAACGGGAGGAAGATGTACCAGTAGGTGCGGCCCCACAGCCCCTTGGTCTTGTAGTAGGCATTCACAGACAGCCTGTTTTTGTTCCCCGAGATGGGATCCACGCGGAATTCCAACCACGCATAGCCCGGCACTTTCATTTCAGCGCGCAACAGCAACTGGCGATCATACTGAATTTTCTCCACGCGCCAGAAATCAACGACGTCGTTGACCCGCAACGTCGATGCACTGCGCCGGCCGCGGGTGGTGCCAACGCCCTGGAGCAACCGGTCGAGTGCCCCGCGCATGCGCCACAGAAACGTACTGTAGAACCAGCCATTCTTTCCGCCGATATGGGTGATGGACTTGAACAGTTCCTCCGCCATCTTGCTGGTGACCAGGGAATAGGAACTCGTATAGGTGGGAGCTCCCTTAATCTCGCTAAGCTTGATGGCCAGTTCGTAATCGGGGGGATAGCTGTCCGACCAGCGTGTATGGACGGCATCCTGCTCCTCGCGCGACAAGGCCAGCACAAGCGCCTCTTTACAGGAAATCCGCCTAAATGGTATCAGCTCGAGGATATCGTTTTCCTGACAAACCACATCGTGCGTCACGCTCTCCATCAGGCACCAGGTGATCGGAGCGGGGATCGGAGTCAACAGGCTTGTGATGTAGGAATAGAACCGGATGCTTGAAATTGGCGAAGCCATATAGATTCGCTTTTTGCACAGGACCGCCGCATGTGTTTTAAGGAGCTCTTCATAGGTCATGATGTCCGCGCCGCCGATATCAAAGGTCCGGTTGGCGGTTTCGGGCAGCTCCAGCACACCAACCAGCGATTTGATTACATCGCGGACAGCGATGGGCTGGCATTTGGTTTTCGCCCATTTCGGAACGAGGAACAACGGGATTCTGCGAACCAGATGGTTAACCATTTCATAGGATGCACTCCCCGATCCAAGAATAATAGCTGCCCGGAGAATGGTGGTTGGCACCGGGCCACGCCTGAATTCCTCGGCCACCTGGGCACGGCTGGCCAGATGGGGTGAAAGCGTCGTATTCGTATCTCCCAGCCCGCCGAGATAGATGATGCGCCCTACCCCTTGCTGCTCCGCGGCTTCGCGGAAGTGTCGTGCAGCCTGTAGATCGGCATCCTCGAACCGATGCATTCCAATCAGCATCGAATGAATCAGATAATAGGCGGCATCCACGCCTTCAAGAGCGGGAAGAACCGCATCCTCATCAAGCGCATCGGCCACCACAACCTCAGCTTCCGGCCAGCGATCCCGATGCTCCGGAGATTCGGCACGCACCATGACTCGAACCCTGTATCCACGGGCGATCAGCTCAGGCACCAGGCGACCGCCAATATAACCGGTTGCACCGGCAACCAGAACCACGCCCATCCCCTTGACAGGTTGGGTTGGCAAATCACTGCACAGGATTACCTCCAGATCTGACGTCATATACACGACTCCCTTGATCATTATTTACATGATTCCGCATCCAGCGGCAAGTGTTGTAAATGCAGGTATTTACAGTCATGTTATATCTATTTGATTATTTCAAAGTCCGCTCGACAAACTCAGACTCGGGTGCAATGTTTTCAAAACTATGGAAAATGACCATATAATTAAGTTACTGGAGCTGAGCATCGAAGTCGAACTGGGTGTCGCGGCCATGTATCAGCTCTTTTCCGAGCTCCACCCCGACGACGGCGAATTTTGGGCTCAACTGCGTCTGGAGGAAAAAAGCCATGCCACACTTCTTCGTGCGGCGTTGGATTCCTTCACAAACCGGGGGTTGCTGCCCTATAAGATCCTAGCCACCTCAGTGGAGGGGTTGCACGAGACGAACAAAAGAATCGAAGTACTCGTAGATCGATGCAAAGCATCCCCCCCCTCCCGCCACGACGCATTCGCGCTTGCGCTCGTTTTGGAAAACGAATCGGGCGAACACCACTATAATCATTTCATGGAGAAAGAGCCTGAAAACACAATTGAAGAGGTGTTTCAGCAACTAAACCGGGAGGACAAGGATCACGAAAAACGCATCCGGGCGTATTTTGACAGCATGGATTCTGAAAGCGCAGCGACCGGGATGTGCTAGGAAAACCGGGGAGCAACGAATACGGGCGGATGCATGTAAAGCGGCTCAAAAGGTTCTGAGTCCACTCCATCTTCCATGCGCTGATGAACCAGTAATCCCAACGCGCCCGCCGAAGGCGAAACGGGGTTGGAGTCATCCGGAGTACGGAAGTCAGACAGCAGTGGTTCCAGCCGGTCGTGATCGGGACTGATAACCAGCGCATCTTCCGGAACAAAGCCCGTTAGCGCATCCCGATCCATCAGCTCGAATTCTTTTTCCAGTTCAGTACGTTTGAACACGCCGGCCCATACCTTATTCCGACGGGCATCCCCTACCACGGCCGTGCATTCGGCCCCGAACCGCATTGCCAGAGCCGCCCCGCTGTTCAGAGCATAAACCGGCTTCCCGCCGGGTGCAGCCAGGGAATTAGCCACGGAAAAAGCAATACGCATGCCCGAAAAGGCTCCTGGACCGCGGCCGACGGCAAATACATCAATCCCGTTCCAATCCACCGCCATGGAAGCCATGGCGTCAAACAGCTGCTGGCGGTTCTTGAAGTTTTCGTTCCAGCTCTCTTCGGCCACAACGGCTCCGCGGTCGATCAATGCGACACTACCTATACGGGAGCTCAATTCGATTGAAAAAATCCTCATGCTTCATTCTCCCTGAAGACATGGAACGTACGGGTTCCGGTATGTTCGTCGGCTTCAATACGGATGTGCAGCAGATCCGGAGGCAGCAGCCCTTCCGCCCGTTCCGCCCATTCGATGGCGGTAATCCCGTTCGCATCAAAGTATTCTTCCAGCCCCAGACCCAGTGCCTCCTCCGGGCCGGACAGGCGGTACAGATCGATATGGTGCAAGGGCAACCGGCCCTCGTACTCGCCGATCAGTGTATAGGTCGGGCTGGTAATCGGTTCGTCGATGCCCAGTGCGGCAGCAAATCCCTGGATAAAGCAGGTTTTGCCGGCACCAAGATCGCCGTGCAACGCAATTACGGTACCCGGACCCAGTTCACCGGACAGTTCTGCGGCAAGCGACCACGTTTCTTCCGGGCTGTTTGTTTTTACAATGCGCATTAAGCCTCTCTTTACGAAAATGCGCGGCACAACCTACAGCCACGCTTCGTGCTTTGAAAGTTCAGAGTGACGGAACTTACGCATCAGCCGGAGGATGCGGGGCAAACTTGATCGTGATGTTGAGCGGAGGGCTGGCCACCTCCATCCCGTCGGCATAGACCGCCACCGCCTGAATGCGGGTTGGCCCCTCCCCGACGAGCTGCTCATCGAGAGTCAGAATGACATCATCGGCATATTCCTTTTCATCCAGCAGCAGCTCCCCGCAGACCAGGCGCACGGACCGGGGCGTCTGGATGCCGCCGATCTTCACCTTTATGCCGTGTGTATACTGGCCCGTCTTTGCAATCTCGCCCGAAGCAATGGCAACCGACCGCCCCGTCTTGTTCAACGTGATCGCCTTATCCGCCGATGCGCCGAACTCAACCTGATACTTGGGCCAGGCCACGGCACGAAGCTCGTGGTATCCATCCGAAAGGTTGCGAACCGGAACCCATGCCGTGGGTGAGCTCGAAGCCTGGCTGATCAGCTTTCCGTCCAGCAGGAACGAGTAGAGATACTCGACATCGGCCAAGCGTGATTCCGCCATGACCGCATAGGTAAAGTCGTCCGTGAGCGTATCCGCGCCCAGCACCTTCGTCTTGACCCTCGGCGCATACGGTCTTGCCAAGGGATCGCCAAGCAGCAGCGTCTGTAACGGACAGGCGATCGACAGATAGAAGCTCTCCAGCATGGTGCAACCCGAGACATAATGAACATAAAAACGCGCGGTCGGGAACTTGTTTGGGTTGGAATAGGGCTCAACCACCGCGCCGGCTGATGCTGTCGCCCCAGCCTTCAGCCACTCCGTCATCTTGGTCTGCTTTTTCTGAAATTCCGCGCTCCAGCTCGTGAGGTGTTCCGCCATCGCTCCCGGAGCAAATGAACCGACCTCTGAAGGATCGACGGTCTCCGCGCCCATCATTATACCCACGACGTTTTTCTCGCCTGCAGGAAAGTTGGTGACCACATTGGCCACCATGCCCCGTTCCTTGAGTTCGTTCACGGCGGGATAGTATTGGTATTCCCGGCATTTGGAACGGACGTCGTCGCTCATCACAAAATAGATGCCTCCGTGAATGCCCCGGCAGTCCGACTGCGTGCCCCGCTTGATCGTATCGAGCACGGTTTGAACATCGTTCCCGTTTTCGCCAATGTACCCAAGCATCATGGCAGGAAGCGGCATCTTGTCGCCAAGCCCTGCTTTCAGGTATTGCACTTCATCAGGAACCACAGCACTATCCCCCAACCCCGACTTGATCTTGTGGAACGAAAGCGCAGGCAGACTCACTTTAATCCGCTCATTGGGACCGGCAAACAGCTTCGAGAGATACTTCCCATCCTCAACCAGGCTCAAGCCGGGCAGCTGGTTGCGCATAAAGGTCAACCCGCACACCGACATCTGCTTGCGATCGTACGTATCGGTCTTCACGCGAATGGGGAAATCGACCGAGTAGACCCAGGCCAGAATATGGTCATCAATTCCCCGAGCCTTTGCCACGGCGCTGGCCGGCTCCCAGATCAGTTTCGTGAATTCCTCCGGCGTAACCGTGGAGGTCCCTCCATATGCACTCTCCGGAATGTCGAGATAGACGATATTGCGGGCCGGGATCTGCCTGGCCGCTGCATAGGTGTTTGCCACCAGCAATGACGGTTGCGACTGCTTATTGACCAGCAGCAGGACTTCGTGGGGCATTTGCGCCCACACATTCACCGAAACCAGAATGCCTGCAAGAATACTTAAAACCTTGTACATAAAACCTCTCCATCTAATGGACTGACAATATGGGGTTTCATCCCGCCAAATTCAACCTGCTTCCGAAAAAGCTTAGTTTTGAGTATGGCGCTCGTTAAACTTGCCTCATGAAAATCATGATTGTTCAAACTGTATTTTTGCTTGGTTGCACGCTTGCAAGCCAGGCTGGCCTCGACGCTCTGTTTTACTGCCCTGATCACCAAACCTATGCAACGCCCGCGCAGGATGGCTATGCCTACGAGGAAGTCCGCTTCAACAGCGCCGACGGCACCAGACTTTCCGGCTGGTTCATTCCCGCCAAAGGAAAAGCCCTGGGGACGGTGATCCACTATCACGGAAACGCGCAGAACATGACTGCGCACTATTCCTTCGTCTCCTGGTTGCCGGCCAACGGCTTCAACCTGTTCGTATTCGACTACCGCGGCTATGGAAAGTCCGAAGGAAAACCCACCCGGAAGGGTGTGTACGAGGATTCCGTTGCTGCGCTTAAATACCTTAAAACCCGCACCGATATCGACCAGGACAAGCTGATCGTGTTCGGGCAGAGCATTGGCGGGGCCAATGCATTGGCTGTACTTGGAAACAACGATTTTAAAGGCATTGCCGGGATTGCTACCGACTCGGCGTTCTCGACCTACAAGGGAGTGGCCTGCGACCATGCCGGATGGCTCAAGCCCCTCGCTTTCTGCTTGATCGGCAACAAGCTAAGCCCCGAAAAATACGTCGGCAACATCGCCCCTGTACCGTTACTCATCATCCATGGAACCAAAGATCCGGTTGCCCCGTACAAGCATGCCGAACGATTGTACAGGAAAGCCGCCGAACCCAAGGAGCTCTGGACCATCGAAGGGGGCGGCCATACCTCCGCCCTCGGTGCCGGGCGCGCCGTCTACGCCCCTAGGCTCCACCAACGTTTTGTGGAATGGATCAGCAAAAAGAACCAGGTCGACTAAGCGTCCTTCTCGCCGAAGACGATAGCTTCGAAGACATTGAACTCGCAACCGGATTGCCAACCGTCGGGCGCGAGGCCGGCCTTCATCGATAAGTGCGTGAGGGTTTCGGCGAGACCCCATTTTTGTTCGGTAGCCACCTGCGGCAGGAAGACGGCCGAATGCGGGCCTTTGTAGAGCACAATGCCGTGTTTCCCGATTTCGATATCTTCATATGAGCTGACGCGGCGCGGAACCGTGAGCGCCGAGATTTCGATATCGATACCGGGCAGTTCATCCTCGCGAAGCCGGGGAAAGCGAGGATCCTGGAATGCGGCGTTTACCGCCTGCTCCTTCACCGCCTCGTACAACTCGCGGCGTGGAAATATTTCTCCGATGCACCCTCGCAGTTGGCCGTGCTTGTGCAGCGTGACGAATGCTCCCATGATCTCCTGCATCGGCGGAGTGATCTCGATGCCGAGATCGGATTCACCATCCCGCAACTGTGTGGCAATGCAATGCCGGGCGAGCCGCAAAAGTCCGATCTTGTCGGATTCGGATAATTCATTCTCCCTGTCACAGTGCTTCCCGTCGGTGCAGACCGATGGCCAATGGCCGGTGACGGCGGCAGAGACATAACTGACGCAGTGCGCCCAGTCGCCGGTGAGGTTGCCGGAGGTATCGTATTTCAGCAACTGGACAGTGGCATCCTTCGGCAGCATGGCCAGCAGAACGGCGATCGGACTGCGACCACAGATGGTTGCACGCGTTTCTTGAACATACTGAAGGAAGCCGGAAAGATTTTTTTCTTCAATCCGCTGGAAAGCGCCCATGTCGAGATCCCTGAGGTTGCTCTGGATATCATCATTGAACGGCACATAATCGAATCCATGTCCGTAGTGGGTGAAGTCCGAGCTAATGACCACGAGCGTTTCCGAATCCATGTTTTCGCGCAAGATCCGGGCGATATGCCGGACACTGGTTTCGTCCAGCTCCCCGCATACAATCGGCACCAGCTTGAAATCGTGCAGGGCGCGCTGAAGAAATGGAAGCTCGATTTGCACACTGTGTTCATGGCTGTGGGCGGCCGCATGCGATTGAAAGTGCTCGTCTTCCCACAGCCGCAGCATAAGTTCCCGGTCCAGTTCAATGCGGCCAAGCGGGGTTTCGACAAAATCCACATCGGGAATACTCACGGAATCCAGCAGCGCCATCCGGTGGCTGGGCCCAATCACGATGACACGGGTGAATGAACGGCCGACGATGAGCTTGACCCCATTTGCGGCAACCATACCGGAGTACCGGTAGCTGGCATGCGGAAGCAGGAGGGCGAGGACATTCTGCTGGACTTGTACATCAACCGCATCGAGATATACATCGATTTCGCGGGCTAGGCGCTTGGAATCTTCAGGGTACCAAATGCCCGCAAGCTCGGACCTCAACACACTGGCTCCTTTATCCATAACGCATTACTCCCAATATATTTGCCAGTATAGACAACAGCAGGAAGTTCCGCAATATTCCATTGTGAAAAATCTTTCCATTGCGCCAAAGAAGCAATCGTCCTAATCTTTAATACATGATTAAAAAAGTACTTACCCTCTTATTGACAATCCTTGGCATAATCTACTTATTCCTCAACCTGTATGCATTTATCGTTTCAGACCGACTTATATTTGCCCCGCGTATACCGAGCTACACCCACCTGCCGAACGAGTTTAAGATCGCATCCGGGGATGGCGAAATCACGGCGGTCTACCTGAAAAAACCCAACGCGGAGTACACCATCCTTTTCAGCCACGGCAATGCCGAGGATCTAGGCCATGTGGTCCCCTTCATGCAGTCGTTTTACGACTTGGGATATTCGGTGCTGATGTACGACTACCGAGGCTACGGCACGAGCGCGGGTCAACCTTCCACCGTCCACGCCAAACAGGATGCCGTCGCCGCCTACAACTGGCTGGTCCAAGAGCAGAAGATCCATCCCGGAAAGATTATTTCCCAAGGACGCTCTCTCGGCGGCGGCGTAGCCGTCTGGCTGGCGGCAAAGCACGAGGTCGGCGGGCTCGTTACCGAAATATCATTCACCTCGGCCTTCCGCGTGAAAACCCGGTGGAAGATGCTGCCATGGGATAAGTTCGACAGCCTCAGATCGATCCGTCATGTCCATTGTCCCGTACTTGTCATCCACGGCACAGACGACGTTAAAGTCCCCTTCTGGCATGGACAGAAAGTCTATAATGCCGCCCGGGAACCCAAGCGGCATCTCTGGATCGAGGGCGGTAGGCATTCCACCTATGCATATGTCGACGAAGCGGCCTATCGCGCATCGGTCGTGTCGTTTCTTGAACTCGTTTCTGAATACCAAAGCAATAGAGTTGAATAGTCCACCAGCATCGATGCTGCCCCTTTGACCTCAAACTGAAAGCATGCGTTCCCTCTAAAGGGTAAAGCATCCATCAGATGGTACCGATACATGGATACCATGGATAGCGTCTCGCTGGTCTGCCCGCGCAGGGGATGCTGAAACGAATCATCAGAGCACCACGCGCAGCCGAAATAGTCCTCGCTGCCCGTCCCACGCCAGGCGGGAATATTGGTATTATCCAGCCCTATGACGGGATCCCCTTCGCCCCACCATCCATCCCCGTGATTCACGACATTCAGGATACATCCAACAATTTTCCCAGAACCCTTTATCTCGGCCAATGTTAAAGATTCCGCGCTGTTAACCAGTAGATTCGGGCGAGAAGAATACCGTCCTCCAAATCTAGTCCGGCTTTTGCATCCTGCAACCATGGAAACTGCGACCTTTACCGGCATACTCCGATCACTCCGGTTCACCAACTTAACCATGGCGCCATCGTTAAACGGCATTGGCCAGCGTATTATCACGGTGGAACGCTTAACCGAAACCGGAATGGAAGAGACATCGCCCATCTTTCCCGATACGCCGCATAGCATGCTCAACGGGCATGTCAATGCGGGCATGGACTCCTGGTCCCAGTACATTTCAACATCTAGTTCGGAAAGATCCCGCTTGGATTGTGCCGTGATTTTGAGGCACCGAATCATTCCCGCGCCTGCCGTCAGAAAAGCTTTGCATGAAGTGCCGGGAGCCAGTTCTCCCACAAAGGAGTCCTTCAAAACCGGTGAGAGAGGGTTCAGCCATTGTTTCGCAATTTTCCGCAACGCCTGTTTTCTTTCCGGTTCCTGCTTTAAATGGAATGCAGCAATATCACGATCTGTTTCGATCGAGTTCCAGGCAATCTGGTAAAATAAAGATCCCAACTCTGCTTTGGATTTCGCGCGCACTGAAACCCGGCAGGATGTTGCATGAAAAATCGGAAAATGCAGGTTGAAGCCCTCTGCGGTTCGAGCGGCGAAGGGATAGCGCACAGGCAGCCATTCACCAGCCAAAAATAATGAAAATGGATATACGGTTCGAACCCCGTCAATGTCCAAAACAAGATCGCCAACGGGATTGGCCGACCACATCCACGTGATCGCTCCCGGCCCATTCATTTCAGCCAGCACACCTTCCACCCCGCCGGGCACTTCTTCGATTCGAAGAAATGAGCCATGATCAAAATCCCCGGAAGTTTCTGGTGCATAACCGATCAAGGTTGCCTTGTCGTCGGTAGCGGCACTCGAGAATAGGTGCGACGCCCCCAAAACCCTGCTATCGGGCAACTGGCTCAAATCGGGGATGCAAGCAAGGAGGTCCATAGCCGAAAGCTGCTCATCGCACAGACTCGGCGGGGCTTTGTCCTTGCTGTCGCACGCACATAATCCCCCCATTGCCACCACGACCAAAGCAATAAAGGCAGGGCGCATCGCTAAACCAGCACCCCAAAGTAGGTCACGACCAGGTCGGTCCGGCCGGTGTTGACAATTTCATGGACATCACCGGCCTCGACCAGCACCACCGTTCCGGCGGCAAAGACATAGGCGACATCGTTGATGCGGATTTCGCCGCACCCGGACTCCACCGTAAAAACTTCGGCCATGTCGTTGTGCAAATGGCTTCCGGCCTTCTCCCCCGGAGGAAACACGGCGCGGGCATAGTTGGTGATCGCCCCCAACTCTCCGTTGGCGAGAATCTCGCGTTTGCGGATGCGCGCATTGTGCGACACACCCTTGTCAGGCAGCTCGTTGATTTTGATCAGTTTCATAGCCGAATCAGGAGTTACTTGGTACCGGAATAAGCGAACTATACAATCGACTCGAATCAGAATCAAAGAATTCCAGATCCTCGAGACGGTAAAATCGTTGATAATAGCCGGAAAAGATCCGCATCTGATCAAGATCAATGTAGGGCGTCCCGGGGATTACCGTCCCTTGATCCCTCAGGAAATATATTCTTCCATCCTGCCTCCGGATTCTGGGTTGCTTCCACTTGTGATCGTCCCCATCAATCAACACCCAGGCTTTCTTTCCATCACTGTTGCGCTCCACCTCGAAATAGGAATCGTAGAAGTCCACGCCCGGTTTTTGAATGACCGTTATCCTATACATAGGCAAATCCACCGGCAGACTCATGCTCCAACCACGAAGGCCATCGTACTGCCAGACAAGAAACTCCCGCATGGTCCAATACGCCGGAAGCGACAGGAACACCAGCATCAAACCGGGGATGATTACCTTTCTCCATTTCAACCCCATCAACAAAAGAACGGCTCCAACGGGAAGGAGCAGCAAACCAAGAAAAACCACACTCACACCATCTCCAATGCGTTGATTATGGATTCCAGCCAAAGTAGCTTTTTGGACTGCAGCATGGGGCTTGGGTGCGCATTAAGCAGCGGATGCACTTCGGAAGATACCGTGCATACCGGTTCTCCATCCAGCCGCTTCATGCACTGTTCGGCGAGCGGAATCAAACCGGGATCCTGACCCCACCCCAGCAGAACCGGAGTGTTTCCCTGCCGTTTAAGCGAATGCGCCCGCTCGGTCGTACGTTCGGCGCAAAACATACTGTGGACATGCCCCCCCATGATGCCGGACAGGGCATCCACCTTCTGCAGGAAACTCCCGGATTTTGGATCACGCAGGTCGGATAGGTTGAGTATGCGGATATGCTTCCATCCCTGTCGGACCGCCACGCGCATCACCTGATACTGCGTATTATCGGGCTGGGTCAGAACCAGTTTTTTCCGCATGGAAGATCCGGTCCGGGGATATTCGATTTCATCGTCCATGTGGTAGATATCCTTGGGATGCGAAGAGCCCGGATTCATCATGACCACCACCACGTCCGGCTCCCTCTCGGATATAGCGGATGGATCCTCCTGAGAAATAGAAGCATCAACGATCTCCAGCACACTTCTGCACTTGGCCCGTTCGCCATTCATCAGCACGAGCTCATAGAAATGGCCGTAGCAGGTAAACTTTTTCTTCAATTCCGCTGCGTATAAAAATTCCATGTTTAATCCGGTTTTCGTCACCCTATTCGTACAGTCCGCGTCCCAATCATCGGGAAAGAGGCCGCTATTTTATGCTTTCTGCGGCTTAAAATACAAATTATCTTGAATGCGTTAAATCGAAACCGGGGTTTCTATGCATGTTGTAATCGATATCCTCGCGGCAATTCTCCTGCTGTTTTTCTTCCTTTCAGGATGGCACAAGGGGCTTCTGCTTGCATCACTGGGAGTTGCACGCGTGATTCTGGCCTATGGAATGGCCTATTTTGCGGGGCGCTATCTGGGCTGCTGGCTGGGCGAAGTGCTCTACCGTCCGCGCATTGTTATGATGCCGGTTGCCGCTGGCCTCACTTTTGTCCTCATCACGTTCGGTTTCTACATCGTCATGTTGAAGGTGCGGGAGAAACACCGGACCAAGAAGGAAAAAGAGGAACACTTCCATCTGCCATACTACAGTTGCTTGCTAGGCGGACTGGTGAGTGTGGCCGTCGGCCTGCTTTCCATGGTTTTTGTCTTCTGGCTGAGCGACCTGTTCCTGACCGGCATTTCCGGACGGGGCATTCCCGGAGCTGATCAATCGTTTTTCGGTCGCTTCTCCCGTCGAGCCACCTATGAAGCCGTCTACATGGTGACGACCCGGCCTGGCCGGGAATCCCAAGCGGCCGCCACGGCTAGGGTGATCAGTGAACCCGCCAAAGGACTCGGCCACCTGCAACGCGTACTTGAAGCCGATTCCGTCCGGCTGTTGCTTACGGACCGGCAACTTGCAGAAGACCTGCTCAGCGGCGATGCGGAACGGATTCAGCAGAACGAATCGATGCAGCGACTGTTCAATGACCATGAGATACGTGCAGAGCTCCAGGAACTCGGAATCCTGTCTCGCCACGAAACCGAAGAAAGCTTCTGCGAAAAACTGTCCCGCTTCGGACAGAATGAAAACATCCAGGCCAGCCTTCAGAACCTCAAGGCCCGCGACATGCTGCGCACGGATCAAATACTGTCGCTCGTCCGCGACCCCGAGTTCGACATTATCGTGGCCGAAGTCGTAAAATAAGAATCACTCCCCTGGCTGGATCCGGCCGCGCAGTTTCTTCTTTTCCCCCTGCTTGGATTTTGCATCCAGCATACGCGCCTTGGCCCGGCGGGAACGCCGGCGCTTTTGGCGGCGGATCTTTTCCATGGCCTGCTTCTTTGCGCTTTTTTCGCCCAGCACCTTTTCTTCGATACGCTCGCAGAGTTCGCGACGGGCCCAGTAGCGGTTGTCGGCCTGCGACCGGGTCTGCTGGCAACGGATCTCGATGCCGCTGGGCCGGTGGATCAATTGCACGCAGGAAGAGGTCTTGTTGATCTTCTGCCCTCCCTTGCCGGAACCGCGGATGAAATGTTCATCAAGGTCTTCATCCCGAATGCCGAGCCCGTCCATACGTCCTCGCAGCTTGTCCTGTTTTTCCTGCGTAATCATCCGGGCATCTTATGCAATCCAGCCCTCTTTTCGCAATTGATTTAAATCCTCCGCCCCATAAGATGTCGCGATGGATCTAACTGCCATCAATCCGAATCTCGTAAACAGCATTGTAGCCACCTTCCTGTTTGGCTCGATCTACTCCAGCATCCTGCTTTTCATCTACAGCAGAAAATGCGCGGTAAAGCGCGAAACCCTGTTGCGGAAAATCACGCAGCGCGGCTGGACCGGCGGACAGGTGGGCGTGCTACTGACCGGATTCATAGGTCTGATGATCCTGATACCACTGCTATACTCGCTGCTTGGGGGCGATGGCAGTCCGCTGTGGCGCCTGATCCTCACCCTGCTGTACTGCACATCGCAGCTTACCATGCTGATCCTTCTCGGCCGGATCAGAAAAAGCACTTGGGCCAGGGATTTTGGCATGAATGCGCGCTCGGCAAAATGGATTCCTCTTTCTTTGGCCATGTATCTGGCCCTTGCCCCCGTGCTCGGGATCGCATCACTGGTTTGCAACAGGATACTGGAACAGCTGTTCGGAATAGAGGTGGATGAACAGGACGTGGCCCAGCTTATTATGCAAAGTAAGGCATGGATCAGGGTGGGCTTCATCCTGCTGGCCGTGATTGTGGCACCGCTATACGAAGAACTGATCTTTCGCGGTGTATTCTTTCCCTACCTGATCCGGCGTATCGGGCTCTATCCAGCCCTGTTCGTCGTATCGGCTGCATTCGCGGCGATCCATTTTCATCTACCATCGTTTGCACCGCTGTTCCTGCTGTCGATTGCCCTGTGTCTCGCCTACTGGAGAACGGGTTCGCTTTGGACGAGCATCGGACTGCACGCGCTTTCTAACAGCGTAGCCATCCTGATCCTCTGCGCGAGCACATAGACCGGCAGCAGTTAACTAAACGTCGTCAAGCCGGCGATGGCCGCACCAACCACGGGAGCATCATCCACCTGTACGCAACGAATGTGCAGACCGCGCGCATCGAGCATTCGCTTCAAATGCATCTGCACCTGATCCGCTAAACCAAAGGTCTTATAGTAGGTCGAACCGTCAATGTTGACGCAAACCGGCTGTTCGGTATCCTGCCCCGCACCGCCTTTAACCACCGCCGCGAGAATGTTCACCGCCGTCAGCAAGGCGGCCCGGTCGACCACCGCTCCAAAAACGGTTTTCATGATTTCCCGGTCGGCATCGGTAAAGGCTTCGGTTCCCAGCACCCCCGTATCACGGCCATTGCCGGCGGCGAGGTTGTCGATATGGATCGTAGACAGATCCTTCATGATAGAAACAGCCGCGCCACCGCTACTGGAAAAAGCCCCCTCCGTCGCCAAGGCCTGCAACAACTCCAAGGTGATCGAACCCATGTAAACGCCTGAAATCATCTTCTCGAAAACATGCCCGCCCGGATTCTCACTGCGCTCATCCAGCTGCAGATCAAACGGACCTCGTTTAATGGCGGAAAAACCGCCGGACTCGACATTGATCACTTGCGAACCGGATGTAATGTAGCCATCAAGCTTGCCAATGTTTTCATTCCGCTCCACATAGGCGGTATTTGTGCCGGTACCCAGAATAAAGCCGACATAGGACGAAGCATTAAACTGCTGCCCCTGCGCCAGTCCGGCAAGCAGACAGGCCACCGTGTCATTCAGGATCACCACTTTTTTTCCGGAAATTCCGCGTTTTTCCAGCGCCGTGATGAGCCCCTCTCCAATATGCGCTCCCACCAGCTCGGGAATCTTGATTTCCTTGGTCCAGTGCAGGAGGCGGCCGTCGAATCCCGGCGTAATCGTAGCGGGATAGGAAAAGCAGAATCCGATATTGTCGAACTCGTCTTTCAGGGGTTCCAGGGCATCCGCCAGCACCCGGTAGAATTCATCAGCGCTGATTTCATGATCGCGACCGGGCATCGGTTGTTTGCTGAAGCTGAAAAGTTCGATTTGGCCTGATTCATTGAATTGCGCCATACAGATGCGCAGATTCGTTCCGCCGGCGTCGATAACAGCCACCGGTTTTCCAACCGGGACAATTCCGGCTGTACCCACGTATGCGGGGATCATGGAAAGCGAGCTGGACTCCCCGTTGAGCCCTTTTTCCATCTCCTCCATAAAACCGGCCAGCAGGGCGTCGGCCTCATAGGCCTCCGCCGCCACCCTCTGATCCTTCAGCCATGATTTGATATCCATTGTCATCCCCCCTCCTTGAAAAGCTGGCATTGATACACCCCGGCGTATTCCGGTGCAAGCCCCCTATTGCCGGGCTTGGTGAACCTGCTCAAGAAATGCATGCGAATAGTAGGCGTTTACCTCTCTGTCATTTCGCTGCAACACCACTTTAATATACCGATTCTCAAACCGGGCTTCCGTCGGCAACCCTTTCAGCACATAGGCATCGAACTCGGCATCTTCGCCGCATAGCAGGATATCGGGATGCCACGCATAGAACACATCGCGGTTAAATGCCGTATGGTTCTTGTAACCGGTGCGCAGCCCCGGCGCATGGGCCATCGCCGTGGCATTAAGCCCCATTATATCGTAGACGGTTCCCGGGTAGGCGTACTTAAAGCCCCCTGCTGTAATGGTTGCCACTGAAGGCAGGGCCTCCAAATCATTGAACATGAATTCCAGTGCAGTTCCGGTCTCCCGCCCCTCGCGGGCAATGCGGAATTCATGCTTCATGTGCGCTGTTAGCGGGAAAAGCATCCAGCCGCACAGCACCAGAACCAGCAATACGGAACGGGCCCTCCTAGGCCTCATCCGTTCAAAGAGTACCGGCCATTCCGTTGCCGCCAGCACGCAAAGGAGAGGCCAGATCGGCTGATAGAAGCGGGCGCCGCCGAAGTGGTCGCCGCCCACCAGCACGGGGATCCCGATACCCGGTAGCAGGCATAGCGCAATCAGAGTGCCCTGGTCCAACCCGGCCCGCCAGTTCCGCAGCCCCCGCACCAGAATCCATCCCCAGGTGGCCATCGCCAAAAACACCACCGGACTTCCGAATATAAATTTTAATATATACCCCGTTCCGTTCCACAGATTAACGGAGAGACTCGGAGAAACCTTCGCGTAGAAGGTATTCGGCACCGGATAGCCAAAGTAATGGATTCTAAACGCAATCAAAGCCACCAATGCCAACGCAAAAACAACTGCCGGAACCACGGCATACCTCAGTCCTTTTCTCCACCCTTCTGCTCCGGCCCCTGTCCATCCCATGAGCAGGATCAGCCACACCCCCCACACCATGGATTCGGGTCGCGTGATCACAAGCAAAGGCAGCATCAATGCAAACAGGATCCTGCGGCGGTCCACCACCGCCAATATCGCCAATGTCAGCAGCCGGCACCACAGCCCCGTTTCCATCAGCGTCAACTGGCACCAGGCAAACCAGGCGGGAACCGAGGCCAGCAGGATCAGAAACAGCCATGGATTATCTACCCGCCGCAAACACACCCAAACAATTGCAGCGCCGATCAACAGGTTGAACAGATAAAGCGGAAGTTCCACATGGTCGGTGACCCGGAATATACAGGCGCAGATCAGAGTCCAGAGCAACGAGGTGAACCCTTCCACCCGTTCGCTGCCAATGTTGTAGACAAATCCATGTCCGTCCGCCCAGTGGCGGGCATACACAAAAAAGATATCGGCATCATCGATCCCCGTCGCCGGCCGGCTCAGCAGCAACCACGTCAGCCCACTCCCGATCAGCACCGTCAACAATGCAATCATCGGTAATTTGAATGTAGAGGAGTCGTTCATGGATTATTCATTGTGGTATGGATGGCCTTCCACCACCGTGAAGGCCCGGTACAACCCTTCGAGCAGGACAATGCGTGCCACACCTCCGGCCATCACCAGCGATGACAACGACCAAACTGCGTCGGCCTTTTGACGGACGACATCGGCCAGCCCCAACGCGCCTCCGACCACAACCACGATCCGCCGTTTGCCGGCCAGGGGGTGATCGCCGCTGCGCGAAGCATGGATAAGTTCCGCCATCTGCGGGGTTTTGATCGCTTGGCCGCGCTCGTCGCATGCCACCAGATAGTCGCCGTTCTTCTGCAACTTGAAGATACGCTCGGCTTCGGTCTGTTTGGTCTGCTCCGGTGTACGCGATGAAACCTTTTCATCCTTGTATTCCATCACCTCGACGCCAAAGGACTTCAATCTTCTGACGTACTCGTCCTGAGCCGCCGTCAGCGCCTTGGGTTTGATCTTTCCGGGTAGCAGTACACAAATTTTCATGTCCTCGGTTTATGCCCTAAACCCGTCACCGAAAAAAGCAAAAGCCGGGCTCCAAAATCCAGAACCCGGCTCAATCCGCCAGACCTGCCTAGCGACGGAAAGGAATGGATGGACTTCCGGATGGATGCTGCGGGAACGAATTAAAGCCTCGGTTCACGCTGTGGAACCCCGGAAGGAACACCCCGAAAAAGATGAATAGAAAAATGATCGCACCAATGATGGCCGAGATCACCTTCCATCCGGCATATAGCTTCACTCCTTCATTCAGAGTCTTGTCCAGATCGTCGCTCTTCATGAAGCTTTTTGCCCAGCCGGACGGCGTGTCGTTGTCCGGATTGTTGTAATGCGTTTTCCGCGGAGCTTCCACCCACTCACCGCAATGCATGCATTTGAGTGCCTGGTCTTCAATCTCGGCGCAGCAGTATGGACACTTTTTCATCTTCATCTTCCTTCCTGCGGTTTTATTTTCCGACCGTGCCGATGACCTGCTTGGCGGTTGCAACGAGGCCGGCGACATCGGACAGGTTGGAGGGAATGATCATGGTATTGTTCGTCTTGGCGAGATTGCCGAACTCGTTGATGTATTGCTCCGCAATCCGCAGGTTCACCGCATCGGATCCGCCTTCGGCATTGATCGACTTCGCGATTGCCGTAATTCCTTCGGCCGTGGCCATGGCGACGGCGCGGATTTCGGCGGCGCGACCATCGGCTTCGTTGATGCGTTTCATCTTTTCCCCTTCGGAGCGGGCAATGGCGGCCTGCCTTTCCCCCTCGGCGGAATTGATCTGAGCCTGCCGCTCGCCTTCGGACTCGGCGATCACGGCACGTTTCTCGCGCTCGGCCTTCATCTGCTTTTCCATGGCCTCCTTGATGCTCTGCGGCGGCGTGATGTTTTTCACTTCGTAACGGGTCACCTTGACCCCCCACGGATCGGATGCCATGTCGACGGCCTGCACGATGGCCCCGTTGATCGAATCGCGTTCCTCGAACGTCTTGTCGAGGTCCAGCTTGCCGATCACGGAACGCATGGTGGTCTGGGCCAGCTGTGTCGAGGCGAAGCTATAGTTGCCAATGCCATAGGAGGCATTTTTGGGATCCATTACCTGCATGTAGAGAATCCCGTCCACCTCCACCGAAATGTTGTCTTTGGTGATACACATCTGCGGCGCTACGTCCACCGCCTGTTCCTTGAGCGTGTGCTTGTAGGCCACCTTGTCGATGAACGGAATCAGGATATGCATTCCAGCCTCGAGGGTTTTGCTGTACTTGCCCAATCGCTCAATAATGAATGCCTGCCGCTGAGGCACGATCTGCATCGTCTTGATAATCGAAATAACAACGAATGCGACGATGATTCCTACAATGATTAATTGACCCATTCTCTTTCCTCCCTATTTGCTTTTAACCACCAGCGTCAGACTTTTCTGACCCACCACTTCAATCACGTGTCCAACTTCGAGTGTTTCCTCCGACTCCGCCTTCCAATCCGTACCGTGCAGTTTCACCTTACCCGGCACTTCCGGTGTGATGCGCTCGCTGACCTTCCCTTCTTCTCCGGCCAGGGTTTCGGTCAGGGCATCTTTCGAAGTTGCCGATGTGCCCCCGGTAAAAACCGGCTTAAGGAGTCGGCGCAATCCAAACAACGAGATAAGAGACGCCGCGGCAAAGATCCCCAGCTCAACGGAAAGGGGGGTTGGAAGCAGCCAGGATATCAGGGCCGTGAACAGCGCACCGAGTCCGAAGAAAAAAAGAATCAGGCCGGGAACTGCAAACTCGCAGATCATTAGGATTATGCCCGTCAGGGCCCACCAAAACGCAGCGCTAAACATGTCACCCTCCTTTGGGTTTTTCCGATCGGCCATTCCGTCGGCTCTTCCATGGTCGAAAATTTATGTCATGTTGCAGAAAACTTCGATTACAAAAACATGAGACCTTTGCAACGGATTAGAAGACGGAAAAGAAAAAGCCGGCTCCCTGTTGGGGCCGGCTTTATCAGGTCGACTCTATGGCTTGGCGCTAGACGCCGCTGAAGGCTTCGAAGCCACCATCAACGGGAATCACGACACCCGTCACGAATTTAGCGGCGTCGGAAATGAGGTAGTGAATGGTGCCGTAGACTTCATCCTGAGTGCCAAAACGGCGGAACGGCGTCTTGTTGATCACCTGCTGGCCGCGGGCGGTGTAGGAACCGTCCTCGTTGAGCAGCAGCGCCCGGTTCTGGTTGCCAATGAAGAAGCCGGGGGCCAGTGCGTTGACGCGGATTCGGTCGCCATACTTGATGGCCATTTCGGTGGCCATCCAGCGGGTAAAATTATCGATCGCGGCCTTGGCGTTGGAATAGCCGAGTACGCGGGTCATGGCGTTCTTGGACGACATGGAGGAAAAGTTGACCACGCAACCGGATTTCTGGGCCTTGAACGCCTTGGCGAAGGTCATGGTTGGCATGACCGTGCCCTTGAGGTTGAGGTCGAGCACCTTGGAATAGTCCTCGATCTTGAGGTCGAACACGTCCTGGTCGGGCCCGATGGTCGCTCCGGGCATGTTTCCGCCGGCGCCGTTGACCAACACATCGATGCGACCGCAGGTATCCATCACTTTTGTGTAGACTTCGTCGAGCACCTCCTGCTGAAGCACGTTGCAGGCAAAGCCGCAGCATTTGTCGGAAATCTTCCTGGCTTCCTCAACGGTCTCATCGACCTTGTCCTGGAACAGGTCGAGATAGACCACAAAGGCCCCTTGCTCCTGCAGATATTTGGCGGTTCCACCAGCCAGCACACCCGCGGCCCCTGTAACGGCAATGACTTTATCCTGAATATTGAAAAGGTCATTCATCTCATCTCCCGCAAATCTCAAAGGTTGTAGATATGAGCATATTGCATCTCCCAAGGCAAGCGAATCTACTCGTTCCCCCTCACCATCGGAACAAAACGCACATATATATCGGGTATCTCATTGAAGCTTCCGTCGGCCTTTTCGAGGATGACCAGTTGCTGGATGCCAGAGCCCACCGGAAGGATCATCCTTCCTCCATCCCTGAGCTGTTGCTTGAGTGCCGTCGGAATTTCGCTCGGCGCGCAGGTGACGATGATGGCATCGAACGGCGCATGCTCCAGCCAACCTTCGTAGCCATCGCCGCATTTGACCGTCACCCTCCCGTAGCCTTCCGCCGCCAAAACCTTTTTAGCATGATCCGCGAGCGAGGGCACTACCTCTATGCTGAACACCGTGGCGCCTATTTCCGAAAGTATTGCAGCCTGATAGCCCGAACCCGTTCCGACTTCCAGAATCTTCATACCCGGCTTCACATCGATACGCTGGGTCATGTAGGCCACGATGAAGGGTTGGGAGATCGTCTGCCCGTGGCCGATCGGACAGGGATGGTCGCCGTAGGGATCGACCCGATCGCGGAGCTCGGCGGGTATGTACACATGCCGCCGCACCTGTTCCATGGCGGCCAGAACACGCTCGTCATGGATCTTGTAGTGCCGGAGAACGTCCACCATTGCCTTGCGTTCAGCATCCATCTCCGCCTCCTCTGCCGGACAGCCGGATGTCAGCCTATTGGCTTTGCTTCGCGATCACGCTGTTGACCTTGTCTTCAAGCGACTGTTCCCGATCGTTCCGGGTTCCCAGCTTGATATTGGTATGAATCCGCGGAGCACCCATCCCGTGTACCTTTTCATGGCATGCCTTGATCGCGGCGAACACGTCGTCCCACTCGCCTTCGATATTGGTTCCGTTGGCATGCAGCTGGGTCTTCAGCCCGGGCCGGTTTAGGATTTCTTCGCAGGCGGCCACATACTTGGAGAGAGACACGCCCACGCCAATCGGAACCACGGTTAAATCAACGATAACCTTCATGCCTTTTCCTCCTCATCCGTCCACACCGATTTTTGCCATTTCCGGACCGAATTAACCAGAAAAACCTCACTCGCCGAGCGCAGGTCCTCGATGGAAACAATCCCCTCTTCGATCTCGCCGTTTTTCAGTAAATGTTCCCGGAAGGTTCCGGCCAGCAGGCCGCATTCGACCGGCGGCGTGATGAGCTTGCCGTTCTTTCGGACCACAACGTTTGCGATACACCCTTCCGTCACCTCGCCGCGTTCGTTCCACAGAATCACCTCGTCGCAATCCGGAAAATCGGCCTTCGCTTTTTCATAGACATCGCGATGGGTGGTTTTGTGGCACAGGAATACGTCCTGCGGATCAATCGGCTCTTTCGAGAGAGCAATCTTCAAGGTAGGGACAGCTGTCCCAGCCGTCCGCGGCGCAACGGGAAAACTCTGCACCTCACACATACCGTCCCGGGAAACCAGCAATCTCAGACGCCTAGGCGATTCATCGAATTCCGAAACCACTCGGTCCAGCTCTTCCTGAATGGCATAGACATCCAGTGGAACATCGAAATAGGCCGCCGATTTCCCCAATCGTTGCATATGCTCGTTCAACAAAAATATTCCACTGCCAGGCTCCCACAGCATGGTTTCGAGCAGCTGGAACTCCGGTCTTGGTTGCGTCAGCACCCGCGCCTTGGTCAGTGTTTCCTCGTATTCGGCTTCCGCGTCGGAATCCCATACGATGCCGCCGCCGACGCCGTATTCCAGCGTGCCGGCCTCGCGATCGATCAGCGCGGTCCGGATCGCCACATTGAAGCACGCCTCGCCTTGCGGCGTAATGAAGCCCATGCTGCCGGTGTAGATTTTCCGCGGGGTCGTTTCCAGCCCTGTGATGATCTCCATCGTCTTCGCCTTCGGCGCACCCGTGATGGACGCGCAGGGGAAAAGCGCACGAAACAGGTCTGTGAACGTAGACGCGCCGCCCTCCTCGCGTTCGCCCGATGCGTTATGACGCGACGAGGGCGTCGCGTCTACGACTCCTTGCACCGTGGAGGTCATCTGCCAGACGGTGGGATATTTTTCGACATCGTATTTGCTGACCGTTTCGACGCTTCCCGGCTCGGCGATCCGGCCGATATCGTTGCGGATCATGTCGACGATCATGATGTTTTCGGCGCGGTCCTTTTCCGAATTCCGCAACATTTCCGCCTGTTTCCAATCCTCGGAAAAGGTTCGCCCGCGACGCGCCGTACCCTTCATCGGGCGCGAAACTATGCGGCCTTCATTGAAGCTGAAGAAGAGTTCGGGCGAAGCCGAGCAAATGCTAAAATCCTCGGCTTCCACATAGGCCGCATATTCCGTCTTCTGGCCTTTCACCAGTTCATGGAAAAACGCCCACGCATCGCCGGAAAAAGTCCCGTTCAAGCGATAGGTATAGTTCACCTGATAGGTCGCCCCCTCAGCAATCCGCTCCTTGATTTCGCCGATAGCCTCAACAAAATCGTTTTCCGAGACCGAAGGAATCAGCTCGCCCACATCAAACGAAGCCGTCGGAGCCTCCTCGATCTCCTCCAGCACCTCCGGCGCATGGAAAAGCCCGAGACAAAGGACCGGAAATCCTTCGGAGGGCAGGGTTTTCAGGGCGGAGTCGAAGGCGGGAGCCGCCTCGTAGGAAACAAAACCGGCGGCAAACAAGCCGGATTCCTCCGCCTCGCGCACCATCGGCAAGACCTCCTCGATCAGCTCCGTGCGAAGCACCTTTTTCGGCTGGCTGAAATGGAGCCAACGCCCCGCATGCTTGAGTACTACTTTCATTTTGATCGGCTTCCTTATGCTGGCTCCATGATCGGCGCCGAACATCACATATTTCCCTTGCCCTACAAAGCCGTTTATCACCAAATAGCTGATTCCATGGAGACCAGCAAAACACAACAGATAAAGGGCATAGTATTCAACATCCAACGGTTTTCGCTCCACGACGGGCCGGGGATACGTACAACGGCTTTCCTGAAAGGTTGTCCGTTGAACTGCCGCTGGTGCCACAATCCCGAGGGTATTTTTGACCAACCGGAACTTCTCTACTCGCAAGACCGGTGTACCGGATGTGGCGCCTGCATTCCGGTTTGCCCAGAAAACGCCATCACTCCGCGCCGGGATACCGTGCAGATTTGGGAGGTATGCACCCATTGCGGATTGTGTGTCGATGCCTGTCCCGAGCAGGCGCTGGAAATGTCGGGACGGATCACGAACTCGGAGGCGGTTGCCAACGAGCTGGCCCGCGACCTCATCTTCTACGAGGAATCCGGCGGTGGCATTACCCTCTCCGGCGGAGAACCGCTGGCCCAGCCGGACTTTGCCATCGATATCCTCCGGCGGTGCAAGGAAGGCGGCCTGCATACGGCGCTCGACACCACCGGCTTCGTGGACTCCGACATTCTCCTTGCCGCCGCCCCCTTCACCGACCTGTTCCTGTACGACTTCAAGCACCCGGTTTCGACCGCCCATGAGCAATATACGGATGTTCCGAATGAACTGATTATTCAAAACCTGAAAACGCTCTGTTTGCGCGGCGAGAACGTGCTGGTTCGCCAACCGATCGTCCCAGGTTTCAACGATGCCCCCGAAGTCGTCGAACGTACCGGGGAAACATTGGTGGCCTGCGGTGTCGAGCGGTTGGAAATCCTTTCCTACCACACGTTCGGAAGAAGCAAGCACGGCAAAGTGATCCGAGGCACTTCAGTAATGGATTGGGCGGTTCCTTCTTCCGAGCAAATGCTTGCAATCCAAGCCATTCTTGGCAAATTCCCGTTCGAAACCCTTATTGGAGAGTAAGCCATGAACGAACGCGTTGCCAAGCTGCGACAGGAAAGCCTCGATGCCGTGCCCCATATCTCGTTGGAACGCGCCCGGCTCGAAACCGAGGTGTACCGGCAATACGGCGATTCCCTACCTATCCCAATCCTGCGCGCGCGCGTCTTCGAAAAACTCATGGCCGAGAAAAAAATTTCCATCGCCGACGGCGAGTTGATTGTCGGCGAGCGCGGCGAATGCGCCGGCGCCACCCCGACGTTTCCCGAACTGTGCTGCCACACGATGGAAGACCTCGACATCATGAACCACCGGGAAAAGATCTGGTTCAAGGTATCGCCCGAGGCCCGCGAGTTCCACGAAGCCGAAATCATCCCCTTCTGGGAAAAGCGCGCCCTACGCAACAAGATCGTCGGCTCCATGACCGATGAATGGCGCGAATGCTACGCTGCCGGTATTTTTACCGAATTCATGGAACAGCGTGGCCCGGGCCACACCGTGGCCGACGACAAAATCTACCAAAAGGGTTTCTGCGACTTCCAGCAGGACATCCTTGATGCCATGAATGCCGTGGGCGACGACCCGGCCAAGAAGGCTGAGTTGGAAGCCATGATGATTACCTCCGAGGCGATCATCACGCTGGGCCGTCGCTATGCCGAGCTAGCCGAGCGGATGGCCGCATCCGAGTCTGACTCGGTCCGCAAGGCCGAGCTGGAATCGATCGCGATGGTCTGCCGCCGCGTGCCTGCCGAAAAGCCGCGCACCTTCCACGAAGCGCTGCAGATGTACTGGTTTGTCCACGTCGGCGTCATTACGGAAATGAACAACTGGGATGCCTTCAATCCCGGTCGTCTCGACCAGCATCTCAACCCCTTCTACCAGCAGGATCTCGCCGACGGATCGCTCGACGCCGACAAGGCGAAGGAACTGCTCCAATGTCTGTGGGTCAAATTCAACAACCACCCTGCCCCGCCGAAGGTGGGTGTTACGCTAAAGGAGAGCGGAACCTACACCGATTTTGCCAACATTAACAGCGGCGGCCTGACCATTGACGGTGAAGACGGAGTCAACGACGTCACCTGGCTCGTCCTCGACGTGATCGACGAAATGCGCCTGTTGCAACCCAGCTCCAACGTGCAGGTGAGCCGCAAGAATCCCGACGAATTCGTCAAACGCGCCGCCAAAATCGTTCGCAAGGGCTGGGGCCAGCCGTCGTTCTTCAATGCCGACGCGGTCGTCGAAGAAATGCTGCGTATGGGAAAGAGCATCGAGGATGCCCGTTGCGGCGGCACCAGCGGCTGCGTCGAAACCGGAGCCTTCGGCAAGGAGGCCTACATCCTCACCGGCTACTTCAACCTGCCCAAGGTTTTAGAGATTACGCTGAACAACGGTGTGGATCCCATGACCGGCAAGCAGCTTGGCACCAAAACGACCTTCAACTCCTACGACGAACTATTCGAGGCCTTCAAACAGCAACTGCACTATTTCATCGAAATCAAGGTCGACGGCAACAACACCATCGAAAAGCTCTACGCCGAGCAGATGCCCGTCCCGTTCCTCTCCACCATCATTTCCGACTGCATCCAAAACGGAAAGGACTACAATGCCGGCGGCGCACGCTACAACACCATGTATATCCAAGGCGTCGGCATCGGCACTATGACCGACAGCCTCTGCGCCATCCGCAAGCAGGTCTACGAGGAACAAAACTTTTCGATGGATGAACTGCTCGTGGCGCTGGAAAACGACTTCGAGGGCTATGAAGCCATTCGCAGCAAACTCTTCAACCAGTCGCCAAAGTACGGCAACGACGATGACGAGGCCGACGCGGTCATGCGCGCCGTGTTCGATGCCTTCCACGACGAAGTAACGGGCCGCCCCTGCATGAAAGGCGGCAAGTACGCCATCAACATGCTACCCACCACCTGCCATGTCTACTTCGGCTCCGTGATCGGAGCCACCCCCTGCGGACGCAAGGCCCATATGCCGCTTCCCGAGGGCATCTCCCCCTCCAAGGGTGCGGATCGCAAAGGACCGACGGCCGTCATCCAGTCCGCCGCAAAAATGGGCCACCTTGACACCGGCGGCACTCTACTGAACCAGAAGTTTACGCCGCAGGTGATGGCCGGCCAACGGGGAATCGACAACATGAGCTCGCTTGTGCGCGCCTATTTCCGGATGGACGGCCATCACATCCAGTTCAACGTGATCGACAAGCAGACCCTGCTCGATGCGCAGAAGTATCCGGATGAACACTCCGACCTCATCGTGCGCGTCGCCGGATACAGCGATTATTTCAACAACCTCGACAAGGTCCTGCAGGACGAAATCATCGCCCGCACCGAGCAGGATTTCGGCTGAGTAAGATGTGATGCCGTTAGCTGTTTAGCGTAGATGCTACTCTCCTGGCAGATGCTGTGTAACCAATTGCGATACTGCCCACCTCCCGGTAACTCGGGAGGTGGTTTTCTGTGTTTGGCTCAACGTTATTTTCGATAGCGGCGTTCGGATTCAGCAATCGGGATGTCATTGGCACTCATGTCGCGCCGTTGCATGAGTCCGTTTGAATCGAATTCCCAATGCTCGTTCCCATGGGTGCGGTACCATTGTCCGTCAACCGCATTGCGGTACTCATATTCAAACCGTACTGAGATTCGGTTATCGGTAAAAGCCCAGAGCTCTTTCATTAGCCGATAATCGAGCTCCTTTTCCCATTTCTTTTTGAGAAAGGTCTTAATGGCTTTGCGGCCGGCAAAAAACTCACCGCGATTCCGCCATTTCGAATCTTCGGTATAGGCCAGTGCAACCCTCTCCGGATCGCAGCTGTTCCATCCGTCTTCTGCTGCCTGAACTTTGGCCAGAGCAGTTTCACGCGTGAAGGGGGGAACTAATTTTATACTCATTTTCTTTATCTCCTTTGGTTTCTAACAGTTTCTCCAGCTCAGCGATACGTGTTTTGAGGGGCTGGAGCATTTCTCTTCTTCAGTGAAGCGGCGAGTGATGTGCCGGGGGCAGGTTTGACCTTGGGATCAGGTTATGATTGTTCCGCAGAACACGGGAACGGGACCCATAACTTAAGGCTCATGGAGCCAACGGCCAAGAGGCCACAAGCAAGGGACACCAACGCTGCAGCAGTGTAAAATCCGATACTCCACACCTGTGCAATGCATTGCGGAAGGGTCGCCCCGCCAATGGGAACCAGTGACCATATCAACAACACAGTAAACAACGTGTTCATCATGATGAGACTACTCCAGAAGATGAGCGCTATACGTATAGGTTTCATTTTCCTGATACCTCTTGAAGCGATTACGGGAGACCACTTCCTCAGCCGATAGTTGACCGGGGCGCGGCCACGGTTCCTTTCCTGAGCTGTTTGCAAAAAGCAGAACAAGAAAGATACCGCGTTTACGGATTCCAAATTCCTGTTCCCGCTGCGTTTGCTGCGTATGCCGAAAAGTCCCGGGGCGGTCGGCCCAATGCACGCTGAACACCATCCGTGACGTTAGAGTTTCGGCCATCGAGAACGGTGTTGAAAAGATATGCAGTAAGATCAACAACATCCTGCGGCACACCCTCCTCAGTCATCCCGGAGACAAGCTGTTCGTTGGTAATCGGTACATAGCGAATATCTCGTCCAGCTGCCGTTGCAATTTCAGTAACGGCGTCAGCGAAGGTGAGCAGCCGCGGTCCGGTGACTTCGTAGAGCTGTCCGTGGTGTCCATCCTCGGTTAGGGCTGTCACAACAACATCGGCAATATCGTCCACATCAATGAAAGGTTCGTATACGTCGCCGGCCGGCAGGGCCAAAACACCCTCGCGAAGCGGATCTAAAAAGAAGCCCTCACTAAAGTTCTGGTTAAACCAGCTGGCACGAACGATCGTCCATGCAATCCCAGAGTTCTGTACAATCTTTTCACACTGCATTGCAGCCTCTTCCCCACGCCCCGACAGAAGAACCAGATGCTCTACACCGTTGCGGGAAGCGAGTTCTGTAAACCGGCGGATTGCAACGGGGGCTGCGGGCACGGCAAGATCCGGATAGTACGTTAGGTAAACGGAAACGATATTCTGCAATGCGGGTTCCCACGTGGATTCATTTTCCCAATCAAAGGGAATTTCGCTCGCTCGAGAACCGATACGCGTTGGTACGCCACGGTCCGCAAGCCGTTTCGCCACACGGCGGCCTGTTTTTCCGGTGCCACCGATGACCAGTATGTTATCTTTCCGCACTAATGTTTTTGTTGCTGCTTTCATCGTTTTTTCCTTCTGGGGTTCCGGCCGGGAAGACCCCGGCCGTTTTTCAGTTTGATCTTACTTATTGGTTTTCCGCGGAATATTTTTGCATACGCTGTACCGCTGATTGGGTAGTGATTACTTCATTGGCCATGAAGCCGAAGTTGATCAAGGCGGCCTTGTAGCCATCGCCGAGTTCCGGTGTCACGGCGGCGGCGGTGGCGTCTTTTACCACGACCACTTCAAAGCCCTGCTCCAGTAGTTCCCGCATATGCGACTCCGTGCAGAGGTTCGCCGACATCCCGCCGAGAATCACCGTATCGATTTTGCGTTTGCGAAGCTGCAGCACGAGGTCGTTAGTCTCGGGGCCATATATTTTATGCGGACTGGTGACAACGGTTTTTCCATCCTGGATATAGGGTTTGTAACGCTCGAGCCAGTCCGCGCCGGACCCTTCAAAACCGTCCATGCTCAGGGCATCCTTCCGGTCGAACATATGGATCTGGTGCATCAGCGCTTCCAGCTTACCTTCGAAGTGCCAGTGGTGATCGGTTGGGTAGTAATAGTGAGGAGAAACAAAAACCTGAAAACCGGTCTCTTTAGCCGTTTTGAAGAGCTGGTCCAGATGTTCTACCGTGTGGTTTTCTTCCACGCTTTTTCCGACGACGCCCCAAGTGACGCCCTGCGGGCTCAGGAAGTCATTTTGCGGATCGGTGATGACCAACGCGGTGGTGGCTGGATTGAAAGTCACTTCCGCAGCAGCAGTGATTGAGATGGCGGTCAGAGCGAGTACGGTGAGTTTTTTAATCGTTGTTTTCATAATATTTTCCTTTCACGTATTTGATTTAAGTGGCGAGTTCGCCGGTTGGTTTCAAGATCATCGTTTGTGGTTAAATTCAGTCTTTCGGACCGGCTTCACGACACAAGATTTCAGCGCCTTCCACCGTTACGGGTTTGCTCATTGCTGGGCAGCCCGTCTCCGACTTTCCGGCATGGACGGACCCTGCTGTACAGGCCAGCAGGACCACTGGCAGTGCTTTGATTATTATGCGTATGGGACTTCTTTTTTTCATTGTACTTCTCCTGTTCTGCAATGCCTGGCGCACCGCGATTTTGATTACGTTTTCTTCGTAGGTTTTAAATATGGATTCTCTCCGGCAACATGAAAGGCTCAGAGAGCTCCTCCGAAATGCTCATGGGTGCGGCCTCCAAAGGGCGAGACGAGATTTGGATCTGCTTGGCGAAGGTATTGAGTCCATCCCTAAGCTGCATTCGCGCCCGGTGTAGGATCACGTAGAGGTTCGCCCGAGAGATATTAAGCGTCCGGCAAATCTCTTCCGCCGACAGTCCCTCCAGTTCTCGGAGCACAAACGCATGGTGCTGGAGTGCGGGGAGCGAACGCATGCACGTCTGCAAAAGTTCTCCCAGTTCCTTGTTTTCCATCGCCATCCGGGGGTTCTCATGCCAATCCGCCGGAGTGCCCTTCCACCGTCCGCTCGAATCAAAAGCAATATTTGCTTCTTCCCCGAATGTATCGGTATCCTCGACGGGAATGGCGCGTCCTTCCCTCTTAACGGCGTCGACGATTTTATGGCGCATAATTCCAACCAGCCACGTGCGTACCGAAGAGCGGCCCGAGAAGCCGTGTCGCGCCTTAAGCGCCGCCAGAAACGTTTCCTGCACCACGTCTTCGGCGGTACTTTGGTTCCGCAACCGGGTACGGGCATACGCATACAAGGCATCGCCATGTTCGTCTACCCACGTATCGGGCGACAGCGCGGCACTTTTTCTCGGGCCGGGTTTCATTAACCGATCTCCAACTCGCGGACGGTTTCCAGTGCTGGGGCGGCGGGGAAGTCGACCTCAACCTGGGCCACATGGTTAAAATAGTTCGTGAAAATATTCTTCACCACATGAGCAACGATTTCCGTAATGTCTTCGTCGGTGTATCCCGCTCCACGAACATTGGCCACGTCGGCATCCGTCACCCAGCCCTGCTTCTCCACCACTGCTTTCGCGAACAGCAGGGCTGCCTCTTCCTTACTGTCGATCGATTTTGCGCGACGGCTGTCGATCGCCTGCTCACCGCTAAGGCCCACCATCTTTCCAATCGCAGTGTGTGCAGCAAGGCAGTACTTGCAGTCGTTGATCTCGGCGACGGTCAGCGCGATCTGCTCGCGCAGTGTCGGAGGGAGCGTGCCTTTATCGAGCGCGCCGAATCCAAGATAAGTCCCGAGCGCGGCAGGCGCATTGGCCAGAGTGCGGGTCAGGTTTGGAACCATCCCGTATTTACTCTGGATCTTATCCATCATCTCTTTCGTGTTCCCGGTCGCAGTCTCTGGTTTGATGGCATTTAGTCGTTGCATGATATTTTCCTTCTGTTTGGGGTTAATGTTTTCACCCCTAATGCACGGGCCATGCCATCGAGCACATACTTACATAACCTGCACTAATACAAAGCATAAGGACGCTTAGGACGAAAATTAAAATATAACGAAATATCGTTTATTACGATATTTCGTTGAATATAAACGATATTTCGTCTACAAAACGACCATGAATACGGACCCTGCAGACTGTGCCGAAACAGATATAATGAAAAACCTGCTGCTGGAGGTGGCGCAGGAGCGAAATGAGATCCGACTACTGAAGGTAATTGTTGATGGGTTGCGAGATCTGGAGAACGTGGCGCTGGCTCGGATCTGGCTGATTCGCCCGGGCGATATTTGTTCCACTTGCCCGTTGCGGAAAGAATGTCCGGATCACACAGAGTGCCTGCATTTAATGGCTAGCGCAGGAAATCCAATTGCGGAAAAAGGCGCGGACTGGTCGCGGATCGATGGAAGGTTCCGGCGTTTCCCAATGGGCATTCGGAAAGTGGGCCGTGCGGCAACCAGCGGGAAGGGCTTTGAAATTAGAGATATTCAGAAGGAGTCCCGCGATATTGCACTCCCGGAGTGGGCCGTGCGCGAGGGCATTCGCGGCTTTGAAGGACAGCCACTGGTTTACAAAGGGAAAATACTCGGCGTGCTTGGCGTATTCACTCGTACGCCGGCGGTTTCGGAACATGTGGACTGGTTTCGCCTGCTCGCAGACCATGCGGCATCGGCCATCGCCAACGCGCTGGCCTTTGCAGAAATTGAGCGTTTAAAAAAACAGCTGGAACTGGAAAATGAATATCTGCGCGAAGAGGTCAATGAAGCGCAGGAATTCGGGGCGGTCGTTGGCAATAGCCCGGCACTGCGTGCGGTCATGCGTCAGGTCGAGCTGGTGGCTCCCACAGATGCCAGTGTTTTGATTCTGGGTGAATCGGGGACCGGGAAAGAATTAGTGGCTCGGGAAATTCATGAACGGAGCGATCGGCGCGACGGCCCCATGATCAAAGTCAACTGCCCTTCAATCCCGAGGGAGCTCTATGAAAGCGAATTCTTCGGCCATGTAAAGGGCGCCTTCACCGGAGCGCTTAAAGATCGCGCGGGCCGGTTTGAGGCCGCCGACGGCGGCACCCTGTTTCTGGATGAGATCGGTGAAATTCCGATGGAGCTGCAGAGCCGCCTGTTGCGGGTGCTGCAGGAAGGAACCTATGAACGCGTCGGCGAGGAACGAACGCGCAAAGTCGATGTACGTATTATTGCAGCCACCAACCGTGATCTAAAAAAAGAGTCGGAGAAGGGGCGCTTCCGTGAAGACCTGTATTATCGCCTGAATGTTTTCCCGATTGTTGTGGCGCCCTTACGTAAACGAAAAGAAGATATTGGCCCGCTCGCCATGCATTTTCTGGAAATCGCCGGGAAAAAGATGCACCGTCCAAAATCCCGCTTAACCACGGCCCGATTGCTGGAACTGCAGCAATACGATTGGCCGGGAAATATCCGGGAGCTGCAGAATGTAATCGAACGGGCCGTGATCACCTCCCCCGCCAGACAACTGCGTTTCGACTTAGCCCCACCCGCTTCCGGAAACACAAAGGACACGCTCCGTTCCGATGAGCCCGAACTCGAGGTCGTTCCGGAAAAAGAGATGCGGCGCCGCGAACGCGATAATATTGCTGCAGCCCTGCGCGTTACGGGCGGGAAAATTCATGGAGCGGGCGGTGCCGCCGAGCTACTCGGAATGAAGCCGACAACGCTGGCCTCGAGAATCCAAAAACTGGGGCTAAAAAAGAAACGATAAGACAAGGGCGCATATAGTTAACTCAAGAGCAGGAACAGCTGAAAGCAAAGGGGTCGATTTCAATCTATACTACCCGGAAAGAACGATCAGCAACACACCGATCAAAATTCCAAGCAATACCCAGGCTTTCTTGCGCTTGTTGACTTCCTTGAACAGGAACGCTCCGGCAAGGAACGACACCACCACACTGCACCGGCGCAGGATCGACAGGATAATGATCAGTGCATCCGGATAGGCGACGGCGAAGAAATAGGCAAAGTCGGCAACGTATAATAGGATGCCAATCAGCGGAATGCTCCAGCGCCAGGTAAACGGCGTACTCCGTTTCCGCTGAGGCCACCAAAGCGCGAAGAAATAGACCGTAAAGATCGACATCAGGTAGATCGTAAACCAAACCTGCACCTGAACAGGTCCATAGCCCATGCGTTGAATAAGCCACTTGTCATAGAGCGTACTGCAGGTTCCGATCAGCGTGGCCAGAAAGATGAAGAGAATCCATTTGCTGCGGTGGAAGTGAATACCCTCGTCGCGACCCAACACGGAGAAGGCGAAATAGCAGCAAAAGATTAAACCCATACCAACCCATTGCAAGGGCGCGGGATGTTCATGAAACAAAAGCGTCGCTCCTAAAATGGTCCATACGGGGGCCGAAGCGCGAATGGGCGAGACGATGGAAATTGGAAGATGCTTCATCGCAAAATAAGCCAGCACCCACGACGTACTCACAATCATGGCTTTAGCGAAAAGCAACCCATGTCCTGCCGCCGTCATCGGCGCCACCATTAACCCGACCGAAGCCATGAAACCCGGAGCGACCGCCGATCCCAGCAAGAGCGGCCATGCCAGTTGCACCCCGGCTAGATTGGACAGGAACAACACGGGAAGGACGGCATTTTCCCGCAATGCATGCTTCTTGCAGACGTCATAAACGCCCAGAAACACCATCGAAACCAATCCCAACCCAATCCACATCGGAATGTCCTTTTTCTTAGTAAAAACCCGTTTTTGGCGGGCATGAGTCGCGCACAATAGCTACTTGCGTTTGCAATGCAAATCAAATACGGTGCCCAGCCTTTGAACGAGGAACGGCAATCCCGTTCCCGTTAATGGTTATTAGGTATTGGTTAACAGGAATTCACCTGCGCCCCCCCTGATAACGATTAACAATTAACGATGAACTGCTACGGATGAGAAGCATTCGTGGCCAAGGAGGACAAGCGATGAAAACCGGACTAATTGGATGGCGCGGCATGGTCGGCTCGGTGCTGATGGAACGCATGCGCGAAGAAAACGACTTTGAACATATCGAACCCGTCTTCTTTACCACATCCCAGACCGGCAAACCCGCCCCGGATGTTGGTCAAGGAGCGTCGGTGTTGCTCGACGCCTATGACCTCGATGAACTCGCGAAGATGGATACCATCGTCACCTGCCAGGGTGGCGACTACACCGGCAAGGTGCACGCTGACCTGCGCGCCAAAGGCTGGAACGGCTATTGGATCGACGCAGCCTCCACCCTGCGCATGGCCGAACAGGCCACCATCATTCTTGACCCCGTTAACAGCCCGGTCATCGACCAGGCGCTGGCCGACGGCAAGAAGGATTTCATCGGCGGAAACTGCACCGTCAGCCTGATGCTCATGGCCATCGGCGGCCTCTTCAAGGCCGGCCTCGTGGAATGGGTTTCCTCCATGACTTACCAGGCCGCCTCCGGCGCCGGCGCCCAGAACATGCGCGAACTGCTCGCCCAGAAGGGTCACCTATTCGATGCCGCCGCGGAAGATCTCAAGAATCCTGCGTCCGCCATTCTGGACATCGACCGCAAGGTCAGCGACGCGCTGCGCAGCGACACCATGCCGACCGAACAGTTCGGCGCTCCGCTGGCCGGCTCGCTGATCCCGTGGATCGACAAGGCCGTCGATGACGGCCAGACCAAGGAAGAGTGGAAGGGCCACGCTGAAACCAACAAGATTCTTCAGAACGATCCGGCTATTCCGATCGATGGTCTGTGTGTCCGCATCGGTGCCATGCGCAGCCACAGTCAGGCCCTGACCATCAAACTGAAGAAGGATGTTTCGGTTGAAGAAATTGAAGAGATCCTCCGCAATGACAACGAGTGGGTCGACGTGGTCTCCAACAACAAGGAAGAGACGCTAAAGCGTTTGACCCCAGCCGCCATTTCCGGCACGCTAACCGTTCCGGTCGGTCGCATCCACAAGATGAAAATGGGCCCGGAATACGTCGCCGCCTTCACCGTTGGCGATCAGCTTCTCTGGGGCGCCGCCGAACCGCTCCGCCGGATGCTCCGCATCCTGCTGGAGAAATAGTAGGGATCATATCCGAACAAGAAAACCCCGCGGCCAACCGCGGGGTTTTATTTTAGCCATACAGTTTTTCGCGCAGCTCGGAGAGCTTTTGCGCCAGCGCGATATCGCTGGCATAGATCATCCCCCGATGATTCATGTAGGTCGAATCAGGACGGTTGAGATCCAATGGGTCGCCAAAACTATCGGTAGCGACTGCGCCGGCCTCCTGTGCAATGCAAGCGGTGGCGGCATAGTCCCATAGGCTTCCTCCGCCGTCTTCCGATTTGGGAAACTTGAAATAGCACGCGGGAGCCCGCTCCAGCACCCAGCAGGAACACATCGCCGCCCCTCCCTGGAATTGCGACTCAACACCGCACAATCCCAACTCCTCGGCAATGATTTCAAGACGCGCCATGATCTCACTGAAACGGGGATGTTGAACAAAGCCGTTATCGCTGACCAGCGACAACGATCTGCCGCTCCAATCCATCCGGAACGGTTCTCCATTGCGGAATGCACCGACTCCGGAAATTGCGTGATAAAGAACCTGTTCCACGGGATCGAATACCACCCCGATCAACGGATCGCCGGACCTCGAAGTCAGTCCGATGGATACCGCATATCCGGGCGTTCCTTCCACAAAACAGAGCGTGCCATCCATCGGATCGATGCACCAGAACGCATCCTTCTCCAGCCGGGCTGGATCATCCGGTTGTTCTTCCGAAAGCAGGGCCAGATCATACTCCTCACAGGTAGGTTTCAGTATGTTCAGGATCGCCTCCTGACTCATGAAATCGACCTCTGTCACCACCTCGGATGCACGGCTCGGCGCATTGGCCTTGGTTTTGACTTCGACCGGACGGCTCGCATGTTCCGCAATCAGCGCCCCCGCCTCGCGCGCCGCCAACACGGCCCGTTCCGCCAAATCCAACAGGTGCTCTTTTTCCAGCTTCATTAAATGCCTCCCAATCCGGCAACCACCTCGCGGGCCAGCCGTTCGCTGTAATCGTTGATCTTCCAATGGCCGGGGCTCCAGCCTTTCAAAAAACGATGAAAATCGGTCCAGGCGACAGGATAGAGTGCGCGCCAGTCGCGTTCAACCGCGTCTGCGTCGAGATCCGGATGCCGCCTCTTCAGTGCGGCGCGCAATGCAGTAAAATAGATTTCGAGCAGTTCCCCTTCCCTACTCTCGCATTCCACCTCGCCCAGACAGCTCCCGATAAAATACGAAACATCCTTCATGCCGCACCCGCCGCCGACATATTGGAAATCAACGGCGGCTACCCGGGTGCCATCGCTCGAAAAACAAAAATTGGCCAGCTTGGCATCGCCGTGCACCAAGGTCTGAAACGGCGACTCCCGGAGTCTCCGGTCGATCGTTGCGGCCGCATCCCTCAGTGCCGGATCTTCATGGCCCAGCACGTTCAATTCATCGGGCCGCGTCTCAAGGTGCCAATAGGTTCCTTTTTCCCATAATCCGACCGGCTGCGCATTCATGAATGTGGCATGGAATTGGGCCAGCCAGAAAAGACAGGCCCGCAGTTCTTCATCGGATACATAATGACAGCGACCGCCGAATCCCACCGCATCGAGATCCTCTAGCACCAACAGGAATTCCTTGCCGTCCGAGTCCAGTGCAAGACCATGCGGCACCCGGCATCCGGCATCGCACCGGGTACTCCACCGTTCATACCACGCCATCTCCACCTGATAGGATCGAACCTTCCGCTCGTGGGACAGATCCGTATTCCATCCGCGTGGATGATCCTGCTCCGTCGGCCAATGAACGTGCTTTATGATGACACGGTCAACCAATCCTCCTTGCAAGCGGACGCGGGCAATTTTCCCGTAGCCACTCCATAGGCTCTGAATGGTTTCCTGTCCAACCAGTGCATCCGCCCCGGTGGATTCCAGAATGGTTGAAATGAATTGTTCCTTCATGTCCTTACATGCAAAACGCAGAGTCTTTGGATCCGACTCTGCGTTTTGCTCTCCGAATACGATCGATGAAATCAAACTCCGTAAAGCGTTTCCTTGAACGGCTTCACCAGCGCATCGACATCGGCGTTAATCGAACCTGCAACAACCAACTTCTTGGCTTCGGTTACCGAACCGATCTTCTCAATCGGCAGACCGGCAAATAGCGCTTCGAGTTCGGCGGCCTTTTCGGACGCAACCGATACGACGAAACGGCTGTTGGATTCGGAGAAGAGCGCGACATCGGATTCAACACCGAGAACCGAGAGATCAACTTCGGCACCGAGCTGCCCGCCAATGCACGCGAGCGCGAGTGAAACGGCGAGGCCGCCCTTGGTCGGCGTCGTGGCCGATTTCAGCAGTCCGGCGTCGGTGGCCTTGTTCATAGCCGCATAGATCTTGAGCGCCTTTTCAGCATCCACGGCAGGAACAGTTCCGCCATAGTTCATCGGTGCGCCCTGCTCTTCCGCCAGCAGACGATAGAAGGCCGAAGCACCGAGCTCGTTTTTGGTTTCGCCAATGACATAGATCACGTCACCCGCATTTTTCAGCGGCATGGTGACCGCCTTTTTAACATCGTCGATCTGCCCGATCGAAGAAACGAGCAGGGTCGGCGGTATTGATATTTTCTTTCCACCCCGAGTGGAGTCGTTCTTACAGGAGTCCTTACCCGAGACCGCTGGCGTTTTATACGCAGTTGTTAAATCGTAGAGAGCCTTGTTGGAGCGGACGAGCTGAGCCATCTTGTAGGCGCCGTCGGGCGTCTTGGGCGACTCGACCGGATCCGGCCAGCAATAGTTGTCGAGAATCGCAATGCGGTTCATGTCGCCACCGACCGCGATGACGCGGCGGACCGCTTCATCGATCACCGAGGTGGTCATGTCGTAGGTATCGATATCGGAATACCACGGGTTGATGCCTTCGGCCAAAACGGCGCCGCGGTCGTTGTTGTATTCCACGCGCATGACGGTGGCATCGGACGGAACATCGGCGTTCACGCCGACATACGGCTTCACAACGCTCAGGCCTTTGACTTCGCCGTCGTAGATGCGGCTCTTGTATTCACGCGAGCAAATGTTCAAATCGCCCATCAGCTTGGTGAGCGTATCGGAATAGTCGGCCTGCTGCTCCACCACCGGAGCCGGAATCGACGGCTTATTCCAGACACCGGGCATGACAAGCGTCGGGCAGCCGGTTTCATAGAGGAAGTCCATGTCGAGGCTGGCGATGACCTTGCCGTCCTGCTTGACGGTGAAGTAGCCGGAATCGTTGTACTTGCCCATGAAGGCGACTTCGACATCGCGCTGCTTGGCGAGCACTTCGAACGCTTCGCGGCATTCAGGCTGAACGGCGAGGGTCATGCGTTCCTGCGCTTCGGAAACGAGTACCTCCCACGGCTGGAGGCCTTCGTATTTGAGTGGTGCGCCGGCGAGGTCGCATTCGCATCCGCCGGAATATTTACCCATTTCACCGAACGAGCAGGAAATGCCGCCGGCGCCGTTATCGGTGATGCAACGGAAGAGACCGAGATCGCGCGCCTCGAGCAGGAATTCGTAGAGCTTGCGCTGGGTCAGCGGGTCGCCGATCTGCACCGCTTGGGCGGGCGATTCGGTGCGGAGCTCTTCGGAGGAGAAGGTCGCACCGTGAATGCCATCCTTGCCGATGCGGCCGCCGCACATGACGGTCCAGTCGCCGACTTCGATCTCCTTGCGCTGTGAAGGACGTCCACCCACTTCAACGGGAATGGTGCCCATGGTGCCACAATAAACCAGCGGCTTGCCGAGGAAGCGTTCGTCGAAACATTCGAAGCCGCGGCTATACGGAATCCCGGATTCGTTGCCGCCGGCGATGACCCCTTCGTGGACGCCGTCACGAATGCGGCGCGGATGCATCAGGCCTTCGGGAATTTCCTTGTCGTAGAACGGCGATCCAAGGCAGTAGCCCCAGACGTTGGAGACCAGCGATGCGCCCATGCCGGTTCCAAGCGGATCGCGGTTAACGCCAACGATGCCGGTCATGGAACCGCCGAACGGATCGAGCGCCGACGGCGAGTTGTGGGTTTCGACTTTGTATACGAGGTGGATGTCTTCGTTGAATTTCACGATGCCGGCGTTGTCGGTAAAGACCGATATCAGCCAGTCGATCGACTCTTCGATCTTTTTAGTGGAGGCTTTGACGTAGGTTTTATAGAGCGAATGGATGGTTTCGGATTCGCCGGTTTCCTCGTCCTTGTAGTTGATCGTTCCAGCAAAAATCTTGTGCGAACAATGTTCCGACCAAGTCTGGGCAATACATTCGAGCTCAACATCAGTCGGCCATTCCGGCAGACCAAGCTCGGTGCGGTGGGCTTTGACATCTTCGCGTAGATAATGGCTTCGAATCGTGCGCATTTCTTCGAGCGAGAGCGAAAGAATGCCATCGCTGGAAATCTTCATCAGCGCCGCGTCGTCATCCGGAAGTTCGATAGTGTTGACCTTGATTTCGGGATGGTCGTCGAAGATCGGGGCGGAAATATCAGGATCCGCCGCCAGCCATTCGTCTTTCGAGAACACGGAAATGGTCTGGATCAGCGTATTGGCCAGCAGGTCCTTGCCGAGGTGCTCGACATCCTGCCGGGAGAGTTCGCCGGAGAGGAAATACTGGATGCAGGTGTAAACCTGCTCTTCCCAGGCCAGTTCGCGGCCGACAATATCCTTGAGCGCGCCGCGCGCCGTGCGGCCCACATTGTCGGTTACGCCGGGCTTGAAGCCGATTTCAAGCATCCAATCGAAGGATTCCGGCGCAGAGAGACGTCCCATAGCGGATTCGGCCACGACCGGATCGGCGAAGATTTTCTGTACGGTGGATGCCGTAGCATCATCAACATCCGCAACGACTTTATACACATCGCGTGTACGGCATTCCGCGATTTCCATCTTCAGCGCGCCTGCCGCGCGGTGGATAACACCGCGTCCGCGCGCATCCGGAACACCGTCTTTTAAACCGATTTCAATTCTGTAGATCATACTGATTTCCCCTCATCCCAAATACGTTGAAAAAGATGGCGGGGAGCATAGCGAGAAACTCCGTCGAATTGCACAACGAAATCAGGAAAAAGAAAAATCCCGCCTAAAACGACGGGATTTACACGATTCCGAACGATTCCAGCTACTCCGCCGGCACGGGCGCAGGACCTTCCGGCATGCTGTCCAATGAAACTGGGTCCAGTGACGGCGTAGCTAGCGGAGCTGCTTGCTGCATCTGCTGCATCTGCTGCATCTGGATCATCATGGCCGCCTGTCCGACCTTGGCCAGCAGGGACCCAGGCACGTTAACACTCCACATGACCATGCCGTCTTCGCGGAAGCCGGCGGAGGTCACCGGTTCAGCCCCTTGCAGCATGGCTGAAATCTGTGGAAGCGGGTTGTTCGGATCATTCGGCATGATCGATGAAATACCCTCCATGTATTTGGCGACATCAACGTCGCAATAGTAGAAACCTCCGGTGGGATATATACTACGCGCCATCAACGGAGAGCCCTGGAATTCCGCGTCTTTGACGCGATCAATCAAGGTTTCGATCGTTGTACCGCCCATGGCATATAGGAGAAAGCCATCGCAAATTGCAAAATCGTACACCAGATTGTCCATATCCATGTTCATGGACTTCATGGCAGCCTGTTGATCCTCAGGCATTGTAATGCCCACTTTAAACTGGTGGATCGGAACTCCCTTGTGCTCGCGCGCATTTTCCAAGAACTCGAAAGTCATCGGCATGCCCATGGATTTATACAGTTCCAGGAAAGGCGCCATATCCTGCTCCACGGTCTTGAAGTAGGACATGACAGCCGCTTCATCCTTCACTTCCAGTGCATAGTTGATGTGCATAAAGCTATCACCGCCAAATCCGATGGTTTCACAGCAGGTTCCACCGTAAAGCCCCATCCACTTTGTCATGCTCTCCTTCACCTTTGTCAGCATCTCCGCATCAAGGTTCATGTCCTTCAAAAGCAGTTCCAGTTCCTCCCCGACAAAGGAAGCCAATGCATCAGGGTTGGACAGCGTGCAATCAACTGCGATAGCCGCATCGCCTAGCAAACCGGAGTGAAGCTTGGGATTGGGCTGACAGGATTTTGGAGAAGTCAGCAGCGTGGCCAGGCGGGTCGCCGGCTTTGCGGTTAAGGTTTCGCTGATGCGCACCGCGCCATCCTGCGGAGCCACTACAACTTCCACGGCCTCGCATTGTTTCGCGAGGGAAAGTAAGAAGCTGACTTCCGCTTGCAAAATCTTTGTTGTACTTCCTGCCATTGCGGGATCCATACCGGGCGCCTGCATCATGCCCATACCCAGCATCATCGGCATCATCTGCATCATCCCATCAACCTGAAGCTTGTTTTTTTCGTACAACGCAGCCGGCGGCACGGCAATGCGCAAAGTAGGACTGCGCCTGGCCAACAGCGTTTCCTTGACTACAGCAACCCGTCCGGCCCCTTTTTCCAATTGAGCTGCATCCGGCGCAACAATCAGGACGCCATCCACCAATCTGGATTGAAGCCCTTTTTGCGACAGCAAAGCCGAGTAGGTCGCCGCCTGGGCTTCATTCACCTCTACGACTGCAAAAAGATTGGTTTGATCCAAGGCCACTACAGCCAAGCCCTTGCCCGGAGCAATACCAGCCAAACCGGGATCGCCCAGCTGCATACCAATCATGCTTTTAAGCATCATGCCACTCGCCATGGGCGAAACCTGCTCGGCTACGCTACCCACACCATCAATGAGTCCATGCAAATCGGAAACCGTTGCAGTGATCATCGCGTCCGGTAATACGGATGGCTTTTCTACCAGTGCCGCCGTTGCCGCCGTTGCCGCCCCTACGGTGGCCATGCATGCTGCAACTGCAATTGAAACATTCTTTATCCACTTCATCCTGTCCTCCTTCGTTGCGAACGATTTCATTATTCAGCCTGTCTGGATTGCCAGTACCATTTTGTAAAGCGATTGCAAAACAAACCTAAAGCCGAATCCTTAAGATGATGCAGAGTCTTGCACTTAAGCAACCGTCCCGCAAAATGATTCGAGAGGATTTCGAAGTTTGAGCGATATAAACGGAAGCCCAATTACCCGCCTCCACGCCAGCATTATGCAGCGCTTGCTAATGTTTCTTGTTTTTAGCATGCAAGTTGCCTATCTTTTCTTCTACTGAATCACGGAGATATATCATGACCAATCGATCCATTCTTGCCTTTGTTTTCCTGTCAACATCCATTGTGTGCGCCGAGGACAGTGCTGTGCCTACCCCCAGCCCCGCCACAAACACCCCACCCGCGGCCACAAACAAGCCCCCGACCGCCACGAACACCCCGACCGCCCCTTCGACCATCTCTATTCAGGAAATGTTGGTTATGGGCCCGCCTCAGTTGAAGTTACATTCGCTGGCCATGATCACTCAGGGTAATTTACCGGGAGAGGTGGATGAATCGTACCTGCCGGGCCTCAAAGTCTGCTCGGAAGACTCCGCTCTTCCGGTCCGCAGTGTTACGGCCCGATTGCTAGGCGAGTATTTTATACAAGGCAAAGCCAATCCCAATCCCGAAGCCATCGAGCTGCTCATCAAGTTATCCAAGGACGAGTCATCGGATGTCCGTTACAATGCGGTCTACTACGGCCTCACGCAGGTCGAGGATAAGTCCGACGAAATTATCAACTGTCTTATCGATATAGCGACGAGCGACCGTGAACAGATGCTTTACGAACGCATTGCCGAATCCTTACAAAAGAATCACGAAAAAGTGACTTCAATCCTGAATCAAAAACTCGAGGATGAAAACAATATCGCGATCTATGAAATCTATGAAGATCTGACCGGCCAAAAGCCCACTAATGCGGACAAATACCTGGATATGCCATCTAGTCGTCCCCACTTGTTTATCTTCAGCGGAGAGGGAACCGACGCCGAGGCCTACAAAACAGAACTGGAAAATACGCTGAAGACCGAAGGCATTGAAAACCCGGACGTACGGGTTTCCGGCATGGGTGAAAACTATGTGCTCCTGCTCAAAACCCATATCACGAAGGATTATCTGTCGGTTGAAAAAATATTCGCCAACCATCCCAAATTTAAAATCACCCAGGACATGTGGCTTACCCCTAAACTGGAAATCCAGATCGACGCCATGCAGAAGATGAGACAGCAAGCAGAGTGAGGCGTGAGGCGTGAGGCGTGAGGCGTGAGGCGTGAGGCGTGAGGCGTGAGGCGTGAGGCGTTGAATGGTGCTGGACCTCAAGTTACTCGGTCAAAAACAATCCCGCCTCAAAAGTGTCCTGCTTCCCGTCGATCACGATTCAAGCGTCACTCATCATGCATCAAAAATTGCGCTCCGCCATCGGTCGGTAGGTCAGATCATGCACCACCACATCCTCCGGCGCGGTGACACAGTGAACGATCATCCTCGCCGCGGATTCCACCGACAGGTATTCAGGGCGCTCTTCCGGACGGAAGTCCGTGTCGACACCGCCGGGATAGACCGCAGTCACCTTCACGTTCACTTCCCGAGCCTCCTTGATCAGGCACTTCGTGAAACCCATGACGCCGTACTTCATGGTCGAATAGATCGCATAATTAGGCTGCGATGTCTTGGCGATGGTGCTAACGACATTGACGATGTGCCCGCGCCTTCGTCCGGACATCTCCTTCAGCGCCTCACGACTCAACAGCATCGGTGCGCGCAGGTTTACCGCATACTGCAGTTCCCAGTCGTCCAGCTCAATTTCTGCAACCGGAGCCTTACGGTGGTTCAGTCCGGCGTTGTTGATCAGGATATCCACCTGCCCCAACGCCGCCTTTGCCTGATGATAGATGGAGACCACCTGATCCGGATCGGATAGGTCGGCGACGGCGCCCCGGCAATTCGTTTCAGTTTTCAGCGAATCCAGCAGCGCCGCATCGCGGCCCGTTGCAAACACGGTATATTCCAACGCCGAAAGCTGTTTCACGAGTTCTCGGCCAATGCCCCGCGTCGCCCCGGTAATGAAAACCGTTTTCTTCATTACAGCTCTACCTCTGGGTTTTATTCCGGTGCGGCTGGTTCGAGGGCTTACGCGCTCCCCCGGAAGCGGAACGGATGCTGACCTGCCGACCGTCGAGCTTGAGGTTTTCCATGCCCTGTCGAATGCTGCTGGAGGCTTCCTTGGACACCTCGAAGAATGAGGTATCGCGGCCAAGATCAATCGCGCCTATCTGGTTGGACTTCACATTGCAGTTTTCACAGACCAAACGGACGATTGCGCCGGCGTTGACCTTATGCACCCGACCGACATTGATGGAGAAGCGCGTGGTGTCGTAGGCCTGCATGCGGCTGTTGCGCTTCGAATTGTCGGAACGCTGCTGCCGCGGCTGACGTTCGCGGTCGCGTTGCGGGCGCGGCTTCACGTTGATATCGTCGGAATTGCGGTAGTATTCCAAAAAATGGTTAAATTCGGTCGCGATAAAGCGTTTGATGATTTCCTTTTTATCGAGGTGACAAAGCGCTTCGTAGGCGGGCGGGAGATAGTCTTTGATCTCCTCCTCGTTGATCTCGCACTCGACCACACGGTGGATGAGCGCCAGCAACTGGTTTTCACAGATGGCGCGCGCATCTGGAACCTTTTCGAGCTTGATCTTGATATTGTTGCGACGCTCCAACTCGACGATACGTCGGCGTTCGTGCAAGTTGATCAGCGCAATGGATACACCGGACTTTCCGGCACGGGCCGTACGACCGCTACGGTGTGTATAGGCCGCGATTTCATCCGACAATTTGTAGTGGATCACGTGCGTAATATCGTCGACATCGATCCCGCGGGCCGCCACATCAGTGGCCACCAGAATCGTAATGTTTTTCTGACGGAACTTGCGCATGACCGCATCGCGCTGCGCCTGGGATAGATCCCCGTGCAACGCATCCGCAGTGTACCCATCCTGAATCAGTTTTTCGGCCACGGACTGGGTTTCAGCGCGCGTACGGCAAAAGATGAGTCCATAGATTTCGGGCAGGAAATCGAGAATGCGTTTTACAGCGGGATAGCGGTCTTTTTCATGCACCATAAAACAGAGGTGCTGAATATTGGCGGCGGATTCGTTGCGACCGCCTACGGACACCTCGACCGGATCCTTCTGATAGTTCTGGGCAATGCGGGCCACTCCCTTTGCCATGGTGGCTGAAAACAGCCAGGTGACTCGATTTTCCGGGGCCTTTGAAAGAATGGAATCCAGCTCGTCCTTGAATCCCATGTTCAGCATTTCATCGGCTTCGTCGAGAACGACAACAGAAATCTGATCCAGCTTGGCGGCGCGACGCTCGATCAGGTCGAGCAGACGGCCGGGTGTGGCAACGATAATCTGCGTACCGCGCTTCAGGTCGCGGATCTGGGTTGAAATGTTCGAGCCACCGTAAACCGCCGTGATCTTGATTCCACTCCGGTGACGGGCAAACTTCTTAAGATCTTCGGAAATCTGCAGGCACAACTCGCGGGTCGGGGAAAGAATGATGCCCTGCGGCATGTCATTATTCGGATCCATGCGCTCCAGCAGCGGCAAACCGAAAGCCGCCGTTTTCCCGGTACCGGTTGAGGCGAGACCAATAAAGTCGCGTTTACCTTCAAGCAGGATGGGAATAGCCTGTTCCTGGATCGGAGTCGGGGTTTCAAACCCCAGTGTTTGAAGCGATTGGAGTGTTTCGGGACTCAGTCCCATTTCATTGAATTTCATGACAGGTCTCTCTTACTTTATTGGGCACATATATGTATAAGCCGCGCAGGAAAATCCAGCGGCATATATCCCGCGCCCATCGCAAGAGGTTAACCCCGAATTTTCAAACCGTATCAGTCCGGCTCTGTAAAACGAACGGGCATGTATACGCCTATCTGCCGAAGATGCAAGGAGAAGTGTACCCTTGTATGAATGCCCCTGATTGCAGCGAATTCACCAAAAATCGATGAAGCGGAGCGATGCCGCCGCCGTGGCAATGCCCGTTAGGCAGCCCATCAGTACTTCCAATCGCGTATGCCCGAGCAGTTCCTTGAGTTTATTTTCAGACAGATGATGGGACTGCAGGAGCTCGTCCACAATCTGATTCAAAAGCCGGGCCTGTTCACCGGCGGCTTTCCTCACACTTTGTGCGTCGAACATCACCACGATCGCAAAAGCGCAGCCCACGGCAAACAGCGGGGAATCAAATCCCTCGCATAGACCAAGAGAGGTTGCCAGAGCACTGGCCATGGCCGAATGTGCACTAGGCATTCCGCCGGTACTGACCATGTAGCTGAAATCCAGCCGCTTGGTTTCCAGAAAACTGCAAACCATTTTAACCGACTGAGCCACGAGCCACCCAAAAAGGGCCGCCCAAAAACTGGGATGTAGAGCGTTCATGTTTATGGGATTATCTCCTTAGCAACCTCTCGATGTATAAGCCGCGGAACGAACAAATACAAATCCATTACGTATCCTACTCATCCACAGCCTTATTCTTTTCGCTGGAGGTAAAGGCATTGATCGTCCACTCCGGTTTCTTGACGGTGCCTTCGAGTTTGATTTCGAACAACTTAAGCAGGGGATCCGTGAAAAACCGGAAGAATTTCGACACGTTGTTGTCACTGAGTACTTGCGCCTGCACATAGGCATCGAATCCATCGCTTGCAGAGTAGCGGCCGCGCCCCTTTGCGCTGAGCAGATCCCCGTCAAAGTAGGCGTTACCCGTGGAGGCCACACCATTCTTCAGCGCAAAATCACCAGAGAGCTGATTAATCGAGAATATCTTAAAGGATGGGATGATATTACGCATGAGGTTGGAGAACCCGCTAAAAAACGGCAAATCAGCCAGCTGTCCGTTTTTTATTTTCACCCGGCCAGCCCCGTTGGCCGATTCAAAAAACCGCTTGGAAAAGTCCGATTCGGCCTGCAAGTTGCCGCTCAGTTCTCCCGTGGCTTCACTTTCCGTTTCCGGATCGATGTACTTAATAAATTGTTTAAAATCAGCCTTATTTATATGCACGTAGACCTTATACGGCGTTCCCGGCTCCAAGGGATCCAGCGACAAGGAAAGCGTCCCGTCCCCATTTCCGCCATATATATTAAACGCCGCATCCCCGACCAGAATGACCGGCCCCTCTCCGGTCACGGTTGTGGTCAAATGGTCCAGTGCCGCCATGGGCAGTTCCACCCGCGGTGCTTCCACTTCACCCGTGAACGCTGTGGCTTTCATATGTCGCCAATCCAGCAAACCCCGTCCGCTGATTTTGGCAGCACCCACCACATTAACGGATTTGCTGAATATGCCATATCGCGGATCAATTGCATCCTCGATGGTTTTTGGATTTATACTGCCCATCGCGTCAAAACTGGCCACACCCTTCCGGAAATCCAGCGAAACCGATCCCTTTAAGAAATCGACGCCTTGCTTTGCGATGAGCCGATCTAGAGACAGGACCCCTTCCTTGTAGCAGGCAGAGGCACTCATCGAAGTAAAAGGAACATGATGAAAACGCATGTCTTCGGCTGAGCCCTGGACATTGATAAAGAAACTACGCCAATTATCATAACAAGCCCCCAGTTCAACCCGCAGGTGCGGCGCTTCATCGTTAAACTTAAAACGGGAAATGACATTGGTTGCAATGCGGACATCCGCCAGAGGTTTCAGCAGCAGATTGGGATCGATATCGCCTTCGGCAGTTACGCGAAACTCATGACCTGCAGCATCCCAAACGATTTCTCCGGTAGCCGCCCCTCCCCGCATGCTGCTGCCGGTTTCATCAGCGCGTTGCTCCTGCCCCGCCACCGTTCCCTTTAACTCGGAAATATCCAATCGACTACCCTTTCGGCCCAGCTTCCCTCTCAGGGAATTGATTTTCAAATCCCGAAACAGGGTATTGCGCAGCAGGAACGATCCTGAAAGATTCTCAAGAAGATGCGCCGGATTGGCCGGACCCAACTGAAGATCAAACGAGGGAAACGACTCCGGCTCGATTCCATATTGCGAAAGAAATTCAAACGGTGGCCGGGGACAGAGCTGAAACATTTTCTTCGTTGAAATGTCGTTGGAAACCGATGCCTGCATGGTCTTGCTGTCCAAGTCATAGAAGCCCTCGATTCCAAACATCTCGTTGTCCTTGTGCAAGGTGGCATGATTCAACTGGGCCCGGGGGAATTCATAGGAAGCCGAAAGCTCAGCCTTGCTGAAGAAAACATCACGGAACTCGAACGCTCCGACATACGCAGAACAGATCAGCCGGCTCGAGGCCGGCCGTGCGATATCAAACAGAAAGTCTAGATCAACGGCAGCTTCCTCGCTTTGCGCCAACGCGGTCAGGACCTGTTCCACACCACGAGACCACCGCGGATCCATGGCAATAGCGCGGAATGCTTGCTCCTGGGATGACTCCACCGCTTCGCGCTCTTTTGCCGTGGCAAGGCGCACCGTGCCATTCACACTGAAGCTTGCCGCGTTCCACTGGACCTGCCCGTTCTTTATGACGATGGAATCGGGAGACAGGGCTATCGACAGCTCCGTGTGCTCCACTTTTGTCAAACGACTATCGGCCAGTAAGCCGATCCCCCATTCCACCGAAGGTGACACGCGGATCCCGTTGGCCTTGATGTCGTACCCGCGGGCTTCGCGCAAACCACCTTTCACTCGTGCGTTTTTTCGCAAAAACACCTCAGCAGCAGCAACAACAGGTTTAAGATCGTCCGGATCCCTGCTGTAACACCGGACGTTCGTGGCCCGCCAGCCGGACAGGCCAAGGTGGATACTTTCGATATCAACGGGAATTCCAGCGTCGTTTATACGGCTCACAATCCTGCGCAGTACCGGCTTGGGAACGCCGAAGAGGTTCAGGTACATGGCAACGCCCAACCAGAGAACCAACCCACCGCATATGAGTTGAACCAGCCGGCGCATGATCCTGTAGGCCCGCCCACTGAGTCGTTGGCTGGGATGAAACATTCTCATCTATTCGGGAACCTGTACCGCCATATCCGGTTTAACCACAAGATCGGACGAGATGGCATCAACCGTTGCTTTATCCAGATAGAAAACCACATCCCGCCCCTTGACCATGGAGTAGTAACCTTCCGGCGACTCTCTGCCGACCAGCAGCACTCGACCCAGCTCATTGGAATCCACCAAGCCCACATAGAGTTCAACCGAAGGATTAGACAACCCGTAGATATCAAGATTGCGCGGATTGTAGGCAATGTATTCAGAAGTGGAAATATTGCACAGTCGCTTGATCATGCGGTCAACAGCCGACGTATCCACCTGGGCATTCCCATTGGATTCCAACGCAACATAGGGTTCGTCGGCTCCGCATTCCACAACCTGCCGGTCACTGCCGGTACGCTCCAGAATCAGCTTGTTTATGTCTTTCCTGTTCAAGCTCCAGATTTCCCTATTCTTGTAGGCCAGTGGATCAATGATCGAATCAGGCACCAACGGCAGGTTTATTTGAACTATGCCCGGATCATCATTTATCCGAACCAGCAAGCCGTCTTTTCTCTCACCCGCAGGAAGTACTTCAATCCGATTCGTCTTGCCAGCTGCACCGGAAGCAAAGTCCAACGTCCACACCGGAGCCACGGTATTGGTCGAAACGTCGTAATCGGTAATCACGGCCTTGTTCCACAAGTCGACCAGGCTGTAGACAGCTTTGGGATTCGCCGGCCATACGGCCGGGCTGGTCACCTGCCATGCACCCGACGGAGTGCTGGACAAGGCTAATTGCTTATCCCCGTGCTGAATCCTAACAGAAGTGATTTCATCCTGGGCAAGCGTGAGAACACGCGCATCCCGGAACGGATTCGCGGGCAGCGAGAAGAACTGGAGAACATCCTCTTTCAACGCAAAGACCGAGGTGTCATCCGCCCGGCGCGCATAGATCAAGCCGGGACGACTGGGAATCGAATCGCCGAAGATCAGCGTCCGCGACGAACCATCGGAGCTTCCCAGCGAGATCTGCCGAGTCTCGTTCTGAAGACCGTATGCTGATAAGTCAGAGACATTTTCGGCAATAAAATCCTCAACCCGAATCTTCTGCAGCCTGCCGATGTATTCGGCAACTTCATAAGGGTCCGCCTGGGCCTCGATCGGTTGCTGGATCCGCCAATCATTAGACGACTCCTTCGCCACACGGACAAACCCCGCCGTCGACCCCCGGATCTCCAACCGTTTAACGCCAGCGATTTCGCCGGGGAACAGCACACGGTTGCGCAAATCATCTGGATTGGAAGGAATCACATCCCACACGTCACGCGGAATCGTATAGATTTCATCGCTGCCTACCAGCCTCACGTACACTTCGAGCCCGGTGGGTGTCGTCCGACCGATCTCCCAGACGTGCCGGCCACGATTGTCAACGGCCACAATTTCCATCGAAGGCGGATCGAAACCGTATGCGGAGGCATCAAGGCCCCGGAGCTTCAGCTGCCGGGCGGTGATCGTCGTGCCCTTGCCAAGCGAATCCAGCCCGACCATCAACTCAAAAACACGGGCAATATCGGCGCGGCCCATGCTATCCTCGGAATCTCCAACCATCCAGAGTCCGTTTTCCTTGACACAATCGATCACGGAATTCGTCCCTTTAAACTGGAGAGAAGTCAGGGTTTTCGGATATAGGTCAAAAACCATGAGGCGTTTCATTTCCCGCTTTGGATTCTGTGCATGCCAGGTTTCCTGGGCAACAATGAACAGGCCCAGCACCAGAATGCTAATCAGTAGAACGCGTATGGATCGATCCTTCATGAATACTACTTTCTCCTGCGGAACCAAACGATCAAACCCAGCGCCACCGCAATGCACGGGATTCCGGCAATATTAATCCAACCCAGTGTACGGAATTGCTTCATCGACAACCCCAGCTGCACCTCTTCGATCGGCTTGGGGGAGATGGCCAGAGTTTCATCGCGGCTCAGCAACCAGTTCAGCGCACTCATAAAAAGATCCGGGTTGCCGCCAACCATCGCACCGTTGCTCACGAAATCGGAGTCCCCGAAGACCACCATTCTTGCAGGGTCGATCTGCACATCCAGTTCGTCCTGAGCCGCTCCACGTTCAACCGCCACACCCAGATAGATAGGCCCGCGACGATCCCCTGTATTCGCATCAAACTTAGCGTTTGTATCCTCCACCTGCGTTTCCGACCAGCTCTTTTCCGATGTGTTGAACAAAGGAACCACCGTCTGCAGGTCGTTCACGGAAACGGGATTGCCGGCCTTATCAAATGGAGGCTCGATGGACCGCGGAAGAATGAATTGAACAATGGCATTTATTTTCATGCTGATCGGATGTGCATTGTAGCGGCGGATATGCACATCGCTGCCATGAAGGGTGTTTTCAGGATCCAGCACAATGTCGTTGCGCAGCGAGATCCCCCATCGCCGGAGCATGTCTTCCAGACCGGTTTCCCGCAATGCGTCGAGCAACACGAAGAGATGCCCACTCCGGCCCAAATAATCCTCGATCATTTCAACTTCAGCCGAACTCATCTTTTGCATGGGCCCCGCAATCACGACGGCAGCGGCATCATCGGGAACCACCTTTTCGTCGGTAAGTACCAGCTCCTTGACATCAATATTATCACGGAAAATGATGGATCCGATATCGCTGTATCCTACCATCTGGTCAAAATCGGTTACACGATGCTCTCCATGCCCTACGAGAAAATAAACCACCGGCGTTTCGCCTTCGACCAAGGCCTGAATAGCACTAGAGAAGGCCTGTTCCCCCTTGAATGCGGTCATCACCGGATCACGCCGTCCTTGAACAACCGTCATTTCGGCCAGGTCGGACTGATATAAATCCTTGCTCTTTCCATTAATGTCGAAAACAACCACCTTGGACGGAGTTATCCCGTATTTGTGCGCCAGCTTTTCGGCGCGAGCAGGATCGCGCAAGGGATCGACCCATTCAACACGGATGTTGCGGGACCGGTATTGATACTCTTCCAAAAGGTTCTCGATATCGTCGTAAAGCTGGTTTTCCTGCTGGAAAAACACCGTCACGAGCACATCCTGATCCAGTTGATCCAGCAACTGCGTGGTTTTATCGGACAGTTTGTAGTAGTTGCGGTCGCTCAAATCGATCCGGAAGGGATTTCGCAGGGAGATAAAACCGATCATGAGGATCAGCACTAAAGCCAGAAACGCGGCGGCAACGGCCTTCAATTTTCTAAAATCTCGCTTCATTTATTCTCTATCCTTGAGGCCTAGGTGCGCTTGCCTTCGATGATCTTCATGGAAACGAACAGGAACCATGCGGAATTACATAGATACATCACGATAATCCGGCTATCCAGAATCCCCCGTGAAAAATCCATCATGTGAACGAAAGACGAGTAATACTGGCCCAGAGTCCGCACCGTGTTGCTTTGTGAATTCGAGGCCATGAAGGCCAGCACCAGCGTAGTTCCGAACAGAAGGGCGAACGACGAAATGGCGGCCACAATCTGGTTCGAGGTCAACGCCGACATGCAGAGACCCACGGAAAGGTACAGGCCGCCCACCAGAATAATGCCCATGGCCGCCGACCACATCGCACCGGCATCGGGGAACCCGACCACCTCCGGTGGGCTGAAATGAATCAGTATTCCAATATACACAACGACAGGAAGCCACAGCACGATGTAGAACACCAGCGCTCCCGCAAATTTGGACAGGACCAACTCCGGTATGCGTACAGACGTCGTCAGCAGAGCCTCCAGGGTGCCCAGCTTGCGCTCTTCCGCAAAGAGGCGCATCGTGATCAGCGGCACAACAAAGGGGACGGCAAAACTCAGCACCAGCCCTCCGAAAATTCCTTGCGTCGCAAACATCAGCGACTCGCCGTCCGCCATCTGGATCAGCAGCCAGATAAAGTTGCCGCCGGTCAGCACCCAGAAGAAAAACATCACCACATAGGCAATCGGTGAAAGGAAGCAGCTCCGCAGTTCCTTCTTGAAGAGGCTCAGGAATACACTCACGATTTCTCCCCCTTGCTGCGCGTAATCTGGACAAAGGTATCTTCCAACGAATGCTGCTGCTCGGTTAGTTCCCGCAACATCCAGCCCTCCGCAACAGCCAGATTGAAAAGTTCCACCCGCATGGCAGGGGCATCCGCTTCAATCTCCAGCCACAGCCAGCCGTCGGCCAGCTCCGTGGCATTGCGCACATCCATGCCGGCCAGTGCACCCACCTTGGCCACCGCCGTATCCTTGTCGGCCATGATTTCCATCTCGATAATGGAACAGGCATGCAGTTTCCGGTGCAGGTTTTCCTCCGTGTCGGAAGCGACAATGCAACCCTCGTTGATAATCAGGATCCGTTCACAGATGGCTTCGACCTCCTGCAGGATATGCGTCGAAAGCAAAATGGTATGCTGCGTGGCCAGCTGAAGGATCAACTCGCGCACCTGCCGGATCTGGAAAGGATCGAGTCCCACCGTCGGCTCATCCAGAATCAGCAGGTCGGGATCGTGCACCAGGCTGTCGGCCAATCCCACACGCTGACGGTACCCCTTGGAAAGCTGTCCGATAATGCGGCGCCCCACCTCGGTCAGTCCGCATTGTTCCTTGACCTCGCCGACCCTGGCCTTGCGGACAGACGATTTGACGCCCTTCAGTTCAGCGCGGAAACGCAAATATTCATCCACGCGCATTTCAGGATAGAGGGGGCAGCTTTCGGGCAGGTAGCCGATACGCCGACGCACCTCCTGCGGCTGGGTGGCCACATCAAATCCTGCAATCTCAATGGATCCGGAGTCCACCGGAAGATATCCCGCCAACATGCGCATGGTAGTCGTCTTCCCCGCGCCGTTCGGCCCGAGAAATCCGACAATTTCACCCCGAGCTACCTCGAATGAAACATTATCCACCGCCAACCGCGCCGGATATTTCTTTGAAACTCCGTTTACCTTGATCATGTATAAGTCCGTCTAATAAAGCATTTCATTATGCCTGAGCCCTGCACCGAGTCAAGCAACCTGGCGGCATTCAGCCGGCACCGCAATCCTTGCATAGATTACGAACAGAGCGATCCCATGTGGCCTCGCCCTCCTTAGAAAAGAAACAACCGGGAATCTGGCCCTTTGCCCGATGATAGGCTACGCATTCGCAACACACGCCACGTTTGTCGCAATCATAGGTACAGGTACAGAACTTCAGGTTTTCCCCTTTGCCTGGACATGCCGCACCCATCAATCATCCCCCCGCAGGATTTCATCCAGCGCGTCCAGGAATGCCAGCATCTCCGGCGCCGTTCCAATCGTGACGCGCAGATAGTCGCGTGTGCGCTCATCGCCGGAAAAATAGCGTACGATGATATTCTTTGTCCGCAGCGCCTTAAAAAGCGATTCCGCCGTAAAACCCAACGGTTTGATCCACAGAAAATTGGATTGGGAAGGGCAGACCTCAAACCCGAACTCCTCGAGCTTCTCTGTCACCATCTTGCGGGTTTCAACGATCGCCTCAACATTGGCTTTCATCGTGTCCTGATCGAGGATCGCCACGCGAGCAACTTCCTGTGTCAGATAGTTCACGTTGTACGAATCCTTGATCTTGTACATGGCACCGATCAGTTCGGCATTCCCCACGCAATAACCCAACCGGATTCCCGCCAGCGAATAGGACTTCGAGAGCGTCCGCGCGACCAGAACATTGTCGTGCGCGATGGCAAACTCCATGCAGTTGTCGTCTGCAAAGTCGGCATAGGCCTCGTCAATCAGCACTACGCCGTCAAACTCCTTCACGAAACCTTCGATCGTGGCCTTTTCGTAAACCATGCTCGTGGGCGCATTGGGCTGCGTCAGAAAAAACAGCGATGCTTCGTAGTTTTTGGGCATATCCCAGCCAAACGCGGCATTGAGCGCAACCGGCCGTTTTTCAACATCTTCAATGTCGGCCAAAACCGGATAAAGCGAATAGGACGGATCGAAATAGCCCACCGAGCCATCCCGTTCCACAAATGCGCGGATACACAGCGCCAGCACTTCATCCGAGCCATTTCCCACAAAAACATTTTCAACAGCGCACCCGTGCAGATCGGCAATTACCTTGCGCAGTTCCGTGCAAACCGGATCGGGATAACGCGATAGAACCGCGATATCGACCATCGACAGAATATCCTGCACATCCGGCGAGGGCAGATACGGATTTTCGTTGGTATTCAGCTTGATGATTCCCTCGCCCTTCGGTTGCTCGCCGGGGACGTAGCCGGACATGGCCCGCACTGTTTTTCTAATCAAATCACTCATAGGCTTCCTGTTACGTAAATCGCACTCCGAATTTAAAGACGGTGGAAATCATTCCCCCCTTACTCAAAACGAATCGTGGCGGAGCGCGCATGTCCGTCGAGGGTTTCAATGCGACCGAACGCCTCAACCACCGGCAAGGTGTCCTGCAGGTCTTCTTTGGTAAACCGGATCAGGCTGATGCGGCGGCGGAAATCTTCCACGGTCAGCCCCGAAAAATAGGCTGCCGTTCCGCCCGTCGGCAGCACATGGCTTGGTCCTGCGGCAAAGTCGCCCACCGATTCCGGAGTCCATTCGCCGATGAAGAGCGCTCCCGCATTCACTACTTTTCCGGCCCACTTATCAGGATTCTTGACCATCAATTCCATATGTTCCGGAGCAAACAGGTTGCACAGCTTCATGCCGTCGGCCAGATCCTTTACCACCACCAGCAGCATGCCATTGGCCAGCACCTTGTTGATCGGCTCAGAACGCGACAGCGTTGCCGCCTGCTTAATAACCTCCGCACGAATGGCCTCGGCCTGCTTTTGCGAGGTCGTAACCAACAGAGACTTTTCCGATCCGGTTCCGTGCTCCGCCTGCGAAAGCAGGTCGGCCGCAACGTGGGCCGGATTGGCGAAGGTATCGCAAAGTACGGCAATCTCGCTCGGCCCGGCAACCATGTCGAGTGCAACATCACCGTATACCTGCCGTTTTGCGGCGGTAACATAGGGGCCGCCGGGCCCGACAATCTTGCGGACCTTGGCGATTGACTTGGTTCCGTAAGCCATTGCGCCGATCGCGTGTACCCCACCGATCTTGTAGATCTCGGTGGCACCGGCCAGATCGAGGGCATAGATTATGTAAGGGTTCAGTTTGCCGGTTGCATCCCCCGGTGAGCAGGCGACCAGTTCTTTCACGCCCGCCACCTTAGCCAGCGTGAGCGTCATCAGCGCGGTCGAAGCCAACGGAGCAGCACCGCCCGGAATGTAGGCGCCCACCCGGTCGAAGGCAACGAACCGTTCGCCGAGCATACCGCCCTTTGGCGTATCCATCTGCCAGTCATCGCGCAAACCATTCTTCGAGAACGCTACAATGCGCTTGTGCGCCTCTTTCGCCGCTTTCTTGAAATCGTCGTCGACCAGCGTCACCGCCTCGGCGATTTCCTCGGGGGAAACGCGAATACGGCGGGAGGAAATACTGGAGCCGTCAAACCGGCGGGCGCACTCAATGACGGCTTTGTCGCCGCGCTCCTTCACATCAGCCAAAATGGCGGCAGCCGCCTTCATGGCCTGCTCCTCCACCGACGGGCGCAGAAGGAAATCCTCGACCTTCTTGTATTTCTTATCGGTGCCCCATTTGACGATTGGTGCCAAATTCCTGCTCATATTTCTATCCTCTTGTTGTGCAAAACCTGCAAAATCTACCTGTAACCGGGCCTAATTCAACCCTTATTTACCGATGCAGAAGCGCGAGAAAATATTATCCAGCAACTCCTCATGGTATACCCGGCCAGTAACCTGCCCCAGATATTCCAACGCCGAACGCAGATGTTCGCTGGCCAGTACTGCGTTGGCCTCGACGTTTTCATTCAGAAATGTCCGCGCCTGCTTTGCTTCGGAATGAGCTTTGACCAACAACTGCCGATGACGTTCGGAAATAACTGCATGGGGTGGTGTATGCAAATCCGCCCCCTTTTCGAGCGCATCGGCCATCGCCCGCTTTAGCTCCTCGACTCCCGTCCCTGCAATCAGGCAGGCCTCGACCCCTGAAACGCCCTCGATCCGGCGGCCTTGGTCCACCTTGTTGAGCACCACAATGCTCTTGTCGGGGTGCAGTTTATCCAGGCGAACCCGGTCCTCTTCGTGCAACGGTTGCGAGGCATCAACCAGATAAACCGACAGATGGGCCTCCTGACCGTGAGCTTCGGCGCGCCGGATGCCCTCGGCCTCTATTTCGCAGTCGGTCTCGCGCAGACCGGCGGTATCCGTAATACGCAACGGAATGCCATCGAGAACGAATCCTTCTTCGATCGTATCGCGCGTGGTACCTGCCGTGCTCGAAACAATGGCACGGTTGAAACCGAGCAGCGCATTCAAAAGGGTCGACTTCCCGGCATTGGGACGACCCAGAATCACCACGCGTGCGCCTTCCCGCAACAGTCGCCCCTCGTCCCAGGTATCGAGCAATTCATCCAGCGACCTGAACGTACGGTCCAGCAGATCGGCGATTCCCGCGAAGACATCATCCGGAAGCTCGTCTTCAACAAAGTCTAGAGTGGTTTCAAGATTGGCGGCTACTTCGAGAAAGGCATCGTAGATGGCATTGAACTGGTTGCTGAGCTTGCCTTCCATCTGCTCCATGGCGGCGCTGGCCGCCCGATCGGACCGGGCGCGGATCAGATCGAAAATGCCTTCGGCCTGGACTAGGTCAATACGGCCATTGAGAAAAGCGCGCTTGGTGAATTCGCCGGGTTCGGCCATGCGGGCGCCCGCTTCGAGCGCGCGCCGCAGGATGCGCCGCATACCCACGGCACCGCCGTGCCCCTGAATCTCCACAACATCCTCGCAGGTGTAGCTTCTGGGAGCGCGCATCACCAGCGCCAGACCGGTATCGATCTCCCCGCCCTTCGAGTCCAGCACCTTGCCATAGACAAAGCGCCCATGCTCCAGCTCGGAAACCGGCGTTTTATCCAATGCGGTAAAGATGGTGTCGGCAATCACCCAGACCTCAGGCCCCGAAATGCGAACAATACCCACCCCGCCCTCGCCGGGCGGCGTTGCAATTGCAGCAATCGTATCTGGTTCATACAAAGACATGGGGCGGATGATAGCCGCTTCCGCCCGATGGGAAAGCAGAAAACCCATATTGCACAAACATCTCCGAAAGATTAGGATTCAGGACATGCCAATCATACGAAAGGAATATTACAGAGACTGGGAAGCCATCCGCCACCTATACGAGCAGGCGTTCCATCAAAGTACCGAGGCGGATATCGTGGATGCCCTGCGTGCCGCCGACAAGATGACGCTCTCCCTGGTAGCGGAAAGCGACCGTGCCGTGGTCGGCCATATTCTCTTTTCACCCGCAACGGTTGACGGGCGCGACACGGCCATCGCCGCATTGGGCCCGATAGCGGTTATTCCACGGATGCAACAGCATGAAATCGGGACGTTGCTTATCCGGTCCGGCATGAATATCTGCAGGGAACTGGGCATTAAAGCCCTCGTGGTGCTGGGCCCTCCGGACTATTACCTGCGATTCGGCTTTCAGCAGGCGTCCAGCGTTGGATTAACCTCATCCTGGAAGAACGTTCCCGACCAGGCTTTCATGGCCATAGAGCTGGAACCCGGCGCCCTTGCGGGGTGCACCGGCACGGTCCGTTATGCTCCTGAATTCAACCTGGCCATCCCGGCGGATCAGGGTTTGTAATATTGCATGGCTTCCGGCAGGTACTGCTGGATTTGCCGGATCCGCCTTTCATCGGAAGGATGCGTACTGAGCAATTCCAGTGGTTTTCCCGAACCCGCTTCCGACATGCGCTGCCAGAACCCGACCGCCGCATGCGGGTCGTAGCCGGCCATCGCCATAAAAATCAATCCCAGCCGGTCGGCCTCGCTCTCGTGCAGGCGGGAATAAGGTAGAATGCCGCCGACCTGGGAGCCGATTCCATAAACCTGCATGATGACATCATGGCACTGGGCGTCCCTGGATAGAACCGAAACACCATACCCCACTCCCTGTTGAAGCAGCTGTGCGCTGATTCGCTCGGTACCGTGGCCCACCACGGCATGAGCAATCTCGTGCCCCATGACCACCGCAATCCCGGTATCATTCAGGGTGTACGGCAGGATCCCCGTATAGAACGCCACTTTGCCGCCCGGCATGCACCACGCGTTGGGTTCATTCTTGTCGATCAGGTTGAACTCCCAGCTGAATCCATCGAGAACCTGTGATTGGTTTTGCTCGGCGAAGTACCGTTCCACCGCCGCGGAAATACGCAGGCCCACCCGCCGGATCTGCTCCGTCTGCCTCTGGTTGGTCGACAGCGGTCCTTCGGCGATAACCTCACTGTAGCTGGCGGCACTTTGCGCAACCATCGTCGCATCAGAAACAATCTTAAGCTGTCGACGCCCGGTGATCGGCGCCGTCGTGCATCCCGCTAACATCAAGACGGCAGCCAGACTGCCAAGGAAAACTGTCTTTTTCATGGTCCACTCCTTGCGATAAATGAGACTCAGAATAACGGGGCAGGCTTAAAAAATACATTGCGATGTCGAATCGATTACGTCGAAGAACGGTTTTTGGTTTGCTTGTTTGGAACCGCAGCGTATTTTTCCTCAGAGGCTCAGCCTGGACCAGCGACACAAAAGGGAGAAACGCAATCATGAACAAAGCCAACCGGATTCCTGCACGCATCGCCGATGCGCTGCAAAAATTCCCTCCCTTCTCCATGTTGCCGGCTCCGACCGTCGCCTCGTTGGCGAAGCAAGCAAGCGTCAAGGTGCTGGTCAAAGGCGATCACGTTTGGGAACAGGGAGATCCTCCCACCGATGAAGTGCTCTTTCTCGCCTTGGGACGGGTGGAATATTATCGTTCCGAAAACGGCACCAGCGAACTGGTGGACGTACGCGACGTCGGCGATGTGCTCGGCTTGTCCGCCCTCCACGAAGGCGAATCCTATCGCGTCACCGCCGAGGTTCAGGAAGACAGCATCCTCTACGTCCTTCCATGGTCGGATTTCAAATTCATTCTGGAGGTGAACGATCCGGCTCGAAACTATGTCCGCCGCCACCTTTTCTGGGGAACCCGCGTCGGGCGTTCCGTTCCAGCGGTCGGCTTCGACCGCGATGGCGCGCGCAGCATTATGGATGCCCATCTGGACGGTGCCCACGTCATTCAGCCGCGGCCGGCGGAACGGCTTCTTTCGTGTCATCCGGACACGCCCATCCGCACCGCGGCAGAAATGATGGTGAAGCGCAATCTGTCCTCTATTCTGGTAATCAACGAGGACGATCTCCCATTGGGATTCGTGACCGACATGCAACTGGTCCGGGAAGTGGTGGTCGGAACAACACGTCCTTCCAGTCCAGTGGCAAAGGTCATGCACAGTCCAGTGGCCACCGTCGCACCGAAGACCAATACTATGGCGGTCCTGCTAACCATGTTGCACGAACGGATTGATCACCTTTGCGTCACCGAGGACGGGACTCCGCAAACCAAAGCCCTCGATGTCTGTACCCCGAACGATCTGCTCTCGCAAAGCGGCCATCATCCCGTCGGGATCGTCCGCAATATCCAGCGGGCCCGCACATCCGCCCGCCTCCGCGAACTTTGCGACGATATTGAGGCGCTGGCCCGCTCCTATCTTGAAGCCGGCATCTCGGGCATCGTCATGGGACAGATCTGCGCCCAGTTATTCGATGCCCTCGTTTCCCGCATGATCGAAATGTCGGAGGAGATGCTGGCGGAACAGGGCATGGTCCTGCCGGACATCCCGTGGGCATGGATGGCCGTGGGCAGCGATGGACGGCGCGAGCAGGTGCTTCGCACTGATATGGACAATGCCTTGGTTTTTCAGAGCTCGGGCAATGCGGAGACCGACGAAAAGAACAGGAGCATCTTCCTGCAGATGACCACGCAAGTGATCAACCTGATGGTTGAATCCGGATTTTCCCGTTGTCAGGGGGGGGTGATGGCCTCGAATCCGCGCTGGTGCAGAACAGAAGCAGAATGGATCGAGGAAATCCACGATACCGACCGGTTATCGGTCGGAGACAATCTGCTCCGTGCCCTCGTGCTGTACGACCTCCGCTACGTCGCCGGTGATAAGGAGATCTGTGCCCAGGTGCGCGACACCGTTTTCGAAAAATCAACCTTGGCCAACCGTGCCGGCTCCCTGCGCCAGCTGGCTGAAATGGTCGTGGCCACCCCGCCTCCTCTCAATTTCAGAGGCAAGTTCATTGTGGAAAAAAAGGGACTGAACGAAGGCGAGTTCGACCTCAAGAAGCGGGGGCTGAGTCCGTTGCGCGATGCCGCACGGGTGTTTGCCCTCCACTACGGACTAAAAATCCACCACTCCACCGGCGGACGCTGGCAGGAACTGGCATTCAGTCACCCGGAGTTGGCGGAACTGGCTGACCTGGCGCGCAGCGGATACGATCAACTCCTGCGTTTCCGTACGTTGACCGGTTTGAAAAGAAACGATGACGGACGCTTCATCGATCCCGGCACTCTGGACCGGCTAGAACGGGAGCAGCTCGCCAATGTATTCGATGTTCAGCGGATGGTGCAGAATTCGGTGCGCCGGCATTTTAACCTGGAAACGCAAAGATAATGCTCTTCAAACGCCCAAAACTTCCGGAAGTTGTGCAGCGCTATCTGGATCAAACGAGTCGGTCGCTGGTGCGCAAAAAACCATTCGATGCGGTGCGTCTGGTGGCGCTCGATACGGAGTGCAGTGGTTTTGAGATCGGCCGCGACCGGTTACTGTCGGTCGGTGTTATTGAAATCGACTGGGCTCACATCCGGCTTGAAACAAGCATCGAATGGCTGGTCTACCAACCAAATATCGTGGCCAACAAGGCAACGGAAATCCATGGCATCCTTCCATCAGATACGCTGGAGGGCATGCCGGAACGACAGATGCTCATCGAGCTGCTTCCCCGTATTACCGGTGCCATTGTGGTGGGCCATCAAATCTGGTTTGACGCGCTGATGCTCAATAACGCGCTGCAACGCAACTTTGGCATTGGCTTCCGCAACCCGACCATTGATGTCGGGCCCATGGCTATGTATGAACTGCAGCCTTTCCGCAAATCCGGCTACATCAACCAGCGGCCGCCTTCGCTGGAAGACCTCTGCGCCCACTTTGGTCTTCCGCAGGACGACCGCCACACCGCCGAGGGCGATGCCTATATTGCCGCAGAGATCTTTCTGCTAATGTGCGGACACATCCGCAAGCGCCGGGGAAGTATCACGCGGCGGGATCTTCCGATCAAGAAACCTTGAGGGTCGTTGCCGGACCAACAATCCCTTGCAGGAGCATTCTTTACAACCTATGCTTTATTGTGGAAACGGGAGTTGAACCAAAGGGCCCTTGGTTTCTATTGGAGGATGAGCGATGGGTCGAATACGCAGGGTTTTACATTGTCCAGATGTTCCTCCGCGCGGGACTAATCCATGAACCCGGATCAAACCATCATAACATTACTTACCGAATACCAGTGGCCCGCCATCTTCATCGGCGCATTTCTATTCGGAGAAACGGTCATCATTGCGGCGGCCTTTCTGGCGGCCGGCGGCCTTTGGACACTAACGGATGTATTCTGGCTATCACTCGCCGGAACCATAACTTCCGATAGTACATGGTTCCTGTTTGGCCAAAAGATTCTTCCTTTATTCAACCGAGGCAAACAGCAGAAAGAACGGCAGCAACGGATACTCGCTTCCGTTGAAACGGCAACAGGAGGAAAACCGCTCGCCCTCATGCTGTGCGCAAAGTTCGTCTACGGAACCCGCATTCTGACCATTGTCTACCTCTCCAGACTGAAGCTCCCCTATTCTTCTTTCGCGGCATTCGATACCGCGAGCAGCACGATATGGCTGGCCGTGGTCTGTGCGATAGGCTGGCTCACAGGAAAAAGCATGGTCAATCTTGCACCCTACCTCAATCAATTCAAATATGCGGCGCTGTTTCTGATTCTGATCATCGTGATCTTCAAGATAGGTACAGTATGGCTCAGCAAGAAAATAACCAATGGGTAACCGCCATCGTTCCGGCGTACAACGAGGCCTCGCGGATCAGCAAGGTGCTGGAGGTGCTTGCCGCCCATCCCGGTATCGACGAGGTAATCGTGGTCGATGACGGATCTTCCGACAACACGGAAAATGCCGTGAAGGCCTTCAACGTGACCTATGTCCGCAACGCCGAAAACAAAGGGAAGGGCTACTCGATGGATCGCGGCGTAGCCCTCGCAAGAAACAGCGTAATCTTCTTCTGCGATGCGGATGTCATCGGTCTCACGCACGACATTGTCGATGAAATCATACGCCCGGTTGCTGCCGGAGAAACCGGCATGTTCATCGGGATGCGGAACCGGAAATGGTATGCCGTCCATCAAATTATATCGTTCGTCCCCCTGTTGGGCGGAGAGCGCGCCGTGACCAGATGCCTGTGGCAAAAGATCCCTGGCTACTACAAGCGTTTCTTCCGGATCGAATCGGCGCTGAATTTCTATGCGATCTACTATGGCGACGGGTTTCAATACAAGATTTTCAAAGGGCTGTCCCAGGTCATCAAGGAAAGGAAATACGGCATCAGGAACGGCATCAAGCAACGCTGGCGCATGTTCTACCACATCTTCTCCGCCCAGCTTAAACTACAGTTTGTCCACGTTCCCGAATCCACCCGGAACAGGCGGCTGCTCGCTGTTATTTCCCTGCAAAGCCTGCTGGGCATGGCACTGGGCGTATTGGTCTTTGCTGCCGTTTATTATGGTCCATCCGATTTCATAAGGGCTGTTTTTGCCGAAGAACTGGCGGAGGACTCCACCGCCCCGTTCGTTCAGTTTCTGTTGGATTTCACCAACGTCACGGCAGCAAGCACGATGAATACAATCGGCGCCATTATCTTTTTCCCCAACGCCTTTACGTTCATTCTAACATGCAGAAAGTTAGGGGATTTAGTCTGCGGATGGACCTACAAAATCAAGAACAACAAGTCGTAGTCCAACGAACCCTTAAATGCAAAAACCGGGCAGAAATCTGCCCGGTTCAATGCTGTTCGGAAAGTCCGGTTCGTTGACTCAGTCCAATGTGTTGACCAGTAGCCCGGAACGCAGCTTCGGTTCGAACCAGGTGCTCTTGGGCGGCATCAGCATACCGGCATCAGCCACGGAAAAAAGCTGATCCATAGAAGTGGGATACATCGAAAACGCCAAAACAGCGCGCCCGTCATCGACCCATTTTTCCAGCTCCGCCGTGCCTTTGATTCCGCCGATGAAATCAATGTCGTTGCTTTCGCGCGGATCCGCAATATTCAGGATCGGGGCCAGCACGTCGTTCTGCAGGATGCTCACGTCGAGCACCGCGACAGGATCGGTGGCTTCGGGAAGCTGTTTCGGCGTGAGAGTGCTCCACTGGCCATCGATGTACATGCAGATCTCACCGGCTTTGCGCGGGACCGCTACGCCGTTCTGCTCCACCGTGAATGTTGAGTTCAGTGCTGCATGAAAATCATCCTTGGTTCCGGGAAGGGTCAGAATCACACGGTTGTAGGCCAGAATTTTCAGCTCGCTTTCTGGGAACATCACGGCCAGGAAATAATTGTAGGCTTCTTCGCCGGTATGGTTCGGATTGGCCGCGCGGCGCAGGGCGCCCACTTTTGCGGCCGAAGCGGAACGGTGATGCCCGTCTGCCACGTAGGTGGCGGGGATTTCGCCGAAAGCGGCTTCCAGCTCGGCGGCGTTTTCGAATTTCCAAACGGTGTGGGTCACGCCATCTTCGGCGGTAAACTTGTAGAGCGGCTCCGTGCTCTTGGTGGCATCCACAACGGCGTTGATTTTTGCACTGTCACGATAGGCCAGGAACACGGGGCCGGTGTTCGCGTTCTGGGTATCCACGTAGCGGATGCGGTCCTCTTCCTTCACCCGGCGTGTCTTTTCGTGGATCTTGATCTTGCCCGTTTCATAGTCCTCGATGTGACAGGTCGCCACGATGCCGAACTGGACATGATCGCCCATTTGCTGGCTGTAGAGATAGATAGAGGGATCCGTTTCGCGCACCAGAATGCCGTCGTCCATCAGGCGCTGGAGGTTGGCCTTGGCTTGCGCATAGACCTCATCGCTGTAAGGATTGGTGCCTTCCGGCAGATCAATCTCCGCGCGCACGACATGCAGAAAGCTGTCCGGATTGCCCGCTGCCAGAGCGGCCGCCTGTTTGGAATCCACCACATCATACGGAACGGATGCAACGGTTTCCGCTTTACCCTCTGCCGGGCGCCATGCCTTGAATGCCTTTACTTTCATCGAAAATCTCCTGTGTTGTAAATTGAAGGGGCGCACTCTAATGCGCCCCCTCGCCATTGTCAAAAGCCTGTATTGAAAACCTATTCCTGTTCCGGTTTCGGTGCGCGCGACATCAGATCGATCACGGCCTGGCGCGGATCCTTGCCATCATGGACGACGGCGTTGACCTCTTCGGTGATCGGTACGGGAACGCCCAGTTCGGCGGCCAGCTCCTTGGCGGCCTGGCAGTTCCAGACACCTTCGGCCACCATCTTCATACCCGCCATGATATCCTGCAGGGTCTCCCCCTTGCCGAGCCGTTCGCCTACGCCGCGGTTACGGCTGTGCCGGCTCATGCAGGTCACCATCAGATCACCGATTCCGCTGAGTCCCATGAAGGTCTCTGGCTTGGCGCCCAACGCGGTCCCGAGGCGGGTAATCTCCGCAATGCCGCGTGTCATGAGCGCCGCCTTGGTATTGTCGCCGAATCCCATGCCATCGCTGATCCCGGCGGCCACGGCAATCACGTTTTTGAGTGCGCCACCCAGTTCAACACCGATCACATCGTCAAGCGTGTAGACGCGAAATGCGTCGTTCAGGAACAGCGCCTGGATCTGCTCGGCAACCGCATGGTCTTTCGCCGCAATCGCCACGGCACAGGGGACGCCGCGCGCAACCTCTTCCGCATGGCTGGGACCGGAAAGCACAGCCACTTCATGATCAAGAATTTTGCCCGCCACCTCGCTCATGCGTTCGTGCGTCTTTTCATCAAGCCCTTTGGTCGCGCTGACCACCAAGGCGTTGGCGGGAATGAACGGTTTGAAGGATTCCACGGTGTCTTTGTAGAACCGTGACGGCACAACCAGCACCACCAGACCGGCATTCTGAACCGCGGCTTCGCGATCGGACGTCCACGAAATCGAAACGGGAATGTCGACACCAGGCAGATAGGTTTTGTTTTCGCCATTGGACTGGATCTCATTGATCTGTTCCTGAAACGGCCCCCACACCGTCGTATCGTGGCCATTGCGATCCAACACCATGGCCAAGGCGGTTCCCCAGCCTCCATCGCCGATTACCGTTACCTTCATACTGCAGTCTCCTTTTTCTTCCCGAACCGGTTTTCTGTGCCGTTGAGCAACCGTTTTATATTGGCGCGATGCAACCAGATCACCAGCATAGACAGAATGGTCAACGCGATGTTGATGACCAAACCCTTGTCCAGAATCCAGACCGCGACGGCCACGGCAACCGCGGCCACAATCGAGGACAGTGAAACGATGCGGGAAATCACCAGGCAAATCACCCAGCATAAAAAGCCTACACCCACGGCCGCCGGCGCGACCCCTAGCAGCATGCCGGCACTGGTGGCGACGCCCTTGCCTCCCTTGAACTTCAGATAGACCGGGAAGCTATGGCCCAGAATGGCCACAATGCCGAATAACACGCCCCATTCGGCTTCCATCCCGGCAATTCTTGGAAATACAAAGGCGGGGATGAATCCCTTCAGCGCATCGAGAACAAAGGTAAAGATGCCCCACCCTTCCCCTATGACCCGGAAGACATTGGTGGCTCCGATGTTACCGCTGCCTTGCTGGCGGATATCCACACCGCGCGATTTGGCCACGAGCAACCCGAAAGGAACTGCGCCGAACAGATAGGCCACGATAATTAAAACAATCTTTTCCATATAAAACCCTAGTCCCCAAACAGTTTGCGCCCGAGCCCCTTCAAGCCCTCCTTAAGCGCTTCATTATCCCCGATCTCCTCAACCTCATCCCCCAGAATGTCCACAATGGTATCCGACGTTGACTGGGAGGTCGTGTTTGTATCGGATGGCTTGCCGCCTGCCAAATCCTTTAAAACCTTCTTTGCAGCTTCGTTATCGCCGATTTCCTCCACATGCTTTCCGAGGATCTCCACCGCGGCATCGGTCATATTTTCCGGCGGTTCGTCCAGCCCGGCTTCTTTCGCGGCGGCCCCTTTAAGAAAGGCGTTCATCAATGACTGTGTATTTCCGCCAAACGCCCTGATCAAAGACTCCTGCACATCGACGAAAGGCTCCTGCAGGGTGCCCTTGACCGGCACAGGAAAACGCAAGGCATCGATCGACCCCATTCCACCCAGCTTCCTGGCCAGCTTGTCTTCCATCCGGATGTTCTTCAGGTTTAGCGAGAACGACGAATCCTCGAAACGGTTGTTGCGGCAATGCAGTTGGGGGTCGAATCCGAACGGAGCCGAACGGATACCCATTTTATCGTAGACCTCTTCCATGATCTTCGGATCGATTTCCATGATCCGGCCGGTAAGATCGAACGACAAGGATGCCGGATCCGTGACCGGAGCAAGGTTCAGCTCCAGCTCAGTGATAAAACTGGTCTTGTCGTCGCCTAGCGATCCAGTGAGATTTAATTGGCCCCATACGGCAGCCGGATCACGTTGCGTGCCGAGTTTCTTGCCGGTCACCCTCAAATCCAGCGCTATATCCAGCTGGTTCAGCTTCAAGTCGACATAGCGCACCCGGGTTTGACATGCCAGAGCTTCAATCAGGATTTCCGGCAACGGCTTCGGCGCTTCAGCACCAGGCCCGCCTTCGGCCGGGGGCTGCTCGCCTGCGGGTTTCCCGGTTTCAGGCAACGGTTCTTCGCCTTTAGAGGAAGGGGGTTGAGGCAGCCCTTCCTGCAGCTTGTTGAGATTGATCTCGCCATCCTTGTTGCGGACCACATTGACGAGCGCGTCATCAATCGTAACGTTCTTTACGCGAACGAGCTTTTGCTTCAGCAACGAAGGAATATCAACCTCAACTTCGACCTTCTCCACCGAGGCCAGGTTTTCCAGCAGGAAACCCTCCGGATTCCGAACGGCAATGCCTTTGAGGTAGAGCCGGCCCTGCACGACATTAATCGACAATCCCTCAACCCGGACCTCGATACCTGTTTCCTGCTGTACACGTGGCAGCACCACTTCGCGCATCGCCTTCGTGAGTCCGAATTGCAGGAAAAGATGCAATCCGATCAAAATGACGAGTCCCAAACCAAATATGGCTCCAACGACCTTGAATGTTGTTTTCATGCTACTCCCGGTTATGGGTGAAAGGATACAAAAACTGACTCAATATGCCATGGAACGTTGCACAAAAAAACATCCGGTGAATTTGCGTTGATCCCCAAGAATCCCTATCTTCTGGCAAATGGGTCTATTCGCAAAAAAATTCACCATCATCGTCGCCTGCCGCGCCAACATCACGCGCAGTGCCTATCTGCACGCCTATATGGAGCACTACCTGAAAGAGCATATGCCCTATGCCCGGAAGAAAGTGAGGATTCTCTCCGCCGGAGTCGAGGCGCGTACCGGAAGTTCGGCCAGCCAGGTGGTCAAGCACGTCGCCCGGACGCGTGGATTCAGCCTGGGCAACCACCGCTCCGACCCCTTCACTAAAAAGCTGGTTAAGCAGGCGGATGTCATTCTGGTTATGGAACAATGGCAGAAAGATATGTTGCTTGACCGGTTCCCGCAGGCAAAGGGCAAAACCTTCCGGCTCATGGAATACCTCTGGCACGACGATCCCGAAGAGATTTGTGATATTCCCGACCCCACCGGCCAAAACACCGCCGACTACGAGGAGTTCCTCGATGCCGCCCATGCCGAAGTCGACCGCATCTTCCGTGAACTCGGCCGCGAAGGAATCATCTGATTCGTCGTCCACCTATGAAAGATGAACAAGGCAACCGAATCGTGCCGCATAAACGGATTTGGCATGTCGTTATTCCGGTCGTATTGCTTCTTGTCCTGTTGCCGGGCATCCTGAAGTTCATTGCCAACGGTATTGTTCTTCCCTCCAAGTTTTCGGATGCCGGCAACCCGCTGGTTTCGGGGAGGATCAATCGACTGGGCTATACCGGATTGACGGCGCAAAATCTCGTAATCGATGCCGGCGGCATGCAACTACAAGTCCCCCAGGCAAGGATTGAATACACGCCCTGGCTGTTGGCGCGAAAACGGTTCAAATCAGCCACGGCGCAAATTACCTCGGAATCAAGGATTGCTTTCGAGACGGAGGTCGCTGCCCGTGATGTCCATTTTTCCCCGGATGGCGTTTCGGCGGCGCTATTCGCCGAATGTTCATACATAAAGTCAGGCAGGTTCAATGTCGGCCCATTCACGGCTTCGACGCAGGTGGAGGGGAAAAGCGCGTCGATGGACTTCCATGTCCCGCTGCTGGATGGACGGCTTACGGCGAACGTGGCATTGGATGCCGATTGGAAAACGAATCCGGTCTATCGCGCCAAGGCAACGATCCCTCTCGGTTCAGAGGATGGTACCGCAGTGCAATTAACGGGGCTTGCGTCCGGGGTGAACGACCTGCTCGCCTCGGGACATGCCGAAGCAACGGTTTCAGGCTCGTCCAACGGCACCACAGTCGGGTTCGCGTTGGACATCGACACGCTGGCGTGGGCGGAGCACGACTTGAGCCTGAGCAATCTGAATACGGTCTGTACCATTCACTTCCCCGGTCCATTCCGATCGCTGCCGGAACAGCCACTGACCGTTGATCACCTATCGGTCGGGAAAATGAATTTTGATCACCTTCGGATGCACTATCAGCTGGAACCGGGTTCCGTGCTGTTCATCGAGTCGCTTGAACTGGACTGGTGCGACGGGCGGGTGAACCTCTACAACACCCGGTTCCAACCCGGAACTACCGCGATGGAAGCCCAGCTGTTCTGCGACCGTCTTTCGCTGGAGCAGGTACTCTCAACCTTCGGTCTGGATAATTTTTCCGCCGGTGGCGAGCTCAACGGCCGGTTGCCGCTACGCTGGGATGAGCATGGACTGGGTATCGACGAGGGCTTTCTTTTCACCACACCCGGCCGTGGAGGAGTCTTCGCATTCGATACGGAGAAAGCCGCCGCCAGCGTCCTTCCTTCGGATTCCCTGCAGGGGGGCCAGCTCGGAATGGTATCTGCGGCGCTGGCAAATTTTAAATACGACTGGATCACCATGACGCTCAACAGTGAAGGCGAAGACCTTAAGATCCTCGTCGAAATCGCCGGAAAGCCGGTGAATGTGCTACCGTACGAATACGATGCGGAGCGTGGAACCTATATCAAGGTGGCACTTCGCTCCGGACGTGGCACCCGCCAGCCGATGCGCTTCAATCTGAATTTAACAGTTCCGCTTAACCGGTTGCTTTGCTACGCTTCCGGTATCAATCGGCAGTGGAACCTTTTCAAGGCGAAACAATAAGCGGGAGGGATGGGTATGAGTAAACACCTGTTATGGGTCGTGTTCGCAATGCTGACAGTAACCGGGTGCCATATCCGGCACGATGTAAAAATGGAACCGATCGAGATCACGCTCAACATCAACTTGAAGGTGGACCGGGAACTGGATAATTTCTTTGATGACATCGACCAGGCCGCTGCAACGGATCTGGCTGCGGACAAGCAACCGGTTAAGGAGGAACAGCCATGAAGACTCGTATGACAAGACGCTTATCCATCGTTGTGCTCGCACTCTTCTGCTCGACGCTTGCCTTTGCCGCAGGAGAAAAGGAACGCATGCTCAAACGCGTCCCGAAAATCAATGCTCTCAAATCAGCCGGCATCATCGGAGAGACGGCCGACGGGTTGCTCGGCTTCGTCAAACCAAGCCCGGACAACCAGCCACTGGTGGAGGCCGAAAACAAGGACCGGCAAGCGGTCTATGCCGAAATCGCGAAAAAACAGAATGTGAGTGTAGAGACGGTGGCTAGGCGCCGTGCCCTGCAAATTGCAGAACAGGCCGTCCCCGGTCAATGGCTCCAGAATTCCGAAGGGAAATGGTACCAGAAGAAATAGAGCTCCAGCTGGCTCACACCAAAGCCGTTCATATTCAACAGGTTGAACTCGATATCCGTCGATTGGTTGCTCATCCGGGCCGACCTTGAACAGGCCAGCCATCACGGTGCTGAATCCCATACCACCCCGCTGAACCCCAAGGCATTTCTTGATTTGTGACTGTCCATGATTGTCAGGCTTTGCTATCAGTATTCGTTGTTTAGTACATATTGAAATGGGCATAGGCCACTCAACGTTTACAGAAGGAAGGCATACGATCATGGATACAAAACTGGCTAATCCGGCACCGCTGGGACTGATGGGCTTCGGCATGACCACCGTTCTGCTGAATATTCACAATGCGGGCTTCTTCCCGCTGGGCAGCATGATTCTGGCCATGGGACTCTGCTACGGCGGACTGGCGCAGGTTATCGCCGGAATTCTGGAATTCAAGAAGGGGAACACCTTTGGACTGACGGCCTTCGTTTCCTACGGCTTTTTCTGGATCAGCCTTGTCACGCTCATCGTTCTGCCCAAGCTGGGACTGGCCGATTCGCCGCCACGCGCATTCATGGGATGCTATCTCGCCATGTGGGGCATCTTCACCGCCTACATGTTCATAGGAACGCTCAAGGCCAACCGTGCCCTGCAGACCATCTTCGGCTCGCTCACCGTGCTATTCTTCCTGCTGGCCGCTGAACACTTTGTTCCCAACGAACTGCTGGGGCACATTGCCGGATGGGAAGGCATCTTCTGCGGAAGCAGCGCCATCTACCTCGCCATGGCCGAAGTTCTCAACGAACAGTATGGCCGCACCGTCCTTCCGATCGGCGCAATGGAGTAAGTCAGCGTTTACCGAGTGGAACAAGACGGATTCCATCTAACACCTGAAAACAGGCAATCCGCCTTTTCCACTTCAAACCAACCAGGAGCCACCAGCACAACAAAGGAGTAGTAATCCCATGAAAACACGCCTGACCGCCTTAGCCTTGCTACTTGTTTTAGCAACCCCCGCGTTCCTGCGCGCCGATGACGACCGTCCCGTGGTCGATGCCGACACACTCACGGATGAAAAGGTCGATAATGCAACCCTGCCCACACTGTACCTCGTCGGCGACTCCACTGTCCGGATCGGCGGTAAACCCAAGGGATTCATCGGATGGGGCGAACGGATCAGCCCGTATTTCGACAAAGAAAAAATAAACGTGGTCAACAAAGCCATTGGCGGACGCAGCTCGCGGACCTACTACACAGAAGGGCGCTGGGAACGGGTCTTGAACGAAATCAAGAAGGGCGATTTCGTCATCATCCAGTTTGGCCATAACGATGTCGGCGATGTCGGCGATCCAAGAAACAAGCACCGCGCATCCGCCAAAGGGATCGGCGACAAGACCGAGAAGGATGAAATGGACGATGGCACCACCGAGGAGGTCCATACCTTCGGCTGGTACATGGCAGAATATGTCAAGACCGCCAAGGCAAAGGGCGCCACGGTGATTATCTGCTCACCGATTCCCCACAAGAACAGCTGGGAACACGGCCGCGACTTCAAGGATTATGCAGAATGGGACAAGAAAATCGCCAAGAAGTACGGTGCGCTGTTCATGGATCTCACGATGGTCATCACCGACGCCTACAAGGATATCGACAAGGAGAAGGTGTTTTCGTTTTTTGCCGACAAGGGAACACACACGAACGACGAGGGCGCCATATTCAATGCCGAATGCGTGATCTCCGGCCTGAAGAGCCTAAAGGGTAATCCGCTGGGTCGCTATCTTTCTAAAGACGGTCAGGCTATTGAACCGTACGACGATTGATCACGAAATGTAGACGAGGCTTCCAGCCGCGTTACGCGGGCACGGATTCCTTTAGGTGCAATGCGGCTGGAAGCCGCATCTACATTCATGCACCAAGCGGTCGCGGCCTGCCTTATGACTTTGGCTTGAGCTGCGGGAAGAGGATGACGTCGCGGATGGCGTCGGAGCCCGTCAGCAACATGAGCAAGCGGTCGATGCCGATGCCCATTCCACCCGTCGGAGGCATACCGTATTCCAGCGCGGCCAGGAAGTCCTCATCAATCTTTGATCCATCCCCTGCGGCCTGTTCCTCGAAACGCTTGCGCTGTTCGAGCGGATTGTTCAGCTCGCTGTAGGCCGGAGCAATTTCCTTGCCGCCGATGATCAGTTCGAAGACGTCGACCAGCTCGGGGTCGTCGGAACAATGATTGGCCAGCGGAACGAGTTCCTTCGGCAGACGGGTGATGAAGGTCGGCTGGATGAGCGTGCCTTCGATGGTCTTGTCGTAGATTTCGTGCGTGACCTGCTTGAAGTCCATCCCCTGCTCCACATGCACATCCAGCTCTTCGGCCTTGGCTACAGCCTCTTCCAGGCTCTTATCGAACCAGTCGTCGCCGAGGTGCTCCTGGATAAGGTCATAGTAAGGTACTTCGCGCCACGGGGCCTGCAGGCTGATGGTGTTGCCCATCCATTCGAATTCCATTTTGCCGAAGATCGTTTCGGCGAGATGCATGAACATGCTCTGAATCAGCTCCTGCATGGTGCGCATATCGCCGAAGGCCTGATAAATTTCCAACGCTGTAAATTCGGGATTATGCGTGCGGTCGAGCCCTTCGTTGCGGAAGTTGCGGTTCATTTCGTAGACGCGGTCCATGCCGCCAACGATCAGGCGCTTTAGGTAGAGTTCGGGCGCGATGCGCATGAAGACATCGACGTTCAGCGCATTGTAATGTGCCTTGAACGGCTTGGCCGCCGCGCCGCCGGCAATCTGCTGGAGCATCGGTGTTTCGACTTCGTAGTAGCCACGCGCATCGAGGAAGTTGCGGATTTCCCGCATCACCTGCGTACGTTTCTTAAAGACATCCATCACTTCCGGATTAGAGATCAGGTCGAGCGAACGCTGGCGGTAGCGGGTTTCCACATCCTGCAAACCATGAAACTTTTCCGGCAACGGCAGCAGCGCTTTGGAGAGCAGCGTCCAGCTATTGATGCGGACGGTTTGCTCTTCGGTGCGCGTAATGAACAGTTCCCCTTCCGCGCCGATAATGTCACCGAGGTCGAGTAGCTTGAAGGCATCGAAAATCTCATCGCCCATCACATCTTTCTTCACCATGAGCTGGAACTTGGCGGAACCATCGGAAATATGCGCAAAGGCCATCTTGCCCATCTTACGCATGGCCACGATGCGGCCACAGGCCTTGACCACCTTGCCCTCCTCGAAGGAAGCGTGCAACTCGTCCAGCCGTGCGGTACGCTCAAAGGCCTTGCCGAAGGCTGGAAAGCCGGCTTCTTCGAGCTTCTCCATATTCTGGATGCGCTGCTGACGGTACTCATTGGTAGACAGTTCTTCACTCATGATTTTCTCCTGAAAAATTGGCGGCAAACCATAGGGATTCGTTACCGGCAAGTCAACCCGCCACTAAGCCGTACACCGGGATGTTTTATCACAGAGGACGCAGAGAGCATGGAGGAAGACTACTAAGATCGGCTCCTCTGAGACCTCTGTGGTGAATAATTAAACCCAGTCGGCGAGGCGGAGGTTGGGATTGACGTCAACCGGTTCCGGTCCGGGTTTGCCCAGACGGTATTTTTCATAGGCCACACCGGCAATCATGGCGGCGTTGTCGGTGCAATAAGCCGGCGGACAGAGAAGCAGTGCATCGCCCGTTTTCTGCGAGAGATCGGCCAGTTTTTGTCGGAGCACCTTGTTCATGGATACACCACCCGCGCAGGCAAAGCTCTTGATCGGAAAACGCTTCAAAGCGCGCTCAACCCGTGTGGCCAACGCATCGCAGACGGCTTCCTGATAGCTGGCGGCGATATCACGCAACTCGTCGCCCTCGGGCACATGGTCGAGGTTTTTGACGTGGGTGAGCAGCGAGGTCTTAAGCCCGCTGAAGCTGAAGCATAGATCGCGGTCGTACTTATAGATCCACTTGCCGCGGTCGACGCTGTCCAGTCCGCGCGGGAAGCGAATGTAGTTCGGATCGCCACCTTCGGCCGTTTTCTGAATGATCGGTCCGCCCGGATAACCGAGCTGCAGCACGGCAGCGGCCTTGTCGAGCGCCTCCCCTGCGGCATCGTCGATAGTACTTCCAAGCAGCTCATACTGTCCGGGCCCCTTCATCACCACCAGACTCGTGTCACCGCCGGAAACCATCAGCCCCAGCAAGGGGAACGCTTCGGCCTCGGTCGGGGCATCCTCCTTCATGAAGACGGAATGCAGGTGGCCTTCGTGGTGATTGACGCCGATCAACGGTTTATTCAACCGTTGCGACAGCGTCTTGGCGGCGGAATAGCCTATGAGCAGCGAACTGGCCAGGCCGGGACCGTAGGTAACAGCAATGGCATCGATTGATGCGTAGGTTTCGCCCGCCGTATCCAGAGCCTCCTGGATGATTCCGGGAAGCTTGGCCACATGGTTGCGCGAAGCGATTTCTGGCACGACCCCGCCATAGGGCCGGTGCTTGGCGATCTGGGAGTAGATGGCGTTGGACAGCACATTGCGCCCGTCTTCCACAACGGCAGCTGCGGTTTCATCACACGAGGTTTCGATGCCCAGAATTTTCATGGCGCATATAAAACGGGGCTGATCCAATTAGAGCAACCATTATTTTGGAATACATGGGGCATAAAGAGGAAGAGAAGGTCTGGCCGAGGAAGCACAAGAGAAGCATTCGTTTGTCCGGATGATCATCTTGAAGCTCTGTTGAGGACATTCTTTGATCTGCTTATGCTTTTGCCGGATCAAAAAAAGGGCCTGAATTAATAATTCAAGCCCCGTTTCCCTTTTCAAAGGAAGGGTTCTACATACCGAGCATGCCTTGCCGTTCGGCTTCGTCGAATTCCTTGATCTCCTTGTCGAGCTCATCAAAGGCTTTGGAGGCGCGGAAGCGCTCGTAGAGATGCTTGGCGTTACTGTTTTTAAGCGATTCATCAATAATATCGGGATTGAGCACCATCAGAACATAAGCGGTCGTAACCCCCGCCTTGGTGTCGTATTTCTGGATCTTGGGACGGGTGCCCTGCAGCGTCTGGGAGGTGATCTGCTTGGTAGCCGAACTAAACAGTTCATTCATTTCGGAGCTTTCCGCATCGCCGACTTCTTCCACGAACGCCTTTTCGAGGTTCTCTATCTTGACCTGAACCAGCTGCGCCAGATTCTTACGCGCGTCCAGTTTGGCTTTGGCCAAGGCCACATCCGGCTTTCGGGACTCGCCCATGCCCACGGCCGCCATGCCGCCTTTGTCGCCGATTTCTCCAACCTTCGCCTGAAGAACATCAAACATGGTTTCATCAGAATCCACCGGCGGCGTGGACTTGCATCCGGTAAAACCGATGCATACCGCCAGAGAAAATAGACCTAGAATTGTGCGTTTCATTTCAACCTCCTGTTAAGCTTACCGCATCCTCGGAACACCCGTTCCGCAACTCTCACAATGTGCAGAGATTATCCAAAGAACGGAAAGCCTCCGCAATGTTTTTCTGAAAACAACTGATTTGGGTGAAACATTCCATTTCAGCAGGAACACCTAGGCTTGATCCCGCTCCAATGGAAGTGGTATCTCTCTAGCTTCATAACCGCCAAAGGGGGATTCTGCGATGCTGCACCACATTCCATTCGACGACATGGAGCATTTCATGATCGATGTTTTCAAAGGCATCGGCGTGCCCGGGGAGGATGCCCGGATCTGCGCGGATGTGCTTATCACTTCTGACAAGCGCGGAATCGACTCGCACGGGATCGGCCGGCTCAAACCGATCTATTACGACCGCATCGTCGAACAGAAGATCCAGCAGCCTGTCACCGAATTCGAAGTCGTGCGCGACCACCTCGCAACTGCGGTCGTCGACGGCCATCATGGCATGGGCATGGTCATCGCCAAACGCTGCATGCAGATGGCCATCGACAAGGCGAAACAGTATGGCATGGGCATGGTCGTGGCACGCAACTCCACTCACTACGGAATCGCCGGCTACTACCCGCTCATGGCCTGCCGGGAAAACATGATCGGATTGACCGGGACCAACGCACGTCCATCCATTGCTCCAACGTTCGGTGTTGAAAACATGCTCGGCACCAACCCCGTCGTCTTTGGCTTCCCGACCGACGAGCCCTTTGATTTTGTCAACGACTACGCCACCTCGGTCATCCAGCGGGGAAAGATCGAGCAGTATGCCCGCGAAGGCAAAGACTGCCCCGAAGGGCTGATCATTGGTCGCGACGGAAAGAGCAAGACCGACTCGGCGCAGATTCTCGAAGATCTGGTCAACGGCGAAGCCGCCCTCGCCCCGATCGGCGGTATCGGCGAGGAAACCGGGGGCTACAAGGGCTACGGCTTTGCGACCGTAAGCGAAATTCTTTCTGCCTCCCTGCAACAAGGGGCCTTTCTACATCAACTGACCAACAGGAATGCCGACGGTACCCTTAAGCCCTACCAGCTTGGGCACTACTTCATGGCCATCGACGTCAAATGCTTCTGCGACCCCGCCGACTTCCGCAAACAGACGGGCGATATCCTGCGCGCTCTGCGCAACTCGGCAAAAGCGCCGGGTGCCGAACGCATCTACACCTGCGGCGAAAAGGAATACCTCGCCGGCATCGAACGCGCCGACTCCGGCGTTCCGGTCGGCGAGGCTCTGCAGAAAGATATGGTCGCCATGCGCGATCAGCTTGGACTGGACTACCACTGGGACTTTGAATGACCCGGAGAGCATTCCATGGAACTCAAACTATCCGACCAGCAGAAGAAACAACTTTTGCAAAAAGTGGTCAGCATGTATCTCGACGTCTTCGATGAGGAGATCAGCGATTTCCGTGCGGAACAGATCCTCGCCGCGTTCACCGAAAACATCGCCCCCGCCATCTACAACATGGCGCTGGAGGATACAAAACAGTTCCTGACGAAGCAGATCGACGACCTAGACGCCATCTACCATAAAGAAGAAACGTCGCCCACCTAAACCGAAGCAGGAAGAACCCGTTAGCCTAAAGCTGAAACTGACGACTGTCGGAGCTGACTTCACCCTCAACATCAAATAAACGGTCAGTACCGGAGCTCTTCGGGACCGGACTTCCATGAGGTGAGAAGCCAGCCTTAGCACACACATTGTCTTCTTTTTTCCAAGACATTGGAAATAAATCCCCTATTTTAGGGGCTCTATAGCAAGGGGATGCAGAATGTCCAAGGGGTTTCAGGGAAAGTTTCATCGGCAAAACATGCTTTCGCACTTTGCGAAGGATCTGGTACGCCGTTCGCGTTCGCATTGTGAACTGTGCGATAAACACGGCGTAAAGCTGGACGTCTACGAACTCCCCCCCCTTGATGAGGAACCCTTTCTCAACGGTTGCCTGTTTATCTGCGATGGCTGCAGAAAGCAGATCGTTGAACCCAAAAAGATGATCCCCTCCTACTGGCGCTGCCTCAATAACGCCCTTTACTCGGAAGTTCCTGCGGCACAAGTGATGTCGTTCCGCATCTTAAAGCGCCTTGCCAAAACCGATCACCACTGGGCCAGGGAACTTCTGGAAAACGCTTATCTCGACCCGGATCTGGAAGCGTGGGCGAACGAAGCGGAATAATAGATCTGATAAAAGGGATTACAACCCTGGTCGGCTACACCCTCGCAACCCTGGCCATGGCACAGCCGATCGCCAATATGCCCAAAACACTCCAGTGACTGACCGATGCGATTCCCCTGCGTTATTTCCTGGTTGTCCTGCGCAGCGTATTTCTCGAAGGCGCGACGGCCGATCTGCTCATATCGCAATACTGGCCGATGGCCCTCATCGGGTGCGACTGCCTCTTCATGGCCTCGTTCCTCTTCCGCCGCCGGATCAGCTGAGCAAAACACCGGTCACGGATGGACAAAACGTTCCAGTGCCGGATCAATGGACCGGATCAGGCAGGCGGCAGGCGAGCCGGGTTCCATGAGTTCAAAGTCCTCGTACTCAAATCCGGGACCCACCGAGCAGCCAACCAGCACCGTGTCTCCCATGGGTCCGGCGGCCTGCCAAGCTCCGGCCGGAACCACGTGGCAGAAGCGGTCGTTCTCCGCGGATAGTTCATGGCATTCGGGCGGTGCATTCGTGCCGTCCCAGATATAGAGCCGGAGCCCTTCGCCCCGATACAGGTTCCAGATCTCGTCCGAGGCAACCCGGTGAAACCGGCTGACCTGCCGTCCCGTCAGCGAGTAGTAGATGTGCGTAAGGGCCGAACGGGTCCGCCCATCGCCGGTTACCACCGTTGCGCTGGACTTGAAAATCCTCCGAAAGCGTCCTCCTTCGGGGTGTTCCATGAGATCACTCGCTTGCATATCATTATCCGGTTGTGCCTGGTGGGCTTCTCATGCGGTTGGGCCTTCTTCGTCGGTTCTATCCGAAAATATGGGCAAATTGACCACCGAGCTGGGCTCCGTCTACTTTGACGGCATCAAGCAACAACTTCTCATCCCCTTTCAGAACAACGGTACTGCAATAGGCAACCGAAAACTCATCCCGGCTCTCGGCGTGGACGAACAGCATGTCGGCTTCGTCGGCGCTGTCCATATTCCGGGCGGTGGCTTCTGCAATATGAATGAAGGCGTAGCCGTTTCTCTCCGCGAGCATATTCTTCAGCTCTCGCACAATATCATCCTTGTCCATTCCAGCAACCGGAACCACCTTCATTAACCCCTCGTCACCAAAAATGAAGAAAATTTCGACATGGGTGCCGGCTTCGAGAAACTGGCGTCTGGCCTCTTCATTGAGCATCTCGATCCACGCGTTAAGCGAGCTCTGCTTGTTCTGGCGGTCCCATTCGGGTGGTGTCATGTGAATTCCTGAATTTGGCCGTTCAATCCGGCTTCGGTGTATAGAGCAGAAAAACATGGGTTGGGCCGGATGAGCCCTGCACGCCGCGGATTTCGACCGTCTCCCCTTCGTGCGAAGCCATAATCCGGAATGACTGTCGGCCCATCTCCATCGTATCGGTATTCCATTGATGGGCAAACAGCTGATCGTTGAACCGGCTTCGGACATCCACCAGGGGAAGTTTCGCCGTCATGCCGGCACCAATCAAATGCGTGCGGGGAATGTGACCGTGGTCCTGCAACTCAAATTCATCCATCAGGAAATAGTCCGGGAACAGAATGATATCGCGGCTTCCCGTCAGTTCCTGATCGGTAATGGGCGCGTTATCCAGATAGAATTTTTTAGGCGCGTTGTGGGCGCATCCGGCCAGTAAAGCCGCAACACAACATATCAAACCAATTAATCGCATCTTCATCCCTGCTCCATCGTTTCCTGACCCGGAAATTGAAGAGGGAATTTAAATGAAAAAAGCGCGCGAAACAAGGATGGCCTTGCTCCAACGCGCCCATCGATGAATAGACAACTCTACTTTTCGGCAATGTCGCAGATGTTGCAGGTACGGCAATCCATGCCCGGCGGCGTATAGGTCTTGCCTTCCCGCTGGGCTTTACGGATTTCCTGCGCGTTTTTAGCCGCAAGAAAGAGCCCCAGAATAATGAATGCGCCGGGAGCGGAAGTCATCAGCATGAAGTCGACGGACCAACCGGAGATCAACTTGACCTCGAAAAGCGATCCACTGGCCAGAAACTCGCGGGTGCCGCCGAGAGCAACGAGCGCAAGGGTAAAGCCCAGCCCCATGCCTAGACCGTCAAACATGGATCTGACGATCCCGTTCTTGGAGGCAAACGCTTCGGCACGCCCCAGCACAATGCAGTTCACCACGATGAGCGGGATGAAAATGCCCAGCGCGTCATAAAGCGCCGGCGGAGCATACGCCTGCATTTCAAGATCGACGATCGTTACAAAGGTCGCAATGACGACAATGTAAACCGGGATGCGGATCTTTTTCGGCACGATGTTCCGGATCAGCGAAATAACGAGGTTGCTGCACAATAGCACGCACATCGTTGCCAGCCCCATGCCAAGCCCGTTGGTGGCGCTGGAGGTCACAGCCAGTGTCGGGCACATTCCGAGTAGCAGTACCAGTACCGGGTTTTCCTTCCAGAGGCCTTTGCTAAATTCCTTCATCACGCTCATTGTTCGGCTCCCGTCTCAAGTTCTTCCAAATGGTCAACGGCCGTCTGGCTCACGGCATAGACCGCTCCGCATACGGCGCGGCTGGTAATGGTGGCCCCGGTTTTGGCATCGACGTCGCCGCCGTCCTTCACCACGGCCCAAGCCTTGCCATCCGCCTTTTTCCCATCGTACTGATCAAGGAAACGGTTAGGAGGCAGACCGGTCAGCTCCGAAGCGCCCTTGATCACATCCATGATCGTCTTCTTGACCTTGCGATCGGTAATTGCCGTTCCCAGACCGGGCGTTTCCGTCTGCTTTGTCACGATCACCTTGCGCACGGAGCCGTCGGCGTTGAGCCCGACCATGGCGGTTACGTCGCCGGAAAACCCTTCAGGAGTAACCACTTCTCCGGCGTAGCCAACGATCTCACCATCCTTGCGGCCGATATAAAACGTGACCTTCCAGCCTTCAGTAGAATTGATATCCTTCGTTTCCGCACCCGGCACGTTGTCGAATGCCGGAAGCACCTGCTCGAGAGCCTCGTTGGTTTTCTTTTGCTGATTGACGGAAATGGCTTCGGCCGTAGAACTGTATACGAGTGCAAGCAATCCGGATGCGACCGCGGCCACGAGGCCGAGGAAAATACCCAGCTTGGGAATATTGATTTTCTGCGTGCTCATTATGCCACCTGTCCTTTCCCCGGCGCCACGTAGCCGAACGGCTTCTGCATCGTCATGCGGTCAATCAGCGGCACCAGCGCATTCATGAACAAAATCGAGAAGCTGACGCCTTCGGGATAACTGCCGAACAGACGGATCATGCTGGTCATCACCCCGCAGCCCAGACCGAAGATCAGCGCGCCCTTTTTCGTCATCGGCGAGGTCACCATATCAGTGGCCATGAAAAAGGCCCCCAGCAGCAGACCGCCGGACAGCACATGCACGACTGGTGAATGGAATTTCGTCGGATCAACCCAGTGGGCAATTCCGGTGATCACGGCGACGGAACCGATGAAGGCCACCGGTACTTCCCATTTGATCAGCTTGAACACCAGCAGGATGGCGCCGCCCACCAGTAGAGCAATCGCCGAGGTTTCCCCCAGGCAGCCGCCTGTATTGCCGATAAGCATGTCCTTGATTTCAACCAGACCGGGCGCCATGCCCAGCGGCGTGGCGGTGGACACGGCATCGACAGCCAGTTGCCCCGCCTGCGGCTGGTTCCACGTGGTCATGATTTCCGGCAGACCGATCAACAGGCCGACGCGCGCCACCAGCGCGGGATTAAAGGGATTGTAGCCCAGCCCGCCGAACAGCTGCTTGGCCAGAATGATCGCCAAAAAGCCGCCGATAATGCAGACCCACCACGGAACACCGGCATTCAGGTTCATGCCCAGCAGGATCCCGGTAATGATGGCGCTGCCATCCTTCCAGCTCGACGGACGCTTGAGCAACTTGTTCCAAAGCTCCTCAAACACCACGCACGAAACCGTGCTCAGCAGCAGAACCTTGAGGGCGGCAAAACCGAAAAACCAGATCCCGGCGATACAGGCCGGCAGCATGGCCGCCACGACCGTGAACATGATTTTCCGGATGTTATCCCCGGACCGCATGTGCGGCGAATTACTGACGATCAGCTTGGCCGGATCAGGCAGTCGAATGGATGGTGTTGATTCTTGTTCTGACATAGGTTCCGCCTTTGATCAGTTTTTTCTTCTAAGTTTGGATTGGATCTCGACCTTGGCCCATTTGAAGTGCTGGTTAAGCGGACGGTGCGACGGGCAGACATAGCTGCAGGACCCACACTCGATGCAGGCCGTTACGTTCAGTTCCTCGGCCCAGTCAAAACGCTTGTTTTCAACGGCCTGGCTGATGGTGGCCGGGAGAATGCTCATCGGGCAGACTTCCACGCATTTCCCGCAGCGGATGCACGGCTCGGAGGTAAAGAGCGAGACCTCGTCGTTGGCGATCAGTAGAATGCCGGAGGTGTTTTTCATCACCGTGACCCCCAGCGAACTTTGGGCAATTCCCATCATCGGTCCGCCGAGCAAGAGCTTGGCAGGCTGCTCATTAATGCCACCGGCCAGCTCCAGCGCCTTGGAGACCGGCGTGCCGATCCGCAAACGCCAGTTGCCCGGATGGACGACCGGTTTCCCGGTGACCGTCGTAATGCGCTCGATCGACGGACGGCCCTTGACCACGGCTTCGGCAACGGCCACGGCGGACGCAACGTTCTGCACCACGCAGTTAACATCCATCGGCAGCTTGCCGACCGGGACTTCGCGACCGGTAATGGCGTAGATCAGCTGCTTCTCGGCACCCTGCGGATAGTTGACCGGCAGAGCCTGCACCTTGACATTGTATTTATCGGCGATCCTCGACAACTCGACGATCGCATCCGGCTTGTTGTCCTCCACACCGATCACGGCCGTATCCAAACCCAGGATGCGGGCAATGATGGCGGCACCCAGCACCACGTCCTCCGCCTGTTCCAGCATGATGCGATGGTCGGCGGTGAGATAGGGTTCGCACTCGGCGCCGTTGAGAATCAACGTATCGATCGTCTTCCCTTCCGGCGGGGAAAGTTTGACGTGCGCCGGAAAGCCCGCACCGCCCATGCCGACCACGCCGGCATCCCAGACGCGTTGTTTGAGGTCGGCGGGGGAACAGGCTTTCCAGTCGGCGATGGGTTCGAACGGCGAGCCCCACTCATCCTCGCCATCGGACGTGATTTCGATGGCCGCAACCGCAATACCGGTGGGTCCGGGGCACTTGTCGATGGAGCTCACGGTACCGCTAGTCGGAGCATGCAGCGGCACAGAAACAAACCCACCGGCCTTTGCAAGCACGGCGCCTTTCTTCACGACGTCGCCTTTCTTCACCAGCAATTCCGGCGGTGCACCGATATTCTGGTGCATGATCACCGTGTATTTGTCGAGCAACGGCGCATCCTGGATCGCTTTGGCGGCGGAAAGCGCCTTACTGTCGTTCGGGTGTACGCCCCCTTTGAATTTGCGTGGCTTTTCACTCATTTGGAAACTCCCTGATATTCGTTGGCGGCGTGCTTGCTGGCCAGGCGTATGGCCGTGGTGGGACAGGCCGACTTTTCGACCAGCTCATCCGCAGGAGGATTTTCATAGTTGGTTCTGACGAGGAAGCCGTCGACCAGCATGTGGTCTTCTTCCCCGGAGGCCTTGACGCACTTGCGGCAGGCAATGCAGGCCGTCTTGCAGACCTGCCGTTTTGCGGCGCCCTTTTCCGGTGAGTTGCAATAGACATGTACATTGACCGTTGCCGGAACCATGACGATCAGGTTTTTCGGGCAGGTGGAAACGCAGTTTTCGCATCCGACGCACAGATCGGGATGGATGATGGCCAGTCCATCGCGGATTTCGATCGCGCCGAAGGGACACGCATTGGCGCAGCTACCGAAACCGATGCACCCATAGTCGCACCCTTTTGCCCCACCCTGCACGACAACGGCCGAGCGGCAGTCGCGAATGCCGTTGTAGGGAGCACGGACCGTATTGGCAATGTCTCCGCTGCAGCGAACCACGGCCACCTTCTTTTCGCCCTGCTCGGCCTCGATACCGAGATATTCGGCAATGTTCTGTACATCGCTTGTTGAACAAACGGGGCATTGGCCGGGTGCGGCATCCTCGGCCACCACCGCTTTGGCGAAAGCCGCACACCCGGCAAAGCCACATCCACCGCAATTGGCCCCGGGAAGCAGTTCCTCCACGTTCTCAATGCGTTCGTCGATATTAACCGCAAAGACCTTGGCCACGATACCGATAACCACACCGAGGAGTAGCCCGAGGACTCCGATCGAAATAATTGATATGAGAATAAAATTCATATGTGCCCCTTAAACCAAACCGGAAAAGCCGAGAAATGCCATAGCGAGAATACCGGCCGTCACCAGCGAAATTGCCGTACCTTCAAACGCCTTCGGCACCTGGGCGAGGTCGAGTTTTTCACGCAGGCTGGAAAACAGCACCAACGCCAGCGCAAAGCCGACCGCGGAACAAAAACCATAGATCGTGGCGCCGTACCAGGTAGACTGGAGCGAACCGGGTGCGGACTTGGCGTTCAGCACAACGCAGCCCAGCACCGCGCAGTTGGTGGTGATCAGCGGCAGGAAAATCCCTAGGCTTTCGTACAGCTTGGAGCTCAGTTTCTGAAGCATGATCTCCACCAGTTGCACCAGCGAGGCGATCACCACGATAAAGACCAGGGTCTGCAGGAACTCCAGCTTCATCGGAAGCAAGAGCAAATGGTTGATCAGCGAAGTCACCAGCGAAGCCAACGTCATCACGAAGATGACCGCCCCCGACATGCCCAGCGCCGTGTCCAGCTTCTTTGAAACCCCCAAAAACGGACAAATCCCCAAAAACTTCGACAAGACGAAGTTGTTGACGAGAATCGCCCCTACCGTAATTACGAGGAATTCACTCATCATAGCCTGTTCCACCCTCTCTGCCGTTAATGTCAAAAACAAAGAGATCACATTACCAGCATCACCGTGCACTTCAATCCAGTTAACGGCTACCGCCGTATTTATAATGGGTTTCAATAACGCATGCTTTACACGCGGCCACGGTCAGGTATCGTTAATCCATGATCAAAATACGCACATTCAGAAACACCGAAACCCTGATTGCCGAGACCGCGGAACTGCTTCGCGCCACGCTGGCCACACCCGGAAAACTGATGCTCAGCGGCGGTTCTACACCATACGTTGTCTACAACCGCCTCGCCGCCGCCCCCTGCCCCGTACATCCCGAATGCAGACTGTTCCTTAGCGACGAACGTATGGAGCCGTTCGGTTCCGACAAGAACAATGCACACAACCTGATGCCCATGCTGAAGGCGCTTGGTTGTGAAGATCAATTTATCCGGGTCGACACCGGCCTTCCCATCGCCGATGCCGCCCGCAAATTCGAAACCAACCTTCAACCGATGAAAACTATCGACCTCGGTTTCCTTGGTATGGGCGGCGACGGACATACCGCCGGCTTTTTCACCCCGGAACAAGCCAATCTCAAGGACGGCCCGCTCTCTCTGTATACCGACCGTCCCGACGGCATGCGGGGCGTCAGCGTAACCGCCGGCTTCTTCCAGCGCGTGGAACGTATCATCCTGCTGGTGACGGGTGAATCCAAGCGGGCCATCATCAATACCCTGCTCACCGCGCCTGAAACCATCGCCGCCGGTATCGCCCTCTCCGACCACCCCAATATCGAACTCTGGACGGAAATGCACATCGACACCCCGTCTTGATGCCCCGCCACAATCGACACGGAATTCATCCCAAATTCAGTGTGTCGGACCGCAAACAAGCTTCCCGGCGAATCCGGGCTCCAGCGTCCTGCAATACAACGATGCCATGGGCGCGCGTTTCCACCTGATGCTCGTCAATCCATCACGCAAGGAAATCATGATGTGTTCCCGGCAATTCGAGGGATACGAGAACAACATATTTTTCCGAAAGCAGAACCTCCACTATTCCTGCGGCTTCGACTCCAACACGAACTGGGATGCCGCCAACGCCTGGCTCGACGGGGCGGAGCTCCACCTCGTCGTGCGGGAAGTTCCGGGCTATTTCCACACGCCTTTTGATAGCCGGATCGGGGAGCGGCAGCCTTCAAAGAAAACACGCCCGTAGAAACACGCACCTTTTTTGTAATAGCGGACAGCCGGCCGGTAAGTACGTAATGATGCCGGTTCGAAGATTCATCAACACACAACGATGGATGCAAAAACAAAGGAGATGGAAATGAACACCTACAAGCGTGCGATTACCTTTTTACTTCTGTTGCTGTCCAGCATGGGCGAGGGGGCCGAAATGCGTGTATGGACGGACAAAAAAGGAAACGTGGTCGAAGCCCGATTCATCCAGATTGCAGGAAGCAAGATTGTGCTGGAAACCAATGACGGGCGGAGGCTCATGATTCCTCCGAGTGGTCTGAGCGACGCCGATCAAACCTATCTCGCCGAGGTGATTCCTCCTAAGCTTGATATCGATGTGGATGTGGATATCGACCGCGATAAGCAGGGGAACGGCTATTATCACGAAACCAAGTCCGAGCACATTACGTGCGAGGTCACCATAAAGAAAATCAACAAGGAAAGATGCACTCGAAAGTTCAAGGCCTACCTTTACCTTCTCGCCTCATCCACGAAAGGGGACCGGCTTCAGATCGTGGAGATGCAGTCGCAGTCGCTTTCCTTCAAATCCAGCAAATCAGCCTCGTTTACCGCGTCCGCAACGGTTACGTCGGAAGTCGGCTATTCCTGGGAAAATGGGTTTGAGTATGAGGGATACCTGGCCTGCGTAGAGGATGACCACGGAAAGCTAATTGCTGTCAAAACCAACAAGAGTCACTATAAAGCGCATTTGCAGAATCTAAAAAAGGGCAGCAAGGGCACAAGGTTCACGAACGATTTCGTCAAACTATAATTACCGGTTTTGCCGGACGGACGTCTCCTCTCCGTCTACCGCACCGGATGCAATGCCATGCATCCGGTGCGGTCCGGCAAAAAAGCTGTCAAACGACAGGAATAACGGGCAATCTGAGTCAATGAAAACCGGCACACACAACGAAAACGAGCCCACGGGTCCCCACGATATTTTTGTCACGACGCGCTGGACAATGGTGCTCAACGCCGCCGGCGGATCGGCGCCCCAGGCCGAACGCGCGCTGGAGGAGATCTGCCAGGTCTACTGGTTCCCGCTCTACGCCTACATCCGCCGGCGAGGCCACTCAGCGGAAGATGCTGAGGACCTGACCCAGGAATTCTTTCGCCGATTGCTGGAGCACAACTGGATTGCTGACGCCGACCGGGAAAAAGGAAAACTCCGCGCGTTTCTGATTACAGCTCTGAAGCGTTTCATGGCCAAGGAATGGCGCAGGGCTTCCGCCCAGAAACGCGGGGATGGACAGCGCCTTCTTCCGCTCGACTCCTCCATTGCCGAAGGGCGCTATGCATCCACGGTCACACCGGGCGATGATGCAGAAGCCCTCTTCGATCGGGAATGGGCACTTACCTTGCTCGACCTTACCGTTAAACACTTGGAAAACGAATATGCAGACGGCGGCAAGGCCGAACTGTTTACCAAATTGAAAGATGGGCTCGTGATGTCGCACGAAGCCCTGAGCTATCCGTCCTTGGCGAAAGAACTCGCTATGACCGAGGGCGCCGTCCGCGTCGCCGTCCACCGTATGCGCAAGCGCTTCCGCGAACTGTACCGGCAGGAAATCGCCCAGACCCTCCCCCCCGGCGCCGACCTCGACGAGGAACTCCACCACCTCTCCACCAGCCTCGCACAAGAATAAGTATCGTAGACGCGACGCCCTCGTCGCCTCCCTTGCGTACAGGAAACGTGACGAGGGCGTCGCTTCTACATTACTGCTGATATTGCATTCCTATCCTGTACATCCTGTAAATCCCGTCTAAAATTTAACCGTTTTTTGTAACAGGACATTGGCCATGGGAAAGAAGGGAGTATGAATACGGATCTAAACAAGAACAGTTGCCCTCAATGCGGTGCTCCGCTTCCCCCCAAAGCCCCCGGCGACCTGTGTCCCAAATGTCTTATGCAAATGAACCTAGCCGATCCGACGCAGATGGAAGATGAAACCGGCGAAAAGGCGAAGAAATCCAAAGCCCCCTCCCCCGAGGAAATCGCCCCCCTCTTCCCGCAGCTTGAAATTCTGGATTTCATTGGCCAAGGCGGGATGGGTGCCGTCTACAAGGCACGCCAGAAAGAGCTCGACCGTATCGTCGCCCTCAAGATTCTCCCGCAGGAGATCGGCGAAACGCACGGCTTTTCCGATCGCTTTACTCGCGAGGCGCGCGCCCTGGCCAAGCTCAACCATCCCAGTATCGTCACGCTGTATGAATTCGGCAAAGCCGATGGCCTCTTTTTCTTCCTCATGGAATACGTCGACGGCCTCAATTTACGGGGTCTCCTCCACGGTGATCGCGTCTCGCCACGTGAGGCGTTGGCCATCGTCCCGCAGATCTGCGACGCCCTCCAGTATGCCCACGACCACGGCATCGTCCACCGCGACATCAAACCCGAAAACATTCTCCTCGACCGCCTCGGCAATGTAAAGGTGGCCGACTTCGGCCTCGCGAAGATTGTTGAAGGTAGGGACGGCTGTCCCAGCCGTCCGTCGGAGTACCAGGAACACGTCGGAGAAGAAAACCTAACCGAAGCCGGCAAAATCATGGGCACCCCCAAGTACATGTCGCCGGAGCAGGTCGAAGCGCCGAGCACGGTCGACCACCGCTCGGACATCTACGCCCTTGGCGTCGTTTTCTACCAGATGCTCACTGGCGAAATGCCGGACGAGGAGCTACAGCCGCCCTCGAAAAAGGTCCGCATCGACGTCCGGCTCGACGAAGTCGTCCTGCGCGCGCTCGAACAACAACCCGACCTCCGCTACCAGCAGGCCAGCATCCTAAAGACCGAGGTGGAGACGATCATGGCTGATGCCACGAAGTCAGAGGACGAAGGACAGAAGACAACAGACGGAAAACAGACTAGTACACCGCGCTTCTCGCGCACGGCCATTGTGGGTGCGTGCTGGGCAGGGGCTTCCTTGCTTGCACTCGTTGGAATGCTCATTGCCGATTTGCTCGGCATTCATTTTGTATTTGGAGGGCCGCTTTGGTGGAAGATGATCTACATCATCTTTGTTGTTCCCTTGATGTTCGCCGCAGTTTCCTCCCCAGTTGGCACTACAACTCTCGGCTGGATCGCCGTCGCACGAATCCGCCGATCGGCGGGAAAACTCTACGGTATAAGCTTGGCGGTGTTCGACGGGCTGCTGTTTCCTCTGATGGCCATCGACCTGTTGATATTTGGAACCCTCTGGTTCGCGACCGGACAGGCGGTACCCGAGGCATTCGGCGACACGATTGAGGCGACCTACAAAACCAACCTTTTCATGGCGGTTTGGGCAGGCGGAGCAACATTGATTAGTGGCATCATAGATTTTTTCATCATCCGGCGGATCTGGAGAGCGGTGAACCAACCCTTGAATGAGAGCCGGAGATCTTCGACGGACTCCAGGTTCGACGCGGAAGACGAAACACTCAGCAACACGGGGAGAACGCTTAGCCGATGGAGCCTCGGGCTTCTATTGGCGGCACTGCTCGGCACACCGCTCCTGCTGGCCCTGGCCCTGCGCGACGAATGGGGGATCGTATTTGGCGGACTCTGCGCTCTCGCTTCATTCGGCTGTGCGCTGGCCTCGTTCCGCGGCCGCATGAGCCGTTGGATCGCCGGATCGTGGGTTATCATACTGATCATGAGCGTCCTTGGTACCTTGCTCCTCCACCAGGCTCTCATTAAACGCGAACGGACGCTCGAACAAGCCGTGCGTGCGAAAGAAATCGAAGCCAGAGAAAGCCATCGCCAAAAACTCGCCGAAAGAGAAATGGATCAGCAAGCGGCAGACATCCCCGCCTCCTTCGGCCCGGTGATCGAGCGGGTGGTTGATGATGGGTCCAATGCTATCGATTTCGATACGGGCAGATTTGAGGAACTGGAACTTCCTATCTTTGTTGTCTCAAATGAAGGAGAGATGTTCGGAGGTCTAGCTGAAGGCGCTGCGTTAGTGGCTAACTGGATGATGGATCAGCGCCTCGATGCCTTTTATGAAAACAAAGAGCTATACGGCTACAACATGGACATCCGCCCCCTGAAACCCAGCCAGTGGAACACGGTAAGCCCGTCCGGCCTGCAAGCGTTGCTCTCCACCGAGAAAACGGAACCCCAGCCCATGGTTCGCATGTCACCGAAAACCGATAACGCTGGCACCTACGCCTTTCGAACCCGCGAAGGCGGCACTGGACTCCTACAAATCGCCGGGCTACCTAACGATCAGGACGGCGTAAAAATCCGCTACAGGCTGGTGCAAACCACCGACTCGAGGAAGTCACCAGCCGGCATGCCCACAACTGTAACCAATAGCACCCCCTCTCCCCAGGCAATCACGCCAAGGATTGGACACATTCGACTGTTGCTGGAAATCGATGAACCGGGAAAGGAGCCGGCATCTTTTGCCATCCAGAACAATGGTGCAGAGTGCAGGATGGAAACCATGATGCCTCCAGTGAATATCGGCGGAACGATAGTGCCGGTGACACTTAAGTTCGAGGCAACACTCACGCGACCGGATGAAACCGGTTACTGCATCGACTATTCTTACGGCCTGCAGATTCCCGTAGTTACGCGTCCCGACGCGGCCGGCAGCCCCGGCTACGAGTACAAGAGTATCGGCACCAGGAGTTCGGTCACCATGGTGTCCGGCCAAAAGCTGGAACTGAGCAAAGGGCCGCAGCGTACTGTAACCCTTGAACTGCAACGCCTCGACGATGAGAGCGAGAATAAATGATACTCAGCATCTGCCGTAAAATGGAAAGGAACAGACAAATGAAGACAAGATACAAAACCATCATGTTGGCGGCTATTTTCGTGATTGCCCAGTTCACCCAGCCCTCTGCCCGGGGACAGGAGGCACCACAAACATCCAATGATCTGCCGCGCGAAAATGTTCGCCTCGTGTGGACCATTGACGAAAAGGACAAGGAGCCGATAACCTTTGCCATTGTCAACAATGGACATGCATGCCGCATGGACAACCTTGCATATGCAGTGGAGATCGGCGATGACCGGCTTCCGGCGATGATGAGCATCAAAGCCGCCATCGCAAGAAAGGACATCTCGACCTATATTGTCAACTATACCTTCGGGATGCAGGTTCCCATTTCTACGGGAGTCAGCACTGTCCCCGGAAAAATCAACGACCAAAGTAGAGTCCGCCGTATGAACTATGAATACAAGGACATCGTGACGGAAAGCACAGTATCCATGGAGCTGGGAAAATCTCTGGAGTTGATCCGCGATCCACAGCGCATCGTGACCCTCGAACTGCAGCAGGTCGAATCCCTTGAACCACAACGCGTCGACGAAGAACCGCCATCCATCGCGCCCTTCCTGGGCAATTGGGAAGCACAAGTTGGCGACATGCATCTTGTCATTCAAATTGAGAAGAACCAACGCGCCGTCCTTCTCAAAGATGACGTGGCATGGGACGCCACCTGGCAAATAGACGGCCAGAGAGTTATTCTTACACTGGAAGACGACGAAATCCTCACAGGTCGGCTGGAGGGCACTAGTACATTGATATTCGGGGAACGAGGAATAGGGCCGCCCTTGCCCTTCCATAGGGTGTCAAAGGCGACGGGCTCGTCGGCGGAAAAGGGAGACGACCTTGAAAAATAAGTGATTATAAGATACCCTATCGATGGGGCGGATAAATATTTGACTTCAGGTGGAGAGACCATGTCCTCATCATCCACGGACAGCGGAAACGCTGTCCCTTCACGAAATTTTAGAAATCACAATATTTAATCGCCGGAACAATAAGGTCCGCGGAGATTGCCGATATTTCCTCGCCCGCTACCAAGTATGATGGGCGGTACGCTTTTATAACCTCAGCTCCACCTAAAAACCTGTAACACCCGCCGGAAAATCGGTAAGTATGTGGTATGGGTAATACTTCAAAGGGGAATGAAACGCAGGACGACATCTTCGTCACTACGCGGTGGACCGTGGTGCTGCATGCGGCCGACGGCTCCTCTCCGGATGCGGAGCGGGCGTTGGAGGAAATCTGCCAAGTATACTGGTTTCCACTCTATGCCTACATCCGTCGGCGCGGTCATTCGTCCGAAGATGCCGAGGACCTGACCCAGGAATTCTTTCGCCAGCTGCTGGAAAAAAACTGGATCGCGGATGCGGATCGTGAAAAGGGCAAATTGCGTGCCTTCCTGATTACGGCCCTGAAGCATTTCATGACCAGCGAATGGCGCAAGGCGACCGCGCAAAAGCGCGGAGGCGGACAGGTTCATCTTTCCATCGACACCCAGATGGCGGAGGGCCGTTATGCCGCTGCAACCAGCTCCCCCAGCATCGAAGCCGAAGCCCTGTTTGATCATGAATGGGCCCTCACCCTGTTGGAGTTGACGGTTCAGCGCCTGAAGAATGAATACCGTGATGCAGGCAAGTCCGATGAATTCGCGGCCTTGAAGGACGGCTTGTTCCTGTCACACCAGAGCGTGGACTATCCCGCCCTGGCTCTACGGCTGGGCAAAACCGAGAATGCGCTGCGTGTAATGGTTCATCGCTTGCGCAAACGCTTCCGCGAACTCTACCGCACCGAAGTCGCCCAAACCCTCCCGCCCGGCGCCGACCTTGACGAGGAAATGCACCACCTCGCCGAAAGCCTCTCCAGCAGATAATGTCTTTTAACCGGATCACAGGAGTCCATGGATACTTGATTCCTATCCTGTACATCCGGTTGATCCTGTCTAAAATTTGCCTGTTTTTGTAACAAGTCGGTTTTGCCCGCGCAGTAGATAGTATGAATACTTCACCCAACAAATCATGTCCGCAATGTGGCGGCCCGCTTCCGGATGGTTCACTTGAGGGCATTTGCCCCAAATGCCTGATGCAAATGAATCTTGCCGGTCCGACGCAAATGGAGAACGAGACCGGGGAAAAGATCAAAAAGCCTCTAGCGCCAACCATCGAAGAACTGGCACCGCATTTCCCGCAGCTCGAAATCCTGGAATTCATCGGTCAGGGCGGCATGGGCGCCGTCTACAAAGCCCGCCAGAAGGAACTGGACCGCATCGTCGCCCTCAAGATTCTCCCGCAGGAGATCGGCGAAACTCCCGGCTTTTCCGAGCGGTTCACCCGCGAAGCCCGCGCCCTCGCCAAACTCAACCATCCCGGCATTGTAACCATCCATGAGTTCGGCAAAACCGACGGGCTTTTCTTTTTCCTGATGGAATATGTCGACGGCCTCAATCTGCGGGGCCTCCTCCACGGTGGCCGCATCTCTGCCCGTGAGGCACTGGCCATCGTGCCGCAAATCTGCGATGCCCTCCAGTATGCCCACGACCACGGCATCGTCCACCGCGACATCAAACCTGAAAATATTCTCCTCGACCGTCTCGGCCACGTAAAGGTCGCCGACTTCGGCCTCGCAAAAATCATGGGAACCCCGGAACCCACGCCGGCTGGCTCGACGGATGTTCCAATCGGCAATCAACAATCGACCATCGGCAATGCCATTCTGGGCACGCCCAAATACATGTCGCCCGAGCAGGTCGAAGCGCCGGGCACGGTCGACCACCGCGCGGATATCTACGCCCTCGGCGTCGTTTTCTACCAGATGCTCACCGGCGAAATGCCGGACCAGGATCTGCAGCCTCCGTCTAAAAAGGTCCGCATCGACGTGCGACTCGACGAAGTCGTCCTGCGCGCGCTCGAACAAAAACCCGACCTCCGCTACCAGCAGGCCAGCATCCTCAAGACCGAAGTGGAAACCCTGATCTCAACGCCTCCAGAAAATGACAACACGGGCACTTCTGGAAGAAGCAGTACAAAACAACACAAACTCCATGCAGTCACCGCAATTCTTTGCTTCCTTGCGTCCCTGATGTGGGCTCTACGAGCCGTTTCCCTGGGTTGGAAAGGACTGACGGGCCAGCCCATCCTGATCTCCATGATATTCCTCCTTGTCGCGACGGTTTTTGGGCTACTGTCGCGAGCTTCGGCCTATCACAGAAACCACGGTACAATGCCGCACGCCGGTGCCGGAAGGCCAAGAACAACTCCTACCCAGGCCGAACTCGATGCAATGTACAATGATCCAGCCAACTGGCGTTTGTATGTCTTTTATTTCTGCCGGCACGATCCGCGCATTGTGGTTTCCAAACGGATTGCGGGGCTGGGATGGACCATCAACTTTGCCAACCGCTGGTCGGTGCCGTTTATCCTGGGATTGGCGGGAGGTATCTACCTGCTTACTCAACTCGCGCATATTCTAGGCATGACGGGCAAGGCGTTTATTGTATACGAAACAGTTGTTGTTGCCGGGGTCGTATTGCTCTGCCACAACATGTCCCGGGCCAACAACTGGATCAACCAGCAGTCTGGCGGCAGTCATAACAGCACCTGTGGAAAATGGTCATTGGCAGTCATGGCAGTTGCTATGCTGGGCAGTGTGATTCTGTGGTCCCACATGGATGAGCAGATGGTTATCCTTCTCTGTGGCGCGCTGTTGTTCCTTGCACTTTTCCTTGCCCTCATAGCGCGAAGATCGCTACTTGGCAGATATGCCGGCAGGGTGGTCTATGTGGCGCTGATCATCTGGGGTGCCATTGCCTACACCCTTTGCTACTCGCATCCGGAAAGCGACCAATCTACGCATGGAGGGGGCAGCCTGTTCGCTCCTTTCACAGATACGTTGCTGACTGCCATCGAGGTCAAGACCCAGGGAAATGGGTTTCAGCTCGGAACGCCGATTGAGGTCGCACTCTTGCTCAAGACCCCGGGACCGCCCGAACGACCACCAAAAGTTCTGGTGACACCATCGGACCTACCGATCAGCGCCGTGCTGATGATCGTCGATTCGAATGGCCAGACGGTGGAACTAGAAGGCCGGAACCACGCAAAGAGACTGCTGAAAACCGATGCGATTCTAGGAACGAATGAACCGCTGAAAGCCTATGCCCTGCAGCTCATGCTGTTACCAGAAGACCCGTCAAAAGTCGAAACGGAGCTAACAACCCAGGTCGACGCCATTGCCCGGCTGAAACCCGGCACATACCACTTCCGATATCTGCTGCGACCACCGGAACATCTGCATCTTCGGACCCTGGATGACAAACCGCAAGATTGGCGGCCTGAATACTACTCACCGCCCCTGTTCATCAAGGTCGGCGCATCAAACCGTGTTGAGATCCGCGGAGCCTATCCCGATATGCCAACCACCCCCACCCTTGCAAAACAGAAATCATCCGCCGGTGCCTTCACCGGGGAAAAAATACTTCACTTGAGCCCGGGTCGCGAAGGTGTGCTGAATGGATTGTGCTTGGATTTGGATACCGGCGAATCCACCACGGCTAACTGGGATTTGTCGGTAGGCAACAAGGTACCGGGGAATTGGCTCACATGGAAAGGTATGGACCTGATATTCGTCTGTGCAGACGACGGCGGGGACTGGATGCTGGGATCGCCGGTTGAAGCCTATCCGGATCTGGCCCGCATACCCCGAAACACATGGGCCACGGTCACTGTGGCCGAGTTGCGGGATGCGCTGGAAAGCGACAACACAGGTATGGAGCACATTGATATAAACGGCAGTGGCAACTTCTGCCGATCTGATGGCAAGGAATTATCAGACCTAACCCTTGCCTTCCGCACGGCAGACGGCTCTCTCGGTGTAATGGATGTCGAGCGGCTTGCGGATTACGACAACGCCCTTCGCATCCGCTACAAACTCGCGCAAGCCCCCCGTGCAGTGGCTTCACAGGCAAGGGGCTTTGGCCTCGAACGGCATGTCCAGCTGTGGGATAAGTTCCACAATCCTAAATTCCTAGATCTGGACATCGGACGCGCCATTACCATGCCGGAAATGTTGGTTGGGGATGAGGCGAGGGCCCCTGACTGGTTTTCGGATTCCGGAGCGGAGCTGTTTTTCCGCCTGAAAGACAAACAACTGGTTTTGGGGACGCTACCGGATCTGGGACTTAAGTTGGTTCGTATTCCTACCGAGCGCGTATCCGGAATCACCCCCGAGGATGTGGACGCGATCCTGAAAGAATCCAGCCCTGGATTACCGGTCGAAAAATCGAATCTGAATAAGAAATGCAGCACGCCAGGGGTTTTTGATGTCTATCGGCTTCCCTATCCACCTTACGATCGACTGGCACTGGCCTTCCGTACCAAGAGCGGTACTACCGGCGTTCTGTATATCAAGGGATATGACTACAAACAGAGTTCATTGTGGTGCAGCTGCCGAACGATCGAAACCCCGCCCACACTCCACAGTACCGCGCACCCCGATCCCGGACTGCTCAATGGCGAATGGAAGTGGGATTCCGGCTCCCAATATGGAAGCATGCGGTTCAATCCAGATGGAAGCTGGAGCCTTGAAAGCAGGGATCCCTATTTTGCCTATGAATCCGCCGGTACATGGCGATTGGAAGATTCCTCTCTGATCACCCATGTGGAGACCAGCAACACGCCTGAGGAGATCGGTTTAACCTATTGCAATGAGATCTCCGTCCTGACGGAGGCTCGCCTCATCCTGAACCTGGATGATGGGACGGGCCAACTATGCACGGCTGAATACCAGCGAGTACAAACAGTGGGACGCGGCATCGAAAGCCGTTCGCACAATCCCCCATGATCGCTCGCATCAGTCTGAACGCTGTACTCAACACAAAATACGGTATAACAGTAGGTGTAATTTATAATTGGAAATTTCATAAGGGTCATACAGGATCCCGAACAAGTCGAAAAACCACAACTACAGGGGAAATGACGATGAAGAAGAACGTTCCAGCTATCATACTCGCAATCGTTGGCATCGTATTGCTGATCGCCTATATCAATTCAAACAAACACGTTAAACAACTGCAGCAGGAGCTTGCCCAACTGAAGAGCGTGAATGCCTCCGTCCCGCTCGATCAGGACACGAAAGCCGGCGCCCCCGACCTTGCGACCCGTCCAGACCAAGCCGGCGCCCCCGACCTTGCGACCCGTCCAGACCAAGCCGGCGACTCCAACCAAATCGCTAATCTGGAGACCACCGAGCCAGCATCTGAAAGCACCAAGGACACCGGGCGACGCATGATGGAAAACATGGCCAAGATGATGGACAACCCGACCATGAACAAGGTCATGGAGGCGAGCCAACGTGGCGCGGTTGGAGCCCTTTATGCCGATTTGATTGAATATCTAAACCTGAATAAAGAAGAAACCGCCTATTTCATGGATCTGCTCATGTACCGGCAAATGAAGCAGATGGATCTGGGCATGAAGATGATGTCCGGAAACTTGAGCGAAGAGGAAAAGGAGACCCTCTCTGAAGAAATCCAGAAGGCTCAGGACACGGTCAAGGAGGAGATGGAAAAATTCCTGAACAGCGAAGACGATTATGCCGAATTTGAGTTCTACGAAAAAACCATAGGAGAACGGATGATGTTATCGCAGATGGACAAGGATCTGTCTGGATCCGATGCCACCTTGTCCGACCAAACCTATCGTGAACTACTGGGCATCATGCACGACGAACGGGAAAGCTTTGATTTTTCCAGCGACCTCAGCGATCAAGAAAACACAGATCTGAGCCCGCAACGCTTCTCGAAGAAAAACGTGCAGAACTTTGCCGATGATCTTCAGCGATTGAACGACTCCATAAGCCAAAAAGCGAAGAGCATCCTTACACCCGAACAGTATGCGGTTTTTCTCAGCAGTTTAAAGGCCACCACCGATATGCAGGTTTCACAAATGGAAATGGCCGCACAAATGTTTGGCGGTGAATAATAAGGGTTCTCAATGAAAAAGCTCGTACTGATTTCCGTATTGATGCTGGCCTTCGCCTGTGCATGGGGGCTGATGTCGTCCAATGTTTCGATCACCGTTAATGGACAGGAGTTCCATGGACCGCTCGAAACCATGATCGGAGGATGGGGACTGATCATTGCAACCGTTGGTTTCTTTTGCATCGCCATTCTGCTGGCATTTATTTTAGCGGGGATTGGGCTTATCATACTGGGTGTCATGGCCCTGGTGGGATTCATTATGCTGGGCGCGATTTTCCCCTTTCTTCTGCCCTTGCTGATTCCGTTGCTGATCGTATGGGCCGTCTGCGCGGGGAGCCGTAGAAGGTAGAAGCGAGTCGGAATAAACTACAGCAACCAGTAGACCGTATTTCGCAATTCCCTCGGTTTCAATTCGCTCCGTGATGACGAATCCTGTAAATGTTTCGTCATTTAACGCATGGAGCAAAAATGAAGACTTTTGAACTGGTACGTACCGAAGAAATCCTGGAACTGAACACGCAGGCAAAGATCTACCGTCATGTGCCTACCGGCGCAGAGATTCTCTCGATGGAGAACGATGACGAAAACAAGTGTTTTGGCATCGCTTTCCGCACGCCGCCCTCGGACTCGACCGGAGTGGCGCACATTCTGGAACACACGGTGCTCTGCGGCTCCCGGAAATATCCGGTCAAGGATCCCTTCGTCCAGTTACTCAAGGGATCTTTGCAAACCTTCCTGAACGCCTTCACCTACCCCGACAAGACCTGCTATCCGGTCGCCAGCCAGAACCTGAAGGATTTCCATAATCTCGTGGATGTCTACCTTGATGCCGTTTTCCATCCGCGCATCACAAAGGATTTCTTCATGCAGGAAGGTTGGCACTACGAACTCGAATCGCCGGAGGACGAGTTGAAGTACAAGGGCGTGGTCTACAACGAAATGAAGGGGGTCTATTCCTCGCCCGACTCCCTGTTGGCGGAAGCCTCGCAGCAATCGCTCTTCCCTGATACCACCTACGGGCTGGACTCCGGGGGCAATCCCAAGAATATTCCAGATCTAACCTACGAGCAGTTCACCGCCTTCCATGGGTCGTTCTACCATCCATCCAACGCCCGCATTTTTTTCTACGGCGACGATCCCGTTGAAGAACGGTTTGCGATTCTCGAGGAATATCTGAAGGATTATGAACAGATCGATCCGAAATCCAGCATTGCCGTTCAAGCGCCGCTGTCCGAACCGGTCCGTATCGAGAAACCCTATGCCGTCTCTGCCGACGACGATGATCCGAAACCCATGTTCTGCGTCAACTGGCTCCTCCCATCCCCTACCGACGCCGAACGGGTCTTTGCCTTCGAGCTGCTCGACCACATCCTGCTGGGCACGCCAGCCTCCCCGTTGCGGAAGGCCTTGATCGAATCCGGCCTGGGCGAGGATATCACCGGCGGCGGCATCGAGACCCACATGCTGCAAATGGCCTATTCCATAGGACTCAAGGAAATCAAAACAGACCATCTGGACAAAGCGGAACAGTTGATCTACCAGACGCTCGAAGATTTGGCGACCAATGGCATCTCCCGCGAAGATATCGACGCCGCGCTCAATACCTTCGAGTTTGATTTGCGGGAAAACAACAGCGGCGGCTTCCCCCGCGGTTTGTCACTGATGCTCAAATCACTCAACGCATGGAACTATGATGCCGACCCGTTGGGGCTGATCGCTTTCGAAAAACCGTTGCAAGCCGTCAAAACGCAGGCCCGCCAACCGGGATTTTTCGAAAACCTGCTGCGTGAACACTTTATCGAAAACCAGCACCGTTCAACGGTTACCCTGATTCCGGATCCGGAAGTTTCCAAGAATGAAGAGCAGGAAGAAATAAAACAACTGGCTCAGATCAAGAAACAACTGGACTCCGCTCAGCTTGAGGCGATCGTCGGCCATACACACCGCCTGCTTGAATTACAGGCGACACCGGACTCGCCGGAAGCACTGGCCACTATCCCGCTACTGCATCGCGACGACCTCGATAAGCATATACGGATCGTTGAACGAGGTGAAAGCCGGCTCGGTGGAGCCACGGTGCTGACACACGACCTGTTCACCCATGGCATCCTTTACCTTGATATGGGGCTCGACCTGCATAGCCTCGACCAGACCGACATTCCCTATGCGTCGTTGCTCGGCAGCGCCCTGCTTGAAATGGGCACCAAAAAAGAAGACTATGTTTCCCTTTCCCAACGTATTGCACAGAAGACCGGAGGAATCTATGGCGCACCATTCCTCTCTGCACTGGAAAACTCGGACAAAGGAATCACCCGATTCTTCCTGCGCGGAAAATGCATGATCGGGCAGACCAATGAAATGCTCGCCATCCTGCAGGACGTCCTGCTTGAATCCAAATTCGACAACAAGGAACGCTTCCTCCAGATTGTGCTCGAACACAAGTCGGAACTGGAAACCGCCATGATCCCACGGGGACATTCAGCGGTCATGTCCCGCCTCAAGGCCCAGTTCCACGAAGCGCATTGGGTCGCGGAACAAATGGGTGGCGTCGAAGCGCTTTTCTTCATCCGAACGCTGATAGACGATATTGAACAGGATTGGCCGTCTGTATATCAGCGACTGCAAAGAATCCTACAGACCCTGTTGAACCGCGAGAACATCATCTTCAATGTTACCGTCGACCAGGCCGCCCTTCCCGGCGTTATTCAATTGCTGGAAGGTTTTATTGATACGCTCCCAAGCGCCAACGGCTCCACATCGAAAACCTGGAATCCCGTTCCGCTCCCCAAGAACGAAGCACTCACCGCACCGACACGCGTCAACTATGTTGGCTGCGCAGCGAATCTTTATGATGCGGGCTACAACATGCACGGATCGGCCATGGTCATTACGCGCTACCTTCAAACCGCATGGCTGTGGGAAAAAATCCGCGTACAAGGTGGTGCCTACGGAGGGATGTGCGGTTTCGATCAACGCTCCGGAGCATTTATCTTTGCCTCTTACAGGGATCCTAACCTGCAATCTTCTCTCGATACCTACAAGGGAACCGGCGACTTTCTCAAAAATCTAAAACTGAGTGATGACGAGCTGACGCGAGCACTGATCGGCGCCATCGGCCAGCTCGATGCCTACCAACTGCCCGACGCCAAGGGTTATTCAAGCTGCCTGCGCCATCTGCTTGGCTTCACGGATGAAGAGCGGCAAAAGCTGCGGGATGAAGTGCTGGCCACAACACAGGAACATTTCAATGCGTTTGGCGATATACTGAACAGCGCATTCAACCAGCCCTCCATTTCGGTTCTGTGCTCGGCGGATGCTGCCGACGAAGCGGGACTAGCTACCCGCACCAAATTGCTATAGATCTCCACGGGAAATCCCGTGGTTCTATGCTTTGCGCATGACAACTCCTGGCAGAGCTAACCTTGCCGCCCCCGGTCCTTGCTGGAGGCACCAGGGAAGGCTCATGCATCCACGGGAAATCCCGGGGTGTTTTGTCTTCTACCGCATGAATCCACGCCCGGCTGCAAAAAAAACGCGCATCCCGGGACGGGATACGCGTTTATAGGCTCCTGATGAAGAGTCGCTACATACTCATGCTGAATGACATATTTTTCACCTCAGCTGCGGCACAGGCATCCATGACGTTGATAATTCTTCCGTGCAGTGCCTTGTCATTAGGCAGGATATTCACAATCAGCTCGCTTTTGGAAGCATCGGCCGCCTCCTTGAGCGAAACCAACTGTCCGATCAGTTCATTCAGATCCCCTGAATTCTGACCAAAGACCATCCCATCTACGACGATATCGCCGAGTTCGGAGACCTCGATGAGCACTTCGATGGGAAGCGTGATGGGATCCGTGGATTCCACCTTGGCCGGAAGCATGAAGGAGAGATCGGCTTCCTTTTTAACCAAAGACGCAGTCACCATGAAGTAGATGAGCAACAGAAATACCACATCGATAAGCGGAGCAATCTGCAACTCCGCTTTTTTGTTCATTAGTTCGTCCAACAGTTTCATAGCTATTCCTCGAAGGCTGCATAAATGAGGTCGGTAGCACCCACGTCGCCACAGGCAATCATAAGCTTTTTACAGACCTCATATTGAACACGGCGGTCGGCACGAATCAGAATACGAAGGTTGGGATTCACTTCAAGTTCATCGCCAATCATATCCCTAAGATCGGGCAACTCCACAGGAGTTGTGCCGGCATAGTAGTTTCCTTCGGCATCAATAGACACCATGAAGCGATCCTTGATGTTCTCCGGAACCTTCGCATGCTTGGAATCCGGTATCTCCACCTTGACTTTAACCTCTGTGACCACCGACGCCACCATGAAGAAGATCAGCAACAGGAACACCAGGTCGATCATGGGAGCCATGTCAACCGCGGCATCTTCTCTTGCAGGCATTTTAATTTTCATTCCGCACCTCTCTTAGGACGCGTTTATAACACAATGCGATCAGGCAAGGATGGTTAAGCACCCATTTCTTCATGGCCGAGCGGCAGTTCGCCGGTTTCCATCGTGTCGAGCAGCGCTCCAATGTTACGGCCCATCGAGGCGGTGGACTTGATGAAGCTGTTGCGGAAATAATAGTAGCACAACATGGCCGGAATCGCGATGATCAGCCCCGTTGCCGTGGTGATAAGAGCCTCACCAATGTTACCCGCCAAATCCTGCGGCTTGCCCATACCCACCGAGCCGATGGTCTGGAAGGCTTTAATCATGCCCGAAACCGTTCCCAGCAGACCCAGCATAGGGGCCGTAGCGCCTATGATGGAAAGATAGTCGATCGGCTTCATGTAGGACGTGATTTCTTCCGTGCTGGCTTCCTCGATCGCTTCCTTAACTTTTGCGAAGTTGACTTCACGCTTGGTGGAGCAACGTTCAAGGCCGGCACCGAAGACATAGGTAAAGAGGGTTTCGTTTTCCTTACAGAGGGTGTGGGCTTCAACAATTTTCTGATCCTTCATCAGATTGATGAATTCGGGCATCATATCCGGACGAAGCAATACTTTTTCGCGCAATGCCAATCCGTTCTGGACAATAAAATATACCATGCCTACTGACATGAGACCGAGCGGCCACATGGCCCAACCACCCTGCTTGATCAAAGTGAACAACGTGGTCTTCTCAACGCTTCCGGCAGCTGCAGCTACGTCCTCCGCGAAAACGGTTCCAGCGGCAAACAAACTCAGACAAAATGCCAGTTTAATTATTTTCTTCGTCATTTTCGTACTCCTTCTCCTTCAGTTAAGCTAACTCATCTACTCCAAACCAACCGGTTATTCCAGCTCCAACCGGAGCGCATCAATACGCAATTTTAAATTCTGGGCCTCATCCGCTTCGTCCGTATCCTTATAAAGCAAAGAGATTTCACGAACAACCTCTTCGGCCGATGCAAGAAAATCGGGATTGTCGAATGCTTTTGCCATTTCCATGTAAATTTGGGCGCACAACAGTTCGGCAGGGCGCATCCAGTCCGGATCCTGGCTATGGAAAGCTACAATCTTGGCCGCCGTCTCAATGGCCTTGAGATAGTCCTTTTTCATAAACAGGAACTTTGCGGAGATGTAAAGGTCTTCAGCGGGAGCATCCTCCGACATTTCATCGGTCCAGCCCTGCTCGGAAAACAGTGCTTCGGCCTCTTCCATTCGGCCGGCCCCCAGAAGCGACAACCCCTGAAAGACAATCGCCTTGCGCTGCAGTTCAGGATTCCGTCCATCCTTCAAAAGCTTTGAAGAATACAGCATGCACTTGTCGAAATCACCTACCTTGTAGAACAGTTCCATCAATACACCTTGGTACTTTGCAAGGTTTGACGGCAAATCACTGTATTCCTCGAAAGGCCTGAGTGCCGTTTCAAGGGTTGCAGCCAGCTCCTCGTGAAGCCGATTCTCCATCATATTGGCAACCGCAGATTGATCGATCTTCACAGGGAATACCACTTCCTGTATGGCATCGGCGGGATAGCTAATGTCCCCGGTTCTGCCTACCTGCCGGTAGGTGATCAAATCCCCTTTACGACTCACGATGTAGCCGCTCGATGTCTTGTTGCCAATGGTTATTTTGACTGAAACAGGCGCTGCAGTCGTGGAGAAACCCGCCACAAGCAACACCGCAATCATTGAGCTGAAAAGCGTTTTTTTCATTACTGTCCCCCGTAATTCTTGAGCATCTCGCGCACTTTCACGGCCAGAGCATTAGATCTGGTGTACTCGTCGTTTAGCATGGATTTTAAGGTTTTAACCGCATCATCCTTACGCCCCAGCTTCATAAGGCAGTCGGCGGCGGCGAGGTAGCCCTTGGCGGCCCACTCGCCATCATCATATGCTTTGAAAAGCAGATAGGTGCGCTGGAAGAAGTTATGGGCCCCCTCGAAATCGCTCGTAGCAAGACGGCATTCTCCCATACCGTACATCGCTTCAGCAAAGACCGGCCCGCGCCAAGGCGGAACATTAAGCGCCATGTTGTACTCATTTTCAGCTTCTTCGAAATCCCCCATGGCATAACGCGCTTTTCCTTTCAGGATTTGCGCCCAACCCATAAATGGTTCCACACCAAACAAGCCCTGAGCAACATCAATTGCCGCGAGTGCTCCCGGGTAGTCTTTTTTCTCCATCAAGGCCAATGTTCTTGCATGATAGGCATGCCACAGAAGATCTGAGTCCTCGAAGTTATCGATAAAATAATCGGACAGGCGTTTCATCTGTTCGTAATTGCCGGTGCTAATGGCGACATCGCACATTAGCGATAGAGAACCCGGCGTGGTGATGGACAGGTCTTCGATCGAATTCATCAGGTCAGAGGCGAGAGCCATGGCGATATCTTCACCTTCCAGCATGGCCTGGGCAACCTGCAAACGCAGGCGAAGCACATCACGGTCATCTTCGATTGTAGACATTTTGACCTTCAACCGCACCACCAACTCTTCCCGTTCGTCCTGGGAAAGTTGTTTATCTGCGACGTCCACCAACTCGGAAATAATCTTGTCGACCCCTTGCTTCTGAGGATCGTTCCCAAACCGCATAATCGCGTTGATATAGGAGGGAATGGCTTCTTCATGCAACTGTCCCAGTTCAATCTGGGCCTGACCAATCCAGTAGACCGCTTGGGAAATATCCGCCATGTCTTCCCATCGATCCATGTAGTAGTTCATCAAATCAATGATTTCCTGCCACTTGTACTCCATCTTGTAGACCTTGGCAGCCTGAAAAGCGGGATAGGAAGCCTGCAGCGGAATTTTGGCCGTGTCGATGGCCTTCCGGAAGTCCGCTTGCGCCCGATCGAGCGTGAGCGGATCCGCATTGGAGGCTTCTTTCGAAGCTTCAATGTCGCCACGCATGCTGTACGCCTCGGAGACCACAGGATGGTCGGGATTTTCCTCGATGAACTTGGTGAAGGCCGCTTCCGCGTCAGGAACACGCTGCAGACCGTACAGACAAACCCCTTCGCGGAAAATGGATTCCGCGTATTGGTCACCACTCTCATTCTCAGCCTGGTATGTCTTGAAATCCGCCAAAGCATTATCGTAATCGGCCTGCAGCATATAGCTCATTCCCCGGTAATAGAGGGCATCATACTTCTGCTCGCTGTCCGGGAATTGTTCCAGCACAATACCGAACTGTTCGCCGCCTTCTCTGGCCCGATTCGATTGGAGATAGGCAAACGCAAGCATGTAGTGCAGATCCGCCTGCAGCATCCGTTCACCAATATCGTTTTCCTTAAGGGGAAGTCCTTCGATGTATTTTCGCAGGCCAACCACTTTATCGAAGTTTTTTCGAACCAGATTATCGCGCATCATCACTGAAAGCATGGTTCGTGCATATTGCCCGTCGGGTTTCTCGTCCAGATACGAGATGATCCGCTCTTCAGCCCGGTCGTATTCCTTTACGGCATATAGAACCATGACCGATTGGAGCGATGCGGCTTCGCCGATTTCCGTGTCAGGCCCATCACGGTAGAGCTTGTCATACAAAACAAATCCTTCCCAATACCGTTTCACATCGGAGTAGACCTGTCCGATACGGAAGGTTACCTCCTGCTCATACGGGGGGAGATCTTTCAATAGATCGACGGCCTGCGTAATCCCATCCATCTCGCTTTTCAGCTGCCCGTTCTCCAAATCGGAATTGGTCCCCTTCATTTGGTTCTGCAGGGCAGCAATTTGTTTCTCGGCAAAGTCGATGAGAGTCTCACGTGGAAGAACCATGCGGTATAAATACAGCGAATTTAGATAATTCCCTGTTTCATAGAGTCTCTTGGCGCCCTTCATGAGCGTAAGGTTTAAGGAAATATCATATCTGCGATCCGTGCGATTAATGCGCAAGATCCATCCATAGAGTTGCTCCCACTGCTCCAACTCCACCAACGCACGGGTCACCATGACCTGGCAGACTCCTTTGATCCGATCGTCCTTGGTGTTTTTCTCAGCAAACCGCAACGGATCCAGACATTCTTTGTACTGTCCCAACTGGAAATAGGCCTGCCCGGCCAGCAGGTTCATGTTAAAGAGCACTTCCTGGTCGAGATCCTTGTACTCCTTTAAGCGTTGAAAGAGCTCAATAATCTTCTCCCAGTCGCTGATCTCGAAAAAGCCCTGCGCAAGCATGCCCAGCACACGCCGTTCCTGCGGACGCGGTTCGTTTGCGAGATACTCCTCGACATATCCCATACCGGCTGAAATATCACCCATCTGGTAATAAATGCGGGCAATCTCATAGCGGCAGGTTTGGGCGGTCTTTTGACCTTGATCGTCGGTCAAACCCTCCGTCCGGTCCAGTGCCTCCAGCAAAGCAGGGAGCGCTTCCTCGTATTTACCCATTTTCAGGTTTTGTTCCGCGTAGGAAAACACGTCAGCGAGGGTCATTGAACCATAGTCCTGCGCCCAGGACGTACCGCTTGTCGACACAATCACGACAAGCAACGCCGCGAACCAAGCTTTGCGACAACCTAGAAAGAAACTCATGCTATATTACCTCGCTACACCAAAATCACACCGGGCGTTTTGCCATCTAACCTTCTCACCCGCCCCTTAAACAAAAACAACAATGGCAATTCGTATCAGGGTATCCAACCTACCCAGCAATTCAAGCCTATAAAAGCGCAAATCGAGCGTCAGCTCTATACAAAGCCAAGCCAAAGAGGGAGCTCCAGATCTGTGCGAAGTACTTGAAAGAATCATGGGTTTACTCCAGTGAAACTGTCGTAAACACCAGAAATAAGGAAAGTAATGCATGCTATACCCCCATTGAATTATAGGTGTATTTTGCCCACGGAGAGTAGTGTAAAAACCGGATACTACATAGGCCATTTATTTCATGACTAAGCGTACTGAGATAATGCCAGAAGCCTATTTGCATTCGTAACCTTGATTGCAAGGCATATTTTCCGGGCAATGAGTCGACGTTGGAGCTTAAATACGATCCGCTTCCTAATATAACAAGGACGGCTACAGGCTCTCAGAAAGCGCATCCATGGCGGCGTGTTCTTCATCTGCAGGAAGCGAGAGCGCGGTTTCACCCACTAGCTTGATCGCCAGTGCCCCGATCGGCGCAGTGAAAACAATACTCAGAACGGCAACCGCCAGAATGATTTCACCAGGAGCGCCGTCCATGCCGTTCGCTTTCATCGTCATCAGCGGCACGGCACCAATAGCCGCCTGCACCGTGGCCTTCGGCCAGTACGAAACCACCGCAAAAAAACGTTCACGCCGATTCAGAGGACTGCCCATCAGAGCAAGAAGAACGCCGGCACTCCTCGCCACCAACCCGCACATGATAAGCCCAAGCCCGGCAAGACCGGTTTCCCATGCCAGCGAGACATCCACCTGAGCCCCGACCAGCGTGAACAGCATGATCGAGGCAAACACCCACAGCTTTCCGAGCTTTGACGAAATTTCGTGAGCTACATGTTCACGCTTTTCCAGAATGATGAAACCCGTGGCCATCACGGCCAGCAAAGCGGCAAAGGGAATGTCCATGCTCTCAAGCACATGTTGCAGGCGGACAAGCAAGACGGAGATACCGATCACAATCATGGTGCGCTTTGTGGCACGTGGATTGAACCGCTCAAAGAGCTTGAGCAGCAACCACCCAACGACGCAACCGGCAATGATGCCGAAAAAAATGGATGCCGGAATTCCCGCAAGCTTCAAAACAACACCGCCCGTAGATCCCGTGTAGAGGCCCAGAAAAACAGAGAAAATTACGATGGCGATAACGTCGTCCAGCGAAGCAGCTGCAAGAATCATGGTCGGAATGCCTTTGTCCGCCCCTTTCCGTCGCTCAATGTATCCGATCATCATTGGTACAACCACCGCAGGGGAGACCGCGGCAACAATAAAGCCCAGCATGGCCGATTCCAGATGAGTCAACGTCGGAAGGAAATAGGGGCCCAGCAGCGCGATCGTGGAACCCTCGAGGACCCCCGGAATAAACGACATCAACAACGCCTGCAATCCCACCTTGTTCAGCACATCGCGACTCAGCTCGAAACCGGCACGCAATAGAATGATGATCAGCGCGATCATGCGCAGGTCGGACGAAGCCTCGAGAAATCCCGGTTCAAGAAGATCCAGCACATAGGGCCCGAACAAGATTCCCAGTAGGAGCATACCCAGCAATCCGGGCATACGCAACTTGCGGAACAACCAGTCCGCCAGCAAACCCAGCAAAATCATTTCGGCTATGCCTACCGCCATTCCAACTCCTCGTCACTGATGAAACCACCATGCCGCATTCGATTCATCTTGAAAAGCGGTAAAAGAAAAAGGCGTCCACTTCAAGGGACGCCTTTTTATCGCAACCGAACAGGCCGGCTACTTGTTTTTGGTGAAGCAGAGAGAGGCGTTGTGTCCGCCAAAACCCAGCGAGTTGCTCAACGCGGCATTGATCTCCATTTCACGGGCAACATTCGGAACATAATCCAGATCGCAATCGGGATCAGGCGTGGTGTAGTTGATGGTCGGCGGGGCAATTCCGTCTCGGATTGCCAGCGCAATAATCGCCGCCTCAACTCCGCCGGCCGCACCCAGCATATGCCCCGTCATCGACTTGGTGGAGCTTACCGCCACCTTATAGGCCAGCTCTTCACCTAACGCCTTCTTGATGGCAAGGGTTTCGCCCTTGTCGTTAAGCGGCGTGCTGGTGCCGTGTGCATTGATATAGTCGATATCTTCGGGCTTCAGCCCCGCATCCGCAATTGACAGCGCCATGCCGCGCGCAGCCTCATCGGCTTCGGAATTCGGAGCGGTAATATGGTAAGCGTCGCAGGTCCGGCCATAGCCAGCTGCTTCGCAATAGATTTTTGCACCGCGCTTAAGGGCGTGTTCTTTTTCCTCAAGCACCAGAATTCCGGAGCCCTCGGACATCACGAAACCATCGCGATCCTTATCAAACGGTCGGGAAGCGCCCTGCGGATCATCATTGCGACGACTTGTGGCGCGCAAAGCCGCAAACCCACCGACACCAAGCATGGCAATGGAGGCTTCGGCACCGCCGGCAATCATCACATCAGCATCGCCGTATTGGATCATGCGCATGGCCTCGCCGATGGAGTGCGTACCCGAAGCACAGGCGCTGGTGATACAGAAATTAGGGCCTTTAAAACCATATTTGATCGACACATATCCTGAGAGGATATTGGTGATCATCTGGGGAATGAGCTGCGGAGAAATACGGCGAGGGCCTTTTTCATAGGCCTTCAGGCATTCATTTTGCATGATCTGCATCCCGCCAATGCCCGAGCTTGCAATCACACCCACGCGCTGCAGATCAAGAGAGTCAACATCCAGCTTGGCATCTTCCACCGCCATCGTTGCTGCCGCCACCCCCCAAATGGCAAACGGATCCATCTTGCGGGCTTCTTTGTAATCGAGGAATTTTTCAACATCAAGGTCGCGGATTTCTCCGCCAAAGGTCACCGGATACTGGTCGATATCAGCCATGGCCTTGACATGGTCGATGCCCGACTTGCCGGCCTTGATTCCATCCCAGAACCTTCCAAGTTCGCTTGCAACGGGAGAAACAACCCCGATACCGGTTACCACTACTTCACGCCCTCTCATAATCCGTCCCTCTGTAGAAATTAATGCTGAAATGGCCGGGATAGCTCAACGAGCAGTCCCGGCCATTTAAAAACAGTCAGCTGGGCTTACTCGAAACCCTTTTCCTTCAGGTAGCTGATCACACCGCCAACAGAGGTGAGTTTTTCAGCATCTTCGTCCGGAATTTCGGCACCGAACTCTTCTTCAAAAGCCATTACCAGCTCCACGGTATCGAGTGAGTCTGCGCCGAGATCTTCAATAAAGGAAGCTTCGGTGGTAACCTGGTCAGCGTTAACGCCGAGTTGCTCGACGATGATGTCTTTTACCTTATCTTCAACTGCCATTTTATTCTCCTTTTCCTAGGTTTACATTTACAAACGTTACATTACCATTCCGCCGCATGTCGAGAGCACTTGCCCTGTAACATACGCGGAGGCATCACTTGCCAAAAACAGTACAACATTGGCCACATCTTCCGGTTCGCCGAAGCGCGACAGCGGAATCAACTCTTTCATCTTATTCTGGACATCTTCGTCCAATGCATCGGTCATCGCCGTGCGGATGAAGCCCGGAGCAACCGCGTTGCAACGCACGCTGCGGGAAGCCAGCTCCTTTGCAACCGTCTTGCTGAAGGAGATCACGCCGCCCTTGGAGGCTGCATAGTTGGCTTGGCCGGCATTGCCCATCAGGCCGATCACGGAAGCGATATTCACGATCGTGCCGGAACGCCGCTTCATCATGCCGCGCATCGCAGCCTTGGTGCAGAGGAAAACGCCCTTCAGGTTGACATTCAAAACGGCATCCCAATCATCCTCGCTCATGCGCATCAGCAGGCCGTCCTTGGTGATACCGGCATTATTGACGAGCACGTCGATCTTTCCAAAATCCTTTTCAATGGCTTTAACGCCATCAGTAACACTGGCTCCATCGGCCACATTCACACCATAGCATTCGGCACGGCGCCCGAGCGCCTTGACCTTGCCGGCGGTTTCTTCGAGCCATTCGGCATTGAGATCGCACAGCGCCACATCAGCTCCGGCCTCGGCCAATTTTACGGCAATCGCCTGCCCCAGTCCGCGGGCGGCACCAGTTACCATTGCAACTTTATCGTTCAATTCAAACATGGTAATTCCTTATTGATTTTCAATATCTGTTAGCTGGCCGATGTTACGAACCGTCACGGTCTTGTCAATACGCTTTATCAGCCCCGCCAGAACCTTGCCGGGCCCGATTTCCACAACCTCTTCCACTCCATCGGCGGCCAGTTTTTGCACGGAATCCACCCATTGCACGGAAGAGGTGATCTGTTTGACCATGTTGCTGCGGATCGCCGCGGCGTCATGAAGATCAGCCGTTACGTTCGATAGCACCGGAACCGTGGGTTGACCCAGTTGGACATCCGCCAGAAACGCATCCATCTTTTCCGCAGCGGGCTGCATCAGCGGAGAGTGGAAGGCGCCAGCTACCGGAAGGCGTATAGCGCGCTTTGCACCGGCTTCCTTCACCAGCACCTCGGCCTGATCGATTGATTCGGCAGTCCCCGAGAGAACGGTCTGGCCCAGCGAATTAAAATTGGCTACGTGGCATCCGGCCTTTTCAGAAATACCAACGAGTACATCCCCATCGACATTCATGACAGCAAGCATGGCGCCAGGATTCTCTTCGCAGGCGGCCTGCATGAATTCACCACGGGCCTTCAGAACTCTGATCGTATCTGCAAAACTGACAACTCCGGCCACATAAAGCGCGGTCCATTCCCCGAGACTGTGTCCCGCGAGAACGTTGTATTCAACCGGTTGCTTCAGTTCCATCGCCTTGAATGCGGCGGCGCTCGCCACAAAAATACCAAGCTGGGCATGGTTCGATTTGTTGAGTTCCTCCTGTGGCCCTTCAAAACAGATCTGCGACAGATCATAGCCGAGGATTTCGTTGGCCTGGTCAAACAGGGCCTTGCACTCGGGAATGGCTTCGGCGAGGTCCTTCCCCATGCCTACCACCTGGGATCCCTGTCCCGGAAAAACGATTGCTCTTTTCATCTACTTCCCCCACTCCAAAACATTTGCGCCCCAGGTAAAACCACCGCCGAACACGGTCAGCACAACCAGGTCGCCCTTTTGGATGGTTCCATCCTTGACGGCCTCATCCAGCGCAATGGCCAGCGCGGCCGACGAGGTATTGGCATATTTATCCACGTTGCAGTACATACGGTCGGCCACGCCGAGCCGCTTTGAAATTGCGTCGATGATGCGGATATTGGCCTGATGCGGAATAAAACACTTGATTTCGTCCGCGGAAACACCGTTCTTTTCCAACACCTGCGTCACCGTGTCCCCCATGCGCACCACGGCATGCTTGAATACGTCGCGACCCTGCATACGCAGGTATTGCATCTTCTGATCGAGCATTTCATGGCTCATCGGATTACGGCTCCCACCGCCCGGCGTCGATAGCAGGTCGGCGAGCGATCCATCGGAACCCATGACTGAATCCATAATACCACGGCCTTCGCCACCTGCGCGCAAAACCGCCGCGCCGGCGCCATCGCCAAACAGGATGCACGTCGTGCGGTCATTCCAGTCGAGGAACGTGCTCATCTTTTCGGATCCGATGACCAGCGCCGTGTCAATGGCCCCGGCGGCAATCTGGTTCCGGGCCGTATCCATGGCGTAAAGAAACCCGGAACAGGCCGCACCCAAATCGAAGCAGTAGGCATTTTTTGCCCCGATCTTTTCCTGCACAAAACAGGCGGTGCTGGGAAAAAACATGTCGGGCGAAAGCGTCGCCACGATAATCAGATCTATCTCGTCAACGCTGATCCCCGCATCGGCGATGGCCTTTTTTGCCGCTTCGGCCCCCAGATCGGAGGCGGCCTGGTTTTCGGCAGCAATATGGCGTTCGCGCATACCGGTCCGCGAGTAGATCCATTCGTCGGAGGTTTCTACAATCTCCTCGAGATCCTTGTTCGTCAGAACCCTTTCAGGCACATAAGAGCCCGTCCCGATGATTGAAACTTTCCGTTTAGAATCCATGCAACCGTTCCGTGAAAAAAATATCTAGATTTCGGAGTTAATACTCTTTAGCTCAGCTTCAATCAAATGGTTTACATCATGATCTATAGATTCGGATGCCACACGAATCGCGTTGTATGTGGCCATGGCATTTGAAGAACCGTGCCCGATAATGACAACCCCGTTGGCCCCCAGCAAGGGCGCGCCGCCATAACTGGAAGGGTCCGCCTTGGCCTTCATCTCCCTGAACACTCCGGTGGCCAGCAACGCTCCCAGCTTGCGCACAAAGCTCCCGCGGAACTTCTGCTTGAGCCACGCAGAGATCATTTTGGCCACCGCTTCGCTGGTTTTGAGGACGATATTGCCGACAAAACCATCGCAGACAGCCACGTTCACCTTGGCTCCGAACAAATCCCTGCTTTCAACGTTTCCGACAAAATTCAGATTGGTCTGGCGCAACAGATTGAAGGTCTTTTTGGTGCTCTCGTTTCCTTTTCCCTCTTCCTCACCGATACTCAGCAGTCCGATGCTCGGATTGGCCACACCGAGGATTTCGCGGGAATAAATGCTACCCATGACGGCATACTGCTGGATCATTTCGGGCGTGCTGTCCGGATTGGCACCGGCATCCAGCAAAACGAAGGGATCAAGGGAAGTCGGCATAACCGTCGCTATCGCTGGGCGGTCGACACCCTCCAGCGTGCGCAACTTCAACGTGGCCGCCGCGACGGCGGCCCCGGTGTTGCCCGCTGAAAAAATAGCATCGGCCTTGCCATCCTTGACCAGCTCAACGGAACGCGCAATGGACGAGTCCTTCTTGCGGCGGATCGCAGTGGCCGGGGATTCGCCCATGCCCACAACTTCGGAGGCATGCACGATTTCAATACACGCAGGGATGTCCCCCTTGTGCTTGGCAAGTTCGGCCTTAATGGCGGATTCGTCGCCTACGAGGAACAGTTTTTCGATGCCTTTAATCTGTTCGGCAGCCTGAAGTGTTCCAGCAACGATTTCCTCGGGCGCAAAGTCGCCCCCCATCGCATCTATTGAGATACGCATGGCATCTACTCTTCAGTAGCGACCGTTAGTACCTGACGTCCATTGTAGTAACCGCAGCTGGAGCATGCGTGATGCGGCTGTGCGGGGGCTCCGCATTGGGAGCAGGAAGAGGCACGGGCAATCGGCTTCTTCATGTTCTGGGCCTTGCGGCTCGCGGTTCTGCTTTTCGAAGTTTTTCTTTTTGGAACTGCCATCGCAATCCTCCTTACGTCTATAAACTCAAACCGTCCAGAGCCGACCATGGGCTTGGACCTTCATCTTTTTCGCACTGACAGGGACCGTGGTTCAGATTCGCACCGCATTGGGAACAAATCCCCTTGCAGTCTTCACCGCACAACGCAAATCCCGAAACGTGCAACAAAATATCCTCCCGCAAATCCTCAGTAATATCGACCGAATCGGTACCTTTGGGGGCGGGATAAGCGCGTAGAAAATCGGAAACGGCCACCGTTGTCGAGAAAAATTCAGAACATCTTGCACACCGCATTTCAACCTCTGCCGACAGCGTTCCGCGAACCACAAGCTCCTCGGAAACCCGCTGGGCATACAGTTTATAGCCGATCTCGCCAAACTCTTTGATCAGCGGATCCTTTTCGACCTGCATAATCGACCCCGGATCGCTCCCCTCGTAATTCGAGCCCTCCTCCGGAATCCGCGCCACCAGTATCTTCATATATCGCTCCTCAACTATTTCCTCCTAGCTTCCCGTTTCCAGGTGCAAGTTTCAAGTTTCACGTTTCAGGTTTCGTCCCCTGCCCAACACGAAAGGGAGTTCGCTATGAAGACTCCTGCTATTGACCCGAGACAGCAAACTAGTTAGCTTTTCTGACATGGAAACGTTCAGCACGCTAAACCCGGTCCTTCAGGCCCTGCTTGCCACCCTCTTTACCTGGGGGGTAACCGCGCTCGGCGCCACGCCGGTCTTCTTCGCAAAAACTATCAACCAAAAGCTGATGGACGGCATGCTCGGCATGGCCGCCGGCGTCATGATTGCAGCAAGCTTCTGGTCGCTGCTTGCTCCGGCCATTGAAATGTCGGGCGGCAGCTGGATTCCCGCCACGGTGGGTTTTGTGGGTGGCGGACTTTTCCTCTACGTGCTGGACAAGATCCTCCCCCACCTGCACCCCGGCTTACCCATGAAGGATGCCGAAGGGATCCAAACCAGATGGCAGCGCAGCGTACTGCTCGTACTGGCCATCACCCTGCACAATATCCCCGAAGGCCTCGCAGTCGGCGTTGCATTCGGGGCGGTAGCAGCCAATATAGACGGAGCCACGCTGGGAGGAGCCATTGCCCTTGCGATCGGGATAGGAATCCAGAATTTTCCCGAAGGCACCGCCGTGGCCATGCCGTTGCGCCGGGAGGGATTGAGCCGGCTCAAGTGCTTCTGGTACGGGCAACTCTCCGGGATCGTGGAGCCCATCGCTGGAGTGCTGGGGGCCTGGGCCGTACTGACCATGCGCCCGATCCTCCCCTATGCCCTCGCCTTCGCTGCGGGCGCCATGATCTTTGTCTGCGTCGAGGAGCTCATTCCCGAGTCCCAGCGGGAGGACAACACCGACTTCGCCACCCTGGGGGCCATTTTCGGCTTTGCCCTGATGATGACGCTCGACGTTGCCCTAGGTTGATGCCCGTTTGAAGTTCAGGTTTTTAAGGATTAAGTACCCGACCCATCACTTCGCCCAGGCCCTCATGCCTATGAGGACTGGAACTTCCTCCAACCTATTTCAAGTTTCAAGTTTCAAGTTTCCGGTTTCCCTTGTACGTTCCTTTGCATGCTATTTTCCGATCTCATCAAAAACGAATCCCTGTTGCGCGCTGTCGCCGAGGCCGGATTCAAGGAACCTACGCCGATCCAGGCCGAGGCCATTCCGGCCATTCTGACCGGACGCGACATTATCGGCTGTGCCCGCACCGGCACCGGCAAAACCGCTGCATTTGCCCTTCCCTTAATCCAGAAACTGGTGAATTCCTGGACCGCCCCACGCGAAATCCGTGTCCGGGCGCTTATCCTTTCACCCACCCGCGAGCTCGCTATCCAGCTACTTAAGAACATCCAGACCTTCGCCGTCCACACCGAACTTTCCACCCTGCTGGTGCATGGCGGAACCGGCTATCAGGATCAAATCGAAATCCTGCGCGAAGGCGTTGACATCCTCATCGCAACCCCCGGCCGGATGCTCGACCTGATGGAACGCAAAGCCCTCCGGCTCGATCAGGTCGAAGTGTTCGTGGTCGACGAGGCCGACCGCATGCTCGATATGGGCTTCGCACCCGACATCCGCAAAATTGCCCCGTTGCTGCCCCAGACCCGGCAGGCGCTCTTCTTTTCCGCCACCATGCCAAAAGAGGCGCTCCAGCTCGCCACCGGCATCCTGCACAAGCCGATGCAGGTCTCCAGCGATCCCATGTCATCCGCCGCCGAAAATATTACCAAGTCGCTCTACTATGTGGAAAAGAACAACAAGTTTTCCCTGCTAGAGTGGCTGCTGAAACGGCTCGACTATGAGCGCGTGCTCGTCTTCTGCCGCACCCGCCGCGGCGCCGACCGGTTGACCGAACGCATGCAAAAAGCGGGACTTCCCGTAGAAGTACTTCATGCCGACAAGACCCAGCTCCATCGACAGGAAACCCTCGAAGCCTTCCGCTCCGGCGAAACGCCCGTGCTGATTGCCACCGACCTCGCCGCCCGCGGCATCGACATCGAAAACCTTTCCCACATCATCAACTTTGACCTGCCCGGCGACGCCGAAACCTATGTCCACCGCATCGGCCGCACCGCCCGCGCCGGCGCATCCGGATCCGCCCTGAGCTTCTGCGACCCCACCGAAAAAAACTATCTGCGCGAAATCCTCGTCCACCTTGGCGAAGAAATGGATGTCGTGACCGACCATCCTTTTCACAGCGAACAGATCATGCACTATTCCGGCAACGTCAAATCCAAACACACGCCGGATAAAAAGAAGCATGTCAGTAAGATCCGGGAACAGACTACCTGGCGCCTTGCCCCCGGCGAAAGCAACAAGCTCCACACCAAAGCCGGCTCCCCCAGGAAAAACGCCCGCAACAACCCGAAGAAAAAAGAAAAGTAGCTCACGGATACGCGATCCATTTAGCACGGTAAAAAGCCTGCTGCCACACATCCGGATCCGTGAATTCCAGCGAAATGGCCTTGCAGGCCTGCGTCAAAGCGGCGCCCCCTTAGAGCACCGCAGACCACACAAGTCAATGACATCGCCAGGTAACGCCCAAACACCCACCGCCTCTACCTCCCCTGCCTCGAGATCAAAATCAAGAGAGGCTCTCAAAGAGTGCAATATAACCGGGGAAACCTAAAAAGAATGGAGCGGGAGACGAGAGTCGAACTCGCGACATACAGCTTGGGAAGCTGTCATTCTACCACTGAATTACTCCCGCTCTTGTAGGAATAACTTCGAATGAGAAGCTTCAACAAGAGAACATAACAAAGCCGGATATTGCCAGAAAAAAAAGACGTCTGGCCGGGCCGGCCCTAATCTATCGAAAGGCTTGGTACAGGCATTCATTTCTTCAAAGAAGACCGGTTGGATCTGAAACAATCAACACCCAGGATAAAATCTGGAACTCAAACTTTTAAAGTCGACTAAATCATATTTTTCCAGTCATATCCTTAGTTTTATCAGGAGAGATTTGGATGGTGAGCCCCTATTTGGAATCTGCATTAGGAAGATATCGCTCACGCTATTCTCTGAGCCTTATAGCCATCGGATTGTTTACACTCATAAATACCGCTTCCGCCGAAGTGGTAATCAACGAAATCCACTACCACCCTGCAGACAAGACCAGCCCCGAGGAATTCGTCGAACTCTACAATGCCAGCGATACCGCAGTGGATCTTTCGGGCTGGAGCCTGCGCGATGCGGTTGAATACACCATCCCTCCCGGCACGTTCATTCCGGCACATGGTTACGTCGTGATCGCGGAAAACCCCGCCGGGCTCGACGCGACGTACGGGACGACGGCCATCGGCCCATGGACAGGCAAGCTGTCGAGCAGTGGTGAGCGCATTGAACTGTACGATGCTTCCGATAGCCGGCAGGATCGCGTGGAATACGGGGCCGGCTTCCCGTGGCCCACCGCGTCCGATGGCGGCGGTTCCTCCGCGGAACTCATCAACCCGGGGCTCGACAACGATCTTGGAGGAAGCTGGCGCGCCTCCGCAACGGCTGCTGGATCGACGAACAGCGTCTACGTGGCATCATCCTCGGACTGGAAGTACAGGAAGGGATCCTCGGACGCCTCCTCTCCGGTCGATGCCTGGCGGGCAACGGCCTACGACGATTCGTCGTGGCTGTCGGGAACCTCATCGTTCGGCTACAACGCCAAATACACGGTTTCCACCACCTTGGGCGATATGCGCTACAACTATTCAACCGTGTACTACCGAAAGACCTTCACCGTTCCCTCCGAATCCATCCCCGCCGGATTGCAGCTCCGCCTGAAGTACGACGATGGCGCCGTGGTGTGGATCAACGGTACGGAAATCGCGCGCCTGCACGTGCCTTCCGGAGAGCTTGCCTACAACCAGGTCGCCAACGATGACCATCCGGCCGACGACTGGGAGGAGATCACGATTACCAATGCCGATGCCATGCTGTATGGCGGCGACAACGTAATTGCCGTGCAATCGCTCAATTTATCGCAGGACAGTTCGGACTACTACTTTGATTTGGAGTTGCTCTCAACCCCATCCATTTCGGGCTCGGCGTTGCCTACGCCGGGCGCGATTAATTCGTCATACGCGCCTCTGGACTCCACACCTCCGCAGATCCGCCATGTGGATCATTTCCCGGAACAGCCTGAGCCGGGCGAACCGGTCGCGATTACTGCAAAACTGACCGACCTCGACGGCATGGGTGCCGTCACCCTCTCCTACCAGACCGTGGATCCGGGCGCCTATATCCGGCTAACCGATGCCACGTATGAAACCTCGTGGACCCAAGTGGCCATGCTGGACGACGGAACCGGTGGTGATGAAATGGCCGGCGATTCGATATACACGGCCGTGCTGCCCGCCGCAGTGCAAACCAACCGGCGGCTGGTGCGCTACCGCATCGCCTTTGTGGATGCCCTGGGCAACAGCGAAACCGTTCCCTACGCGGATGACGAGCAACCCAACTTTGCCTACTATGTCTACGCAGGCGTGCCCGACTGGCAGGGCGCGTTGTTTCCCGGATCAACCCCCGCGCAGACCTTCACATCCAACGTGCTTTCGAAGGTTCCGGTCTACACCCTAATTGTAAGCGACCAGGATGTGGTGAACAGCCAGTACAATTCCGACTACATATTTTCGCGCATGTACGGCACGTTTGTATACGATGGCGAGGTATACGACCACATCCAGTTCCGCAACCGCGGCCAAGGTTCGACCTACCAATCCGGCAAGAACAAGTGGAAGTTCTATTTCAACCGCGCGCGCGATCTAAAGCCTCGCGGCAACTTTGGCGGAAAATACAAGGAGACCTGGAGCCAGTTTTTCGGAGAAGGCTGTTCGAGTCCGTGGGCACCGGTGCATCGCGGCATGGCCGGCGTCGAGCAGACCCTGTCCCTCAAGGCGTATGATCTTGCGGGAGTCCCGACCACCAGCTCCCACTACTACCACTTCCGCGTGGTCCGCTCCGCCACGGAAACACCGCCGGCCGGCAACCCGCTGGAGGGCGACCTTTGGCTTGGCACCACGGCCGACGGACAGTATGGCGGCGATTTCTGGGGACTTTACCTCGCGGTCGAACCCCTGAAGGGCTCGTTCCTCGACGAGCGCAACCTCCCCGACGGCAATGTCTACAAGGTCGAAAACTACGCCGGTGACAAGCATCACCAGGGCGAAACCCAAGCTTTGGACGCTTCCGATTGGAACTCCTTCCGCGATAGCTGGCGCTACTCCACGCCTTCCCAATCCTGGTGGGAAACCAACCTGGACCTGGAATGCTATTATTCCTTCATGGCCATCAACCGACTGGTCGGCAATGTGGATTTCGGGACCGGAAGCAACTATGGCTTCTACCACCGCCCAACCGACAATCGTTGGATAGTGATCCCCTGGGACCTTGACATGATGTTCATTGCCGAAACCCACTGGCGCGTGGACGACATCGGAAACAAACTGATCGCCATACCCGCACTGGCTCTGCAATACCACAACCGGGCACGCGAAATCCTCGACCTGCTCGCATCCGACGGCGATCCGGACGGCGGACAGGTCGGCCAGCTTATCCGGGAGTTCGCGGATATCGTCCATCCCATCGGCGAAACCAACACCTGGGCCAATGCCGACGCCGCCAAATGGAATATGCACCCGCGCACCAACGGCGACCCCAACAACCACTCCGGGCAATACAACCACAAGGGGAATTTTTTCTACACCCCCTTCACCGATTCCCGAACCGGTGGCGATTGGGTGAGATGGCTCCGTGACCCGTCCTATACCGGAACGGCCACGCATGAAGACAGCATGGCGTATCTTCTCGACTACGCCACCGACACCTGGCCCGGCGGCACCTGGGAGGCCGGAAACGGCAACCAACTCGGCTACGGCTATCAATACCTTGCCCACGATGCCTACGACGACGCCATTCCCGATAAACCATATATTGCGTCCCTTAGCTCCCCGGGATATCCCCTCAACGGCCTAAGCTTTGCCTGCTCCGGATTTACCGATCCGCAAGGCGATGCCACCTTCGCCGCCATGGAATGGCGCGCGGGAGAAATACTCGACACGAACGCACCAGCCTACGACCCCAACGACAAACCGCCCTACGAACTCAACGCAAAATGGGAGAGCGGCGAAATCACCAACTTCGACAGCAACATCACCATTCCAGCCGATGCCTTGAAGGTGGGTCACGCCTACCGCGTTCGTGTGCGCATGAAGGACGACACCGGTCGATGGAGTCACTGGTCTTCCCCGGTTCAGTTCATTACTACGGAGGCATCCACCGCTGCGTCCATGTTGAGTCACCTCCGCATCAGCGAACTGATGTATGATCCGCCGGCGGGAAGCGACTATGAATTCGTAGAGCTGCATAATACGAGCACCAACATGACGCTTGACCTTGCTGGAGCCGCCTTCACTGAGGGAATCGACTTTAATTTCCCTGCTGGCACCCTGCTTGGACCGGACGGGTACCTCCTGCTCATCGGCACCTCGAACACGAATGCTTTTCGAACCCATTATGGACTGTCGACCAATGCGGCCATTGCTGGTGCCTATTCAGGAAGCCTTTCCAACGGCGGCGAGGAACTGAAGCTGAAGACCGCGCCCGGCGGATCCGAAATCGCGGCGTTCGAATATGGTACCGGTCGCCATTGGCCGCTGGCCGCCGCCGGTGCCGGCCACTCCCTTGTGCCGATTGCTATATCGGGCCAGGCCACGGGCGCGCTCGACTATCCCGGCAACTGGAAAGCCAGTGCCTACATCGGCGGATCGCCCGGCGCGGCCGACCCCATCCCGTCGCCCTCGCTGCTCCTGAACGAGATTACCGCCCATACCGACTACAGCAACCCGGAACATCCGGAATACGATTCCGACGACTGGGTCGAGCTCTACAACGCCTCCGCCTCGGTAATCAACTTGGCGGGATGGTATTTGAGCGACGACCCTTCCGATCCCGCAAAGTGGGCCTGTCCCTCTGTTAGCATTCCTGCGGGTGGCTACAAGGTCTTCACCGAGGTTGACGATTTCCACAATCCGATCAGTAGCGGCTTCGGCCTCGACAAGGCGGGCGAGCAGGTATTGCTTTCCTACCTTCCAGGCAATTCATCGGATCGCGTGGTGGACGCCGTCGGCTTCAAGGGGCAGGAAAACGGTCGTTCGCTCAGCCGGATCGGAGACTACTGGCAGACCACCGATCTCTCGCAAGGCACCGTCAACAGCTCCGCGCTTTCCGGACTGCGCATCAGCGAAACGATGTACCAACCCGCACCACTCGGCACCAACGACAACACCCGCGATGAATACATCGAAATCTACAACCCGACCGCGTCCGATGTCACCATGCAGAGCGAAGGCGAACCCTGGCGCATCGACGGCGGCGTGGAATACACCTTTCTCGACAACATCGTCGTCCCCGCGGGAAGTTCCCTGTTGGTCGTCGGCTTCGATCCGGCAGACACCATCACCAGCAATGCCTTTATTACCGCATACGGAATAACCAATACAATCCGCATGTTTGGCCCTTGGTCTGGAAAGCTGGGCAACCGCAGTGAACCGGTTTCGTTGGAACGGCCGCAGGCCCCTGACCTCCCCGGTGACCCTTATTCATGGGTGATCGAAGACGAAACCGTGTACGGAAACCAATCCCCATGGCCCGCGGCAGCCGGAAACGGCAACGCGCTTGAACGACTGGTTTTCAACCGCGCCGGAATTGCTCCTGCTAACTGGATGGCGGCCTCCCCCTCCCCTGGTGATGCCGGCACCAGCCCCTATGCCGATCAGGATGGCGACGGCATGAGCGACTACGACGAATGGTTCTGTGGCACCGACCCCTACAATCCGGAATCCCTGTTTCAGGTCGATGCTTTCAGTGCACACCCCATCTCCGGCCTCCAGTGGACTGCGGTTTCCAATCACATATATTCCGTTTACTGGACCGAAGACCTCCGGGTTCCGTTCGTACCCCTGGCGACCAATCTGTTCTACCCTCAGGAAACCTTTATGGATATCTCCCACACGAACTACAATACCAGCTACTATAGGCTGAAGGTCGAACGTCAATAGAGCCGACGCATTCCGAATGCGTCATCCGACCGGCCCCTACAACAGGGAACAGATTTCATCGGTAGTATCGCTGTCGAGCGAAATGGGATGCCCAGCCTGAACGTCGATGATTTCTGTATTCTCGATGCATGCCTGCACGAGGGGGGCCCAATCGAATTTTAGTTCGTATTGTTCGCACTTTTCTTTTTTAGGTGCGGTTGCCGGGCTTTGGGGAACAAAAACCGTACAGCAATCCTCGAAGGGGCGAATGGAAATCTCATAGGTGTCGATTTTTTGGGCGATCTCCACAATCTCGCTCTTATCCATGCACGCTACGGGACGAATCACGGGCATCTCCGTGACGGCATTGATGGCCCACATGCTATCCGGTGTCTGGGAGGCCACCTGACCGAGGCTCTCGCCGTTCGAGAGCAAACGAATTTTATGCCGCTCCGCGACACCGGCAACGACACGGTACATCATGCGGCGCATGATGGTCATGCCATAGCTCTCTGGAACATGGGCAAAGAGTTCCTTCTGTAGCGTGGTAAAGGGCACCACATGCAACCTGAATTTCCCGTTCGGCAGAAAATGGGCCATTTTTTCGGCGAGATCATAGACCTTCTGCCGCGCGCGCACCGTGGTGTAAGGGGGTGACTCAAAATGGAGTCCTTCAACTTGAAGTCCCCGTTTCATCATGAGGTACCCCGCCACCGGCGAGTCGAGGCCGCCGGATAGCATCAGCAGGGAACGTCCGTTCAGTCCGACCGGAAGCCCCCCACTGGCCAGCACGGTTCTGGAAACCACCAGCGTATGATCGGCCTTGATCAGAATGCGGATCGCCAAATCGGGATTTTTAACGTTGTAGGTCACGGCCCCGGCAGCATGTTCCCCGACATATTCAGCCACCTGCTGCGAAACGGAAATCGAGTTGGAGGGAAATTTTTTCCATCCGCGACGGGTTTCGAATTTGATGGCCTGCCCGTCCTTGCACGCCTCGATCGCGACCGGCAATGCGGTTTTACAGATGTCGTCCATCGAGCTCTTGCAGATCTTGCCCAGGGCGTATGAATGAATTCCGAAAACAAAGTCGAGCTGGTTGAGAACCGCCCGATCATCTGCACCATTCAAGGTAACCAGAATATGGTCATATTTCAGCTGAATCACCACTTCGGGAAAGCCGGCAAGTTTTGTTTTAGCCGTCTGGAACAACCGGTCTATAAACCGCTGTCTGTTTTTCCCTTTAAGGAACAGTTCGCCAAAGCGAACCAATATGGCGTCGTACTGCATACTCTCCTACTTCCTTTTGATGCGCAATTCATCGACGAGCGGCCCGATCACGCGGCAAAGCGTATCGACCTCGTCGCGGGTGGTCAGCGCGGACATACTGATACGAATACTGCTCCGCGCCCGTTCATGGCTTCCCGTAACGGCCAGCACTACCGCGCTCTCGATGGCCTTCCGGGCCGAGCAGGCTGAAACCGTGGAAATATAGATCTCTTTCTCGGCCAGCGCCTGAAGAAAGGTTTCCGGACGAACGCCTGCAACGGAATAGTTGATGATGAAGGGCGACGAATCTTCGAGTGTGCCGTTCAGAGCCGTGTCCGGAATCGTATCAAACGTGTCTGCGATAGACGCTTTGAAGGACCGCAGTCTGGCCAAGACCTCGTCGTGCTTCTCCAGGGAGAGCCGCAAGGCTCTGGCCAGAGCCGCCGCCCGTGCGGCGTCTGCCGTGCCAGACCGAAACTCAAATTCCTGACCGCCGCCGTGGAGCAACGGGGTCAGCTGTATCCCGTCCCGAAATATCAATGCGCCGGATCCCTTGAGCCCGAAAAACTTGTGGGCCGAAAATGTCAACAGGTCAACCGGGCTCCCTTCCATGGAAAGGGCAAGCTTGCCAACGGACTGCGCCGCATCGACATGCAATGCGGCGTTGCTCTTCTCTTTGACGATGGCGCCAAGCCGGGCAATATCGTTGATCGAACCGGTCTCGTTATTGACATGCATCAGGGAAACCAGCGTGGTATCAGGACGCAATGCATCCCGCAATACGTCGGCTTCCACCCGGCCCGCATTGTTTACGGGGAGCGTGGTGAGCTCGAAACCTTCAGCGGCCAGAAAACGGCACACCTCCAGCACAGACGGATGCTCAACTGCGCTGGTAACAATATGCCGTCCGCGATGTCTGTACGCGTGCGTTACCCCCTTGATGGCCAGGTTGTTTGATTCGGTGGCGCCACTCGTGAACACGCACCGGCACCCTCTGCCGGCACCCAAAAGGGTCTGGACCTGATTCCGAGCCTGTTCCAGCAACATCTCCGCGCGGACTCCCGGCTGATACAAAGCCCGAGGGTTTGCCCAGAAATCCTGATTGACCGCTTCAAATGTTTTAAGCACCTCTTCGTTCGGAGGCGTGGTGGCTGCATAGTCAAAATACATAATGAGTTCCTACAAAGGACGGGAAACTACCCTATGCATACAACGATTTCCAATAGAATAGATCAATTGAAGGGAAGGTCATAACCCCCTGATACAGACCTCCTGCTCACACCATGGAAAAAGAAACACTGCGGCATTGAATTTTAAACTGCTTCAGGGCGACATTAACCGACATAGGAGAATCGAGGAATGACCTTAGACAATTCAACGCCGGCATCACCGGCAACCTGGGTGGATGAACATGGAGACGCGCTGTTTGGTTATGCGCTGAGCCGGCTGAAGAATCCCTCGTCGGCGGAGGACGTGGTGCAGGAAACTTTTCTCGCGGCACTACGCGCGCAAAAGGATTTTTCCGGAAGCTCTTCGGAGCGAACCTGGCTCATCGGCATCCTGAAGCATAAGATTGTCGACCTCATCCGCAAGGAGAGCCGCGAGCAGCCGCTCGACGAGATCGAAACCATGGAGGCGCCGGAAGAAACTTTCTTCGATCGCAAGGGCCATTGGCGCGTTAAACCGGTTGAATGGAAGTCCCATCCAGGCAAGATCCTCGAACAGAAGGAATTCATGGCGGTGCTGCTCGGTTGCCTTGAACATTTGCCCGATCGACTGCATCGTCTCTTCGTTCTGCGAGAGTTGGAAGAGCTCGACTCGGAAAAAATATGTAAGGATCTGTCCATCACTCCGACCAACCTGTGGGTCTTGCTCTACCGCGCCCGCATGCGGCTGCGCGGCTGCCTGACCGAAAACTGGTTCGGGGAAAGGATCTGATATGCTGACGTGCAAGGAAGTATCAAAACTGGTATCCGACTCCCTGGAACGCGACCTCCCGTTCCAGCAGCGCCTCGGTGTGCGCATGCACCTGATGATGTGCTCGCTGTGCCGAACCTACAAACGACAAACGCTTTTCTTGCGGAACCTGTTTACGGGCTACAACCGGCGGTTGGAAGCAGACAATTTCACAAAGACCAAACTACCGGAAGAAACAGCCGACCGCATCAAACGGGCGCTGGCTGATCAGGTCGATGACACGCCGGAAAAATAATGTGTAAGGAATCCTGAACTGCTCCGACTACTGTTCAAACCGGGAATAAACCTGGTCGAATAGTCACTAAAGGAGTGGTTCATGAAAAAGATAATTGCCTTGTACATCCTGTTCCTGCTGGGGGCGTCAAACCTGCATGCGGAACAGAGCAACTGGTTCACCGACTTTGAAAAGGCCAAGGCGGCCGCCGCCGAACGCAATGTTCCCATTCTGGCCGACTTTGCCGGCTCCGACTGGTGCGGCTGGTGCATGAAGTTGGATCAGGAAGTGCTCTCCCAACCGGAATTCCAGGTCTATGCCAAGGAGCACTTGGTGTTGTTTCTTGCCGATTTCCCCAACAGCAAACCGCAGACCGATTCCGTGAAGCAGCAAAACAAGGCGCTTGCGGAATACTACGGCGTGGAAGGCTTCCCGACCGTTCTGCTTTTGAATGCCAACGGCAAGGTCGTGGGCCGAACAGGATACCGGAAAGGCGGCCTGGCGGCTTATGTGGATCACATCAAATCGCTGCAGAAATAAAGAATTAAAATGAGGAGGTCACAGATCCGAAAAAACTCCGAATACCTATAGTAAGAGAACGGATCAGAATCGAAGATCGGTAGTTTTGATCCGGCAGATGCCGGACTACATGATTCTGAATTCCAAAACATAAACCAACAGGAGACAGTAAAATGAAGAATAAAACCATGATGATGGCCGCAATCGCGATGACCGTCTTGCTGATGACGATGACCGGATGCAATAGCATGTGCGGAAAGAAGGGCTCCTCATGCACAAAAAGCAGCATGAGCGAAATGGCGCATCCAGCCGGATGCAAATGCGAAAAATGCGCCGCGATGTAGCAGACCTCTTTGACATCCGGGGTGGAAACGCCTCGGATTTTCTTTTCCATATTCTGTAGGGTTTGGCAATCTCACCCGACTATGGGTTGCCGGCTACAATACGTTTTGTCGGAACGAAAGGTTCGAGACATGAAAGCAAGAATCTGTTTATGGCTTTTCCTAGCAACTGCTGCGGTGGCTTCCGCCCGGACGTTTGACCAAACCTACTCCGAATTAAACCAAGTGCTGGAACCCCGGGTGATGGACGGCCGGGTGGATTACCAAGGCCTGAAGGCCGATCCGCTGCCGCTGAAAGAATTCCTTTCCGAGGCGGGCGCGTTGAAGGAATCGGAATTCAATGCATGGAACAAGAACGAACAGTTGGCCTTCCTGATCAATCTCTACAACGCCGCGACGCTCCAACTGATTGTCGACCACTACCCGGTAAAATCCATCAAGAAAGCCGGATCCATTTTCAAGGGGCCTTGGGATCAACCGGTCGTTCCACTGTTTGGAAAAATGATTACACTCAACGAACTGGAGCACGGGATCATTCGCAAACAATACCACGAACCGCGTGTCCACATGGCGTTGGTGTGCGCCGCCAAGGGCTGCCCGCCGCTGAGGAGCGAGGCCTACACCGCCGAAAAACTCGATGCACAGCTCGACGACCAAAGCCGCACCTATCTCACTTCGCCGGCAGGATTGGTGATCGATCAATCCAAGGGCGCGGCGCGCATCTCCTCCATCTTCAAATGGTACGGGAGCGACTTTTCGTCCGTGCCGGATTTTATCGAAAAACACAGCGGAAAGTCGCTGAATGGATTGAAAATCCGCTATATCGACTATGACTGGTCGTTAAACGAAAGTGAGAAATAGACATGGACCAAACGTTGGACCCGAGTATCCATCTGGAACACAAGGAATGGTTGCGAACGCCCGCCGGCGATCCGCGCGGATATATCCAGCCGCAGCGACTCAACGAGCTCTGGTTCCATACCGGCACCATCTGCAACCTGCGCTGCCCGTTCTGCCTCGAAGGCTCGAAGCCCGGCGACAACCGCCTCCAGCAACCCACGCTCGACGAGGTAAAACCGTTCGTCCAGGAGGCCGTCGCGTTGGGAGTACAACAGTTTTCCTTCACGGGCGGTGAGCCGTTTATCATTCAAGAGATCATCGAGATTCTCGACTACGCGCTCGATTTCAACCCGTGCCTCGTATTGACCAATGCCACCGAACCGCTGATCAGCCGCCTCGGCATGCTCGCGACACTGATCCGCAAGCCGTTTCCATTGCATTTTCGCGTCAGCCTCGACTATCCCGACCCGGCGCGACACGACAACGGCCGTGGGCGCGGAAACTTCAACCTGTCGCTGAAAACGATGAAGCAGATCCATCGCCTCGGCTTCAAGGTATCCATCGCCCGTCAAAGCGAGGTCAATGAAGATATCGAGGCGGTCAACCGCGACTTCCTCCCGTTTTTTGAACAGGCCGGCCTCCCGGCGGATACGACCATTGTCGTGTTTCCCGAATTCCACGAGCCCGGATCCAATCCCGATGTACCGTTCATCACCGAATCGTGCATGACCACCTACAAGACGGAGGAAGAGCGCGACCAATTCATGTGCAACTTCAGCAAGATGGTCGTCAAGAAAGGCGGCCGCATGCGGGTCTATGCCTGCACGCTGGTCGATGATGACGAAGACTACGATCTAGGCGGCACCCTCTCTGAAGCGATGAAGGTGCGGGTCATGCTCAAGCACCACCGGTGCTATTCGTGTTTCGCGAACGGGGCGTCGTGCAGTGAATTATAGGAAAGGAAATGATCATGAGTGAAATCGCAAAAACCAAAAGACATGAAGAGGTCAGCCAATACTACGGGGAAACCCTGCAGCATTCCGGCGACCTGAAAACCAATGCTTGCTGCACCATCCAGGCCTATCCGGCGCATATCCAGGTGGCCTTGGAAAAGATCCACGACGAAGTCACCGGAAAATACTATGGCTGCGGCCTGACCATTCCCCTTGAACTCGAAGGCCGCCGTATTCTGGATCTCGGCTCCGGCTCGGGGCGCGACTGCTACATCGCCTCCTATCTCGTCGGTCCGGACGGCTATGTGGTGGGCATCGACATGACCGATGAGCAGCTCGACGTCGCCAACCGCCACATCGATTATCACACAGAAGCTTTCGGTTACGGCAAACCCAACGTCGAATTCAGGAAAGGCTTGATCGAAAAACTCGACGAAGCCGGACTCGAAGACAACGCGTTCGACATCGTGATCTCCAATTGCGTAATCAACCTCTGTCCCGACAAGGATGCCGCGTTACGCGAAATCTATCGCGTGCTCAAACCCGGCGGCGAATTCTATTTTTCCGACGTCTATTCGGACCGCCGTATTCCAACGAACCTGCTCGACGATCCGGTGCTCTACGGCGAATGCCTCAGCGGCGCATTATACGAGCACGACTTTATCCGGCTGGCACGCAAGCATGGTTTCAACGATCCGCGCGAAGTAGCGCGCGATCCGATCACCATCGAAAACAGCTATGTGCAGGAGCTGGTCGGCGGCATCCAATTCGATTCGATCACCTATCGGCTGTTCAAATTGCCGGAGCTGGAAGACGCCTGCGAAGACTACGGGCAGGCCGTCCGCTTCAAAGGCACGTTGCGCCACTCCCCGGATGTTTTCGAACTAGACGCCGATCATCGCTTCGAGAAGGGCCGGTCTCATCTGGTCTGCGGCAACTCTTTCAACATGCTGGCAAAGACCCGCTTTGCGGAACACTTTGATTATTTTGGAGACGAGTCCACCCACTTTGGACGCATGATTGATTGCGCACCCACCAACGAAGCCGAACGGGCTTCCGGCGCAAGTTGCGGTTGCTAATAACATGGAGGCAAACATGAAAAGCATAATGACACTCGCCATTGCAGCACTGTGCATCACGCTGACGGCGTCGGCTGAAGAAAAATTCCAACCGTTGATGATCGGGCAGGAAATTCCAGACCTCACGCTGAAGAACGTTGGCGGCGAAGCCGTAAAGCTGCGGGCGGCGGCCGCGGAACGACCCCTGGTGCTGATCTTCTACCGCGGAAGCTGGTGCCCCTATTGCAGCCGGCATCTCATGCAGATGCAGGAACTCGATCCCAAGCTGCGCGAGCTGGGTTACCGGATCATTGCCATCAGCCCCGACCTGCCGGAGAATCTGGAAAAGAGCATCGAGAAGGAAAAGCTGACCTACACGCTGCTTTCCGACTCCACCATGGCGGCATCCAAGGCCTTCGGGCTCGCGTTCACGGTCGATGATGCAACGCTCGAAAAATATGCGGGCTACGGGATCGATCTCGAAAAGGCCTCCGGCGAAAAGCACCACATGCTTCCAGTGCCGGCGGTCTTCCTAGTCGGGAAGGATGGCACCATCGACTTTGTCTATGCCAACCCCGACTACAAAACGCGCATCGATTCCGAGGTGCTGCTGGCCGCTGCAAAAGCCGCAGTGAAGGCAGATGAAAAGCAATAGATGGATCAAGCCGTTGTTGATTGCGGCGGCCGTCATTGCAGTGCTGGTGCTGGGCGGAAAATACCTGCACCTGCAGCAGCGCATCGCCGATGTACTGGCATGGATCGAGAATCTTGGGCCGGCAGGCATGGGCGTGTATGCGTTGCTCTACATCGTGGCCTGCATCTTGTTCATTCCCGGCTCGTTGCTGACGCTCGGCGCCGGGGCCATCTATGGCGTGGTTGCGGGCTCTATCCTGGTCTCGGTTTCCTCGACCCTTGGGGCAACCGCCGCGTTTCTGGTCGGCCGCTATTTTGCACGCGACTGGATTGCGAAGAAGATAGAGGGCAATGCCCGCTTTACCACCATCGACGATGCCGTCGCGAAGGAAGGCTGGCGGATCGTCGGGCTCACCCGCCTTTCGCCGGTCTTTTCGTTCAACCTGCTCAACTATGCCTACGGCCTCACCAAGGTGTCGCTACGCGAGTATTTCTTCGCCTCGTGGATCGGCATGATGCCCGGCACGGTGATGTATGTCTACATCGGCTCGCTGGCCGGCGACCTCGCCAGCATCGGTGCGGAAACCGCCGAAGCGCCATCCACCGCCCGATGGACCATCAACATCGTCGCATTCATCGCCACCGTGCTCGTAACCGTCTACGTCACCAAGATTGCGAGGAAAGCCCTTTCGGAGAAAATCGATGAGTGAGGAATGGAAATTTGATGTGCTTCCGGCCGATGAACACAACCAGCGCCTGCTGGACAATGTGCATCCGGCCGATTGGAAGAATCCGGAGCCGGACGGCACGTACAATCTGGTTGCCATCGGAGCCGGCACCGCCGGTTTGATCTCGGCCATCGGCACGGCCGGGCTCGGTGGAAAGGTGGCGTTGATCGAACGGCACCTGATGGGCGGCGACTGCCTCAACGTCGGTTGCGTGCCGTCGAAGGCTCTGATCCGCCCGTCGCGGCTGGCGGCGGAAATGCGCAACGCGGCGGACTATGGTTTGACGCCATCCGAAATCCATAAAGAGGATTTTCCGAAAGTCATGGAACGCCTGCGCCGTATCCGCGCCGACATCAGCAAAAACGATTCGGCGAAGCGCTACGCGGAAAAGGGCGTCGATATGTTCATCGGCGAAGCGAAGTTTACCGGGCATAACACCGTCGAGGTTGGCGGGAGGGAAATCCGTTTCAAGAAAGCGGTCATCACCACCGGCGCGCGCGCTGTGCATCCGGATATTCCGGGACTCGAAGAGGCCGGATTCCTGACGAACGAAACCGTGTTCAATCTAACGGAACGACCGAAGCATCTCATCGTGATTGGCGGCGGCCCGATCGGTTGCGAGCTGGCCCAGGCGTTCCGTAATCTGGGATCAAAGGTTACGATCATTCAGCATTCTCGTTTTCTGCCGCGCGAAGATCCCGAAGCCTCGGCGCTGCTTGCCGAGGTGTTTCAGCGCGAAGGCATCGAGGTGCTGCTCGACGCAACCGTTGAGCGCGTATCCACGGATGGCGCGATCAAGCGTGTGCATACAAACCATGGCACCATCGAAGGCGACGAGTTGCTCGTTGGCGTTGGCCGTGCTCCCAACGTCGAAAATCTTGGACTCGAAATGGCCGGCGTGGAATATGATCCCCGAACCGGAATCCATGTGGATGACCATCTTCACACGACCAATCCGAACATCTATGCGGCGGGCGACTGCTGCATGCAGCAAAAGTTTACGCATGCGGCCGATGCCGCCGCACAGATCGTCATTCAGAACGCGCTGTTTGGCGGAAGGAAAAAACTGTCCGCCCTCAACATGCCGTGGTGCACGTACACCCATCCGGAAATCGCCCATGTCGGTCTGTACGAGCACGACGCCAAGGATAAGAGAATCAAAACCGATTCCTACAAATTCGAGATGGCCGAAAACGACCGCGCACAGGCCGAGGGCGAAACCGAAGGCTTCGTGAAAGTCGTCGTAAAAAAGGGCACCGACAAGATTCTCGGCGCCACCATCGTCGCTGCGCATGCCGGGGAAATGATCAACGAAATCTCCGTCGCCATGGCGGCCGGCATGGGATTGGGAAAAATCGGCGGCGTGATCCATCCCTATCCCACGCAGTCCGAAGCCATCAAGCGCGTGGCCGGTCTTTACAACCAAACCCGCCTCACCCCCACCGTTGCCAAGTTGATGAAAAAATGGCTGTTTTGGCAACGGCGCTGACGAATGGAGCGAAGATTACGCATGGATGGATGTCGTCGTAAGAATCGTTGGGGTTTCGCAGGCATATTTGTCTTTATACTGGTGACGCTTGCAACCGGAACCGGGGCGATGAAGGGGCAGGAACCGTATCTGCACATGCTGCGTTTTGCGCTGGTGTCGGCAAGCGGCCTCATGGTGTTCCTCCTGTTGCCCCGGACGAGTTTCAATCCTTCGCGATGGATCATGTTGATGGCTGTGCTGGCACGGTTGGCGATGCTGCCCATGGAGCACACCGACGACATGAACCGCTATCTGTGGGAAGGACGACTGATCACGGAAGGCATCAATCCCTATCTGCATGCGCCCGACGATCCGAATCTTGCAGCCTTGACCCAAACCGATCCATACCACAGCGCCATCAACCTTCCACATCTTTCGGCGGCCTATCCGCCGTTCGTGCTTGGTCTGTTCGCTGCGGCCGGCTCGGTCTGGTATAGCCCATGGGTCATCAAGCTCATGGTAGTGGCCTTCGACCTTTCAAGTGTTTGGCTCTTACTCCTGTTGCTGCGACACCGACGCCTTGATGCACGTTGGGCCTTGCTGTATGCCTTGAATCCGGTTGTGCTCTATGCTTTCGCCGGGGAGGCGCACTTTGACGCGATCCAAAACTTTTTCCTGCTGGCCTCTCTTGTTGCCTTTGATCGCCGGCGCTGGGGCTGGATGTTTCTTCTGGCCGGATTGGCGATACAGTCAAAATATGTCGCCCTTGTCGCCTGCCCATTCCTGCTCCGCCGCGACAACCTGAAATGGATGTGGACCGGAGCCATTGCCGTAGTGCTCCCCTTTCTGCCGATTTTGGCCATGGAACCCGGCAATGTTTTTTCCTGCCTTTCAACATTCGGCCAGCACTACGCGTACAACGGTTCCATGCACATACTGCTGTGGAACCTGCTGGACGACCAGGTGCTTGCAGCGCGCCTATGCATGATGGTTTTAACGACTGGATTGGTCGTTGTCTTTCTCCTGTACAGCCCCATGCTGCGCCGCCGTTTTCGCGACGATCCGCATACCGGCATGATGGCGGCCCTGTCGCTGTTGCTGATCTTTTCCCCGACCATTCACTTCTGGTATCTCAGCTGGATTGCTATCCTGCTCCCTCTGATTCCGCTTCGGTCGTGGATGCTAATCTGTGTCACGATCAGCGCATCGTTTGTCACGCGCCAGATCTACGAACAAACCGGGCACTGGATGCTTCCGAATGCCTTTCTGATTATTGAATGGTCGCCCTTGTTGATTTTGGGATGGGAAGCTGCGGCCGGATTGCGCCGAAGCTTCCTGCCGGAACCGATCCCCCCGGAATCCATTTCGGTGATCATTCCAACGCTGAACGAAAGCGAACAAATCGGGCCATGCATCCAAGCCATTCAATCGGGCGGCATCGTGACTGAAATCCTAGTAGCCGATGGCGGATCACAGGATGACACGATACAGCAGGCAAGCGCAGCCGGCGCCACGGTTTTGGAGGCGGTGGAAGGAAAACGCGGCGGGCAGATTATGGCGGGCATTCAACAGGCAACGGGCGATATTGTCGCCATCGTGCATTCAGACACCCTTGTCCCGGCCAACCTTTTCGAGGACATGCTGGAAGTTCTGCGACGCAATCCAAGCATGGGGGGCGGCGCGTTGGGTTCGGTATTCGATGGCCGCGGCACATGCCTGCGGCTAGTCCAGCTATTGAACGATTTTCGTGCCGCGTTTCTTGGGATCGCATTCGGCGACCAGGTGCAGTTTTTCCGCCGCGAAACTGGGCTGAAGCACAACGTTTTTTGCGGCATTCCACTCATGGAGGACGTGGAGCTGAGCCTTCGGCTTGGTCGCATCGGTCGCAGGGCCTTTTTATTTGGCGATGTTCAGGTGTCGTCCAGAAAATGGAATGCAGGAGGACTCAAGCGCATTATTCTTGTTCTCCGCTTGGTCGGCACCTACTGCTTTCAGCGCCTATGGTGCAGGGCCGATACCGCCGCCATGTACCGGCACTATTATAAAGAGGCTTCCGAGTGATCCACCCCTACCCGACCCAGTCCGAAGCCATCAATCACGTCGCCGGTCTTAACAACCAAACCCGCCTCACCCAAGGTCAACGTGTCAGTCGCTCCGCTCGCGTAAGCGCTCTCTACAACAGCGTCGGGCACTGAGGACCGACTTGTTGCGGCGAAGGCGTTCTGGAGTGCAGCGGCAACCAACGGGCGACGCCGCTTTTCGGATCCAGCGGCTCTGCGCACGGAACGCGGCGGCAACTGAAAGTCGACGCCGCGTCCCAGGATTTCTTTTACTTGGAAAACAGGTTCTTGTACTGGCCATAGCCTTCCTTTTCCAGGTCTTCCTTGGGGATGAAGCGCAGGGCGGCGGAGTTCATGCAGTAGCGTTTTCCGTTCGGCCGTGGTCCGTCATTGAAGACGTGACCGAGGTGCGAATTAGCGTGCTTACTTCTGATTTCCGTTCGTCGGCTGAAGAAGCTGTTGTCTTCCTTTTCGACGATGTTTTTCGGCTCCAGCGGACGGGTGAAACTGGGCCAGCCGGTGCCGGATTTAAACTTGTCCTTCGAGGAAAAGAGCGGCTCGCCGGATACAACATCAACGTAGATGCCCTCTTTATGGTTGTCCCAGTATGCGTTGTGGAATGGCGGTTCGGTGCCGCTTTCCTGGGTGACCCGGTACTGCAGCGGGGTCAGTTTCTTTTTCAGCTCGTCCTTGGTGTAGGTGACGCGTTTTACGATGTCGGCGGTCGGGTCCATCTTGTCCCGGCCCTTACCCCAGACCTTGTCGAGGTATTGGTCGCGCCCCGAACGGCTGCGGTAGTATTTGTACTTGATGGGATGCTCGCTGTGATAATTCTGATGATGATCCTCGGCGCGATAGAATTTTCTAGCGGGAAGGATTTCAACGGTAACCGGCTTGTTATAAATCCCGGAGTCCTGCAGTTCCTGCTTCGATTGTTCGGCGATCTCTTTCTGTTTGTCATCCTTGTAGAAGATGACGGGTCGGTATTGCGGGCCGCGGTCGACAAACTGCCCGCCGCTATCCGTCGGATTGATCTGCCGCCAGAATACATTCAGCAGCTGATGGTAGGTGATTTTGGCCGGATCATAGGTGACTTTCACCACTTCAACGTGGCCCTTTTCTGCATAGTCCCCGTAGGTGGGATCGAGCCCCGTGCCACCACTGTAGCCGGATACGGCTTCCTTCACGCCCGGCAACTCATCAAACGGGGTTTCCACGCACCAGAAGCAACCTCCTGCAAAAATGGCGGTTTCCGCCATGGGTTCGGCCGCTTGTAGAATGGATCCTGCAAAGGCCAGTACTGCGATTAAGATATATTTCATTTCAAACCTTCCTTTCATCTACTCCTATATTCGGATGTACTGTCTGGATGTGACCGTAAATCGCAGATGATTTTCTCCTCGTCATACGGAAGAGGGTCGGAATAAATATCGATGATGAATTCCACGCAACGTTTGATTTTGTTTACCCGGCTTCCCCAACCCGGAACGACCAAGACCCGAATGATTCCCCACTTGGGTGCGGAAGGTGCGGCGCAGCTGCAAAAGCAGATGACGGAGCATACGGTTCGCCAAGCCCGCAAAACCGGTGTGCCGATTGAAATCCGCTACACCGGCGGTTCGGAACAGCAGATGCGCGAATGGCTGGGCGGCGATCTCGATTATGCGGAACAGGGCGACGGCGATCTGGGTGAACGCATGCGGCGGACGTTTGAAAAGCATTTTTCAACCCGGGCCGAGCGCGTGGTCATTGTCGGGTCCGACTGCCCTTCCAATGGCTGGAAAAACATGCAGGAGGCCTTTCGCGCGTTGGAAAACACGGATTGCGTGTTGGGTCCTGCGAGTGATGGCGGATACTATTTGATTGGTTTGTCTAGGGCTGGGACCGAGATCCAGCCCCTATTTGAGGGTATCGACTGGGGCGGTTCGGATGTATTAGAGCAGACCATGAAGGCCGCCGCCGGGCTTTCGATTCATCAACTTCAAATGCTTCACGACGTCGATCTACCGGAAGACATTCCTCCCAAGATTTCGGTCGTTATCCCAACCCTGAACGAAGAGACGCATCTGGCCCAAACGCTGGAACGTGTAGGCGAAGGCTTCAACGTCGAGGTGATCGTGGTGGATGGCGGCAGCACGGACGGAACGCGGGCGATTGCGCCCGATTGCCTGACGTGTTCGGAGGGACGGGCCGCGCAGCAAAACATGGGGGCAAAGGCAGCTTCGGGGGAACTTCTCCTCTTTCTGCATGCCGATACGATCCTTCCAAACGGCTGGGATTGGATCGTGCGCGAAACATTGTCCGATCCGTCGGTCGATCTGGGTGCTTTCACCTTCAAGATCCGCGAGGCTTTCCCGGGGCAAAAGCTTATCGAGAATGCCACCAACTGGCGCTCCCGTGTACAGCAGCTACCCTACGGCGACCAGGGGCTTTTCCTGAGCAAGGAAATCTTCGATGCGGTAGGCGGTTTCACGGATATACCGATCATGGAGGACTACGCCTTAGTTCGTTCGTTGCGCAAACATGGCCGCATCGTCACCGCTCCCGAATCGGCCGTTACCTCCGGCCGCCGCTGGAAACAGCACGGTGTTTTCAAGGTAACGCTGATCAACAAGCTGATGATCCTTGGTTACCACCTTGGGGTTCCTCCCGCCAAGCTCGCTCAATTCTATCGAAGTAAATGAATTAGGCTTCGCAGTGATGAATTCCCATGATCACGCATTTTGTTTTTCAAAGATACCCAGAGCCCATTCGGTGGCATTTTTCAGATCGGTTTCATCGGGATGGCCGGCGGCATCCTTCCATAGTTTCTTGCGCGACTCGGTGGGACCATAGCCGTGATCCTTCGGTAGGGCCTCCATCCATTCAATCAGTTCCGGATCGATCGCGCCCTGGCAGATGAAATGGCCAATGATTTCACAATCCGGAATAAGTTTGGCCGTGGCATCAAGGCTTTCGGCCGCATGCTTGGAATCGGGATAGGCACCGAGAGTGGCAAACAGGGCCACCTTCTGCCCCGAGAGCCGTTTCATATAAAGCTGCATATTTTCATCCGCCGTGCCGTTTTCAACCCAGAAGCCAAGCAGGATCAAATCGTAGTTGCACGGGTTGGGAGCCATCTCAACGCGACTTAAATCGGCACAAGGAAGTTCCAAGTGAATGGCTTGAGCCAATTTACGGGTGTTGCCGGTCTTGCTGGAATAGACGATCAAAGTTTTCATTTAGCTACCTCATTGCGTTGAACGCTGATTTGTTTTCAAAGGGTGTGGTCTCAGCATTCCTGTCTTGAGTCCCGGCGTCAAGGTTCACCTGACCTGAATGCGTGAAAAAACGCCGAAAATACCCCGCGGGTTTAAAAGGATCGGCCCAAAAGGACCGTCATACGTGCCATTCCGCCGTAAACCAGCATTCCCAGGAAACCGATGCGGATGAATCTTCGTATCCTATACCTAATAATCTGGATTTGTGGGGAATATCCCCACACGCCACGCGACTCGACTAGTGGACCTAACCAAAGGAGACACTATGCGAGTTATACGAAAAGCCGGATGGCTGTTGTTGATCGGAACCGGATTGCTCTGGCCACAGCAGGGATGGGGAACGTTCCAGGGAGGAATTCTGGTATATGCATGGGACAGCAGTTCCGGCCTCACCCCTCCCCCCTCGACGTCCGCCCAACTTGATACCAATTCTAGCCAATCTTTCGGCACCAACAATCTGATAATATTTGATGGCTATTTCGAGGCCGGAACACATGTGGTTGAGGTATCGAGCGGATCCCGCGGATATGTTCCTCGCCCAAGCCCCACCGACCCGGATGCCTTGAGCGATCCCTATTCGGCTTATGGAAATCCTCGCTATGTCCATATTTCGGAAACCACGAATCTCGTGCCCGTCAGCTTCCAGTTTGACCCGGTGGTTACAGTTTCGGCGGTGGTGCGCGATGCATGGACCATGGAGCGGTTGGCCGACGCCTCCATCCAGTTCATCTTCGAAGGATCCACCGATAAAATCACTATTACCAAATACCCTTCAACGGCCACGTATGCATCAAACTGGCTCAGCGATGCATCGGGGAATTTCCCCACAAACACGATACTTTATCTCCACAATTATGACATACGCATGACCAAACCCGGCTACCTGCCGTTCATTGAAGCCAATGTGATCAGCAATGCTCAGCCAGGGGATGTCATCGACCTTGGAACGATTTTCATGGAACCCATCGACAACAATACAAATCAGATTGCCGATGTGTGGGAGGCTGAATTTTTTGGAACAAACAGCACTGTCACAGCCGAGGTAGACGTCGATGGAGACGGCATATCGAATCTCGGCGAATACATCACCGGAACCGATCCCACCAACCAACCGAGTTGCCTGCGGGTTGAGACCTCCCTCGCCACGAATGGGCTTTGGCTTACATGGCCCACGGAACCGGATCACACCTACCGCGTCTGCGGCACCACGAATCCATGCGCCGACAGCTGGTTGCAGGTGGGGGGGCCGTGGACCGCCACCAACGGCCAATATGAAATGGTCTGGGCGGAAACCAACATGGATCTAAGCTGGAATAACGCCTATCGCGTGGAAGTCGTTCCATGCTGGTGGCAAGGAACCAACCAGGTGCTGATCAATACCAACATGCCTGTTTTTAAAGGAGGAACCAATACGTGGGGAGGAGATCTAGATCTACCGCCGATCCCTTGAGGTTAAATCAGCGTATCCGAAAAAGGCCGTATCGGTGCATATGCTATGTGGGGAAACTCTCCACAAAGCCTTTTGTTCGCAATCTAGTATTTTTTGCTAGATTAGGTGTCCGTTGCAAACGGAGCACCAACGCATACGAAAGGACCTCAAATGGAAGAGACATCGAACCGAAAACTTGGCACCCGAAAAGATGGCAGTCTGTTTGATGAAGCAACCATTGAAGCCGTATGGATAAAAGGGGTGCCCGCGCAGGAAGTTGACTCGCTCAGGAAAGACAGATACGGAGCATTAATGGCTCGTTCTGAATATGGCGAAACAACACGCCACGGATGGGAAATCGATCATATCATACCGGTTTCAAAAGGCGGAACAGACAGTCTGTCCAACCTGCAGCCTCTACATTGGGAAAATAATCGTTGCAAGAGCGATAACCTGCTCGATCTGGACCGCGAAGAATCCCGTATTCCACACGATACGCATGGTACAGACCGGCCATCATCATAAACAACAAAACCACGCCGTTAGATAAATATTTCAGGGATTGGGATGCTAACAGACAAATGAACTTCCACGAATCAAGACTCTTAAGAATACGCCCCTTTCGGCAGGCATTGGCTGAGATTTTAATGGCGACGTTTGATCAAATGTCGGATGAAGAATGGCTGAATTTCAGGCAACAGCAACTTGTTTTTTTTCAATCCTCCATCCCTCCCAAATCAAGCGAAACACTGAAGAACAAGTGGGATCGAGTGGTTCCCGCCGGGTGTATCAGCGTCATCAATGCGCAATCGGAATATGTCAGCGCAACGGTCGAAGCAATGATTGAAATAGCGGTTGGGACCCACACATCCAAGTTCAATATACCGCTTTCGATTCTGTTGAAAACCACGAGATCCTCCCTTGCAAAAGACGCGGCTGCCCTCCCTCGCAATATCTTCAAGATTGGCATTCATACCATGGTGCTCACGCGGCTGGCTGCACATGCGCTCGTCCATGAAATACAGGTTGCGTTGACCTCCACGCAAAAGTCCAGGCCCAAGCGACTGGAGGTGGTATTTTGTATTCTTCCTCCGGAAGTCCTCAATGCATGATACCGGTCGTGGCACCCTTTTGTGGGGAAACTCTCCACAAAGCCTTTGCTTCACCATTGCCAGAAACACGTTAGACTCATTCGCATCATTTTACGGCACAGTCAGTAGCTTTCCGGGGATTCGTGTCCCCTTGAAATGGAGAAGGAATAGATGGGACCATTGATGTACAGACACCGACCGTACTACACGGCACTGATTGCCGCGGCCGTCGTTCTGGTGTTTGGTATGTGCGTGAGTTGCTGCCTGAAGAATCGGGTTGAGATCGGAGAGGCCAACCGTTCGACCGTAGCCTTGGTTATCTGTCTGACGGCCGCGATCTCCGGCGCTTTGGTGATCTCCGCCTTTGCCCGCTACACATTCACCCACCTCTGGAAAACACCCGATCCCGCCTTCGCGAAAAAAAAGCGGCAAAAAGGACGCAGACCGGGATACAACAAACCAGGTCGGGTAGATTCCTGACAGACATAACCACGCACCGGTTTTAAAAATGCCAAATCGCTGAAACGAAGAGCTGGTGCTTGGTGACGTCGGAACGGACGGCTTGTCCTGCCAGGAGTGAGTCCCTGACGTTGTTGCCTTGCTCAAAGATGTAGGCCACATCCAAAATGGTCTTTCCGGTTTCCTTACCGAGCGAGATCCCTGAACCGAGGCTGAAGCCCCAGTATTCGTCCGGCGCTCCAACAGCTGGGCGCTGCTCCCAGAACATGCCTCCGCGCAGCGGGATTTCCGTCTGCGACAGCACACACACATACTCACCTCCGAGGCGGATGGACCAACAGTCGTCCAGCATTGAGGAGGAATGGGGTTCGCCGTTGACGGGATTTATGCGCGCTTCGCCTTCCGCCTTGTAGCTGTACTCCGACCAATACGTTCGGCTAGTATCCATGGAGATATAGAGCCGATCGCTCCAGCGCCACAGGGCACCGACCGACCAGTAGAGCGGGAAGGTATATTCCACATCGCGTGTCTGGGCATCCCGAAACACGGTGTTGGCCACCTGGACCAGATTGCTATCGAACGTGGAAACCTGATGATCGACTCGCTTGGTCTGCTTGCCATAGCCCGTCCATGGCAGATCGACCGTTGCGCCAATCGTCAGCTTTTCGCTAGCGGCCCAGAGCGCACCGAGAGTGGCATTGATGCCATGAAAATCTTCCGTATCATTATCCTCACGGTATATACCTGCAACCGTATAGGCATCTACCTGCACGTTGGTTTGCACATCGGAAAACGTGTTGGTTACCGTTTCTTCTGGAACAGGAATCGTAATTGGATCGGACGGATCACCGGTGTATCGCTCTCCGGAATAGGTATTTACCGCCGTCGAACTGCGTGTGGTAGTGATGTCGGAAATGCTGTCGGACGAGCCCGAGTATTCCGCAACGAGTGTGGACTCAATCGGATTTCCGCGGCTGGCTCCGTCGGTATAGAGGTTGACTGCGATCCCGAGTGAAAACTGCGGCGTAACATCAAGAGCAAAGGCCGGAGATAATGCATCGATGGTTCCCTCCTGCCTAAAATCGATGCTGGAAAGCAGCGTGGAATTAAGCACTTGATGGATATCGCTTCGCGCCGCTGTCGTGACATCGGCCACAATTGTCAGGCTCTGGTTGACATCGCTATAATACAGGTTCGTGGACTGAACGAAGGTTTGGTTGATATTGGTGTCGATATTCTGACTGGCCTGCCCGCTGAAACGGGCCGTAAATTCATAGGTATAATCATAGGCTTCCTGATAGTTGAGGGAAACCACGGCATTGCGGTCGTTCAGGAGAAATGGATAGACGGCGCTGAGATAGTTGAGTTCGCTACTGGCATAACCATCATCTCCGGATTCCAGTGCACTGGTTTGGGATTCGTGGGCATCTTTCTCCGCCGAAAAGCGATAGACCGCCGAAACCTCCGGGAATTCAAGCTGCACGAGGCCTGCCGGATTCCACGAAGCGGCCGTCGCATCGTCGGCGACAGCCGTGAACGCTCCGGCCTGCCCGAGCGCACGCGCACCGGAACCGACCGGGAGCGGTGCGGCGAAAATGGTTGGAGGACGGAAGCCGGCATTGGCCGGCGGATCAGGCTCCTCCAGTTGCCCCGTCGGTCCGGCATGGCTGATGTCCAATTCAACCGCTCCCCCCGGCGTCACGATCACCACAGGCACCGCGCGCAGCGCGCTGGAAAACGCGATGCTGGCAGCAAAAATGACGAAGGATATACGGAACTGCTTCATATTGCGGGGGAATCTACCACAATCGAAGCCGCCCCCAAACGTACGAAACATCGGAAAGTCGTTGATTTTTTGTAGGGGATTCCCCCACATTTTCTGCGCGGAAAAAGAATATACTTTCATCGCAACACTGCCATAATTGCTTTGGTTCTATGTGAATTTAGACGTCCTCTGGTGAGAGCCCAACCAACGAAAAGCTAGACAGTTTGTATGTATAAGATCCATCCAGATTCTGATCAGGAAATCATCGATGCGATACGCGGAAAAAATCGCCTCGGGTGGGAGCTTTTGTTCGCCCGGTACGATCCGCTCATTCAATCCATCGCACGATGGCCCAAATGGAATTTGTCGGAAGACGAGCAACAGGATGTCTGTCAAAACATCCACATGCATCTCCAGACCGCCCTGCCGACCTTCAGGCAGCAAAGCTCGCTCTCATGGTTTATCAAGAAAATCGCCATGCGCCAATGCGTCAACGAAATTCGGCGGCAGAAGCGCTGGCGAACCGTCATGACACCATCCATGCAGAAAACGACCGACGGAAACTGGAATGAGATGGAGTTTGCGTCTACCCCAGACAACGACCCCTATAACGAAGCCGTCCAGCACGAACGACAACGACTCCTCGAGTCAGCCCTGCAGCATTTACAGCAGACCTGCAAAGACAGCATCCGCATGTTTTATCTGCAACACCTCTCCTACCGGGAAATGTCCGAACAACTTGGAATAGCCGTTAATACCGTCGGCAGTCGGCTCTCCAAATGTCTCGACAAACTTCATCACGAACTCCGGCAACATCCATCGTTCGAAAGGGCTGAGCAATGAGTGATATAACAACTCTGATCTGGGCATATCTCCACGACGAACTGTCCCCGGAGAGCAGGAACCATTTTGAAAGTGCGCTGGAGGATAGTCCGAGTCTGCGCAAAGCCCTTGAAGAACAGCGGGCAACGCACGAAGAGCTAAAAAGCATCCTGCCCCTCATCGAGGCCGAAACAGCAAACGATGAGCAACAGGAAGAACAGTTGATCGCTGAATGGGAAGCGGAACATCCGGAATTCGCCGAACCGCCGCAGCAGCAAAAGTCCCAAGGCCGAATCATGCGCTTCGCGATACCACTCGCCGTTGCGGCTGCGGCGTGCGTGGTACTGCTCGCCCTCCCCGGACATCAGGGCCCGGTCTACTGGCAGAACACGCTTTATGGTACCGCCCCGCAGTTGCGCGGCGAATCCGCAGCCCATCCGCGCTACAACCAAACCGAACTCGAGCAGGTCAGCCGGCAGCTGCAAAACATTATTGAAGACCACATCGCAAGGCTTCCCGACTCTGCCGAACCGTGGAAGCTCAAGATTCACCTGCAGGAACTGGCCGGAGGTTATCTGGCCGTAGAAGTCTCCGGACACCCCGCAAACCGGCCGAAACGCTCTCGGACATGGGATGCAACCTTCCAGGGGAAGGATCGTTTCGATGCAGAGGCTTCCGGGTTCGGCAAACGCATCGCCAACGATCTCGCGGAACAGGACGTACCATGATTCGTAAAGTGCGGCTTCGATCCGGATTGCTGATCGCCGCAATGGCCCTTGTGTTCTCCGGCTGCACGTCCATTCGGAGCTACCGCAGCGCCGATCCCTACGTGATCACCCATCATACCTGGTGGAACCATTACCAGCGCGGTCGCCTCCTGCTGCAAGAAGGAAACTATGCCGCAGCCCGCAAAGATTTCGAAATCGCCCTAGGACGGGTTCCGGGCGCGCGCTATCCCTATGCCCAGGAACGATGGCGCGCGCGCACCTACGGCATGCATATGATCGAGGGCTACTTCCCGCATCGGGAACTCGGAATCTGCCTGTTTGAAATGGATGAGCCCGCAGAAGCGTTGACCCTCTTGGAAACCTCCATGAAATTGGAACCCTCTGCTCGTGCAAAATTCTATATCAACCGCACCCACGCAAAACTTGCCGAGGCCGCGGCACCTCCCCCCGTCATCGCGATCGATCCCCTCCCGGACTGGACCGGACAGAGGAACTACATCCTGCAGGGAACCGCCCTGGGATCAAACCGGATAGCCCGTCTCCGCATCAATGGCGAGCCGGAATTCATCGAACTGGCCACCCATCTGGTCCGTTTCCGAAAAAGCATCCCGCTCACGGAGGGACACAATTCGATCCACATCGACGCCGAAGATATCTCCGGCAAACAGACCTCGACCAATCTGGTGCTGAGGGCCGACTGGACGCCTCCGCAAATCTACCTCAGCCGCAACGGCACGGACCTTGTCATTACCTGCCGGGACAACCTCGGCCTCCATCAGTTGCAAACCGGCAACCGCACTCTATCCACCGACGGAACGGAGTATACGTTTACCCAGCCGATCCTGCCGGACCAGCCCATTCGACTGACCGCCACCGATTGGGCCGGAAACAAAACCGACTGGGCGCTGTCTGAAAAAGAACTGCTGCATCTGGCCAGACGCACCGAAGCCGGACCGCCACGGGTACAAATCGACAATGCCGGAAAGAACCTCGTACTCTTCAATCCGGAATACAGCATGGATATTCGAGTGGATGATGATGTTGCGTTGAAATCGGTTGAACTCAACGGCGAAAGCTTGTTATCACGCACCACGCCCCTGTTCCGAACCCTTCGCCGCATTCCGCTTGTACCGGGCACCAACAATCTGGTCGTGATCGCCGAGGATTTTGATGGCAACCGAACGGAGAAGCGCGTCAGTGTAATTTACCGCAACCCCGAATATCTCGACCGAATCTACCGCCTCGCCGCCATGTGCTCGCCTCTTTCCGGCGAAATATCCGATCCGGCAATGGCACTACGGATCGATCACCTGATCGAGAACACCCTGACCAGGGACCCGGTTCGATTCTACCTGCTCGCTCCAGATAACGAAACCCGGCAACTGCAAAGCGAACAGACCCTCTCGAATAGCGCCCTGGCCGACCCGCGCGCATTATTGAAAGCCGGTAAACTGCTGGATGCCGACTTGCTCTTTGCAACCCGGATATTGAGCGATGCCCCCGGGCAGACCGTTTATACGCAGGTGCTGGACGCCCATAGCGGAGAGGAGCTGTTCATCGAGGATGTTTACGTGGAGAACCCCGATCGCTGGCCAGAGCAGTTGGATGGGCTGGTCATGAAGATTGAGCAACGTTTCCCGCTCATCCAAGGACGTGTACATACGTCGGGAAGCAGGCTGGTCATCAATGCCGGGGAGCGGAATGGCGCACAAAAGGGCATGCGGATGCTCGTGATCCGCTCCCAGGGATCCTTCGAACAGGGCCGCGTGGTCATGGACTCAAAGCGTCCGGTGGAACTCGTTATTTCCAGGGTTGCGTCCCAAACCTCCGAGGTTATAATGCCTCACGGACAACCCAGAGACTCTGTTCATGCGGGAGACTATGTTTTTTCAAGATGAAATCGTACTTCCAGCCCATTCTGCTTAGTGCCGTCGTATTGATGGTCGCGGCCTGCGGCCACAAGGAGCCAGAGACATCGCTGCAGAAAACCGGTCCGTCAACAGACCAGCCGCTTAATTATTATGCGTTGGTGATCGGTGTCAGCGATTACTCGAGCACCGGCTGGCCGAATCTGGGAACCGCAGGCGATGACGCCAAGGCCATGGGCTCCGTTCTGCGAGACCGTTATGGCTTTAACGTCACGGAATTGACGGACAAGCAGGCAACCCGGGGGAATATCCTGCGTGCACTTGATCGGTTTATGCAGCTGACGGCCAACGATGCACTGCTCATCTATTTTGCCGGCCACGGCTATTACGACAAGCAGATGGACGAGGGCTACTGGATCCCATATGGCGCCAAGCGGCAGCGGATGGACCAGCCAGCCAAGGAAGATTGGCTCTGGAACAGCAGCATCAACCGGGTGCTCGGCGCCCTGCCGGCCAGACATGTCTTGCTGGTCGCCGATACCTGCTACGGCGGATCGCTTTTCCGGGGGGACGACAATCCCGACAAGTCCGGAAACTGGTACCGGCGCGCCATGTCGGTTCCGTCGCGCTACCTCATCACCAGCGGCAATCTGGAACCGGTGCTCGACAGCGGTATTCGCCATAGCGTCTTTGCACAGCAAATCCTCAACTACCTCCAATACACCGATGAGGATGTCTTTTCGGCATCGGATATCGCCATATCCATCCGCTCCAAAGTGAGCGAGCTGACGGGACAGCTCGTGCGCATGGGCCCGTTGGCCTCCCCGGCCAATGCCGGTGGGGAATTTGTATTTGTTCGCGGTGAAACCGCATTGCCGCCGATCGAACCCGCTTCCGAAACAGCACCACAGATCACATCATTCAGCAGCACCGGAACACGCGGAGCGCTTGAGGATCTGGCCAACCAGATGGAACGCTATTCCAGCAAGGCATCAGACGACAGCTTTGTCCGTCCCCGCGTTCTCGCCTGCCTCGGACCAACCGGAGACAATCCCGAAGAAACGGCGATGGTGCGCAATCGATTGTACGAGAGTCTGGATACAATCGGGGGATGCATCCTGGTTGAACGCGAAGCCTTCGACACCCTCCTGCAAGAAATGGAACTGGGGCAATCAAGGTTGGCCGACAAACGAGCCACGACCGAAATCGGAAAACTGCTTCCTGCCAGTCTGATTCTGTTCGGGGAAATCATTCCCGTGGGCAACCGACAGGAAATCCACATCCGGATTGTCGATACCGAAACCTCGCGCGTACTCAGCTCCACTTCCGCGATGTTCACAAGCTACGATGAACTGGAGGCCACCTGCCAGAAACTCGCCCGGCAGATCATGACGACCGTGAATCAGGCGCGCCCGGTATTGCTGGAGGCAAACGTTACGGACAACGGAACACTGCAAGCCGGATGGGGCCGATTCCACGGAGCCCACATCGGCGACACGTTCAAGATCATCACACGCGAGGCCGTCGGAACCATTTCCCAACGGGATGTCCTGCTGGGAACAGCCCGTCTTCTTTCGCTGGGCGAAGAAACCGCCGAGTTCCAACCGGAATGGCGCAACTCCGAAACCAACCAGCCGGCTAGCCTGTGGCTGAAAGCAACGCTGTAACAACCTCTTCGTCCGGACCCACGAGGCCCCGCATGGCCGCATGACGCATAAAGCTGGTTGCGGCGTATTGAAAATCCGCGCCTGTACTGAAATCCATCTTTGCCCGGATGCGTTCCCGGAAGCTTTCCACCGTCTTAACGCTTACGTTCATCATTGCGGCAATGCGTTGTGGAACATACCCACATCCCGTGAGGCAGAAAACCTCGGCCTCCCGCTTCGAAAGTTGCAACAGGCCTTCCTGTGTTACTTGCTCCTGCCGACGTAACTCACTCAAATACAGCATCTTCTTTCGGGCAGAACGAATGGCATCAACAAGATCCTTCATCGAATCCTGCGGAGTCACGTATCCGTCCGCTTCGGCTTGCAGGGCTTGCCCCAGATCGGAGCTCTCAAACTCCGGGTCCCACGAAAGCGCCACAATGCTCAACCCGCAATAATCGCTTTTCAATTGCTGCAGCGAGGATATCCCGGCACTGCTCAACGAAACATTCATGACCAGAACATGTGGCTTTTGCAGCTCGATCAAAGCCCTCACATCATCAATCCCGGATGCGATCCCGCACACATCAATACACGACTCCTGCTTTAGCCGCTCTACCATCATTCCACGCATCAGGCCATACTCATGGGCAACCACGACCCGAATCTTCTCATTCCGCACCATAACAACCTCCTGGTTCGATTTTACATAAGTGTTTGTCTCACCAGTCGGATGTGTATGTAGGAATCTTCCCCACAAAATTAAAAAAAGGGGAAAATCCCCCACAACCAATCCCAATTAAACCTCAAGTTGGATTTTTCCCTTACAGAATGGGTACGAAAACTTCCCCGGGAGCTGGTCGGCTCGGGGTGATAGCAATGAAAACCGGTTCTCCGTTTGGTTCGCAACTGGTTTCAGGTATCCTTTCCGGATAGCGATGCGAGTGGAGAGTGAACGGAGAATATGCCGCGATGCGACGGTGTTACGTGACCAGTTTTAGGGATGGAGAAAACGGGAAAGCCTGCATTTATTGGCGAAAACGGGTGGTATAATGAAAGAGCGAACCTCCGAAGAAGTTCGCTGAGCGTCGGAGACGAGAAGTCGTCGGTCTCCGCTTGCGCCAGAGGCGCGGCCCGGCGTGAACCTGTTCGCGTCACAGGAAAAAGAGGAAGAAAAGAGATAAAACAGGTGTTTCCGCATGAGCCCCATCCGTAGCACGTTCCTTATTATCAGTATATCTTACCATTGATATCGTGGTGTTCCCTATTCCTTCCCGAGGGCGCTGAAGTTCGGGCCATCCAGTGTCATTTCATTCGGATCGGCCTTCATTTTAGGTACCAGTTTTTCGTTGACCGGAACGGTCTTGAAAACGGGGAGAACCTTGCGCGGCCCCGCATCGGATGAAACCGTTCCATAGTTCTTCCCCTGCTGTTCGATTAGCAGACGACAACCGAACCAACCGCCGGGAATCTCGCCGATCACAACCTCCATGTCGGCCCGTTGTCCCTTTTTCAGATTAACCCAGTCCCCAACGACCAGACGGTTGGCCGCACACATATAGTTATTATCCCTATTGACAGACTGTCCATCGTCGCCCTTGATTCCACCTAGCAGACCGCTAAATCCTCCGCCGTCGACAATCCCCTGGGCGAGCTTCGGAAAGACATCCCGCCAGTCAGCACCCTTGAATGCCCCATAGTCGGCCCGGTTGATCTGGAATTTCCGACTCTCCTCGTCGCGACTCTTCCAACTGGTCATCCTGCCGATATGCTCAGGCCAGCAGGCATCCAGAACCAGCCGTCGATTCACCCGAACCACCAGCACATCGTCCGCCAAGCCCCAAAACCGGAATTTCCCGTCTTCAGGCGCGACAATCTGGCCCCGGTAGACGCAAATCCAGTAGCTCGGCTTCACTTGGTCTGCCACGTCAAAAGCCTTTGGGGCGGCATTGGCAGACATCGGCGGAAAATTGAACGCAGTGACATATTTTTGTTTGGGGGCAACGAAATAGTCCCTCAGCTCCGCGGCCTTCATGCCCGATCGAATGAATCGGTTTATTTCCTGCATGCACAAATTCTGTGCCTCGGGGTTGAATGTGTTTTTCTCCGCCAACTTCCCGATATCCGTAAGTTTATGGTCCGGCGTTTGTTTCAGATCATAGAAATGGCCGATGAACTCGTTTCCGCTCCCCCGGCTTTTACTGCTGCCGAACAAATCCATGTCAAAATTAAATCCGAGCCCTCCTAAACCCTCTCCACGACCGGCACCCATCCCCCCCACTACGCCGACGATTTCCGGCATTTGTATTGTGACGGCCTTAAGCTTCGGCTTTGCGATGATGTTCTGCCGCAGTTTGGGAGCCTGCGTTTTCTTTTGCTTGACCGGCACTTGAAGTTTTCGAAGCTTCATTTTCGGACGTTTAACTTCCGTAGCCTCAAAACTCTGCTCGGGCTTGATGATCACCTGCACGGCAACAAAAGAGAAGGCCACGATAAGCAATACCGCGTGTATAATGACGCTCACGACCAGCGCACTCGATTTCCTGTGATTTAGAAAGTACCGCTTTTTGGGTTTGTTATCCATTTCGATCTCGGTCCATTACCTGGCCTGCAACAGGCCGCCAGTGGTTCGCTTGTTTCCCGACATGTATTGAACAGACTATAGGCAGCCCCCGCCTTTTCAATCCGCATTTTCGAACGGAGCATTCTGAAACATGAAACTGCCGAGTCATTTCTCTGCATAGAAAAAACGGGGCGGCGAAGATGGGCAAAAACAATCGGCGGGATGCAAGCGCACCCCGCCGACCATCTTGATCAACGTGCAATCGGGTTAATGGCCTTCGATCTTGAAGAATTCCTGGCTCGAAGAAGCTGGCACCGATACGGAGGTCGTCGTGCCGACTCCCGTAATTCCATTCGTGACCTCCGTCCAGGTCGAAGCCTTCAGACTGGTCTTGTGCATAATCCTGTAGGAGATACCATACTCCGAATCCCACCTCAAGGAAGCCATGCCTCCGGAGATCACCATCGTCTGGATATCAGGAGAAACCCCAGGTCCATCGGCTCGCCTCACGAGCTGGTACGCACTGCTGTAGCTGGACCCGAATTCGATCATGCCACTCGCATCGGGCGTGACCTCTGCGATAACCGCATAGTTCGTGCCCAGTACATAGTTGGTGGGATTTGCCACGAGCGCAGCCCGGTCCAGAGCGATCGTGGCATCCGGCATATTCGCGGTGCCGGCCGTAAGGCTGAATGTCTTCGTATCATCGCCGCGGTTCCACGTCCAATAGATGTAGACATCGTAGGCGGCATTGGTATCCAACCCGGTAAACCGTGTCCAACCGTTGTCATTGTCGCCAATGGTAGCTCCCCAGATCGTGTTGGAAAGCGCGGTGAATTCGTCGTAGTACCCTGCCCACGACGCGGGGCCATCGTCCCAGGTGCTAACACCAACTTCAAAACCGACCGTGTTCGTGTTGGATTCGTTTGCGGCAGACAACTGCACCAGCCCGGGAACCACCCATTTATTCCCTGTGGAAAAGTAGTTGTACCACGTACCGATTCCACCGGTAGTCGGAGCAACCAGCACAATTCCATCCGCTACCGATCCAGAGCCCTCAAACCCTGCCATATTGACGTTGTACAGCTCCAGGGCAGCGGCTGCAGGAGTCGCGAAATGATCGAACCAGTAGAACGACCACTCGTTGGTGTGGGAGTACGTCAACCCGTCCGTCAAACCGTAACCACTCGTAATCATCATGACCGTTTGCAGCCCGTTGGAAAGCGCGGTTGCGCCGTAGCTGACCGTGTTGGTGTCCGACAATCCGTACAGCGACGATTCGGAGGCTACAAGGTCGCCGTTCAGGTACAGCTCCATGGAATCGACTCCAGCGTCAACATTGTACATGGTACCGGAAATATCGACCACATCGTTGGTAAAACGCGATCCCTCCGCAGGAATCATCTCCCCTTCGGCATATGGGACAAAAAAGGAAACCGGCACGTCCGAGCGCTTCACAATCTGCATGCCGGACCATCCGCCGTCGCTGTTCTGGCTTCTAACCTGGATCACACCGTTCGAACTGGGAACAACGTCGGCGAAGACCGCATAGTTCTGGCCTTCCACGAGATTCGAATAGGAACCGGCATTGGCCTGCACCGGCGTAACCGTCGCGGATGGCAACGGCGCCATTCCCTCGGTAACCGTGAAGGTCGACATGCTCGTGGTCCACCCCCACGTGAAGTAGCAATAGATGTCGTAGGTGGCGTTCGTATCGAGCCCGCTGATGACCATGTTGCCGTCGAACCCGCCGGAACCGAGATAGCCATTGAACAACCCTGCGTAGCCAAATCCACCGTTGCTCCAGTCGTGTGCCGTACCGGACCACGTCAGGCTGATCGTGTTCGTGCCGTACGCATTGTTGATCGTGAGCGGCGAAGCCGGAGTCCACGATTCCCAGCCATTCACGGTGGGCGCGACCAGATTGTTCCAACGGTCGCTGGAGGTGAGCGCTGGAGCCTTGACCACGGTCCCGTCGGGCACTGTCATGTTAGAGCCAGTGCGGCCGGCATAGTTGATATTGTACAGCTCAGATGCATACAGAGCGGGTTCTGGAACGGTATCGATGAAAGTAAATGACCATACGTTGGTAAAATACTGGAGATCCGTTGTCGTCGTGACGACCATTCCGGTGTGCGTACCGGCGGCAATCGAAGAACCGTCGTAGGTTACAATGGCCGAGGCAGCCCCCGGAGCGACATTGGTGGTTGCAACAGAAGCGCCGTCGACATAGAGATCCAGAGTATCGATGGTCAGCCCAAAGGGATACATGGTAGCCGAGACGATGCGGTTGGTGGTCGAGTCCCCATCGGCAGGAACAACTGGACCCTCAGCAACCGGGAACTGCAAAACGAAACCAGCCGGAACCAGCGTTTCGTCGGAAATGGCCACCGCATCGATCTTGCCACTGTATCCGTCGCTTTTGCTACCCTGCCACATGCCCCGGCAAACGGACCAGTCGCCTCCGTTCCAGGTGTGTGCCTGATCAGCACCCGTACCCGTGCCGGAATCGAGTTCCAACCCGGCATTCGACATGGTATTCGACGCAATCAATTGGCCATCAAGGTAGAGTAAAAGATTACTATCATCCGCCGTTGCCGCGAGATGATGCCACTGGTCTGCGTTGATTTCCACCGCATCCGGTCCGGTCACTTCCGTCTGCACGCCCGACACGTCTCTCCATAGAACCTGCGGACGGCCCTGGTCGTTCAGGAGCAAGCGAAAGGAAGGCGCGTCTGCCACGTTTCCTGCGCGACATACCAAAACGTCCCACTGATGGGATTCCACCGTGAACACCGACTCGACCGTGAGGGTGACCGGTGTGATGGTACGGATATCGACGCCCGAGGGCACCGTGTTGCTCACCGTACGCAGATCTTCCCAATCCCACGAGCCTACTCCGACTCCCAGGATGCTCCAGTCGCCGAAATAGCTGTTTGTGTTCGACCATATTTCCTTCCCAGCACTCCCGTCGGTCCACAGGCTCAGATCGTTTCCGTTTCCGGATTTATCGGTTGCGGACACCACGAAGGCATCATTTGTCGTATAAGGAAGGCTTACCCCATTCGCCGCAAAGATATCGTCGAAATCCCACAGCGCTATCGTCGACGCCATGGCACTGCTGCCGATGGCAAGCAACCCCAGTAATAACCACTTTAGTTTCATTTTCATCTCCTCTAGCCATTCATCGTTGATCGGCATGGGTACGCACCCAAGGACACCGTTCCCAACGACAATCCTCCAATACGGAACCAGCCTTAGCCTTCTCGCATTTGTACCCATATTAATCATATTGATCCCTCTCGCAATCAGCACTATTGAATGGCCAATATACGATTATGAAACTACCTTTGCGGCCTAACTGAATAAGGGATAGTGCTTTACTCGCATGCACATAATTCTGAAGAAGCGGACGCGCCAACCAGACGACCTGGTTTCGAATGCATATTGAAAAAGTGTAGCGTCTGCCACGCCTTCGCATTCCGCGATCTCTTTGGCAACCTTATCGTCAAGGCAAGGGCGAAATTCGATACAGTCCTGCGGCATGTAGCGGAATCGGCTGACTGAATTCTCTCTCAAAAGCACCGACATTCATTTGTGCCCACAGGTCGCGAACCGAGGCCTTGCCCCAGATTCCCAGATCCTTGTAATCGCCGGCGACCCTGCTGCGTTCCGGCTTCAGGTGTTTTTTGGGCGATTATCGACCGTACGGTTCTTTCTCACCGGATGAGGCCAGTTCCCGGTCGAGGTCTGTCAGCTTCAGTATTCCTGCCGGGCCGGAAACCGTCGGATCGATCCAGACTGCGCGGTCGTAGTATGTGCCCCGTTACCGCCATCCCCAGACGGCGGGTATTTTTTATGAGCACGTTGATATCAATCACATCCAACTTCGGTTCGCCGTCGATCCGACGGCTCTGGTAATCGGGATGCGACAAGTTGAATGGGTCGGCGTTGCTCTGCGCATTGAACAGCGCCACATATTTATCGTTGCTTCCAGGCACATCGACGATGTTTACGCCCACAAGAGAAACTTCGACTCCACATGGGAGGAAACCGCGACCGGCATCGCCGACAAAATATACCGCCGCGGAATCATATCGTGCACCTTTTCATTTACTTCTTCTTGAACTTCCACCAGTTGACATTGAACAGATCGCCGTCGCCGACAAACTTTAGATAGAGGTCGTGCACACCCGATGCACCCTTGATTTCGCACGAGGTGTTTTCCCATTTCTGTTCGCCGCCAGTCCGGGGTACGCGGCAGGTGCCGATCAGCTTGCCGTCCTCGCTGTCCAGACGAAGCTCGATCTTCCCGCCGCTGGTGGTCGAAGCCACCCGTGTGCCGAACATGGAAGCGCCGGCGCCGAAGTCAACGCCCTGTACCTTGATGTAGTCGCCGTCGTCGAGATCGCAGATGTTCATGCCGCCCTCTTCGCACGGCTCCGTTTCAACACCGCCGGTCCAGCAGATGGTTTCGGCCTCGACCTGATCGTAAGGATCGAGATGGCCCACCTGCGCGGGACCTTCCTTGGTCGGTTCCACTTTCTTGACCGATCCGTCGGACTTGAACTCCATCTCATCGACGCAAACCGAACGCTTGAATCCGCCGCCTCCGGGCAGGTCTGCATTGTGGTAGAACAGATAGGTCTTGCCCTTAAAATCGACCACGCCGGGATGGATGGTGAAAGCACTCTGGGGATCCATCACAACGCCGCCATATTTCCACGGACCTTCGGGCTTCTTGCTGGTGGAATAGCCGAGATGTTCCCCGATGGGTCCGCCGGCGAAGAAGAGGTAGTAGAGATTCTGGCGCTTGTAGAGCCACGGGCCCTCTTCATAGGTCGTGGCGCGTTTTTCGTCTTCCTTGCTGCGTTTTCCGAATTCCTCGACGGTCATGTCCAGCACCACAAGGCCGTAGTCGCCGATGCTGGGATCAATGGAGATCATGTCCTTGTTCAACTTCACATAACAGCAATTGGGATTGCCCCAGTACATATAGGCCTGCCCGTCGTCGTCGATGAACACGGTCGGATCGATATTGTCACCGCCGATCAGCGGTTTCCCGATGGGATCGGTAAAGGGTCCGAACGGATTATCCGCCACCAGCACGCCGATCCCCCGCCCCTGCAACGGGCAATACAGGTACCACTTACCATCGCGTTCAATGCATTGGACCGCCCAAGCACCGTTTTCGAAACCGCCGCCCCAGCCGGAACCCGCCCATTTGAAATCATGTAGCGAAGCCACCCTCCCGTGATCGGTCCAGTTGACCATGTCGGTGGAGGAATAACAGAGCCAGTCCCGCATCGTAAAAAACCCATTCTCCGTCACATCTTCATCGTGGCTGGTGTACACGTAGCAAACGCCGTCTTTTACGAATGGTGCCGGATCGGCGGTGTACAGGGTCTGGATAAACGGGTTGTCCGCAAAACAGCTTACTGTGGAAAGGCCCACTAGAATGCTTACGATTGTTTTTTTCATTTTTATATCTCCTGGTTTCAATCCAGATTATTTTTTGAATGTCCAGTCATACACGTTGAGCAGGTATCCCGGGCCACCCGTAAACTTGAAGTAGACGTCGTGCCGTCCCTTCACGCCTTTCAGCTTGCAGGTTTCCGTTTTCCACGATTGCCAGCCACCGGTGTTCTTCACTTCGCAGGAGCCAACGGCCGGGGTGTCGACGCGGTCGAGATAGATTTCAACCGTTCCTCCGTCGGTTGCAGAGGCAACGCGCAGTTCCACTGTCTTAGCGCCGGAACCGAAATCAACCGCCTTGAAGCAGACCCAGTCCCCGTTTTCGATATTGCAGATGTTGCTGCCTTCCTCGGAGCTGTTTTCGGTCAGAACGCCCGACTGGGTGTCAAACTCATCGGCCCTGTTTCGTGCAAAAGGATTGCGATAGGATGCTGACACCTTGATCGAAGCAGATACCGGCGATCCTAGTTTGCCTTTAAATTCCACCTGCACCGTGGCACTGCCTTTTTCCAGAGCGGTAACCGCACCATTTTCGACCGAGACTGTTTTAGAGTCGGCCGCGGTATAGGTTGCCTGCTTCGTGACATCCTCGGTGTGCCCGTCAACATATTCCGCCGTCACGCTGACGGTCTGTTTATTCCCCACGATGAGCTCCAGTTTCGGAGCGCTGACGATCAGTTTTCTCGGCGTCAACTCGGCCTTTAAATCCTTCACGACCAGGCAAAGCTCATCCGACTTTCCGTCAAACTGAGCTGTGAGTATCGTTTCGCCGGCACTTGCGCCGGAGACCATGCCCTCGCCTACGGTTGCTACGGAGGGCTTCTCCACGGCAATCTTCGCCTGACTGGACACATCCTTGCTCGTGCCGTCGGAATAGATCGCGGCGACGGTGAGCGGAACGCGGTTGGCCGCGCCGGAAGCGGAGTCAATCTTGTAGCGCTCCACCGCGGCATTGATGGCGACCAGTTCCGGCTCGGCAGTCTTTTTCGCAAACTGCCACCAGTCGAACTTGCACAGGTTGACCGAATCGCCCTTGAAGACAAGGAAGAGATCGTGTTTGCCGGACGCGCCCTTGATCGCAATCGTTTCGTTCTTCCATTCGCCAGCCGTGTAGGAAACCGGAACCGCGCCGATGAGCGGGCCGTCCACCCCGTCGAGATGGAGTTCGATGGATGCGCCCTCAAAGAGCCCGACTTCCGTATCGCAGGCGACGGAGGCCGTGAACGTACCGGCACCCTCGGTGCCGAAGTCGCCCCCCTGCACCTTGATGTAGGCACCGTCTTTTGTCGGATAGACATTCATTCCACCCGCATTGCAGGACTCGGACTTTATGCCTTCGCTCCAACAGATGGTTTCCGCCTCGGTGCGGACGTAGGGATTGAGCGGTTCAATCTGATCGACGGGATCAGCTTCCTCCCACCAGGGAAGTTCATTGATCGTACCGTCCGGATTAAACTTCAGCTCAGCAACACAGACCGAACGGCGTTCGTGGTGCTGATCCGTAATCAGGAAGTTCAGCTTGAAGTTGAACCCGAACACATAGGTCTTACCCTTGAAATCGATAATCCCCGGATGGTTTCCGGAAGAGCGGCCGTCCGGGCGCATAATATATCCGCCGAACTCCCATGGACCTTCCTGACTGTCGCTCATGGCATACCCCATCCCTTCCGGGCAGCAAGTCGAGGCGTAGGCCATGTAGTAATGGCCGTCCCGCTTGTAGGCCCAGGGACCTTCTTGATAATGATACGGATCCGACTGACCCTGCACTTTGGCAATGCCGGGATCTTTTATAATCTCCCCGGAATAGGAAATCATGTCATCGTTCAGTTTGACATACCACAGGTTGGGGTTACCCCAATAAAGATAGGCCTGCCCATCATCGTCAATGAAAGGAGAAGGATCAATGAATCCGCCTTCCGGCCCGACGAGCGGCTTTCCAATAGCATCCTTGTACGGACCAAGCGGACTGTCAGCCACCGCGACGCCAATCACATTTTTCGGCCATCCCGGAACGCTCACCGGCGCGTAAAAATAAAACTTCCCATTCCGTTCAATCGCCTGCGGCGCCCAGGCATCGTTCTCCTGAACCGCCCATGGGAAGGTCTTTAACGACGCAATCGTTCCGTGATCCGTCCAGTTGACCATGTCCGTAGAGGTATAGCACTGCCAGTCCTTCATCAGGAAGCGCCCCATCCCGGGACCCGCATCGTCCTCATCGTGACTGGTATAAAGATACACGACACCGTCATGAACGAACGGAGCAGGGTCCGCCGTAAATTTGGTCTGCACAATTGGATCGGATGCATGACTTACACCAACGACAAAAACACCTGCAATGATTGCGATTCCTTTATTCATCATTCTTTCCCTCTCCAAACCTGCTTTAAAACTTAACCTGAACCGGCTTGCCAGCATATTTGACCGGCTTCACGCCGCTCGTTCCCGTTTCAATCCCTGCATTCTGTCCCGGCAGCGCCAGCACCACATTCAGCACGCGCTCCTTCACCATACCGGGGAACGATCCTTTACGCGGTCCGATGGTCAGCGTTCTGGCCGCATCGTTCCACAACAACTCAATCGTGGCATATTCGCCCTTCTCATAGTCGTAGGTTTCGTTGTCGTCCTCATAGATCGTAAAGGTCGCGTCGGCCCCCGGATAGATGCGGATCTCGTACGGTGCCTCCGGTTTTTCGGTGGCGTACTGCATGACCGGCCCCATCGACACGATCGAGCCGGCGCGTACATACAGCGGTAGGATGTTGAGCGGACAGTCACGTTCAACCGTCTGACCGCCCTTCAGCGGCTTATTGTTCCAGAAATCAAACCAGTTGGCGCCTGCCGGCAGGTAGGTTGCATACGAAGTGTCCATGCCGGCTTTCTCGGATTCCATCTTCCGGATATCAGCAGGCGTACGCCATCCAAGACGAAGAGAACGCTCCCCTCCACCCTGGAAAAACTCCAGCCGGAGCTCCACCTTCTGCCCCTTGCGGAACGTAAGCTTCTTGCCGCGATAACGCGCAGCCCCCTGGCTCCAGTCCTCAACCACTTTCTGTCCGTCCAGATAGAGCCGGAAGCCGTCGTCGCCCTCGACTCCGACTTCATATTCGCCGCTTTCAGGCGCAATTAGCACCCCTTCCCAACGGGCGGAAAAATTGTTACAGCTGTCCAGGCCGCCCGGAGGCTCAGCCAGCGGTGGGCCGGGCCAGTCGTGGTCGACAACGCGATCCACCGCGCTGCCCTTCGCTGTCTCAAAATTCATCCCGGCATAATACTGCACGGCCAGTCCGCGTTTGCCGTCAGGCGTGCGCAGATACTTCTGCGGAATGGTCGGTGCCGGAGGATTGTCCACGTTGAACATGGGACGGGTCACCGGATGAACCAAAAACGCCGGACCGAACATGAAGGCATCGCTGATGTTGCGAGCCTTGGCGTCATTCGAAAAGTCCAGCGGCAGGGCGCGCATGAGCGTATAGCCCTCGCTCGTGACCTTCCAGGTTTGACTGTAGAGATAGGGCATCAGGCGATAGCGCAAATGCGTAATGTCGAGCAGCGACTGATACATCTCCGGATCCATCTCCTTAAAGATGTAAGGCTCCCGCTCAATGTTGGTGCCGTGCACCCGCATCAACGGGTTGAACGCCCCGAACTGGTACCAGCGCGCAAACAGTTCGCGATAAGCCGGGTTCTGTTCGCCGCCGGGGAAGTTGTTGACAAAGAAACCTCCAATATCCTGCGTCCACCAGGGATTGCCCGACATCGTCACATTGAGTCCGCCGGCCATCTGCGCCTTAAGCGTGTCCCAGCTGGCAAACGAATCGCCCGACCAGGACGCCGCCGCATAGCGCTGCGCGCCGGCCCAGGCAGAGCGCGTCAGGGTGAAAACGCGCTGGTTGTTCACGGCGCGCTGCCCTTCATAGGTTCCCTTCGTGGTCATCAGGGTATAGGGATTCAGATAGCGGGAAAAATCGCCCATGGCATTGATGCCGAGGCGCTTGATATCGCGCGACACTTCGTTTGGATTCCAGCAGGCCGTGCCGACCTCGACTTCGGTACCGTCCATCCAGAGTGCGTCAACTCCCTTGTCGAGCAGCCCCTTCTTAATATGCTTGAAATAAATTTCCCGCCCCTTTTCGCTGAAGGCATCGTAAATGCGGGCCTTTTTGGAAATCCAGTGCAGGGGTTCAAAACGTAGACCGTATTGATCCAGTTCCTCAGCGAGCGGCGTGTCGTTGCCTACGCCGGGCCAGATGGAAATCATCAGCTTCATGTCCAGATCGTGGATCGACTCAATCATGCCCTCCGGATCGGGATAGCGCTCCGGATTCCAGATCATCCCGCTCCAGGTACCGTCCTTGTCAGATCCCCAGTACTGCCAGTCCTGCACAATGTAATCGAGCGGGAACTGCTCCTTGCGGAAGGTCTTGGCCACTTCAACGATGCGCGCCTGCGTCTTATAGCGCTCCTTGCTCATGAACAGGCCGAGGGCCTGTTTCGGAATCATCGGCGCGTCGCCGGTGAGGTTCCGGTAGCCGACAATCGTGTCATTGAGGGTATCGCCGGTGAAAAAGTAATAATCCACCCCGCCCGGTGCACTCTCGGCCCAGAGCCGGGCCCCGTTTTCATCATCCTTGAAATTCATAATGGAATAGGTATCCCACATGATTCCGTAGCGTTCGCTCGAAAGAATCATCGGAATCACAATCCCCAGATTCGTCTGAATCAGCTTCAGCTCCTGCCCGCGGCGGTTGATTTCCGCCGGAGAGGAATCAACATACCCGAAGCCATACCAGCCTTCGTCGGGCTTCAGGGTAAAGGTATTCGCCACTTCATAGGTCGGCGCACCGGAAATTTCCACCGGTTTAATCTCCGACGGTCTGTCCGCCCTCTCCTGCGTCAGGACCTTGCCGGAGGCATCCATGAATGTCAGTGCGCCGGTTTCCTTGTCCGCCTTGATCTGCAGTTGGTCCGTGATAATGGTAATGTAGTCACCTATCTCCTTGACCTTGAACGGAACCGTCGCCGGCTTGCCCACGACCACGATGCTGGGATATTTCCAAAAGTTTTGGCCGAGGTTTTCGTTCACGCGGACGGTGGTCGGACCGTAGAAAATCACATTCTTCACCCGGTCGCCGATACGAAGTTGAACACCGCTTTCCAACTGAACCGCGGAAAACCCGTTATTCACGGAGCTTTCCACCGCCATCAGATGTCCGTTTTCATCCAGCCCAGTCGGAGCCGCCTGGGAAATCAGGGCCACACCAAACCATGCCACCGACAGCAGGCCGCATGCAGCCAGCCGGTTCCGCCCAACGTTTTTCAATACCATCATACCACCCTCTATGTTGAACCCCGTTCCGTTTGAACCGCTAGAAAAAACGGAAAGAAGCGGTTTCAATACATAGAGGCGCCATGCGGTCAAATTTCCGGCCACCTATTTCAGGGGAATACCGCGCGCATTGCCAAAAATCCGCGCTCCGGAAATCCGGCAGGAACACCGTCTTAAAGCATTCCGGGAAAGGTCTTTTCCGCTTCCTCGACAAGGAGCGTGGCTAAAACCCAATCGTACCAGAACCCCCTGGGATTATCGCCGTATTCTTCTATTCTGTTCAAATCGCGAGGCAGTCCGGACTCGACCATAAAACGTCCCGCGGCCAATTCCCCGCGGGCTTCGTCGAACAGGCCCTGCCGGCCCAGTGCCATGGCCAACACGATGTGATCCAACGCGATCCGTGCCGCCGAGTGATCCGGGCAGATCAAATTCTTTTTGGACCATTGGGCTGCAGCTTTATAATTCCCCCTACGATATTCGTAAATGGAAAGCGCCCAGACCCGCCAGGCCATGACCGTCTCATCAAATTCAGACACTGGAACATCACTCGTCGCCGACCTTTCCAGAATGCCGGCCAATGGCTTCAAGGCCATGAGTACCGAATCTTCGCAGGGACGGACCAGACACATTTTTATGATCTGCTCGGCCGCAATCGGATTTCGCGTGGCAGCAAAATGAACGAGGGTATCCTCGACGAATTCTTCGTATTCCTCCAGGTCTCCAGCCGCCACCAGCGATGGAGCGACGCAAATCAGACCGCGCGTTGCCTCGGAGGTCATGTCGGTTGGGTCCACCCGGCTTGCGCGTACAAATTTCAGCAGATGTTCTGCTCCTAACGACCAATTCCCGTCAAAAATGCGCCATTGCGCCAGATTCAGAAACAGATCCCGGGCCTCGAGCGAGGGTTTGATCACCGGAAGCTCACAATCCGCGACCAGCTGCTCCGCCTCGGCATATTGATTCCGGCTCAGGCATACTGCGGCTGTGGCAATCTTTTCACGCGCTTCTGCCTCTTCGCGCAGGACGGCCTCATTTTTCCGGGCGGCTTCTGCCACACGTTCTGCCGCAACGGCGCGCTGACGTGCGACCCGCTCGCGAGCCAGCAGCCAGCTCGACGTTGCCAGTCCGGCCAGCAGGACCGCCAGCACGGCGCACACCGAAACCACCATGCCCCGGTGCCGGCGTACCATTTTTTGAAAACGGTAACGTCGGCTGGGCGGCCGGGCTATGACCGGCTCGTGGTTCAAGTACCGCTGGATATCCATGGCGAAGGCTTCCACCGTTTCATAGCGTCGATCCCGATCCTTCTCCAGCGCCTTCATCACGACCCAGTCCAGATCTCCCCCGAATGCGCGTTCCAACGACGCAAAATCTCCCATGCTTCGGCTCAGGCTATCGCGCTTGAAAACACTCAGTTGGAGCAGGCGGACGGAGGGTCGCGACGGCTCCTGTTCCATCAGGATTCTCCGCATTTCATCGATCCCATCATCCAGCAAAGCACGTCTTTCGAACGGCGTGCTGCCGGTCAGGAGTTCATAGAGCAGGGTTCCCAGACTGTAAATATCGCTGCGCGTGTCCAGATCGGCCCCGCCCTTCCGCGCCTGCTCGGGACTCATGTAGCAAGGAGTCCCGATAAAGGGTTCGACCACCGTATCCCCATTGCGCCCTCCTGAAAGTCCTTCGTGGGTGGCCTTGGCGATGCCGAAATCGATCACCCGCGGACGCGGCGCGCCCTCCTGCAAATCCACCAATACATTGGAGGGTTTGATATCCCGATGGATGACGCCTTTTTGATGAGCATGCTGGATGGCATAGCAGACCTGGATGAAGAGTTCGAGACGCTGGTCGAGCTCCAACCGGTTTTCGTTGCAATAGTGCGTGATCGGAATTCCGGGCACCAGTTCCATCACAAAAAAGGGCCGGCCGGTTTCGGTTTCGCCAGCATCGTAGACGTGGGCTATGTTCGGGTGCTCCATCATCGCCAAGGTCTGTCGCTCTGCCTCAAAACGCGCAATGACACTTTTCGTGTCCATGCCCCGCTTGATGATCTTGAAGGCTACGAGCCGCCGGACCGGCGAGGACTGTTCCGCCACATAGACCTTGCCGGCTCCGCCCTCGCCGATTTTCCGCACCAGCTTGTACGGTCCGAACTGCTTGCCCACTTCTTCGTCTTTCTCGAAAGCGCTGCCGGCCTTTTGAAGGATGCCATCGATCCCGTCGAGGGTTTCGGCGACCTCTGCGGTGGTCACATGCGTCGGGGCATCGGTTGAAAAAAAGGCTTCCGATTCGCCCACGGCCGACAGCAACCGTTCCACCTTGGCGCGCAGTTGCGGGTCGTCGCCGCAGGCCTGCTCTATATAGGCCGCCCTTTCCGAATCGGAATCGATTTCCATGGCGGAGAAGAAGATTTCGTCGGCCCGCAGCCGGTCCTGGAGTTCATCGCTCATCGAATCAGTTTGACTCCGCACGGATCCGTTCATAGAGCCAGGCGCGTGCGCACGACCAATAGCGCCGGACGGAGCGTTCGCCCATACCCAGCGCCTCGGCGATCTCCGGCTGGGTCATACCGCCGAAATATTTCATCACCACGATCTTAGCCCATTCCGGGTGAACCTGTTCCAACTGCGTCAGGGCATCTTCCACCAGCAGGATTTTTTCGTCTGTTACCGCATCCGCCAGATCCGTGATTTCAAGATCGACGCGTTTGCGGGAGCCGCCCCGTTTCAAACGGTGTTTGCGGCGGGCATGTTCGACGAGAATATGTCGCATGGCCCGGGAGGCGGCTCCGAAAAAGCTGGCGCGGGTTTCCCAGCTCCGCTCCTCTTCACGCACCATCCGCAGCCACGCCTCGTGCACCAGCGCGGTCGGCTGAAGAGTATGCTGCCCGGCCTCATCGGCCATGCGCGCACCCGCAAGCCGGCGCAATTCGTTGTACACCAACGGCATTAGCTTTTCGGATTCGATACTGCCATCGTCTCCGATGGGAATCAGCTTTTCACTGTGATCATTCATACTCTTGGCCGCAGAATTGGAATTTAACCGTGTATATATGCCAAATTATACGGCTGATCGCAACTACAAGGATAAAGCGCATAGCCCCTCCGGGCATCCATTAAAGGAGAGAGATCAATCAGAGCCTCCCGTACATTCAGGAATAAACCCGAGGCGGCAGGGCTTCCGAAACGATCTCCTCCTCGAGGACAACCGACGCATGTGCCGGACGTGAAGAGAAACATACCATACCGGCAACGGCCAAAACCATAAGTGATTCCAACCTGTCGTTCCCAAAAAGCTTTTTATCCCCTCTTCCCTATCGATCTATTCCTTCACGGCCATCACATCGAGTTCCGCGAGCGAGGCGTAATGCGCATTGTTCCACTCGTTTTTACAGACGATCCGGATATAGCGGCCTCGGACGACCTTATCGAACCGAACCTCCTGACGCTGACTCGTATTCCCGAACGCGCCTTCAGCAACAGGGCTTCCCCAGTCGGAGGTACTCTTGCTGACATAAACCGCGTATTCTTTAACCCGTCCGTTTGCGTTATCCTGCCGCGGAAGCTGCATAAACCCGGCAAGCTTCAACGTCTGACCGAGATCAATCTGAAGTTCATGCGGAAACGGCTCACGGGACGACGACCAGTTCGTATGCCAGAACGTGGACGGCTTTTCGTCAATCGCATTTTTAGCAGCCCCTTCGCCCGGATCTTCGGCGCTGTCGCAGTGAACGACCTTCCACTTGCTCTTGTCCAGGTCGAGCAGCGGAAGCACCTTTTCGAACTCCGCCTGACCGATATTGCTGGTCAGCCCGGCGCCAAGATCCACCCGCGCCTCTACGGTTGCCGCAATCGGCATTTCAACCGGACGAGAGTATTTTTTCCAGGAACTGCCGTTAACGCGAACCAGAATCTGCCCTGGCTGGAACGCTTTAATTGAGAGCATGGCCTGACGGTCGCGGGTAATGACTGGAGCGCGGGTATCCGGATACTGGATCCGTGCCTTTTCGACCATATCCGCACTGCAGGGGCGGAACGAATAGCTGAACTGCATCACGTCCTGCGCATTCAAAATATACTGCGGCAACGGTCCCGGACCGCAGCTGTTTCCGCCCAGACCGGAGTGGCCTGCATCCAGACAGACATACACCTCTTCGCGGCTCGGCAGCTCGGTCGGATGCCGGGCCTCATCGAAATCAGCGACGGTGTTATGATGCACGCTGACAGCAAACGTACCGTCCATCACCATCAACAGTCCTTTTCCGTCGTCGTTCGTGAGCGCTGCCCAGCGGACATCAGACTTGCTACCGCTATCCTGCGAACGCACATAATCGACGTATTGATCCGCCACAGAACCGCTGTAGAGACCAACGTTGGCACTGCGCTTGCGGTCGATATAATTTTCATGCGGACCGCGACCGTACCAGGTGAAGGTATCGAACGCCTTGGGCATCGTGAACGCAACGCCGAGACGCGGCAGCTGGGAAAGTCTCTGGGAGCGGACTTCGTTGGAGACCTGAATGACTCCATTCGCAAAGATGGAATAGACCGTCTTATATTCAAGAACAGGGGATTCCGCAGACGCATCCTGATTGCCGTGTCTGTCATTTTCCCGGGGTTGAATATTGCCTTCCTTCACCACGGTGACACGGAGCAGCCCGGGCAGCACCTTCTCCGCCTCAACACGCTTCACGGAATAGGTCAACCGGTCCAGCCCGCCCTGACGAACAGCATTGCCCAGCCAGTTATCGTTGTCGTTCCGTGCGCGGTACAGATTGAGCTCAGGGCCTTCTCCGCCCTCGATCATCTGGATGCCGCCATAGGTCAACGAACTCAGGGCTCCGGTTTCCCGGTTGAATTCGACGCGGAAGCCGGCACGGCTCACGGTTACCGCCCGGCTGGTTTCCGTCAGCTTCAGCGCCGCTGCGGAATCGGCGAAGGATTCAAGGTCAACCTGCGGTGCCGGCGGCACGTCATAGGACAGTTTGAACTGTTCCGTTGCAATCACATGGCCGGCTTCGGCATAGAGCGTGTCCGCCGGAAGTGCGAGCTCCAGATTCAGAAAATATTCCGCACCCGCCACGGCCATCACTTGAGCGACCTCCACCGGAATCACCCGGCTATCACCGGGTTCCAGCGAAGGCAGGACCGACTCGCCATCCTGAATGGCCCGGCCGTCTTCCAGCAGCTGCCATTTGAGGGTGTAGCCTTCCAGGTTGGTATGGAAATAGACATTGGTCAGCGACACGGAAAGCGGCGCCGTCTCCTTCAGTCCGAATTTAACATACTGATACACCTTGCTGACTTCCAGCAGCTTGGGAGAAACCGTACGATCCGGCGGCACCACGCCGTTGATGCAGAAGTTGTTGTCGTTAGGTTGGTCGCCAAAGTCGCCGCCATAGGCGTAGAACCACTCTTTCGAGCCGTCCTCCAGCGTGTTGCCGGTATATTTACGCAGCCCCTGGTCGACCCAGTCCCAAATACAGGCACCGATCAGGCGCGGGGATCCTTCGATAGCGTCCCAGTATTCCTGCAGGTTGCCGCAGGCATTCCCCATGGCGTGGGCATATTCACACACGAACTGCGGCTTGGCCGAATCGCTCTGCCCCTGCCAGATCATCCACTCGACCGAGGGATACATAACGCTGTCCATGTCGCACACGGAATCCATCTGCTCATATTGAATCGGACGCGATGTATCGATATCGCGAACCGCCTGCGCCGCGGCCGCAAAATTCGGCCCGGCACCCGCTTCGTTGCCCAGCGACCAGATCACAATGCTCGGATGATTCTTGTCGCGCTGCACCATACTCACATTACGATCCACATGCGCAGCTTCCCAACTGGGCACACGCGCCAGAGTTTCCTCCCCGTAGCCCATGCCGTGTGATTCCACGTTCGCCTCATCGACCAGATAGATGCCGTATAGATCGCACAGATCATACCAGATGGGCTGATTGGGATAGTGGCAGGTGCGCACGGTGTTAATGTTGTGCTGCTTCATCAGTTCCAGATCGCGAATCATGGAATTGATCTCCAATGCATGGCCGAGATCGGGATCGTGCTCATGACGGTTCACGCCCTTGAGCAGCACGGAAACGCCGTTCACAAGCAACTGCTGATCCCTGATTTCCACTTCGCGGAATCCCAGCCGGCAGGCACGAACCTCCGTCACTTGTCCCTGCGCATCGAGCAGTTCGACAACCAGCGTATAAGAATTCGGCGTTTCCGCGGTCCATTTGAGCGGCGACTTGACCTTCCGCTCAATGGTCAGCGTGGTCTTGTCTCCCGATTTCACAGCCACCGAAGAACTCGTTCCCAACTCCGTTTTTTCACCGTGGGCATCCACCAGTGTGGCGCGCACGCTGCCCGTCGCTCTCTTTGCATCGCGATTCTCCAGCGTAACCGAAAGATTCACGTCGGCATGTTGATATGCGTCGTCGAGATCCGTGAGCACAAACAGGTCCTGGATGCGGGTTTTCGGCGTACTGAAGAGATACACATTCCGGTAGATACCGCTCAGGCGCCAGAAATCCTGGTCTTCCAGATACGATCCGTCGCACCAGCGATAGACCTCGACCGCCAGCACGTTTTCGCCCGGCTTCAGATAGTCGGTAAGATCAAACTCCGCCGGCGTGCGGCTGCCTTGGCTGTAGCCCACCTTCTTTCCGTTAACCCAGATGTAGAACGCGGAGGAGACACCGTCAAAGTGAATAAACGTCTGTCGGCCATCCCAGTTTTCAGGAACGGTAAAGGTCCGCCGGTAGCTCCCGACCGGATTGGGCTCTTTGGCCGCCGTGAAATGGCCCGGCACATCCGCCAGGATTTTCGGCGGTTGACGTGGATGCGGATATCCTACGTTTGTGTAAATCGGCGTGCCGTGCCCCTTTAGCTCCCAGTTGGCGGGCACCGGAATCGTTCCCCAGCCCGAAACATCAAATCCGGGCTTATAAAAATCGATCGGGCGTTCGCTTGGCTGCCTGACCCAATTAAATTTCCACTCCCCGTTGAGTGAATAATAATATGGCGAGTTCGCCCACTTTTTGAGCGCATCCTCCGGCTTCTTCAGGTCATACGCCTTGATCGCATTTTCGACGGTTGAATACGAAACCCCGGTGGCGCGCGGCGCCTCCTTGTTGATTCCGATAACGGTTTCATTTTCCCAATCCGGCGCCTGCGCCAATGCACACACGGCACAGATCGAAAACAATCCAGCCAATCGGTTTGTCTTCATCCTGCTCTCCTCTTCACCAAACGTTGTCTACAGATGTTCCCCGCATCACTACCTACTGCCGCTGAACGTCCAGCTTGAAGTAGCGGTTAGTGGACGAGCCTTCCACGGGAATATTAAATTCAAGAGCAGATCCGCTTCCTGCCTGTCCGACACCCACCGGCTGCCAATCCGGCGTTGTCAGGTCGTCGCTGGCCCAGAGCTGGTAGTCGTGTCCAGGTACCGAATTCGAAACGGTCAGGGTCAGGTTGGAGCCACTAACCAGCGCATGATCCGCAATGAAGTATTCATCCGATGAAATCACCGCCGAGGGCACAGCATTGGTCTCGTTGGAATTGCCGCTTTCCTCGCCGGCGTTCACGGCGCTGACCACATAGTAGAAGCAGGTCCCGGCACTTAGCCCAGAGGTATCGATATAGGTCACCGCAACCACGTTCGAGGCGACGGTCGCGTAGGGCCCGCCGCTGATGATCGAGCGTTTGACATTGTAGCTGGCCGCGTTCGCGGACGCGGTCCACGACAAGTCAATCTGGCTATCCGAAACCGCAGTCGCACCCAGCCCGGTCGGCACCGACGGTGCCGGTTCAGCATACGGGTAGCCATGGAACTCCAATTCGGCCACGTTGCTGAAGCCGTTGTCGGGCGAAAGGAAGCGGACATAGCGGAATGCCGACGTATTGGAAATATCCACCGCCGTGAACACACCGGAGACCGGTAGCGCCGACACCGTGTACAGCGTGACGGCATCGCTGAAGTCGGATTGGTTCGCGCCCTGAAAAACGCCGCCGACCATGCGCGATTCAAATCCGGAGCGCGGACAATATTTGACCTGCGCGATGACGTTGCTGGTGCCGGCACCGAAATCCAGCCCGACCCAAGCCCCATTGCCGACGGGGGCGTCGAAGAACGTGCCAAGGTTTCCGTCGAACACCTTGTCGATCGTGTCGCCCGAATCGCCCCATGAACCCGACGTGCCGATGACCGAGCCCGCAAGCATGGGGAAGTCCAGCGTCGTCTCGGCGCTGTTCAGCGTTTCACTGCCGTCGACCACGGCGCTGACCACGTAGTAGTATCGCGTCTCCGAAGCACCGGCATCCAGGTAATCGGGCGATGTGGTGCTGCCGATCACGCTGTAGGGGCCGCCGCTGACGCTGGAACGCCGGACGACATAATTCGTGGCTCCCGGTACGGTGTTCCATCCGAGTTGCACATCGCCGGCCGCATCTTCGGCCACGAGATCCGTTGGCCGGGTACGCAGCATGCTGACACCCGCAACCGTTTGGACGACCGGACGGATGGTTCCATCGGGATTGAAATCCATGTATTCAACGCAGACGCTGCGGCGGAAGGAACTCCCGCCCACGCCGTCCAACGACAGCGTAGCGTTGTGATAGAAGAAATACCATTGGTTGCGAACCTCAATGATCCCGGGATGGATTGTGTAGCTGTTCTGCGCGGTACCCGTAATCAGGCCCTGATAGGTCCATGGGCCGGTGACGGCCGGGGCGGTGGCGTAGGCGGTCCGTTCCGAGCCTCCATTCACCGAGTCGATGGAGGGGTAGGCCATATAGTAGAGATCATTGCGCTTGAACAACCACGGCCCTTCGGTGTAGTCTGGCAGCGAGAAGCTTTGGATCGCGCCATCGAGTTCCGTCAGGTTGTCCTTGAGCTTCGCAAGATAGAAGGTTCCATGGCCCCACCCCAGCCAGTATGAACCATCGTCGTCCTTGAAAATAGTCGGATCGATGTCGTCCCACGCATCCCCCCCGGTGGTCATGCCGTCGGTCACCAGCGCCGAGCCGCGCGCATCCACGAACGGCCCGGTCGGTGAACTGGACACGGCCACCCCGACGGCCTTGCCGCCCTGCGTGGCATCGTGCTGCACCGTGGCATACAGAAAGTACTGCCCGTTCCTCTCGATCACCTGCGATGCCCACGCCGTGGCGCTGCCGTCCGACCACGAGAAATCACCGGGATTCATGATGGGCCCGTGCGCCGTCCAGTCGAGCAGGTTGGTGCTAGAATAACAGAGCCACTCGGTCATTTCGTAAAAATTTGTACCCTCGTCATGTCCGGTATACACGTAGACCGTGTCTCCGACCACCAGCGGCGCGGGGTCCGCCGTAAAGGCATCGCGGAAGATCGGGTTCTTGCCGGCAACGGATGGAACGTCCCCGGATATGGAAACCTGATCGAAAACCGCCGTGCACAGCTGCGAACTGTTGTGGGCGGTCACGGCCAGACCGACATACACCGTGCTGCCCATACTGATCGTCTGTGGAGATCCCTGCGTCAGCCAGTTCGTTCCATCCACCGAGCGGTAGGCTGTAAAGCTGTCACCACTCCGCACCAGCTTGATCCAGTATGGTGCGCCGAGGCCCGTAGTTCCGCTGTTATCGAAACCAGTGTCCCCGTCCGAGACCGAACGCCACTGGAAGGAAAGTCCGTTCCCGGGCGTCACACCAACCAGCGCATTGGGTGCACCATCCGCAAGACTACTTCGGATCATGATTCCGCCCTTCGCCCACGGATCAGTGTTGTCCTGGCTAACGATGTGTGCCACGAGCGAACAATCGCCGGTGACGGCCGTGTAGACATAGCGGAAAGCGTCCGAATTGCCCCATATATCCGCCCCCGATCCGGTAACAGTAAACGTTCCTCCGGTGATGGAAGCGCTGCCCAAAAGCCCCACCGAGCCGATATCCACCGACTGCCAGGGATCGGGCTGGCTGGCCGGCCCAGGATCAACGGGGCCAACCTTGTCGAGCCCCAAGAAGGGAATGACGTATTCCGCCAGAAAGAGCGCATCCGACGGGCCGTGGTCCCCTCCGATATCTGCCCAGGCATCGAGCAGCGAAGCGCCGTTTTCATCCTTCCAGACCCGGTGCGTCCATTGGTTGGTAATGCCCGCGATGGACTCCGTGGTCGTGTATGTGGGATCGGGGTCTAAACCAAGAACATTGCTCCACTGCATGATGGACTCGAGATGATTGGTGTAGTTGACAAGGTCATCCGCTGTGCCATGCCAAAGCTGGACGCGGGGGCGCGGTCCCGAATATTCTGGATAACAGGCCCGTGCGAGATCTCCCCATTCCTGCACGGTATGTTCAATCGGAGCCCAAGCTCCTCCGATTGGCACGCCCGCCAACGCGACGCCAGCCTTGAAAATATCGGGATAAACCCCGAGCATCGCTTGTGTCATCATGCCGCCGCAGGAGTCTCCGGTCACATAAACCCGGTCCGCATTCGCTTGATAGGTGCTGATCGCATACTGCACCATCTGGGCAATTGCATGGGTCTCGCCGCCGCCATCGTGCGTGAGGGACTGCGTCGAGCCATAGTCCCAACAGTCAGAACTTCGCTCCGGAACGACCATAATGAAGCCATACTGATCCGCTGCCGCCACAATGCCGCCCCACTCCGCCTGGGCAAAAACGCTGCTGGCAGTTCCTCCCCAATAATGCAGGAGCACCAGAATCGGAGGGTTTTCAACCACGGAGTCCGGCACGTAGACATACATGCTTACATTCGTCGGTACGCCGCTGGCTCCCCATTCGGGAACCAGTTCGAGCGAGGCCGCCTTGGCTGGCAACACCTCAAGGAGTCCGAAACACGCGGAGAGCAGGAAACAGCTAAGAACGCTTTTTTTGTACATACGAAACCCTCTGGAGCTTATTTCACCAATCGGTAGAACACTTGCACTTCGGATGTCGGAGGAAGCATGACCTGCCAGTTGGTGCCGACGAGCTGCGGTACCGGCGACACGACATCTTCCCAAATGCCGGACACAAGATTCGTGCAAGCCTGCACCGTGAAGCCTGCGCTTTCCTGCGGCCATGAAAAGGTCAGATTCGTTCCATCCATCGTCAATTCCATCTGCGGAAAGGAGACCATCCCCAGCGGATAGCCATAAAACTCCAGCTCCGCCACATTGCCGAAGCCGTTGTCGGGCGACAGAAAGCGGACATAACGGAAGGCCGATGTGTTGGCGATGTTCAACGATGTAAATACGCCCGATGCGGGTTGCGCCGACACGGTGCCCAGTGTAACGGCGTCGCTGAAGTCCGGCTGGTTAGCCCCTTGGAATACGCCACCCACCATCCGAGACTCAAATGTAGCGCGCGGACAATATTTGATCTGCGTGATGGAACAGGCCGATCCATCGCCAAAATCCAATCCAACCCAGGCCCCGTTTCCGATGGGCGCGTCGAAGAAAGTGTCCAGATCGGTATCGAAAACCTTGTCGATCGTGGCTCCCGATCCACCCCACGAACCCGGTGTACCAATAATGTCGCCCTCGAGCTTTGAAAAGCCCACCGTCGCTTCGGGACCATTGCCCGACTCGCTGCCGCCGACCATGGCGCTGACCACGTAGTAATACCCATCCCTTACGGATGCGACGGTATCGGTGTACGTAGTGGTAGCAATGCCGGAGGCGACCGTCGTGTAGGGGCCACCACTGGTGGTCGAGCGTTTGACATTATAGCTGGTAGCACTGTCGTGCGCATTCCATTCGAGGCCGATCTGGGTATCGGACAGAGCGACTGCCGTTGCCTCCAACGACGTGAGAGGCCAGCCCGGCAGCTCTACGTTGTCGAACGTGGCCTTGCACAAGGACGAGTTGTTGTGGCTACAGACTGCCAGGCCGATATATACAGTGGACGACATCGTCAGTGTCGTGGAACCAAGCTGCGTCCAGGCAGTGCCGTTCGAGGAACGGTATCCTGTGAACGTGTCACCGCTGCGCACCAGCTTGACCCAGTACGGCGCGGCCAGTCCGCCCGCATTGGCGAAGTCACAACCGCCACCGGCGACCGCACGGTATTGCCATGAAATGCCGTTGCCCGGCGTTACGGCGACCAAGGTGTTCACCGCATTGGCATCCAGGCTCTCGCGCACCATGACCCCGGCCTTAGCCCACGAATCGCTGTATTGCATCGAGGCCACTCGCGCAACGACGGAGAAATCCCCGCTGTTGGTCACGTAGACGAAACGGAAGGCGTCTTCCGAATTCCAGATATCGCCTCCGGATCCGTTCACGGTGAACGTGCCGTTAGTAACCCCCGCGCTACCCGTCAACCCCACGGAACCAACATCCTTCGCCAGCCAAGGGGAAGGTACGCTTGAAATCGGAGTCGTACCGACCCGCGTAGAGTCGTCGCTCTCGCCGGCGGTATTGCTCAACGCCGAAACGACATAGTAATAGGTTGTGCGACCGACCACCGCGTTATCGGTGTAATTCGTCCCTGCCACATTGGCGATGGTGGTGTAGGGACCACCAAAGGAGGCGGCTCGTTTCACGTTGTAGCTGGAAGCGTTGGCGGAAGCCGACCAACTCAATGCTACCTGCTCGATGCCCGGCGTAGCCGCCAGACCGGTCGGAGCACTCACTGGAACAGGCTCCCATCCCGGAGCCGTCACGTGGTCAAATGTTGCCGAGCACAAGGTATAGTCGTTGTGGCTGGTGAGCGCCAAGCCAACATGCACGGTGGAGGCCATGGCGAGCGTCGTGCTGCCGGTCTGGGTCCAACTTGTTCCATCCGAAGAAACGTATCCGGTGAACGTATTGCCACTACGCACCAGCTTGACCCAGTACGGAGCCGACGGCCCGGCCGTAGAACTGGAGCTGGTCGAACCACCGGTACTCGAACGGAACTGCCATGCAGCGCCATTGCCCGGCGTGACGCCAATGAAAACGTTTTTAGCGTCCTCATCCAGACTCTCGCGTATCATCACGCCGGCCTTAGACCAGGAGCTGATATGGTTTTCCAGCGAAGCCACGCGGGCAACAATGGTGCAATCGCCCGTCGCGGTCACATGGACAAAACGGAAGGCATCGGACGACGCACCAATGTCCGCGCCGGAGCCGATGAGCGAGAACACACCGTTGGTGAAACCTGCACTGCCCGTCAAACCCACCGGGCCGACATCCTGCGCCAGCCAGGGCGAAAGCACATCAACCGATGGAACCACGCTGGCCGGAGCCGAATCGGCGCTCTCGCCACCAATGTTCAGCGCAGACACCGTATAGTAATAGGTTGTTCCAGCGATCACTTCGGTATCGACATATTCCGTTCCCGGAACGTTAGCAACCGTAGTGTAAGGCCCGCCGCTGGTCGTGGCCCTGTTCACGTTGTAGCTGGTAGCATCCGCAGAAGCCGTCCACTCCAGCATCGCCCGTTCGGAACCGGGTGTTGCTGCCAGAGAGCCCGGCGCCAACGGAATTGAAACCGGCGAAACGGGCCCGGTGCATTGCCACCAGTTGACGTTGAACAGGTAGCCGCTGCCACCGGTAAACTTCAGATATACATCATGCACCCCGGTTGCACCACTGACCGTACAGGACCGGGTTGTCCACGTCTGCCAGCCACCGGTGCCCGTCACGGAGCACGTTCCAACCAGCGTCCCGGTCAGGCTGTCCAGACGGACCTCGATGTTTCCGCCACTGGTCCCCGACGCCACTCTGGCCTGGAAGTTGATCGCACCGGTGCCGAAATCAATGTTGCGGTAAACGGCGTAGTAGCCATTCTGGATCGAGCCGATGTCCTGGCCACCTTCGCTGCATGTTTCGCGCAAGGCTCCACCATATGGACCGTCGCGGTCCTCCGCTTCGATCTTCGAATAGGCGGATTGAATGCGCACGGGATCGGAAATACCCGCCGCATCGGCCATCTGGAGAAAGTTCCACATGGCCGGCGTCCAGGTGCTGCCGCCATCGTGATTGCCGCCCTTCACCGGCAGCCAGGCATGAGGAATATCGTTTGAAACGCAAAAGTTGTGCGTCGCCTCGCTGGTCCCGAACAGGCCGAGCCAGTCGGCATCCCCGCAAGAGATCAGCAGTAGCTTGAGCTTTTCCTTCGCTTCGGCGCCGCCATCGGGAAACAGGGTGGTGTCGCCGGGTTTGCTGGGGGCCGCCGAGGATGGGCTGATATAGCGATACGTGTCCAGATTGCCCAATCCTTCCCTGAAAGCCATGCCACCGCCCCATGAAAATCCGTAAATCCCCCGATGTTCCGCGCCGGGGCGAACCGAATAATTCGACTCCATGTAGGGAATAATCACATTGGAGATCTCGCGGTGGACCAATCCAAAATCATGTTCAATATCCGCATAATCCGGTGCCACAATAATGACTGGCCTGATCTTTCCCTGACCGATCAGGTTGTCCGCCACCGTATTCGCGGTAGCTCCCCAGGGGGCCATGATGCTGTATCCGTCGGAATCGATTCCATGAAAGGCGTATATCACGGAATATTCCTGCGCCGTTGTATACCCCGGCGGTGTGTAGACCTGCATGGTCCGGTTGGTCCCGGTCTCGGTCGAAAAATAGCTGATCGACTGGAGCTGTCCCGCCGGATATTGACCGCCTTGGTCGTATCCTGCCGGCGGCAGGACCGGAAAGGCCTGTCCCAACACCCACAGCGGAATGGCAAAAAGCCCCGCCATAATCAAAGTAGATTGTTTCATTCTAGTTTCCTTTTTTTAGTTATTCCCTAAAACCCTACTGCCGTTGGACATCCAGCTTGAAGTAGCGATTGGTTGATATTCCATCAATCGGGATGCTGAACTCCAGATTCGATCCCGTGCCCGCCTGACCAACGCCTACAAGTTGCCAATCAGGAGCCAGCAGGCTGTCGGTTGCCAGGATCCAATAGTCATGGCCAGGTATTGAGTTTGAAACCGTCATGCTCATGTTGGCTCCGTCGATGATTGCATGATCCGCAATGAAGTATTCGTTCGACGAAACCACCGCCGATGGAACGGCATTGGTCTCGTCGGAATTGCCGCTTTCGCCATCGGTGTTCACGGCGCTGACCACATAGTAGTAACGGGTTCCGGCACTGAGTCCGGAGGCATCGCTGTAGCTGGTCGAAACCACATTCGAAACAACGGTTTCATACGGTGAGCCGCTGGTGGTCGAGCGTTTGACGTTGTAGCTGTCCGCACCGGCAGATGCCGCCCACGACAGGTCGATCCGCGTGTCGGAAACCGCAACCGCGCCAAGGTCGGCCGGAGCAGCCGGCGGCGGGACGAATCCCGAAATCTGGTCGAACGTCGCGGCACATAGTGCCGCGTTGTTGTGGGCGGTCACTGCAAGTCCGACATAGACCGTGCTTCCCATGCCGATCGTCTGCGACGTGCCCTGCTGCGTCCAGCTGGTTCCATTCGCCGAACGATAGGCCGTGAAGGCGTTTCCGCTGCGCACCAGCTTGACCCAGTAGGGAGCGACGAGCCCCGTTGTACCGGCATTGTTGTTGCCGCAGCCGGCACCGTCGCTCGAACGCCACTGGAATGAGATGCCGTTGCCGGGCGTCACGCCGATCAGCGCATTGGCGGCATTCGCGGACAGGCTCTTGCGAATCATGATGCCGCCCTTTGCCCACGGATCGGTGTCGTCCACACTGGCAACGCGCGCCACCAGCGCGCAGTCGCCTGTTATTTCCGTATAGACAAAGCGGAATGCGTCGTCCGTATCCCAGATGTCGGTACCCGATCCGGAAATCGTGAACGTCCCGCCGCTGACGACCGCGCTCCCCGCAAGGCCTACCGAACCGACATCCTGCGTCGACCACGGATACGGAAGCACGAGCACCTCGGCGCTGCTGGCGCTCTCCCGGGAATCGGCGACGGTGCTGACGACGTAGCAATAGGACTCGCCGTCCACCACGCCGGTATCGCTGTAGCCCGAGGCCACTACGTTCGACGCAATGGTGTCATACGGCCCGCCACGCGTGGTGGAACGCTTGATGTTGTAGCCTGTCGCGCCATCGACGGCATTCCAGTCAAGGTCGATCCGGCTACCCGAAACCGCCACGACACTCAAGCCGTCGGGAACGGGCACCGGCTCAATGGTTGAATAGCCGCAGAACTCAAGCTCGGCCACGTTGCCAAAGCCGTTGTCGGGCGAAAGGTAGCGGATATAGCGGAAGGTCGCGGATCCGGCAATATCCACCGATGTGAATGCGCCCGAGGCTGGCTGCGTCGCAATGGTGTAGAGCGTGACTGCGTCGCTGAAGTCGAGCTGGTTCGCCCCTTGGAAAATGCCGCCCACCATGCGCGACTCAAAACCGGAGCGCGGGCAATAGTTGATCCGCGCGACGACATTGCTTGAGCCGGAACCGAAATCCAGCCCGACCCATGCCCCGTTCCCGTTGGGTGCGTCGAAGAACGTGTTGAAATCGTTGTCGAACACCTTGTCAATGGTGTTGCCAGATCCACCCCACGAACCCGCCGTTCCAATGATGGAACCTGAAAGTTCGGGATAGTCCAACGCTGCCTCGGCGCTGTCGAGGCCTTCCACACCGCCGGCCACGGCACTGACCACGTAGAAATATTCGATTCCCGATAGTCCGATGTCGGTGTAGTTGGTGGTGGCCACACCGGTCGCGATGGTCGTATACGGACCGCCGCTGGCGGTGGAGCGCTTGACATTATAGCTGGAGGCGCCGGTCACGGCGTTCCAGTTCAGGGTCGCCATGTTCGGACCGGCCACCATGGCGCTCACTCCCGAAGGGAACGCCGGAGTGGACGGAGAAACCACCGCCCATTTCTGCTCGGCGGCTCCCGAGTAGACCACATCTTCCAACAGCGGCGCATCGGCCACCGAAGGTTGGAAACATTTTCCGCCGCCGGCGGAAAACACCTGATAGAACCCGTCGCCCGTCGGCATAATAATGAAGCAACGGTCACCGCTGGTCCCCCACCAGGGTCCCAGATGCAGAGGACCGCCAAAAGTGGTCCAGCTATCGCCGGCGCCAACAGAAGTAATCTTGTACTGGCCGCCGCCGATGTTCTGCAGCGTCCATTGCTCATTTGCAACGCCCGTGTAATCTCCGACCACAACATTGTTGTCGACATCAACATCCATCGCCTGGACCGTCTTGGCATTCAGAAACTTGTAGGTGCCGTTGGCAATCGGTCCCGAGGACTGAACCGAAAGCTCGATCCAGTTCAGGTTGAACCCGCCCTCTAAAACGTTGATGCGCAGGATCTGTTGACCGGGGCGCAGGAACACGCTCTTGGCAACCGTCGTCCAGGACTGGTCACCCGCGGTAGCAGGCAAGGTCCAGTCTCCCGAGATATCCTCACCGTACGCAAGCACCTGCACACTGCCGCCGCTTGCGCCCGCCACGCGCAGGCGCAGGTTGTACATCCCCGCTGCGCTCACCTTGGCCGTATACTCCAGCCATTCGCCGGCCTCTGTCGAAGTCACGTTGTACCCGCCGCCCGCGTCCGACGCCGCTTCGATATCCACGCCTTCCCCGGTTCGATACTGTCCCCCGCTGTTCGAGGTGTCCAGATCGTGATAAGCCACACCCTCTCCGCCATTGTCAAAGTCTTCGGCCTGGATGCGCAGGGTGCCGCTCAAGGTGTTGTTTACATAGCCGGGCGTCGTCCATGGATATCCGCCGTTTTCGAACACGCTGCGCGCAACCGGCCAGGTGCCGTAATCCGGCGTCCAGGACAGCCCGGAATTATTCACCCGGTCCACATAGGCCGCCGGCGTCGTGATTTTATCGGATACGCCCCAGGGCGGAACACACTGGAAGGTGAGCCACGACACGTTCATGCGCTCCAGGTTCGCCACGGCCTCGACATCCAGGCCTCCGTTCTCGCCGCCCCATGTGCCGGCGGCGAACTCGGTCATGAAACAGGGATACCCTGCGGCAATGATATTGGCCACGGCAATTGCGTTGGCATCCGCGCCCGCATAGCCATGGAATCCAACCGCCTCGTTGGTCCACACCACGTCGGCGGAACCGAACACAGACGTGTTGAAGGCATGTATATCCGTCAAGGCGGCATCCGCCCCTCCCGAGTCGCCTAGCACCGCGTAGGTGAAAAGCAACACCGGCGTGTCCGGTGCATTCGCCCGGATGGTGTTGTAGGCGTCAATCTCCATATCGACCGCCCCGGTAGGCGTGGCGGTCGGCGAAGAATAGGGAGGCCCCCAGGCGACCGGTTCGTTCTGGACTTCAAAAACGACATGCGTTTCATCGGCGTAGCGGGCGGCGTAGAAAGCCCAGAAGTCGTGAACCCACTGGGCGTTGTAGTTACCGTTGTTGGCCCCGTTGCCAATGGTCATAACCAGGTACATGCCCGCATCCCGCGTATACTGAACAATCTTGTCCACCTCGGTCGCATTGTAGCCCGGTGCCGTGCTGCCTGCATCGGGATAGTTTCCATCGAAGACCTCAGCGTACAGATGCACCGCGTTGAATCCCATGTTGGTCATGGCCGCAATCTCCGCTTCGGGCACCGCCGAAGTCCATTCCGTGGAGGTGAAGGGGCCGCGCAACAACTGGCCGTTGTCGGCCACAAACGTCGTGCGCTCCGCATTGAGGTGCGGCCGGCCCCGTGCAACGCCATAGGCTGCAGGTGCAAGCATGACCTGCAACACAAGCAACGCGAGCAAGGACAACGTGAAAAAAGGCAACCTGCCACGATCTCTTTCAAGCGGAATGGATTTCATTAATCTTCTACCTCTTTTGTTCAGAATCCAACGACATGCAATCCGGGTCTGCGCATCCCCTTCGCGACGGTACGTCCACCCCGAAAGGTACTTTGAACCACTTTGCATGGTTGCATCTCTATGCAGGATCAGACAATGGGTGTTTTTGAACGAAAAATACGGATTCATGAAACCCAACATCCGGATCAGCACGGCACAGGATGGATTTGCATGAACAGCCAGCCGAATCCTTATCGTTCTACCGGCGTTTTCACTGCCAATGTTGCAATATCCCCGGGGCTGAGCGCGCTGGCGTAGATACGGAAGTCGTCCACCCTCGCCTTGAGCAAGGGATCGGGAAACTGCGATGTGCCGATGTAGTTCCGGGAGGTTTTTCCAAGCGAGTCCGGCGCAAGCGCAAGTTCGGCATTGCGCCCGACGGCCTCGCCGTTGAGGTAGAGTGTACCGGCGCCGTCCTTCTCCACCACGGCGACATGCGCCCACTCGCCAACGGGCACGGATTTCGATCCGTTGATGGTCTTTTCGTCGCCGTCGTGCTTAATGGAAAATCGCATGTTCCCGCCATCACCGCTGATAGGTGAAAGATACATATAGGTTTCGGTATCGTTGCCGAAATCAAACAGCCGGGACCATGGTACCGGAGCATCAATATAAACCCACGCGGTGACACTGAAGTTCGTCAGCCCGGCCATAATGCCTTCAGGCAGTTCAACATAGTCGTTTTCCCCGTCGAGGACGATCGCCTTGCCGGAGACGCCCGGCCCATGGTCGGGCGAGCCGGAACATTTGCCGTCTAGATTGTTGCCGGATGAATCGGCTACTTTTCGATCGCTGGAATCATCGAACGTAAACTGCAGGTGCAGCTTTCCCGGGCTGGCTTCAATGCTGTCCGGCCCCTCGCCGCCTTTCCCGACGGCGCTGACAACATAGAAATACTCCTTGTCCTTGGCGGCACCGGGATCGGTGAACATCAGCTTTAAAACCGGCTTGGGGGCCGCCGTGTAGGGACCACCGCTCTGGTCCGCGCGTTTGACGATGTAGCCCTTGGCCCCGGGAACAGGATTCCACGTCAGTTTCACTCGACTGGAAGATACGCGTTCAGCGGCCAATCCCGTCGGAATAGGCATTGCGCCGGCATCCTGGATGGCCCACTGCTGATCCCACCCAACGTTGGAATTGCGTTGGTCTAGCTGGGTGCCACTTTGGAGGGAGGCGTTTTTGACACCGATCCGGGAGCCTCTATTCACCGGCGCGATGCTGAAGTAGCCGTCGCCCTCCGCCCGAATGATGAAGCGCTGGTTGCTGCCCGTGTTCTCGCCGCCCCACCAGAAGAGGTTCACCCCTTTTCCGCCACCATCGCTCCAGAACCACTTGTTCTCCAGCGACGAAATGCGGTACTGCCCCGCCCCGAGATGTTCCAGCTTCCACAGTTGTGCTTTCATTTTCTTGAAGGGAGCCTGGATCACCACGTTGTCGCCGACCTTCTTGGCAAATTCGTTGCCGCCGGCGGCCTTGTTGGCAGCATCGAGTTTCAGAACTTCGTCCATATCGATGTTCTCGGTCTTGTTCATCATCGCCAGTCCGCTGTTGCGGTTCACGATCTTGTATTCCCCGGAGGGAAGCGGACCGTCCTCCAACGGCGCAAATTCAATCCAGTTCAAGGCGCAGCCGCCTTCTGGAACCTCCACCCGCAGCACATTGCGTCCATAGCCGAGGAATACATTCTGCTCGACCGTGCGGAAGGAACTGCCCGCCGGTTCAAGGGGAAGTTGCGCGATCTCGCCTCCACCGAGAAGCATGCGGAGTTTTGCGGGCTTCGCGGCCGCATAGCGCAGGGCGAGTTGGAAGACTCCGGGCTCCTTCACATAGATCGTGTATTCCAGCCACTCGCCTTCGTCGGCAACCACCGCAAAGCCAGATCCTCCGTCGGTGACCGCCCGGATGTCCACCCCCTCCTCCGGACGATAGCCGCCGCGATGCGTCTTTGGACTCTTGACGTGAAAAGCGACGCCTTCTCCGCCCGTATCGAAATCCTCGAACTCCAGGCGCATCGTCCCCTTCAGCTCGTCGCCATCCCAGGTATGCGGGGTTTCCCGCGGCAGGCCGTCGTTGCCGTAGACCCCGCGCTCGGGTGGCCAGTGGCCGAAGTCGGGCGTCCACGAGAGCCCGCCTTGCTCAACACGATCCTTGAAGCTTTTCGGATCGGTGACGAATTCCGAAACGCCGGTTGGAGGAACGGTCAGAAAGGTGAGCCACGAAATGCCCATTCGCTCCAGCGAGGCCGTGAGTTCGATATCCTGGCCGCCCGCACCGCCCCACTTTCCGCCGTGGAATTCGGTCATGATGCATGGATAGCCGGCAGCCAGAATTTCCTTCACCGCAAGCGGTGTGTTGTTGTGTCCGGCATAGCCGTGGAAAGCGATGGCCGCGTTGCTCCAGACCTTTGCGGGATCAATCCCGATTTCCTTATTGAAGATCTCAATATCCTGAAGCGCCGCCTCGCCACCTTCCTTGCCTCCCAGCACAGAATAGTCAAAGAGCAGGATCGGCGTATCTGGCGCGGCGGCGCGGATTGTCTTGTAGGCGTCGATCTCCATCGAAATGGCACCCGGCGGAGTCGCGTTGGGGTTGCTGTAGGGCGGGCCCCAGGCAACCGGCTCGTTCTGTACTTCGAAAAGGACGTGCGTCTCGTTCGCGTAGCGCTCCGCGTACAACGCCCAGAAATCATGGATCCACTTCGCATTGTAGTTGCCGTTGTTCGCGCCGTTGCCGATGGTAATCACCAGATACAGGCCCAGATCGCGCGTATACTTCACGATCTTATCCACATCGTCCATATGATATCCCGGAGCCGTACTGCCCGGACTGGGATAGTTGATGTCGAAGCATTCCGCATACAGGTGAACCGCGTTGAAGCCGAGATCCTTCATCTTTGCGATTTCCGATTCGGGAGCCGCCGAAGTCCATTCGGTGGAGGTATAGGGTCCACGCAATAGTTTGCCGTTGTCGGCCACGAACGTCGTGCGCGCGGCATTGAGTTGCGGGCGGCCGCGCGGAATGGTGATGGCAGCAGATGCGGTCTCCAGCCCCCACAGCACCATGAACAACATGCAGAGTATCAGTCTCGTTGCTTGTTTTTTCATTTTATCAGCCTTTTTCGCCGGCTCCTATTTTACCGGCACCTGTACCGCCTGACCGGTGTACTTCACCACAGCATCCGGCTGTTCGGACGGATCAATGCCGACCCCGTGATCAGATGATACCCACACAACATGGAACGTCCGGGTTTTGAGCATGCCGGGGAAAGTGCCCTTGCGCTTGCCGATGACGAGCGTCTGCTGCTCTTCATTCCATTGAATCGGAATAATGGCGTGGTTGCCCTTTTCATAGTCGTAGTTGTCGCCTTCGTCCTCATACAGCGCAAAGTGCCCGTCAGCCCCGGTATAAACACGCAGCTCGATCGTATCGGACGACTTCTCACCGACGTATTGTTGTTTCGGACCGAGCGGTACGATGGAACCGGCACGGACATGCAGCGGAATCTGATCAAGCGGCGACGCGGCCTTTACGCGCTGGCCGCCGTTTAGTTTTTTTCCGGTCCAGAAGTCAATCCAGCCTGCTTCGTTTTGCGGCAGGTAGACGTCCCACTCCTTCACGCCCGGCTCCAGCACCGGAGAGACAAGGAATGCGGGACCGAACATATATTCATAGCTTTGCGTCAGGGCCGTTTCATCGCCGGCAAAATCCATCACCAGCGGGCGCATGAGGGTTGTGCCCTCGAACGTCATGCGGGCGGCTTCGCTGTAGATGTACGGAAAGAGGCGGTAGCGAAGATCAAGATAGCGTTTGGCCTCCTGCTCGACTTCCGCGCCATAGCGCCAGAATTCCGTATCGGTCTGGTAGCCGTGAACGCGCTGCAGCGGGCAGAACGTGGAATACTGGAACCAGCGGATAAACCGTTCATGGAAGCCCTTGTCCTGGTATTGTCCGCCGCCGGGCCGGAAGAAGCCGCCGGTATCGGTCGTCCAGTACGGAAGGCCCGCGGCGACAAAGTTCAGGCCCGCCGGAACCTGCCGGCGCAGGGTTTCCCAGCTGTTACCAATATCCCCCGACCACGTCGCAGCCGCATAGCGCTGCTGGCCGAGGAAGGCTGAACGGGTCAGTATGAAAACTCGTTGGTCAGGCCGACCATGGCGCTGCCCTTCATAGACGGTCTTCGTGACGAAGAGCGGATAGACCAGGCGCATCTTTTCGCCGGGACCGACATGCGTCTTGCGTCCGACCAGATCGTCGTTTTCCGGTTCGGTGGCATCCTGCCACCATGCATCGATCCCCAGCGACAGCAGTTTTTCACTGAAGTTTTTCCAATAGAATGCGGCGGCATCGGGATTGAAGAAATCGACCCACTGGGTGCCGGGAATGTAATAGCCCTTCTCTGCAAACGCCCGGCCCACTTCGGAATTCGGATCAATCTTCGACCAGACCGAGAGCATCAGGCGGGCATTCATTGCATGCAGTTCCTCGACCATCTCAGCAGGATCGGGATATTGATCTTCATCGAAGCGCATGGCATTCCAGCCATACTTCCCCCAATACTGCCAATCCTGCACCATGACATCCATGGGTAGCTTGCGCTGGCGAAATTCACGCGCGTTTTCCAGCAACTGTTGCTGGGAACTGAAGCGTTCCCGGCAATGGATGTACCCGAAGATCCAGTCCGGAAGCAACGTGGCAGCACCCGTCAGATCGCGGTAGGCTCCGATCGCCTCGTCGCCCGTTCCGGCAAAAAAGACATAGTCCAGCGCATCGGCCACCGGGGACCGAAGAACGGTGGTATCCTGTTCCGAGCGGAAGAAAACCGACGGCTTGTCGTTCCGTTCCCCCCGAACCGTAATCGTATGGGTGCCGGCGGAGAGATCCATCTTCCAGCTGGTAGTAGGAGGCAACCATAAATTCCTGAAATCAAAGAGCGTTTCCCCGTCGATCTCGATGTGCCACCGGTTCGCCATGCTGCGGCCGACATCCAACAGGAAGGCGTAGCTCCCCGCCTTATCCACGATGAAGTTGCCGCCGAATACGCCCTGCTGGCGGGTCTCCTGACGGGTCCCTTCGGTCGTGGTAACATCCACCGTCTCGGCATCGCCGTTGGCTTCGCCGGGCGAAAGATCGATCCGGTTGTCGGCCGGATTCAGATCCACCAGCCCATAATTATGCCACAGCAATGCATAGCCCTTGCTGGAGAGAAAAAACGGTACCGCGATCTGGGAATTCACCTGGGTCAGCCGGCGCGGCAATCCACGCAGGTTGAACTCGCCATCCTGGAACTGGCCGGAGCCGAACAGATATTCATCCGGAGGGGAAACGAAGGTCTGTTCCACCGCCAGCGTCGGCTCGCCATGCAGGATCGACCGCCTCACCGTCCTACCGCCCCCCACCGGCTCCTGCAGCAGCACATTGCCTTCCGCATCCAGAAACGTTATGCGGCCGGACTTCCTATCGACTGCTACGGTCATTTTATCGGTTGAAACCGTGACGGCATCCTCCTGTTCGTTGAACTTGAACGGAACGGGCCTGGTTTCCTGCAGCACCAGGCTGTCCAGGTCCGGCAACGCCTTCTCCGGCGTGTACAGCACCCGCACCGCCCGATCCGAGCAAAGCTGCAGCCGCAGGAGTCCGGATTCCATCCTGCAGGTCACCCCGTATGCATCCCGGGCCGCCTCCTTCAGCAGAACCGGAGCGGCCAAGGTTACGTTAATCATGACGCCCCAGATAAACAGAGAGAAAACCAAACGTATCATGAACAACAGCCTTCCCGTGTTTCGACGACTCTTGATCTGGAATGACTGCTTCATTCTTGCTCCTCTGTTCTTTTGCACGCTGCTATTTTCAAACACGGCGTCGTGACAACTGATCCGGGCCTGAAACAGCCCCGATTACTATAGGCGCCGTTCGAGTATTTTTCCGGCCAAGAAATAGTGTCGCTCTCTTCCGCATTGGGCTGATAAAGAAACAGGCTGTTTCCTTGTTTAAAGAAACAGCCCGTTCCTGCTGCGTATTCCGACTTAGAAGCTTATTTCACAAGCGTGAGCTTCACGAACACCACTCCGTGCGGGGCGACCTTGGATTCAAATTTGCCCTGGAATTCGCCCAGGTCCTTCTGCCGCCAGAGGTCGCGCACGACATATTTTTCCCCGCCGTTCGCTGTCGGAAGATTGCCCCATGGGCCCCACTTCACGTCAACGGTCTGTTCGGATTCGCCCCGATTGAACAGGCCGACCGCAAAAGAGCCGTCTTCAAGCCGCTTCGCATAGACAACCCGGCCGTCCTCGTTGCTGAACTGCGTAGCCTGACGGCCCAACGCATCCTGATTGACAGACAGCACTTCATCGTTCGTCAGCAGCCCAAGTGTAAAATCATCCAGCTGCGCGAGATCGCACCCGAGAATCAGCGGTGCGGAGAGCAGGCACCAGAGGCTGATATGCGTATATTGCTCATCGGGCGTGAGATTGCTCGGATGCAGGTGGGGACCCCAGCCGACCATACCGACAACCAGCATATCGGGATCGCTCCAGTGGCCCGGTCCGGTATAGGCGGCCCAGCGGTCCTGGGAAAACCCTTTTTGGCTCATGCTCTTCCAACTGTCGTTGATGTCCCCGGTCGTGCGCCATAGGTTGGACAGGCGCGCGTATTCGGCGGCGTCTTCGTAGATGCCGCTGTTTGACAGGCTGTAGACAAAATCGCGGCCGGTTGCCCGCAAAGCATCGGCCATCTCCTCGACGTGCGGAATATCGTTCGGGAACCAGTCGTACTTCAGATAGTCCACGCCCCACTCCGCCCATTGTTTGGCGTCCTGCGTGGCGAATGAATGCTTGCCGAAGGTCCAGTTGACCCAGGTGGGCTTGTTGTCGGGGGTTTTGAGTTTGTAGAATTCATTGATGTGTCCGTCTTCAACCCAGTCGTAGGTGCCGTCCTTGTTGTCGGAGGAACCGCCCACATATCCTGCGTACGTTCCGCGCCAGGGTCCCGAGTAGATCCCGAACTTGAGTCCGAGACCGTGAATCTCGTCTGCAAGCTCCTTCATGTCCGGAAACTTCTTGTTCGGCTGGATGGCATTAAGCTTTCCGTCGCGCTTGCCCTGCCAGCCGTCGTCAATATTGATAAACGTCCAGCCATGCTGCTGCAGCCCCTTTTCCGCCATCGCCCGCGCCGAGCTGAGCACCTTTTCCTGGCTCACCGCGTCGCCCCAGCAGTTCCAGCTGCTCCAGCCCATCGGCGGCGTGAGCGCGATTTGGTCCCCCACCACGATGCGGAACTCCTTCGTGTCCGTCCCCAATGCGTTCTTCGCCCCCAGCGTCACCGTGTACTCACCGGGCTTGGCAATCTTGCCGGTAATCCGGCCGGTTTCCGCATCCACCTTCAGGCCAGCCGGCAGATCCTTGACGCCGAAATTCATCGGGCGCTTTCCGGTGACCGGGATGGAATAGAGGAACGGAGCCCCCGGCCGCATCCCGAAGACGTTGGGCCCGTTGATCCGCGGTGTGTCCGGCGCCGGCGGCGTGAGGATGACCTTTTCCTGCGCACCGCACCAGGCGGCCGCGCCCAGCACAGCACAGACAATCAGTGATCTCAGATATCTTTTATTCATAATCTCCCCTCCTACTTATCGATTAATTTTTACAGGCAGCGTGATACGAATATCATCGGATGCCGCACCGACCAGAATTTCATAGTCGCCCGGCTCCACCACATACTGCCTAGTCTCGGTGTCCCAATAATGCAGGCGCTCGGTTGGAATTTCCAGCGTCACTTTTTCGGAAGTACCGTTAGCTACCTCCACCCGGGCAAATCCGCACAGCACCTTGTTCGGTTGCTCAACGCGTGAATTCAGGTGGCGGTAATAGACCTGAACCACATCGGCCCCATCCATTTCTCCGGAATTTTCAATAGTTAACGACAGCTTGATCGTACCATCGGCGGGCACCACGTCGACCGCCAATGTCGCGTCCTTGTAATCGAAACGGGTATAGCTGAGTCCATGCCCGAAGGCATAGAGCGGCTTGCCGTCAAAATATCGATAGGTCCGGTTCGCAAAGGAATAGTCGGTAAACGGCGGCAGGTCGTCGGTGGAGCGGTAGAAGGTCATCGGCAGATGGCCGCATGGATTAAATTCGCCGAAGAGCACCTCTGCCACGGCCTGTCCGCCTTCCTGGCCGGGATACCAGGCCTGGAGAATCGCCGGCAGATGTTCGGCTTCCCAGGGAAATGCCACCGCCGAACCACTGCAGTTGACAAAGACCATCGGCTTGCCGGTGGCATGCAGCGCCTTCACGAGATCCTGCTGCACGCGCGGCAGTTCAATCTGGTCGCGGTCCAGCCCTTCCCCTTCCTGCGCCGGCGTAATTCCGCCCACATAGATAATCAGGTCGGCCTGCTTCGCCAGCGCAATCGCCTCCGCCTTCAGCTCGTCCACCGGACGCTCCGTGGCGTTGTCCTGCGCACTCCAGGCGGCTTGTCTCTTGTCTAGCCACACCGGGCTTCCCAGTGCAGAGGTCACTTCGAGATCCGATCCCGCCAGCATTTTAACGCCGTCCAGCATGGAAATGGGGTGCGAGGCCGATCCATGATAATTACCTTCCAGCATCGATTTTGAAGCCCCGTTCGGACCGATGACGGCGATGGTTTTATACCTGGAGCGATCCAGCGGAAGAATTCCGTCGTTCTTCAGCAGCACCATCGACTGGCGGGCCACGTCCAGCGCCACCTTGCCGTTTTCCGGCGTGTCGTTGTCTTCGATGGTATATTTATTAAACGGAACCAGATCCACCGGATCAAACAGCCCGAGACGGAAGCGGGTCCAGAGGGTATAGTACAGCGCCTGATCGATTTCATCTTCGCTGATCAGCTCCATCTGGGCAGCCTTCATCAACGCGTTGTAGTCCCCGCCGCAGCAGAGATTGCAGCCGGCTTTAACCGCAACGGCGGCGGCCTCTTCGGGGGTTTCCACGTAGCCGTGTCCTCGCTGCTCGTTCCAGATATTTCCGATTGCACTGCAGTCGGAAACGACATACCCCTCAAAGCCCCATTTATCGCGCAGCAGTTCGGTCAGCAGAAATGCGCTGGCACTGGCCGGAACGCCGTACACCGCGTTGTAGGCACTCATTACACCGCCGACCTTTCCTTCGCGCACGGCGCGCTCAAACTGAGGCAGATACATTTCGTACAGGTCCCGTTCAGACGGATCGGCATTGAACCGGTAGCGGGACCGCTCCGGACCGCTGTGCACCGCATAGTGCTTGGCGCAGGCCATCGACAGCATGTAGTCGGGATGATCGCCCTGCATGCCCTTAATAAACTCAATGCTCATCTCCGCCGTCAGATACGGATCTTCACCATAGGTTTCCTGACCACGCCCCCAGCGGGGATCGCGGAAAATGTTGATGTTCGGCGTCCAGAAGGTCAGGCCGGTCCACCACTTGGAGTTTCCGCCGTTTTTCGAGGCATAGTCATTATGCTTGGCACGCCCTTCAATGCCGATCACCCGGCCTTCTTCACGCATCAGCGCGGGATTCCAGGTGGCGGCCATGCCGACCGGTTCCGGGAAGACGGTGGCAACGCCGTTGTTCGCCACGCCGTGCAGCGCTTCATTCCAATAGCGATACGCCGGAAGCCCGAGGCGTTCAATCGCCGGGGCGTCATCCTGCAGTTGCGCCACTTTTTCGGCAAACGACATTCTGCGAATCAGATCCTTGATACGCACTTCCAGCGGATGATCGGGATTACGCCAGATGGCTGGCTCTTCAATTTCCGGAACCTTAGTGGCTTCCGTAGCAAAAGGATCGGCAATTTCCGTGGCACCGAAAAAAACGACCCGTTCGCCGGATGTGTCAATCACCTCGAAGGTATTAAACTTTGCTTTCCCCTTCACGCCGACGAACTCAACCTTGAGCGGTCCGCGCAGGGCATCGTCGGAGTGTTCCACCGTCTCAATAATATAACTTGCCTTTCGCGCTCCGCCGGACTCCTTAAAGACATCATACTTTTCAGCCAGCGTTTTATCGCCGGAAGTCACCGTAAACAACCGCTCCCCGGCCTGCTGTATCTGCGTTTCGACCATTCCGATAATGACCGAGTAGCTCCCCTCGGGAAGCCCGGAAACCGTTACGGCAAACGAATCGCCGACAATCGCCTCGCGAAACGCCTGCAGATCTTCTCCCGCACCCTCAATCCGATCGGCACCAAGCTCCCGTTCATGCGAAAACGCTCCGGCAACGCTGACCTGATGATTGCAGTAAGCACAGACCTCTTCCGCCGCGTCAACGTGTGATGACTGAGACGCAAGCCCAACAAAAACAAAGAGCGCCGCGAGGGAATGCAAAAAGGTTCTCCGATGCGACGGCTTCTTCCTTTCCGGGTTACGAATATGCATTGGAGCTCCTGTAGTGATACACTTTGTTCACGACGGTCACTACTCGGCGGGCGGAACCGTAATGCTCTCTGCCGTCTGGGGGACCGGTTTCATGGTGCCGTCATCGTTGTAGTAGAGGTAGTCGACGCATACGCTGCGGCGGCCCGTGGTTCCCTTCTGACCGTTCAGCGTGAGCGTGGCGTTGTGGTAGAACAGATACCACTGGTCCTTGAACTCAACAATGCCGGGATGAATCGTAAAACTGTTTTTGGCATTTCCCGACAGCTCGCCCCGGCTGGTCCAGGGTCCGGTTATTTTTTCTGCCGTTGCATAGCGGATGTTTTCCGAACCGCCCTTGAATCCGGCATAGGTCAGGTAGTAGAGATCACCGCGTTTATGCAGCCAGGGCCCTTCTACATAGCTTTCCAGTTCGATTTCCTGAATCTCGCCGTCGATCTCGATCATGTTGGGCTTGAGTTTGGCCATAAAGCAGGTCCCGTTGCCCCAGCACATCCAGGCGGTTCCGTCGTCATCGATCAGTACCGTTGGATCGATGTCGTTCCAGCCGCGTTTATTCGGTGTATCCGAGTCGATCACGAGTGCCTTGCCGCGCGCGTCCTTGAACGGCCCGGCCGGACTGTCGGATACGGCTACGCCGATAGCCTTACCCATATGGGGTTCCCCGTGCTGCGCCGTCGTGTAGTAGTAGAACTTCCCATCCTTCTCCACCACCTGCGATGCCCACGCTTCTCCGGTGGCCCATTTAAAGTCCGTCGGCTTTAGCACAGAACCATGCGAAGTCCAGGTTTTCATATCCTTCGTGGAGTAACAGAGCCACTCGGTAATGTTGTAGTACGGGCCACCGTCCACGGCCTCGTCGTGACCGACGTAAACGTACAGTGTATCCCCTACCACCAGCGGGGCCGGATCGGCCGTGAATGCATCGCGGAAAATTGGATTTTCCTCCAGCTTGAATGTCCTGTCTTTCGCGGAACAGATGCCGTTTCCCAGCACTATGAAAAGCAGACCGAAGGTCAAAATTCTCAAGTTCATACCCTTATCCATCCTTATGATTCTGGTGTGAAAACTGATAGAAATTCACACGTTGATTTCTGCAAACGGAAATGCCCCCTTCACTTCCGCATAGGTTAAAGAGGGTACCGCATCTGGTCCTGTGCTCATTTACTGAAAAGCAGCTGGGCAAACTGATGGAAGCTGCGCCGCCAGGTCTGCCATTCATGGGCGGTATCGGGCGAGATGTAGCAGACACTGTTGATGCCGGCCGCCGTGAGCTGCTCGTGATTGGCCCGCACGCTCTCCGGGCGTTCCTTCGAACCGCAACTCTGGAAAATCAGTTTTACTCTTCGATTGTATGCTTCGGCATCGGACATAATGCCGTTATGCGCCGTCGCCGGATCACCGACCGTACCGCCGCTGAAAATGCCGATGTACGAAAACATATCCGGATTTTCCATTCCGATAATATTCGTCTGCATGCCGCCCATGGACAGGCCGGCCATGGCCCGGTGCAACGGGTCCGCCAGCGTTCGATAGGTGGAGTCGATCATTGGAATGATCTCTTCCAGCAACGTTTTCTGAAAGCCGTCGGCCCAACCCTCCGGCGGCCATCCGTGTCCATCGCGAGGTGGCACCTTCATCGACCAGGTCCCATTGTCCATGACGATGATGAATGGCGTTGCGTTGCCCTTGGCAATCAGGTTGTCCATGATCAGGCCGACCTTGCCCTGGCTGGACCAGCCGGTCTCGTTCTCGCCCCCACCGTGTTGCAGGTAGAGCACGGGATAGCGCTTGTCGGCATCCGTTTCGTATCCGGGCGGTGTATACACGAAACAGCGACGCATCATGTTGTTGATTTTGGAGAAATACAGCTTCTCGCAGACCTGGCCATGAGGAACGTTGATTAGGGCGTAGAAATCCTGATCCTTGGCGGGGACTTCAACGCCGCTACCCCAGCGGCCGGCACCGTAAAAATACATGCTTCCGGGATCCGGGACAAAGGCGCCGTCGATGACGAGCTGGTAATAGTGGAACCCCTCGTCCTGCGGATTAGAATCGCCCGTCCAGACACCGTTTTCGTCTTTGGTCATTGGATACTTAACACCCCCGATATCAAGCAGGACGCTATGGGCATCCGGAGCCTCAATCATCGCCCGCACCCGCCCCTCGGAATTGACCTGTGGATATTCATGGCCCTGCTGATTGCATGACGAAGGCTTGAAGTCGTCGAGCGGGCTTGCCTGAATACATCCAACGGCCGAAGACAAAGCCACCGCGGCGTAGAAGATACTTCTACCTTTCACTACAACCTCCCTGTTTTCATATTCCCATGCTTCATTTTGTGAACAATTCCAGATCCACGGATTCCGCCAGCATTTTATAACCCTCGTCGCTCAGATGCAGGTGGTCGCCGCAGTCGGCCGCCGGCAGTAGGTTTTCGGGATTGGAGGGATCGCGCACCACGGCATCCCAATCGAGCACGGCATCAAAAGCTCCGCTGTTCCGAATCCATTCGTTCACCTTTTGGCGTTCCGCTTCCACCTCCGGCTTGTAATAGAATGAATCGCCGCAGGGCGTAATGGTTACTCCATAAACCCGGAGACCACAATCGCGAGCCCGGGCGATAATCTGTCCGTAGGAAACAATCAATTCTTCGGCCGAGGTCTTTCCTCCCCCCAGGTCGTTGATTCCCTCCATAACGATCAGCCACCGGGCCCCGGGCTGCGAAATCACATCACGTTCCAGTCGTTGCAACGCGGTTTGCCCAATTCCACCACGCCACAATGCATTGCCGCCAATGCCTTGGTTCAAAACTGCAATGTCGGCGGTTTTTGAATTCTTTCGCAACCGCTGCGCCAGCAGGTCCGGCCATCGGCGGTTTTCCCCCTCGGTAGATCCCTTGCCGTCGGTAATTGAATCGCCGAGACAGACCACCGCTGCGCTGGATACCGGAGCGAGAACTTCCACCCCACCCAGATAGTACCAGCACGTACTCCGCTCCGCGGAGGACAGTTCCTTCGCGTCAGTCTTGTCGCCCTTTTCAAGGAAGGCATACTCGCCCCGCGCACTGCGGTGACCCGAAATCTTTTTCGCCGCGTCCTCTACATGCATCGTCACAACGAGATCGGCACCCGCCGGCAGATCAAAATCGACCGGATCGGAAACCATCAAAACGCCATAGGGAATCGTTACGTCAGCATTGCCGTTGAACGTCACTGGCTTCAGTGTTTTGGCCTGGATTTTGTCATCCTTATCGCAGAGCGCCACGTTGACTTCGCTGATTCTTAGGTCGTCGCTCCAGTCGGCAAACGCATTGGATAACCGGATGCGAAGCTGCTTGCCACCGATCGACACATGCACCACCTGCCGGATGGTGGTGTCGTCCAGCTGTTCAAACCCTGAAGGAACAAGCTTGTGCTCCACCTCCTGTACCGACGCGCTCCAGGTACCCACCCATTTCATCGCGTCTCCGGCATGTGCCGTGCAGACCGCCAGCGTGAAAACCGCCAGCATCAGACCAATTCGCAACAGCCTCCAACTCGTTATTCCGTGCTTCATATCCAGATTCCTTTGCGTCAGTGACTGAATGGCGATTGCGACATACAACATGCAACAAATAAAAATACCGCATGCGTTGAATTCATCAATCCCAGAAAATGAATGCAATATACCGACTGGTGAAACTCCCTTGCCGTCTGAGCTTTCGCGCATGTCGGATGGCAAAGTCCTCGATTTCAATAACACGGAGCTGAAATTCAACAATCACAATACCCATGGCCGCGATCAAGGCGTATATACATACTATGTATTTTGGATTAGAGCCCTGCATGAACAACAATAGACTTCAACTTTTGGCCCTAGCTTTCGGGGGGTTACTTTGCCTCTTTAGCGCCCATGCCCAGAATCCACTCGTCATGAATCAGTTTACGGCCGATCCGACGGCAAGAGTCTTTGACGGGAAAATCTATGTCTATCCCTCCCACGATATTTCCCCTCCTCCAGACGCTCGCGCGGACTGGTTCTGCATGGAAGACTACCATGTCTTCTCGTCGGAAAACCTGATGGACTGGACGGATCACGGCGTCATTGTCAGCCAGACCAACGTACCTTGGGTAGATGCATCGACCTACAGCATGTGGGCTCCGGATTGCGTGGAAAATGACGGCAAGTACTATTTCTATTTCCCCGCCAAGAACACGTCGGGTGAATTTTCCATCGGCGTGGCCATTTCGGAGACACCCTATGGCCCCTTCAAACCGGAATCCAAACCGATCGAGGGCGTACAGGGCATCGACCCGTGCGTATTCATCGACACGGATGGCCAGGCCTACCTGTACTATTCCCTCGGCAAGATATTCGTGGCCAAACTGAAGAACAACATGCTGGAGCTGGATTCCGAACCGCAGGTGATCGACAACCTGCCCACGCAAGGTCTTCTGGAGGGCCCCTTTGTCTTCGAGCACAACGGCATCTACTACTTGACCTATCCGCATGTGGAAAATGAAACCGAACGGCTCGAATATGCCACCGGAAAAAGCCCGACGGGGCCCTTCAAACCCGAAGGCGTCATTCTGGACGAATCGTCCAGCGGCTGCTGGACGGTCCACCACTCCATTCTGGAATACAAAGACCAGTGGTATCTGTTTTACCACGACCGGGACCTCTCCCCGGAAGACGATAAACGGCGATCGATACGGGCCGACCGTCTGTTTTTCGAAACGGACGGCGACATCAAAAAGGTGATCCCCACCCTGCGCGGCATCGGAACAGCCGACGCCAAGTCCACGCTGCAGATCGACCGCTACAGCGACATCGGCAACAACGGCGCAACCGTAACATTCCTCGACAACGCAAACCGCCATGCGGGATGGAAAACAATTTTCTCTGCAAGCCGCTCCTGGATTCGCTTCAACCGGGTCGACTTCGGGAACGCCGAATTAAAGTCGGTAAACATCCGCGCGCGTTCCCTAACGGGAGGAACCCTTGAAATCCGGCGCGACAAGAAAAACGGCCCCTTGATCGCGCAAGTTGAAATCGAAAAAGGGTCCGAATGGAAAACCGTGAAGGCACCCCTGCGCAGCGCCCCATCCGGCGTACATGATCTTTTCATTACCCAGCGCCGCAAACAGGATGTCGAGCTCGACTGGATCCGCTTTGAATGATAGACGCGTGCTTCCCAGCCGCGTTACCGAGTGGGAACTCCGTTCCTGTGGCTACTGCCGATCTATATCCAGCTTGAAGTAGCGGTTGGTCGATACCCCATCAATCGCAACGCTGAAGTCCAAAGTTGAACCCGTACCTGCCTGTCCAACGCCAACCGGCTGCCAGTCCGGTGTTGTCAGGCTGTCGGATGCCCATATCCAATAGGTATGGCCCGGCACCGAATTCGAGACCGCCAGATTCAAGTTGGTGCTATCGGCAATTGCATGATCCGCAATGAAATATTCGCCAGGTACAATGACCGCCGACGGAACGGCATTGGTCTCGCTCGAATCACTGCTTTCCCCTCCGGTATTTACGGCGCTGACCACATAGTAATAGCGGGTTCCGGCACTCAGTCCGGCGGTGTCGCTGTAACTGGTCGAAACCACGTTCGAACCCACGGTTTCATACAGTGCGCCACTGGTGATTGAACGTTTCACGTTGTAGCTGTCCGCACCGGCGGATGCCGTCCACGACAGGTCGATCCGGCTATCCGAAACCGCAACCGCTCCGAGTCCGGCCGGGGCCGCCGGAGGCATCGGGTCCGGAGCAGCAAGCCCATAAAACTCGATTTCGGCAACATTGCAGAAACCATCTGTCGGTCCGTAGTAGCGCACATAGCGGTAGGCGCCGGCACCCGATATGGCGTTGGTCGTATATACACCTTCGGATGGAGCGGACCCCACGGTGTACAACGTAACCACATCGCTGCTGAAATCCGCCGTGCTGGAGGCTTGGAACACCCCGCCAACCATGCGTCCGGGGAATTGGGAACCTGAGCGCGGGGCAAAGCGAATTTCGGTTACAACGGCGGTATCGCCCAGATCCAGCCCCGTCCAGCCGCCGGTGGCCAGATCGGAGTCGAAGAAAGTGGACAGGTTGCCATCGAATGCAGCATCCCGCGTGGTGGTGGGATCGCCACCCCATGAACCGGTAGTGCCGATGACGGTACCTGTGAGCACACGCTCGGTCAAGGTGGTGGCCTTGGCACTGTCGGCGCTCTCGCCGTCCGAGGAGACGGCGCTGACCACGTAGTAGTACGTCGTTCCGGCAGACACGCCGGTATCGCTGTAGTTCGTTGTGGCAACATTGGCAATCGTTGTGTACGGCCCTCCGCTACTGGTGGAGCGCTTCACGTTATAGCTGTCGGCACCATCGGATGTCGTCCAGACCAGGTCAACCTGGCTTACAGAAACCAGCGTAGCGGCCAGACCAGTCGGAGCCGCAAGGGGCCAGGGCGACAGGTAGGAGCCGGAAATCACTTCGCGGCCGATGCCGGGGCGCTGCCAGGCCACCGCGAGGTTGTCGCCCCATCCGCCTTCCTTGTGCCGGACTTCGATGTAGTAGCGCTGTCCGCCCGTCAATGCGATCGCCGCCGACTGCTGCTGGGCGTACTTCGTCCACTCGCGCGAATCCGTCCAGTCCGGCACGGACGCGATCTTCACCGCATTCGCCGGATTGTCGTCCGTGCTCAGCCACAATTCGCTGTTGTCGTCGCTGGCGATCCAGAACGTGTAGTTGACGCTGTACGATGGATGAAGATACCCGCGCACCCGGGTGCCATAATTGTCCGCGAAGTCCGTCGGGGCTTCAAATGAGGTGAGTTCCCCTGAGCCGGTGGGATGGTCGGGATAATTTGGATCCGACGTCAGGTCGCCGACCGACGACCCGCTGATCCCCTCCCACCACTCGCGCAGGATCGTGCCGCTACCGCCTCCGGCGAGGGGCGTGATGTCGCCAGCTTCGCTGGAATAGCCCGACTCGTTGCCCGAACTGTCAACGGCCGTGACCGCGTAGTAATAGGTCGTGCCGTTGGTCACGGACGCATCAAGGTATTCCGAGATCGTGAGATGGTCAACGGGAAGCGAACCATTCAGCTTGCCGTAGCCCGAGCCGGACGTCGTCGAGCGGTAGACGTTGTAGCCGACCAGATCGGACTCGCCGTTGTCGTTCCAGTCGACCCAGACCTTCCCTTCGGCCGGCGTAGCCACCAGACCGGTCGGTACCGCCGGCGGCGTTACATCCCGGAACAGCGCAGCGTCCGGGATCAACGCCTTGGCAAAGCCCGGCCCTTCCCAGCGAACTTCAAGGCCTTCGCCCATGTTTTTTTCAAACATGGCGACCCGGATTGCATGCTTGCCGGCCTCTAGGGCAACTGTGCCGGAGACGTCCCCCATGCCGTGGAGACCGTCGTTGTCCACCACTTCCGGCGGACCGACGTACAACTTGCTGCCATCGTCCGAACTCGAGTAGAACGTGTAGGTTCCATTCGTCGGGATGTCGATGTAGCCTTCGAACACATACGCGAAACCGTCGGCGCTGCGCGATGCGTAGGCATTGATGTCGAAATTTGCGCACAACCCGCTTGCGACCGGCGTGAGCGCGTCGAAATCCGGCACCGCATACCACATGCCCTCGTAGTACTTGTAGGTCAATCCGTTCACCGCTTCCGCTGGAGCCGGATGGCTTGGAATGGCGTTGCCGGGCGCGGACCAGGTGTAGTCGGCCCACCACTCGAACGAATCCCGTCCGCAGGCAATCTCCGGATAGGTCCAGTTGGCCGGCCCCCCGGACAGGTTGCCGATCACCTCGCCGTTCATGCCGGTCATCCAGCTGATGTTGCCCGCGGCATCGAAGAGCGTCTTTGTGGTGATGCCCCATCCGTCCGTTGTTGCCCGGCGAAGCCCCTGGTCCTCATCCATGGTATTCCACGAGCCCTCCGTGATCATCACCGGATGCACGTCCGAGCAGAGTTTGAAATCGTTGTTGAAGTTGTCGATGATCGTCGCCGGGTCGTTGTTTCCGATGGGATACCAGTGTCCCGAGTAGCCGATGTTGGTTCCTGCAACGGGATAATCGACGAAATTCTTCAACTTGGCCTGCCAAATCAGCCCCGGAACCCAGACCACATTGGTAGCCCCGGTGCTCCGTATCGCATCGACGATATCCTGCATGTAGTCCTGCATCGCAACGGCATGGGCGGTGGTTTCCGTTCCCCAGTCGCCGTTGCCCAGAACGGATTCGATGGTTACCGGTTCATTGAGAATCTCAAACATCACGTTGTCCGCATTCTTGATGCCGGGATAGGCCGCGATCCGCGCCCAATAGTCGATCAGGTTCTGCTTGTGCTGTGCGCCCATCAGTTCGCCCTCGAACGGCACGCTTCCGATAAGGACCACGTAAAGCCCGCGCGAGCGGCAGTAGTCGATGTACGGTATATACAGATTGTCCCATGCCCGATCGGCCAGGTCGCCATCCACCAGCCCCGTATCGCCCCACCCGGCGCCGGGTGCCGCTATGCGCACGAAACTTTGGTACCAGCCGTGGGTCCGGCCAAACAGCGGCGAAGTATCCGTCAACAGTTCGGCCTGCTGCTCCAGGATGCTGAGGGCTCCGGCGCAATCCGCCGCGGTATAGGTGGTCGGCTGGGTAAACAGGCGTTCGTTGAAATAAGAGTCGTTCGGTTGCATCCATCCGTGGAGAAGGACGTTTTTCCCGTTCGGATCCTTCAGGTAGCGGCCATCGACGTGCAAGGACGGCGTTTCCATTCCCACCCAGGCCTGCACCCCGGTGACAAACCCGGCAAAAATCGCCAGAGCCACCACAATGCGCTTGCATTGCATGTTCTTCATTTCTTTCTCACTCTTCTCTGAGTCCGTACGTTTCGCGCCTATCCCTACTGCCGATCGACATCCAGCTTGAAGTAGCGATTGGTCGATGCCCCATTAATGGCGACGTTGAAGTCCAAGCTTGAACCCGTACCTACCTGTCCAACGCCGACCGGCTGCCAGTCAGGAGTAATCAGATCCTCGGTGGCCCAGATTCGGTAGACATGGCCCGGCACCGAATTCGAGACCGTCAAATTCAGATTGGTGCCATCAGCGATTGCATGATCCGCAATGATATATTCGCCAGGCACAATGACCGCCGACGGAACGGCATTGGTCTCGCTCGAATCACCGCTTTCTCCTCCGGTGTTTACGGCGCTGACCACGTAGTAGTAGCGGGTTCCGGCACTCAGTCCGGCGGTGTCGCTGTAACTGGTCGAAACCACGTTCGAACCCACGGTTTCATACAGTGCGCCACTGGTGATTGAACGTTTCACGTTGTAGCTGTCCGCACCGGTGGAAGCGGTCCACGACAGGTCGATCCGGCTATCCGAAACCGCAACCGCACCGAGTCCGGCCGGAGCCGCAGGAGGAAGGACGAATCCAGAAACATGGTCGAACGTCGCCGTACACAGCGCGGAATTGTTATGGGCGGTCACCGCCAGGCCAACGTAGACCGTGCTTCCCATGCTGATCGTCTGCGGCGATCCCTGCTGCGTCCAGCTGGTTCCATTCGCCGAGCGGTAGGCCGTGAAGGAGTTTCCGCTGCGCACCAGCTTAATCCAGTACGGAGCAACCAGACCCGGGATGTTGCTAAAACCGGTGGAGCCGGCGGTGGTCGAACGCCACTGGAAGGAGATGCCGTTGCCGGGCGTCACACAGATCATTGCATTCGGGGCGTTCGTATCCAAGCTGCTGCGTATCATGATGCAGCCCTTCGCCCACGGATCGGTGTAATCCAAACTGGCCACGCGCGCCACCAGCGCGCAGTCGCCGGTTGCTTCCGTGTAGACATAGCGAAACGCGTCCGCGGTGTTCCAGATGTCGTCCCCCGAGCCGGTGACGGTGAATGTCCCGTTGCCGATGGAGACGCTGCCCTCAATGCCCACCGATCCAATGTCCTGCGTCGACCATGGATCGGGGCAAACGAATACCTCGGTGCTGTTCCCGCTTTCCCCGCCGGCGTTCACCGCCGAGACAACATAGAAGGCGGTTGCTCCGCCGAGCGCGTTGGTGTCCGAGAAGGCGGTGGCAGAGAGGCTGGCGATCGTCGTGTAGGGCCCCCCGCTGACCGTCGCGCGCTTGACGTTGTAGCTGACGGCGGCGGACGAGGCTGACCAGGAAAGCTCGACCTGGTCTCCGTTGGGAAGGGCCGACAGGCCCGTGGGGATCTCCGGCGGCGCCACCTGCGGCTCGTAATGGAGGAATTGCACCTCCGCCACATTGCCCCAGCCATCGTCGGGCGAAAGATAGCGGACATAGCGGAAGGCATTCGTACTGGCCGACGCCACCAGCGTCAGTACGCCCCCCGGCGGCTCGCTACCAACGGAGGCCAGCACGACCGCGTCGCTGAAGTCCGGCTGGTTGGCCCCTTGGAATACGCCTCCCACCATGCGGTACGCAAAGTGGCTGGAGCGCGGGCAATACTTGATTTGTTCAATGCTATGGCTTGAGCCGGCGCCGAAGTCCAGCCCGGCCCAGGCCCCGCTTCCGACAGGGGCGTCGAAGAAGGTGTCCAGGTCGTTGTCGAACACCTTGTCGATGGTGCTGTCCGAGTTGTTATAGGAACCCTCCGTGCCGATGACGGTGCCGGAGAGCACGGCGCTGGACGGACCGGCCTGGACGATGCACGAGGACATCTGGTTGTCGGCGTCCGGCACGAGCGCCCCCAACGCCTCCGTGTCCGAATCGAGGATCCACGACGTTCCACTGAAATTGTCGTCTGCGTACAGGGTTACGGTCCAACCGAAGGGGATTTGCGCCGAGGAGGCCCAGTTGTCGGATACGCCCATGGCAGCCAGCTGCGACGCGGTGTAGCTACCCGCCGCCAGGGGCTGGCCAGCCGTTCCTCCATAGTTTTCGTTTTGGTAGAACACGACGCCCGTACTGCTCGTTTGCGTGAACGTAGTCACGCTTTGTGCCGGAAGCGTTGCCGCGAAACCGCCGTTGCGGACAGTGAAGCCGCCGATGTCGGACATGCTTTCGTTGGCGGAGGTCCGGTAGCCTTCGAAGGTGGCGGCATCGCCGTTCATAATGAAGAATGGCTGGGTGACGGCGCTTGTATTGGCGTTTACCGCCACGATCACCGTTTCGCCGTTGACCCGGTAGGCGGTCACATAAACGTCGGAAGAAGGGTTGTAGTCGGCGGAAACCCGGACAGATCCGGGCCGGACCCATTTCGCAAATTGGCCGATGGTGTAGGCGTTTTTGAAGATGGTTCCGTTGCTGTCGACCAGGTTACCGTACGTGTCGTAGTCGGCGACCCACCACCAGAAATAGGCGCTGAACCAATTATTCATGGCATCGGACATTTCCCTGGCGAGGGTGATGCAGTTGCCCATATTGTATTTGGCGTCGTCGATGTAGTGCTCCGTCATCCAAACGTGCTTGCCCTTGGAAAGTGCATTTCCATGCACATAGTTGCCGCTCCCGTAGAAGTGGCCCGCGACGATATCGATATTACCGACCGCCGTGGAATCGTTGAGCGTCGGGTCGGAATAGGAGTCGTTGAAGCCCAGGGCCTCGGGCATCACGACGGGAACACCGATGTTCTGCGCGTAGTCCCGGCAGAAGACCCTCAGCTGCTCCCCGTTCCAGACGCAGCCTTCGTAATCCGGATTCCAATCGGGCTCGTTCTGAATCGAAACATAGTCCAGCCCGATGCTGGTGGCGGCCTGGTCCAGATAGTCGGCATAGTCGGCGTAATACGCGGGCAGCAGGGACCCGTGGACAACATTGGTATTGTCCTTCATGTACGCGGGCGGCGTCCACGGCGTGCCGAGGACCGTTGCGCCGTGCGCATGCGCCGCGGCGGCATTGGCGGTCTCGTCGGCCCAATACTGGTTTGGATCGATGCGGATGCGCAGCAGCGACATGCCGATCGTATCGTAGAGCGCGTTGTTTTTTACGGCGGAAAGCTGTCCACTCCATGCACTTGAAAAACCGAATCCGTCGATCGTCTGCTGGTCCGAGGCCATGTCCACGCTGCACACGGCAGCATGGGCGTTAATGGAAAATACGGCCGCCACAACGGCAGCGCACGTTTTCTTAAATTTCACAGATCTACTCCAATAAATAATGAACCGTGCCGCACGGCAGCCAAACATGAACCGCGTCCCGCCAGGCTATTTGGTTCCGGCCTTCTTGCGGCCCAGTAAAGAAAGCATTTCCTCCGCGTACCGTTTCCCTAGCATGCGGTATCCCTCCGCCGTAAAGTGCAGTTTATCCTCATGCACCGGGCAGCCTTTCGATGAAATGACATGGGCCGTGGAGATGGTATCAGGAAGGTCTTTGATGATGGTATTCATGTAGGCGCAGGCCCCGCCCTGATCCTCGTTCACCATCTCTCCGACCAGCAACGGAACATCCTTGGCCTTCAGGTTCAAATCCTTGAGCAGCTCCTTGTAAACGCCATCGACCTTGTTCGGCCATTCCTGATCACCATTGTTGGACTCGCCCTGATGCAACAGAATCCCTTTGATCACCCCATCCTTCTGCGCCAGCTTCGCCATGTCGACCAAGCGCTGGTAGGGGTTCCCACTATAGGCCTTGACAGTGTTTTTCAACCACCCCGGCGCCGTTTCGACATACGACTGGTACGAATCCTGTTCGAACAGCTCGATCTTGCAGCCGCCGATGGAAACATTGATGATGCCTACCTTGATATTCTTCGGGAGGTTGTCCACCAGCGTCCGCCCGAAATAGTCGGCCGGGCACAACCCGGCTCCCGGACGGCACAGCGGCGGCTCCGCCGTATACCATTTTCCCATTTCCCTGCCCTGCTCCGGAAAATTGACCGCGGCCATCATCTTGAACCGCTCGTCCACCGGCCCTTTGTCCTGTTCCTCGATGCCCGGATAGCCCTCCATGTTCGACTGGCCGAAGCACAGGAAAATGTAAAAGTTCGGATCCCGGGCAAACGCCCCGGAAGTCAGTAAAAACAATCCTGCCAATACTACCAATCCCTGTTTCAATCTCATGCCGCAATCTCCACATATCACCGATTTTAAGATAGTTATTCCACGATGGGCTGATCCGCAATTCGCAAATCCCTGAAAAGCAACGGGGCAAAGCGGTACAGGCTCCGCCGCCAGGACTGCCATTCATGGGCGGTCTGCGGGGATTCGTAGTAATGTGCATTGATGCCGGCGGCTTTCAGCTCGTCAACGTCAGCCTTGCCTTTGGCCCCCATCCCACCGTTGACCTCCCGGCTACCATAACTGACGAATACGAGTTTAATCTTCTGTTTGAACTCATTCATGTCGGGAATCTCTGACGGGACAATGGTGCCGCCACTGAAAATTCCGATGGCTGAAAATGTGTCGAGATTGGCCAGCGTGATGGATCGCGTCTGCATGCCCCCCATGGACAGCCCAGCCATGACACGATGGGGTTGATCGGCCATGGTGCGATAGGTTGTATCTATATACGGTATGAGATCTTCGATAAGTACATGGGCAAACGTATCAAAGTTGAATTTGCGCCCTCCCGGTCCACTGATCGCACGCGATAAAGCGGAGTCCTCCACATCAGTCGGTGGACCGAAGGGATTGGGAGCACCGATATTTCCATTGTCCATGACGATGATGAAAGGCGTCGCCCTCTCCTCGGAAATCAGGTTGTCCATGATCAGCCCGGCATGTCCCTGGTTGCTCCAGCCGGTTTCGTTTTCGCCCATGCCGTGCTGCAGATAGAGCACGGGATAACGTTTGGTTTCGTCCAGTTCATAGCCGGGCGGAGTGTAGACACGACAGTGCCGCACCGAGTCGGTGTTCCCGGAAAAATAGAAGACGTCGCGGACCTGGCCGTGCGGTACCTTCTTCAATGTATAGAAGTCCTGGTCCGTGGCGGGAATCTCAACACCACTGCCCCAGCGGCCTGCACCGTAAAAGTACAGGCTTCCGGGGTCTGGGACGAAGGCGCCATCGATGACAAGCTGGTAGTAATGAAAACCTTCGTCCTGCGGATTCGACTCGCCTGTCCAGATGCCGTCGTCACCCTTGGTCATCGGATATTTAACACCCCCGATGTCCAGCATGACACTGTGGGCTTCCGGGGCCTTGATCCGGGCCCGGACGCGGCCTTCGGCATTGACCTGAGGGTATTCACGCCCCGCCTGATTGGCCGCAGATGGCTTGAAGTCAGTCGGCCCCTCACTTTGGGATAAACACATTCCGGCAGAGAGCATCGTAACCAGAATGCTTGCTGCAAAATGCGAACGGCTGCTAAATGAGGTGTGTGGCTTCATGGCCTATTCCTTTCCTATTCTCCGAATGGAGTTAAATCCTCTCTAAACAGTCCATGACGAAAACACGCTCCATCTATTTCTTCGGGGCGAATTTCCACCAGTCAAGGTTTGTCAGCTTTTCAGCCTTGCCGGAAAACTTAATATAGAGGTCGTGCACACCGGTTGCCCCTGCCACATCGGCCACGACGTTTTCCCACTTCTGCGCTCCTCCGGTGGATGGAATCTTGCAGCTGGCTATCAGTTTCCCGTCAAGACTATCCAGGCGCAGTTCGATCTTGCATTCCTTGGCTTCGCTTGCCGTTCTTAGGGCAACTTTGGACGCTCCCTTAATCCCGAAATCAACGCCTGAGATTTTAATCCAGTCACCATCCTGCGTGTCGGTGACGTTCATACCGCCTTCTTCGCAAGGTTCGGTCTCTATGCCCTTCTGGGCGGCGAAGGTTTCGCCTTCCACGCGGTCGTAGGGATTCAGGTGGCCGACCTGCTGCACGCCGTCTGTAGTATATTCCACCTTCTTGATCGTACCGTCTTTGTTGTAGTCGAACGTTTCGATCGCGATATTGCGGCGGAAGCCAGTGGGGATACCAGCCTCTGTTGCGACGATACGGTTATGGTAGACATGGTACCATTTGCCCTTGAACTCAAATTCGCAGGCATGATTGTTGTTATTATTCAACGGCGGCTGGTCGGCCACGATGCCCGCATACTCAAACCCTTCGGTGGGTTTCTTGCTGGTCATGTAATCGATGCGCATGCCGGCGTTGGGCGTGGAGGAATAGGAGAAATAGTAGGTGTCCTTGATCTTCCAAACCCAGGCTGCCTCGAAAAAGTTCGGCGCATGCATCTTGATCACGTCGCCGTCGAGCGAGACCATGTCCGTCCCGAGTTTCGCGACCCGCACATTGTCGTCGCCATTGCCTCCGAAATAGATATAGGCCTGCCCATCGTCATCGATGAACACCCCGGGATCGAACAGCCACATGTGTTCGGCGGGCTGGACTCCGGGCGTTCCGTGGTTGATCAGCGCCTTGCCGACCACATCCTTAAAGGGGCCAACCGGCTTGTCGCCGACCACGACACCAATATCCGCCCCGCCATTGCCGAAATAGAGATAGGTTTTCCCGTCGCGCTCAACCGCACAGGGTGCCCAGGTTTTATGGGCCCATTTTGTATCCCGTTCGGCATCGAACACGATCCCGTGGTCCGTCCAGTTTTTCATGTCCGAGCTGGAAACACAGACGACGTTGGGAATGTTATAGCCACCTTCCAGCGGACTTTCGTCGTCGTTGGAGCAGTAGACATACACCCGGTCCTTGGTCACCAGCACCGACGGATCGGCCAGATAGCGGTTCGAAACAATTGGATAATCCGCCACAGCCTGCACAGCACACCCGCAAACCGCAGCGATAAACAACCAAGACCGCATATTTGTATTTTTCATGGGAAACAACCTTTCAGAATACGTTTAAAAACCACGGGGCGGAGAGCAGCACGCTCCCCATCTCTACCGCCATTCAACCGAGTGTTTATGCAAGCACAGTCAACCAACAACTGGCAACGGATGATTCTGAACCCAAAATCGATTTTTATGAAACCTACCGTCCAAATCCTAATCCGCGCCGTTGATTGCATCATCCACCCGGTAGTAATCGAATTCAACGTAGCCGCCGGCTTTTTCGGTGGCCTGGTTGAACAGGCCGAAGCGGTAGCCCATAAAATGCTTGAGATCGTAGGACATTTTCAGCGGCTCGCCGATTTCCTTCCACTTCTTTCCGTCCAGGCTGTAGTAGAATAGGGCCTTGTCCGTCTGGTTTCTGAAATCGCAGTCGATTTTGAAGTAGACCACCTTTTGCTTCAGCGGAACGGCATCAACCTCCTCGGGGGATCCATTTTGTGCGCTGACCATGACGATCGAGGTTTTGCCGTGCTCCTTTTTGACTCCGACGTAACCATACTTGTACTGCAGGGCAATCAGTCCGGCGATGTCGCCATCTTTCATCTGACTTACATTGATGCACGTCGACGCCGAACTGACGGGTCCGAAGGTTCGTTGCGTAAACATATTGCGCGCACTCAGCACATCCGCATCCACCCGTCCCGTCGTGATGCGCAGGCGTCCTGGGCTCTGGAGAATATCCCAGTGGTCGTTGTCAGGATTGTGGTTCCACTGCCATGCCAGCGGCAGTTTGGGATCGCCCGGTTTGCGCTCGAACTCGTCGGAGGCGACAATACCCCAGATCCCCTTGGAATTGTCAGGCAGGTTCAGGGTTTCGGGCACCTTGCCGTCTACCCCGATCACGGGCCATCTATCTTCCCACTTCACCGGCACCAGATAGGGAATGCGGCCCACGGCCCCTCGATCACCAAACAGATAGGCGTACCATTCCCCTTCGGGCGTAGTTATCAGTCCCCCCTGGGCAACACCCTGATCCTTGAACCCGATCCGTCCTTCATAGGGGCCTTCAATGTTATCCGCGCGATAAATCAGCACCGTGCGGAACCAGTGGCTTCGCGGCGAGCCGATCAGGAAAAGATAATACGTCCCATCGACTTTAAACAACTGGGAGCCCTCGGCATTCAGGCCACCGACTTCATTTTCACCGAACGCCAGATTGGCGTTTTCAATGATCACCTTACTGGTTCCACCCGACTTGATGCCCGAGACATCCTCCTTGAGCTCGGTCAGCGATATCCGCCCGCCACCGCTGATCATGTACACGCGCCCGTCATCGTCGAAAAACAGTGAATTATCGTGGAGCACCGGGCTGAACTCGACGGCCTTCCATGGCCCCTTTTCAATATCCTTGGTGGAATAGATATGCGTCTTGCCGGACGTCGCGGAGAAGGTGGACACATAGTAGATTCCATTGTGGAACCGCAAGCTGCTGGCCCAGGAACCCTTGCCGTAGCAATCCCGGCCGTTTTCCAGATTCATTTGGTCGTTCTCGACCAGCCGGTCGTAGGCATAGTTGACGATTTCCCAATTGACCAGATCCTTCGACTTCATGATCGGGACGCCCGGACTCATGTGCATGGTAGTGCTGCTCATGTAGTAGGTATCGCCGACGCGAATCATCGACATGTCCGGCACATCGGCCCAGATAATGGGGTTGGCCGCCATTTCCCCGCACACGATCCTTCCGATGAACAAACCGACACATACCATGACGACTGCAGTTCTTTTATTCATATTCCCTACCCTTGCATTTTCAGGTTCCGTTCATTCGCTCCATCTAAAATCGCATGAAGAAATCCCAGGTCTCTTTTGAGATCCAGTTTTCATCCGATCCGGGATCCCGCATATAGTCGGTATGGCCACCCACGAAGGAACCGAACATCACGGGATATTCCTCCGGCAGCCCTTTAAATTCGGTGGTGACATGTTCGGGTGTCGTTGCCAGAGGGATTTCGGGAAGTTTTGAAAGCCCGTTATCCTCAATGTGCGTCAGGACACAATATTTTCCGCCCTCTTCCTTCTCGTCTGAATTGATCCACTTGCAAAGGCCGTCCTCCGTGCCGGTCGTACTGAAAAACGCAAGGGGTTTGTGCCGTTTCCGAGGAAGATAGATATTCCAATTGGCGGGGGAATAGCAGGCCACGGCACGGAGTTCATCCTGAAACTCCAGCGACAGCGAGTAGGTAAACATGGCTCCGAAACTAAAACCGCAGCAAAACACGCGGGAGGTATCGATGCTCAGCTTTTTCTCTAACAGCTCCAGCAGGTCGGAGAAAAAAACGTGGTCTTTATCATCGCCGGCACGCCAAGGCGTATGGTCGGTGTATCCCTGAGGGGCCACGAAAATGACGGGGACATGCGCCTTTTCCGCATAGATTTTGAGTCCGTAAAAATTATTATCCACCATCGTCTGCATGCTCCCGCCCATCATGTGCATGCAGAAAATCACCCGGCAGGGCTTGTTCCTGTCGTAGTTTTTGGGAATGTCGATGATGTATGTACGCTCAAGACCGTCACTCCTCATCGTGTAGGTCCCGCTCTTGAAATCCCCGAGTCTTTTACCGTAACCGGCGCTTCGGACTGGAGTGTTCTTCAATTTATGTGCGGCATCAACGGATGACGACCTCGCAGCCGGGGCAGTTAAACAAACTCCGCAGGCCAGTATAACGACCAACGAAAATATCGGTGTACGATTCATTGCATTCTCCTGAGTTATTTTACTCTTCCCTGGCGGCCTGCCACGGTCCTGTAAATGATATTTTCCTCACCATCACCTTCCATCCCAGCGATACACCTCGCCCGGTGACAACTGTATGTCTTTTGTTTTCGTCCCATAGCGCAGCGTGGCCTTCCGACCATTGATTGAATGAATCACGACTGCGGCCAGCTTGCCGTCCTTCCACGCCACGTCCACTTCGAATCCGCCGCGCGCGCGCAACCCTTGAACACTGCCGTCCGGCCACGCTGCAGGCAGGGCAGGCAACAGTTCAATCTCCGGCACAAGCGTCGGAGTCAGGGCCTCATCGACCTGTCCAAGGCGACTCTGCATCAGCATTTCCGCAATGGATGCCGCGCCACCGAAGTTGCCATCGATCTGGAACGGCGGGTGGGCATCGAACATATTCGGATAGGTGAGGTCGGAACTGATCAAATATTGAAGAATCCGGTAGGCGTGATAACCGTCGCCGAGGTGGGTCCAGAGGGCCATGCGCCAGGCGGTGGCCCAGCCCGTCGCCTTGTCGCCGCGCATTTCCAGCGACTTCTTTACGGCCTCTGCGAGCTTCGGGGTATCGCGACGGTGAATATCGCGGCCGGGATAGAGTCCGTAGAGATGAGAGACATGCCGATGGTGTTTGTCGCCGACCTCCATATCCCAATCCTCAAGCCACTCCTGCAGCTGCCCCGCTTCACCGATCTGGTTCGGGGCCAGTCGAGCCCGGGCGTCCTCCAGTTTACGGCAGAAAGCCTGGTCCACGCCGAGTAGCTTCGCCCCCTTGATCGTATGAGCGAAGAGGTCGCGAAGAATCTGCATGTCCATGGTCGGACCGGCACAAACCGCCGATCCCCTTGGATGTCCGATTTCAGGGGAAATAGACGGATTGGTTACAAGCCATCCATGGTCCGGTTCCTTCTGCAGGGTATCGAGAAAGAACTCCGAGGCGCCTTTAAGAATCGGATAGGTTTCCTCCAGGCAGGCCCTGTTCCCGCTGTATTCGAACCGGTCCCACAGATGCAGGCAGAGCCAGGCACCGCCCATCGGCCACATGCCCCAGTTCGCCCCGTCGATCGGGGCGCTCGCCCGCCAGAGATCGGTGTTGTGATGCACCACCCAACCACGGGCATCATACATTTCCTTCGCCGTCCGAGCGCCTGTGACGGAGAGGTCTTTCACCATGGAAATCAGCGGGTCGACGCATTCCGCCAGATTACCGGACTCGACCGGCCAGTAATTCATTTCGGTATTGATGTTGATGGTATATTTGCTTTGCCACGGTGGATTCGTTCCCTCGTTCCAGACCCCCTGCAGGTTGGCCGGCTGGGTGCCTGGACGGGAACTGCTGATCATCAGGTAGCGTCCAAACTGGTAGTACAGCGCGGCAAGCTGGGGATCGTCGCCAGCAGCAAAATCAGCAATCCGCTCATTGGTCGGCCGGTTGACGGCATCGGTCCGGCCCAGGTCCAGTTGCACGCGATGAAACAGCTCCTGATAATCGGCCAGGTGGTTCTCGCGCAGTTCTTCCGTGGATTTTCCGGCGGCGGCTGACAACGCAGCTTTTGCAATCTTTTCAGGATCTCCGCTGACGTCGTCAAAATTGACATAACTGGTGGCGGCAGCGATCAACAACGTGGCTTCGTCCGCATTGGCCACGCGGATCGCGTCGCCGTCCGCTTTCGTTTGTCCCCCTTTAGCCACAACCTGAACACGTGCCTGATATTTTATCTGCCCCTCGATTCCACTCCAATCACCGCCCATTCCATTCATGACCAGCGTGTCGTTGTCCTCCGTTTCTACCGTGGCCTTCATCGGGGTCTTCATGCCGGCGCGGAAAGAGAGCTGCCCGGGCTTGTCTACCATCAGATGCACAACGATCACGTCATCCGGCGCACTTGCAAAAACGGTACGCGTAAACTGCACGCCGTTCTTTGTATAGCGGGTGGTCGCCGTTGCCGTGTCAAGATCCAGCTCGCGGCGGTAGTTCTGAACACTGGAGGAATCATCGAACGCCAGCACAAGGTCGCCCACGGTCTGATAAGGCATTTGTCCGCGGGGCTGGGCGATTACCTTGGCATCCACCAAACCGGCCGCCTCGCCGTATTTCCCTTCAAATACCAGTTCGCGGACTTTCGGCAGGGCCTCCTTCGCCTCAGGATTGACCGGATTGTACGGTCCGCCGGCCCAAAGGGTATCTTCATTGAGCTGCAGGCGTTCGTTTTCGACCGTGCCGAACACCATGGCACTGATGCGGCCGTTCCCGACCGGAAGCGCCTCTTCCCAGCGTTGCGCGGGCTGATCATACCAGAGCACCAGGGGATTCCCGTTATCCGTTTCCGCACGGGCCGTCATGGCAAAAGATGCGACCGCGATGGCAAACATCGATAGTGAATGCGACTTGGACAGTTTAAATTTCATAACCACGAACCTTTCTGGACTTTATTTATCAATCCGCGCATGGGGACCAACCGTCGCACCGATGAACATCGTGCTCGAATCCGGCACGCTGGAGGTAATGATCTTTGCATCGGCATCTTCGACCAGAGTATTCCAGCCCACCCAGCCCTGCTTGTAGCGGAACGAGCCCTTCGCTTCGTTGATATCGATCTCCAGCGTGACCTTCCCGTTTTCCGTAAGCTCCGCGGAAGCGACTTCCTCCACCTGGCCGCCCTCAACGCGTTCCAGATAGATGCGGGCGCTGTTTCCGTCACGCTTCACGGCGAGAAAATAATGGTATCGTTCGTTCATGAAAAGTACCAGCCCGGCAGAGACGCCTTCGTCCGCGGGGATCTCCAGCTTGGTCTTCGCCGTATAGATGTTATGCTGAACGCGGCGGGCCACGTAGCTGGGATTTTCCGTTCCCGAATAGAGATTCACTGCGCGCGGCGTCACTTCCAACTTACCGCCGTCCAGTTTCCACCAGATTTCGGTCGGCTCACGGAACATGATCCATGCCGGGGACAACGCTTCCTCATTGAACCGCTCGCGCCATTCGAAGGAACCGGTCATCGGTGTTTTCGACTTGCCGGCCACAACACCCTCCCGCCCTTTGACAACGCGCGGTACCCGTTCGCCATGCGCCAGGATACGCGGCCATCCGTCGTCCGTCCATTCGACCGGCAGTATGAACGTTTCACGTCCCATCGCCGAGTGCTCGCCATCGTATGGACGCACCGCGAGGAAGACCGCCCACCAGTTGCCGTCCGGCCCGATGGTCAAATCGGCATGCCCGGTGCAGGTCACCGAACCCTTGACGTTGCTGTCCAGGTCGCGCTGCGTCAGGATGGGATTCTGATCCCACGGTTTGTAAGGCCCATCGACCTTCTTGCTGCGGAAAATCACCTGCGAATGGTCGGTCCATGTACCGCCTTCGGCACAATTGAGATAGTACCATCCGTTGTGCTTATAGATGTGCGGTCCCTCGATCCAGATGGGCTTCTTGGAGAGGTCGACACCGCCGTTGATCAATACCGGCCGCGGCCCGACCATCTTCTGGGCCTTCGGATCATATTCCTGAATCCGCACGGCGCGGTGGCCTTCATACAACGGCTCGCCATCGGGATCATCGTTGTTCACCACCCATACCCGTCCGTCATCATCAAAGAACAACGAGGGATCAATGCCGCTGAAATCCAAGGGAACTGGATCGGACCACGGGCCGGCCGGATCCGTCGCCGTCACCAGAAAATTACCAGGCCCCTCAATCATAGTGCAAATGACGTAGAAGGTTCCTTCGTGGTACGAAATAGCCGGGGCATAGAGACCCGCGCTCATGTTGGGGGCCTTGTAGTCAAGCTGCCCGGGGCGATGGATGACGTTGCCGATCTGCTCCCAGTTTACCAGATCGGTGCTGTGAAAGATCGGAAGGCCTGGAAAGTATTCAAAGGTGGAATTGACCAGATAATAGTCTTCGCCAACCCGGCAGATGCTCGGATCCGGATAAAATCCAGCCAGCATCGGATTGTAGTACTCCCCTTTCTCTACGTTCGCCTCTTCATAAAACGAGTCCACACCGCGGTAGTCCAAATAGTCGAACGCCACCGGCTTGGCACTTAGTGAAGATGTAACCGCGCAGAATGCGGCGACGCCGCACGCGACATGGTTTGTATTCATGAAATTCTCTCCTTGATCTTTCTTCATTTCAGCATACTGCGTTTGCTGCGCGTTCCCAGTCCTGACCCAAGTGAATTCACATACCGAACGTCACCAGATCCGGCATTTCCGGAAAATCAACCGGGCAGGCGGCGCAGTATGGTTCTGTTACATAGGCGCCGTATGCCGGAAAAAGCGGCCATCTATTTCCCAACCGGCCGCCATGCTCCATTGAACCGCGATACTTCAGCCTCGGCCCCGAATTAATCAACGGGAGGAAATGTCCCTGAAAACAAGGCTGACCGACAGACTGGTCGGCCCGAGGTGATGGCAATGCGAACCTCTCCAAAACGACTCTCCTTTCGGGGAGGTACCTATCAGGATGGCAATGCGAAACGGTTCTCCGTTTGGTTCGCCATTGATTTCAGGTATCCTTTCAGGATAGCGATGCGAACCATGCTCTCCCGAGGGGTTCGGAAACATCTAAACCACGTTAACATATTGGTGGAAAACAGTTTTTGGTTTATGGAGTAAAAGGATATATGAGAGGTTATTTGAGTGTTTTCCAAGCTTTCTCGGCGCTTCTGGCGGAGAAATTCCGACCGAGATACGATGCCAGGCTCCAGTTGTTGGCCTTTCAGGTCAAGATGCTGCGGAACCGGATTGAGGACGAGAAAATCTATACCAAACCGGAGGAGCGGGCGGAGCTGTTGCGTCTGGGTGCCCTGCTCGACCACGACATCGGCGATGTCATGCTGGTCGTGAAACCGGGAACCTACCGGAGCTGGCTTAAGCCCAAGGAAACCGAACCGCGAAGGCCGGGGCGACCGGGTACGGCGAAGGCAACCGTTGATCTTGTGCTTCGTTTCGCACTTGAGAACCTTGGATGGGGATACAAACGCCTTCACGGCGAATTGAAAAAAATGGGTATACGGATTGGACTCACCACCATTTGCGACATCCTTAAACGGGAGGACATCCATCCAGTTCCGGACAAAGGACGGAGAAAGCCTTCCAGCACATGGAAACTGTTCATCAGCTCCCATATGGAAACGCTCGTGGCCTGCGACTTCTTCTCCAAGCCGGTCTGGACGTTCAAGGGCAGGTTCGACGCCTATGTGCTCGTGTTTATCCACATTGGCAGTCGCCGGGTTTTCATGAGTCCGGCGACGTTCAACCCCACCGAGGAATGGGTGCTTCAGCAGGCGCGCAATGCGGCCATGTGGCTTCAGGATATGGGCATTCAGGCGACTCATTTGATCCGCGACCGGGACACGAAGTTTTCCGTTCGTTTTGATCAATTCTGGAAAAGTTCGGAAACCCAGATAACCAAGACTCCCGTGCGGACTCCGCAGGCGAACGGGTACGTCGAAAGCTGCATCGGCGTCTTTAAGAAACAGTGCCTCGATCACTTTGTTTACTTCAGCCTTGAGCATCTCAACCATATCAACCATGAGTGGGTGAAGTATTACAACACGGAGAGACCGCATCAGGGCGTGGATATCGGGAACAAGGTTCTCCGACCCAACTTTACGCCAAGCGACAAAGGCGAGATCAAACGGGAACAGCGGCTCGGCGGAGTCATTTCGTGGTATTACCGCGACGCCGCATAGACCTGCCGCCCTCAAAATCATTGATTCTCCCCTACCCGTTCATTCCGAACGGAGATTCCGTCGTGCCTTGATTGTACAAAATCGCCTTTTTTCAGCTCAGCCATCAGTCTATTCACAATTCAAAATCGCGCCTCAATCCAGAAAAGTCTCTTCATAACCCTATTCTTGAGCTATCATCCATACTACTTCAGCCTTACAGATGTTTCCGGACCCTGCAGTATTTTGTGTTTGACCGGAACCTCTAATGGGTGACCCCTTTTTCCGCCAGTTATAGACGCATAATTCTGTTTACATGCTCTAACTCATCATCAAAAAAGTAACCATGCGAACTTATTCCCTTCAATGAAGCCTGAAGGTTCAAAAGAACCTCCCTTACCTCACGAGCAGATCTTTCTCTCGCTAGATATTCAAGCACCTTCGTGTATATAAATACCCCTTGTGTCCGCTCTCGCTTCCTAGCTAAAAGCAGTAAGGCTTCAGTATGATATTTTATACTATTATCTAAATCACTCATTTAACCAAGGAGCCGGAACAGTACGTATAATTTCTGACTCTTTTATATCTGAACTTCGAATTAAACCTTGGTAATCACCACCGACACGGAATTCATCCGAAAAACGCCCACTCTGGGATGATGCTTTTCCGTATCTCATCCATGTATTCCTCTTGGGTCGGAGCACCGTAACGCTATCAATCGTTGTTCCCCACTCCGACAGAACGGCAGCCCCAGTTCTAAGTTCGTCTTCAGTATGATACAAGACATCTGTCACATAAGTATAATTTCTCCCCAACTTATTGTATCTTCCATGGTACCGATACAAAAAACGATTCCCATCTAGTCTCATCGGCGTCGAACCGCATAAAAAATTTCTCCTTTCAGTTGCCATCATCGGAGAGAGATCAGTTGAACGCGCAAACATCATTGGCCAGGTAGTGGCCTCCCCTAGAGAAAATACATATTGTCCTGATCCCCAAGCGACATTATGCATTCGTTCACTTTTATTATTATATGAATCATTATCCATATAACCAAATTCATCCATATCACGCTCATCAAACAAGGAATTAACCTTTGGTGCTCCGATAGCACGCAAAGCATACGCATATACTTTTCTCCCCATTCCAGGGCCGTGATTAGGAGGGTTAACAACACGGTATCGGGGGCGCTTAAATTTTTCTCCGATTGAAGAAAAATTCTCAGATAAAACAGTTCCCAACCCTTGCTGTCGTATTCGTTCAAAGACAGTTTCTAGCCCCGTCGGATCGGTGTAAATGAAAGGATTACCCCGAACATATGCATACACATTCGGGCCATCGACCCAGCCGGAGGGGTCGGTACTGATGAAGCGGCCAAGGTGGGAGACCATATATCGAGCCTCGAAGTAAAAGAGGCCGGTTTCGAAGTCCTGTTCCTTTTGGGTGTAGCCATAGTCGGCGATGCGGCCATTGGGGGCGTACACGTGGCGGGGGCTGCCGAAGGGATAATATACGGTTTCTTCTATGAGATTTCCGTCGCGGTCGGTGATGCAACCGGCGGAGCCGAGGTGGTCACCAACATAATAGCGAATGTCGTCGGTTTTAAGCAGTTCAAAGTTGAGCGTGGCGGCGGTGCCAAGCTTGACAACATTTACGCCTTCGGGAGGCATGGTACCTATTTGAACAGAAAACGGCGCGTTTGTATCGGCATACCAAATATCCCATTGAACGTTCGTGGTGTTGTCGGCCAGTTTCCAGACCTCATTAAGTTCCTTATCCTTGAGCAGTTTAACCGGATCAACACTCCGCCCCCATGCAACCAACGGCTCGCCGGCCGGGATGTCCTGGATCATCGGCTGAACGTTCGTTCCGGTGGCGGTGACAATCCGCTGCTCGGAGGCATGCACCATGTAGGGTACGTTGGGCAGAATGGGGTCGCCGGGGTCGAGGGAAATATAGGTATCGGTCGCGGCATCATACTGCGAAACGCTGAGCGACCAGTCGCCCAATCCAAAGAGCGAGGCGGCGGTTTCGCCGACGGGATCAACATAGAGGCCGATCAGGTTCCAGCCCTCGTTGATGCGTAGCCATTGTGTGCGTTCGGCGTCGGTGTCCAGCATGCGCGTAAAGCGCGCGACCCGGCTTGAGGCAAAGGCATATTTGGTGGGGACATTGTAGTTGCGGATTTCGAAGCCTTTATCGACGTAGATGGTCAGGCTGTTGGTAGCGGTTCCATCCTTGGCCGTCACCTGTTTGGTTACGCGGCGCCCGGAATAGTCGTAGCCAAAGTCGGCGCGCATGGCATCGTTTTCGACAGAGGTTAAGCGGTCGGCAAAATCCCACGCGAGGGTCATGCCCTCCAGATCGGTCATGTTGCCGTTATCGTCGTAGAATATCTGGCGTCCATCGGAGGTGGCGGTAAGGGCGTGCGGACCGGGGGCATCGTCGGGGGCGCGGGGGCCGCGTCCTTCGGTTCCGACTGCCCCGCCCGAAGCCATGTAGCCCATATTGACGAGGGTGCGGCCGCGCTCGTCGTGCTCGATATGGCCTGGCTGCCCCGCGACAGGCGAACTTTTGTAGGCCATGTTGCCGATAGAGTCGAAGACATAGCCCAGTTGGGCGAGGTTGACGGAATAGCCTGGGTCGGTGAGCGTGTAGTTCGTAAGGCGGTAGAGGTCGTCGTAGGTCAGCAACTGGGTATTGTGACGGCTGGTACGATCAGTCCCGACCGGAATCTGGGCCGTTGGACGCAGATCATTAATGGCGCGTATATTGGAGACGCCGTCGAAGGTGTAGGAATAGTGCACCAGATCGAGGCCGGAAGAGCCGGCGGAGCCGACGGTGTGGAGTTCCTTGAGGCGTTGGCGCGGATCGTAGCTGTAGGTGGTGGTGACGCCGTTGGCATAGGTGAAGGTTTTATATTGGTCGGTTTCAATATAGCTGATGTTGTCCACCAGCCCGGGAATCAACTGGAGCAGACTGCGCTGGTTGTAGGTGTATTCGATCCGGTCGCCGTCAGGGAAGGTGCGGGATTTTACCCGATCCATGGCATCGAAATCAAAGGAGGAAGCATAGTCCACAGGCTGCCCTCTCACCGGGTCGATAATCCGCTTTACGTTATGGATCAGACGTCCCCGTGCATCGAAGCTGTTGAATTCAGCCCCGGTGGCATCTTCCACGAAGGAGAGTTGACCGACGAGATTGCCAAAGGAAGGATAATCCACGGAGGGCTGGTCGTAATGATAGACCACATCCGGAGAGAGGCCCTTGCTGTCGTGATAATCCACCGTCTCGATCCGATTGGCTCCGTCATAGCCCATGTAGGTTATCTGCTGCTTGTTATCCATGCTCTGCACCACATTCCCTACCCGGTCGTAGCTGCTGCGCGAGGCACCGCGGTCGGGATCATTGGTCGCAATTTTTCGCCCCAGTCCATCGTAGCGCATGGTGACATAGTTTTGCTTGGCATCGGTGGCACGCACCACGTTGCCCTGCAGGTCATAGTCGGAGGTGGTAACGTAGGTTTTCAGGACACCGTTTTCCCGGTTGATTTGCTCCGCGCGAACCGCACGGCCCAATCCATCGGTAAATCCACAGCCCGGGGTGTCGTAATGGGCGGAGGATGGATCCAGATCCTCGGCATCATACGCGATGGTTTCGAAGGGCAGATAAACCATCCGGCCTTCGGTACGCTTTGCACCATCCTTATCGGTCTCCGGCGGATTGACTGTGCGGATGGAACGCCCAGCCCCGTCGTAGAAATTTTCAACATGCTCCACGTCCAGCGGCGGAACCTGGAATTCCAACTGACTGGTGGTAAACGGCAGATAGGCCGACCGAACGCTGCCCCGGCTGGTATAGCGTTGCACTCCTTTGCAGATCCAACTTCCAGGGGCCTCGCCCTCTTCAATGGTTCCCAGGGCGTGCCCGGCTCCGTCGGAGTAGGTATAGAGATCAAAGGTTTTTCCGGTTCCGCTCTCTTCGCGGGTACGGGAGGCCACCTGGCTTACGATCACCCGGCCATCAGTCACGTTTTGCAGGGTAAGATCGCCGTTTGCCGCATAGTTGTAATAGAGCTTGCGGAAGGGGTCGGCGGGGCGATAGCTGTATTCGGACGAAGGATAGGCGATGGAATCCCCCGGCCGGACGACGCTGACGGGGCGGTAGAAGCTGTCATACTGATAGGTGGTGGGATTCCCGTTATAGTCGACCGAAAGCTTAATGACACCGGCACCGTAATCATACATGGCAGCGGTTCCGATGGTTTTGGTGTCGCTGATGATGATGTGCTCGGCGGTCATGTAGGTATGGAAGACCGGGTCGTAAAAGAACTGCGTCTCATGGCCTTCGTTGGTCTCCGACCATTCGGCATCGCGCACCGCCGCCAGGTTTCCATATTCATCGTAACGGTTCCGAATCGTAGTGATGACGGTGTTGGCCGGAAGGCGCGGGTCACCCGGCAGCTTGCTGAACTGATCCAGGCCCGGCACGGGATCCGGACCGTTGACGTTCGCGGTGTTGCGCATCAACAGTCCTTTGCTGCCAACATGGCCGAACGAAAGCCCCTGGAAGTCGTCGCCGTCATAGTAGTTTTTTGATTCAGCTACGAAGGCGCCGTGTTCATCCTGAACCAGGGAGCGAGTCGGCAATCCGATGATCCATTCGTCCAGGTTGAAGCCGTATTCCATGAAGGAAAAGCGTTCGTCGTCGAAGGTGGATCCGGGGGTCACATCGCCGTATTCCCGTGTCCGCAGGGTGTTGCCATAATAATCCACATCGGTTTCGGTGCGGGTGATTTTCGGGGCGCGCACCGGGATCAGCGGATCCAAACCGGCCTGCGCACCGTTGGCCTCGAAAATCGAGGTACTTGTCGCGCCGGCATAGGCAAAGTTAACTTTCTTACCGTCCAAGGTTTTGACGAACGGCAGGGAAAGCTCGGGCTTTGTGACGTTAAAGGCGTCCACATAGGTAAAGCCGCCATCCGCATCGTGCACGGTTTTGAGGTTCCAAGTGCTGGAGGAACGGCTGAAGACCACGGCATCATCGGCCGGAAAGCCGTTCGGCTGACCTTCATCCGACTCATCGACCAAGCCGTCGCCATCATTATCGATACCGTCGAAATCCTTGGTTAAAAGGGTGGTCTCGGTCCAAAGCACCACCCCTTTCAGGCACTCTTCCTCATAACCGGAGATGGGATCGAACTCATCATATTTTCCATCATGGTCATTATCCAGGTTATCCGGCACCCCGGTATGGAACGCCATGCGGGAGATGGTTGATGGGGCATTTACCTCGGTTTCGACCGCGGTTCCCTTATAGCGGTCATCGCCCCGTTGCACGGTCTTGGCAAAGGCGAATCCGCGGAACTCTTTTTCGAAGGTGTCGTAGTAGCCGTCATAATAGGCGTTTTCTGTGATGTAGGAATCGGTTCCCGGCACGGCATCGAGATCCAGCCCAAAGCTCTGGGTGGTTTTTGCAACCACTGTCGAAACAAACGGCAGGCGCGTATTCCACGGGGTTCCACCCTTTTTCGCCTTCAGATAAAAGTCGGTCGTGGTCTTATATTCAATCTCGGTGCGCAGGCCGATGCCGTTGTCGATGACCGCCATCAGGTTGGGTTTTACCCCGCCCATCAGGTCCACATAGTCGATCCGATACCCGCCGACGGAGGAATCCCAGTTTTCCCATAGAAAATCACTGGAACCGTTGCCATTGATATCGGCCATCCGCAATGCCGTCTGCCCCACGATATACTCCGGCGTATTTTCCACCACGAATTGCCGGGAGAAGCTGTTGTCGCCCTGGTTAATCCAATATTCGAGGTGGTCGTAGGCCACGGCCAGCACATCGGCGAGGCCGTCGCCATTGATATCGATAACCCTTGCATCCGATGCAGGAATCGCACCCAGATCGATATCAGAATTTATTTCGATGCGGCTACCCCAGGCTCCCCGCCCCAGATTGGGCCAGAAACTAAACGACAGATTCCCAAGAAAATCGGTCATGCGCACCAGATCCGGCAGGCCGTCGCCATTCATATCCGCCAGCTTGACAAACGGGTTGGGCGCGCCATCCCCGTCGGTGAAGAGCAGATCGTCCGCATAGGTGATGTCGCCCAACTGCGGTTCGCCGAACAGATAGAGTCCATCCTCTTCCCAACCTGACGGATAGTTGTAGTAATAGATGAATCCGTCGGGGGTCGTACGCATATAGTCGATCCGTCTATCGCCGTTCAGATCCAGCGAGCGCACATTGGGATCGGACAGGTCAAACGGAAGATGCGGCGTCGGCATCTCCTGTTCCCTGCCCCAGGCCGGATGGGACTCATCGTTCCCGCTAGGGGGCACGGTGCTGGCATAATAGACAAAGTGATCATATGCCCCGCCCGCCTTCTGGAGCAGGTCGATGCGGCTGTCGCCATCGAGATCCATCAACTGCACCCCCGGCTGGTCCAATGTGACTCCGGTGGGATAGTCCACAAAGGAGACGGGGTCTCCGAAGCGACAGTCACCTTCGTTGTAATAGACGGAATGTTCCCCCGAATACGGGTCGGTATAAAACAGATCCGGCAGCGCATCGCAGTTGATATCAACCAAGGCGATATTCGGATCGGCCAGCGAATACACGGGATTCCCGGAGACGGTTCCCCGAATGCGTTGCGCGGCATCAAACCGGGTATAGCCAAACCGTAGTGGAGGGAGATAGGAGGCCGACTTGCCCGTACGGTTATCGTATTGAGTCACCTTACGCAGCAGGGAAAAGTTGAGTCCGGCATCGTTGGGGGCAATCATTTCCACCGGATCGGAGGACGGCAGCTCATACTCCAACACATAGCGCCGAACCAGTTGGCCGCGCGATTCTACGCGAATCTGGCTGCACCTGCGCCCGGTCTTCACTTCAAAGCCGCTCAGGCAGGAGCTGAAAACATCCGAACGAACCTCATAATCAAAGATGATCGAATGATAGTTCAACCCGGAGATGCTGTAGCGGATCTCGCGACAATATTTTTTCCCGGGGGAATCGGAAAACGATGTGTAATGATATTCGATCCGGTTGCCGTGCACATCCTCCACCTCTTCCAGATACCAAGCGTAGGTATCGTAGGCCGAGGTGCCGGATGGACGATGCACGCGGGAAGCCGCTGTCGTTCCCAAACGGTAAACGGTTCCGTTGGGGGCCTGAACCTCCCAGCCGCTGTCCTTTCGGGAAAAGCGCATAAAACCCGACGCATTTTCGACCCGGTACGATCCATCGCTGAGCCGCACCAACTCCTCCCCCTGGAATACATAGGTATCGGAATCGCTATAGGTCGGCAGCCCTTTTGCAACCTGCCGCCGAATACTTATCGGCTCATAGTTCCACGAAAGGCCAAAAGGAGAATTCCCGCCGCCGGAGTTGTAGCTGATCGCCACCGAGGGCGCGAGACCGGCCACGCCCGGCGGAGCTGCAATCGACACACTGTAGCTCGCCGTTCCGCTGTTCAACTGCGGTTCAAAGGCCGAACCCAATCCTTCAATGGACCCCGGCCCGGAGGGCAGGGAAATCCTGGAAGCCCCAAGTCCGGTTTTTCCTTCGGCATATGCGGATGAACTCGTCACAGCCAGCCACAGCAAACACGAAAGACCGACAAAACAGATTCCCCGCATTTTCCTATTAAACACAGAGGCACAGCGACGCGGAGCATGTCCGATATAGTTCATTTTAAAATCATTCCGCATGGTCTCTGCGCCTCAGCGTCTCTTAAACGTTCCAGGCTACTTGCTATTGTTGGGCTTGCGGAACGGGGCCGGACGGAGGCCCATCGCCGGGTTTGTTTTCCTGCATCGATTTCTGAAGAACTTTTTCGTCAATCTTGATATCCACCCCGTTTTTCAGTGTTTCCACATAGGCTGCATAGGCCTCCGCACGCAGGTTGAGCTTCAGCTTGCGGGCAATCATGTTTTTAGCATCTTCAAAAGGGATCACCCGCCCATCCCGACGTTCGGAAAGCTGAACCATATAGAAGGCCCGGTCCGTCTCAAACGGTTCCGAAACATCGTTTGGAGCAGCAAGTCCAAACAGGGTCTCAACCACTTGCTTCGGATAGCGCTTGTTTTCCCGGGCCTCGCTCAGCCAACTGCTCATTCCACCATTGGCGCGCGCCGAGGCATCGTCTGCATATTGCTTAACCACCTCCGCAAAACCGGTTCCCTTTTCAAGGGCCGCAACGGCATCGTCAAAACGGGCCTTGCCCCCCTCGCGTTTCAGCACCATCAAGATACGCCCGCGCACCAGCGCCGGGTTGCTGAATTCGTGCATGTTTGCATCGTAATAGGCCCGATACTGTTCTTCGGTCAGCGCCTCGGACTTTAACTTGGAATCCACTTTTTCCTTCACCAGCTTCTGTACCGCCATCGACTTCATGACGCGGATAATTTCCGGATCATCCATGTAGCCCAGACGCTTCGCCTCGTTGGCCAGCAGTTCAAACGCAATCTCATCGTCAACCGCCCGTTGCGTGGATGCCGGGTCGGAAAGGTCGTAGCCGTTCCGGGCCGCCGTTGAGCGCACGGCCTCAATCGAGATGTCCGTTTTTCCAACACGCGCAACCGGTTCCGCCTGGATAAATGGAATCAGCGCGAGCATGATGAATAAGCAGGCAGGGATGCCTGCGGTACGTATCGTTGTTTTATGATTCTTCATTGTTTTTCCGTTTTCCTGCTCTGTCATTTTTATTCCTCACAGAGTCCCGAAGCCCCAGAGTTTATTCTGATCGACTCTGCGCTCTCTGCGAGGGCTGGGTACCCCTAGAAGCCGGCGAACTCGGGCGGATTCCCGTAGGTGTAGGTAAACTTGATGATGATATCCTTCAGCTTGCTGAAATCGAGATCCGCATTGCTGGGGTTCTCGGTATCCAGTTTAAGGATCCATTGCGTGGCGCCGATTGGACGGTCTGCCAGCCCCATCGCCAGAAACTCACTGGACGGACGACCGCCCATGGCACCATTAATCTTGGCCGGGACAGCGATGCCATACGCCGTGCGGTCCTCTTCCCCGAACCCAAACTGGAAGTGGAGGTATTTCAGGTCATCCGCTTCCGGCGGATCGGCCCAAAAACGCCGCAGCGCCACGACGCCGCTTTCGATCAGATCCACCTCGGCCACCTGTTTGGTACTGAATCCCGATTCTGCATACAGTTCCACACTCACACTGTTGATGCGCATGTTCCAGCGTGATCCTGTTGCCGGGAAAAAGCGGTTGTCCGCAATGGTGGTGGCAAAGTCAAGTTCCAGCGACGGATTGAACACATTGTAGTGGTTATCTACCCGATGGGTCTTTAGGTAATTCCGGAAGGCCTCCAGGCTTTCCTCCATCGTCATCGTTCCACTATCGGTGCGGAAGCCCAGAATATCCTCACGCAACGAAATCGGCTCCGCCGAGATCGGCCCGGCATGGTTCGGCCCGCGCACGGACGTCACGTTGATCCGGCGCAGTTTGCTATCCCACGCCTTCAGCGCATCCAGATAATCCTTGGTTTCATCGGCCGACTGCACATTGAAGAGCGAGGTCAACTGGGTAAACTTGTCAAACAGCGGATTTTCCAGCGAAGCCGGCTCGTTGCAGTTAACCGGAATAGTCAATGGATTCTGATACCCTTCCGTCCATTCATACTCCAGTGTTTTGGCCAACCGGTAGAGCTTGTCGATGGCATAATCCATTTCGGACTCCGCACGCCGCATCGCATCCGACACCACCACTCGGAACGACGGATCCTGGAAATAGAGATCCGCCGCCGTATTGCGCGTATGCGCCAGATCCTCGATCATCCGATCCATGCGGGACAGGGCATTATCCAAATGCAACTGGGTCTGTTTCAGTTGGTTGTTGGCGCGGTCAATCGCGATTCCGAGATTATTCATCTCAATTAACAACCCGCGGATCTCTTTCTCTGCCTCGACATCGCTAATATCGATATTCTGAAGTGTTGATAAAAGAGTTTTTCGAGAAGAATAAAGACCTTCAAGCGCTCCGCCTGCAGCTCCTAAAGAAATAGCCAACCCCGAGATCTGATGCATCATCCCGTCAGCCATTCCATCCAGAACATCCAAAGCCATAAACACTTCCAAATTATCCTTTTGAACATCCGTTATCTTCGTATTCGCCCATTTTACAACATCAACTCGCTTTAACTGGTTGGCCACGTTGTTGACCGATATCTGCACGGCCTGCGCCTGATCGAGTTCTGCAAGGATCAGTTCGCCCAGTTCACCCAAGGTGGAGGGATCGGCGTTGGGATAATCTGCAATGAGGGCATTGACGCGGGTGCGGATGGTGTTCCGGAAATCCTTCTGGTCGTCGACCGTCTGCAGGTTGTTGTAGAGCGCAGGATCCAACCCGGTCAGGTTTTTGAGCGGGGTAATATAACTGTTGTGCTGCGCGAGTAGTTCGTTGCGCAGGGCCGCCTGGTATTGATCGTAGGTGCGATCTTCCTGACGGGCATTAATCTCGGCCTCGCGGGCATCGGCAACCGCCTCCTGCGCATCCAGGTAGATGGAGGCAAAGGATTCGTTGGGGATAAAATCACCGTTATCCATCAGCGGCGTCAGCCCCTGGTTAATCGCCTCAAACAGGTCACGGCTGTTTTTCAGGTCCGCCAGCAGCAGGTTCCCCTGATTGGCGGCAAAATCATCTTCATCCTGCCCGGCAGCCAGCAACGCCATGCCGAGATAGCTCTGCATGCCGGTTTTCTTGCACTCCTCCTTCGCCTCTTCGCGGGCCGTTTCGTCGTGCAGCGACAGCTTGAACAGCTTTTTGGCCTTTTCCACCGAACCGAGACCCATCCGCTCCAAGCAGGTGGTTAGCTGCCAATATTCATTCTTGATCGGCACTTCAAAGGGACTAAGCGTGGAATCCACAAAGCTAATGTATTGTGGGAATTGCGGAAAAGGCTCGTTGCCCTGTTCCGCCCGCGAGCGCAGCACACCCATTCCATATTCATGGATGGCTTGGGCGGGATAGAGCAGTCCCGAATACAAATCGAGCAGGGCGACATCAATCGCCTCCGTCTCTTCGCGCACTCCCGGGGGAACCGGCAGTACTTCCGGAGGATTTTCCGGATCAAAGTTCAGCATGCGCGGATACTTGATCCGCAGCGCCTCGATCAACCGCTGGTTCCCCAGCATCACCTGCCCCTGCAGACATTCATTGGCGATTTCCGCCATCTGCTGTTGCTGTGCATCATCCGGATGGTCCGATACCAGTTGGTTTTTCAGTTCGTCATACGCATCTGCAAAGTGGTGGTAATAGACATATTTATCCCCATCCGATCCCTTGGCGCTGTAGGCCTCCAGAATGTCCTCCCAGCCATACTCGTGGGGGAAGCCTTTGCGGTAGGCGCGCCCCAAAGAGAGCGAACCCTTGTCGTCCTGAATATTGATATAGGCCGGCTTGGTTTCCGAAAGCATGTGTGTGTTGCCAGGGTCGCTATCAAGGGTGTAGGAGACCGTTAGCGTAATATCGTATTCGTTTTCACTGCCCACGGGATAGGTGTGGGTTGGGTTGGCTGCGCTGCTATCGTCGGTATTTCCATCCCCATCCAGATCCCATGCATAGCCCGTAATCTGCCCATCCTGCAGAAGATTCACATCGGCATAAAAACGGATTTCCGTCCCCGCGGTTGCGAGCCGTGGACCGCCCGAGAAATCGACCACAATTTTATCATTTCCGGCCGACTGGACCAAAATGAATAGCTCGGGGTCGACCTCGTCGCCTACTCCATGACTGTCTTCGGTGATTCCAATCTGTGTGTAGACGGTTCCATTCGTATCAACAATCTTCAGCTTCGGGGTTACGGCATAGGTTCCGCCCTGCGCCTTGCTCTCATCAAACGTCGCATACCATGTGGCATTGATCCCTTCTGAACCAGTGCCCTGAGCATCCACCTGCCCATCGTTATCAAAATCCCAGCTCCAAGAGGCGATCTCCTCCAAAGGAACCACGCTCTCCGCATCCAGATAATGGAACAACACCGCATCGCCCTCATGCACCTGATAAGGCTGCGCATAGAAGTGAAGATCCTGTGCGCCGACCATCTGCGCCGCGAGCATGCCCAAAAGTCCTGCTGAAATTTTGATTCTAGCAAACATAAATTTTCCTCTTCAATCAATTGAGTATCGATGCCGACTCTCAATCGTCCAGCTTTCTTCACTGGAGCAACTTTTCGATAGGACAACAGGATTTACTGGATTTTCTTCTGTCCCGATCATCCAGTTATCCTGTCAAAACTTATCCCTCGCTTTGCTGTAATTCGCGGGTAATTTCTCCAATTACCCTATTTAAACGCTAGCACCTCGTTCCCGCATCATATATGCGGAAATCAAAAGCGATTTGAATTAATCGAGTTTGCGGATCATGAGAAATGCTGATTTCGGATCAGGAAATCCAGTGCCACGAGAATAATTTAATCCGACCTGTCCGTTCGAAGCAATGACCCCGATCCGTATACTTGATGACCCTCCGGCCCCTATCGAGAAATGCCCTTTTACGAGCAGCGTCTGAGTAGTTCTTAGTGAATAGTCGTTATACTGATGAGCGGATGATCCGTCGATAAGGATGTCGGAGAATGCAAAACCACCATTAAACAGGGCACAGGATGCGAACGCATCAGAGTTATTATTATTCATGGCTATGGCGATCCACCCATCTGCAAAGTAAGTTCCCTCCGGAAGAGTGATTATCCCTGACGCAACCGACGCCCCGTCGATATTATTTCTCTCCACGTTAAGACCTAGGATATCCCAAGCCCCAGTCATGCTCTGCTCCCCTGCAAAGTACATCGTTAAATAATTCATCGATGGGTTGTCCGTCGATTTCAATGTTGCTTTCAGAGCATCTTCTGATACCAAAGTAGATAATGTGTCTTGTAAGGTCTGGGACAGGTCTTGTTCGGCAACCTGTCCATCCAGAATATCCTCGCTGGTGATAGACTCGTTGACAATCTCATCGCTCCCCACGGCACCTGTGTCAATCTCATCACTCCCCACGGCTCCAGTTGCAATCTGCCCGGCCGCAATGCCATCGGTCTCAATTTTTGAGGCTTTAATTGATCCCGTCGACGGATCCGTTTGGCCGGGTTCAAGAATGGCCGACCAATCGTACCCAGCCAGTTTTTCTGAATCTTTGGCATGAAAGGCCGGAATGATCATTTGGCGCGGAATCATTTCGGGATCCGACGTGTTTTCAAGGCCATCGGCATCAATCGTAATGCCCAGATAAAGGGTCTGCGAAAAATCGACGGAGTCCATGGCTTCAATCGAACCGAGAAAAACATTCACCATGCCGTTAATCACCCCCACCTGCTGGTGCCGTTCCGTCCAGAGGGAGTTCCCGCCCACGGCCTCGTCATACAGGTTGAAGGTCAGGGTGTATTGTCCGCTATTGTACGGAACATTGTTTTGATCGGTCAGCCGTCCCTGGAAGGGAATCAAGAGCGGCGATTCCGCCGCATGGGCCAGTCCGGCAAGCATCATCAGAGTCATTAACACTGTCTTAATTTTCATATTTATCTCCTTAAAGTTTCCTTCCTACTACAGTTCTAAAATCATACCCACACTCGCTCCCTACCGGCCCGCTCAAAGCACCAAGGAACAATGATTGCTTAGTCCTCTGTGACTTCGTGACGCTGTGCGAGATAAACTCCATCAGTTTGATTCCAACTCATTTATTGCTGTCACTCTTCGATCCTGCCGGCTTGGAGCATGAACTCCCCTACGCTTGCCGGCTCGGTTCCCATAACATAGCCGCCCATGGTGCAGATCAACCGATACCGATCCGGCCCTACATCCGGCTGTTGATACACATCGTAGTTTCCATCCGGCGGCTCCTGCGATTCGTTGTAATACGGCGTATTCTCCTGCACAAAAAAGTCCGAGTCTTCTGCTCCCAGATAATTATTCGTGGGCCATCTATCAATGTCAAAGGCAGCCATATCCCGCTGATTTTCTTTATACAGAACGGAACCATCCGGGAGATCAATCGCGGAACCGGCGCCTAAAAACGCGCAACCGGTAATAAAGTTCGTCAATCCCTCCGGATAGAGCGACGGATCAGGCGCAAGCGCATTAACGGTAACGGAGGGCCCGGTTACAACCACGCCGCCGTTATAACCCGCTATAACCACCATCACATTATAATATCCCGGACTTGTGAAGGTATGTGTTGTCCCCACGGTAGTCGTTATGTTTGTGGTTCCATCGCTGAAGTACCAATATACCCGATAGATTCCCCCAATATCCGATTCCAGCAGTTCCAGCGGAACCTGAACTTCCATATACGTTTGCAATGGGCCGGCTCCAACCGTGGGCTGGGTGATGATTTGAGGCTCGGATACCGTGATTGGACTCAGCACAATATCGCCCAGATCCTCATTCCGGTCATCAATGAAAAACGAACGTTGAACGGATTGGTAGCCTATCCGGGAAATAGAGAGCTGATATTCATTCTGCATCAGCTTATCAAACTGAATAATGCCGTCATCGCCGGACTGATCATATTTGATCTGGTTGCTGCCGGAAAGGATCACTTCTGCGCCCGGCAAACCATTCGTTACACCATCCTTTACATCCACTATGCGGGCGGTGGCAGAATAGAAGGCAAGTCCTTCGATGTCGAGATTCCAACTGTTCAGCAGCCCGCGTTCTCCGGTTGAAGTATCCCAGCCAATGCGCAACGTCCAATCACCTTGTCCATTCTTGTTATTAAAATCGGATAGTTCATAAAGCGAAGCCAGTACGGTCCCGTTCCGATGCAGCATAACGGTTGTCCCTTCGGGAGAGACCAGCGATATGGTCAGCAGTTCCGGGGATGGGAAGTCAATATCCAGTGCGATCTGCACATTCTGCACAACGACCGCATCATTAACCGTGATGGTTTTTACAATCGGCTGACTGATCGATCCGCCAATTTGGGTCAGGGTATCGTCTGCTTGATTATAAATACTGCGTCGCGACGGTTCATAGGTCTCGCGTTCCAGGGAGAACGTGCCTTCAATAAAGATGGCCTTGTTATTCGGAAGTACGTTTCGGATGGCTTCTACATAGGTACCTTCCAATTTGTCGGGATCAACCCGGCTGCCCAGCAGGGTTACCTCGCGACGTATCGGAAACGGGAAGGGATTGTTGACATCCAGCACCCCGTCGCCGTTAACATCCAAGTCTCCATCCGTTTCCGAAAATGTATCGTAAGGCGGCACGTTCCGGTCGCCTTCCGGCATGCTGAAGCTGGTGGTCAACGAAAAATCGTTCCCTTTGTAAAAAACGCCGTTCATGAAAACATCCTGCGGGAACAGCAGGGATCGGTCCCGGTTGATTACGGCACTGAAGAGGGTTTCGTTTTCATTATCGGTGTCGGTAAACAGATTCAGGGCAAGATCCACCTTCCCAAGCGAAATATCCTTTCCATTCACCCGTGTGGTGGTGGCGGATCCATGGTAGTCGCCGGCAATTCCGGGCACCTCTAAAATTAGGTGCACCGTTTTGGACAGCGTGCCTGCATGAATCACGATGCTCGCTCCGGTATAGGTGCCCGGCTCCATTCCGGTAAGATCCGTACGCAAAGTAGCGTATGCCTTTTCGGAACCGACAACACCGGATGTTTTATCAATGGAAAGCCAGGGAACATTTTCTTCAATGGACCAGTTCATCAGGCCCAAGCCATCGTTCTGAATCACCACCATTCGGCGGTCTACGCCAATATCGAACCGTATGGCATCCTGCGTCCAGGGATCATCAAGAATGCCATTCCCATTCAGGTCGGTACCGTTAGCCGTGTCTTCCTCACCAGACTTGCGCACAAGTTTCCCGTCATAGAGCGGGTTGGGAGGCCCATCATATGCCACCTTTTCCTGAAGCGGCGGAAAGTCTGCATCGCCAATCAGTGTAATCACCGGAACCGTCGAGAGCGTGATTTGTTCTGTGGCAAATATCCAGTAACCAATACCCGCTGATATGGTGGTTAAATCTGCGCGTTTAGGAATCGCTGTGGTATCATAACCGATAAATTGTTGTGCCCATCCGCTATCAAAGGTCCATACCTGCTGAACCAAGTCAAACCGATCCTGAAAAACAGAGGTTAGTGCCTGTGGTTCACTGTCAGCTTCATTCAACCCCGGCAACCCCACCAGATTCCAACCCGCCTCCAAGGTAACCTCTCCATCCCAGGGTGCCCCTGCCAGGGTCAACAGGCAGTCCTCCGACACCTTCACCCAATAGCCTTTCCCGGGTTCAATATAGGCCAACGTTTGAGAAAAGTCGGACAAGGTCGGCTGATAACAGCTCCAGCTTGCACTTATGGCATCATATCCCCAAACCGCCAGCAATGCATCTTCCACATCTAGGTTGGCCTCAATATCCTGCATGTCCCATATGTTGCCCACCTGCATGGAGATCAAGTTCCACCCGGCATTTAAAGCAATCACCTGCTCTTCCGCCCGCGCATGGAACCCACCCAGCAGGGTGAGCAGGGCGACAGCGATCAGTGGTCTCATGGATATTTTAATATATCTCAATCCACACATTATCTCATCTCCACTTGAGCTTGGAAGACTCCTGATTGGGAGTCTTCAATATTAAATGCCCAGGAGAGATAGTCACTATCGCTAAGCGCTTCAACACGCACCAGCGTTGTCCAATCAGGCACCGTTAAACTCTCTTTAAAGTTAATCATATAGTATTTTCCGGCCTTCACCGGTCCGCATTTAACCTGATAGATCGTGCCGATTTGCTTGACATCCATAATTTTGAAATAATTGTCCTTATCCAAAGGATTGGTTCCTGCGAGATATTCCTTCAGGTTGCTGAAACCATCCCCGTCATTATCCAACGAGGCGTCGTCCTCTGTCAGACTCAAAGGGAGTACCCCGGTCACAGACGGAACGCTATACTGAACTTCCCACGCATCGGCCATTGCATCGTTGTCAGCCGAAAAAACCTTCAAATTTTGATCCAGAACGAATTCTTGCTGCAATACGATTCCGCGCTCCTCCCCGAGGGCAATTCCGGCAACTTCCGTTTCATTCACCTCGTAAGATAGTTTTTTATCCAGGTTGACTACACGAATATGTATTACATCCCCCCCTTGTGCCGTTCCGAGAATACGTGCTTCCTCTCCATCATCCATCGGGATGCGTAATACATAGGTGTTGGTACCAGCCACGATTTGAGTCGTTGCCAACAACTCGCCATCATTCCCGAGCGCCTGCACCTCTATATCTTCACCTTCGGAAGGAATTAAGGGCTGACTGCTCAGATGCTGCACCGTTCCGTAAAAAATCGTATCTGGTTCAGGAACCTTGCCAAAAGAATTGAGGCAGACCAGCAAGGCGCAAACCCACATTGCATACAGAGTTATATTCCGCTTAAACATATTCACTTTCCTCATTATACGTAACGTGTCGAATAGAATTTTGCATGTTGACAGTTCCCACACACACCATTCCATTCATCATGGCTGGGGGATCATTTCACCATTAGAATCGATATAGATTCCATTAAAGACAGTGTTCGAAGAGTGGAAAAGAAGGCTTTCATAGGTAACCGGATGGGGATCACTTCCATCCCCGGCATCGTACCACAAACCGTTATCCGTAGCGATCAACACAATTTTGCCTGCTTCTGGAACCATAGGATCCAACCACCGCACCGTTCCCTCGGTTGATACCAGTACCATCGGGCTGAGCGGATCGGTGCCGAAGGCGATCTCGTCTCCGTCGAACAGGCCATCGCCATCCGAATCGGGGTTCATTGGATCTGTACCGAACACGACCTCGTACCCATCGGACAGGCCATCGCCATCCGAATCGGGTTTCGTTGGATCGGTGCCGAGAATGAATTCCTCGAAGTTGGTAAGCGTGTCGCCGTCGAGGTCTTCCGCTGCGTCGGCGCTGTTGGCCGGGTTGAGGTGGTAGAACTCCTCGTAGAGGTCGGCCATGCCGTCGCGGTCGGTGTCGACGCACAGCGCGGGAACGGGTATGACGAAGGAGGATGGCTCGAGCGCCGCATCGGAGATCGCCACTGCGTCGATGACGCCGAAGAACCGGTCGACATGCCGGTCGGTCCACATACCTCGGGACACGCTCCAGGTACCATAACCGATCCCTAGTGAAGTATCGGTGCCGGTGGTGGTCAGGTCAAGCGTGCCGATGACTGCCCCGTTGAGGTACAGCGAAAGGATCGCGCCGTCGCTGGCCGCGGCCACGTGGAGCCACACCCCCGCCTTCAGGCCGGCGGCCACCTGCAGGTTGTGTATGCCACCCTGAACGTCGGTATACTCGATCGCAAGATCGGTACCGCGCGTGGAGAGATAGAGCGCCGCCGAGTCACTGTTGTTGCCGCCCACATAGCGGCCGTCACGTCCTATTATGGTGCAGTAGGAAACGAGGTTGGCGGACTTGAACACCGCCTCGACCGTCCACTGCGCAGGCGTGATGGCTTCGGCATCCGTTCCGGTAATGTCGGGATTGAAGGCGGAGTCGGTTCCGGAAGCAGGCCAGGAATTATCGTATTGCATACTAAAATCCCCCTGAACGCTATCCGAACTCCACTTCATCCAAGATGAGGTCCATGCCGTCAGGTGGTTGCCGTTACCAGAGAGGTCGATCGCACTGATGCGAAAGTCGTCGGCGTCCATGGCCCCATCACCGTCCAAGTCACGGCGCTCGCCGTTACCTAACATAAAGGCTCCCTCTACCGCATTTGTAGAGTTGAAATCCCAATACGCTATGGTCGAAGCTTGCGCAATGCCGCCTGCACCCAACAAGGTCCAAACCAACATCAAACCAAAGGAAATAATCGCTCCCCCTACCCCTTTCATATCCGCTCCACCTTTCTACTTATGCACGACTGTTGCAATAAGGGGCTGGTTTTTACCTGCCACACTACGACTCACTCAACTCTTTTTATCTTATTTTTTTATTAGTAGTATTTTTTACTAGATCTAAAGTGAGGAATTTCCCCACCAAGGTGATTCGACAACATGAAGAAATGAGAGGGCCAACAACCTCATTCTACTTCAGAAAACACCGCTGAAGGACGTTGAACCCTGACTCCATACTGAATCGCCAGTAATTTTATAATCTGCCGTTCTTTTTGAGTGATAACATGAGGAACCTGATCGGATGTTACCGGGGTGGTACTTTTGAGAGAGTGGGGAGCGAATGGAGAATATGCCGCGATGCGGCAGTGTTAAGTGGCAAGTTTTAGGTTTTAATGTGGGGAGGGAGAAACCGGAAACACCGCATTTACTGGCGCAAAAACGCGTAAAAACAAAAAAGCGAACCTCCGAAGAAGTTCGCTGTAAAAATAAATGGTCGGGGCGGAGAGATTCGAACTCCCGACCTATTGCTCCCAAAGCAACCGCGCTACCAGACTGCGCTACGCCCCGTATTCCGATTTCCCGGAAAGCGCGCGAATATCGGAGATTCATGGAGTAAAGGCAACCCCTTTTTCCAACCAAAAGCGAAACGGTTGCAATCAACCGATGAAAGGATATGCTATATGCAGCATGTCACTGAATATCCAAACCGCGCAGGAACTCAACGAGGTTATCCGTCATGGAGATCTTGCTTCGTATATCCAGCAGGAAGAAGAAGTAAAGCGGCACCAGATCAAAGCGATTGCAGACCGCATAGCCGGACAGAGCAAGCGGTTGAAATGGATCTGGCTGGCCGGCCCGTCATCGGCAGGAAAAACGACCTTCACGCAACGTCTTTCCGCCGAACTGAACCGGCAAGGCATTCCAACTCATCAGATCAGCCTCGATAATTATTTCATAAACCGCGACCTTACCCCGAAGAATGACAAAGGGGAATATGACTACGAGCATATCGAAGCCATCGACCTACCCCTGCTGGAACGCCATCTGGATCGATTAAAATCCGGTCAGCCGGTGGAGATGCCTCACTTTAAGTTCCTGCATGGCCGCCGCGAGTTCCGGGGCGAAATCATCCGTCTGAAGCCGAACGAGCTCGCATTGATCGAAGGAATTCACGCGTTGAATCCGCGCATTACTTCGTTCGTCGATCCATCGCACTCCCTGAAAATCTATATCGGCGCACGCACGACGCTCAAGCTCGACAAGCACACGCGCATTTCCACCACCAACCACCGGATGATCCGGCGCATGATCCGCGACAATACCTTCCGTGGAAACCCGGCGGAGCGGACCTTCAACCTGTGGCCATCCGTGAGGAAGGGCGAAGACAAATGGATTTTCCCCTATCAGCCGCTCGCTGAGCTGGAATACAACTCAGCATTGGGCTATGAGATCCCGGTGCTCAAGCCGCTGGCCGAACCGCTGATCCGTTCCCTGCCCGCCCTGCATCCGGGGCACGGGAAAGCCCTGGAGCTGCTCGAGTTTCTCCACCACTTCAAACCCATCGGAAAATCGATGGTTCCGTCCGACTCCATCCTGCAGGAATTTATTCAGACCCGGCCTTGATCGATCAATTATCGGCCGGATCCCAGCCATCGCTGCCGGACATCACCTTGCGTACGGCGTATGCCTTCGCCTCGGACCTCTTGAGTTCCCGCAGCCCGGCCCAGTCAGCGCGGTTGTCCATATCGGCGCCCTGCCCTTTGTTTCCGTACTCGTAGAGCTGCAGGTCTTCGCTGGAGGCGGCATAATCCATGCGCCAGGTATCGCCCCATCCTTCCGGATGAACCATCTCCGACATCTCGCAACAAATCCAGGCAACCTTGGGATATTCGTGCCACGGGCGGCCCAGCCGGAACGGTTTTCCGTCGTCGCCTTTTCGCGGGCTGTCATCGGCATAGGTAATCTTGCATTTATTGAAGATAAAGCCGTATTCCTGATCCTTCGGCGTGGCCGGTGCCGTGATCCATCCCCCGCCCCAACTACGGATTTCGCACTCGTCAAAATACCCGATACCTCCACCATAGATATAATCCGTCCGCCCCACCACGAGACAGTTCTTGAAATAGGTGCGGCACCCCCTGCTCCAAAGATAGATCGTATCCTGATAGCTCTTCAGGTCGCAGTTCACAAAAACGGTCTTATCGGCCTGCACGGTAATGGCCTGCGCCTGTCCGACGGGCCCGGCCGTGTTTTCAATCGTCAGGTTTTCAGCGCGGAAACCGCTTCCTTTGACCGTCACCGTGGCTGCCGTTCGGATGGTGTCGCCCTCCCACAGCTTGACCGCTTCCGGCGGACACATTCCATGCACCGCCTCATCGCAACTGCAGTTATGAACACCGAAGCGAATAACCGTTTTCTCCCGGTCCTCGCCGATCAACGTGATATTCTGCTTCGACGCCGGCACCAGCAGCTTTTCCTGATCGTAGATGCCCTTTTTCAGGTAAATGACCGTTCGCCTGTCGCGGTGGTCCCGAACAGCATCAATCGCCGATTGAATGCTCTTAAAATCACCGCTGCCATCCAGGGCCACCACCATATCGGGTTCCGGGCGGCCCAGCGAAACGGCTGCACAGGCGCACCACGCAACCAGCAGAAATGCTGACGTTTGGATTTTCTTCATTTTGCCACTTTCTATTTAGATACCGATCAATATGGTTTAGCTGTTGAGGCTGGACGCGGGTGAACAGCCATATGACCTATATAGCTTTAGTGTAGAAGAACGGCAACGGTAAGAGCCGAACCTATTACCTACAAAATCGAACGAGGCAGGTTAGCCATGAAACGAACCATTCTATTCCTATTCCTTGCAGCACTGATTTCCGGCACATCCTACGGATCTCCAACAGATCGCATTTATCTATCCGGCAAGGATTTCGAACATCCTGTGCAGTGGGATTTTATGGTGACCGGCGGCATGCGCGCCAACGAATGGGGACGGATCGGCGTGCCGTCACAGTGGGAACTTCAGGGCTACGGCGAATACACCTACGGCCGCTGGTACAAGGAAAAGGGCGTCGATCATCCATCCATGGAAGAAGGGCATTACAAATATACTTTCAACGTGCCGGATGCGCTGCAAGGCAAGGTTGTCGACATCGTTTTCGGCGGCGTCATGACCGATACCGAGGTCAAAATCAACGGCCAATTAGCGGGACCCGTTCACCAAGGCGGCTTCTACCAGTTCAAGTACCGTATTACCGACCTGTTGAAATATGGCGAAGACAACCTGCTTGAAGTCCACGTCAAAAAGCATTCCGGCAACAAAACGGTCAACGCGGCCGAACGCATGGCCGACTGGTGGCTCTTCGGCGGCATCTACCGCCCCGTCTGGCTGGAGGTCAAACCGCAGGCACACATCGAGCACTTTGCCATCGATGCCAAGGCCGATGGATCGTTTTATGCCGATGTAAAACTTGAGAACATAACCCGCGACATGCGGTTGCGCGCGAAAATAACCCCATGTTACCCACCCCATACCGTTTCGAGCGTCAGCATTCCGGTTCCACAGAACGCAACCACCGTCGAGATTGCAAAAAAGCTGGATCATATCGAACCCTGGTCACCGGAAGATCCCAACCTCTATATGCTCACATTGTATCTGGTCAGCGGCGACACAGTGATCCACGAGGTCTCGCAGCGCATCGGCTTCCGCACCCTCGAGTTCAAGAAGGGCGACGGCATCTACGTTAACGGCAAACGCACCATTTTCAAGGGCATCAACCGCCATACCTTCTGGCCGGAGGGCGGCCGCAGCACCAGTGAACGCATCAGCCGCATGGATGCCGAAATCATCAAGGACATGAACATGAACGCCGTCCGCACTCACTATCCGCCGGATCCACATTTTCTCGACATGTGCGATGAGCTGGGCCTCTTCTTCCTCGACGAACTTGCCGGATGGCAGAACGCCTACGACGATGAAGTCGGCGCCAGACTGGTTAAGGAAATGATTGAGCGCGACGTCAATCACCCCAGCATTATTATCTGGGACAACGGCAACGAAGGCGGCTGGAACTACAATACGGACAAGCTGTTCCACGGGTATGATCCGCAGGACCGCATCGTGATCCATCCGTGGGCCGACTTCAACGGCTGGGACACCCATCACTACCCCGCCTATCAGACCGGCATCCACCGCTTCAACAACGGCGAACATGTCTTCTTCCCCACCGAGACCCTGCACGGCATGTACGATCAGGGCCACGGCGCCGGCCTTGAGGATTTCTGGAACAAATGGACCTCCAGTCCACTTTTCGCCGGCGGCTTCATGTGGGCCTACAACGACTGCGCTGTCCTGCGCACCGACTGGACCGGCGAAAAGAAATACGACTCCAACACCTACATGGCGCCCGACGGCATCGTCGGTCCCCATCGCGAAAAGGAAGGCAGTGTCTTTGCCGTTAAGGAAATCTGGGCGCCGATCCAGTTTGAGCCGCGTCTCATCACCGACTCCTTCGACGGCTCGTTTGTCGTAAAGAACACCTACCAGTTCAGCAACCTCAACACCTGCAGGATGGAATATAAGTTGATCGCCATTGAGTCCGACGCGGCTGACGCAGTAGTAACCGGTCCCATCGAAATTCCTGATACCAAACCCGGCGAGTCACGTAAAATTCAAATAACGATGCCTCCAACCTTTTTTGATGCGGATGTTCTATCGATCACCGCGTGGGACCAGCACGGGCGGGAAATCTATACGTGGACCTGGCCGATCCACCGCGCCGATGAATACACCGCCAGATTCCTGCCGCGACGAGGCAACGACAAGACCGCCACCGCCGTCGAAGACCGCAGCAGTGTAACGCTCAAGGCGGGAGGACTTGTTTCAGTTATATTCGATAAAACGACCGGCTGCATCGTATCCGTTCAAAACGATAAAACCGCCGTTCCTTTCACCCATGGCCCCGTTCCAGTCGGCATGAAAGCCAAGGTGGAGGAAACGGAGGTCAAACAGGAAGGCGGCGATGCGGTATTGATCGTCAAATATGCGGGGGGCATCGACAACATTACCTGGACCATGACGCCTGACGGCCTACTTAAGATGGACATGCTCTGCCTGAACAATGCGGTCAACGACGGCGGTTTCGATGGCGGCTTTATCGATGACAACATTACGGCCTTCGGCCTGACCTTCGACTATCCCGAGGAAAAAGTGAAAGGCATGCAGTGGTTTGGCCGCGGCCCGTACCGGGTCTGGAAAAACCGTATTCCCGGCACCACGTTCGGACTGTGGGACAAGGACTACAACAACACCATCACGGGCGAGAGTTTTGAAAATCTGATCTACCCCGAATTCAAGGGCTATCACGCCAATATGTTTTTCACGAAGATGCGCACCGACGACGGAACGATCGGTTTTTACAGCGAAAACGACGGACTGTTCCTGCGCATGCTGACTCCCGAAGAACCGGCCGGACGCAATGGTGGGCGGCGTACCATGCCGCCCTTCCCGCCTGGCGACATTTCGTTCCTGTATGAGATCGGTGCGATCCAGTCGTTCAAGCCCCTCGCCCACCAGGGCCCGCAGAGCCAGCCGTCCAGCATCCGCATCAAGGTCGGCGACGAAGGTATCCACATGAAAGTGTGGTTCGATTTCCGGGCGGATTGAGTGACTGGAGGGCGGCGCTCCGTCGCCGCCGCGAACCGATTCTCTAGGGATACGATGAAACGTATCCCTCCAAACAATATTAGGCGTATCCGAGCTTCTTGAGAATCCAGAAGTTCTTGCGCCAGTTTTTCTCGACCTTGACCCAGAGCTTGAGCTTGAAGCGGACGCCGTACATTTCGTACAGCTCCTTCTCGGCCTGCTCGCGGACCCACTTGAGCAGGCGGCCTTTTTCGCCGATAACGATGCCTTTCTGGGAGTGGCGCTCGACGTAGATGGAGGCTTCGACGGTCCATTTGTTTTCCTGTTCGTCGATATCCTCGACCCAGACGGCGACGGCGTGGGGCAACTCGTCGTGCAGACGGTGGAAAAGCTTTTCACGGATGACGTCGGCAATGTTGAGTTTGCGCGGATAGTCGGTGAGGATGTCATCGGGAAAAAGCGGCGGTCCTTCCGGTACCGTGGTAAAAAGTGTATCGAGCAGGCTGGCCATGCCGTCGCCATGCAAGGCGGAGACGGAGGTCCAAACGGGATGCTGGCTGCTTTCTTTCTCGACCTTGATCTCTTCCCAAAGCGCTTTGTAGGCGTCGGTATTATCGAATCGGCGATCGCTCTTATTCAGGGCGATTATGCAAGGGACCTCTTCTCTCGCGATACGGCGGAACCAGCCGTCGTCTTCCAGCTCGGGCTTGGATGAGCCATCGAGCACCAGCAGAATGGCATCGACGCCCTGAACCGCAGACCGCGCCGCTTTGTTCAGGTTTTTTCCCATATCGCCCTGCGCCTTATGCACGCCGGGCGTATCGAGGAACACGATTTGACCACGCGGTTCGGTAAGAATCGCACGGATCAGGTTGCGCGTCGTCTGCACCGTATCGCTGACAATGCTGACCTTCTCGCCCAGCAGGTGGTTGACAAGGGTGGATTTGCCGACGTTGGTGCGGCCTACGATGGCCACAATGCCGGCGCGGCCCATTCCTTCGAATTCTGGAAGTTCATCTGTCATGGCCGCGGGTTGTAGCACATTGGGCCCCTCGAGCGTAAAGAATATTCGCGGTTGCGCTTTTCGACGTTGCGCCGCCGGAACCGTTTAACTAAGGTATTTGAACTATGGAGAAACTTCTTACACTCATTCTTTTCGCAAGTGCGGCAACGGTAATGGCTCAAACCAACCTGGTGGTGCAGACCAATGCGCCGGCCCAGACCCGTTCAATCGACATTGACGGCTATGCCGCAAAAGTGAACAGCCGCATCATTACCATCGGAGAAGTCCGTGACGCCATGGCGCCCATGCTGCCTGAGCTGTACCGCACCTATCAGGGCGAGCAGCTTGAACAGGCGTTGCAAAACGCCTTTAAACAGGCCCTCAACGAGTTGGTGGAACAGGCCCTGATTCTCGAAGCCTTCAAAGACCGCGGCGGACAGATCCCCGACCAGTACGTGAACGATGAAGTCCACCGGATCATCAACGAACGATTCAAAGGGGATGAAGCGCTGTTTGAACAAGCGCTCGCAAGCCAGAAAACAAGCCGCAGCGAGTATATGGATAACTTGCGGGAGCAGATGATTGTCGGCATGATGGTCAATGAAGAGGTCTCCCAACGCGCACGGGTGACACCCGAACAGGTCCGCGACTATTACAACGCGCACAAGGAACAAGACTACTTTATCCCGGAAGAGATGAAATACAGCGTGATCGTCCTCAACAAAGGTGAAACGCCCGAGGAGCAGACCGTCAAGCTGACGGAAGCGCAAAGCATCAGGCAGAAGTTGCTTGAAGGGGCCGATTTTGCGGAAACCGCCAAAGCCGTATCCGAAGGCAGCCGGGCCACCGAAGGCGGGGCTTTCCCCTGGATGAAACCGAAAGATGCCCGTCCCGAACTGCAGGAGACCCTCAAAACCCAGCCGGCGGGACAAATCAGCAAAATCATCGAAACCGACAGCCAGCTTTACATCGTGAAGCTGGAAGCCCGCCGCCAGTCGGCCTACAAAAGCTTCGACGACGTTCGCGATGAAATAAAAAACGCGCTGCAGGCAAAAGAACGTGAGCGGTTGCGCGTCCGGTGGATCGAACGTCTTAAGGCCGAAAGCTACGTCAAGATCTACGAAGATTGACGGGCATAAGAACTTAACGTCCGTGCATTCTTTTGCTTAAATGGAACCAAACAAGGAGATTGCCATGAAAAGAAATCAACTGCTGGTCGCCCTCACACTTGCTTCCGTTGTCGCCCTGACCGGCTGCAAAACCAAGGTGGAACGGGTCGCCGTCGATGAAACCATCGATCTATCCGGTCGCTGGAACGATACGGACTCGCAACTGGTGTCCGCAGAAATGATTTCCGACCTTGCCGGTCGCCCGTGGGTGGAGGAATACACCGCCAAGCATGGCAAGAAACCAGTGATCATTGTCGGGCCGGTCCGCAACCTGAGCTCGGAACACATCGCAACCGAAACCTTTACCAAGGATCTTGAGCGCGAACTCATCAACAGCGGACGGGTCAAGTTCGTAGCCAATCCCGTCGAACGCGATCCGCTGCGTGAAGAACGGCGGCAGCAGCAAACCTGGTCCTCCGCTGAAACCCAGAAGCGCCTGGCCGCCGAAACCGGCGCCGACTACATGCTCCTCGGCAGCATCAATTCCATTATCGATCAGGAAGGCAAAGAATCCGTAAAATTCTACCAGATCAATCTTGAACTCATCCATCTCGAATCCAGCGAAAAGGCATGGATCGGTGACAAGAAGATCAAGAAATACATCAAAAAACGCAGTCTGAAGCTGTAAGGCCATTACGGAGCGTTTCTTGACCATCCGCGCGTCAGCCCCCTTGCTCGCGGCGCTGCTTTTTCTAACAGGCTGCGCGCATCTGCGTACCGATAAATCGCAGTATGCCGGAACGGACGTGATGCTGGCGCGGGCCGACTATCCAGCCGCCATGGCCCGGATAGAATCGGCCAAGGACATCGCCTATACCCCCAAAGACCGGGCCGTCTATTATCTGGACATCGGCATGCTCCATCACTGGAACGGGGACTATGAAAAGAGCAATGAATACCTCGAAAAAGCCGAGCGCGCCATCGAGGAAAATTTTACCCGGAGCGTCACCCGTGCCGCCTCGTCGCTGATTCTCAACGACAATACACTCGCCTATGCCGGCGAAGACTACGAAGACATCTACCTGAATGCATTCAAGGCGCTAAACTATCTTGCGCTGGGACAGAATGATGATGCCTTCGTGGAAGTCCGGCGGATCGACAACAAGCTGGTCCAGCTTGGAAGCAAATACGACAAGATGGCGCAAAAGCTCAGCGATGCCGAGGAGGCTCAAAAAAGCTTCCGTCCGGGTAAGAGCCATTTTCAGGAATCCGCGCTGGGCCGCTATCTCGGCATGCTGCTTTACCGGAACGACGCCAAATGGGACGACGTACGTATCGACCTCGACAAAATGAACCGGGGCTGGAAGCTCCAGCCTGACATCTACACCTTCTTAAAGCCGGACTTGTCGGCCGAGCAGCAGCGAACGATTGCCCCCAAAGCCCGCCTGAACATCATCGCCTTCTCCGGACTTGGCCCGGATAAAACCGCATCGACCTTCTACATCCATACGGAGGAAAATTTGATCGTTCTTGCGGGCACCTCCGAAAACTATCTCGGTAAACAGCGGCTCGATGGACTCGACGCCATTGCATGGCCCAATGTGACCGAGGGCTACCACTTTAAGTTTCAGCTCCCCACCATGCATAAACGGCCATCGCGCGTGGATCACATCGAGGTATCCGTTATCGGCGGCGAAACCCAGCGCCTCCAAAGGCTGGAGAGCCTGGAAAACGCCGCCGTGGAAACGTTCTCGATCAAGAAGCCCATCATCTATCTTAAAACGCTCACGCGCGCCGTGGTGAAGGGACTGGCGGCCGAGCGGACCAAGCAGAAGATGACCAGGGATATGGGCGAAGGCGCCTCCTTTCTCACCCGGCTCGCCACTGATCTGGCCATCGATCAGACCGAAAATGCCGACCTGCGCGTGTCGCGTTTTTTTCCGGCGGAAGCGGCTATTCGCGAACTCCATCTCGATGAAGGGGTCTACGACATCCGAATCAACTATTACGGCTATGACGGCAATCTGCTCCACACCGACGAAAGAAACGGCGTGCGCCTTGAAGCCGGAAGGCTGAATGTGCTTGAATCCGCCTACCTCAACTAAGGAAGCCGTAAATGAACGCGAAGGGATGCAAATCAAGAATCAAGGCCTTCATCCGTACCGGCCTGTGCCTGTCCGTCGTGTGCCTCTTTGGCTGCAGGTCATTCACCGGGAAAACACCGGACTGGGTGCGCAATCCAAAATCGGTGTATCCGGAAAACCAATATCTCGTCGCAGTCGGGGAAGGCGACACGCGCCGGTCCGCCGAAAACTCGGCGGCCGCCAATCTGTCGCGAATCTTCGAGTCCCATATTGAATCGGACGAGCGGGTCGTCGACAAAGTCAGCGAAACCGACAAAGATTTTTCGCGCACGACCGACTTGACCACCGACATCAATATTCTCTCGGCGCAAACCCTTATCAACATCCAGCATGCCGAAGCCTGGAAGGACGACACCGGCCGTTACCATGCGGTGGCCTATCTGGACCGCCGCGACACCGCCGCGATCTACAGGGACAAGGTGGAGGAACAAACGAACCGGGTCCAGGCGTTGCTGGGTTATGCCGCACATGCCGCAAACCCGCTGGAAAAATTTGCCTTGCTCCGCGCGGCCGCACGTGCCGCTTCTGAAAATGAACTGCTGTTGCGGCAGCTTAAGGTCATCCATCCGCCGACAGCCTCGGCGTCTGCCCCCCCCTATTCCATCAACGAAATCCAGAAGACCGCCACCGAAAGCGCCAAACAGATCTACGTGCAGATTCTGATCGAAGGCGATGAAGACGGACGAATGACGAACTGCCTGCAGGAGTTGGTCACCGGCTTCGGATTTGTGGTGGGAAAGCCTCCCGTTCTGGGCATGACCGGCCGCGTTTCCATCGCCGACACCGGAGTGCGTACCGCCGGACTGGCCTTTTTCAACTACAATCTTACGGTACAGATGCAGGATATCGCGGGAAATGTTCTGACCACCCTCGCCGCAAAGGGTCGTGAAGCGGTGGGTTCTCCGGACCGGGCACGGGAGAGGTGTTACCGCACCATGGAAAACGTCGTGATATCCGACGGGGTGCGCCGCCTCAATACCTACTTTGATTCCCTCGTGCAGCAGGCGCAATAATCATGGAAGCCGCACTCTACATTGTTGGAACCCCTATTGGAAATCTAGGCGATATTTCCTTCCGGGCCCTTGAGACTCTCAAAGGAGTGGACCTTATTGTTGCCGAGGATACCCGCCATACCCGGCGGCTCACCGACCGGTACGAGATATCCACCCACCTGCAAAGCTGTCACAAGTTCAATGAGATTCAGCGGGCCGAACAGATTGTCGAACGCATCCATAACGGCCAGGCCGTGGCGATGGTGACCGACTCCGGAATGCCGGGGATTTCCGATCCCGGCTCACGGGTCGTCGCCCACTGCCGGGAAGCCGGCATCCCTATCACCTCCGTTCCCGGCCCGGCCGCAGTAACCACGGCGGTTGCATTAAGCGGCTACGGGGAAAAGGGGTTCATCTTTGCCGGCTTCCTCCCGCACAAGAGCGGAGGCCGTAAACGCGACCTCGAAAAATGGAAAGACGCGGACCTACCGGTGGTGCTCTACGAATCGCCCTACCGCCTGATCAAACTGATGGGTGAGATCGAGGAATACCTGGGAGCCGACCGGATAGTATTCACGGGCAGGGAACTGACCAAGAAATTCGAGGAATGCACCGAAGGCACTCCCGCCCGGGTTCGCGAAACCTATGAAAACCGCACCGTTAAGGGTGAATGCGTCGTAATTATCCGGCCAGCCAAGTAACTACAGCCCCATTTATCAAACAAACGCGTTGAACTCATAATGCGTGATGCTACTATTCCCGCGTTTCAAGGATCTCAAAGGCTTCCGGTATAAATATGGATTCAAGTACTAACAATGACAACCTGTCGGCGGCATACATCAACCATACGGCCATAATCCGGGTGGGAGGAAGAGGCTCCTTCAAGATCAGTCCGCCGCTGAAACAATTCATCCATCAGATTATCCACAATGATTCGGCCGACCATATCCTGATCGACATGACCGATTGTACCGGGATGGACAGCACGTTCATGGGAGTGACGGCCGGCATTGCATGTTTCCTCAAAAGCAAACCCTCCATTACGTTTGAACTGATCAACCTTTCCGAAAAAAACAAAAAGCTGTTGCTCACATTGGGGGTTGATCGTGTTGTCGACTATTCCATGTCCGCCACGGAGGAGCAGCAAGCATTGCTGAACCAGCTGAAAGGATCCTCCCAACCTCTGGAAGCAGATCTGTCGGATAAGCTCAACGCCGCGAAAACCACCCTCGAAGCCCACGAAACCCTCGTCGACATCAACCCCAACAATCTCATAAAGTTTAAATCCGTGCTCGAATATCTGCAGGACGATGTCCGCAACCTGAGCGACGATTAAACCCGCCCAGCCTCATACGGCATTAAGAAAGCGCCATCCCGCGGTCTCGAAATACGGGATCGTTCTGTTCCAGACCGTATCCAGCCCCTTGAAAGCCGTCTGCAACATCCGTAGCGGGTCACCGTGCGACACCAGCACAACATCGCGGCCGGCAAATTCCCGATCCAGATCCTGTACCACCCCGACCATGCGCCGGCGTACCGCATTGGCGCTCTCGGAACCGCCAATCTCCTGATCGGGATCAACCTCATCCTTCTTCCACGTGTCGGCATAATGCAGGTAGCACGCGCCATCCCACTCGCCAAAGAAGCGCTCGCGCAATCGGGGATCAAACCGTACCGACTCAACACCGAGCATCGTCCGGATAATCTCGGCCGTCTCAACCGCTCGCAGGAAATCGGAAGACACGATTACCGTACTTCCGTCAAGTCCCGGCAATTTTCCGGCGCTTGCCTTCACCTGCCGACGACCCTCCTCCGAAAGCCCGTATTGGACCGTTCCAATTTCAGGGTGGCTGACAATAATACCATCCACGTTCGCCTGGCTCTCACCGTGCCGGAAGCCATAGTAACGGTTTTTCAGAGATGGAACATCCAAATGCATGAACTCAATAAACCGGAACCACCATCGCAGCACAAGGCCGGAAACCATTTTGAAATCAAGAAGCACCAAAATCAATAAACAGCCGGACGAGCCCAACGGTTTAAAAATGGCGGGAAGGGAGGGATTGTACGTGCTTCGCACTCTTGCACTGCGAGCAAGTCTCACTGCGCTTCACTTGCGTGCTGCGCCTTCGGCGTGCCCTGCGGGGCCGCCGCTCCGCGCCAGCCTCGCTCGCAGGCTCGCGTCAAACCCTCTGCCCGGGTTCTCATCCTCCTGAAACAAAAAAAAACCGCTGGGCAAGCCCAACGGTTTAAAAATGGCGGAAAGGGAGGGATTCGAACCCTCGGTACCACGTAAGCAGTACACCGGATTAGCAGTCCAGCACCTTAAGCCACTCAGTCACCTTTCCGCGCTAAAACGAGGGAGGAAGATAGTTAACCCCCCTACCCTTTGCAAGCGGTTTTTAGGAGGAAACGACCAATGGAAAATGCAACGATCAAAGAACCTCTCCGTTTATCAAACTCACAAACCGGTGCCCTGCCAAGGATGCAGATGGCCAAGGACGACAGGGTCAAAAAAAAACAGCACCCCCAGAAACTGAAACAATCGTGTGATAACAGGTAAACGCGAAATGCAACACCTGTACTTATCTCTATGGCCGGAGCCTAGGTATCGGTATTTTGGGTGGCTTTTGTTTCAGCAAAGTGAATGTTGTAAAAGAGGTTTTCAATCTCCTGCTCGATATTCATGTTGTGGATCAGGAATTCGTCGGAGCTCTTGAGTACAATCGGCGCAAAGTTGATGACGCCCTTGCAGCAGGTTTTCTTGAGGGTGTCGACCATTCCCTGTGCGGCGGGTTCGGGCACAGTAATCGCGGCAACCCGGATCGCGTTGTCCGAAATGAACTCCTTGATGCCCTTGACGTGCAGGATCGGGATCGGAGCTTCGGGATTGAGCACGGAGGGATCCGAATCAAAGCCGGCCACGACGCGGATACCAACGCGCGGAAAACCGTTATGGTTCATCAAAGCCTGACCCAGCTTGCCGCATCCGATGATAATTATTTTCTGTTTCTTGTCTTTTCCGAGCAACACGTTGAGCTTAGCCACAAGATCATCGATCCGGTAGCCGCCCCGCTTGTTTCCAGTCAGGTTGAACATCGAAAAGTCCTTGCGCACCAACGAGGGAGAGACACCGACGGCATCGGCCAGGTTATCGGAAAAGACCTTGACCAGTCCCAATGCCTTCATCTTGCGCATGACATTGCGGTAGCGAGAAAGCCTGCGAATAACTTCTTGGTTCGAATTCATGTCATTAAACCTCAATTTATTGTTATCGTAGTGACATATAAATGCATTATGTGACGTTATATTGTCATTATTATTACCTACATGTCGTATAAACAATGCGAATCGCGTTTTTTTTGTTTACCGAATCCAGCCCCTCTCTATATTGCCATTTAGTTTTAAACGAGAACGCCGTCAGTTACATGGCTTGAGCCGGACTCCGGCCAAGAACCCATGGGGAAGCAAAAGGGGTTTTGCAACCGCAACTGGCCAGGGGAAGTTAAGTACTGAAATAAAGACCGCCACACTTGGAGGACAAAAACATGACTGCTACTGCTGAAAAAGAAAAAATGCTTACACCGGAGATTGAAGCCTTCATTGAAAAGTGGCGCGAGAAGCCTGGCAACCTGATCATGATCCTGCATCGCGTTCAGGAAGAGTTCGGATTCATCCCGCGTGATGCCGCCTTTGAAGTCGCCGCTGCACTGGATATTCCAGTGGCCAAGATCTACGGCGTGATTACCTTCTACCACTTCTTCAAGCTCAACAAGCCCGGCCGCAACCAGATCGCGGTCTGCATGGGAACCGCTTGCTACCTTAAGGGCGGACAGGATTTGATCGACGAAGCCGAGCGCATTCTCGGTGTCGGACTCAATACGGTTACCGAAGACGGCGAGTTTTCCATGGAAGCTGTGCGTTGCATCGGCTGCTGCGGTCTGGCTCCGGTACTGACCGTTAACGGCGAAGTATTCGGTGGAGTAACCACCAAGCAAATGAAGAAAATCATCGACCAGTTTGAAGGGAAGTGAGGAGTGACGAGTGAGCCGTGACTGACAATCAATCACGCTTCACGAATCACGCAAACAATGCATGCGACGCTCTGCGATATGATTACGGACCTGGCCCAGAATTCGATTGAAGCTGGCGCGTCGCAAATAACTCTAAAAATCGAGGAGACCAACGCAAATCTGAATGTCGTGATTGCGGACAACGGAAAAGGCATGGACGCGGAAACGATGGAGAAGGCCAAAGACCCGTTCTATTCGGATGGCCGGAAGCATAAGCACCGCAAGGTTGGACTCGGGCTCCCCTTCCTTTTCCAGACCGCCGATATGACCGGAGGAACGGCAACGATCGAATCGAAGGAAGGGACAGGGACTACGGTTTCCTTCAAACTCGATCTGAAAAATGTGGATCTTCCGGAGTTCGGCAACTTCACGATGGCGGCGGTCACTTTGATGACTTACGGATTTGAGGGGAACTTGAAAATCGACCGGAGCGTGAACGGCAAAGGCTATGCGGTAAGCAAGGATGAACTGGCCGGTGCGCTCGGCGACCTGAACGACACGGAAAGTCTGGGACTGCTGAAACAGTTTATACAGGGGAACGAAGAGGAAATAGGGCGATAACCTGACCGATTCGATCAATCCGTCAGATCAAAAATTTAAAGAAAGGTGGGTAACATGGCAAAAATGACACTTGAAGAACTGCGCAACCTGCGCGAAGAAAAAAAGAAAGAGATGACCCAGCGCGACAGCAACGACAAGTCGGCACAGATCATTATCGGAATGGGCACCTGCGGCATTGCGGCCGGCGCCAAGGAAGCTTTCGATGCATTCCTCGAAGAGCTCAACAGCCACGACATCCAGGATACTAGGATCACCCAGACCGGGTGCATGGGGCTTTGCTTCTCCGAACCGACCGTCGAGGTGGACGTACCCGGCATGCCGCGCGTGATCTACGGCAATGTCGACGACAAAGTGGCGCGCCGCATCGTCAAGGAACACATTATCGGCAAGTCGCTCGTGAGCGACCACATCTTCGACAAACCCGCAGCAGATATCATTAAATAGGCAGGCACTACCATGGCATACAAAAACTATATTCTCGTATGTGCCGGAACGGCATGCGAATCCAGCAAAGGTGTTGCGCTCTACGAAGCGCTTGAAAAGGAACTTAAGGAACAGGGCGTCGATGCGGAAGCCCAGCTCGTAAAGACCGGATGCTTCGGTTTCTGCGAACAGGGCCCGATCGTCAAGATTCTGCCCGACGAATCCTTCTACGTAAAGGTAGGTCCCGAGCATGCCAAGGAAATTGTTTCCGAGCACATCGTCAAGGGCCGCAAGGTTGAAGCCCTGCTCTACGACAAGGAGCAGAAAGGCAAGGCCGATGAAATCGCCTTCTACCAAAAGCAAAAGCGCATCGTTCTGCGCAACTGCGGCGTGATCAATCCCGAATACATCGACGAATATATCGCCCGCGACGGCTATGCCGCCCTTGAGAAAGTGGTCTTCGAAATGACTCCGGACGATGTCATTGAAGAACTGACAGCAGCCGGCCTGCGTGGCCGTGGCGGCGCCGGCTTCCCGACCGGCCTCAAGTGGAAGTTCACCAAGAATGTCGAGTCCGACCAGAAATACATCGTCTGCAACGCCGACGAAGGCGACCCGGGCGCGTACATGGACCGCTCCACCGCCGAAGGCGACCCCCACTCCATTCTTGAAGCGATGGCCATCGCCGGTCGCACCGTCGGAGCCAACCAGGGTTTCATATACATCCGTGCGGAATATCCGCTGGCGATCAACCGGCTGAACAATGCGATTGATCAGGCCCGCGAATACGGCCTGCTCGGCGACAACATCCTCGGATCAGACTTCAGCTTCGACATCGAGCTGCGTCTTGGTGCCGGCGCATTCGTCTGCGGCGAAGAAACCGCCCTGCTCGCCTCGATCGAAGGCAAACGCGGCATGCCGATTCCCCGCCCGCCCTTCCCCGCCGTCAAAGGTCTGTGGGGCAAACCCACCGTCATCAACAATGTTGAAACCTGGGCCAACATCCCGATGATCATCCTCAAGGGAAGCGCCTGGTTCAGCAGCATGGGCACCGAAACCACCAAGGGGACCAAGGTGTTCGCCCTTACCGGAAAAATCAACAACTCCGGCCTGATCGAAGTCCCGATGGGCACCACCCTGCGCGAAATCATCTACGATATCGGCGGCGGCATCCGCGACGGCAAGAAGTTCAAGGCCGCGCAGACCGGCGGACCGTCCGGCGGCGTGATTACCGAGGAATTCCTCGATGTTCCGATCGACTATGAAAGCCTCCAGTCTATCGGATCGATGATGGGCTCCGGCGGCATGATCGTGATGGACGAGGACGACTGCATGATCGACGTGACCAAGTTCTACCTCGAATTCACGGTCGACGAATCCTGCGGAAAGTGCGCTCCCTGTCGTATCGGCGGACGTACCAACTACAACATCCTAGACAAGATTTCCAAGGGCAAGGGCTCCATGGAAGATCTGGAGCAGCTCAAGGATCTCGCTCAGGCCATGCGCAAGGCTTCGCTCTGCGGACTGGGCCAGACCGCACCGAACCCGATCATGTCCACGATGAAATACTTCGAGGACGAATATACCGCGCACATCGTCGACAAGACCTGCCCGGCCGGCAAGTGCAAGGATCTGCTGTCCTACACGATCCTCGAGGACAAGTGCATCGGTTGTACCGCCTGTGCCCGCGTCTGCCCCGTCAACTGCATCAGCGGCGTGGTCAAGGAAGTCCACACGATCGATCAGGACCAGTGCATCAAGTGCGGACAGTGCTTCACAAAATGTAAATTTGACGCAATCCTCAAGGGATAAGGAGTAAGAAAAATGTCTATGGTTGAACTCGAAATCAATGGAATCCCCGTTGCCGTCCCGGCAGGAACCACCATCCTGGATGCGGCCAAGGAAGTGGGCGTTGAAATTCCCAAACTATGCTTCCACCACGACCTCGACGCCTGGGCCGCCTGCGGCATTTGCGTCGTCAAGGTGGAAGGATCCCCGAAAATGCTGCGCGCCTGCGCCACGGCCGTCGGCCCGGGTATGAAGGTCATCACCCACGACTCGGAAGTGGTCGACGTGCGCCGCACCGTGCTTGAGCTGATTCTTTCCACCCACCCGAACGACTGCCTGCAATGCGGTCGCAGCGGAAACTGCGAACTGCAGGATCTGTCAGCAGACTTCGGTATTCGCGAAATCCCGTTCGAAAAGCGGGTTGCCGAGATCGAACGCGACGAATCTACGCCGTCGATCGTTTTGAATCCTGAAAAGTGCGTCAAATGCGGTCGCTGCGTACTCGTCTGCCAGGACATGCAGAATGTGCACGCCCTTGAATTCATCGGCCGCGGCGACGGCACCCGCCTGGCCCCGGCAGCCGATGTTTCGTTGAACGACAGCCCCTGCATCAAGTGCGGCCAGTGCTCGGCCCACTGCCCGGTCGGCGCGATCTACGAAAAGGACGACACCAAGGCCGTCTGGCGCGAAATCAAGAAGGACGGCAAGCACGTAGTCGTGCAGATCGCCCCGGCGGTCCGCGTGGCCCTCGGCGAAGCGTTCGACATGGAACCCGGCGCGCTGGTTACCGGAAAGATCTATACCGCGCTGCGTCGCCTGGGCTTCGACGCCGTGTTCGACACCAACTGGGCGGCCGACCTCACCATCCTTGAGGAGGGCTCCGAGTTTGTTAAGCGCTTCACGGGTGGCGGCACACTGCCGCTGATCACCAGCTGCTGTCCGTCGTGGACGGACTACATGGAAAAGTTCGCCCCCGATTTCGTGGACAACTTCTCCACCGCCAAGTCGCCGCAGGAAATGCTCGGCGTCATGTCCAAGACGTACTATGCCGAGAAAATGGGAATCGACCCGTCCACCATCACGATGGTTTCGGTCATGCCCTGCACCTCCAAGAAGTACGAAATCACGCGTTCCGACGAAATGTACGCCTCGGGTTTCCAGGACATCGACTACTCCATCACCACCCGCGAACTGGCGCGCATGATCAAACAGGCCGGCATCGATTTCGTCACCCTGCCCGATTCCGAAGTCGACAGCATTCTCGGCCAGTACACCGGTGCGGGAACGATCTTCGGCGTAACCGGGGGCGTAATGGAAGCGGCCCTGCGTTCGGCCTACTACCTGATCACCAAGGAAGACCTCGAAAAGGTTGAGTTCGAGGCCGTCCGCGGGATGGAAGGCGTCAAGGCCGCCGAAATCGACATCAAGGGCACCAAGGTACGCATCGCCGTCGCCCACCAGATGGGCAACGTGCAGGCGGTTGTAGACCAGGTCCGCGAAGCGCGCGACAAGGGCGAGGAGCTCCCCTACCACTTCATCGAAGTGATGGCCTGCCGCGGCGGATGCATCGGCGGGGGCGGACAGCCTCATGGCGCGACCGACGAAATCCGTGCAATGCGCACCAAGGGCATCTATACGGACGACGAAAAGAGCGTTCTGCGCTGTTCGCACCACAACCCGGAAATCACCCGGGTGTACGAGGAATTCCTCGGCGAACCGCTTGGCCACAAGGCGCACGAGTTGTTGCACACCACCTACCAGCAACGCCCGCTCTACCAGCGCTAAGCAAACGCTGAAACGCTCGAAAAACCGCCCCGGAAACGGGGCGGTTTTTTTATGCCTCGCCTTGCTTTATTCAAGAACACAACTAGACTGCAATAAATCTACAAAAACAGGGTTATATGCACCTATGAAATTCAAATACATTGTTTTATTGGCCTTATCGCTTCCCGTTCTCAACCTGTCCTCAGTCCAGGCGCAGGGGGGGCCACCGACGATTCCTCCAGTTCCTGAACCCGCCAATACCAACACCAATATGGTGAGCAAAGCACCCACTCGCGAAAAAGCAACGCCGGCCCCCGTAACCCGAACCGTAGTCCCGCAGATCAAGCCCCGGAAGCAGGCGGACAAGCTCCAGTCCTTCGAGTTTGTTGGAGCGGATCTGGATACCGTTATGACCATGTATTGCGAATGGACGGATAAAATTTATCTAAAGAACGACAGCGTGTCGGCCAGCATTTCGCTCAAAGCCGACCGGCTATCGATTCCCGAGTGCATCGACGTCGTGGAAACCATTCTTGCCATGAACAATATCGTTATCGTCCCCTATGGAGAGAAATTCATCAAAGTAATCCAGGCCAACTCCGCCGACCTGACCGGCGAAGGATTACCGCTTAGCCTGGAAGACGGCACCACGTACGCTGGCACCGACAAACTGGTGACTCAGATCATTCCCTTAAAAAACGTACAGATCCCGGAAGTGCAGACCGCTATCCAACATTTGATGCACTCCTATGGAAAAATTCAGACTTTGGAGGGAAGCAACAGCCTGCTCATCACGGACACTGAATCCAATATCGTGCGCATTCGGGAACTGGTGGAATTTATTGACCAGGCCAGTGCAAAGATCGAACCCCGCTTTTATCAAATCGCTTTCGCAGATGCTACCGAGCTGGCGTCTACGCTCAATGAAATCATCACTATGGCCCTCGCCGACTCATCTGCGGGTCGGAGGACAACCACACGAAGAACCACATCAAACGTAATACGCGCAGGAGCCCGACGGACAGCTCCAGCGGCATCAACCCAGGCCGCCATTTCCGCCACACAAGCGGGCCAGCAAATGATCATTCAAGGAAGCGTCAAGGTTATGGCCGATGAACGCACCAATCTGATCCTCATTTTCTCTCAGAAAGAGAACTTCGAGTTTTTTGACAAGATCATCAAGACCCTCGACGTTGAAGTGGAACCGGCCATCACCTTCGAGGTAGTGAGTCTCGAATATGCCGATGCGGAAGAACTGGCAGGAACCCTCAATGACTTGGTGGGTGCTGCACAGGGGACATCAGCTTCCCGCGCCCGCACCTCCTCCAGCAGCCGTTCTGCGGCAAGCCGCACGCCCACCAGCCGCACGTCCGGCAGAAACAGCGGCTCAGGCGCCATGGTCACCCCCAACGCCGCCCCCTCGCAGGCGGCCAGCCTTGACAACTTGAGCGATCTTTCCGAAAGCACCAAAATTCTGGCGGATGCCCGCTCCAACTCGATCCTCCTGATGGGCCGGAAGAGTGATATTGCGGCCATCAAGACGGTCATTGCCAGCCTCGACATCATGCTTGAGCAGGTCGTGATCGAAGCCGCCATTTTCGACATTAGCCTAGGCGATGATCTTGAGCATGGCATCGACTGGCTATACCAGAACAAAGACGACAGCAAGATCGGGGCATGGAATGGCGGGTCGATTTCCGGAACCACGAACAGTATTCTTGGCACCGTTGCGAAAGGACCTCTGAGATATTATCAGGTCTTCTCCGGTCTCGACTCGCAGGCAATGATCCGCTTGTCAAAGAAAGACAGCAATTCCCGGGTCATTTCAACTCCTGTCATCATGACGACGGACAACACAGAAGCCTCGCTAAGTATCGGCGAGCAGCGCCCGGTCGTAACCTCCACCGATACCTACTCAAGCAATCTGGGCGGCCAGCGATCCAATTATGAATATAAAGATATTGGTCTCCAGCTGACCATCACCCCTCATATCAACCCGCAGCGTTATGTGGTTATGGATCTCACCCAGCGGGCAGACCAGATCGGTGAAATTGTTGAAATCGACAACAACAAGGTTCCCACCATCAAGAACCGCGAATTCACCGCATCGATTGCCGTTCCGGATAAAGGCACTGTGGTCCTGGGCGGTCTCGTGAGCACGGAAACAACCGATACGGTCAACAAAATTCCGATACTTGGAGATATCCCCCTGATCGGACGCTATCTTTTCAGCTCGGTTACCAAAGGAGAAGACCAGCGCGAGTTGATCGTTCTCATGACTCCATACGTCATGACCAACATGGATGAAATGTCAGGACAGACCCAACGGTTGTACGAGAAAACCAGCCTCAAACAAAAGGATTGGGAAGGCTCGTGGTCGGAGAGCAAACTCCGGGATATCCCGACTGAAGAATGATGAATGTCCATGGATTAGCCGGACAGGAAATGCAGCACATTCACTTTATCGGTATCGGCGGGGTCGGCATGAACGGCCTCGCCCAGCTAGCCGCCCAATCCGGGTACTCAGTGAGCGGATCCGACCGCGCCTACACCCCATTAACCCATCCGTTCTATACGTTGGAAAAACTTGGAATCCGGATGGCCCCTCAGGATGGAACCGGCATAACGGAGCAGACCGCCAGCGTAGTGTACAGCACAGCCATTGAAACGGACAATCCAGACCTGATGGTCGCCAAAGAGCGAGGAATTCCCCTGCTCCACCGCGCTGAATTCCTCAAACAACTGATCGGGGATGGCGAGCTGATTGCGGTTGCCGGAACCGCAGGAAAAACCACAACGACCGGATTGCTGGGCTGGATTTTTGAGTGTCTCGGGAAGAATCCTTCCGTATACAACGGCGCGGCAGTCCTGAACTGGCAGTCGGATACGCAACTAGGCAATGTTAGAAAAGGATCGACCGGTTTATGGATCATCGAGGCCGACGAATCCGACCGGTCCTTTCTCCACTTCCATCCCAACCACAGCATCATCACGAATATATCCAAGGATCATTACGGGCTGGATGAACTGCATGTCATGTTTGATAAGTTTGAGGCCCAAACCGCGGGAATTACCATTCACGGATCCATCGATGATGCGCCGGGTCTGGACATCCAGATGCCCATGATTGGAAAGCACAATCTGGAGAATGCCCGTTGTGCCGCCCGGCTCTGCCGCGCGCTCGGATTCGATATGGCTGAGGTGCAACACGCCATCAACCAGTTCAAGGGGATTGAGAGAAGACTTGAAGTGGCCGGACAGGTCGACGGCATTACCATCATCGATGATTATGCCCACAATGCGGCCAAGATTTCCGCCGCACTCGCCGCGGTGTCTATTTCGGGCGCCCAACTGCACGCCTTCTGGAGACCGCATGGTTTTACCCCGCTCCATCAAGGCATGCAGGAACTGGCCCACGCATTCACTGCGCACTGGAAGAAAAACGGCGGATCGATTTTTATACTGCCGGTCTACTACGCCGGCGGAACCGTGGATCGCAAAGCCACGTCGGAAGATCTGGTCGAACATCTGATTGCCGCTGGCGTACCCGCTGAATTTGTTCCAGACTATGATGCTTTGAAGCAGCAACTGGAGAGATGCACATACGCGGGCGATACCATCCTGGGCATGGGCGCCCGTGATCCAGAACTGCCGCGGTTTGCTAAAAGACTGGTATCTGAATGGAAAAAAAACTGACCATCGAAAGCGTGCAGAATCCACGCGTGAAGGCCGCAGTAAAGCTGCGAAAGAGCAAAGTGCGCCAGGAAACCGGCCAGACGCTTGTTGAGGGCTACCGGGAAATACTCCGGGCCGCGGAGAGCGGATGGCGATTCAACGAGCTGTACTACTGTCCCGACCTATACCTGGATCCGGATTCCGACGCCCTGGTTTACAGCCTCCAAACCTGCGGTACACCGGCATTCAAGTGCTCGGAAGCCGTCTTCCGCAAAATATCCTATCGTGACACGCCGGATGGATTAATTGCTCTTTCGCCGCTTGTTGGGAAAACGCTTGATGAACTCGAGCTTCCAGAGCATCCGCTATTGCTGATTGCTGAAGATCTGGAAAAGCCGGGCAATCTGGGAACCATCCTGCGAACCGCGGATGCCACGGGCGTTGACGCCGTGATTGCGTGCGACCATAAAACCGACCTGAACAATCCGAATGTTATCCGCTCGAGTATCGGCACATTATTTTTTCTTCCTGTCGCCGAAGCGTCCACGCAAGAAACGCTCAAATGGCTGAAAAAAAATGGTATTCAATCCATCGCGGCAGTTCCGGGCGCTCCGCTGGAATATACGGACGTGGACATGAGTCAAGGAACCGCCATTATCGTCGGGGCTGAGGATGAAGGACTCTCCGATACGTGGAAGCAAGAAGCAGATCATCAGGTATCGATTCCGATGCTGGGCAAGAACGATTCGCTGAATGTTTCCACGGCCGCGGCTATCATGCTCTATGAAGCAGTCCGCCAACGCCGCCAAACTGATTCAACATCCTGATAAAAACTGATATTAAATTCAGCATTCCCTTCACCTCAATGTCATACATTATAAAGAGTTCACGAATAGCATCTGCTACTCCAAGAATTACTTATATTCAAATATTCATTTGCATATGACGAATTCTAGAGTACGCTACAGTTACAAACGAAGGGAGGTAGACAATGGCTACCAATCCGGCAGGCAAAGGAACCAAGACTATTGGCATAAACATGAAAATGGATATGGCCAAGGAGCTTGAACGGCGGGCTGCATCCATGCAGCTATCGACCGGCGCTTATTGCAAAATCATCCTGGGCGACTGGCTGAAATCAGGAAAGAAGCTGCAGTTGAAAGAAAACTAGACAATAAGCCTCGTAGGAAATTATGACCGGCTTCTGCGCAAGGAGGCCGGTTTTTATTTTTTTCACCATCCGCTCTGTGACATATTTTCCGAATGTCTGATCAAACCGTTTTTTCAATTGTAGGCACCGGGGCTGTTGGCGGCTACTATGGAGCATTGCTGCAACGGGCCGGCTTTGATGTGAATTTCCTGCTCCACCGGGATTATGACCATGTACGCCAGCACGGCTTAATCATCGAATCCTGCAACGGGAATTTCAAACTCCCGACTGTAAATGCGTATAACGCACCATTCGATATGCCCAGAAGTGATGTGGTCGTGGTGGCGCTCAAAACAACCGCCAACAACGCACTCGCAGGAATCCTCCCTCATCTGGTCAAGGATGACGGCGTCGTGCTTTCTTTGCAGAACGGGCTAGGCAGTGAAGAAGAAATTGAACGCATTGTGGGCCGCGATAAAGTGCTGGGCGGACTCTGCTTCCTATGCGCAAACAAGATTGCCCCTGGACATATTCGCCACCTTGACTATGGACTCATTACCCTTGGTGAGTATCGGGCGGATGGGAAGCCTGGAGGAATCACGCCCCGGCTGGCACGCATTGGCTCCTCCTTAAAAACGGCAGGCATTCCCATAAAACTGGTCGAAGATCTGGCCCTCGCCCGCTGGAAAAAACTGGTGTGGAATATTCCCTTCAACGGCCTGTCCGTTATCGAGAATGCTTTAACGGATCAACTGGTCAAAAATCCGGAAACCAAGACACGTTGCCAGAGAATGATGAACGAAGTCGCTCAAGCCTCGGCGGCCTGTGCCCACCCGATCGACGAAAGCTTTGTCCGGAAAATGATGGAAGACACAGAAAAGATGGAGCCCTATGCGCCCAGCATGAAGCTGGACTTCGATCGTGGAAACCCCATGGAAATCGAAAGCATCTACGGCAATCCGCTTCGCGCCGCCAAGGCCAAGGGTGTCGACATGCCCGAGACCGAAAAGCTCTATCGCCAGCTCCTCGCCATCAATCCCGTTGCTTAGACGGAGTTGCAATTGAGCCGGGAATCGTGGATAACCACGAGCTTATTTCCGAGGTTATACATGATTAATTTGGACTACAGTGTACATCACGTCATTCAGGTACGCATCGTGCACGACGATCTCTTCGAACTGGTCGTCGAGCGCAATGGGTTGGAATTCACGCCCGGCGATTGCGTGGCCATCTACACAGCCGACGACAAATCGCGCCCCTACAGCATTTCATCCGGCTCCAGTGACAAGGAACTGCGTTTCGTGATCCGCAAGATGAATGACGGCGAAGTCTCCCCATGGCTGATGGCCCGCCAACCGGGTGACGCAATCCGGATTACCCCACCCTTTGGCTGGTTTCGTCCGGGACAAGGAATCGGGACGTCGCCATTTGTCTTCTTAGCCACGGGAACGGGTATTGCTCCGTTTCTTTCCTACGTGAGCACGTTCGATAATCCTCCGGAACAATGTTTATACGGAGTCCGGCATGCCACCGATGCCATCGGATTGGATCTGTTAAACCGCCGTTGCCCTACCCGAGTGGCGGTTTCCAGAGAGAAGACCGACCAGTTCCACCATGGGCGCATCACGGACTTGCTGGATACCCTGTCGCTGAACGAGAAAACACACTATTACTGTTGTGGTTTAGAGAGCATGGTGAACGATGTTGCAACGTGGCTACAGGCCAACGGCATTCAATTGCAGCAGATCCACCGCGAAGTCTTCTTTCACGGATGAATCTTATTTTCAGCTATTGATGATTGAATTTTTCGTGGCAGGCCGATAAACAGCGCCGCTATGAAACCGATTGTTATCTGCGCACTCTACAAGTTTGTTCGTCTCGACGACTACGTCGCGATGCGTCAACCCCTGTCCGACTTCATGACGGAACATAGCATCCGGGGCACCCTGTTGCTGGCCAGCGAAGGCATCAATGGAACCGTTGCCGGATCGCGCAATGCCATTGATGCCTTACTTGAATACCTTCAGACCGACCCCCGACTAGCCGATCTGGACTACAAGGAATCGCATGACGAAACCAATCCGTTCTACCGAACCAAGGTCCGGCTCAAGAAAGAGATTGTGACACTGGGCGTTGAAGGCATCGACCCACTCCGCTCGGTAGGCACCTATGTTGCCCCGAAGGACTGGAACGAACTGATCAGTGATCCGGATACCATATTGATCGATACGCGCAACGATTATGAAGTCGGCATTGGAACGTTCAAGAATGCGGTTAATCCGAAGACCGACACGTTCCGTGAGTTTCCGGCCTATGTTGAACAACATCTGGAGCCCTCCAAACACAAGAAGGTCGCGATGTTCTGCACGGGCGGCATCCGTTGCGAAAAATCGACGGCCTATCTCAAGGAATTGGGATTTGAGAACGTATTCCACCTCAAAGGCGGCATCCTGAAATATCTGGAGGAGGTTCCGCCGGAAGAATCAATGTGGGAAGGCGAATGCTTTGTTTTCGACAACCGTGTATCGGTAGGCCATGGCCTTGAAACCGGGGAATTCGATCAATGCCACGCATGCCGCATGCCGATTACCGACACAGACAAACAAAGCGAGCATTACGAAGAAGGCGTGAGTTGCTCCCACTGCCACGACCGTTATTCAGCGGAACGCAAAGCGCGCTTCCTTGAACGCGAACGCCAAATCAAGCTGGCCCGCGAACGGGGCGAAGAGCACATCGGGGGATCTGTCGAGGAAGTGGCCCAAAACCGCCGCAAGATGAAACTCCAGCTGAAAGAAACCGCTCAAAGCAGCACGGCGCATAAGACGGAAAAGCCCGCTCCGGCAGCGGCGCAGTAGCGTTGCCGCCGGCTCGTCGCGTGCACCATTAAATAGATCAGGCTTCCGTACCACAGCAGGATGGCTGTGAGGGGTGGTGAATCTATATCAAAACTTGATCCGGGGATACGGTCCAGCCCCTTGACGCTCCACAGCATCGCATTGATGAAGACAACCGACGCGTGGTTGAAGATCATGGCTGCGGGAGGTACCATGATGGCCAACCATCCTGAAAGAACAATGCAGAACGTGAGGGGTACAACGGCCAGGTTTCCCAAAAGGGCAATAGGCGAAAATCGGCCAAAGTAATATGCGGTCATAGGCAGGGATGCCAGACTGGCCGCGAACGAAGTAATGACCAGCGACAGGCCATACCTTTTGAGCCAGTTCCCCGTAAGCCACCTTTCAGGGAGCACCGAATACACCATTACGATAAATGCGACCACGACAAAGGAAAACACAAAACCGGCGGATTGGAGTTCGTGCGGATTCAACAGCAGTAGCAGGATGGCGGCAAACGCAACCGATGAAGGCACATCGGGCTTTCTACGAAACAGCGGTGCCAACAGAAAAACCGCGGCCATCACCGTAGCCCTCAGCGCGCTCGCTTTCATTCCCGTCGCCGCAACATAGATGAACAACAGCGGAACAAGCCACACTCCAAACCAGTCGCGGGGCACGCCAACCGACTTCAAAACAATCACCAGCAACAAGCCAATGATACCCACATGCAGGCCCGATATGGCAAAAATGTGCAACGATCCGGTCCGCTTGAAACATGCGTAGGTATCCGCAGGAATTTCGTTGCGGTATCCCAAAACCAGAGAGCGCAGAACCGCCAATTGGAGTGGCTTATCCCGGATCCCTTTTCCCAATTTCCCGGCAGCAGACTCTCGCCACTTTTGACACCAGGTCATCAAGGAAAATCCAGGTTCGGACAGAGGCACGCAATATCGAGGCCATGACACCTTCATCCCGATCGGATTCCCGCCCCGGTAATTCCTTTTTTGAAACTTGCCTCTCAGCCAAACGCGCTGGCCCTGAAGGGCGGACGGTTCGGATTCGCGAGCGCCCATAACCCGCACATCGATTTCTCCTCGCCGGGTTATCCACTGACCGGATTCAAGCATCCCCTCCAGGCGCAGCGGATAAACCCACATGCCTTCGTCCCCAGACTTGAAGGCATAGTATTTCGGCTTCCTGCAAACCCGGCCGATGATTTCAACATTCGACGCGGGCAGCTCCTGCAACCTTCCGTTAATCGATGTATCCGCCGGAGAAAAATCCGACACCCGCAATTGAAGCGCAGCAATCGAGGCAATGACCGCAAAAACCAACCCGGTCGGGGCCTTGGACCGTAACAGAAAGAACCCCGAAACCAGCAACAAAACGCTCAACAGGATGAGGAGTTCAACGCGAATCATCCCGACGGACGCCAGAATTATCCCGCCGACCATGGCAAGCGCAATACCAACCAGAGGACGGCGGATCGGTTGTCCATGCAACAACACCTTCTTCCTCTCCTAGTGCGTGTTAGCAAGATCGTGATAGGCCATGCGGATCTTGTGCTTGAAACTGGAAAAGGAATAGCGGTCAGCAATCAGCTGCTGGGCGTTGCTGGCGATGCCGTACGAAAGCAGCGGCTCCTGAATAACGCGCAGTAACCCATCCGCAATAGAGGTTGCTGTATAATCCACATTGACGCTGTTACCATCGGTTAGCAGCGCACTATAAGCTCCTTCATGAACAGCCACAATTACGGCCGGAGAATTGAGCAGCGTCAGTATTTCAGGGTCCGGATATCGGCATCCGGGCCGCGGGACAAACAAGGCTGCATCGGCCACAGACAATGCGGAAAGAACCTGTTCGGGATCCTCTGCCGGAAGAAACACACAGCGTCCCTGAATATCCAAATTGGCCGCCATGGACCGGGCTTCATCATCGCTTAGACCGTTAAAAATAAATCCGGCATGTGGATTTTTATCGATCACCTTGCGGGCGGCCAGCAGCAAGGTCCGTATTTCACTTCGGTTTCCCGGCAGAACACTGCACACCACCATAAACGAAACCCCGCCTTCGAACCGGGCAGCAATGGTAGCCCGATCCATTTCCTTTCTAGGAAATAGCGGGTGGGCAGGAATATCCTCGATCTGGATGACATGAATGTCGTCATTTAGTTTTTTGAGATCTGAAGTCATGTCATCACATGATGAAAATACCATGGCAGAGCGATTCAGAATTCTTTTCTCCTTGCGGTGATAGTGCGAGGGAAAAAGTTTCCAGAGCCATGATGGCGCATTGCCATTGGGACCGGTAAAACAGCGGGAAGCCTCGTAGACGAGTCGTGTTTTTTTCAACTTACCGAATCGCGCAATATGCACGATGGCCTCATCGACCGCATGCACGACCTGATAGGAGTTGCCTGCCATCGCACGAAGTACGGCCAACCTCATTTTTCTCCGGGAACAGCCATGGTTATCATTACCGGCAAGGATATGAATATTGGCATGACTTCCACAATCGACCTTAGCTGCAATGACGTCTACCTGATGGCCGGCATCGGCCAGAGCACGCAACATAGACACAGAACGAATAGCCCCGGCTCCGACTGACAGGCATCCATAGGTAACGAAGAGTACGTTCATAGCCGGCACAACGCCTATAACTGCTATTGTCCCAGTTTCGGTCTCAACAATTCCGAATCAATGGCATCATTGTCGGGCAGATCCAACTGGGGTGCAAGACCTTCCTCTTTCTGGTGCTCCATGGCTTGCGCCATTTGTTCAAGGTATTTGCGGTATTCCTCGGTAACAACGGTATCCGCGAACATCTGGAAAGTCCGGTTTCCCCGAACAGGATCCATCATCGGATCCTGAATCCACATTCCTGCGGTATCCGCCCCGAACAAATGAGCAGCTTTACCCAATATTTGTACGGCTTCCTCCCCCTTGCCCAATTGCGCATAGCAAACCGCAATCCGTTTATAGCAGACCGGATCCCGGAAGCTGATCACCACCTGCTTTTCCAAGCTTGCCAGCGCCTTGTCGAATTCCTCCAGCCGCATGTATGCAATCGCCTGGTTTGCAAGGACCGTGACATCGCGCGGCGAATCCTTCAGCACCCGCTCATAAGCCGTTGTTGCATCGGCATATTGCTCTTTCTTGAAATAGGCATTTGCCATGTAGCGCTGAACATCTTCGTTGTAGATATTCTGGTCCTGATACCAGCGAGCCACACGGATGGTCGCATCTGGATCCCCATAGGCATCGAGCGACTTGAGCAGCGCCAATTGGAAATCGGTACGCGATGGATCCACGCTCAATAAGCGTATGTAGGTATTGACAGCCTCAACATACATCTCTTTTTCAAAGTACAGCTGACCCAGATAATTCAATGCACCAATATGGGCAGGATCCAGTTTCAAAACCTGCTGGCAACGATCGATGGCCTGATCCACATGATCTCTCACCAGCAAATCCCCGACTGATCGGACAAGGCGTTCGGTTTCCTTCCACACGTCGATGCGATCGGAAAAAGAAGATTGAGCCGATTCGGCACTGATATCGAAATCCTCAACAAGCGCCACGTCCTGCATCACCGGCGCTGCTTCAGGAGCGGGCTGGTTTTCCATCCAGATACTTTCCTCATACAGCTGGATGCCCTTCCAAAGCATAAAAAAGGCAATGATCAGCAGAATAATGGTAATGGTTGCCCGTAAAATGGCGACTAACGCCATTTTCTCCCGGGGATCGACCTCCTCCTTTCGCCGGCCGGAAACCGCCTGATGCCTGGCGGTTTTGCGGACACGCCTCATATCAGCGTCAGGGTGATCTTGATACAAGGGCCGCTCCGACGGCGATCCTGCATAAAAATCCGTCTGGGCAGCCAGGTGGTCAAACCCACTGGAACCCTTGTGCTTGCTGCTTCGTTTCTTTTTTTTCATAGGCCTTGCCCAAAACACGTACTACAATTCCGCAAATTCTTCCCTGAATAAAGGGGTTGAAGTATTAATCGGTGAAAGGTAAGTGTCAAGCGTTGCTCCTTGAAGGCGGATTTAATTAACAGAGAAAAAAATGATCTCATTCCTAAAACTATTTGGCGTAGTAATTGTGCTAGTTGGCATCCCATTGGCCATACTGGCCACCATCAATGCCCTCCGGAAAAAACAGCCCGGTTGTTCGGGCAGTCACGACTGCGTGGTCTACAAAGGCGAAAAAGTTATGTGCCCCTCCTGCGAACTGAAGGAGCTCAAGGAAGCAGCACAAAAGGCCGCGGCGGCAGGAAAGCTAGAAACGCGAAAAGCTTAACCTTCTGCAGACTTCTGGCAGGTCTCGCACGTTCCGAACACAACGATGCGGTGCGTACGCTCTTCAAAAACATGCTCTTTGCAGGATTTTTTAATCAGTTCCATGATTGAATCATCTGAAAATTCGATGAACTGCCCGCACTTATCGCATATCATGTGCTCGTGATGCGGATGATTAAATGTATGTTCGTAGTGCGCATGGACATCGGTATCGCGAATCACACGCACCAATCCGGCCTCTTCCATCAAAGCCAGCGTGCGGTAAACGGTACCCCGGCTCACATGGTTCATACCGCTTGACAGTTCGGCGGCCAGATCATCCGCACAGAAATGGTCGTGCCGGGAAAATACCTGAGTCAAAACAATCTTCCGGGCCTGTGTGATCCGAGCGTCCTTCCGCTTAAGAAACTCTACAAACAACGGCCAAGCCTCTTCCACCGACTCCCTGACTTCTTCCGGCAACTCCTGTTCCATATCGTTCATAAAATTCCCCGGTCCTTTTTAAAATTGAATCTATGTATAAACATGTTTATCGCGCACAATTGTTGGTGTAATCAAGTTTTTTGCTGGTATATTGCCTCCATTTACGCAACAAAAAACCTAATTAACCAACCAAGGAGTAGAGACATGGCCTATGTAATTTCCAGCGAGTGCATTTCCTGTGGCGCCTGCGAATCCACCTGCCCGGTGGAAGCCATCAGCCAAGGTGATGACCAGTTTGTTATCGACGCCAATACCTGCACGGATTGTGGCGCCTGCGCTGATTCCTGCCCGGTCGATGCCATTTCTGCCGGCTAACCTGCAGATCACGCGGCATGAAAAAAGCTCTGGAGCACTCTCCAGAGCTTTTTTGTGCCTTGAACTCCCCAAAATCCGGGGAGCTTGAACAAGGACGGACCTTCACAGCACGGCGGCGGCGATCAGCCACCCGGCCTTAATGTTTGAAGTGACGCATTCCCGTAAGCGCCATCGCGATACCATACTTGTTGCAGGCGGAAATGACTTCGTCGTCACGGATGGATCCACCAGGCTGGACGATAAACTTCGCGCCCATTTCACTGGCGGCATCAATGCTGTCGGCGAAGGGGAAAAAGGCTTCGGAGACAAATACACAATCTCCGACCACCTGCTGGATTTGCTCATCCGTGATTTCCGGGTTCTCGGTTTTTAGGTTTTCAACGGCCTTGGAGACGGAGAGCTTTTTGAGCGCGTCAACGCGGTTCGGCTGTCCGGCCCCCATCCCGAGCACGCGGAACTGACCCGGCTTGTATTCCTGCACCAGCACAATGGCGTTGGACTTGGTATGCTTGGCGGCGGCAATACCGAACAGAGCGAGTTCCTTCTTGGATTCATCGAAGGAAACCTTGGTGGGCACGTCCCATTTTTCGAGAAGCTGGGTATCGACATCCTGTACCAGCAGGCCGCCGTTGATCTGCTTGACCATGCGCTGAGGCAAGGCCTTGCCCATCGGCTTCTTGAGCTTGAGGATGCGCAGGTTCTTTTTCTTCATCAAATGATCAAGGGCATCCTCGTCGTAGCCGGGGGCGATTATGGCTTCGATAAAGCGCCCGTTGAGACAAGCCGCGGTGGCCATGTCAACTTTTTGCGTGACCGCGATCACAGAGCCGAAAGCAGAAACGGGATCACCTGCCCAGGCCGCTTCGAAGGCTTCTGCCAGGGTTTCGCCGGTAGCGTAGCCACAGGGGTTGGTATGCTTGATGACCGACACACCGGGCTTGCCGGCGAGATCCTTCACGGCTTCGAGGGCGCCATCGCCGTCGACATAGTTGTTGTAGCTCATTTCCTTTCCGTGGAGAACTTCGGTAAGCGCGATAGTGGCTTCGCGGGAGTCGATATCCTTGTAAAGCCAGGCCTTCTGGTGCGAGTTTTCGCCGTAGCGGAGCTCGACGCCATCGGGATAGGCCTTAACAAAGGGCTTGGCCAGCTGTTTCTCGGCAACCTGTTCCGCAAGGTAGGTGGCGATCACGGCGTTGTATTCCGCGACACGGGCGAATACTTTCTGCCCCAGAATGAAGCGGAAGTCCTCGGTGGTCGCCCCGTCGTGTTCCTTCATTTCTCTGATGACCTGAGCATAGTCGGCAGGATCGGTCACAACAGTCACATCGCGCATGTTCTTCGCGGCGGAACGGATCATGGTCGGCCCGCCAATATCGATCTGTTCAATGGCTTCGGGCAGGGTCACACCATCCTTGGCGATGGTTTCCTCGAAAGGATAGAGGTTGACGCAGACGAGATCGATCTGACCGAGTTCGTACTCCTCCATGGTTTTCACATGCTCCTCGCTGTCACGCATGTAGAGAATGCCGGCGTGTACCTGCGGAGTAAGGGTCTTTACGCGGCCGTCGAGCATTTCCGGAAAGCCGGTGAATTCAGAAACATCCTTGACCGGTATGCCGACTTCACGGATAGCCCGGGCGGTACCTCCCGTAGACAGCAGCTCCACTTCCATTTCATGGAGATTGCGGGCAAAATCAATAATCCCGGCCTTATCGGATACGCTCAACAAAGCGCGCTTAATCTTTACGTTCATCGTCATTTTCCCTTCGGTTGAAATAGAATTCTCGTTTTACCGATACCCCGTGCCGATTGCACGGATTATTTACAGTATCCGGCGTTTTTCGGGCACACCTATAAGGCGATACCGAAAAGGATGCTGAAAAAGTGGAAGACGCTTCCGGCCAGCACAAACAGATGCCAGATGGCATGCGACCAGGGAAGAGCTCGCCATGCGTAGAAGATTGCGCCCACGGTATAGCACAGACCGCCTACCACCAGAAAGATAAAGCCCTCGGGAGTAAGCTCGCGGTACAGCGGCTTGACGGCAATGACGCAGAACCACCCCATGAAAAGGTAACTGATCAGCGAGACGGCCTTGAAGCGCCCGGTAAAGAACACCTTGAACGCAATCCCCAGCAAAGCACTCCCCCAAATCGCACCGAAGATGGTCCAGCCCAGACCGCCGCGCAACGGAGCTAGCGCAAAGGGGGTGTAGGTGCCGGCAATAAGAAGATAGATGGCGGAGTGGTCGACAATCTTGAGCATGCGCCTAGCATGCGGATTTTTTGCTGCGTGGTAGAGTGTAGAGCCAAGATAGAGCAGGATAAAGGTCGTCCCGTATATGGCGCAACTCACGACCTCCCACGCACTTTTCCGCAACGATGAAAAAACAACCAGCAACGACAAGACGGCTACGCCGATCAATACCCCGACGCCATGGCTAATGGCATGAGCCAGTTCCTCATTCGACGAATAGGTCCTTGGTGCCCTGCGTTTCATGCCGGAAACCTATCCTTTTTTACACCCACTGGAAACTGAATAGACCGCTTTCTAAATCTTGGAAATTCCTAAACGCGGTGGTATGGATATAACATGTTCAAGATGATCCTCATCATGCTGTCCTTCGTGTTCGGATTGCTATCCATCCGGCATGTGCGAACATTTGACGTCCACGAACAGGAACCGTTTGGGAAGATGCTGACCGTCACCGTTTGGGGTGGAGTTGTTTCCGTCGGGCTCTCGCTGTTTCTGTATTCATTGCTGAGGATAAAGGGTATTTCGATTGAGAGCGGGTTCCCCTTCTCCTACCTCTATGTGGGCTTCATCGAGGAGCTGGCGAAACTTTCAGCCCTGCTCCTCTGCTGGCCGATTATCCGAAAGGAGATGGACGAGCCTACCGACGGCCCCATCTACATCGCCTGTGTCGCCCTCGGATTTTCCCTGATCGAAAACTATTTCTATGCCGCCGCCCAACCGGGCATCAGCCTGATCATCGCAGTCCGGCTCATCATATGCACTCCGATGCATATCGCCTTCAGCCTCTTTATGGGATTGGCCTTCTTTTGGGCGATACGTTTCAAAGGCGGCTGGGGCGTGCTCCTTGGCGCCTACGCAATAGCGAGCATCTACCATACCCTTTACGACATCTTCACCAGTTTCTGGTATTTGCTCCCCGGCCTCTACTTCATCCTAAAGAGCGCCTATGCGGGCATGTACCAGTTGCTGGGCTACACCGCCGCACACTCCCCGTTCCGCCAATCGCTTGCCGAATTTATCCACACGTGCCCTGCTCCCAAAATCGAACCCGGCTTCAAGTGCATCGAGTGCACCAACGCCGCGCCAAAACCAACCTATCGAAAAGGGCGCATTAAAATCCAACGCTGCGAAGATTGCGGCACATACCTGTGCTCCAGCCATAGTCTTCAGCAACTCGTGCACCAATATGGATCGATATTCGGCAGCCTCAGTCGCTATACCAAGCGGCTTCCCGGACGAAGGAAAAGCCGTGTTGTGATCGCCGGAAACCGCATTGATTTACGGCAGCACATGGCCTGTTTCCAGCTCGACGAATTTAACCAGGTTCTCGAAAGAACAAATAGAGACCTCGCCAAAAATCTCGAATGCAAATGGTGGTTCCCGTTCAACGCGGCATGAGCGATCGCTGATGCAACCGCCGAGTTACTGAACTCTAACTCCCCAAGTCACGGTTGTTCCATACTGCTCAACGAAGTAAAAAAGCCGGAGCTCAACGCAAAGAAAATGAAACCAGAACTCCATCAGCTGCAGCTTGAGCCCAGTAACCTGTACCGCGCGACGGGACAGCAGGCCACGACTGATTGCGATGAAATCCCATGGCGCATCGACGAGACGATTGACGGTGAGATGAAGTCATCGATCCTGCACATTGCCGGATAAACCAGCAAACAGGCGCAAGCGGCTGCCTTTCAAACATCAATCTCGCACATAGTGGCAGCCGTGGCCGCCGTGCTTCTTGAAGTAGTCCTGATGGTAGTCCTCGGCTGGATAGAATTTGGTGGCAGCAACGATCTCGGTTACGATGGGTTTCTTCCATTTTTTCTGCGCTTCGACCTCCATCTTCTCGGCGGCGGTTTTCTGCTCGGGCGTAAGATAGAAAATGGCGGAGCGGTACTGGTCACCCACATCAGGACCCTGCTGGTTCATGGTGGTCGGATCGTGCAGTCGCCAGAAATAGAGGCACAGGTCATCATAGGAAACCCTGGACGGATCATAGACGACTTCAACCGCTTCGGCATGTCCGGTACCATGGCCGCACACGTCGCGGTAGGTCGGATTCTCTGTATGCCCGCCCGTATAGCCGACGGTGGTATCCACGACGCCGTCGAGTTCCTGGAACAAGGCTTCGACCCCCCAGAAACATCCGCCGGCAAATATTGCCTTCTCCATTTTTGCTCCCTCCTTCTTTTCAGTGCCGAACGCCGCAACCGAAACCATCATAGCAAACAACAGTATTTTTTTCATAATCAGCTCCTTGGCTTGTTTAGATATAATCCTAACAAACCCGTTCAATCTTCGTTCGCTAATTGAACAACGGCCTCGTAGACCCCGAGCACCACCTTCGACATCCGTTTGTAATCGAGGGTTTCAGGCGTGTCGGTGGAAAGATGATATCGCCGGTTCCGGTAGAACGCGGTGTCGGTGATCATGACGGCGGTATAGTCGTTGGCCCAGTAGTTCCGGTGATCGGAAAGATCAATGCCCGAAAAATTCCTGGGAGCGCACATGGCGTTTACCGGCAGATCGGTTGCTCCAAGCATCGAGGCCTTCATCTGTCGAATCAGCTTACGATCATGGAATCCGCCAACCACACCAATATAGTTTGCCTGATCAGAGTAGAACAACCTCAGGATAGGCGCTGGAAACGGGAAATGCTGGCTGCCCGGCTCATCGCTGAAGCAGCCGATCATTTCCAGACCGATCATGCCTGCCACGTCAATCTCCTCCTGCTTAAGACTGAGCGCATGACGGGCGCTGCCCATATCGGATGTACCGAAGAATGGCGGTTCCTCGAGCGTGTAGGCAACCAGATCGATCCGGTGATGAAGTTCCGTAGTGCCCAGCAGACGGGCAAGCTCGATCAAACCAGCCACTCCGCTTGCATTATCATCGGCTCCGGCGGTTTCATTGCACGAATCGTAATGGGCGCCAACAATAATCCGTGGCCCATCCTCCGGCCCGAAACTCGCGATGACGTTGCGGTAGGTATTACGTCTTACCTGCTCGGCGCTGGAGCTTTCCCCTTCCGTGTGGAATTTTTGTTCCGTCACTCGGCCGCCGGCCTCCTTGAACTGTCTCCCAATGTAAACGGCGGAGGCATCCAGATTCCACATCTCCAGGTAGTTGCGCGGCGCGTTTTCATCGGCGAGCAACTGCACGTGGGCCCGCAACCGGTCGGAGGAAACCGTCTTCGTGGTTGCAGGAGCGTTCTTTCCGGTCGGTTGAACCAGTATGACAGCGAACACGGCGAACGCAGCTATCCACATCAAGGAAAGCAGGATCATCCATTTGAAGAAGACTGCAATCGAGCGAAAGGGATGGGCCATTATTTCGCCCGAGGCTTGTTAATGAAGCCCAGCGCAGCAAGAAACAGGAAGATCCCCACTAAAATGCCGGTAATCTTCCAAATGTCCTTTTGCTTTTGCAGCAGATAATACGCGGAATAGCTCATGGTTGACCGCCCTTCAATCCGCATGTCGTAGAGCTCTCTCTTCCAAAACTTCGGAAACCGCCGAACGTAGCGCATCTGTACCGGAGTATATTCAGGCATGGCGTTCAGCGTGGCCTCGAAATGGGGCTGATATTCCATGTAGTATAGCTGTTCGCGATTTTCTACCACCGCGTAGACCAGCAGCTGGTCCGAAACAAAATCCAGTTTGCCTCGGCTCCATTTCTTAATGCGATAGTGCGAGTATTGCCCGACATCCTGCCTCAACTGAGCATTACTCGGCAAAACTGCATTATCAACCAGAATGACCCATGCAAAGAAACACAGGAAAAACATGCCAATTATATATTGCCGGCTCATTGAAGCCTCCTTTTTCCTCAGTTTTTCAAACTATGGATCGGCGCAGGAATTCGTCCTCCAAATTGCACAAAACGTGCCGATTTCCCTGTATTGGCGACTTTCATAATCACACTTTCCCCAAACAGGCCACCAAACGAAACAAAATCGCCGGCTGTTTTTCCGGGAACAGGGATCAACCGAGCCGCGGTTGTCTTGGAGTTTATCACGCCGATCATCAGTTCGTCAGCCATGATTGCAGCAAGGGTTTCGGCATCCGTGTCGCCAGGCACGGGAACCATATCCAACCCGACCGAGCAGACGCTGGTCAAGGCTTCGAGCTTTTCCAATACAAGACAACCGCTTTCCACGGCGGCGGCCAGCTCGGAATCCTCCATCACGGGAATGAAGGCACCGCTCAATCCCCCGACACTTTGCGACGCGAAGGAGCCGCCCTTCTTGACCGCATCGTTGAGCATCGCAACAATGGCCGTTGATCCTGGTGCCCCGATTTCATCCACGCCAAGGATTTTCAGAATTTCACCCACGCTGTCGCCGACCGAAGGCGTAGGAGCCAGTGAAAGATCGACCACGCCAAACGGCAGATCCAAGGCCTTGGCCACCTGGCGCCCGATCAACTCGCCGCATCGCGTTACCCGGAACGTGGCCTGTTTGATTTCCTCCGCCAAATCATCAAGCCCCAGGTTTTCCGCCCCGGCATCGTTGATTTTCCGTTCAAGAGCACGGGCGATCACGCCCGGACCACTGACTCCGACATTGATCACGGCATCTGCCTCACCCAGACCATGAATGGCTCCTGCCATAAAGGGATTATCACCGGGCTGGTTGGCAAACACGACAAACTTGGCGGCTCCAAAACCATTGCTGCTCGCGCTGGCTTCCGCCAGATCCCTGACCGTCTGGCCCAGCAGGGCTACGGCATCCATGTTAAGTCCATGCCGGGTCGACCCGGCGTTGATGGAAGAACAGACCTTGCCAGTGGAGGACAAGGCTTCCGGAATGGTAGCGATCAGGCTGGCATCCCCCTGCCCGACGCCCTTTTCAACATTGGCCGAAAACCCGCCAATGATATCGACCCCCACTTCGGTTGCCGCTTGGTCCAGCGCCTTGGCCAGCAGCACAAAACCATCTGGAGTAAATCCCGCACCCACATGCGCCATGGGAGTAACCGATATGCGCTTATTAACCACCGCCACCCCATATTTTGTTCCGATCCGGTTGCAGGTGTCCACAAACGTACCTGCCACCCGCTTGATCTTGTCCACAATCTGTTGCGACGTGGAGGCCGCATCACCCGTGCGGCAATCCAGCAGGCTAATGCCCATCGTCACGGCTCGCACATCCAGGTTTTCCTTCTGGATCATTTCCACGGTTTTAAGAATCTGGTCGGATCGAATCATGGTTAAATCTCGTTGGTTGCCCGGAAAATATCGTTGTGCTGCAACACCATGTTCAGTCCGCTTTTCCGTCCAAACTCGGCGAGTTCCTTTTCGAAGCGTTCGACGTTCTCGAAATTCCCAAGATCGATCTGCAGCATCATGGTATATTGACCGGCTTCGGCATGCGAAGCCAGGTCGAGAATGTTTACCCCGTGCTCACAGCAAAAACGGGATACCTGTGCCACGAGACCCACCCGGTTTTGACCGATCGCGGAAAATATATAGACATGTTCCGATGGTTCGGCTTCAGGGACAAGTCCCCGGCCCTCAACGACAAGTACATGGGCAGTGTCGTTTTTCGACAGGGTTTGCTCGATCTTTTCGGCGGTCATGCCTTTCGGGAAATCGGCAACGAGGATCATCGTGAAATATCCGCACAGGACTGTCTGGCTTAGTTCGGCGAGATTGCCGCCCAGCGTGCTGATCCCTTCCGTTATTTCCGCCACGATTCCGGGCCGATCGCGGTCCATTACCGAAATTACCATGCTCATTTCGCTGTCCATCTTGTCCCCGTTGAATTTATGCGCAGAAGTATCTCTGCAAAGTTCGTTTAATGAAATCAAAAAGAATTGCTTTCAATCCGGCTGGAGCGCGACAGAAAAAAGACCCGAACCAGCAGGAACAGCAGGAACGCGGCAGCCATGCCGCCGAAGTCAACCAGCCAGTCATGAATGCCGGGCGTCCGGTCAAGCGTCAGGTATTGCAGCGATTCCGTCGCCGCAGCGAACAAAAGAATATCAAACGCCACCTTATAGAAGTAACTACGATGCTGCTGTTCCAAGGCGGCGGACAGGTAGACGAGAAAACAGAGCGAAGCAAACAGAGTAAAATGACCAGCGCCGTGTACTCCACCAACCCACCCGCTGAATTCCTCGATTTTCGATTCTTCGGTTGATTTTTTCGCGGGAGGCTGAACCGGCTTGCCGGAATGAGGTTTTGGCTTGGCAGCCGCAACCACCTTCTCGACGCCCTCCTTCGTATAATCGGTGGTATCTTCGATCCACTTTTCCGGCATCATGACTCCCACAATAATTGCGATGGCATTCAGCAGGATAAGCAACCGGAGTCTTCGCCGGTCCAGCCGGCATCGATGATAGTAAAGAAACCCCATGGCAATCCACAGACCAGCAAACAGGAACTGCCAGCGGATATAGGAGGCCCGCAACCGAATCGCTTCAACGACCAACCGGTCAAACTCGGCCTTTCCCTCGGAACCGGTTTGCTGGATAACCAAATCTACCTCGACGGCCTTCCCATCGATCTCGAAAATATCCTCGTGCGGAATCCAATCCGTGGTCCCCTCTTCCGCAATAACACCATGGTGACCGGGAATCCACTTGTTGTGCTGGTCATACTGGATCAGCAATAGGCGCGCGCAACGCCACGGATTTTTGCCGACAACCACGCCATCGACCTTGGCTCGCCCGCGGACACGAATCATGCCGTATGCCGCGCCGTCCGGCAGACGGAAATGGATATTGGCCGGTTTTCCGCCTCGCGCGACATTCAGCGTAAAATGACCGTTGGTTTCGGTACAGTCGCCCCGAACACGGGTGGCATTGGTCAGAGATGGCGACTCCAGCAAAACGGGGCCATCGAGCTCGTACCGGTCGTAGAGCCCCCAAAAAAGCAATGTGGCCGCCAGCAACACGAGGGCTGGCAGCCGCATTCTGAGTTTTTGTTTCCAGTCGTTCATGCGGAGGAAAAACCTACCATCTACCGCATAAATGCCGACATTAATCTTTGTGCACTTTCACCTTGGCGCGGAACACGTGATGAATAAACCACGTATAGCCCAGCACGATCGGCATGCCCGCCACGGCAATGATCAGCATGCAGAACAGCGTCAGTCTGGACGATGACGAATTAAATACCGTCAGGCTCCATTCCGGCTCATTGGTGCAGGGCACCATATACGGAAACACCGCGGTAGCCGCTGCCAGCATCACGAAGGCAATCGTACAGCTCGATGCAATAAAGGCGCCCTTCCCCTTCGCCAGCTTGTTGAACATGAAGGAGAGCGAATGGGCAACCAGCGCCAGCAGGATTATGGCCATCGGAATGTAACGCTTGATGGGCAACCCTTCCATCGTCCGGATAAAGCCCCCGCGCAGGCCCATGGTTACAGCAACCATGAACAGCACCAGGAAGACGAGCCAGGTGGTGGATGCCCATTTACGTGCATCGGCGGCAATATCACCGTCCAGCTTCATGGACAGATAGAGTGCGCCGTGATGCGCGAACATGGTCAGCCCAACGAGGCCGCAAAGCAGCGCAAACGGATTGAGTAGCGCGAAGAAGCCGCCGGTGTAGTCGCCGATGGGGCTCAGTTCGAGTCCCATCAACACATTCCCGATGGCCACGCCATAGAGGATCGACGGGAGAATGCTGCCGAAGGCAAAGGCGAAATCCCAGGCCTTGGTCCACGCCGGGCTATCGACCTTGTCGCGATATTCAATCGCAACGGCACGGAAAATAAGCCCGAGTAGAACCAGCATCATCGCGAGGTAGAACCCGCTGAACACGGAGGCGTAGACCGGCGGGAATGCGGCAAATAATGCGCCGCCACCGGTGAGCAGCCATACTTCGTTGCCGTCCCAGTAGGGTTCGATCGAGTGAATGAACGCGGTGCGTTCCCCTTTCTTCTTGGCGAACAGATGCCAAAAACCAACGCCTAGGTCGAAACCATCAAGAATGGCGTAGCCTATGATGAGAATGCCGACCAACAGGAACCAAATAATCTGAAGCGCTTCCATTTACGCCACCTCCCCTTCAATTGCTTCAATCGGATCAGGCCCTTTTCGAAACTGCTTTCGCAGGAGATAGATCCACAGACAGCACAACAACGTATAGATCAGCGAGAACATGATGATCGAAGCCAGCACCTGGCCGCCTGAGACGGATTCCGATGCCGCATCCTTGGTGCGGAGCAGGTTGTAGACCACCCACGGCTGGCGCCCCACTTCCGCGGCGACCCAACCCAGTTCGTTGGCCACAAATGGAAGCGGAACAGTGATCGCCGCCGCCCACAGGAAGATCTTGTAGTCGGTCAATTTCTTACGAAGCCACAGAATGACACCGACAAAGGAAACGAATGCAAACCAGAGTCCGAGCAGGAACATGAGATGGAACGACCAGAACGAAAGCACCACTGGAGGGCGGTCTTCCTTGGGGAACGACTTGATACCCCGCACTTCGGTATCGAACGAACCGCCCACGAACAGACTGACCAGACCCGGTACATGGAGGGAAAAGGAGTTCTTTTCCTCCTTCTCGTTGGGAATCCCGAACAGCATCAGCGGAGCCTCGGTCTGCGTTTCCCACAGACCTTCGAATGCCGCCAGCTTGGCGGGCTGGGTCTGCGATACCTGATATCCGTGGTGATGGCCCGCGAACATGGTGAGCAGGATCACCGCGAAGGCCGGAACCACCGCCGACCGCATCGAATGACGGGCAAACTCGACGTGGCGGCCCTTCAGGATTTGCCAGGCGGAAGTGCCGAGAATAAAGAATACCCCCACACACAGCGCGGAGGAAATCACATGGAAATAGCGGGTCAACGTGGACGGATTGAACACCGCCAGCCAGAAGTTGGTCAACACCGCCTTTTGTACTTCAACGCCGTTCATGGTTGAGGTAACCACTTCATACCCGGCCGGGGTCTGCTGCCACGAGTTCGCCACCACGATCCAGAACGCGGAAAGCGTGGCGCCCACGGCAACCATCAGGCTGGAGAACCAATACATACGCTGCGAAACGCGCTTGCGACCGTAGAGCAGAATACCGAGAAAGCTCGATTCCAGAAAAAACGCAAAGACGCCTTCGGCCGCTAGCGGAGCCCCGAAAATATCGCCCACAAATCGGGAATATCCGGCCCAGTTGGTACCGAACTGGAATTCCATGGTGATCCCAGTCGCCACCCCGATGATGAACGTAATTGCAAAGATCCGCGTCCAGAACTTGGCCAGCTGGTGATAAACCGGGTTGCCGTTTTCCTGGAAACGATTGTTGTAGTGGAAGATCATCCAACCCAGACCGATGGTCATGGGTGGGAAGATATAGTGGAACATGACCGTTAGAGCGAACTGTATCCGTGCGAGCAGAACCGCATCCATTTTGAGTACTCCTTTTATGTAAATAAAAACATGCACTACTTAGTGCGTGTATTGGAGTTCCCATGAATACAACCCCTAATCAGGTAATTCAATACCAAATTATCGAATTATTTCTTTCAGAGAAAAAGGTGTTCCTGACAGGCAATAAACGCCTAATGAATCCGTTTTTGGAACGAAGAAAAAAGCTTCTGGAGGAAAATATGAATAATCGAATTCCTATGATCATCGCAGTACTTTCATTGGTCGCGGCAGTCGGCGGCATTTCCGTAGGTGTAAAAGCCTCGAATGATAAGATCGCCGCTCAAAACGAAGCCAAGACTTTACGCGATCAATTGAACTCCAAAAACAATACCACCAAGCCCGCCCCTGAATCGCCCACCCCGCTGGTCGCGATCAAGGAACTTTCATCCATCGGAACCAACGACGTGGCGGAGCTGCAGGAGCAACTCGCCGCCCGCGATGCGGAACTCGCTCGTCTCCAGGCTGAAATAGAAAGCCGGAACAACCGTGGCCCGCGCCAATCCTTTCAGGATCGCATGGCTCAGCTGAAAGAGGAAGATCCGGAGCGGTATGCGGAAATCATCAAAGACCGCGCCGACCGGCAGCAACAGATGCGCTACGACCAGGCAACCCGTCTAGCCACTTTTGTAAACATGGACACCAGCGACATGTCGGAGGAAGAGCTGGCCAATCATAACCTCCTGGTGGAGAAACTATCCAATTTGTGGAAAGTAACCGGAGAATTCGACCCCGAAACCCCGCCGAACCGCGAAACCATGCGCGAGCTGTTCGGCTCCTTCCGCGAAATCGGCGATATGATGGACCAGGAACGATCCTACATGCTCAAGCAACTCGGTGCCGATGTTGGTTTAGCGGGCGAAGATGCCGATAATTTCACGGCGTACGTCGAGGATATTATCGAATCGACAAGCATGCGCCCCCCTGGGCGAGGCAACCGCGGCTCTCGCCAAAGCGGAAACTAAACCGGCCGGAAACCAAGGCTGTATCAGTACAGGGCAGGCTCAGGTCTGCCCTCCTTTTATATTGCGCCAGTGATGGAAACTCCCGCCAATTACGGGTTTGCAATATTTTCGTACCCCAGTAGTATTCCGCGCTAATTTTGAACCAAAGGAAGAACCATGTCCAAAACGTATAAAATCACACTCCTGCCCGGCGACGGAATCGGCCCCGAAGTTATTGCGGAATCCGTCAAGGTCCTCGACGCCGTGGCCGAAAAGAGCGGTTTTGCGCTCGAATACACGACCTGCAACGCCGGTGGCGCCGCCATCGATGCCCACAATGATCCCATGCCCGACTCCGTGGTCGAAAGCTGCAAATCCTCCAACGCCGTACTGCTCGGAGCCGTTGGCGGCCCCAAGTGGGACCACCTCACCGGCGCGCTACGCCCAGAAAGCGGTCTGCTGAAAATCCGTAAGGAGCTCGGCGCTTTCGCCAACCTGCGTCCGGTATCCGTACCTGAGTCGCTCGCTGAAAATTCCCCCTTGCGCAAGGAAGCTGTTGCCGGCCTGGACCTCTTTACCGTCCGCGAGCTGACCGGCGGCATCTACTTCGGAGAACCCGTTGGCGAAGAGGGAGAAGGCGACGACAAGAAAGCCTGGAACACCATGATCTACTCCGTCGGCGAAATCAAACGCGTCGCCCGCGTCGCTTTCGAATGGGCCCGCAAACGCCGTAATAAAGTAACCAGCGTCGACAAAGCCAACGTGCTGGCCGTTTCCCGCCTGTGGCGCGATACCGTCAAAGCCCTGCACGAAGCCGAATACTCCGACGTCGAACTCGACCACATGTACATCGACAACGCCGCCATGCAGATGGTCATCAATCCGCGCCAGTTCGATGTGATCCTGACCGGCAACATTTTCGGCGACATCCTGTCCGACGCCTCCGCAACGCTCGGTGGTTCGCTCGGCCTGTTGCCGTCGGCGTCAGTCGGCGGTCCGGTTGGTCTCTTCGAACCCGTACACGGCTCCGCTCCCGACATTGCCGGACAAGGCAAAGCCAATCCCGTTGCGATGATCCTGTCCGTGGCCATGATGCTCGATACGCTGGATGAAGGTGCGGCCGCAAGCGCCATCCGCGCCGGCGTCGAAAAGGTACTCAACGACGGCTACCGCTCGGGCGATCTGTGGCGCGAAGGAAACACCCTGGCCTCCACCAGCGAACTCGGCGACCTGATCCGCGATGCCGCCATTGCCGCGCTATAGACGATAGCCCTAGAAACGAGAGAAAGCGCAAAGACCGCTCGCCGGGCTTTGCGCTTTTTTGTATACAGGCGGCATGGACACGGTAGTGGAAATTCTTGACAGGTTGCGTAGAAGCAACCAAACAGTCGCGACGGCGGAAAGCATTACAGCCGGACATCTTCAAGCCATGCTTACATCGGTTTCGGGGGCGTCGGATGTGTTCATGGGAGGCATCACGGCCTACCAACGTTCCATAAAGGTCGAACAGCTGGACGTCGACGATATCCTTGCCCGCCGGACCGATGGCGTGGATGAAGAGGTTGCCCGGCAAATGGCGCTGGGGGCGCTGAAGCTGTTCCACACCGACTATGCACTGGCCACCTGCGGCTATGCAGAGCGGAAAGAAGGGAACCCATATGCCTTTTATGCCATAGCCGGTGCCGCAAACGGCATCCTGATCAGCGAGCACATTGAGCTTAAAGGCAGCCGAACCGAGGCACAGGACGAAGCGGCGCGTACCGTGTTGGAAGCATTCTGCAAACTACTCGGCGACAAAGCGGGCGATCAACAACAGTAGCTTTGTGCTGACGATCTCATCCTGGATCGACCGTAACCCCGGCTCCAGTTCCACCTTTTCGCAAACCGTGCGATCCGCCGAGCTAACGCAACAATATGCCCGGTCGGCATCGGCCCGCTCGTGGTTCGTCTGCAATGCCGCGGTACAGGCAATCCCCAACGCACGACCCGCATAGGGGGCAACTTGTTCCAATGCCGTTTGCGCCATTTTTCGGGCTGCCCCTTCAGAGCAATAGGATGAAGGCGGATCGTCCAGGAAATCATCCATGGCTTCACGGCTATACGGAATTCGCACATCGCAGACAAAGCGCGAAGCACCCGGTCGCGACAGCAAAGCATGAACGGCTCCAATGCCGCCGCCGGCAACGGCGAAGGAGGCTTGGAAGCCGGAGCCGAGAATGACTTCAATCAGGTTTTCCCGAATTCCATCCATTTTCTGAAAACGCCCTCGGGGCGCCCGTTCTAGTCTTCCACCACACTCACGGATTGGATCAAAACCGGTGTTTTCGGGACATCGGCACCTGCAGTCGGCACTTCCTTGATCGCATTGACCACATCCATGCCTTCGGTCACTTTACCGAATACGCAATACCCCCAACCATCCTGACCGGGATAATCGAGAAAGCCGTTGTCCTTCACGTTAATGAAGAACTGCGCGCTGGCACTGTGCGGATCCGGGGTACGTGCCATGGCAATGGAACCGACAACATTCTTCAATCCATTGCTTGCTTCGTTTTCAACCGTGCGGGGTGCCGGCTTTTGGTTCATCGACTCATCGAATCCGCCTCCCTGGATCATGAAGCCGTTAATGACGCGGTGGAAGATGGTGCCATCGTAGTGTCCCGATGCTACATAACTGAGGAAGTTTTCGACGGTTTTCGGGGCTTTTTCCTTATCGAGTTCCAGCTGGATATCGCCCATGGATGTTTTCATTAAAATCATGATCTTATTTTTCTCCTGTTCCTTTGGTTGTTCAATATTTACTGCAGGTTCCACGGCAACCTCAACGCGGGTTTCGGTTGCGGACAGCACTGCTTGCTCTTGCGATTCGGCGGCTTCCGCCTCTGCCACGGGTTGTTCGGAAGCCTCGGCCTCCTCCAACTGAAGTTCATCACCGGATACATCCTGAATCTGATCCTCGACAGGTGCACGCTCCTGCTTCTGCATCGGTTGAGTCGATTGGCAACCAGACAAATAGGCAGCCAGAACAAGAAGTGGAAATAAATGCTTCAGCATAGGTCCTCCTTACAGTTTGTGAGCGGATAAAAATATTGGTCTGCCCAAAGGATGTCGATAAAGTTCAGTCCATTTTCGGATAGATCTATGGCTACATGCAAACAGACAAGAAGAGCATTGCGCCGCCCGTTTGAAACGGGCGGCTTTCTCTTACTTAAAGCATTCATCCCGCTTTTACCGCGTCTTGCGGTGGTTGCACTGGCACGCATGGCCGGCGGCATGGCCATGCTTTTTCCTCTTCCCGAGCGCCGGATTGGCATGAAAAATATCGATGCCGTATACAGAGACACTATAAGCGTTACTCAAAAACGAAGGATTCTCAGAAGCTCATTAACCACCTTCTGCCAAACCATGCTTGATGTCTTCTGGTTTTCCAGAAATCCAGAGAAACGTATTCTTAAATTCGTGACGTTTGACGAAAGCGCAGCCAAAGAGGCTCTTTTCCGCAACGAACCGGCAGTTTGCATCACAGCACACATCGGTAGCTGGGAGATCATGGGCCAGACCTGCGCCCTGCTGGGCGTCGACTTGGCAAGCATTGCAGCAACCGTTAAGAATCCTGTTGTGAATCGCATTCTAATCGAACAACGGGAACGTACGGGACAGACGATCATCCCACAAAAAGGAGCGCTCAAATCCTTGATTGCGCGGTTCCGGAAAAACGGGAAAGCGGCCTTCGTGCTCGACCAGAACACGCCGGAAAAGAAAGGGGGCATTGAAGTCAATTTTCTTGGGCTTCCCATGTCGGTATCGTCCGCTCCCGCGGCACTGGCCTACCGGACATCCACCAAGATCATATTCGGCTTCTGCCTTCCGGAACCGGGTGGGCGCTACCGCATCCGCATGACAGACTGCATTACCCCTCCGCCCTTCGAAAAGGATGCGGATCCAGACGCAATCGTCAGGGAACTAACCCAGCGCATTCAAGACATAATATCCGCCGAAATCCTTAAGCATCCCCAATACTGGCTTTGGTCCTACAAGCACTTTCGGCAACGCAAAAAACGGTGCTACCCAAACCACTATCCGCGGTACTAAAACCTTGGCCTTCCCCGTTGCACCCACTATGGTTTTGCGGAATCTCAATGGGGCGCGGCCATGTCGGACACCAACAACCGCATTAAGGAACGAATCAATTTCTGCATCAAAGGTGAGCTTTGGGAGCAAGTCCCCAAGTTCCTCGAAGAAATGCATCCGGCCGACATCGCCGAAGTTATCAACCACGCCCCCGCCAGCTCCCAGAACAAGCTCTTCGAGCTGTTAAACGACGACATCAAACCGGATGTACTGGCCGAACTTGACGACCAGGCCGAGGCGGACATCCTGGATGAGATGACCGCGGAAGAAATTTCCGACATCATCGAAGAGATGGCTCCCGACGATGCGGCCGACGTGCTGGGCGAATTGGAGAAAGAGCGCAGCGCGGAAATTCTCGGACTGATGGAAGCAGAAGATTCGGAGGAAGTGCGCGGGCTACTCCAATATGGCGAGGAAACCGCCGGCGGCATCATGACCACCGACTTCGTGGTTGTCCGCGCCTCGTTGACAGCCGCGGAAGCGATCGACTACATCGGATCACTCGAACTCGATGAACCCGTCTACCATGCCTACGTCGTAGATGCCGAAGGACGTTTGAGCGGATATGTCCAGCTTTGGGAACTGTTGAAAACAACGAACCGGAACCTGCTGCTTTCAGATTTAGCAGAACAAGAACCCATTACCGTCCATACCGATACCGACCAGGAAGAGGTCGCCCGCATCGCTTCGAAATACGACCTCAGCTCGCTGCCCGTACTGGACTGGCAGGACAAGCTCGTGGGCCGGATCACCGTCGATGACATCATGGACGTCATCGAGGAAGAAGCTTCGGAAGATATCTTCAAGCTGGCTGGTTCCAGCGATGTCGAGCTCGATGACACCTCACCGCTTCAGGCGTGCAAAGCCCGGCTTCCATGGTTGATGATCACTCTGATCACCGGATTCATCACCAGCCTGATTCTCACCAGCTTCGACGAACACCTGAAGCTGGCGGGCATTGGTGCGCTCATTGCCTTTGTTCCCATTATTATGGGCATGGGCGGCAACACCGGCATTCAGTCTTCTACACTGATCATTCGCGGCATCGCCCTCGGCGCCAGCCACAGCAGGCGGATTATTAAGATCATCACCCATGAGATTATTGCCGGTGCCACGATGGGTCTGATTTGCGGAGCAACGATCGGCTTGTGGGCCCATTTCCTCATTGCCAGCAAAGAAATTCCGATGATCGCTCCTTCCTACCTCGCTCTCACTGTCGCCATCGCCCTGTTCAGTGCCATGGCATTCGCCGCGGTCTTTGGAGCGTTGGTGCCCGTGCTGCTCGACCGAATAAAAGTTGACCCTGCCGTGGCCTCCGGTCCATTCGTAACCTCTTCGAATGACATCTTCGCCCTGCTGATCTATTACGCGGTAACGATCATCATGGTCGGTGCGGCCCACTTGCAATAAAGGGCATTCCGTGATCATACGTGCTACAGCCATCCCACTTGCCAGCTACCCCTATTCCAGCACTTCGCGCATTGTCCACTGGCTGACCCGGCAGCAAGGCAAGGTTTCCACCTTGCTCAAGGGCGCCATGCGCCCCAAAAGCCCGTTCCTCGGCGAGTACGACCTGTTCAGCACCAGCGAGCTCCTCTATTTCGAAAAGCGCATCAACACGCTACATGCGGGCAAGGAGTGCGCCATGCTGCATCGGCGCGATGCGTTCCGCACCGACTGGCGAGCCATGCAGACCGCCTCCTATCTCTCGGCCCTGCTTGACCGAACCACACCGGACGAAGCACCCCATCCCGAACTGTTCGAACTATACGAAGAACTGCTCGACCTGGCCGAGACGCATGGCCGCAATCCCCGGTTTGTCATTTGGGCGGAACTTAGGTTTTGCGAGCATCACGGCCATGCTCCCCATCTCGTGAATTGTGTGCTCTGCAACGCCCGAACAGATTTGCGGTTTTGCGCCTCCCAAGGCGGAATGACGTGCCCACAATGCACCACGAGCCGGAAACTGCCCACACTGGAATGCCCGCCGGATGTGCTCGCCATGATGCAAAACTGGCAACGGGCCGACCACCCTTCCGGCGTCGTAAAGACGCATCTGACCGGCAGGCAATTGACAGCACTCAACGCCATCATGGGAACATTCATGATGTATCAATTCAATATTCCACCCGAGCTGCGCCATACGGCACTGTCTAGTTGATTGCGTGGGCGCGCAATTCGTCCTCGTTCCGCTCCTCGGGCCCCGACTCTGGTTGATTCCTGGAAGCCGTTCCCGTTATGTAATCTTTTCGAAGAACAACCCGCTTCACCATCGGCGCAGACTCCTAGAATTTCCATAGTGAAATACCGCAGGGCGGGCTCTGCATATTGGACAGAGGCATTGGGTTCGAAGGCCCAAAGCGTCGTGTTGGGAAACATGCCCTTGCCCTCGAATTCGACCGGTCCGTTCTTCAGACGATTGCCGAAAAACCTAAAACCAAGGCCAAACGCATCTTTATCGCACCAACCTCCCGCATCGTTTTCAAACATCATTTTCTATGGGCCGTAATCCATCGCATCAAGGCAAACATGGGATATACGACCTTGTAATGAGGGAGAAGTGTTTTCATGGCGCAATATCGCAGCTTGCCAGCAACAGTACTCATGGCCCAGTAATCCTTGGGATAGTGCGTTTCCTGCGATGCATTGTGCGTTGAAGCTGCACTCACGATGGTTTCATAGAGCCGAAAGGCGGAGTGCCGCTCCGGTGCATTGTATTCCTTCACGAAGTTTCGCATGCGTTCGGCATAGCCGAGATATTCCTCGTCGGTCATGTTCTGAAGGAAAGCATCGAGTTCCTCCGGTGACGAGAATCGCCGATAATCGACAAAGCAGTCGGCTGGAATCAGCTCCTCGATGTTGCTGCACCCGTAGTAGATGGGGATGGTTTGTGAGGCCATGCAATCGAGAATTTTTTCCGTCAGATACCCGCGTGTCCAGAGCGGATGGTAGGTATTCTCAAAGCACAACGCATAACGGTATCGTGAAAAGGTTTCCGCCTTGTCTTCGGCAATTCCGCGGTAGTTGGGAGTGTCCATGGCAGGCTTGCCGAAAACATCCATCCGCGTTTTCGCATGGGCATGGAACCAGCGGGCCACGTTACGGCGTTCGGAATAGATCTCCTCGGCCGACAGCGAATATTTGTCGCCGCAGACCTGGCAGATCGCCCTTTCGCGCGCGGCGGGATCGGGCAGGTCTTCGATTGGTTCTATACCGTAATGGGAACAGTACGGCAGATCGTAGTATGCTCCCGGTTCGAAGGTAAATGCATTCGATAACTCCGTAAGATATGTGTTCCAAGTCAGGATTACATCAAATTGCTTCCATACCCGACGCGTATACTGCATGGGATCGACCGCAACTGGTTCATACATATAGAGAAAGCGAAGTGCGTTCGGGCATGTGCGGTCGTGTGTGCGGCGATCGTATACATACTCATTGAAATACACCACGATGTCGGAAGCGGGCTGCACCATCTTGCTCCACACGACCTCGTAGCTTCCGTCGGACGAAGTGATCGGCGGCAACACATCGGCCGGCATGTTGTTGTTCCGGTATACAATGTTAATCCGCAACATTCCTGCCCTTTCGTCGCAGCATCAGGACCACCAAGGAAGCGCATAGGATCGAATACCCCGCACACTGCATATAGAAGAAATGGTGTGAAGGTGCATACTTCATGATCAAGATGTGCTCCCCGGCAGGGATATAAACTCCTTGGCAAAGAAAATCCACACGCGATACTGTAGCACGCTTGCCATCAACCGACGCCTTCCAACCGTCATCGTACCGGTCTGCACAACGCAAAATCGCAGGCACTTCCGTGTTAACGCGCAATTTCACCTTTCCATCCCGGTAGGACATCAGGTCGACAGAGCCTGTCTGCCCCGAACCGTTCAATTCGGGCAACGGAGAATCCTCGGGAACGACCACCTTGCTGAAGTCCGCCATGCTAGCCAGCGCCTGATCGTCCGATCCTGTTTGTGCGCCTGCAAAAAGGGCATACCGGGGAAGCGTATTCAGTAGTTCATATACCGACAATGGCCCATTGGGATTTGGAACCACCTTGAATTCCCCATGCCCCGCATCCGCCAATCCGTAGGCAAACACCTTCCTGCATCCCGCAGCACTAAGTTGCTTCTGCGCATTCGCCGGGGCTAGGATATATCTCACCGCTGAAAAGCGCCACATGTTCAAGGGATCGCGCTGCCCGGCAGTCAGCAATGCCTTATAGTCGTTTGCCATACGCGGCATGTCGCTAAAATTGAATGTGCTGATGCGGTTATAGGGCAGCAGATAGGTAATCCAGATGTTGTCTATTCCCTGCTGGGACAATAGAGCCACGCGTTGTTGTTCAATATTCGTCTTTAGGAAATCCGTAAGTGGATTGGCAGCAATGTAACTCCGGGGCATTTCCTTCAAATAGTGTTTCGATAACTGCACAGCGTCGGCAGCAACCAACACCACTACCGCAATCCCCACATATCGTTTGAGGGGGATAAGCTTTCCCAACCGCGGGAAGGAGTAGAAAGCAAATACCAGCGCGAGTGAAGCCGACATGAATACCGCATGCCCCAACGCAGCCACCTTGTTGTCGACAATCACCTTGGCCATATCAGACGGCCATCCAAGTTTAGCAAAATGGACCACGTCCTCGCTACGGTTCAGAGCCAAACTCAACGCGCCGGCTCCAAGCACTGCAAGCAACGCTACAATCCCCCAAAAGAATTTCCTTGGAACAAGCGCCTCTTTCCCCTCCGGTTTCACCTCGGAGCCGCAGAACAATGCATGGGCGCCATATGCGGAAAGAACAGCGGTACAAACCTGAAACACCTGCAGAAACTTATTCGGATTCCGAATGCTGTTCACCACCGGAAATTTGTAGAACAGGGCATAAAACGGAAAGAACTTCCCAAACGCCAACAGCAATGCCACAGCACTGGCACCGCTCCAAAACAAGATTTCTGATCGATGCTTCGAACGCCGGCATGAGACCAGCGCGAAGACCGCGAATCCTAGCGGTACCAGGCCAAGGTAGGTGTTTTCGAGTTTGAAGTTTTGGAACCCCTGCCCTGTTTTTTCCCATTCAGGGGAACGCCCCATTCTTCCCCAATAGGGCCCTTCCGGCTCGCCACTGCGCCAACCGGTATAACCGGGGGCAATAAATGCCGTGCTTTCTTCGGGAGGCCAGCTCCACTGGGTAACGTAATCCCATTTTGCCGATGCATTTCCAGACTGCATCTGGGCAGAACCTTTGACATACTTGTTGTAACCATTCAGCAATGGGCCAGCAGCAAACAAGAACGCAATCAGCGCCGCCGGGACCAGTATCTTTATCCATGCAATCGGTTTGAATCCTTGTTTTGTGCCTAGATTGAAAATCAAATACGCTCCGGAGAACAGTGCGAAGAACATGGCAATGTCCGTTTGCTGCACAAACATCAAGCCTACGCAACTACCCCAGATCAGACCAGCGGCCAATGAGCCAGACCCGGCCTTGGCTGCCGGAATCAACGACAGGACAAAAAACATCACTACATAGGGTTTCAGCATGTGGCCGGGAAAGATCAGGGTGAAATTACTACCCAGCCAGAAAGCGGTTAGACTACCTAGAGCAACCGAGACTCCAATCAATCCCTTTTTTCTAAGGAAAAAATAAAATGCGATAGAGGAACCAATACAGGCAATAGGATATATCCAGTTATTCCAGGCGATGCCGTGTATGAAAAGCATGAGCAAGGCGGGAAGCTTGCAAAACATAGCTCCCGATGTACCCAGCAATGGGCGGGCATTCCAGTGATAAGCCAATTTTGGGAGAAGTTCAGTCAAAGGGGGGTTGGATCCTGCAATGGCGGCATCCGTCGTCAGTAGCACATGCTTTCCACTTAAAAAGGGGGCGAACACAACCGCTACAAGAATTGCCAAACCGAGTAAAAGAATGATCCCTTGATAATATTTTTTCACAACGCTCCCTTGCTTTTGCCACGCCCGATACAATCTGCCGCCATAACAAACACGATAACATTAGTGGCCCTGCGGCTATATATAATGGGAAAAAGCGTAGCTTCACGGCACATTGGAGTCGAGCTGTAATCTGATATTAGGCCCCGCGCATCATGTCGATCGAGAAGCAAAAAAACCTGAGTCGCCTAACAGGCAGGCAAATCCCAACGATAACCCGTTGCTGAAAAATGCTTATAAAGCTCTGTGTTGCCAACGCAATATCAGTTATTTTTTAATCATGTTTACAATGTTTTGCCAGTGCCGGAACAAGCTCAGGTATCGCGAATAAACGGAAGATATACAAGATACTACGATTGGAACAGATAACTAATGGACACTGCTAACCTTTATGTGCACATCGGGACGCACAAGACTGGATCGACTGCGATTCAGAGCTTTCTTCGTCACCATCAGATGGAACTCAAGAGGAAGGGGTTGGTCTATATCTCTCTGCACGATGGCTACGAAGCGCTAATGAAAGCCACACAGGTCGATGAGGATGTTGTTAATGGATTAAGGAAAAACCTGTCGTGCCAGATCGGCAAGAACTTTGCGCAAAGCAACGTTAGCTATGTGGCGAGCTGGGAAGGCTTTAGCGGAGATCCTGTTTCAGGTTACGATAATGCAGCATTCGTTGCGTCGCACCTAAAGAGATGCCTTGGTGATATCCCCGTAAAGATCATCGTCTACCTAAGACGTCAGGATAGCTTTCTCGGGTCATTGTACACGCAAAAAATCCACGAGGGGGAATCCTATACCTTTGAGCATTTTTCCAACCTGATTCCTCCATTGGCGTTTGACTGGAGAAAGTTGCTGATGGCCTACAGCGACCAGTTCGGGAGAGGCAATATTGTTGTCAAAAGGTACGACAAAGCATATCTCCCGTCTTCTTTTAGCTTATTGAACGGGTTTTTCGAGATAATCGGTATTGATATTGAAGATATCCTTTCGTCAAAGAAGCCACCTAATCCCAACAAAGGATATTCAAGGGATGCGCTGGAAATTGCACGATTGTGCAATCCCGAACTTTCCGACCGCGATCAGAAGCGCTTGCGGCGTATTCTTCAAAAAACCAGCTCTAAACAACCGTTTGAAAAATATACCTACATGACAGGGGAAGACCGAATGGCCTTCATGAAACCATATGAGTCATCCAACAAAGCCATAGCGGAACAATATCTTGATGATCCATCGGGCGAACTCTTTCCCACGCCATCTGCAACAACGATTGGCGCAACCCAGCATGAAATGGATACTGAAGCGATCATCCCCGAGCTGGTTTCAGCTCTTTTGTCCGATAACAGAAATCCTAGGGATACGCTCAAGCAGTTCCTGCAACATTCCTTGGGACCAGCGGTAAAGGGTCTCTATAGAAAATCCCCGGGTATCATGTATAAAATACGGGAAACGGCCCATAATTTAGGCTTTAAATAGCTCATATTGGAAACAACTGACGGGGATGTTTCTGGAATCTCGAAGTGGATATTGGATCGACATTCCAGTAGATAGATGTCTGATTGAATATAGTTAGATAGCTGATGCCCGCAAGCGGGCTCATATTAATTTGGGCAAAAAGGAACCCATGACTTCCGAATACGTTTTACTGACCCTCAAATCCATCATGCGATACTTCAAATATCGTCGCATTCCAAAAGCCCAAGGCAAACGGGTCATTATTGCTGGAAATGGGCCATCTTTGAAGCAGGCGATTGACACTTATCCGGAAATTCTTGCGGAAACTCCGCTACTTTGCGTCAATCACTTCGCAGACAGCCCAGACTTCGCAGTCTTAAAGCCAATGTACTACTGCATGCTGGATCCCAACTTTTTTCTGCCTAACCTCTCGTCCGAACGAGAAGACGGCAGGAATCGCACGTTCAACAATCTAACCAAATATACGACATGGGATATGCACCTATTCTTCCCATGCATACCTGGACAAATCGTTTTAGAAGACTATCTCCGCTCCCCATACATTCACCTACATTCCTGCAATATATATCCGGGGTTTACGTGGCCCAAGATCCGCAACTTTGTCTACAAAACAGGAATATTCATGCCACCACCCCAAAATGTTTTGATCGCAGCCATATTCGAAGCAATCAACATGGGATATAAAGAAATTTTTGTATTAGGTGCTGAACACTCTTGGACGGAATCCATCGGGGTAGGAAACGACAATACGCTATACATACAAAATCGCCATTTTTCTGGTGTCGGCACAAAAAAACCAATGTACAAATCTGCCCCAAGAAACACAGAAACCTTCAAAGTTCACGAACTGCTCCATGCATTGAGCCGGACCTTTCGGTCTTATTGGTTCCTACGAGAATATGCCACATCTTGTGGCGCTGTTGTTTACAATTCTACGCCTGAATCGTATATTGACGCGTTTGACCGCAAATCGCTGGACGAGCTCTCGCATAGTAAGGATTCGCAATGAAAATAGGTAAGATAGTCACGCTTATCCAACACGTTCATCGCCTGTATTCAGTAAAATCTGGGGTTAAGGTCGGGAAGCGTGTGCATATTGGCTTGTGGAGTGCATGCTGGTCTCCGGATGAGTTGATCATTGAGGACGATGTTTACATCGGCAATCTGTGCACCATCCAGGTCAACGGGCGGATCGGACGATACACCATGATAGCCAACAATGTTGGAATCATCGGAAAGTTGGATCATGACTTCAGGGAAATAGGAATGCCGATACGTTATGCAAAATGGATAGGAGACCGAAAACAGGGTGATGTCAGAAAGGACTCCGTAATCATTGGGGAAGATGTATGGGTTGGCTACGGGGCCATCATCCTCTCAGGAGTAACCATTGGCCGCGGAGCCATAGTCGCGGCTGGAAGCGTTGTCACCAAGAATGTTACCCCCTATGCCATCGTAGCCGGAGTTCCGGCAAAATCCATTGGCGACCGCTTCACTCCCGAAGAAATCGTCGAGCATGAAATGAAGCTCTATTCAGAGCATTTCATCAATCGTTAAAGACCGACCAGCGGTGTTCGCGGCTCATCTCCCCCTCGGGGAGAGAAAAAAGATGCGTTGCATCCAGAGAAAAAAACCATAACTCGGAGGGACTCTCATTTGGCGCTCTCCAATGGATGGCGGCAGGTCAGCGCTTCTCTGACATGAGATCAAATTTAATGAATGCAATCGGCCTATTCTCTAAAACTATGATAGTTAACCTCTGTTTTGCATTCCCTGAAAAATGGTGGTGCATTTGTCGTTGGCGGCGACTTCAACCTTTTAGATGGATTAGAAGTGCAGGTAGGTAAACATAGACACATCACCAAAAATTGCGGAGTAAGAAACGGTGGATTCGCATGTTGAAGGATGCCGGATTCTCAGAAGTCAGAGTTTGCTGCAACAATGCCTATCTTTGGATAAACGACACTCTTCCTGAGAATAATGTCTTGGTGGCGCCCAAGGGCAGTCAATGAACTAGAGTTAGAATGCTGCACATGACTTTCGGATATTCGATAATGATTAATGCTGCCCGTAAATATGCTCTCGCTTTAGCGGCGTTCCCGCTTTGAGACTGAACGCAGCGGTTTTTCCAAGAATCTGATCCAGATATTTGGGCGGCAATCCATGTCCCGGGCGGATAGATCGGACGTTCTCGGTCGTGAAATTCTCTCCAGCTTTCACATCCTTGACAATAAAGAGGGATCGGCGAAATAATCTGCCTCCTTCATCGCCAGGTGATCCTCCATACCGTACTTTACCCAATGCTTTCTCGACGTTCCGAACTGCATCCACCATTTCTTTAAATTCAGCTGGCTCCAGAGAAAAGGAGCTGTCTACACCGCCATCCGCTCTTGATAATGTGAAGTGTTTTTCAACTACTTCAGCCCCCAATGCGACCGCGGCCACGGGCATGGCAATGCCAAGCGTATGATCTGATATCCCCACCTTACAATTAAAAGTCTCCGCCATATCCGGAATAGTATTTAAATTTGCATCTTCCGGATCTGCAGGATAAGCACTCGTGCATTTCAGCAAGGTGATATCAGGACACCCCGCCCCCTGCAGGGCTTCAACGGCCTCTCGGATCTCCTCTTTGGTAGCCATCCCTGTCGACATAATAACGGGCTTCTTCGTGCTTCCTATTTTTTTCAACAAAGGAGTATCTACCAACTCAAACGAAGCCACTTTGTGCCGCGCAACCCCAAGCTTTTCCAGAAAATCAACGGCCGTAGCATCAAAAGGCGTTGAGAAGAGTTCCAATCCACAAGCTTCTGCTTCAGCTTTAAGTTCAGCATGCCACTCCCATGGAGTATAGGCTTCTTGATAAAGCTGGTACAGAGTCCTGTTTTTCCAAAGAGAATCTTTCCTGGTTAAAAAATATTCATTTTTGCAGTCTATCGTCATCGTATCCGCCGTATAAGTCTGGAGTTTTACGGCATCAGCTCCAGTTCTAGATATAGCGCGAATAATCTCGATGGCCTTATCAAGGCAGTGATCGTGATTCCCGGACATTTCCGCAATCACGTATGTTCTTCGCAAACAATTACTCATACCTAATCACCCTCATCTTACATCGCAGGCATCAGAAACAACGCATCAAGTGCAGTTCACCTTAATTTCCTATCATGAAACTCATTGGGCTGATCAATAGATATACGTAGCGAAGATATCATCAATCACCTCGCCTCTTTTGATCAGCAAAAACTGTTCGTCTTTTTTCGATAAGATCGGTGGTTGCCCTTTAATGAAAGGAGGTTTGTACATGGGACTGTAGGCACCAACATTACAGAACTCTAGATAATCCCCCGGTGCTATTTCACCATTGAAGTCCCATGATAGTACATCGTCATCGATGCATGTATATCCGGTGATATCACCATTCTTAACCTGGTAGCTATTGCCTTTGTGCATTTGAATTACCTTCATGCCAGGAAGGATGCGGGATCTACCTGTCGGTTTAATATTATGCAAACTTCCATTAGTCACAACAAAAGCCTTATCCCCAATAAACTTCACATTGTTTACGGTGCAATAGAATTTCATTGTATCGGCCACAACCATGGTTCCGGGCTCAATGATCAGCTTAACATCCTGATCAGGGAAATCTTTGATCATTGTTGCACCGATCACCCTACTATATTCCTCGAAAGAAGGTACCTTTGCAGAGAACTGCCGCAGCAACTCAGGAGGCATTTTACCAAAGAATCCGCCCCCGACATCAATATACTCGCATGGATGCTCAGCAAACACTTTTTTTGCAAACGCTATGGTCTTTTGCGTTCTCTCCGCAAAACTTTCTAATGTCTTCGTTGCTGTCTGAAAGTGACAATGCACTCCAATCGGCTTGCAGCCTTTCAAACCGAAAAGTCGTTCGTAAGCTTTTCCGGCGGAATCATCCTCCGAGTTGAAACCAAACCTGGATGTTTTTTCGCCCTCCATGCTAAAGTTGATCCTGAGCGCACAACGAATCGATTCCCTAGGTGAAGCGGAGAGGTATTCTTCCAGTACGTCTATCTCATTATCCGAGTCGAAATGCACAATGGAGTTGTTCTCAAATGCCCGGAAAAGGATCTCACGTGATTTCACAGGACCGTTGTAGATTATTTTCTCAGGTTTATATCCAACCCGAAGAGCATGCTCGTATTCCATTTCAGATACAACCTCAGCAAATGCCCCTTGGTCCATGGCGAGCTTGCATATTCTGGGTATGTAATTCGTCTTGAATGAATAAGCTATACCAAAGTTTGCATACTGATTTTTGAATGCAGATTCAACCTCATCTAAGTTAGAGATGAATCTTTCCTCATCGAAAACATAGAATGACTCACCGTATCTCTTTTGTAGCTCACTAAGGATTTGATTATTCATGCTTTCGATTTTCCCTAAGCTTTCCCATATGATCTTCTATTGCAGATATCTGATCCGAGGTTAACCGCAAAACATTGCCCAAGCGAAGATTCAGATCCTCTACACTTCTGTCATTTCTGCGCCACCGTCTTATTGAGGCCTTGTTTTCTATAGCGTTGATAGTCTTTTCGGGGGCAGAAACAAACTCTTCGTAACTGATGTTCAAATACCGTTCATCGGGTAGCGCAGAAAGAGAGTCCTGAATATCCTTCTTTAGATAGAATACCTGTTCTGTAGATTGAAGAAGCGGATCTTCCTGTTTCATTATTTCTTCAAAGTTCGAAGGCTTAATGCCAAACCAATTTGAATGATTTCCGCTGTAGTTCTTGCGTGATTCGTAAGTTGATTGGACCACAAAAACATCATCCCTGTATATATTCAAAAAAACTGCAGAAGGGAAAAGTGTGCTCAGGTTATTTATATTAGGTAGGACCTCAAGAAGGTTCTTGAATAACAATGGCTCATTGTTCACAGCCTGCCAGGCTGCAAAGTGTTTTTTAAGTAATCTAGCGTTCGCTGTTGTCAGAGAACAAGGCTTCGCATTGTTTGCTGAGCCCGGAAACCAGTGTCGCCAGAAATAACTGAATTCATGAGGACCACCAATACCGCTTGTGGCACCAAAATTTGAGCTGAATGACATTTTTTCATCATTCACGCTCAGAGACTTCCCCAGAAGGGCTCCCAAATATGGCGCAAGCCAAAATCTGGCAATAAGATTGGAAGGGTACGATATCTTATAAAGAGAGACCAAGGCCTGTGTCAGGACAGTTGTGCCTGAACGCTGAGCACCAACAACGAATAAAATTGGATTTTCTGGACTTTCAAAATCACTGATCAAAGACTCCTCCACGCCAACAAGTCTTTCGTTCATCAGTGCCATGGCCTTTTCCAGAAGAGGATCTTTTTGCACCATATATATTGCCTTCAGCTATGTATTATTACTTCGAATGTCAAATTAAACTCAGACTCATCGTTCCAACAAAGCACTCACGAAATTTCCAATACCATCTACATTTATGGCTTCCTGTAGTTTTTCTGAGATCCCACGAAGATCTTTACTAATGCATTTGGTGATTCTATCAGCCAATCCACTACAAGCCATGCTTTTGGGATCCTCAATAAGCTGTGCCCATCCCAACTCATGGAGGTTCCTTGCACTTGCTGATTCTTTTTCCCCAGCTGGCAATACGATCACAGGAACGCCCAAGGAACCAAGCTCCCAAGTGGTTATTCCTCCGGAAGTGAATGCTAAATTGCTACTTAGCATTAGTGCATGCATTCGTTTTGTGTTCTTGTGAAGCTCAATATTCAGGCTTGTTTTATCAATGAATTTATTCAGTTCTTCCTCAAATGGATACATCGCTCCGATAACAACTATGACCTTTTCAAATTTTTTACTAATCAGGTCTAGCGCTTCCAGCACCTTTAACGTGAAGTTGTTGGGATCTGACCCACCAAATGTTAGTAAAGCAGTAAAAGCATTCTTAGCCTCCACCATAAAAGTATGTGCTTCCTTGGCCGTCGCTCTGAACTTCTCATCAAGGATAAGGTTCTGAAGCCCGAACAAACGTTTTGTATACGGTTCTGTGCTCCATTCCAACGCTAGCGACAAAGGATTCTGATCATGGAGAATGTGCGTATAGTAATGTACATTATTATCAAAAACGATGTAGGCGACCTTCTCAACCACCTTAAGCAGGTCTCTCTGAAACGTTTCATCATAAAAAATAGGTTGATAGCTATCGACAACCAATGCAGACCTACCTTTTCCTTCTAATTCTCTACTAATGAACTCTACTTCAGGAAGGTTCCCATCGTTCATGACAACCTCGATACCTGATGCTTTTATTTCATCCCTAAAGTATTGAGGTAGTTCTGAGGAAAGGAAGCAAACCAATCCATTGTAAGACTTTGCCACTTCCCGGGCAATGATGAAGCATCTCCTCGCATGACCCATACCCATTACTACACTGGCATCAGCTCTGAAAAATATTGAATCCGGGTGCATTCGCTTAAATCGACAAATTATTTGGTATGTATTCTGTTACGGTTGAGTATCGAGACCAAATTTTTCCACTATCGTGTTTTAACCAATCAACATCAGGTGCCCGATTGTTCCTCCAGGCCAGCAATGCAGCCGGGATATTCGCGCCCGCAGCAAGGCTAAAGATATGGGATCCGCCAAATCTTACATTAAGGTCAATTACAAAATATTCTTCCTCACGCTTAATCACATCAACATCCATGCATCCCTGATGCCCTATTATTTCTGAAAGTTTTTTTGCAATGCTGTTTATCTCGGCATGATCGACTGTTTCCGCAATATCCGTTTCCCGAGTGCCCATGGAAATTCGCTTTCTGATAAGACTACACACAAAGTTGCCTTTCAGGTCGTTAATAACATCAATGCAATAGATATCGCCATCAATTGCAGGTTGCGCGATCCAATCATCTGAATATTCTTTCTCTTTGGCTATTTCGATCAACGCTTGTACATCGTTAACTCTGAGCAATCCAAAGGATCCCCGGCCATGCCTTTTCTTTACGATATACTTACCTTCCTTGATGTCGTTTTTTTTAGTTAGTTCCTTAAGTGTGAAAGTATTCGGCACATTTATTCCATGACCTCCAAGAAATGATGTGTATGACTGCTTGTTCAATGCATTTTGGATCTTATCCTTAGGTGCACCAACCAAATGACAGCCAACTTCTTTAAGCCGATCACGAAGGCCCTCAAGGACTAGAAGTTCATCTTCAAGAAGCGAGAACCACATCCCTATATTATGATCTCTGCTCACCTGTATCGCCCAATCACCATACTTCTTATCAGATAGGCACGGACTGATGATTGATCGATCAGCAGCAGTCATTGCAGCTGCATATGGATTCATATCGCTTGCCACTAGCTTTCCTTGATCACCTATAGCATTCCTGAAGGCTTCCATTAGCGGGAACTGTTTCCCTGCACACGATATCATAACATTGTAGTTCATTCTCTGCTATTTCCTACGGTTTATAGCGCCAACGTTTTAAACATGAGCTCCGCCCGTATCCAGTCCTCTTCGGTATCTATATCTTGAGCAAGGTGACGGGGTAAAATAATTGGTGCCGCATCGCGGTATAGATCCGGCATTTCCAGAAATTCTTTGACGCGAGTCCAATATAACTGCCCGGCGTCATGGTAAAACTCGGGAAGGTCCTGCGAACGGGTCATCCGATATTCCGGCCATTTCATTTCCAGCACCCCGTCTTCATTGAGTTGCTGCGATCGGAGTATAGGAAAGGGAAACGAGGTAACCGTAAACGCATTGACCACATCCTTTTCTTCTAGCAGACGATATCCTTCCTCAAGAAATGAAACCCGTACAAACGGAGCCGTTGCGTACATGCAGCACGCAAATCTATATGGCCTCCCCTCCGCAATCAGGAATTTCAGGGCATGCGCAAAAACAGCACCCGTCCCCGTAAAATCATCCGAGAGATCGGCGGCTCGCATGAAAGGTACCTCTGCACCATAGGTTCGTGCAACATCAGCAATTTCATTCGAATCGGTGGAAACAACGACTTGATCAAATAACCCGGATTTCTTGGCTACCTCAATCGAGTATGCAATTATGGGCTTTCCGCAAAATTCGCGTATGTTCTTTTTCGGAATGCGTTTGCTCCCGCCTCGCGCGGGAATGATGCATACGTTCATGAAACCACCTCGTGCACAGCGTCAACAACCTGCGCCACATCACTATCACTCATAGCAGGGAAGAGCGGCAATGATAGACAACCTTCATAGAAGGTCTCAGCATTTGGACACTTTCCGAAGGCATAGCCATATTTATTGCGGTAGTAGGATTGAAGATGAACTGGAATATAGTGCACCTGCGTACCGACTCCCCTCTCCATCAGATCCTTCATTACCTGAGCTCGGGATTTTCCAATGCTCGGGAAATCAATCTGCACAACGTAGAGATGCCACGCGACACGGCCACCCGAAACGGAACAAGGAGTTTGCAGGTTGTTCAACGTCTGGAAAGCCGCATTATAGGAATCGACGATTGCCTGGCGCCGCGCAATGAATTCTTCGAGCCGCTTCAGCTGGGAACAGCCAAGTGCACATTGTAAATCCGTGATACGATAGTTGAAACCGGGTTGTTTCATTTCATAAAACCACGGTTCCTCCGGGCGATTGCGTTCCATGCCATGGCTCCGGAATACTCGGCAACGTTCCGCCAACGCATCGCTCTGGGTTAAAATTGCCCCGCCCTCACCAGTCGTAAGGGTCTTGACAGGATGAAAACTAAAGGTCGTCATGTCCGCCCATGGGTGTGAGCCCACGGAATAAACTTTACCGGTATGTTCGATCCGACTGCCCAATGCGTGGGCGGCATCTTCGATTATCATCCCTCCCCGAGCACGGGCAACTTCGGCAATCGCCGGCATATCGCATGGGCGACCTGCAAAATCGACGGCCACCACAGCCTTGGTATCGCCGGACCATGCCGCTTCCAGCGTCAAAGGTGAGATATTTTGGGTTTCCGGGTCGATGTCGACAAAGTCGGCAATCGCTCCAACATATTCAGCGCAGTTGGCTGATGCTAGAAAAGTATTAGGTGAAGTAATCACTCGGTCTCCCTCACCAATACCGGCAGCCAGCATTGCTACATGCAAGGCCGCCGTTCCATTCGAAACAGCAATGCAATGTCTGGCCCCCGTATAGTTGCACAGCTCGTTCTCGAAACGTTCAACTGATGGACCGCAAGTCAACCAATCGCCACGCAACACATCCACAACGGCATGAATGTCATCTTCAGTGATTGATTGCCTTCCATAAGGGATTATTCTCAATTCCTTACTCCGGGTTAAAGTCGACATCAACGTATGCTGCTATTTTTACCCTCAATGTTTCCACGGTCTCCCACTCTTCATTCTCTCCGGAATTGTAAGAGAAACCTTCTGGCACCTTAGTGCCGGAATGGTTCTTCAGGTAATCTTCCTCCGTATGTTTATATGAAACCGTGGGTAAAATTGCATAATATGGGCCAATATCGATGGTACTGAGCGAATCGGTCGAAGTAATCATCTCCTCATGCAATTTTTCACCCGGTCGGATGCCGACAACCTCAACCCTGCAATTCGGAGCTACAGCCTTGGCTACGTCAAGAATGCGATACGATGGGATTTTTGGGATGAAGATTTCACCTCCGAGATGATTCTTCAACGCGTAAAGTACAAGTGTAGCGCCTTCCTCCAGCGATATATTGAAACGAGTCATATTTTCATCGGTAATAGGTAACACGCCCTCCTTCCGCTTTTCCATGAAAAAGGGGATTACCGAGCCGCGCGATCCCATTACATTGCCATAGCGAACCACGCTGAATCGGATATGGTGCTTGCCGGCAATGTTGTTCGCCGCACAGAAGAGCTTGTCAGAAACCAGCTTTGTCGCTCCATACAGATTGATTGGTGCGCAAGCCTTGTCGGTTGACAGGGCAACAACACCTTTTACATCGGTGTCAAGACAGGCCTCGATCACGTTCTTGGCACCATCCACATTGGTCTTGATACACTCGCCCGGATTATATTCAGCGGTATCGACTTGTTTGACTGCTGCAGCATGAATTACATAGTCTACACCAACCATCGCACGCCGCAGACGAGCTGCGTCGCGTACATCGCCAATAAAGAAGCGTAGTCGTTTTTGCTCCTCCCCCGAATACTTCGACTTCAACATAAACTGCTTATACTCATCGCGACTGTAGATTACTATGGTGCCCACCCTGCTGTGGCGTAGAAGTATTTCCGTCAGCTTCTTCCCAAGCGAACCCGTCCCCCCGGTAATCAATACTCGAGCATTCGCCAACCATCCAAAATCCAAATCAGTGTCCATTTATTCGTCCTCGTTGCCTTCGCCACAAACAGAAAATATACGGTCTCCTCTGTTCTGCAAATAACTTATGTTTTAAACTTTAACCGAAACATCACTGCGAGCCCGACAATCAGAGCACCAGCATTGCACCCACCAAAAACAGCCACTAATTGCCATGAATTCCCATGGAAAAACATCGCTGCGGCAAGATACAAGACGGCAAAGGGCACGATGGCGAAAGCGGAGAGAAAGCGATGCTGTGCCACCAAGAACTGAAGGATTACATTCGACAAGGCCGTGGTGCCCATGATCAGCGACATGATTCGGATCATTTGCTCGAGATAACTGGATACCTCGCGGATGCCGAACAATATCCTGGCAAGCAGTGAGGCGAAAATGCAACATCCCAACACCGACACCAATACAAACAAAGCAGTATATCCAAAAGATCGAAAGAAAACCTTTAACTGATGTTCATTAATACTATTGCGGGAAGCCACCTTAGGGAACATGGCAGCCACTATCGCTCCAGGAAGAAAAACCACCATGCGACTCAGCGTTGCCGCATAGGCAAACTCTGTATCTTGAGGCACATAGTGCTTGATCAGGACCACATCGGCGGTCATTAAGACAACATAGGCCGCCTGAATAAGAAAGCTTTGCAGTAAGTAAAACCGCATGCTGGGCAGCGGAAGATTACTGGTCTGGGTGCCACGCAATGCAATGATAAGCCCTAGAACTAAAACACCGCTTGCCATATAAATCCCCAAGCCATGGCCCAGCATGGCCCAGCCGCAGGCCGGGTAGAGAAACCAAACAAAACCAGCACCCAACCCCAAACGGGTCAGGGCTCCGGATATATTTGCAGCCGAACTCCATCGGAACAGCTGCAAACCCTGGACAGAGCCTCCAAGCACCGGAATAGCAAACAACGCAGGAAGGACGGCCCCCATAACCACAACGGGGGCGACACGCTCCAGATGGAAAAAGTGCGCCAATGACGAGTTGAATATTAACACCAGCATCCCTAATAAAAGTGATGGTCCACCTGTAAGAAGCAACCACTTGCGTAGAAGTCGTTTTATGTCGCCTTCTCTGTCTTCCTGTCGAAGAATGCTGCTGTAGTAGCTCAAGCCGCTGCGTAATGTACCCAAGGGGCGCTGAATCATGGCAAGCACGCCGAGGAAGGCTGCTACCAGCACATATTCATCCTTGGGAAGAGCGCGGCCGATAGCCATTTGAAACAAGATGTTGCTGATATGGACAACGATCATTCCTGAAAAAAGAATCGCAGAATGGCGTATCAGCTCATCCGATTTAATGGATTTCCATATCTTCATCTATGTAGCCGTTTCTGGATTCGATTATATAGCACGACTACACACCGGAAGGGGGAATACACCAAGCGGAGCCGTATCAATGCCAACGTCATGTCGGCAGAGGCTTTCGCCACGCGTATCTTCGATCCTGCGGCATCACGCCAAACCGTTGGAATTTCAATAATCTTGTATCCACTCAAACGGACATGGAAAAGCATGTCTACATCGAACGCCCAGCGCGTGATGCCCAAATCGGGGAGGATTTTTTCAACAACTTCTTTTTTGAAAAGCTTGGCGCCGCACTGGGTGTCGTGGACGCGAAAACCGAAGAACAGGTTGACCATGAAGTTGAATATGCGAGAGGCGATCCTACGCGATAACGGTTGCTTTGGTTCAACGATCGAACCCTTTATCCAACGCGAAGCGATGATACACCCAGCGCCGCCTATGTTATCCACCAGATCGCAAAATGCCTCTGGGGAGGTTGAACCATCCGCATCCACGAATCCCACAAGATTACCTTGGGCCTCGCGGAATCCCAGCATCACCGCCCCGCCCTTGCCCACTCGGTGCGGTTCATTGATTACGGATACAACGGGATGTTTTTTCGCAAACTGATCGGTCACCTGAAAGGTGTTGTCGGTTGAACCATTCACCACCACGATGATTTCCACATCCTGCCCAAATTTACCGGCATAGTAATGCGTATAGGACTCCAGCACGGGAGGTAGACGCTGTTCTTCGTTATGGGCGGGAATGATGATCGAAAGTTTCACTCGGCATCCTTCTGCTTGTAGATCACCAGATCGGTGTGCGCCTGACCGAAATGGGGGAAGTCAGCAACCTCGTCGTAACGCTCTCGAAGTTGATTCGAGAACAGGGTCGTATCTTCTTCCCCCACCTCCGCGATAGCCGGCGATTCGATGGCCAGGCCGTAGCCGCTGAAAGCCGCGATCGGCGCATCGGAATTGGCGAGGGTTTCAAGCAACATATCCTTGTTGAGCAGGTGCAGTTTTTCGGCCTGCTCGCGCGGCAGGTCGGGGTAGTAGCAGAAGGGACCCATTTCCATCCCGGCAGAAACTTTCCGGTTGGCCTCGACGGCTAGATAGATATCCTGTGTCAGCAACGTGCTGCCCTCCGGGCTGTTGGCTCGTACGAGATCGGCGGCTTCACGCAGGAAGGCCAGATCACTCTTGTCCTTGAATTTCCACCAAATACGGTCGCGGCCGCGCACAAACCAGTCCTGATTAATCGGCGAAGAGAACGCGGAAGCCACGGAAACCAGCAGAAGAAAAGCAAGCGCGGAAATCTGCCACTGATCCTGGATGCGGGGCACCAACGTCAAAACGAGTGCCGCCGCCAGAACCGGATAGGCAATCACCTGGTAGTCATCGTACGGGAAGGCCGCAATGAAATGGACCAGCGACATCCCGATGCCGCAGGCCCACAGCAATAGCGCATATGAATTCCGCGTGCATGGTTTCGGCCGCCAGCAGAGCGAAGCAACGGTGAGCACCGTGAACACAAAATAGGCCTGCACAAAACGCGATATGAAGCCCATCTTCAGAACCAGCAAGGCCTTTAGCCCACCGGGGTCCCGCCCGGCATGGTAGCCAAATAGCCCGAAACAGGTCTGATCGAAGGCAGTAACAAAGAAAGGGACAAATACAGCGAGCAACGTCAATCCGCCACCGATGCCGAACCATACCCAGTGCCAGCGGCGTTCGCGCTGGAAGATCAGCCAGATCCCGGCAATCGGCAAAACAATGCCGGCCGACAAACGTGTTCCTGCGGCCAGAGCCATGAACACCCCCGCCAACAGCGATCCGAGCCCGTTCCGGTAGGTCAGGGCAAAAAAACCGCACATAAGCCAGAACGAGCACAAACCATAGGTTTTTACCACGGTGGTAAAATAACTCTGGTATACATTGCACCCCACCAGCATCCATACCGCCAGACAAGCGAAAACCTTGTTTCGGTCGACCATCCGTGCCACTGCGGCCGCCGCCAGCAGCCCCGAAAACAGGCCGAACCAAGTGGTGATTAAACGCCCTCCGGCGATGCCTAGCATATCAACAACAGAATGGAAAAGCCGATAGATGAAGGGAAGTACGGGGCCTTGCGTAAAAGCAAAATCGGCATAGGGCTTCGCGCCCTCTCCAACCATTCGGGCAGCATACAAATACCATCCCTCATCCTGGTTCAGGTTACCGTAGATCAGGTTTAGCGCGGCCAGCAGCACCACGCAAATCGCGGTACAGACCTCCAGAACTACAAAATATCTCTTCATTCCCGCCAAGGCATCATCCTTTGAATACGAATCGTTTTCGCAGGGTGAAGTTTGCAACCATTGCCAATGCGAATACAAAGAAATAACTCCACGAAACATCCCAACCCAAGCGTCCGATCAAAATCCGGCTAACCCAGGTGAACACCACGAATGAAATCGTGGAAAGCAGATAGAAAAGACCCACTTCCTTTTTCCGTTGGTGCCGGCCTCCAGAAAAGACGAACAGCGCGTTGGTCACGTAGGCGACGGTATTCGAAGCCACGAAGGCCCCGATCTTGCTGATGACAAAGTTCCGCAACAGCACCTGTTCCGGTACCGCCCCGATCTCCCAGCCGAAAATCCCGATCACCAGTCCGAATGGATCGCCGGGCCTGAGGCAGGGAAAAATCAACCACGCCATGATATAGAACACAGCCACATCCACCACGAAAGTGATGCCCCCGCAGAATAAATACCTGATGAACTGCAGGTGCAAATGCCCTTTATCGTTCAACATCCCTGTCAGCTTGGTTGTCCAGTTTTTCATAACAGTTAGAGAGGTTCATATTCTCCTACACGTGGAACCAATGCGAGTATTTTCGCCCCGTCATCACAGGTTGGACAGTCGGAGAACACCCCAACGAAGCATAGGGAGGAAACTTGACCTCAAGGCTGTTTAATCTATGCTGTTGATTCATTTTGCAAACAGAGGGGTTTACCTTGAGTACAGAAAAGTTTTTTCGGAAATCGGACTGGATTGCCTGCTGGGCGACATTTGTTATCTCGCTCATTGTCTACGTCATCACCTTACAGCCCACCGTGGGCCTTGAAGATTCAGGCGAACTGATTGTTGCATCCGACTATCTAGGCGTCCCCCACCCCCCGGGCTATCCCAGCTGGTCGTTGCTCACCTGGCTGTTTCAATGGATTTTTCATGGCGTAACCTTCCACGGCCATCCCAACCCGGCATGGGCGGTCAACCTCTTCTCCGCCGTATCCGGCGCGGCCGCCTGCGGTGTGATCGCCCTGCTGATCAGCCGCTCGGGCATGGATCTGCTGCGCAGCCTGTCGAAGGAATCCAGCATACTGGGGGAAGGAACCGAAAGCCTGTTTTGCGGAGTAGCGGGCATCACCGGCGGACTCTTGTTAGCCTTTGGCCACGGTATGTGGTCGCAGTCCGTCATTGCCGAGGTCTATTCACTCAACATCTTTTTCCAGTCGCTGGTACTTATCTTTCTCTATCGATGGTTGTCCGACACGGATAATCACAAATGGTTGATCATCTGCGCGTTCGTGTTCGGGCTTGGGACGACGAACCATCAAACGCTTATATTCATGGGGCTTGCCATAGCGATCATTGTTCTCTTCAAGGATATTGGCCTGTTTCGCGACTTTGCCATCGTCGGCCTCTTCCTTTCCGCCATACTCATAGCCAGCAAATATTCCAGCGGAGAGGAATGGAAATGGGCATCGGGCCCGGATCACAAGGGCTTTTGGTTCTGGTCCATATACGCCATCATCGTTCCGCTCATCGCAACCTTTGCATTGAAGAACGGAAAGGTGGTCGGGCCAACCATTCTCGTCATGCTTGTCGGGGTTTCATTCTATCTCTACATGCCCATTTCATCCGACCAGAATCCTCCAATAAACTGGGGCTATCCACGCACATGGCAGGGCTTTATGCATGCTATCACCCGAGGGCAGTACGAGAAGGTCAAGCTATCCCAAGTGTTACAGGACCCGTCTCATTTCATCCATCAGTGCGAATCATTCTTTAGAGATCTCCGGAGCCAGTACCTCCCGCTGGTCCTCACCGGCTTCCTTCCATTTGCGGCGTGGAGAACGCGGCGATTCAATGCCTCTCTGGCAGCTATCGGCTGCTTTCTCATTGCCGCAATGCTACTTACTGCAAGCACCGTAATCTCCTTCAAGATGGCCAATAGCGACCTACTTGCCGACAATCTCAACAAGGCTTCCATCCCCTTCATTGTAGCCCTATTTCTACTGTTTGGCATCGGTTTCGGCATTTCGATCGCCAACTTTGTCGAATTCTGTTTCAAGGAAACGATCGACCTTGTCAGGAAGCAACAACTCGGATTCTGGAACGGAGTATCCATTCTCATCTCCGGCCTCTTTGGATTGGCTCTACTCGTCGGTCTACTCTATGTCGACAAGGCGCTGATCTCCAACCTTGTTCACCACGGTAGCGAACAACCGTTCCGGGAAAACCTGATTATCCTGAGCGCCGTACTTCTTCCCTACGCTTTTATAGTCGGATCCTACCTGCTCAAACGCTGGAAGACATCACAACTTTCTTTCGATATCTCAGAATTCGGTCAGCATTGGTTCATCACGACGATCGTCGCCTTTATTTCCGTGGGCATCGTATTCATCATCCTGCAGAATCCAAAGACCGACATCCAAAGCCTCTTTATTGGACGGGTCCAGTACATCCAGGCGCATGCGATCTATGCTATCTGGATGGGTTACGGATTGCTTCTGCTCATGGCCTACGTGGACGCGTTTATGAAAAATATTCGCGCGATTCGTTATATAATCGTGCTGGGCATACTCACTCTACCCGCCTTTCTCGTGATCAAGAACCGGATCGACCCGACCCAGGAGAAGATCTACGGTGGAGCCGAGCAAGGCGGCCACGACTTTGGCTGGCAGTTCGGCAACTGGCAGTTGCAGGGCGTCAAGGGCATTGAGGAAGACCTGCGCGCCTGGTATTCGCCCGAGGAGTTCGAAAAAATCTGGGGCGAATATCCCAACAAGAACTATCCACAACCCATGGGCACCAACGCCATCTTCTTCGGCGGAACCGATCCGGGCCGCTTCGTACCGACCTACATGATCTACTCCGCCCACGTCCGCCCCGATGTGTATCTCATCACGCAGAATGCCTTGGCCGATAACACCTACATGAGTGTCATGCGCGACCTCTACGGCGACCAGATATGGATTCCATCCCCGCTCGACAACAACATGGCCTTCCAGATGTACATAAAAAACGACGGGCAAAGCGCCGACGTCTCCGGAGGACGGGTTCAGGTACAGGGCGTAGCGGCCGTCATGAAGATCAACGGCTATCTCAGCAAGATGATCTTCGATCACAACCAGTACCTCACAGAAACCAAGACCGATGAGGCAACCCGCCCGGTGGGATCGGCCGTCGTGTACGAAGACCCGCAGATGGATCCCGAAACCGGCATGCCGCCAGCACGCACCTTCTATGTCGAAGAAAGCTATGCCATGCAGTGGATGTATCCCTACCTCACCCCGCACGGTTTGATCATGAAGGTCAATAACAAGCCAACACCGATTACAGATGAGATGATCAAGAACGATACCGATTTCTGGAACTGGTATTGCGACCGTCTACTTAACGATGGAAAGTTCATGCGCGACATTGTCGCACGGAAATCCTTCTCCAAGCTGCGCAGCTCCATAGCCGGACTCTATGCGGCACGAGGCAGAGTAAAAGAAGCCGAAGCGGCATTCAGGCAAGCCATCGCGCTTTATGATCTGAGTCCCGAATCCAACTATCGCCTGGCCGACCTGCTCGCCCGGGAGGGACGCTTTGATGAAGCCGTCGCCATGTTTGATGAATTCCTCGAAAAAGATGAAAACAACACACAGGCTGCGGCATTTCGTGACCAGCTGGAGCAGCGCAAATCGCAAACAGCCCAAAAACAAGTTCTGGAGCAAAAACGAAAAGCGGGGAAACTGCAGTTCAATGAAGTCATTAATCTCGGCGCCCTTTATTTTTCCGCCGGTCAGATCCGTCAGGCTGATTCTCTGATGATGCAATATATCAAGGGAGCGACCGTAACTCCTGAACAAGCCCTGCAGATTGCCCAGCTGATGGCGCAAAAACAGCGGTTGGCTGTGGTTGAACAAGCTCTGAAAAAATATACTGCCCTGAAACCGGATGACCCTGGAGGATGGATCAATCTTGCTGCACTCCAAATGGTTTTGAAAAGGCAGAATGATATGTGGAGTTCCATCGATAAAGCCCTTGAGGTCGATCCAACGGGCGCACGCACTCAACTACGGAACGACAAGCGTTTCAACCCGATCCGCAAATCCGATAAATTCAAATCCCGCGTACCATCACTGCAAAACAGCGTTGATATGGGGCTGATGCCCGGCTTCTAGGCTTTTTCCTGTGAAGATTGTTGTATACGACGACAACCCCGATTTCGGCGGCCACCAAGCCATGGCCGTCCACGGGGTTGAGGCGCTCGCAGCCGACCCATCGATCGAAACCGTCTTCCTATTCAACCCCGAAAACCGGCAACTCATCGATAAACTCGCCGGAATCAAGACCTGCCAGACACTCGAATCCCCCTGCGCGACCCGCCGGACGCAAGGCATTAGAAACCGCATTGATCGACAAGGCATCCACGAGCTCCAACGCATCTTCGGCACGCTTAAAGCCGATCTGGTTCTCTGCCTCCAGGGGGACATCGAACAATCCTCGCAAGCTGTCATCGCCGCCCGCCGCGCCGGGATCGAATGCATCAGCTACATCGCTCTGCCCCATCGCTCGGCGACCATGGGCGCTAAGCTGGGAAAACTACGCGATCGAGCCAATCAATTCCTGCTAAACCAGCCCACGCGTTACATCACCATCAGCGAAAGCATGGCCAAACGCCTTCAGGAGCGCGGCACGAACAAACCCATAACTATCGTCCCCAACGGCATCAACATTCCCAAAACTCCACGTGCTTACGACCTCACGACTCACAACTCACCCGTCACGCTGGGGCTATTGGGGCGGGTTGAATTCAACCAAAAGCAGCAGAATTTCATGCTGCAGACCTTTTGCGACTTTCAGCAGGCATTCGAAAACTGCCGTCTCGTCATCGTAGGCGACGGCCCCGATTGGAACCAACTCGAACAACTCATTGCCAAATGCCCGCGCAAAGACGACATTGACCTCCTTCCTTGGCAGAAAGACACCGAGACCGTTTTCGCCTCCATCGATCTACTGGTAATTCCCTCCCGCTACGAAGGCGTCCCGCTCGTCATGCTCGAAGCGCTCGCCCGCGGGATTCCCGTCATCGGCAGCAACCGCGACGGCATGCGCGACATCCTTCCCGAAAGCTGGACCTTCGAAACGGAAAACGCCACCGCATTGGCCGAAACCTTTTCGCGCGTCCGCGACACATGGCAAAACGCCATCATTCCCCTCCGCGATAAAATCGTGAAAGAACACTCGCTCGAAACCTTCAAGGCCAGCTTCCACCAAACGGTATTGGACCGAAACCCTGCCTCATAGAGCCCCAATCAGCAGGAAAATAACCCTCCTTGACTTGACGTACTATATTTATAGTATTACCAATTATCAGCAACAGCGGAGGATTCATGAAGAAAAAAACACCTCAACCAAGCAACCTCGAGCTCAACATTCTGGGAGTGCTTTGGGAGAAAGGCCCATTGACGGCCCGGCAAGTACTGGAATCGCTCAACGACGGCAAGCAACGCGCCTACACCACCGTGCTCAGTCTCATGCAGGGCATGGAACGTAAAGGATTGCTCTCCCGTATAGTCGACGATGTTGCCCACCTGTGGAGCCCGGTAGTGAGCCGCCGATCCATCATGGGTCCGATGATGAAAAAGCTGGTCAGCAACGTATTCGGAGGACGCCCCAGCGAAGCGCTCCAGCAGCTACTTAGCGATACGTCGGTTGACGAAGATGAACTGGCCGAAATCCAGCGATTGATCAGCGACTACCAATCCCGGCGCGAAAACCGGTAGCGGGCGGAGGGTGGTATGAACCTGTTAAACACATTGTCCACGCCGGCATGGTCACATCTTATCGCGGCTCTCCTGCATACACTGTGGCTCGGAATGCTTTCCGCGGTTGCGGTGGCCCTGGTGCTGCGGGCGCAACCGGCCAACCTCCCCCAACAACGCCAGCTTGCCTGCATCGCAGGGCTGCTAGCTACGCTGATCGGCGGCTACATGGCCTGGAGTCTGATCGACCAAGGCTCAACCGCAACATCCCATTCCGTACCTACGACCGCCATCGGGAATCATCCCGCAGCTACGACCATCGATGAACGGCCAGCAGCACCCTCTCAACCGGTGGCCTACCATTACCTTCCTGCGAAGGATAATTTCTCTTCCCAACCAGCTATCCATGCAACGACATGGGCCGTGATCGGCTGGCTGCTCGGTGTTGCGGCCATGCTGGCACGAATGCTACGGGCCATGGCAGGAGCCGGCCGGCTGCGCCGAAGAGCACAACCGCTACCCCCGAACCACCTGCTTAACCAGATACTTTCCGAACTCCAATCGCGGCTTGGTTCGGCACAAAAAGCAGCCATCCTGTTGGTCGATACGCTATCGGGCCCCGCCGTGACGGGCGCATTGCGCCCCGTCATCCTGTGGCCGGTCGCCTGGGCGACCGGTCTACCGGAATGGCAAGTCCGCGCTATGCTCGCCCATGAATTCGCACACATCGTCCGCCGCGACTATCTGGTCAACCTGCTGCAGATGGTGGTTGAGGCGCTCCTCTTCTTCAATCCAGCGGTCTGGTGGATGAGCCGCCAGCTACGCATTGAGCGGGAGGCCTGTTGCGATGCACTTGCCGCCCGCCTGCTCGGCGAAGCGGGCGAATACAACGTTGCCCGCGCCTTGGCAGAGGTCTCCGGAGCACTGCCTACCGGAGTGCTCGCCTTCGGGAGCGATCAACACGGAAGCCTGCTTGGCCGCGTACGCCGCCTGCTCGAGCCCGGCCACCGCCCCAACCTGCGCCTTCCTTGGCCGACCCTGCTCGGCTTGCTGGCCTTGATCGCAATCGCATTGGTGGCGATCAAGTCTACGGGCGATGCCGTGGCCAGCAAGTTGATGAGCCACAAGGAACGCATCGCCACGATGGAGGCGCTGAAGGAGCAAGCACCCGACTACCAGCATGGTGATGCGGAACTGGAGAAATACACGAAAAAGGACCGGATCACCATCGAGGGAAGCATCCGAATGGCTGATGGAGGAAAAATACCGCAAGATCTGCAAATTACATCCTGCAGCACCCTACCCCGCCGAATTGTCTATGGTGGCGGCATTAGCGGAACACAGATGAACGCGGAGAAGACGCAAATGACCTTTGCCCTTCCAGTCGAGTTTGGCGCGATTCATCTATTGCTCAAGGCCGAAGGTTATGCCCCGCAATTTATTGGCCCCCTCACGGCAGACCCGGGCGGCACGGTCGAAGGGGTTGAACTTGTGCTCGACCGGGGTTTCAAGTCCGATATTCTCCTGAAGGACGGCCACGGCAATCCGATACCGGATGCGGAAATACAAATTCAATCCGAAGACCCCTCCCAGGGGTGGCGACTAACGGCGACCACCGGGAAGGACGGAGTCGCCGCAATCGAACATACCCCAAATATTCCCGTGAAACTCGAAGTGAGGCATCCAGGCTACATGGAAGCCATCACCCAGCACGTCGTGCTGCTGGAAGGCAAACCCTACAAATGGACGCTGGAAAAAGCTTCGCCGGCAACCGGACAAGTTGTCGATGCCGAACACGGAAATCCGTTGGGCGGGGTGGAATTCCACATGCAGGAACGTCGCAGTTCCAGGCTCGGCAACATGCAATGGCAATTATCATCCGGCCCGTTTCTCGGAACCTCAGATGCCCACGGTAGATTTTCCATCGATACGCTGGATGCAACCAGTACATATAAAATAGTGGCACAGTCGCCCGACCGCTCGCATGCCGGCATGTTCGCGCTCTTTCCCGGAGAAACCGGTAAGTTGGTAAAGCTCCAACCCACGCTCTCCATCTCGGGCGTTATTGCCAACGCGGAAAAATTGACCCGCAACCGCGACGGAAGCATCGAGCTCGCATGGGGGGAATCTCTCCGCTATGAGCTGGGATATGTGTTTTTAAACGGCGATGTGGACGTCAGGGAGAACGGTACAAATACCACCTTCATGTTGCACGGCGCCTTGCCCGGAAGGATTGAGATACGCGGGAGCGGTCTACGAGAGGTATTGGCACTCCGTGGCTCAACCACGAATATTGTTTTGAATAACGAAATAAACGGTTCCTCTCCCAAGGACCTGCAAGCCCAGATCGATGCCGAGCATCCCATGCGCACGATCCACATACAGCTCCAGCCTCCCAAGGGAGCACCGATACCCAGTGGCTCCATTCAGGTAAAATACCATCGGTACGAAGCCCACCCCGAATTGAAGGAAGGATTCATGCGGATCGGCAGAAGGGTGTCGCTGCCCCTTGACGAAAACGGCGCAGCCACCTTCGAGATTCCCACGCCAAACCGGCTCAAGCTCAAGCCCCAGGGACTCAACGGCTACTGGTTCCCCTCCCATTGGAACGACAACGGAACTAATGTATGCGCCGGTGGCGATATCGGGACCTACGATGCATCATACGAGCAAACGCTGCCGGTTCTTCCGGCCGGCGCCATAGAGGGAAGCATCTTCGACCAACAGGGGAAACCGGCCAAGGGTTTGCTCATCTCGATATCCGCATCCGGCCAGCCGGACGCGGACATCAGCAATAGTCTCGGCATTGAAATCAAGAACTCCGCCAGCGGAAGCGATGACAGCAGTCGCTTTCTGGCCGGGCCGCTTCCGCTGGATGACGCCTACCGGATCATCGCTCATACCGGGCAGTACTACACCGTCAGCAAACCAATCCGGCTCACCGCCGAGCAACCCTTCGCGCAGTTGGAAATCAAAATGCCGGAAACGGTCGATCTGATCGGCTTCGTAACCGGCCCGGAAGACGAACCCATCAAGGGTGTTGTAGCTGACCTTTCATTGTCTGTGGAAGGTCACGGGTACGGAACTGACAACCAACCCCTCACCGGGGTCGACGGACGGTTTAGTATCGCCGGGCTGAATCCCGCGCTGCCCGAAGGAGCCAACTACACGCTCTTATTAATGCCGGCATCGAACTATGTTCCCGTTTCGATCAAGTTCAATGCAGTCAAGAATCCATTGCGATTCAGCTTGGAACGGGGACGGACCGTTACAGGCATCGTGGTCGACCAATCAACCGGGAAACCTTTGCAGGGTGTGGAGGTGTATGCCCGGGGCGACTGGGAAAACTGGTCGAGTGATAACCCGGGCTGGATCAATGCCGATGCGCTCACGGACGATCAGGGCCGCTTCCGCTTCACGCGTTTGCGCCCCAACCGCCCCTACGCCATCAGCACCCGGAGTGGCTGGGAATCCGTCAACTATCCACTCCCTGCCGATGCAACACCGGACATATGCATCTCTATCAAGCCCTATCCCTGGTGGCTGGATGAGCATCCCCAGGATTGATCCACGAAAAAAGGCGCCCCAGTCGGAGCGCCTTTTTTCATTTCCTATCGAAGGAAACCTTATTCACCGGCATCGTCGTTCAACGCAGCTTTGCGGCTGAGGCGAACGCGGCCCTGGTTGTCGATATCGATGCACTTCACGCGCATCGCATCGCCTGGCTTGCAGATGGAATCAACACTGTCGATACGCTCATTGGCCATTTCGGAAATGTGCACGAGGCCTTCCTTTCCCGGCATGCATTCAACAAACGCACCGAAGTCCTTCACGGCAATTACTTTGCCGTCGTAGGTCTTGCCGATTTCAATTTCAGCGGTTAGGGCATTAACCTGGCTGATGGCACTTTCCATCGCGTCGGCATCGACTGCAAAAATATTGACCGTGCCGTCTTCCTGGATGTCGATCTGCGCGCCGGAGCTTTCGGTAATGGCACGGATGTGCTTGCCGCCCGGTCCAATCAGAGCGCCGATCTTTTCCGGATCAATCTTAACGGTCGTGATACGCGGTGCGCTGGCAGCCAGCTCGGCACGCGGAGCCGGGATAACGCCTTCCATGTGATCGAGGATATCGCAACGACCCTTGCGGGCAATTTCGAATGCTTCGGCTACCTGGTCCCAGTTGAGGCCGTGCACTTTGAGGTCGACCTGGAAGCCGGTGATACCCTTGCGGGTTCCTACCACCTTGAAGTCCATGTCGCCGCAGTGGTCTTCCACACCGAGAATATCGATCACTTCAATCGAAGCACCCTTTTCGTCGGTAAAGAGGCCAACGGAAATACCGGCAACCGGAGCCTTCAGCGGAACGCCGGCATCCATCAGCGCCAGACACCCGCCACAGGCGGAGGCCATGGAGGAGGATCCGTTGGAACCCATTACTTCGGATACCACACGCACGGTGTAGGGAAATTCTTCAGGCATAACCGGAGCAATCGAACGCTCTGCCAGATTACCGTGGCCGATTTCGCGGCGGCCGGTCATACCCAGACGACCAACTTCGCCCACGGAGTACGGCGGGAAGTTGTAGTGAAGAATGAAGTTCTTTTCGTCCTTACCACCGGTAACCGCATCAAAGCGCTGTGCTTCTTTGGTGGTTCCGAGGGTCACGGTACAGATGGTCTGCGTTTCGCCACGACCGAAGATGGCCGAACCATGCGTACGGGGCAGTACGCCGACCTGCACGTCAAGATCACGGAGTTCGAGCATGCCGCGTCCGCCGATACGGGTGTTTCCTTCGGTAACGTTCTTGCGAACGGTTTCCACTTCCAGATCGTGGAATGCGTGGAAGAACTGATCGTCGGTCATTTCTTCGAAGAGCTCCTGCATCTGCGGTTTCAGCTCTTCCTTCAGGGCGGAAACGGCGTCCTGACGCTCGATCTTGCCGGAAATCTTCATCAGTTCCTTGAACTTTTCGCCAACGAGTTCGCGGGCTTTATCAACCAAGGTAGTGTCTTTGGGCTCCGGAGCGTAGATTTTTTCCGGCATGCCGAGTGCTTTGCGCAGTTCCAGCTGTCCGTCGATGATTTTAACCACTTCAACGTGCGCTGTTTTCATGGCTTCGATGAATTCGGCTTCGGGGATTTCCTTCGCGCTGCCTTCAATCATCATGACCTTGTCGCGTGATCCGCAATAAGTCAGATCGATATCGCTGGCCTCGAGCTCGTCGTGATTCGGGTTGATGATCCACTGACCATCGTTACGCACAATCCGCACGGCACCGATCGGGCCGTCGAACGGCAGGTCGGTAAGCGTTAGGGCAGCAGATGCCGCATTAACGCTGAGAATGTCGGTATCCAGCTGACCATCGCAGCTCAAGAGCATGTTGTTGATCTGCACTTCGCGATGGAAGTTGTCAGGGAACAGTGTGCGGATCGGACGGTCGGTAACGCGCATGGTGAGGATTTCCTTCTCGGAAGGACGGGCCTCACGCTTGATGTAGCCCCCCGGGAAACGGCCGGCTGCATAAAACTTTTCACGGTATTCAACCTGCAGCGGGAAAAAATCGCATCCTTCGCGGGCTTCTTTTGCTGCGGTTACTGCAGAGAAAACAATGTTTTCGCCGATGCCACAGGTTACAGAACCCTGGGCTTGTTTGGCCAGCAGGCCGGTTTCGAGAACCATCGACTTGCCGCCGACTTCGAATTCTACTTTGGTTGTACCCTTCATACTTAAATTGCGCCCATTCTCTATTTTTTCTGAAGAGCGCACCTTTCCTGTTTGTTTTTATGTTTTCCGCCGGGTTTTCCGGCCGGAACCTTTCGTTTGCGATGCGCCGTTTTCGAGGTTTGTAGAAACGACACAAGCCCTTTAGAAATAAAGGGCTCGCGAACGAATTAGGATTTTAAACATCCTGAAAGACGATTACTTACGCAAGCCGAGTTTTGCAATCAGCTCTTTGTAGCGGGCGTCGTCCTTCTTCTGCAGATAGCTCAGCAGTTTGCGGCGCTTATTGACCATCATGATGAGGCCGCGGCGCGAACTGTGATCTTTCTTGAAGCTCTTGAGATGTTCGGTCAAATCCTTGATGCGCGTTGTAAGCAACGCAACCTGAACCTCTACGGAACCGGTATCCTGCTCGCTGCGCTTGAATTCGTTTTTAATTTCAGCTTTGACTGCTTGATCCACGTTGGGACTCCTTGTTTTTCTCTTTCAATCCAAATCAGGCGCGAAACTATACGTATCGCCCCACTTCATGTAAAGCACAGTTTTCCCAGCTTTTTACGTCCTTTTTTCGTCCACCGGGAAACCGGTCTGGCCGCGCTGGCCCGGCCTATTCCACGAGGCGGATTTTCCCTTCCATACCCGCACGAAACGAATAGGCATCGCCCTGCTTTTTTCCGGTTAGCGCCACGCCTACCGGTGATTCCGGCGTTATGACCGTGATTTCACGTCCGTCGACCTCAAGCTCCGTTCCACCGCCGCAATTGAGCAGGAAAAACAGGAGAACCTCCCCATCCATCTCCGTCTCGATCAACGCGCCCGCCCCGATGGGCCGACCGGAAAAATCCTTGGGTATAAACGCGCGCAACTCTTCCACCTGCATGGCCAATGCCTCGAATTGCTTCGCGTGGCCGCGTGCCAGATACGATTGCTCCAGCCCACAGGTATCCCACTTGGTCTCCGCCTTCGCCTCGACGTGGGTCGCCCCTGCCGCTGCGGTCTGCTGAGCGGCCAACTGCCGGCGCACTTCCCCGGCCAGTGCATCCTGCACGGCTTTTAAAATTTTTAACTTATCCATATACTATGCTTCCCCCACCAGGTACGGCTGGCATTGCGCGGCAAGCTGGGGAGAGACACGAACGAGCAGGTCGGCGTTGGTGCCTTCGTATTCCTGTTCCAGTATCGATGCGTTTTTCTGCAGGGAGGCGATCAGCTTGCCCTCGCTCAATGGAATGGAGAGACGCATCGTGACTTTGCGCCCTTTCAGACAGTCGGCCAGTTCGTCGAACAACAGGTCAATCCCCTCGCCCGTTAACGCCGAAACTGCGACGGACTTCGGGAACTGCCGCATCAACCGCTTGGCGCAATTGCGGCCCTTCTCATCATCGATCTTGTTGAAGACATAGAGCATCGGCTTGTCGAGCCCGCCGATTTCATCAAGCACCTTGTGCACCGCCTCGATTTGCGTTTCGGCCTGCGGATGCGAAACGTCGACCACATGCAGCAGCAGATCCGCCTCAACCACCTCTTCAAGTGTGGCTTTGAAGGATTCGACCAGATGGTGCGGCAGCTTCTGGATAAAGCCCACCGTATCGGTCATCAGCATCGGTTCGTGATTGGGCAGCTCAACCTGCCGCGTGGTGGGATCCAGCGTGGCAAAGAGCTGGTCTTCGGCAAAAATATCCGCGCCGGAAATGCGATTGAGCAGCGTGGATTTCCCGGCATTCGTATAACCGACAATGGAAACCAGCGCCCATCCATGGCGACGGCGGCCACGGCGCTGCTCGGAACGGCGCGCGCGCACCTGCTCTAAATCGCGCTTAAGCGTGCCGATCATTTCATTGATGCGGCGGCGGTCCACTTCGAGCTGGGTTTCCCCCGGACCGCGCAGACCGATACCGCCCTTCTGGCGCTCCAGATGGGTCCACATGCGGCGCAGACGCGGCAACAGGTATTGATGCTGCGCCAGTTCGACCTGCAGGCAACCTTCTTTCGTCTGGGCACGCTGGGCAAAAATATCGAGAATAAGCTGGGTACGGTCGAGGACGCGTACTTCCATTACTTTTTCCAGATTGCGGCCCTGGGCCGGCGAAAGATCGTCGTCGAACACCACCATTGAAACGGGGTTTTCCTTGATCCAGTCGGAGATTTCTTCGGCCTTGCCGGTACCGATGTAGTGGCCCGCCTTGATCTTCGGCTGACGCACCAGAAAACGGCCCTTCACCTCCGCCCCGGCACTTTCGGCCAGTTGCGCCAGCTCGTCCATCGTGTCCTTGACCTTCCACTCCTCCTCGCCGCGCAATAGCACACCGACGAGCAGAACCGTCTCGGTTTCGTTATTCTGGGTTTCCAATAATTCGGACATAATCCTCAACTGTGTTTACGAACCACACCAAATACACTAAAAGCTGCTTCAGACACATCTATTTCGTGTGATTCGTATATTTCGTGGTTCAAAAGTGAACCGGGGTTACGCCGAGCTTTTGCCATTTGCACTTAACCGCGTCAGCAAGTTTTTCGCGAGTTGGGTACTCTGCGGTATCAATCCACTCCACATTGAGCTGGTTGCGGAACCAGGTCATCTGGCGCTTGGCCAGCTGGCGGGTGCGGATGATGGTCTTTTCCTTAGCCTGTTCCACGTTCATTTCATTGCGGAGCACGGCAAAGGCTTCGGCATAGCCAATGGCCTGAAGCGCCGTCAGCGAAAGATCCAGATGGATCAAGTTTCGGGCTTCATCAAGCAGGCCGGCGGCATACATCTTTTCCACGCGTTGTTCGATGCGGCGAAGCAGTTCTTCACGCTCGACATGCAAGCCCACAATCGTTGGCTTTGGCCGGGCATTCCACTTCCTGGCGCTGGGAGTCCGACGTTCAAGGATCCGGACCAGACGGCGCGGGTTTTGGCGGTCATCCTCGGTCAATTGGCCATAGAGTTCCGGTGCATCCTTCTTCGCCCGCTGTTCGAGCACATTAAAATCGAGGGCTTCGAGCTCTGCGCGCAATGCCTCGTTTTCAGGAGGGAGATCATCGAACCCTTCAGTCAGGCATTTGACGTAAAGGCCGGTGCCGCCTACCACGATTATTTCCCGACCGGATTCGAAGGCAGGCCGCACTGATTCCAGATACGTAGCGACGCTGAACTTTCCGGTCGGATCAATCAGATCGACACCGGCATACTTCACCTTGCCCCGCTCTTCTGCCGAAGGCTTTGCGGTCCCTATGTCCATGCCACGGTAGAGATTCATCGAATCGGCGGAGACCACCAGCTGCCCCTGGCGTTCGGCCATGTATTGCGCCACCGCACTTTTCCCGGAGGCGGTTGGCCCCACCAGAAAGAAAGCGCACGGCGCTTGGCGCCTGGTGCATGGCGCATCGCTAGCCATCGCCCTGCTCCATGCCCTCTGTGCCATCCTTCCCCTCTTTTGAAGAAAGGAGATTCGTGATGACGTAGAGGCCGATGGCGATGCAGATGGAGGAATCTGCCACATTGAACGAAGGATAGTGGTAGGAGCCGAACTGGAAATCGAGAAAGTCGGTTACCCAGCCGAAGCGAATGCGGTCCACCAGATTTCCGGCAATGCCGCCAATCAGCAGGCCCAGTAATATTCTGTGCGACAGTTGTTCCTGCAGGAAGGAACTTCGGTAAACCAGAAGAAGGACCAGAACCGCAACGGATATGAGAATCAGTATGAGTCCATGTCCACTGAGGATATTCCACGCCGCACCGTCGTTGCGGACGTAGACCAGATTGAAAAACCCTTCAATGATCGGGTGGGACTCACCGTAAAGCAGATGATCCCTGACCGCCTGCTTGGTAAGTTGATCCAGAACCAGGACGATTAAACCAAGCAACAGAACCAGCATGAATCGCCTCCGGGCAGATTACATGCCGTGGATAGTGGAACCGAACGGACGGTAGGTAGCGCGGCCCCGCTCCAGTTCGGACTGGGCCTGTACGGAATAGCGGACATAGGGAAGCGCTTCAAGACGCTCGATATTGATCGCCACGTCGGTCATCTCGCAAATGCCGTAGGTACCGTTTTCGAGACGTCTGATGGCTTCATCAATCTCGAAGAGCACATCCTGCTCATTGCTGAGCTGGTTGAGAGCAAACTCGCGGTCAAACGTATCGGTCCCCTGATCGGAAAGCGACGGATCGGGATCGCTGGGACTCAGCGAATCGCGGTTGATCGAAATGATTTCACCGGTAACGCGTTCCCGCAGTTCAAGCAGACGGCGCAGCTGCTCTTTGAGCTGCTTTTGGGTAAAATGTTTGTTCTTGGAAATCTTGCCCGTCAATGGGCCTCCGCCGGTACGGGCTACAGGCGAGGTAGGCGACTGTTTTTTGGCGGCAGGAGCCTTTTTCGCCGGTGCTTTCTTCGCAGCAGCTTTTTTGGCAGGAGCCTTCTTGGCGGCAGCCTTCTTCGCCGGGGCTTTTTTAGCGGTTTTTTTAGTAGCCATTTTCTTCAAATCTCCAGTGCAAATTCAGCTATTCCCTGAAATAAAGGGTTGCGTATTTATCATCTGACCCCACCCCTGTCAACCTACATATACTGTTATTAGGAAGCGGTCTTAATGGACAGCAAACAGGGGTGTCCGTTCAAATCCCATTGGGTTTTCATTTCACCCACGCCATCCTGCTCCTCGCACGACAGGGCAAGGGTCTCTGCTTCAATATATTCCCGGTATTCCGCAACTGCCGTGCCAATTTCGGAATCCCCCTTGAATCCGATGCGAATGCGTTGCGTGACCTCCAAATCCATCTCCTTGCGCATGCTCTGGATCTTGTTCACGAATTCGCGCGCCAGACCTTCGGTAATCAGATCGTCATTGAGCTGGGTATCCAGCCCGACCACCAGGGAACCTTCCGCACTTACGGCCATGCCGGCCTTCGGGTTACGCACGACTTCGATATCGCCGTCCGTCAACTCGATGTTCCGACCCTCCAGTTCAACCGTAACGGTTTCCCCGGAGGAAATCGTCGTGACCTGTTCATCCGACAGGCTGTTGATCAGCGGAACGGCCTTCTTCATCAACGGACCAAGCTTGGGCCCCAGCTGTTTGAAATTGGGCTTGGCCTGGATGGTGGCTAGCTCGGAGGAGTCGGTACCGAAAACAACCTCACGAACATTCAGCTCGTCGGATATCAGGCTTTCGAGTTCCTGGATATTGGCCAACAGTTTTTCGTCGTCGCAGACGACATGCATTTTGGCCAGCGGCTGGCGGTTTTTCAACTTGTACTCGGCGCGCAGGGCGCGTCCCTGCTCGACCGCGCTCATGACAACGGCCATCTGGCCTTCAAGTACTTCGTCGCGCTTCGCATCGGCGGCGGTCGGGAAGTCGCACAGGTGGACCGATTCCGGCATACCGTCGGTTTTCAGATTCTGGTAGATGGTTTCCGAGATGAAAGGCGTGAACGGTGCAGCAATCTTACTGAGGCCCAGCAGCACGTCGTACAATGTGGAATAAGCCTGCATCTTGTCGCCATCATCCTCGCTCTTCCAGAAACGGCGGCGCGAGCGGCGGATATACCAATTGGTCAGATCATCGATAAACTGGACAAACGGACGGACAGCCGCCTGCAGGTCGTAGGTATCCATCGCATCGGTCACCTGCTGTTCCAGACGCGCCAGCGAGCTTTGGATCCAACGGTCCATCAGATTATCGCGCTCCGGTACGGATTGCTCCGGCGTCCACTGATCCACATTGGAGTAGGTGATAAAGAAGCTGTAGGAATTCCACCAAGGAAGGATCAGATGGCGCAGGGCATTCTTGACTCCATCTTCCGAAAAACGGAGCGATTCGGCGCGAACCACCGGAGAATAGATCATGTAGAGGCGCAGCGCGTCGGCGCCGTATTCATTGATCACGTGGATCGGGTCGGGATAGTTCTTCAGGCGCTTGGACATCTTCAGCCCGTCCTCGGCCAGCACAAGGCCGTTGACGACAACGTTCTTGAAGGCCGGCTTGTCGAACAGCGCGGTCGAGAGCACCATCAGCGTGTAGAACCAGCCACGGGTCTGGTCGAGACCCTCCGCGATGAAGTCCGCCGGGAAGTTGGCTTCGAAGTGCTCCTTATTATCAAAGGGATAGTGGTTCTGCGCATACGGCATCGAACCGGACTCGAACCAGCAGTCGAGCACTTCCGGCGTGCGCTTGTAGGTCTTGCCGTCCTTCTCGATAATGATCTCGTCGACGAAGTGCTTGTGCAGATCCTCGACCTTCTGGCCGGAAAGCGCCTCCAGCTGTTCGATGGACGAAATGCAGATCATATCGTCCTTGTCCTCGACATTAACCCATACCGGGATACAGGAACCCCAGAAACGGTTGCGACTGATATTCCAGTCCTTGGCGTCGGCCAGCCAGTTGGCAAAGCGCTTTTCGCCGACATAGTCGGGCATCCAGTGCACGCCATCGTTGTTCTTAAGCATGCGATCACGCAGGTCTTCCACGCGTACATACCATGCGTCGATGGCGCGGTAGACCAGCGGCGTGTCGGTACGTTCGCAGAAGGGATAGCTGTGCTGGATCGTCGATTGATGGATCAGCTTGCCGGCATGCTTGAGCGCCCGGATGATCTCCTTGTCGGCATCCTTGCAGAACTGGCCGGCATAGTCGGGAACGAGCTGGGTAAACTTGCAATCCTCGTCGAGCGGGTCAACCAGCGGGATATCGACATCCCGGCAGACGCGATAGTCGTCCTCGCCGTAGGCCGGAGCCAGATGCACGATCCCGGTGCCGTCTTCCGTCGTTACATACTCGTCGTTCAGAATCTGGAAGGAATTGGGATTGTCGGCGAAGAAATCGAAGATCGGCTCGTATTTCAGCCCCTTCAAATCGGTCCCCTTGTAGGACTTGAGGACTTCGTATTCCTCTTCCGACTTGTAGTAGGCCGAAAGGCGCGCCTGCGCCAGAACGAATACTTCGTGGGTTTCCTTGTCCTTGATCGCGACATAGTCGACGTCCGGCCCGGCGCAGATCGCCAGGTTGGAAGGCAGCGTCCACGGCGTGGTCGTCCAGATCAGCGCGCTGGCATGCTCGAATTCAAAATCAATCAGCCGGACGCGGACGGTGACCGCCGGATCCTGCACATCCTGGTAGTTGCGGCCCGCCTCGAAGTTGGAGAGCGGCGTGTTGAGCTTCCAGCTGTAGGGCATGATGCGGTGCGCCTTGTAGATGCGTCCCTGCTCCCACAACTGCGAAAAGACCCACCAAATGGTTTCCATGAACGGCGTGTCCATGGTCTTGTAGTCGTTCTCGAAGTCGACCCAGCGACCCATGCGGGTCACCGTCTTTTCCCACTCCTCGACATATTTGGTAACCATCGAGCGGCACTGCTCGTTGAACACATCAACGCCCGCCTCTTGAATGGCCGGCGCACCCGCGAGGCCAAGCGCCTCCTGCGCAAGCGCCTCGATCGGCAGGCCGTGGCAGTCCCAGCCAAAACGGCGCGAAACATAGTGGCCACGCATCGCCTGGTAGCGCGGGATGATGTCTTTGATCGTTCCCGCCAGCAGATGACCGTAGTGCGGCAGACCGGTCGCAAAAGGAGGTCCGTCGTAGAAAACAAATTCCTTGCCGCCCTTGCGGATTTCCAGCGACTTCTTGAAGGTATCCTGCTCCTTCCAGAGCTTGATCACCTCTTCCTCCATCCCTGGGAAACTCACTTTGCTGGAAACATCTTTAAACATGGCTGGCCTCTCGCACTACCTTTTCATACATAATATCTTAACCACAGAGAACACAGAGGGTCACAGAGAAATCCCCTCCGCACACCTTGGTGCTCTCTGTGGTGAACTGTTCGCCCCGTGGAGGAAAGCGCAGAATGTAGCGACTGCCCTATGGGATGACAAGCAGGCAGGCGTCTGAATTTGGCTTATTTAGCCCTATAAATGAAAAACTCCCGCCGGATGACGGGAGTTTTTCGATCGTTTGGTTTTGAACGACTTACTTGTCGGTCAGGGCCACGATACCGGGGAGTTGCTTGCCTTCCATGAATTCGAGGGAGGCGCCGCCGCCGGTGGAGACGTGGCTCATCTGGTCGGCCACGCCGGACAGGTTGACCGCCGCAACGCTGTCGCCGCCGCCGATGATGCTGATGCTGTCGGACTTGGCCACGGCTTCGCAGACGGAGAAGGTGCCCTTGGCGAACGGAGCCATTTCGAAGCAGCCCATCGGGCCGTTCCAAACGACAGTCTTCGCACCGGCGACTTCGTTGCAGTAGAGCTCGATGGTCTTGGGACCGATATCGAGGGCCATCCAGCCGTCTTCGATTTCACCTTCCACCACCTTGGTGTTGGCTTCGGCGGAGAAGGCGTCGGCCACGATGTTGTCGATCGGAAGCAGGAGCTTGACGCCCTTTTCCTCGGCCTGCTTAAGGATTTCGCCGGCGAGTTCCACCTTGTCGTCTTCGCAGAGCGAGGAACCGATTTGCTTGCCCTGGGCCTTGTAGAAGGTGTAGGCCATGCCGCCGCCGATCAGGATGGCGTCGCACTTGTCCATCAGGTTGGTAACCACATCGATCTTGCCGGAAATCTTAGCGCCGCCGATAATGGCGACGAAGGGTTTTTCAGGAGCTTCGAGGGTTTTGCCGAGGTATTCGATTTCCTTGGAGAGCAGGAAGCCGGCGGCACACTGGTCGATATACTTGGTGACGCCAACCATGGAGGCATGGGCGCGGTGCGCGGTGCCGAAGGCGTCGGAAACATAGACGTCGCCGAAAGATGCGAGTTCCTTGGCGAAGGCGTCCTGTTCTTCGGACGTGCAGCCCTTGCCCTCTTCTTCCTTGTAGAAGCGGACGTTTTCGAGAACGAGAATTTCACCGGCCTTGAGTCCGTCGACGAGGGCCTTTACTTCCGGACCGATTACGTCGGGAGCGAGAGAGACCTTGGCATCCACCAGCTCGGCCAGACGGTCGGCCGCCGGCTTGAGGGTGTATTCCATGTTCTTTTCGCCTTTCGGGCGTCCGCAGTGGCTCATCAGCACCAGCGAACCGCCGTTTTCCAGTACATAGTTGATGGAAGGCAACGCTGCCGTAATACGGGTATCGTCACCCACAACGCCATCCTTCACCGGCACGTTGAAGTCGACGCGCATGAGTACGCGCTTGCCCTGTACATCGAGATCCTTGATCGTCAGTTTGTTCATAATTCCACTCCCTGTTGGTTAAATTGAGGCGCTGATCATAAGCATATCCGAAAACGAGTCAAACGAAACCGAATGCGGCCGCGCCTTGGAGCCACTGTGTTTGTCATGAAATTTGAAAGGCCGGACCGGCCATTAATCGATTGGCCAGAACGACCATTTTCCGCATGCTTGCGGTTAGGGAACCCTTCTTCGGTTTGCCGTTGGCGGCAAGGCGTTCGCAAACCTCCCCGAAAGCGAGATTATGCTGGCTTGCGCCGACCGCGGGCATGTATAGAGCCCGGCGAATGCGTGCAACAACTTCTCTGCATCATCAAGGTGATATTTGTCTCAGGATAAAGCGCGGTTCCCGCCGACGAGAGAGTATACCTTGGAGTAGCCGGCGGAACGGAAGGCGTTGGCAGTGTATTGCGTGCGGACGCCGGCGGCGCAGACGAGCAGATAGGGTTTATCTTTTTCAATCGCTGAAGGATTCCCCAACAGATCGTTCATGGGGATGTGCACATGTTCACAGGGCAACGGTTCTGCAACCACCTCGTTCGGCTCCCGGATATCGATCACGAAAAAGTCGGAGAGATTGATTTCATTGACCGACACATCGACCGATTCGGGGAGTACCGCATCGGGTTCGTGTGCTGGACACGTCGCGTTCCGCGGCAAGGCGATCCGGCGCATGCCGTAGTCGGACAGGTTGACGATGAGCAGTTCGTTTTCGAGCCGACCGTCGAGTTGGAGCAATTGCTTGATGGCTTCCAGCGCCTGGATGGAACCGAGCACACCGGGCACCGGTCCGAGCACGCCGGCGACCGAGCAGGATGGCACCTCCTTTGGCGCGCCGTTTTCGTAGAGGCATTCCAGACAGGAGGAATCGGGCGTTACAACCTGCACTTGTCCCTCGAATTGGTAGATGCTGGCAAACACCACCGGAATACCGGCCTTGATGGCCACGCGGTTGACAAGCAGCTTGGTATCCATGCAGTCGGTGCATTCGACGATGATGTCGTACTCGGACAACTGTTCAATATCGAGTTGCTGAAAAAGCACATCAAAAGCTTCGACTTCGATTTCCGGATTGTATGACTTCAGCCATTCGCCGGCCAGCGCGGCTTTGGATTCACCGAGATGGTTCGGGACATAGAGAAACTGGCGATGCAGGTTGCTGGCTTCGAGCCGGTCGTGCTCGACGATGCCGAGGTGACCAACGCCTGCGCCGGCCAGGTAGGCCAGCACCGGGCAACCCAGTCCGCCGGCGCCGACCACCAGAACACGGCTGGCCGCGAGCTTGCGCTGCCCCATCGGACCGATGGCCTTGAGGGCGGTTTGACGGCTGTAGTCCATTTTGGGTTTGTGTCCGTGCTTGGCGCATTCCTCGCAGTTGACCCAGCCGGAGTCGCCGGTGACGTAATGTTCCTTTTTCCAGATGGGCACGCGCACCTTGATTTCGTCGATGATGTAACGGCAGGCCTTGAAGGCGGCATCGCGGTGCGGCGTGGCGACGCCGACCCATACGGCGATGTCGCCGATGGCCAGATGGCCGACGCGATGGATGCAAACGGCTTTTTCGAGGCCAAACTTTTGACGCGCTTCGTCGAGAATGCGGTTTCCTTCGGCGACGGCGAGCTGGTCGTAGGCTTCGTATTCGAGCGAAGTGACGTCATGCCCCTCGTTGTGGTTGCGCACCCAGCCTTCGAACGTCACCAGCGCCCCGCATGCGGGGTTTTCGGTTTCGGCTTTCAATTGCTCAACGTTGAGCGGTTCTGACGATAAATAAAACATAGCATTCCTTGATGGAGGGACACTGTCCTCAGTGTCCTCATCACACGAAAAGTGGACAATGAGGACATTGTCCCTCCAGGTTACCCTCCAGCCACCGGCGGAATAAAGACCACGGAATCGCCATCGTTCAACGACGTGTTCCAATCCACAAAGGCGTCGTTGATGGCGAGGCGTACATGCGAGCGGCACATGGAGAAATCGTGTTTTGTTTTGAGTTGATCAAACAACGCAACGGCGTCGCCACCATCAGTTTCAACGGTCTCAGCGCTGCATCCCGCCTCTTCGCGGAACATGGCGTAATAGTTAACGGTTATCTTCATGATACGTGAAACGTGAGCCGTGAAACGTGAACCTGTAGCCACCACGTCTCAATCGTCACTCGTCATCCTCCTATATAGAACATTTCGATTTTGTGCTTCGATTCCTTCTTCGTGTTTTCGCCCCAGCGCAACTGGCTGTATTGATCGTGCCGCTGCTCCCAGACGGAGCGGATCGCATCGTGCAGATCGTCATCCGATGTGCCGTTGCGGACGAGTGCGCGCAGGTCGGTGCCTTCGGTGGCGAAGAGACAGGTGTAGAGCTTGCCGTCGGCCGAGAGCCGGCTGCGGTTGCACGAGCGGCAGAAGGGCTGGCTGATGGAGGATACGAATCCAATCTCGCCGGAGCCATCGGCGAAGCGGTAGCGGTCGGCGACTTCGCCGGGATAGTTTTTTCCGATCGGCTCGATTTTCCAATGCGCGAAAACATGGCCGATCAGCTCGGCGGTCGGCACTACCTGGTCGCGCTGCCAATGGTTGACGTTGCCGACATCCATGTATTCGATGAAGCGCACCGTGACACCCGAGCCCTTGAACTGTTGCAGAATCGGGACCACTTCGCCGAGGTTGATATCGCGCCGGACGACGGTGTTGATCTTGATATCCTCGAAGCCGACAGACTGCGCCGCAGCGATGCCTTCAAGCACCTGTTCCGGGAAATTGATGCCGCCATTCATTTGGCGGAAGATGGTTTCGTCGAGTGCGTCCAGACTGACGGTCACGCGGTCGAGGCCGGCGGCCTTCAGGGCGGCGGCGAAGCGGGGAAGCAGGACGCCGTTGGTCGTCATGGCGATATCCCGGATCCCCGGGATTTCGCGCAGATCCCTGACCAGCTCGGACAGATGGGTGCGCAACAGCGGCTCGCCGCCGGTGAGGCGGATCTTTTCCACGCCGAGGAGGGTAAACTGCCGGACGAGCCGGAGCATTTCCTCGAACGACAACCGCTCATCATGCGCCAGCCACGGGAAATCGGGACCGACTTCCTCCGCCGGCATGCAATAGGTGCAGCGGAAGTTGCAGCGGTCGATCACCGACAAGCGTAAGTCCCGCATGGGGCGCTTAAGCTTGTCGACCGGCATTTCTATGTTCTTTGGGTTTGTCATTTTTTCGAAGAATAACAGCAGTACTACTGTTGTGCGGATAAAAAAGATTGCGCATCACACGCGTGAAAATCAAATACATCATCTCGTTGGGTCATTTTTCCATGCAAAACCAGTGCATGGAGTATGCCACCGCCTCGCAATCACCCCAGATCTGCCGAAACCCTCCATACCGCAGGCGAAAAGAAGCGAAAAGCGGAAAGCCAACAAATACATGACAACACCGATTACAATGTACACATTTGTATCATATTGCCATTTTACAACATAATTGGAATTCAATTCAGTTCGCCCGTGCAACGGAAAATCGCTGATTCGCCCTGTGTTTATTGCGTCCCCGGATAGTGCACGCTGCGTGGCACATGTCGTGCAATGGAGCGCAACCATAAACCCCGTTTTGATGGGATCCGTCGGGGAGACCGCAAGATATAACCTGTGAGGAGATAAATCATGGCATCAGCCAATCTAAATCCGCTGGATTTCAAAAATCCGGCCATACGAACCCTGCATCTGTCGTGGGTTGCATTTTTCCTGACCTTTGTAGTGTGGTTCAGCCACGCTCCGCTCATGGGAGCCATCAAAGAGGCGTTCGGCCTGTCCGGTCAACAGGTCAAAGCCCTCCTGATCCTGAACGTTGCCCTGACCATTCCAGCCCGCATTGTGATTGGCATCCTGGTCGACAAGTTCGGGCCGCGGCATGTATTCAGCGGACTACTGATTGTCTCGTCCTTCATCTGCTTTGGCTTTGCCTCGGCGCAGTCGTTCGAACAGCTGGCCTTGTTCCGCTTCCTGCTCGGCTTCGTGGGCGCCGGCTTTGTGATCGGCATCCGTCTGGTCGGCGAATGGTTTCCGGCCAAACAGGTTGGGATGGCCGAAGGCATCTATGGCGGCTGGGGCAACTTCGGTTCGGCGGCGGCAGCCATGACCCTGCCCTCGCTGGCGTTGATCTACGGCGGTGAAAACGGCTGGCGTTACGCCATCGCCACGACCGGCGTAGTCACCCTGCTCTACGGGGTCGTTTTCTACCTGCGCGCCCGCAACACCCCCAAAGGCTCCACCTACTTCAAACCGAAAAAGTCCGGCGGACTGGAAGTCTCCTGCAAGAAAGATTTTTATTTCTATCTGACCATGAACATCCCGATGTATCTGGCGCTTGCATTGCTGACCTGGAAGCTCACCTCGGCCAAGATCGCCCTGCTCTCACCGGCCGTCGGGATTGTATTATACATCAGCTTCGTGATTCTGTTCATCGTTCAGACGTTCAAGATCCGTCATGTAAACAGTCATCTATTTGAAAAAGAGCAGACCGCCGGACTGCTCAACTACAAATTCAAGCAGGTTGCGATTCTCGACCTTGCCTACCTCGTCACCTTCGGCTCCGAGCTGGCGGTGGTCTCCATGCTTCCGCTCTTCTTCATGGAGGTATTCAAGCTGGGAGCCGTGGAGGCCGGCCTGCTGGCATCCGGCTTTGCCTTTATGAATCTGGTTGCCCGCCCCGGCGGCGGATGGATTTCCGACAAGCTCGGCCGTCGCAAAACCCTCATGGTGCTGATTGCCGGACTAGCCTGCGGATATTTCGTTCTGGGACAGGTGGGCGCGAGCTGGCCGGTGCAGCTGGCCGTGGTAGCCACCATGTGCTGTTCATTCTTCGTCCAGGCCGGCGAAGGCGCCGTCTTCGCCATGGTGCCGCTCGTCCAGCGCCGCATGACCGGACAGATTGCCGGCATGGTCGGGGCCTATGGCAATGTCGGCGCCGTCATCTTCCTGACCGTGCTCTCCTTCGTTGACTACTCGACCTTCTTCATCGTGATCGGCTCCTGCTCGCTACTGACCCTGCTCAGCACGGCGTTCATCACCGAACCGGCCGGGCACGTCTCCGAAGTTGACGAAAGCGGGAATATCCAGCTGATCGAGGTGGCATAGCGTGACGAGTGATGCGTGAGACGTGCGGCGTGAGAGTAAAACGTAAACCTTGCGCCTGAACATGAATACCATCAGAATACGGAAAATCACGAATCACTCATCAATCGTCATTCACCATGTTCCATCTTGACGGAAAAATTAAAATCGCGTCCGGGCAGGCCAGCCGGTCCGGACGGAAGGCATCGAATGAGGATTCGATCGTCGTCCACGTCCCCGACGACCACCACCTCATGACCCACAAGGGCATCGTGGCGGTCATCGCCGACGGGGTCAGCAGTGCGGACGCAGGCAAGGAAGCGGCGAATCTGTGCACCACCCGGTTTGCGGAGGACTACTATGCCAGCCCCGATGTATGGACCACGAAGCACTCTGCACAAAACGTGCTCACCACGCTCAACCGCGATCTCTACAACCGGGGCAAGGTCTACCTCAACGCGGAAAAGGGCTATCTGTGCACCCTGAGCATTCTGATCCTGAAATCGCATACCGCGCACCTGTTCCATATTGGCGACACCCGTATCTATCGCCTGCGCGCCGGAAAGCTCGATCCGCTGACCACCGATCACAGCGTTCGCGTCAGCGAACAGCAATGCTATCTTGCCCGTGCCATGGGGCTCGACAACCAGGCGCGCATCGACTACTCGACCGCGGATGTACAGGATGATGACATCTTCCTGTTGACCTCCGACGGCATCCACGACCATGTCGACAAAACCCGGGTCGCCACCCTGATCGAGTCCAACCGCGGAGACCTCCAGCACGGATGCGACATGCTCGTGCAGGAAGCCTACGACATGAACAGCAAGGACAACCTGAGCTGTATTGCGATCAGAATCCTGGCCTTGCCGGAAAATGCGCGTGACGAGGTTGACCAGCGCCTGACACAACTGCCCTTCCCTCCTCCACTGAAAACCGGCGACCGGATTGATGGCTACCGGGTGCTCGAAGAACTCCATGCCACCAGCCGCAGCCAGGTCTACCGGGTCGAGGACGAGGACAACGGCCGGCACTATGCCATGAAAACGCCGTCACCCAACTACGAGGACGATGACGCCTACATCGAGCGGTTCGTGATGGAGAGCTGGATCGGAACCCGCATCGACTGCCCCAACGTCGCCCGGGTGATCGATCAGCAGCGCCCGCGCAGCAGCCTGTACTACCTCAGCGAATACGTCGGCGGCATTCCGCTGTCGCTATGGGAGGAACAAAACCACCATCCCCAGATGCAGGCCGTTCGCGAGATTGCCGTACAGCTGGTGAAGGGATTGCGCGCCTTCCATCGCAAGGAAATCCTCCATCAGGATCTTAAGCCTGACAATATCCTGATCGACGCCCACGGACGGGTAAAGATCGTCGACTTCGGCTCCTGCCGTGTGGCAGGCTTCGAGGAAATATGCGGCCCTATCGAACGCGACCTGATCCTCGGAACCGTCGATTATGCCGCGCCGGAATACCAGCTGCGCCTGCCCTCCGGGACCTGGTCGGACCTGTTCAGTCTGGGATGCATCCTCTATTTCCTGCTGACCGGTGAACATCCCTACGGACCTAAATTTTCCAAATGCCGCAAACTCTCCGAGTTCGCCCAGCTCCAGTACCGTCCGGCCTACCACTTCAACCCGGATGTGCCTATCTGGGTCGATGGAGCATTGGAGAAAGCGGTGAAGGTGAATACCGAGGAACGTTACGAAGCGCACTCCAAGTTCATGGCGGACCTGAACAAGCCCAACCCCGAATTTTCAGATCGCACACGCACTCCCATCATGGAGCGAAACCCCGTGCTCTTCTGGAAGATCGTATCGGGCCTGCTGGCCCTGATGGTGGGTGTCCTGCTCCTTATTCTGGCGCACTAGCACAACCGGGGATTTTACGCCTGTCCGTGACTGGCCCCAGGCGGCCCGGGAACATCCCCCTGCCGGTTTCACCCATCATCGCTTTTCCAGCAGGACGGCCCCGCTCTTGTAGGTGGGCTGGAAGGATTCCGGATCAAACGAAGGCAACGTCAACCGATTGGTGTCTTCATAGTGCATCGGCAGGAAAACATGGCACCTGGCCATGCCATCCTCAAGAACAGCGATCGCCGGGATCTCCCCGCGCTTCGAACAGACGGAAACGGTGTCGCCCTGCTGGATACCGAGTTCGGCGGCATCCAGCGGATTGATTTCCACATACAGTTCTTCGGGCGCCATGCGCCGCAACTTCTCCACCTTGCCCGTTCGGCTAAGCGTATGCCATTGCGCCACCGAACCGCGCCCGGTGATGAGCCAAAACGGATAGTCGGCAGAACACTGCTCTTCCGGCTCAGTAGGTTCGGTGCAGACGAAACGCGCTTTGCCGTCCTGATGAAAAAACCGATGATCGCCAAACAACCGCCGATGGTTGTCTTCCAGGATCGCCCCGGCGGGAAACGGCCACTGAATCCCGCCGGCCTGCTCAAGATGCCCATAGCCTTCTATCCCGGTGATATCGCAAGGTTGCCCGGCAGAAATTTTCTGTAGCAACCGGAATACGCTTTCCGGATTCTGCCACTCGTCGATCCATTGCCCGCACCCCCATACCTTGGCAATACGCAGGAAGATATCGAAATCCGGCAGGGCCTGTCCCGGCGGCTCGCACACCTTCCGCACCACGCCGATTCTGCGTTCGGAGTTAATGAAAGTGCCCTCCTTCTCGCTCGAGGCGGCCGCCGGCAGGTACAGATCGGCCATCCGGGCCGTCGCCGTGTCGGGATAAATATCCTGCACCACCAGAAAATCCAGCTCCTTGACGATCTCCTCAAATTCGTTCAAGTCGATCCACGTATGGGCCGGATTGGTGCCTACGATCCACAGCCCCTTGATCACCCCGTTCCGAACCTGTTCGAGGATCTTGTGGTAGGGCAGACTGGACTGGCCGGAAATGCGGCTGTCGTTGATGTTAAGGAGTGCCGCCACTTTTCGGCGGTGCCGGCGGTCCTCGAAGTCATGCCCGCCGAAGAGATTGGTGGTGTTTGCAAAAAGGCGCGAGCCCATCGCATTGCACTGCCCGGTGATGGAATTCGCACCGGTTCCCGGTTTGCCTATGTTTCCGGTCATAAGCGCAAGGTTGATGATGGCCTCGGAGGTCTTTACCCCCTGATGGCTCTGGTTCACCCCCATGGACCACCAGAACGATACACGCTTTCCTTCATGTATGAGCTGTGCAAATTCCTCGATCTGCTCAACCGTCAGGCCGCATTGATCCGCAACGTGCTTCACGGGGTATTCCGCCACATGGGCGCGGTAGACCGGAAACCCGACGGTATGCCGTTCAATGAAATCGGGATCAATCCATCCCCGCTCAATCAAGATATTGGACACCGCGTACAGGAACAGTAAATCGGTCTTGGGTTGCAGCGCAATGTGATGGGACGCCGCCTGGGCTGTTTTGGTCCTGCGCGGATCGACCACGATCACCTTCGGCTTTTTGCGATTGCTTCGAATCCGGCTCCAAAGAAGAGGATGGGCGACAATGGGATTTGCCCCGATAAACACAACGACATCCGATTCTTCCAGATCGTTGCAGGCGTAGGGCGGTGCATCGAAACCAAACGCCTGCTTGTAGGCCACCGAGGCCGAAGCCATGCACTGTCGCGTGTTCCCGTCGCCATGCACCATCCCCATGCCGAACTTGGCCACGGCACCCAGCAGCGCCATCTCCTCGGTGGTGATCTGTCCTGTACTGAGAAAGGCGACGCTCTCCGGCCCCCATTCCGCCATGATCTCCTTCATGCGGGAAGAAAATACCTCGACGGCTTCATCCCATTCCACCGGTTTGAATCCTTTTTCAGTCCTGAGCAGGGGTTGCGTACCCCGGTCATCCGACAAAAGCGGTTCGATCAGGTTGAGTCCCTTGTCACAGGCCTTCCCGAGATTGACCGGATAATCGGACTTGCCCTGAATCTGGATCGCTCCATCCTTCCGGGAAACCTCAAGGGCGCACCCGATCGAGCAATAGCTGCAGATTGTTGTTTTTGGATCTTTAGACATGGCGGTTCCGCTTTGATTCGCACGCCTAATGAGCATCGAGTGTGCCATCGACCGGTTCCCCAACCGCAAATTGTGCCCCGTACCGTATTCACAAGGAGATAGAGAAGTAGATACAAGGCTTTGCTAACCCTTAGTATATGATCATCTACATCATATTTGTTTGTAAAACACCCTCTCGACCACAATTATGTAAAATAGAAACCCAGGCAGCAAACCCTGTAAACCGAGGTTTGGCTTAGCAAATTTTCAGCGGCTAGACACCGAGGGAGCATAGCTTTCGAACTCGAAATCGATTCCGTTCAAGATCGAACACAGCTCGGCCAAGTGTCCTGCATTTTTTCTTTTCGAGATTTTTTTCCGCAATCGCCTTAGCTCAATAGCATTGCCGCAACCACCGCTTCACATGGGAAACATAGATGTATTTTTCTTGATTCAAAATTCTATTGATTACATTTTTGAACATGTGATTTTTATGTATATCTAATCTCATTATTAATACATTTTTGTGTATATATTTTCCATTTTACACAATATCCGTTTTGCCCCTATCTCTCTCTGCTTTTGCTACTTACAGATATTTAAACACGGTGGCACAGCATTTGCAAATAGGCTCCCAGTAATTCGCGACTATTCCGGTCACGTTATAAATGTTTTAATAAACCCAAACAAAGGAACATGATGAAAGCTACCAAAAGAACCATCCTGAAATCAGGTCTGGCTGCCGCCCTGATTGGCGCCATCCCCGCATTTGGTGCCGTTGACGACAACACCATTCCGTTGGATGTCGAAAAGCCCAATTTGCATTTCGGCTTCATCAAGCTGACCGACTGCGCTCCGCTGGTGATCGCCAAAGAAAAGGGATTCTTCGAGGCCGAAGGCTTGAACGTCCAGCTGACCGCCCAGAAGAACTGGGTAATCCTGCTCGACAACGTGATCAAGGGATCGCTTGACGGCGCGCACATGCTGGCCGGACAACCGATCGGAGCCACGGTAGGCGTCAGCCAGAAGGCCGATATCATCACCGCCTACAGTCTCGACCTCAATGGCAACGGTATCACACTAGCCACCGACATCTGGGAACAGATGAAGAAAAACGTTCCGGTGGACGCAGACGGCAAGCCGGTCCACCCCATTAGTGCCAGCGCCTTGAAGCCGGTTATCGACAACTGGGAGGGCGACTTCAACCTCGGTATGGTTTTCCCGGTATCAACCCACAACTATGAAATCCGCTACTGGCTGGCCGCCGGCGGCATCAAGCCCGGCTTCTACACCGAAGCAGATTCCCAGGGCCATACCGGCGGTGACGTAATCATCTCGCCCAATGCCCCGCCACTGATGCCTTCGTACCTTAACTCGCGCGCCATTCTCGGCTACTGCGTGGGGGAACCCTGGAACCAGAAGGCCGTATTTGCCGACAAGGAAGGCAAACAGCTCGGCGTTCCCGTGATTACCAACTACGAGATCTGGAAAAACAACCCCGAAAAGGTCTTCGGCGTAACCAAAGAATGGGCTGAAAAATATCCGCAGACCCACCTGGCCGTACTCAAGGCGCTGATCAGGGCCGGCAAGTGGCTGGATGAATCGATCGAAAACCGCGAGGAAGCCGTCCAGATCCTGTCCCGCTCGAACTATGTCGGCGCCGAGCCGGAAGTCCTGCGCAACTCGATGACCGGCTCGTTCGTTTACGAGCGCGGTGACCGGCGCGACATGCCCGACTTCAATGTCTTCTTCCGCTACTACGCGTCCTATCCCTACTACAGCGACTGTGTCTGGTTCCTGACGCAGATGCGCCGCTGGGGCCAGCTCCGGGATGATAAGCCGGACAGCTGGTACCTCGAAACCGCCAAGGACATCTACCGTCCCGAGCTCTATATGGAAGCCGCACAGCTGCTGATCGAGGAAGGCAATCTGGCGGAATCCGACATCCCGACCGGCACCGATGGCTTCCGGGCCCCGACCGGCAAGGGCGACTTCATCGACGACAAGGTGTACGACGGCCACAAGCCGAACGACTACATCAAGAGCTTCACCATCAGGGCTGAATAATCTCTCCCCGACCCATGCCGGGCCAATCCCGCTTCTCTCTCCTCCGGCGGGATTGGCCCGGTGAATAAAAAATAGAGGATGCAACACACCATGCAGAAATTACTCAACTTTTCTGAAAAGACCGGTCTCACCCTGCTGATTCCGATCATTAAAATGATCATGAAGGACGAGCCTGAAAAACAGCTCGGCGAGCTGCTCAAGCTGTTACTGCTGCCGATCGTTGGACTCGCCATTTTCTTCGGACTCTGGGGCTTTGCCTCCACCAGGATCAGCACCAGCGTCGGAGCCCTGCCTTCCCCGGCCTACGTCTGGAGCCAGGCCAAGGCCATGGTGGGCGACGCCCGGGCCGAAAAGGTGAACAAGAAGGAGTTCGAACGTTACGAGAATGCACGCGCCACCCTATCCGGCCTATTCGAAAAACGCCGCGAACTGGAAGCTGCCGGTGCATCGGCGGCCACGCTCAAGAAACTCGACGACAAGCGGGCTGACTTCACAAACGATCTTCAGGCGTATGTAGACAAGCTTGGCACCCGCATCGAAACTCTGACCACCCAGGTGGCGGATGCAGACAAGGCCGCCGAGGAGGCCGGCATTACCGACCGCCGCATCGCCCCCTACAAAACCACCGTCATCCGGGTCTACAAGGACAGCCACCATTCACTCGCCAGCCTGCTCAGCAAGAACAAGAAAATATCCGACTGCATTGCCGGCATGGAAACCGCCACCGAAGCCAAGGCGGCAACCCTGGAGAAGCGGCGCCATGCCTATGAAACCCAGCTCAGCAAACCGCTCGACTACAGCGGAAACGGTTCGATTCTCGACTATGTCAAGCGCAGCATCATTACCGTCATCTTCGGATTCTTCCTCGCGGCCGTCGTAGCCATCCCGCTCGGCATCCTCTGCGGGCTCAGCAAAAACTTCATGACAGCCGTCAACCCGCTCATCCAGATTTTCCGGCCCGTATCGCCGCTGGCCTGGGTACTCATCACGATTCAGATCGTCGATGGCATTTTTGTGGGCGACAAGGCCCTCAACGGGGAATTGATCAACAATCCGTTCCTGCATTCCGCCATCACCGTCGCGCTCTGTTCGCTGTGGGCCACCTTGAGCAACACCGCCCTGGGCGTATCGTCGGTCAGTACGGATTACATGAACGTTGCAAAGGTGCTTAAGCTCAGCTGGATTGACCGCATCACCAAAATTGTAATCCCATCTGCCGTACCCTACATCTTCACCGGTCTGCGCATCACACTCGGCGTCGGCTGGATGGTGTTGATTGTCTCGGAAATGATGGCCACCTCGCGCGGGCTTGGCTGGTATATCGACCAGCAGTACCAGAACAACAAGGTCGAATCGCTCGCCAACATTATTGTCTGCATCTTTATCATCGGGATCATCGGGGCCATCCTCGACCGGATCATGTTCATCCTGCACAAGACGGTCAGCTTCAACGACGACGAGGTGTCAGCGTGACGATTGAAACGTGAGGCGTGATCAATTCACGTTTCACGGATCACTTTTCACGAATAAAGGAACTTTTATGAGCACAGTATTGGAAGTCAAGAACGTCAATAAGAACTTCGGCAACAACGGTCATACGGCCGAGGTGCTGCACGACATCAACCTGAGCCTCGACAAGGGTGAATTCGTAGCCATTGTCGGCTTTTCAGGAACCGGAAAAACCACGTTGATCAACCTGCTCGGCGGCTTGGAAAAACCCACATCCGGCGAGGTGCTTTGCAAGGGCAAACCCGTCACCGGACCAGGTCCTGAACGCGGCATCATCTTTCAGAACTACTCATTGATGCCGTGGCTCACCGTGCGCGGAAATGTTGCCGTGGCGGTTCACGAAACCCGCAAGGATCTACCCGTGGCCAAACGTAAAAAAGTGGTCGAAAAATATGTGGAAATGGTCAACCTCACCCCCGCCATCGATAAACGGCCCGGCGAACTTTCGGGTGGCATGCGTCAGCGCGTATCCGTGGCACGCGCGCTATCGATGAACCCCGAAATCCTACTGATGGACGAACCGCTCAGCGCCCTCGATGCCCTGACCCGCGCCGTGCTGCAGGATCAGATTCTCGAAATCTGGCGAAAGGAAAAAAAGACTGTCGTGCTCATCACCAACGATGTCGATGAAGGCATCATGATGGCCGACCGCATCATTCCGCTGAACATGGGCCCGAAGGCCACGCTCGGACCTTCCTTTCCGGTGGACATCGAACGTCCGCGCAACCGCAAGACCATGAACCATGATCCGCACTTCAAGCGCATTCGAAACGACGTGAACTTCTACCTCAACGAACAGCGCCGCAAGCACAAGGAGATCGCCGACCTGACCAGCAAGCCCGCCACGGTCCTACCGGACATCCAGCCCGCGCACATGAACAAGGAATTTGCATGGAGATAACGAAACGTGAAAATTTTTACAGGTGGAGAACATATGAAAAGAATAATCACGACTCAACCGTCACTCATCACGAACCTAAAACCTAATACTTAGCACTTAATACTGAACACTCCCCTATGAAATCCTACATCCATACCCACTATCTGGATCTTGTGAACCTCTGCAAGATATACCCCACCAAGAAGGGGCCGTTCACCGTTCTGGAAGAATTCAATCTCCAGGTGGTCGAAGGCGAGTTTGTCTGCCTCATCGGCCACAGCGGTTGCGGCAAGTCCACCATCCTCACGATGGTGGCCGGACTGAACGAAATCAGCAAAGGCAATGTATCCCTGGCCGGACATGAAATCGATGGCGCCGGCCCCGAACGCGCCGTGGTCTTCCAGTCCCCCAGTCTGTTGCCCTGGCTGACGGCCTACGAAAATGTCATGCTCGGCGTGAAGCAGGCGTTTTCCGATGCGACCAAGAAACAGCGCGACCAGATCGTGCGCTACTATCTCGAATCGGTCGGGCTCGGCGATAACATGGACAAGAAGCCCACCGAACTTTCGCAGGGCATGTGCCAGCGCGTCGGCATCGCTCGCGCCTTTGCCTTAAAACCCAAGCTGATGATCCTCGACGAACCGCTCGGCATGCTCGACGCGCTCACCAAGCAGGAATTGCAGGATCTGTTCGTCAAGCTCCACGCCGAACACCAGCTTACCACCCTGATGGTGACCCATGATGTCGACGAGGCGCTCTACCTCTCCGATCGCGTCGTGATGATGACCAACGGACCGAATGCGACGCTCGGCGACATTCTCGAGAATACCCTGCCGCGCCCCCGCATCCGCGAAGAGATCATGGCCCACCCGGACTATTACAAACACCGCGATTACCTCATCGATTTTCTGGAAGATCAGGATCATCAGGCTGAGTTGAAAAAAACCGGAACCGAAGACTAACACGTTCAAACCAAAGGAGAACCTAACCAATGAATACCAAAACCCGCATCGTAATTGCTGCAGCAACTCTTGGACTGGCATCTGCCGGACACGCCGAAAACGGCGTTGAGTTGTTCCAGAGCATCATGTCGCAGACCAACAACACGCTTATTCCAATGCTGGATTGGCGCGCCCGTTATGAATATGGCGACCAGGACAATCTCGAATCCGCGCATGCCGCTACACTGCGGGCCCGCATAGGATTGCAGTCGCAGGACTACAGCGGATTCAGCGGACTCGTTGAATTCGAGGCCACCCGGGCCATCGACTCGACGGGCTACCGCGCCGCCAACGTGCATGGCGATCCGGCCAGGACCGTCATTGCCGATCCGGAAAGTACGGAACTCAACCGCGCCCAGCTGCAGTTCAGCCGCAACAACAACCTGCTGATCGGTGGCCGCCAGCGCATCATCCTCGACAATGCCCGCTTCATCGGAAACGTCGGCTGGAGACAGAACGAACAGACCTATGACGGGGTGTCCTACAAAAACACCATGGTTGAAGATCTGTCGTTGTACTATGCCTATCTATCCCGCGTGAACCGCATCTTCGGATCCGATGCACCCAAGGGCACGGGCACGGACGATTTCGATTCTGATTCGCAGTTGATCAACGTGGCCTACAGCGGACTCGAAGGGCAGAAGCTCGCCGCCTATGCCTACCTGCTCGACTTCGACAACTCCGCCGCCAACTCCTGCAACACGTACGGCATCAGCTATGCCATAAAAGGCAAGGTGGCCGAGGATTACGCGCTCAACGGGTATGCTGAGTTTGCCTACCAGGAAGGCGCTGGAGACAACATCGATTATTCCGCTCCCTACCTGCACCTGAACGGAAAGGTTGCCCGCAAGGGCTATTTCGCCCTGCTGGGATACGAACTGCTCGGCTCCGACGACGGCATGATCGGCTTCAAAACGCCGCTGGCTACCGCACATGCGTTCAACGGCTGGAACGACCAGTTCCTGGGAACGCCGGCGAATGGCCTGCAGGATCTCTACCTCGGGTTCGGCCTTCCCGTACCGAAGGTTCCGGTGAAGTTCTTCTACCACAAGTTTTCCTCGGATGAAAATTCCATGGACTACGGGCAGGAATTCGATGCCGTGGCGGTGCATAAGATCAGCCCGAAAATGAAGGCCATTGCCAAGGCTTCCTACTACGATGCGGACGAATTCAGCGTCAACCGCACCCGTTTTTCAGTGGAACTGGATTATAAATATTAATCTCCTTCTAATCCACTCGGCCGGCGGCGAGGATGCGCCGCCGGCCACCTCTTAAAAACGGCAACCCATGAAGAAAGATCCCATGGACACAGCATCCTCCCCCGCATCCGATCCAGTGATTGTCGTGGGCAACGGAATGGTCGGTCACCGCTTCTGCCGTTCCTTCAGAAACCTGGATACCGCCACACCCGTAATCGTGCTGGGCAAGGAACCCGAACCGGCCTACGACCGCGTCAACCTGACCAGGCTGGTGCTTGAACCGAAACGCGAATCCCTTTATCTCGACCCAACCGATTGGTACGCCGACCACAACATCGAGCTACGGCTGGGCGAATCGGCCGGGTCCGTCGATACCGCCGCAAGAACCGTAACCACGTCCAGCGGCGAAACCCTGAACTATGGCAAACTGGTCGTGGCCAGCGGCTCCACGCCGTGGATGCCGCCCATCCCCGGCGCGGATGGAGCTTCCGTTTTTCCCTACCGCACCATGGAGGACATCGACAACATCCGGCAGGCCGCCGCATCCGGGCGAAGCGCCGCGGTGATCGGCGGAGGCCTCCTGGGGCTCGAAGCCGCCGAAGCGCTTCAGCAACTGGGGCTCACCGTCCACGTTTTGGAAATCGCCGACTATCTCATGCCGCAACAGCTCGATGCCGAAGGCGGCATTATGCTCAAGGAAGAGATTTCCCTGATGGGCATCTATGTCCGCACCCGCTGCCAGACCCTGGAAATCGTCGACCTCAACGGTCGCAAGGAACTGCGCTTTGCCGACGGTTCGGCACTGCAGTGCGACTTTGTTGTGATCTCCGCCGGCATTCGACCGGAAACCGCCTTTCTCAACCACACCCCGCTGGAACGCAATCCCAACAACGCCATTGTCGTCAACGAGGGCATGGAAACCAGCGCCCCCCACGTGTACGCCATCGGCGAATGCGCCACCTTCAAAGGCACCGTCTACGGACTGGTCGCCCCCGGCTATCAGATGGCCGATACCCTGGCCAGCCGCCTATCGGATGCCAAAGCCTCCTTCACGGGAACCGATCTCAGCGCCCGACTCAAGGTCATGGATGTTCCGGTGGCGGCACTGGGCGACTACCACCAGGCCGAAGCCGTCTCGCAAACCCTCGTCTACTCGAAGATCGGGCCAAGATCGACCTCCTGCTACCGCAAACTGATCCTCTGCAAACGGCGCGTCATCGGCATCATGGCGGTAGGCCGGTGGGATAATCTTCCGGCCATCGAGAATGCGATGGCCTCCGGACTCAAACTTTCCTGGAAACAGCTTCGACACTTCGAGGAGTCCGGCGAACTCTTCACCGCTGGCAAGGATCCGGCCGTACTGCACTGGTCGCCGGATACCAAGGTCTGCAACTGCATGATGGTCAAGAAGGCCACGCTGATCGAGGCCATCAATGAAGGCTGCAGAACAGTTGAAGATTTGCAGGCCCGCACCCTGGCAGGTACGGTCTGTGGCAGTTGCAAGCCGGTGCTGGGCGATCTCGTGGGAGCGCCTTCCCTGCCGGTCCGGATGCCCAAGTCGGCCATTGCCGTACTGTCCTGCTCGCTTCTGTCCATGTTTGGTGTCTGCGCCACCGTGTTTGGTGCACCCATGACCTATGCCGACTCGGTCGAGGATTACTGGTACCATGTCGACCAGCTGTGGCGGAGCGGCGTGTTGAAACAGATCTCCGGCTACACGCTGCTCGCGCTCTGCCTCTTTGCGTTATGGCTTTCCGTCCAGAAACGCTTCGCGTCCCTGAAGCTTGGCAACTATTCCGTCTGGCGCGCCATCCACACGGCCACCGGACTGCTGACGCTGGGACTGCTTTTCGTACACACCGGCTTCCACCTCGGTGCCAACTTCAATTCATGGCTCATGCTCACCTTCGCCCTGCTCAATCTGGTGGGCGGCGTGTCCGGTGTTTTCAGCGGATTGGAAACGAAGACGGATTCGGGTATCGGCCTATTGAGCCGTCGTCTCAAGCCGGTCGCGACCTGGGCGCACATCCTTCTCTTCTGGCCCATTCCGACCCTCGTGATGTTCCACATAATTTCGGTGTACTACTGGTGATTTTTTCTCATGGAATTGTTTAATAAGAAAGGATTGATCTGGATGGTCTGGATCGCCGCCAGCCTGGTCGGGACCGGCATGCTCGCCCGCAAAATGTTTGCCGGCGAAGACAAGCGCATGTTCCTGCCCGGACAGACGACCGCCGGCCACTACCAGATCGAGCTGCGCTGCGACGAATGCCATACGCCGGGCATGGGCGTAAAGCAGGATGCCTGCATCCGCTGCCATGGAGAGGAACTTAAAACCGCGCACGACTCCCATCCCAAGGCCAAGTTCGACGACCCCACCAAAACCTACCTCCTCAAGCAGATCAAGGCCGACGAATGCATCTCCTGCCACATCGAACACAACGCCGACACCACGCATCCCATGGGTGTGACCGTTCCGCTGAACTACTGCGCCTTCTGCCATCAGGAGGTGGGCGATAACCGTCCCTCGCACAAGGGACTCGGCTTCAAAACCTGCGCCACGGCGGGGTGCCACAACTTCCACGACAACCGCGCCCTCTACGAACGCTTCCTCCAGCAGCATGCCGATGAACCGGCCCTGCTGACCAACCAAGTAGCCCAAGTGCTCGATGAGCCGCGTAGTTTTGGCGATGCGCTAACCGTCGGCGATATGGATGCCCCCAAGAGCCACGAAGGAAACGAGTCTGTGCAGCAGGAATGGGCGGACAGCGTCCATGCCAAGCAGGGGGTCAACTGCACCGCCTGCCACAACGTGCCCGACGACGCCGGAAACCTGGCCTGGACCGATCATCCGGCACCGGCCGCCTGTGCCGGTTGCCACAAGGAAAACACAGAGGGCTGGATGACCGGCCGCCACGGCATGCGCGTGGCCGAAGGGCTTTCGCCCATGACGCCCGCCATGGCCCGCCTGCCCATGCAACCGCATTCGCTGCACCGCGAACTCGATTGCTCTTCCTGCCACGGCGCGCACGGCTACGACACGCGCTACGCCGCAGTCGACGCCTGCCTGGAATGCCATGCGGACAAACACTCGCTGGCCTACAAGAACACGGCCCATTTTGATCGGTGGAAACAGGACGCGGACCATGGCGTCTCCTGCGCCACCTGCCACATGCCGCGCATGGAAAACGAAGACGGTCGCGTCATCGTCCAGCACAACCAGAACGACAACCTGCGCCCCAACGAAAAGATGATCCGCAGTGTGTGCATGGATTGCCATGGCGTCGAATTCAGCCTGCAGGCACTGGCCGATCCGTCGATGGCGGACGCCTGCTACGAGGGACCACCCGCCGCCGACCTTGAGACCATGGAGATGATCCGTACCCGCATGGTTGAGATTGAGGAACGAAGAAAACGCATCGCCGAACGGCAGGCGCAAGCACAGGCCAACGGCATCGATGAAGACGATCTGTGAACGAGAAGGCGGCAAGTGCCGCAACTAACCAAAAGGAGCAAGAAAATGAAGGCAATGAAATGGATCCCCGCAACCATGGCCGTAGGAACAATCGCCTTGCTGGCAACCCAGACCGGCTGTGAGGAAAAGGCCAGCGCCTCGAGCGGCATCGATCCGAAGATCGTGGCCGACAGCCTGTTCACGGTCATGGAGGCCGACCGGGCATCGTACACCAAGCACGTCATCAAGCGCGTGAAGGCCGAGGGCGCGATTGACGCAAACGAATACTGGGAGGACAGCGGAAACAAAGACCTGCCCCTGCCGGCCCAGATGTTCCGCATGGCCGCCGAGCGTGCCAAGGGTTCAAAGCACAACTCCGCCGGATTCTTCTACCAGCTGAAATCGCCCTGGCCCATTAACAAGCAGAACAAGCCCGTCACCGACGTGGAAAAGGAAGGATTCGACTTCATCGTGGCCAACAAAGGTGCTGAACCGTTCTATGCGGAGGAAACGCTCGACGGCAAAAAATACTTCACGGCCATCTATGCCGATGTCGGTGTCTCCTCGGCCTGCATCAACTGCCACAACGCACATGCAGATACACCGAAGAGCGACTTTGCCTTGGGCGATGTCATGGGTGGTGTGGTGCTGCGATTCCCTATGTAACCCCAATAAAGGAAAGGACAAAACAATGATCAATCCATTCAAGAAAAAACCGAAACCCGAAGCACCTGCGGGACTGCCCAGCGAAGAACAGGTCAAGCTGGTCCAGGAGAGCTGGGCCATGGTCGAACCCATCGCGGATACGGCCGCCGAGCTGTTTTACGGCCGCCTCTTCGAGACCGCTCCCGAGGTCAAACCGCTTTTCTCGGGCGATATGAAGGCGCAGGGAAAGAAACTGATGTCCATGATCACCGTGGCCGTCAAAGGGCTGTCCAACCTCGAAGCGATCGTGCCTGCCGTTCAGGATCTGGGAAAGCGGCATGTCGCATACAACGTTAAGGAAGAGCACTACGCCGCCGTGGGTTCCAGTCTGCTATGGACCTTGGAACAGGGACTGGGAGATAAGTTCACTCCCGATACCAAAGAGGCATGGACCACGGTTTATGGCCTTCTCGCCACGACCATGATTGACGCCACCAAAACCGCTTAACACGGGGTTTTTCGACGCTACAGGCAGCCATGGAAATCCAGATGGATCCCATGGCTGCTTTCGTTCCTGTTATGAAGAAAGAGAATTTCCCGACCCCAGATTTGTAGATAAATACGATAATATATTACATATATGTCTACGACCGTTCACATTACCAGCTAGCTTCCTGACTGCCCCCAATAAAAACAGGAATGTTATTCATCATATAACGTTGCATTAAGGATAGTTATAAACACTGAACCCCCACTAAACCCCACTCTATTCGCTTGGTATGGTGTGTGCTAAAGTGCCCTCACTATATTTAGGACCAATTCGGTATTTATATGAATCTACCTACCAACACCAATAATGGATGCTGCGGTGGTGGTTGCTCGGGAAACAAACCCAAGGCGGAAACGCTTCCCAAGCCACGCAAGCGATCCCCTGTCGAGAAACCGGACATTGTCGGCTTTCGCACGGAAGGCCGCGAATCGCAAACCCGTTTCCACTTCCATATGGATCTGTGCATCGGCTGCCACGCCTGCGAAGTCGCCTGCGCCGAGCAGAACAACCTGCCCGCCGACACCCAGTGGCGCCGGGTCGGCGAGGTGCAATCCGGAACCTTCCCCGACACCCAAAGCTTTTTTCTTTCCAGCGGTTGCAACCACTGCCTTGACGCCGCCTGCGCCAAGGGGTGCCCGGTCGACGCCTACGAGGTGAACGATAAAGGCATCGTGATCCACAAGGACGACGTCTGCATCGGTTGCGGCTACTGCACCTGGAATTGCCCCTACGGCGTTCCAACCCTGCAGGAAGATCGCCGCATCGTGACCAAATGCGACCTGTGCCACAACCGCTTGGCGGACGGACAAGATCCCGCCTGCGTGGCCGCCTGCCCCGCCGGCGCAATCACGGTCGAGACAGTGCCGATCGAACAGATCTATGAGGAATACATGGAATCGGGAATCGGCCCCGACATGCCGTCGCCAAACATCACCATTCCGTCCACCAAGATCACCCTGCCCAAAGGCATGGACGTGGAAGCCTTCACCAAGGTGGACCAGCCGTTCGTGAAACCCGAGCATCCGCATTCGCCGCTTATTGTAATGACGGTCCTGACCCAGCTCGGCTTCGGCGGTTTCTGCACGGTGTTCGTGGCGGACCTGATCCGCACCTTCTTCTTCGACACCGCAGCGCTCGGCAATGTGCTCGGCTGGCTGGCCCCCACCCTCATGGGCATTGTCGGTATGTCCCTGGCCGCATCGACCCTCCATCTGGGCCGGCCGATCTATGCCGGCCGCGCGCTCAAGGCCTGGAAGACATCCTGGCTGTCGCGCGAAGTGCTGGGCCTTTCCGCTTTCGCGGGCGCGGCCATGACCTATGCCGCGGTCCTGCTGGCAACGGAAGGATTCAAGCTGTTCGATGTCGGCCTCATCGGCGGCAATCTGGTTCGCTTGGCGATTGGTTCCGGCACCGTGGTCTGCGGCATTGCCGGCATCTACTGCAGCTCGATGCTCTACCGCGTCCCGGCCCGTCCGGCCTGGGACAGTCGGAAGACCACTATCGACTTCTTCGACGTCGCCGCGATGCTGGGACCCGTGGCTTTCATCGTCGCCGCCATGGTGGCCATTCTGATTGCCGGCCACCCGATCGGATTCCTGACGGGCGCCATGCAGGCCGCCGCACTGTTTGCCGCTCTGGCCTTCGTGTTCAAGCACACCAAGAATGCCTACATCATCAAGAAGTGGCTGGAGTCGGACACGCATGAGCTCAAGGCCAGCGCCGAAATGCGCATGAAAAACTTCTACCGCCTGCGCATGATCCGCAACACCATCGGCATCGCCGGAATGTTTGCGCTGATCCCCTTCATGGCCGAGACTTCGCTGCCCGCCGGCGGCAAGCTGGCCATGGCCATGCTGGCCCTGTTGCTGTTCATGGCCGTCAGCTTCATCAATCGCTACATCTTCTTCGTCACCGTGGTGCCGCGCAACATTCCCGGCAACTACCTCGTCGCTTCCAAGAGCGAGGCGCATTAAACTGGATTTTTCCATGATCAAGAAAATCAAACATCTCATCGGACTCGACATCAAGGAAGAGGAATACGCTTACGGCCATGATCCGGAGCACGGCTACCTCTCCAAGAGCAAGATTCCCGACCGCTGGGTCAAATCCACCTGCGGCTACTGCAGCGTCGGCTGCGGTATGCTGCTCGGCGTCAAGGACGGCAAGATCATCTCCGTACGCGGCGACAAGAACCACCCGGTCAACGAAGGAGATCTTTGCCCCAAGGGACTCAGCGAACACTATCCCGTTTCCAGCCCGGACCGCGCCGTATCCCCGCTGATCAAGCAACCCGACGGATCGTTCAAGGAAGCGAGCTGGGACGAAGCCTACGACCGCATGGTGAACACGGTTCGCGACGTGCAGGAAAAACACGGTCCCGAAAGCTTTGGAGTGCTCTCCACCGGCCAGCTGCTGACCGAGGAATTCTATGCCCTCGGCAAGCTCGTCCAGCTGGGCTTCGGCACCAACAACTATGACGGCAATACCACGCTTTGCATGTCGTCCGCCGTCGTCGGCTACAAGCAGAGCTTTGGCTCCGACGGACCGCCCGGATCCTACAAGGGCCTCGCCACCGCCGACATCATCTTTCTGACCGGTGCCAACATTGCCGACAACCATCCGATCCTCTGGCACCACATCCGCAAGAACAAGGATTTCAAGCTCATCGTCTGCGACCCGCGGAAAAGCAAAACCGCCATGCTCGCCGACCTCTATCTGCCGCTCAAGCCGCGCCGCGACATCGACCTGCTCAACGGCCTGATCCATCTCGTCATCAAGAACGGCAAGGTGGACCAGGACTACATCGACAAGCACACCACCGGATACGAAGAGTTGTGCAAACACGCCGAGCCATTCGACCTCGCCACCACCGTCGAGCGCACCGGCATTTCCGAGGAAAAAATTCTCGAAACCTACGAAGCCATCGCCAACGGAAAGAACGTCTTCTTCGGCTGGACCATGGGCATCAACCACAGCACGCAGGGATCCGACACCGTCAGCCTCATCAACACCCTCGCGCTGATCACCGGAAACATTGGCCGGACCGGTGCCGCGCCCATGAGCATTACCGGCCAGTGCAACGCCATGGGTTCGCGCGAATTCAGCTTTTCCTCCTCCATGCCCGGCTACCGTAAGTTCGAGAGCGCCGCCGACCGCAAGGAGCTGGCCGAACTGTACAACATCGACGAAAGCCTCTTCCCCACCGAGCGCGGCGGAAACTATCCGCAGATCATCGACGGCATCCTCGAAGGCAAAATCAAGGCCCTGTGGGTGATCGCCACCAACCCGCTCGTCAGCTTCCCCGACCAGGCGCGCCTGAAGGAAGCCCTCGCCAAGCTCGAAATCCTGGTCGTGCAGGACGGCTTCCATCCGACGCCCACCACCGAGCTCGCGGACATCGTGCTGCCGGCGGCCATCTGGGGCGAAAAGGACGGCATGTATACCAACTCCGAACGACGTGCCTCGCGTGCCAACGCCGCCGTCCCGCCGCCCGGCCTCGCGCGCTCCGATTTCCAGATCTGCATGGACCTCGCCGACAAGCTCGGCAAGAAGGAAATGCTCTTCCCCGGCTGGACGCGCTCCGAGGATTCGTTCGAGGAAATCCGGAAAATTTCAAACGGTCGCCTGTGCGACTACAGCGGCATGACCGTTGAAAAGATGATGGACAAAGGCGGGCTCCAATGGCCCTGCAACGAAGAAAATCCCGATGGCTCCGACAGCCTCTATACCGATGGCGTTTTCAAGCACGAGGACGGCAAGGCCAAGCTGCTTTTCACCACATCCGAGGAACTTCCCGAAGACGTCGACGGCAGCTACCGCCTCATCCTCAACACCGGCCGGACCGTCGAGCAATGGCATACCGGAACCAAGACGCGCAACGTCGCGCTCTTGAACAAGCTTTCCCCCGAAGCGTGGGTGGAAGTAAACCCGAAAACCGCCGCCTATTACGGCATCGGCCCGCACGACCGCGTATCGCTGGTATCGCGCCGCGGCCGCGTCGACGACCTGATGGTGCGCATCGCCGAAACCATCCATCCCGACCACGTCTTCATGCCGTTCCACTTTGCCGAAAAATGCATCAACAAACTGACCGTTCCGGCCTTCGACCCAAAATCAGGCGAACCCAACTACAAGCAGTGCGCCGTGATGCTGGAACGCTACGACGGTTGATAAGGTTTGTGCTAAAACCGCTCTGCGGATTGCGTCGGCGTTGCCGGCGCTTTTTTTATTTCGCTGAAGTTCCAGCGGATAGGCAAAGCGGCATCACTAGGACAGCACCTCCCGGGCGCTTTGCGCACCCAGATACAACATTTCTTTCCCCGGCCTCAGGTATTGGAAATAAATGTCGTACTTTTACACAAGCCGTTGTTTTCAGGACAATTGGATGATCGGTCGATCTTGAGCCATTCGGTATCCGACAATTATTTCCGAACGAACGCTATCCTTCACTTCTCACGCCTCACCGCCCACCCCTCTCCTTAACACCTAACACTTAACAACTTAACGCCCCACTGCGCGCCATCGGCGCGCGGTGGCACACTCGGTGCAATAGGGGCTGTCACGTTTTGGACGTTAGTGAATTGAAAAAGTGTTAACCAACCAAGGAGAAGAAAAATGAGAAAGATCGCAATCTACGGTAAGGGCGGAATCGGAAAATCCACGACCACGCAGAACACAGTGGCCGGACTGGCTGAAGCGGGCAACAAGGTCATGGTCGTCGGATGCGACCCGAAAGCCGACTCGACCCGTTTGCTGCTGGGCGGACTGGCGCAGAACACCGTACTCGATACCCTTCGTGAAGAAGGCGAAGACGTCGAACTCGACGATGTAATCAAGAATGGCTACGGAGGAACGCGTTGCGTTGAATCCGGCGGTCCGGAACCGGGCGTCGGCTGTGCCGGTCGCGGGATCATCACCTCGATCAACCTGCTCGAACAGCTTGGTGCCTACGAAGAAGACCAGCAGCTCGATTATGTCTTCTACGACGTACTCGGCGACGTGGTCTGCGGCGGATTCGCCATGCCGATCCGCGAAGGCAAGGCTCAGGAAATCTACATCGTCGTTTCCGGCGAAATGATGGCCATGTATGCCGCGAACAACATCTGCAAAGGGATCGTGAAGTTTGCCGATGCCGGCGGTGTCCGCCTCGGCGGCCTGATCTGCAACAGCCGCAAGTGCGATAACGAGCACGAGCTCATCGAAGCCCTGGCCGCACGTCTCGGCACCCAGATGATCCACTTCGTGCCGCGCGACAACATCGTTCAGCATGCCGAACTCAACCGCAAAACGGTCATCGACTTTGCACCGGAATCCGGTCAGGCCGACGAATACCGGGCGCTCTCGAAGAAGATCAATGAAAACAAAATGCTCGTGATTCCTGATCCGCTGGAAATCGAAGAACTCGAAGCCCTGCTGGTGAAATACGGATTCGGCGTCTAATCAAACCTGTACGGGCGTCCCTGCTTGATGCCCCCACGAAAAGGAGAAAACCATGTCTAAATTACTCGTACGCTCGATCGTCCGCCCTGAAAAGGCCGACGCTGTTATGAAATCCCTCCTCGAAGCGGGTTACCCCGCTATCACGAAGGTGCCCGTCTTCGGACGCGGCAAGCAACGCGGCCTGAAGGTCGGCGAAGTCACCTACGACGAGCTGCCCAAGGAAATGCTGATGACCGTTATCCCGACAGCCGACAAAGAATTTGTCGTCAAGACGGTGCTGGGCACTGCCAAGACCAGCGAAACCGGCAACTTCGGCGACGGCAAGATCTTTATCTCTCCCGTCGACGAGGTCTACACAATCAGCTCCGGCATTAAGGAAGACTAACCTATTGGCGATTGATGATTGATGATTGTCGATTGAATGGCCCGCGGATGAAACCCAGCCAACAAATCGGTAATCGGAAATCTAAAATCGGCAATTCATCCCAAGGGAAGAATCATGAAAGAAGTAATGGCCGTAATACGGATGAACAAGATCAACGACACCAAGAGGGCGTTGAATGAAGCGGGCATCAGCTCCTTCACGGCGACCGGGCGTGTCCAGGGTCGCGGGAAAGGGTTGGTGGACTACCGGATTCTTCACGGTGCCGAAGAAGGGGCGCCCGAAGCGATCGAGCAGTTGGGCGAAGGTCCGCGCCTCGTTCCCAAGCGTCTGATCACCGTCGTGGTGTCAGACGACTGGGTCGAGAAGACCGTCGACACCATCATCAAGACCAACCAGACCGGCAGCTCGGGCGATGGAAAGATTTTCGTCCTGCCGATTATGGAAGCAACCCGCGTTAGAACAGGCGAAACCGTCGAAGGCCCCTCCGGCGGAACCGTCCTAGACTCCTCAGGAGGTTTAGTATGAGCGAAGAAAGAAAACTGCCGGATCCTTCTGCACTGAAGGAAGAAATCCTTGCCAAGTATCCGCCGAAGATTGCGCGCAAACGTGCGAAATCGATGGTGATCAACGACACCAAGCTGGATCAGGAAATCCAGTCCAACGTCCGCACGATTCCGGGCATCATCACTCAGCGCGGCTGCACCTACGCCGGCTGCAAAGGGGTGGTACTCGGTCCGACGCGCGACATTATCAACCTCGTGCACGGACCGATCGGTTGCAGCTTTTATGCCTGGCTGACGCGCCGCAACCAGACCGATCCCGGTCCGGATGGGCCCGATGGCGAAAACTTCATCAACTACTGCTTCTCCACCGACATGCAGGACGACAACATCGTTTTCGGCGGCGAGAAGAAGCTGAAGGAAGCAATCCAGGAAGCGTACGACATCTTCAAACCCAAGGCCATCGGCGTGTTCTCCACCTGCCCCGTCGGCCTGATCGGTGACGATGTGCATGCGGTCTCCCGCGAGATGAAGGAAAAACTTGGCGACTGCAACGTGTTTGGCTTCAGCTGCGAAGGCTACAAGGGTGTTTCGCAGTCCGCCGGACATCACATCGCGAACAACCAGTTGTTCAAGCATGTGGTGGGTCTGGACGACACCAAACCGGAAGGCAAGTTCAACATCAACCTGCTGGGCGAATACAACATTGGCGGCGACGGCTTCGAGATCGACCGCATCTTCAAGGCCTGCGGCATCAACGTGGTCTGCACCTTCTCGGGCAACTCCACCATGGGCGCGTTCGAACAGTCGCACATGGCCGACCTGAATCTGGTGATGTGCCATCGTTCGATCAACTACATGGCCGAGATGCTCGAAACCAAGTTCGGCATTCCGTGGATGAAGGTCAACTTCATCGGTGGAGAGTCGACGGCCAAGGCATTGCGCAAGATTGGCGAATATTTCGAGGACGAAGAGCTGAAGGCAAAAATCGAGGAGGTGATTGCCGCCGAGCTGCCTGCCGTCAAGAAACGTGCAGAGGAAGCACGCAAGCGCACGGCCGGCAAGCTGGCCATGCTCTTCGTGGGTGGCTCCCGGGCGCATCATTACCAGGAACTCTTCAAGGAATTGGACATGGAAACCGTGTCCGCCGGCTATGAGTTCGGTCATCGCGATGACTACGAAGGCCGCAAAGTGCTGCCGACGATCAAGGTCGATGCCGACAGCCGGAACATCGAGGAGCTCAAGGTTGTTGCCGATCCCGAACGCTTCAACCCGCGTGCGTCCGACATCAAACTCGAAACGCTGCAGGCCAAAGGACTCGAGGTCAGCGACTACAAGGGAATGAAGACCGACATGGCCGACAACTCCCTGATCGTCGACGACATCACACACTGGGAAACCGAGAAGCTGGTCGAGTTCTACAAGCCCGACATCTTCTGCGCCGGCATCAAGGAAAAGTATGTGGTCCAGAAGTCCGGCATCCCGTTGAAGCAGCTGCACTCGTACGACTACGGCGGACCGTACGCCGGGTTCGTGGGTGCGATCAACTTCTACACCGACATCGAGACCATGCTCAGCACCTCGATCTGGAAGAAGCTGAAAGCTCCGTGGCTGAACAAAACGGATATGGATCCCTGCATCTGCGCGGAATATGTAGCCTAGTAAAGGAGAAGAAAAATGCTCTTAAGACATACACCAAAAGAAATCAAGGAACGCAAGGCGTTAACCATCAACCCGGCGAAAACCTGCCAGCCGGTCGGTGCCATGTATGCCGCTCTCGGCGTGCACGGCTGCCTGCCGCACTCGCACGGATCACAGGGTTGCTGCTCCTATCACCGCAGTGTGCTGACCCGCCACTACAAGGATCCGATCATGGCCGGCACCAGCTCCTTCACGGAAGGTTCTTCGGTCTTCGGCGGACAAGCCAACCTGTTGCAGGCCATTGCCAACATGTTCACGATCTATGATCCGGACCTGATCGCAATCCACTCCACCTGCCTGTCGGAAACCATTGGTGACGATCTTAACCAGATCGCGCAGAAGGCGGTCGACGACGGTAAGGTGCCGGAAGGTAAGAAGATCATCTTCTGCAATACGCCGAGCTATGTCGGGTCGCACGTCACCGGCTTCGCCAACATGTGCACCGGCATCGTGAAGGGCCTGGCGGAACATACCGGCGTCGCAAAGGATCAGGTCAATATCCTGCCCGGCTGGGTTGAACCGTCCGACATGCGTGAAATCAAGCGCATCGCCGCCGAAATGGCAGCCAGCATCGTCCTGTTCCCCGACACCTCCGACGTGGTTGACACGCCGCAGACCGGCGAGTTCAAGATGTATCCCGATGGCGGTGCCACCGTGGAGCAGATCGCCTCGTCCGGCGACAGCATCAAGACGCTGGCACTCGGATCTTGGGCTTCTGAAGATGCGGCCAAGCTGCTCGACAGCAAGTTCAAGGTGCCCTACGAAGTGCTCGATCTTCCGATCGGCCTCTCCGCCACCGACCGATTCGTCGAAGCATTAAGCAATGCGGCAAAGGTTCCGGTTCCGGCATCGTTCATTGCCGAACGCGGCCGCCTGGTGGATGTGATCGCCGACATGTCGCAGTATCTCTACGGCAAGAAAGTCGCGCTTTACGGCGACCCCGACCAGCTCATCCCGCTGACCGAGTTCCTGCTCGACCTCGACATGATCCCGACGCACATCGTATCCGGCACGCCCGGTAAAAAGTTCACGGCGAAGATCAAGGAGCTGTGCGCCGAAAAGGCGCCGAACGTCAACGTGAAGAACGGCCCGCAGGCCGATATCTTCCAGCTGCACCAGTGGATGAAGAATGAGCCGGTCGACCTGCTCATCGGAAACACCTATGGCAAATACATCTCGCGCGACGAAGACGTACCGTTTGTCCGGTACGGCTTCCCGATTCTTGATCGTATCGGCCACAGCTACTTCCCGTCCGTCGGTTATACCGGCGGCATCCGTCTGCTCGAAAAAATCCTCGGCGCCATCATGGACAAGATTGACCGCGATGCCGACGAAACCAAGTTCGAGCTCGTGATGTAGTACTCTTCATCCCCGCCTGTTCCGGAGGCGGGGATGAATCACTTTGGAACCGGAGTGCGGGAAATAGGGCATCACCTCATAACAGAAATCTCTCTCCTCCTCTGTTTGCACGCCCGCGCTCCGGTTTCATTTTTTTGTGGAGGGATAGCGTCCTCGCTGTCCGTGGACGACGGGGACGGCGTCCCTCCAGGAAAAAAGCAACACCACGTATGAAAACAATAAATTAGGAGCCAACCATGACCGCATCATCCGGCACCAACTACACCGCCTTCATGAACGAAGGCGATAAATATCTCAAGACCGCGCGCGGCGGCGTCAACCGTCCGACTGTCTTTACCTCCGAAATCCTCTACAACATCATTGGCCTCGCCATCGAAAAACACGTCATGGGCGCACTCATGGCCAAAGGAAAACTGGCCGACAACCACACCTTCACCGATCTCATCGACGCCGCGAACCAGGTTGGAGGAATCGATGATTCCATCGCCGTCCAGCTGCGCAAGTTCGAATCCTACCAGAACATCTGCCCCGTCTTCGCCGGCTACCACCGCACCGAACCGCCTGCCGACGCCATTCCCGAAATGATTGAAACCGCCGAGGCCGTCCAATCCTGGGCCGAAAAAATAATCGCCGCGTAAAATGAAATCCAATTCACCACTCGCTTCGCTAGAGAGCACAGAGGGTGTTCCTCGGTGTCCTCTGTGGTGAAAATGAATTTCTGAGCACTTTGCGTATTTTGTGGTTATCAAATTAATGGAGAAGAAATGTCAGAAGCAAAACCACTCGGAAAAATAACCGCCATCCTGGCCGACCTCGGCCTCGAAGTCACCTACGCCTACGACGACCTCGTCTTCGTCCAGCATAGCGCCTTCCTGCTGCAATTTACCGACAAGCCGAATACACTCAAACTCTTCACCAACTCGGAGTGCGAGCCCCAGGAAGCCAACGCCGTCGCCTCCAACATCGTCCTCTCATTCCACGAGGGCGGTTTCGTCGCCACCCCCTCCGGTAAGTACACCCTCTCTCAAACCGAAAATGAAACCCTCCAGCTCGAGTTCGCATAGACAATCCAGCAATTGACTGGTGCAAATCCGTTTGATCAGTTTGATCCGACGGATTTTTTGCATTCAGGTTCAACTGCTACATTTCTTTCCTCCTCATTCTTCAGTGGAAATAAACGTCGGAATTCCGCGCAAGTGCTTGTTCTTAGATGGGTTGTAGCCCCCCCCGCCCTTCCGCCAAACCGCTACCGACAATTATTTCCGAACAAACCCCTGCTATCACGACTCACACTTCACGGCTTACGCCATCCCTTAGCACCTAACAATACGATACTTAGAACTCCATTGCTCCTGCACGGCGCGGCACTGGCACACCTGTTGCAATAGGGGTTTGCATTAATTGGGATACCAAAATGGCAAACGAAACGATCAACCTACTTGAAAAGCGCAAACGCCAGGTCCACGAGGGCGGCGAGTTTGCGATGGAGGCGGAGAAGCAGAGCCTCGCCGGATCGGTTAGCCAGCGTTCGTGCAGCTTCTGTGGATCGCGCGTCGTGCTCTACCCGATCGCCGATGCAATCCATCTGGTCCACGGCCCGATCGGTTGCGCCTCCTACACCTGGGACATCCGCGGATCGCTCTCCTCCGGACCCGAGCTGCACCGCCTGAGCTTCTCGACCGACATGATCGAGAAGGACGTCATCTACGGCGGCGAAAGCAAACTCTACCACGCGCTGATCGAACTGATCGACGAGTACAAGCCGAAGGCCGCCTTCATCTACTCCACCTGCATCGTCGGCGTGATCGGCGACGACGTGGTGGCCATTTGCAAGAAGGTCGAAAAAGAAAAAGGTATCCCGGTCATCGCGGTCGATTCCGAAGGCTTCAAGGGCTCGAAGAAGGAAGGCTACAAGGCCGCCTGCGACGCCCTCTTCAGCATGGTCGGAAAGGACGACGTGAAGGAGAAAGTGCCGAACTCGATCAACATCCTGGGCGACTTCAACCTGGCCGGCGAGCTCTGGATCATCAAGGACTACTACGAACGCATGGGCGTGAGCGTCGTCTGCTCCGTTTCGGGCGACGGCCGCGTGGACGACATCCGCAAGGCGCACCGCGCCCAGCTCAACATTGTCCAGTGCTCCGGCTCGGTCAGCAACCTGGCCAAGATGCTGGAGCACGAATACGGCACGCCGATGATGCGCGCCTCCTACTTCGGCATCGAGGACATGTCGAAAGCCCTTTACGATGTCGCCGACTTTTTCGACGACGACGAAATGCGCGCCGCGGCGCAGCGCGTGATCAAGGAAGAAGTAGCCAAGCTAATGCCTCTGCTGGCGCCCTACCGGAAGGATCTGAAAGGGAAAAAGGCCGCGGTGTATACCGGCGGCGCCTTCAAGGTCTTTTCACTGGTCCGCTCGCTGCGCACGCTCGGCATGAGCGTGGTGGTGGCCGGATCACAGACCGGGTCGGTGGACGACTACAAGTTGCTCACCGAACTCTGCGATCCGGGCACCGTCATCATCGACGACACCAATCCGCTCGAACTCGCCAAGTTCATCAAGGAAAAGGACGTCGACCTCTTCATCGGCGGCGTCAAGGAACGCCCGATCGCCTTCAAGCTGGGCGTCGGCTTCTGCGACCACAACCACGAACGCAAGGAAGCGCTGGCCGGCTTCATCGGCATGCTCAACTTTGCAAAGGAAGTCCACGCGTCGGTCATGAGCCCGGTCTGGCAGTTCGCGCCGCGTCGCGAGCGGAAAGGAATGAAGTCATGAGCTCCTGCAATTGCGGAAACACCTGCGGTCCCGCCAGTGGCTGCACGGACGTCGACAAGGCCAAATGCGGCTGTGAAAGCCCATCGGCGACTGAGATCCACAAATCGGCAATCGGCACGCGAAGCGAGGCTGGAGCCTGCGACAGCAACGAAACGAAGTGTAGTGGCCATCCAAAATCGGCAATGCCTTTGACCGGAAAACACTTCACTGCCACCCGCAACGCCTGCAAGCTTTGCGCCCCGCTCGGAGCCAGCCTTGCGTTCCGTGGAATCGAAGGCTGCCTCCCTTTCCTCCACGGTTCGCAGGGGTGCGCCACCTACATCCGCCGCTACCTCATCAGCCACTACCGCGAGCCGATGGATATCGCCTCGTCGAGCTTCGGCGAAGACAGCGTGGTCTTCGGCGGGCGGCGCAACCTCTTCGACGGACTCAAGCACGTGATCGAAGGCTACAACCCGAAGGTCATCGGCATCGCCACCACCTGTCTGGCGGAAACCATCGGCGACGACGTACACATGTACGTGAAGGAATTCATCTCCGAAAACCGCAAGACCATGGCCCTGCCCTACCTCCTTCACGTTTCGACCCCGAGCTATTCGGGCAGCCACGCCGACGGATACCAGTGGGCCGTGCGCGCCATCGTCGACCAGCTGGCCGTCGACGGTCCCAACGAAAAATTCATCGGCGTGCTGCCCGGCATGGTATCGCCCGCCGACCTGCGCCACCTGCGCGAAGTCATGACCGACTTCGGCATGCCGTTCTCCATCGTCCCCGACTATTCCGACCCGCTCGACGGCCCCGTTTGGGACGACTACCACCGCATCCCGTTCGGCGGCACGCCGGTTAGCGAAATCAGCAAGCTCGGCCGCGCCGCCGCCGTCATCGAACTGGCCTCGACCATCTTGGAAAAACAGTCCGCCGCCACGTTGCTCGACCAGCGTTTCTCCACCGCCGTCTTCCGCGTCGGCCTGCCGATCGGCATCCGCCAGTCGGACGCCTTCTTCAAGGTACTCGAACAGATCACCGGACGTCCGACCCCCGAAAAGCACGCCGCCGAGCGCGGCCGCCTGATCGACGCCTACGTCGACGGCCACAAATACACCTTCGGCAAGAAGGTGGTGATCTTCGGCGAAGAGGATTTCGTGGTCGGCATGGCCGCCTTCGCCGCCGAAATCGGGCTCAAGCCCGTGCTGTGCGCTTCCGGCGGCAAGAGCGGCAAGCTCAAGGAATGCGTCCTGGCCGCCGCGCCGGAAATCGATCCGGAAACCCCCATTCTCGAAGATGTTGATTTCGCCGAAATCGGCGAAGCCGTAAAGCAATTGCATCCCGATCTCCTCATCGGGAACAGCAAGGGCTTCTCCCTCAGCCGCGCCGCCGGCACCCCGCTGATCCGGGTCGGGTTCCCCATCCATGACCGGATCAGCGGGTCTCGCTCCCTCCATCTGGGATACCGCGGCGCGCAACGGCTTTTCGACACGATTGTGGACAAGCTTATGGAAATCAAACAGGACAGCAACGACATCGGATACACGTATATTTGACGAGTGAAACGTGAGGCGTGATTTCCCTTCACGACTCAATCGGCACTCATCACGAAACAACGGAGAAAAACAATGGCTTTAGACCTAACCAAACACCCCTGCTTCAACCCCGATGTCAAAGGCAAGTATGGCCGCGTGCATGTACCGGTGGCTCCGAAGTGCAACATCCAGTGCGGCTACTGCAACCGCAAGTATGATTGCGTGAACGAAAGCCGTCCTGGCGTCACCAGCAACGTGCTGTCCCCCGGACAGGCGGCCTACTATGTTTCGCAGCTCGTCGACATGAAGAAGCCGATCTCCGTTGTCGGCATCGCCGGCCCGGGCGACCCCTTCGCCAATCCGGAAGAGACCATGGAAACGCTGCGGCTCATCCGCAAGCGCCATCCCGACATGCTGTTGTGCGTCTCCACCAACGGCCTCGGCGTCGGCCCATACATCCCCGAGCTGGCCGAACTGAAAGTCAGCCACATCACGATCACGTTCAACGCCATCGATCCGGAAGTCGGCAAGAACATCTACCCATGGATCCGCGACGGCAAGAAGCCGCTGCGCGGACTCGAAGGTGCGGAACTCCTGTTGCAGCGCCAGATCCAGGCCATGAAATCCATCAAGGCTCACGGCCTGACGCTCAAGGTCAACACCATCCTGATCCCCGGCGTGAATGATCATCATATCGGCGACGTCGCCGAATTCGTGAAGGCCGAAGGCGCCGACCTGCACAACATTATTCCGATGTGCCCCGTGGAAGGCACCCTATTCGAGAATCTGGAGGAGCCGACGCCCGCGATGATCCACGCCGCCCGCGAACTCGCGGGCGCCCACCTGCCGCAAATGACCCACTGCCAGCGCTGCCGTGCCGATGCGTGCGGCCTGCTGGCCGAGGGCACCACCCAGGAAACCTTGGAAATGATTCAGGACGCCGCCAACGCCCCCATCACGCCCGACGAAAACCGTCCCTACGTCGCCGTTGCCACCCGCGAAGGCATACTGGTGAACGAGCATCTCGGGGCAGCCGAAACCCTCACCATCTTTGCCGAACAGGACGGTGACTTTGCCGAAATCGAAACACGCATCACCCCCTATCCCGGCGGCGGAGACGAACGCTGGAGCAAGCTGGCCGAGCTCACCTCCGACTGCAAGGCCCTGCTGGTGTCCGGCGTCGGCCCCAGGCCCACGCGCATCCTCGAAAAGTCGGGACTGAAAGTCATTGTGATGGAAGGTTTGATCGACGAAGCACTTGTCAAAATCCAGTCCGGCCAGGAAATCCGCTCGCCCATCCGCAAGACCAAGTGCGGCGACAAATGCTCCGGAAGCGGATCAGGCTGCGGATAAAGAGATATCAAACGCAAAGGCGCAAAGCACACGAAGTTTCGCAAAGGAACCTCTGCGTAGCTTAGCGAACTTAGCGCCTTTGCGTTAAATAAAATCAACAAACAACCAAGGGAAAACAACATGGCAATAGCAAAACCGGAAATGCACTTCTTCATCTGCAACTCGTACCGTGTGAGCGGACAGGCGCAGGGCGTATGCAACAGCAAGGAGGGCGGCGACCTGCTGGCCTATCTCGAAACCGAAATCCTCGACCGCGGCCTCGACGCCCAGGTGTCCGGCTGCGGCTGCCTGAAGGTCTGCACGGAAGGGCCCGTCATGGTCGTCTATCCGGAAGGAAAATGGTTCGGACAAGTCGACGAGGAAAAGGTCGACTCCATCCTCGATGCCATCGAGGACGGAGGGGATACCAGCGAGTATGAACTCGACTAGACATCCATAAATATCCGTCGGGACCTCACGATATGGAAACACCCTATTTGATCGATACCACTCTGCGCGACGGCGAGCAGATGCCGGGCACCGTATTCACGCGCGAGGAAAAACTGACCATCGCGACTGCGCTGGCGGAAGTCGGCGTGGGCGAGATCGAAGCGGGCATTCCCGTGATGGGTCCGACGGAACAGGACGATATTGAGGCCATTATCGCCCTGGATCTACCGTGCCGGATTACGGGCTGGTGCCGTGCGGCGATGGCCGACCTCGAAGCCGCCGAAGCCGCCGGATTGGATTCGGTCCATCTTTCCTTCCCAATGTCCAACCACCACTTCCGGGCGCTCGGCAAGGATTCGAACTGGGTGTTCAACACGCTGGAAAAAGTCCTGCCGGAAGCATTGAAGCGTTTTTCATATGTGTCGATCGGTGCACAGGATTCGGCGCGGGCCGACCATTCATTGCTACTGGCGTTTGCACAGCGGGTCCAAGGACTGGGCGGACATCGGTTGCGCATCGCGGATACGGTCGGCGTCATGAATCCGTTCCAAGCGGTAGACTTGTTCCGAGAACTGAAAACCGCGGCGCCAGAACTCCCGCTTGCCTTTCACGCCCACAACGATCTGGGCATGGCAACCGCCAACACGCTAGCTGCTATCGAAGGTGGCGCGGAGGCTGCCGACGTCACGGTGGCAGGCATCGGCGAGCGTGCGGGTAATGCGGCGTTGGAACAAGTCGCCTTGGCTGTTCCGGAATTCGGACTGCACACGAGGACGCTCGCATCGCTGTGTGGTCTGGTGCTTGCGGCGGCAGGGATCGATGTCCCGGCCTGCGCCCCCATTATCGGAAAGAACGTGTTCAGCCATGAATCCGGCATCCATGTGCATGCCGTGCTGAATCACCGCAACGCATACGAACCCTTCGCCGCAGCCGACATCGGCCGGACCGATGCTACCAATATTGTGCTGGGCATTCATTCCGGCGAAGCCGCGCTGCGCCACGCCTTGAACCAGCTTAACATCAATCCCGGAAACGAACCGCTTGGCTGGCTGCTTAAGCGCATAAAAAACCATGCGTTGAAAACCAAACAATCGATCGGGCCGAGGGAGCTTAGATATTACTACTATGAATAACCAGACGCCGTCCTGCCCGCACTGCGGCTCGCATCAGCTTATCGCCCATCAGAATAGTCGCAGGGTTGTCATTACCCATACCGGATTACGGATTCCCCTGCTCACCGCCAACTATACTCTGGATCATCCGGTGATCGAGGAGCGCACCACCACCTACACGTGCTGCTGTTCATGGACAGGGGACGAAGCGGACATCACGTCGCACGGCTAGAATTACGCTTTGGTACACTTATTGCATCTATATGCACATGCATGTGTGAATGCAGATTTATGCAACATATTTGTACGCGAACACCTAAAATGATGAACAGCAAATGCCAAATTGTAAGTTTGATGATCCCAAGCTCTGTGATGCCCGCCATATCAACGAACTCGAAACGCTGGCGAAAATTGCCCGCACCCTCTCCCGCAAATCGCAACAGGAAGAGGTTCTACTCGAAGTAATCGATGTGCTCGAGCGCAGCCACAATGTTCAGCGTGTGACCATCATGCTGCTGACTGTGGATGGCCGCGAGTTGCGTGTTGAGGCGGTCAAAGACCAAAAGGTTCAGCAGGCCGAAGGCAAGGCCTACCGGAAAGGCGAAGGCATTACCGGAAAGGTGCTCGAGACGGGACAGCCGAAGATTGTTCCGCTGGTTGCTGACGAGCCACGTTTCAAGGGCCGCCTGCATCACCGCTCCAACGAACCGCTAAGCTTTATCTGCGTTCCCCTTATCCTCGATAACGAGACGGTCGGAACACTTTCCGCCGACTGCCCGGCCCGCGGTATCCCCGCGCTTGAGGAACTCCAGCGCTTCCTTTCAATCGCGGCGATCATCATCGCCAACGACGTCAGCGGACGGCGGATCGCCCGCATGGAGCGGCAGGCGCTTGAATCGGAAAACGTACGCCTGCGCGAGGCCATGATGGCCAAGTTCCAGCCGGAAAACATGATCGGAAACTCAAACCTGATGCATGCGGTTTATACCAGCATCCATCAGGTAGCCGCCACCGATACCACCGTGCTCATCCGTGGTGAATCGGGCACCGGCAAGGAGCTGGTCGCCTCGGCCGTCCACTACAGCAGCAACCGGGCAAAAAAGCCCTTTGTGAAAGTCAACTGCGCCGCGTTGAACGAAAATCTGCTGGAGAGTGAGCTCTTCGGCCATGAAAAAGGCGCGTTTTCGGGCGCGCTTCAAACCCGTATCGGCCGGGTGCAGGAAGCCGAAGGCGGCACTCTGTTCCTTGATGAAATCGGCGATTTTTCACCCGCCATGCAGGTCAAGCTGCTACGCGTGCTCCAGGAGCGCACGTATGAGCGCGTCGGGAGCAACGAACAGCGAGTAGCCAACGTCCGCATTATTACCGCGACCAACGCCGACCTGGAAAACGCCATTGTTGAAAACCGGTTTCGGCAGGACCTGTTCTACCGCATCAATGTCTTCCCGATTCACCTTCCACCACTCCGCGCCAGACGAGACGACATCCTGCTGCTCACTAACTTTTTCATCAAGAAATACGGAGCCCAAATGGGCAGTGAAATCCGGCGTATCAGCACCCCGGCCATCAATATGCTCATGGCCTATCATTGGCCCGGCAATGTCCGCGAACTGGAAAACACCATCGAGTATGCCGTACTCATGGGCAAGGAGGATGGCGTGATCCACGGCCATGACCTCCCCCCCACGCTGCAAACCCCGGTCGCCATTGCGGCAACGGGCAGCATGAAACATACCCTCAAGGCCCGGGTCGCCACGCTGGAAAAGGATTTGATCGTCGACTCCCTCAAGCGCCACAACGGCACCATCAGCGCCGCGGCCCGCGAGCTTGGGATCACGGAACGCATGGTGCGCTACAAGATCAAAAATCTCAAAATTGACTATGAAACCCTCTTCAAGAAACGGAAACGAAGGAAGAGCTAGCCTTTGCTCTTTGGACCAACCCATCAACTAAACACGGAATTAATCCCCATGGAAATTCGCACCGCGACCAAAGACGATATCCCGGCGATGGCAGAGCTTCTGCACCAGCTGTTTGCCATCGAGAGTGATTTTACTCCGGACTATCCGAAGCAGGCCAAAGGACTGGAACTGTTGATCGACCGACCGGCGGCAACGATCTTTGTGGCCGAGATCGATGGATCCGTGGTGGGCATGTGTACGGCCCAGATTATCGTATCTACGGCTATGGGACAGGAAGTGGGTGCGGTGGAGGATGTCATTATAGATGTAGAATACCGGGGCAAGGGAATCGGTGCCGCGCTGATGCGGGCGATAGAAGCATGGGCCGTTCAAAAAAAGCTGGGCCGGCTGCAACTCCGGGCCGACAAGAATAATGGCCCCGCCCTTTGCTTCTATCGGCAACAGGGATGGAAACATACCAACCTGATTGGCTGGATGAAGTTTCTGTAGAGATGCCGGACGACCTCGTCCACCCAGCCTTATTCCAATGATCTACAACCCTGCTTCCTGCGCAGGTCCGCAACAACAGTATTCCCATGCGCGCATCAAAGATAGTATTTCAGGATTAAATCATCACTGAAGACGACGTTTTGAAATACCGCATGCGCTTAAGAGACCACACCTCCCCAGGACCTTCGATTTCTAGTAATTTCTACGAGCACGGACTTGCGTTCGAAACTCAGGTTATTTATGCTGTAGCAGTTAGGTCGATAGAACAGAGAGGATTCATTGTGGTACAGATTGCGGAAAAGGAATGGCAGACGCTCAAGAAGAAGCTGGGAGACGACGGCCGACTTGAAAAATTTACTCTCGGCGAACCCGAACAGGAGTACGTCACCTCTCGGGGAATGGATATCCTGCGCCTCCATGCAACCGACTTTGTCAACAAGCGGCTGGCTCCGGCCAATCCAAAAAACGATGGGCGTCAAACCCCGACCAAAGGACACCCGGTCTTCATTGCCCAGCATGCCTGTGGTTGCAACGACCGCGCCAGCCTGGAAGAATTCTTCGGAATCGAAATGGGGCGGGAGCTCACCGAGAAAGAAGTGAATTTCGTTGTAGATGTGATCCTCAAGTGGATCGAGGAACACCTTGATTAGTTAATAGGGTATTCCCTGCATCAGAAAACCTTCCTTAAGCGGAAGGTTTTTCTTTTTATCGCCCCTTCTATTCGAATATTCTCTACCCACTATGGAACCAGTAATTGTTAAGCGATCCGATCATAACATCAGCCGGAAGAACATCAGTTCTGCGGCGGTAAAGGTGCTCTATCATCTCAAGGATGAAGGCCACACCGCCTATCTGGCAGGAGGCGGAGTACGCGACCTGCTGCTCAAACGCAGTCCCAAGGATTTTGATGTCGTCACCGATGCTACCCCGGAGCAGATCCGCAAGATGTTCCGCAACTGCCGCCTGATCGGTCGGCGTTTCCGTCTAGCCCATATCCTGTTTCGCGGAGAGGTCATTGAAACCTCCACATTCCGCGCGCCCGTTCCCGAGGAAGAAAATGGTGACTATTGCGAAAATACCTTTCGCACCGGCGAAAGCGGAATGGTCATGCGCGATAACATCTTTGGAACACCAGAGCAGGACGCATTGCGGCGCGACTTCACGATCAACGCCCTTTTCTACAACATTGCCAACTTTTCCGTGATCGACTACGCAGGCGGGCTGAAGGATCTGGACGCGAAGATAATTCGCGTCATCGGAGATCCCGACAAGCGCTTCGCAGAGGATCCGGTGCGCATGATCCGCGCCGCCCGTTTTGCCGGCACGCTTGGATTTGACATTGAATCGAAAGCCTTCGATTCGATCTGCCGCAACAAGGATATGCTGGCTCAGGCTTCCTCCTCGCGCATGTATGAAGAGGTGCAAAAGCTCTTTTTCTGCGGTCATGCCAAAGAGGTCTTCCACTGGCTGGAGCGGAGCGATCTGCTGCACCCCATGTTTCACGATTTTTCCCATTGGATCGACGAAGACAAGGCTCGGCACGACTGGGTCATCCAGACGCTCGATCAGATGGATCGCTGGCGCAAAGCCGGCCTCCAGGTGCATCCTCCCTTGCTCTTCGCCCTGATATTCGGCGAATACCACGAATTTCTTGCTGACAAACTCGAAAAGGAGGGCCTATCGGCCCATGATGCCTGCAGACAGGCGGTTCAGCAGCACCTAACAGGTGTGTGCGAAAATGTGCGGATTCCAAAACAGGTCATCTATCAGGTTTCCGATATCATGGGAAACCAGTTGCGTTTCCACAAAACCCAGGGACACCGGGCGCAACGCTTCCAGCATAGCCGCGGATTTCTGGATGCATTCCTCTACTTCAAGTTTTCCTCCAAAGCCCACAACCGAAATCTGGATTTACTCGATTTCTGGACGGATCGCCACAAGAACCTGAAACATCGGGCTCCGCATAAATAACCGATTATAAACGGTGCGACAGCCGATTATCTAAAAACATCCTTGTTCGCCTCAGAACATCTCTGTACATATTTGTAGCTCGTTTCTGTTTTGATACAGAAACCGATAAAGAAGGATAAAACCATGACCAATAGTGAAAAGGAACTTAGCGTTCTATACAAAATTTCTCAGACTATTTCCGCGCGCCAGCACAATATTTCCGACTTGCTGAATGAGGTTCTTCAAACCATGTCGACGGACATGGGCTTGCTTCGCGGAACATTGGCCCTGCGCAAACCCGGAACGGATATCCTGAACATTGAAGCGTCGAGCGGACTTTCCACCAGCGAGATGCGACGCGGACAGTATCAGCTTGGAGAAGGAGTGACGGGACGGGTGGCACAGACCGGGAATGCGGCCATCGTGCCCGACATCTCCGAATCGACCGACTTCCTTAACCGCACCAAGGCTCGCAGTGATCAGAAAATAGCCTTTATCTGTGTCCCGATCGTTCACCACAAGGAAGTGGTCGGCACCATGAGCATCGACCTGCCGACCTGCGAAGACCAGGAACTTAAAGGTTATGCTCTCTTTCTCGAGCATGTCGCCCAGATTCTGGCCTCGGCCGTCTCCACGATCCGGGAGGAAATCGAAGAACGTCATGCGCTCGAATCCGAAAACGAAATGCTGCGCCGCCAGCTGGGGGATCGCTACAGCATCGACAACATGGTCGGGAACTGCAACTCGATGCGAAGCGTGTATGAGCAGATCGTACAAGTGGCCAACAGCGCAGCAACCGTACTGGTGCGCGGAGAATCCGGCACCGGCAAGGAGCTGGTAGCCCGTGCCATTCACTTTAACAGCCCGCGCAAAAACAATGCATTCGTCAGCGTCAACTGCGCAGCACTGCCCGAAAACCTGATCGAGAGCGAACTGTTTGGTCACGAAAAGGGCGCCTTCACCGGGGCGGCGCAACAGCGCAAGGGCCGCTTTGAACTGGCGAATGGCGGAACCATTTTTCTCGATGAAATCGGCGATATTTCCCCGGCGGTTCAGGTTCGCCTGCTGCGCGTTCTGCAGGAAAAAACCTTTGAGCGCGTCGGGGGTAATGAAACGATCGAAGTCAACGTGCGCGTCGTGGCGGCTACCAGCCGCAACCTCGAGGAAGGCATCGCCCAGCAAACCTTCCGGGAAGACCTGTATTATCGTCTCAACGTCTTCCCGATCCTGCTTCCGCCGCTACGTGAACGAAAATCCGATATCATGCTGCTGGCCGATCACTTCCTTCAAAAGTACGGCAATATGTACGGCAAGAACATGAAACGTATTTCCACCTCCGCCATCAATATGATGATGGTCTACCACTGGCCCGGAAACGTCCGCGAGCTGGAAAACTGCCTGGAACGCGCAGTGCTAACCTCCGCCGATGGAGTGATCCACGGCTTCAACCTTCCGCCATCGCTGCAGACCAGCGAAGGGACGCACACCAATCTGCTCCCTGAAAACGGCGCCAACCTCAAGCAGATGGTCGAAGCCTACGAACGCGAAATCCTTATCGATGCGCTGAAGAAATACCGGGGCAATGCAGCCGCCGTGGCACGCTATCTGGAAACCACGCAGCGCATTATCAACTACCGCATCAAAAATCTCGGCATCGAACCCAGAAACTATAAATAACCGAAGAATACGCTGCATAACGCAGATAAGGAAAAGTGATGGACGAGTTTCTTTACAAAAACGAATCCCACGCTATCCGGTCTGAATATCATGCTGCGGGTTTCTTCGAATTCTGCGCTAAAAACATATATGGAAATTGACCAGCTAATCGAATCCTTGGAATTCCGGTTTTCGGCCGCAGGGGTGGATAATGCCAAACGTGTTGCCGAAGAACTGCTGGCACACGTCTTCCACTGTAAACCGCTGGAAATCTACACCGGCGCGGTTCCCCGGCAGGCAACCACCCTTGAGCAGCTCGAGATCATCAAGCGTCTCGAGCCTCTGGCGCAACGTGTCGAAGACGGCGAGCCGTTGCAATATGTCATTGGCCACGTCGACTTCTGGGGACTGGAAATAAAATGCGATCCCCGGGCGCTTATTCCCCGGCCCGAAACCGAACTGCTGGTCGAGGAAGTTCTAAGCTCCGGCATTTGGCATAACGGGCCTGCCACCGTCGTGGATGTGGGCACCGGAACCGGGTGTATCGTTTTGACGCTGGCCCAGCAAAGACCGGATGCCAACTTCAAAGCGGTCGACCAATCATCCGAAGCACTGGATCTGGCCCGCGAAAACGCGAAATTAAACGGATTGGGCAACCGCATACTCTGGCTGGTCGGGGACCTGCTGGAAGGTTTTGCCGAGAAAAGCGCAGATGCCCTCGTGGCCAACCTTCCCTACATTGCAACCGGCGACTGGAAAGAACTTTCTTCCTCCGTTCGCGACCACGAACCGCGTTCAGCATTGGACAGCGGCCCCAGTGGAATGGAACTGATCAAGCAGCTGGCCACGCAGGCCCGCTATGTCCTCGTGCCCAACGGCATGCTATTCCTCGAATTCGGCTACGATCAGGGGGAATCCGTCCGACTTTGCCTTGAACAACTCGGATACCGTAAAATTCAGATCAAGCACGACCTCGCCGGCCACGACCGCATCGCCATTGCCGAGAACCCGTAGCCGTTCCAGACCAAGCAAGCATGGGGAAGAATAATCGTCTGCGTGATCACATTTATCGCCTTCATCTTCGATCAGCGACTGGTCTCCCTGGTTGGGAAAAGCGGCTTGAGCATCATCACGCGCCTGATGGGACCGATTCTCGCCGTGTTCGGCATGCAGCTGCTTACAAACGGTGTAATGAACATTGTGCATGGATGATATGGCCTTGAATAAAACAGACCGCCTTCGGGTTCGATTTTCGCCGAATGACCGGGTCGAATTCAATTACAGGAACCGCCGCTTGACGGGATTGATTATTCGCACCAATCCCAAGCGCGCCGTGGTGCGCATAGAGGAAGACGAGTTCACCGTACCCTATGAGCGCCTCATTGCTCTGGGAGATGCCGCCGAACAGCGGGAACAACGTCTCAATTCGATCCTCCAACTCGCATGGAACCTGATGGACAGACACGGGCTTCAAGGCTGGCGTTTTCAATTCGACCATTCCACCCGCCGGGCGGGCTGCTGCAACTATCATGACCAATTGATTTCCATCTCCTTCGATCTCGCCCGCAGCGGCTCCGAAACCGATATCCGCGATACGATCCTGCACGAAATCGCCCACGCACTCGTAGGCAAGAAACACAATCACGATGCCGTCTGGAAGGACAAGGCCAGAGAAATCGGCGGCTCCGGAGAACGTACCCACCGAATGGAGTTTTCACCACCACGCTGGAAGGTACGCTGCGAAAACCACTGCTGGTCACATACCGCCCAGCGTCGGAACCGCCGGCTGGTTTGCCGCAAGTGCGGCGGAAAGCTCGTTTATTCAGCCTGCTGACAGCAACCGAACAATATTGCGGACGGAAAACGCCAGGTCCTCAGGGGCGTGGGCCATGCATTCTGCCAGCGAAGTATGGCCGGCGGAGATGCTGAAGGCATAATCGAATGTGCCGAAGACCGCATCAAGGTCGCCATGCAGCGCCCCCGAAAGCAACAGGGTTTTCACTCCACGCTCACGAGCCATGCCCGCCAAAACGGCACACAGCTTACCGGAGGCTGTCTGTCTATCGGTCCGGCCTTCTCCCGTAATCAGCAGGTCGGCTTCTTCGAGCGCCTGCGGCAAGCCAACGGTTTCCGCAACCAACTGAGCACCGGGAACAATGCGGGCCTGGCAAAACGCCCGCAGTCCATAGCCCAATCCTCCGGCGGCTCCGTCGCCGGGCTCCTCGGCTACACCAAGGATGGTTCGGAGATTGCCAAGCCCGGCATCAAGACGTTCGGTCATTTCCGGCGTGGCCCCCTTTTGCGGTCCAAATACATGGGCCGCGCCGTTTGGCCCAGTCAGCGGATTGGTCACATCGCAGGCCACCTGAATGTTCGCATCGGCCAGCGCCGGATGTACCGATGCGGAATCAACGGAATGAATGACAGAAAGGATTCTACCGCCCCGTTCAGCAGTCTCATTCCCGTCGCGATCGAGGAAACGATAGCCCAGAGCCTGGGCCATGCCGGTGCCGCCATCGACCGTAGCGCTGCCTCCAATCCCCATCACAATGGAGGTGTGCCCCTCATCCAACATATGCCCAAGAATTTCACCCACCCCATATGTCGTAGTTTCCAAGGGGTTGAGCCGGTCATGCGGAACCAGTTCAATGCCGGCGGCCGAAGCCATTTCCATCACAGCAGTACCATCATGAAGAAGTCCATACTGCGCTTCAACGCGGTCTCCCAGCGCGCCGCAAACTTCCAAGGTATGCAAGGAGCCCCTGGTTGCCGCAACCATGGCATCAACCGTCCCTTCCCCACCATCTGCCATGGGGAACATCCACACCTCGGCATCGGGGCACTCGAGCAAAATAGCGTCCCGGATTATGGTGCAGATCGTCGAACTGCGCATATTGCCTTTGTAGGAATCCGGAGCAATTATGATTTTCATGCGTCCTCCCGGTCTCATCGTAAACTGCGTTCAGTTTGTACGCTTGACCGGAGAAAGCAAGGCCACGCACCGGCTGTTTCAGGGAGGTTGAAGCGTTCATCGCTTGACACCGTCCGTTCGAAGGGGAAGTATGCGCCATCAATCGGATGATTCGGCAAGTCCCGTGGAAATCGGGCGCTGTCGCGCAACTGTAATCGGCCAACGGGCCGTAAGCCAGAAAACGGACATCGGATTGCTTTTGTTTGTCTCCTTCGCGGAATAAGGGGATGGCTGCCGGTTCCTACGGTCTCCTTCCCTTTGTCCTTGCGCGGGATTTTAATTAACCGACTAGCGCCCCGCGTAAGGGCAGAATGGAATACCCATGCAATACCGTATCCTCGCCGTGTTCGCACTTGCGGCAACCACAACGTTTGCCGACTCGACCAACACCCTATCCAACACCGGAACGCAGGATCCCAATACCATCCTGATCACCGCAACGCGCACGAAAAGCAGCGTGCAGAACATCCCCGGAAACCCTGTCGTCATCGACTCGGACGCAATCAGGCAGGGAGGATTCACATCGCTCCCCGCCATATTGAACAAGAAGGCCGGACTGCATTTCCGCAACTATTCCGACAACCCCGGCCGCGCCTCCGTGGATATGCGCGGATTTGGAGCGAACAGTCATGGCCGGGTGCTGGTCATGATGAATGGCCGCCGCATTAACCGACCCGACCAGGCCCCGGTCAACTGGTCGCAGATTCCGGTCGGCAACATCGACCGCATCGAAGTCGTCCGGGGAGCACACAGTGCGCTGTACGGGGACTTTGCGGTGGGTGGAGCCATCAACATCATCACCCGTCGCGGCACGGGAAAACCCGAATTCGAGGCCAGCCTCACGGGTGGCTCGTACGGATTCAACGACGAAAGCATCAGCGCTTCCGGCGATGCAGGCGATATCGGCTACTCCACATCCATCGGGCACCAGTCCGCCGACGGATACCGGGATCGGTCTGCCTATGAAACCTGGTCGGGCACACTGAGTCTCGAAACGGATTTTTCGGATTATCTGGGATCATGGATCGATTATTCCTACATCGACTCCGACTACGAACTGCCCGGCAGCCTGACCGAGGCCCAGGTGCGGCAGGATCGACGGCAATCCATCAACCCCGACAACGATGCCGCGGAACAGTTCCACAACATCGGATTCGGCCTCGGGCTTTATCCCAACGAAAACAACGAGGCAACAATCGATCTCGGATTCAGCCGCAAGGACATTGAATCGAACTTCGCATCGTATTCATCCTTCAACACATGGGGGATCAACACCTATACCCTCAGCCCGAAATATGTCTACTCGGCCACCCCCTTCCACCGTGAAAACAAACTGACCCTGGGGGTCGACTTAAGCTACGACGATCTGGATGTCGACCTCTACGGCGACCGGGCCCACACCATCCGGAACGGGTCGTCCGCCGTGGGAAAAGAAACCGCCGGCGCATACGTTCACAACGAACTCGATATTCTCGACCATCTTATCCTGTCCGGAGGAGCCCGGGTTGAGCAGGCCAAATACAGCATCAAGGAGCGCGATGCCTTCGGCGTTGTGCAACAAGACACCAGCGATACCCACAAGATATCCGCCTTCGATGCCGGAATCACCTTCCTGCCGGTCGAGCCGCTGAAGCTCTTCGCCCGGATTGACAAACTCTACCGCCTCCCGTTTCTCGACGAGCAAATCTCCTACCAGGGCTTCGGCTCCGGCTTCAACAAGGATCTAGATCCCGAAACCGGCATGTCGTACGAGACCGGCTTCAACCTTGCGCCCTCCGATCAGCTCGATCTCTCATGCACCCTTTTCCGCATGGATATGAAAGACGAGATCGCCTATGTCTTTCCCTCCAACGTGAACCTCGACAAAACCCGCCACCAAGGGGTGGAGCTTTCCGGCAACTGGCAGGCACTCGAACATCTGGGCCTTTACGCAAACTACACGTTCCAAAAGGTCGAATTCACCGCCGGTGCAAACAAAGGCAACGAAGTCCCGCTCGTACCCCAAAACCTGCTGACGACTGGATTCGATGCCGAACTACTGGATAACCTGCACGTCCTGACTGACGTCACCTTCACAGACTCCCAGTTTGCCGGCGGAGCCGAAAACAACGCCGCGGGATCCGAGCTCGATGCCTACACGCTGGTGGACGTTGCTTTGCGCTACACCCTTGCCTTCAAAAAGTCCGAGGTGGAGCTGTTTGCCGGCATAGACAACCTGTTCGCGGAGGAATACAGCCCCATTGCGTATTACAGCACGTTCTCCGGTAGCATCTATGCCTACTACCCCGCGCCGGAGCGCACCTACAAGGCCGGCGTCAAAGTACGGTTCTGATGGAATCAAGAAGCGGCTTCCTTGAAACCAAGGAAGCCGCTAACATGCGTCTGCCGAAAAAGGAGACAGGAGATACCGATGTACGAGTTGATGATCAAGGGCGGTCCGGTAATGTGGCCGTTGCTGGCCTGTTCAATAGTGGCGCTGGCCGTCGTCTTTGAGCGTCTCCTGTTCTGGTTGCTCGTTTCCATGCGCAAGAACCAGAAGCTCGTCAACCGCATCTTCACGCTGACCGAAAACGGCGACTTCGATACCGCCATCCAGGAAGGCGAAGCATCCCGTTGCCTGGTCTGTCGAATTCTCACTGCAGGGCTGGCGCACCGCAACTATGGCCTCGTCCAGTCGCTCGAAGCCGCCGCCATGCAGGAAATCGAAAAGATGAAGCGCTACCTCTCCGTGCTCGACACCATCATCACGCTCGCTCCCCTGCTCGGTATTCTCGGTACGGTCTCCGGCATCATCATCTCCTTTGACCTGCTTGGAACGGCGGGCATCGAGAACCCCAAGGCCGTCACTGGCGGTATCGCCCAGGCGCTCCTCACCACCGCCGCCGGCCTCGCCATCGCCATCGTCGCCCTGCTCCCCTACAACGCCCTTACCCGCAAGGTCGAAAAGGTCACCCGCTATCTCGAACAGCTCGTCACCTGCTACGAAGTCACCGTCCAGAAGGGGATGGAGAACCGGCGGGATTCGACAAAATAATTAGGGACAAAATAATTCGATGCCAATGGTTCCACAGCACCCAATCCGGCGGATTCCTGAAACGGAATTCCATGAGCTGGATTATGCAATCATGAAATTGGCTTTCGACACGCACAATGCTCTCGGTCGCTTTTATGACGAGAAGATTTACCAGGCTGAGCTGGCGAGAAACTGCAAACATTCCGGCATCGATATCTCGCTGGAATTCGAGATAAAACTGGTTCATGGCGACTATCAAAAACCGCTGTATATCGACCTACTGGCAGACAAAAGCTCGGTGTATGAACTCAAAGCGTGTTCCTGCATCGCAGAACCACATCGGATACAAGCGCTTAACTACCTCTTTGCCTCCGAGACGAAACATGGAAAAATCATAAATTTCCGCCCTAAATCCGTAGAGCACGAATTCGTCTCCACCCAACTGGATCTTCATAAACGGCGGGAGTTCAGCATATCAGATGGAACGTGGGCATCGGGAACCCATGCTGACCAGTTAAAAGATCTAATTATCGCCCTACTCAATGACTGGGGTGCATTTTTCGATACCGACATTTATCTCGATGCCATATGCCACTTTCTCGGAGGAAAGGGTGCGGTCATTCGCGACACATCGATCCATAGCGACAATGCAGTAATAGGACGCCAAACCATACCACACCTCTCCGACACCGAGGCCTTCTGCCTGACCTCCGTATCAAAAAACATTCCGACCTATGAAAGCCACCTGATCCGATTTCTGAAACACACCAAGCTCGAAGCCATCCACTGGATAAATTTAAACCGTTCCAAAATTGGTTTTTCATCCCTGAATAGAAAATCATTTTGTCCCTAATCATTTTGTCGAACCCATGAAACTAAACTGCGGATATGAAACGAAGAAGGCGCGGGTGGAAATGCTTCCGCTCATCGATGTCGTGTTTCTGCTACTCGTCTTCTTCATCTACGCCATGCTTTCCATGGTCGTTCATCACGGCCTGAAGGTGGACCTGCCATCGGCAGGAACCGCCACGCTGGAACAGAACGACTACATCGCCATCACGATCGATGCCGACAACCGGATCTTTCTTGGCGGTGCCCCCATCGACATGGGCGAGCTTCCGGATCGCGTGCTTGAACTGCGCGGTGCGGAATCCAAACCTGTCTTCATCGACGGCGACGAGCTCGCGGATCTTGGCTTGGCGATCCAGTTGCTGGATATCCTGAAAAAATCGGGCATTGAGGAAGTTTCTTTTTCATGCAAGCAATCGCAACCATAGTAAGACAGCCCATCCTTGCCGGGCTGCTGCTTTCCGTGGTCGCCCACATGGCCATACTGCATCGGCACGCCATCATTGCCCCGTTGCATACAACGCCCATCCCCGAACTGGAATCAGGCCGAACGGCGGTACAACTAACCCTGATGACGACGGCCTCCGAGGTGCACATGCCACAGGAGGAACCACTCCCCGTTCCGGAACAGAACCAGCCCTCGCAGAAAGCCACCGTGGAACCCGTTGCAACCAATGCCGTTCCCCCATCCGCACCCCGGGAACCCAATACGGCAACGGTGCCGACTGAAGATACCGGCATCACATCCGAGGCTGTGGTCGTCGGCACCTACCATCCTGTCTATCCGCATATTTCGACACGGCGAAGAGAAGAAGGTTCTGTAATGATATCGGTTCAGGTGCTTTCCAACGGGACCCCGGGCATCGTTGAAATCCTTGAATCCAGCGGCTATCGCAGGCTAGACCAGGCCGCCATTGATGGCGTCGGAAAAACGACTTTTAAACCCGCTCTGCAGGATGGTCTTCCTGTCGAATCCACCACGGAACTCACATACACCTTCAGGTTGACCGATGATTAAGCGGATCCCAATAGTACTACTTACCATCCTGCTTGCGGCCTGCGGACGGCACCCCCCCCCCCTGCCCGGGAATCCGGAGCGCATCGTTTCCATGGCACCGAGCATCACCGAATGCATCTTTGCCGCCGGCGGCGGTGACCGTCTGGTCGGGGTCAGCGCCTTCTGCACCTATCCGGAAGCCGTCCATCACCTGCCGGCGATCGGTGGATACACCGATACGAACTATGAAATGATTTATTCCCTAGAGCCGGATCTCGTGTTCATTCTCGATGAACACGGTTCCGCCGCCGAACGTCTTGCCGCGCTGGGAATCCCCTCGTTCAAGGTGGACACCTCCACCATTCCCGCCATTCTCGAAAGCCTGCAGAACCTGGGATCACTCTTCCACACCGAAGAAACTGCCGACCTGGAAGTTGCCCGGCTGAAGCAACGGATGGAGGAAATCCAAACGCGAACACGCGATGCACCGCCCCGCCGCGTCCTCATTTCCGTCGGGCGCAACATAGGAACCGGGGACCTGTCCGATGTCTACGTCGCCGGGCGGAACACCCTCTATAATGAAATGCTCGAAATGCTTGGGGCGCAGAACGTCTATTCGGGCAACCTGGAATACGCCAAGCTCTCCCGCGAAGGCCTCATGCGGCTCGCCCCCGATGTCATTATCGATCTGGTTCCCGATCTGGCGTCCTACGGCAACCTGACCGCCGATGACGTTCGGCAGGAATGGAACATCCTGGCCAGCGTACCCGCCGTGCGGGACGGACAGGTCCATGTTTTGAGCAACAACTATGTCTGCATCCCCGGCCCGCGCTTCGTGCTCACATTCGAAGACATCGCCCGCGCCGTCTATCCCGAATGCTTCGCGGCAACAGCACAAAATAATTTGGTGACAGAATAATTATGTCCAAACCGGCCATCCATATCGAGAACCTGAACCTGAGCTTGTCCGGGAAAAACATCCTCGACGGGATTGCCCTGGAGGTGCAGCGCGGCGAGTATGTCTCGATCATCGGTCCGAACGGCGCAGGGAAAACCTCGCTCATCAAATGCATCGGCCACATCCATTCGAACTGGACCGGATCGATCGCGGTCAACGGCAAGCCCTTGAACCGCTGCCCCCAACGCGAACTGGCTCGGCAGTTGAGCTATGTTCCGCAGGCCGAAGGACGCAGGCTGCCCTTCACCGTATTCGAGTTCGTGCTCATGGGGCGCTACCCGCATCTTTCCCCGTTCACCTCGGTCGGAGCAAACGACAAATGCATCGTCACCGAAACGCTGGAACGGACCGGATTACTTCCGTTCAGCGGCCGCCGCCTTGACACGCTCAGCGGCGGTGAGCGGCAAATGGTATTCATTGCGGCGTCTCTTGCGCAAGGGGCGGAAATCCTGTTGCTGGACGAACCGACCTCCTTCCTCGACTATCGCCACCAGGCCCAGGTCATGCAGTTGCTAAGACGGTTGCACCGGCAAAACAACATCACCATCGTATCCGTCAGCCACGATATCAATGCCGCCTGCGCGCAAAGCGACCGCATCGTGGCCCTTAAAAACGGAAAATGCGCATTCATCGACACCCCGGAAAATGCCTTGAATGCCGAGCGGCTGGAAGCACTCTACGGAACCTCCTTCCTGATTGCCGACCACCCCTCCGGCAATGGGCGCATCGTTCTCGCGGAGGATCCCGCATGAAAACCGGCATAACCCTTTTCATCCTTGCCTGCATCGCATTGCTGACCCTGGCCATCGCGCCCATGATCGGTATCGATTTCATTCCATGGTCGGCTATCTGGCACAACCCGGACGGCATGGAAGCCGGCATTCTGCGCGACCTGCGCATTCCGCGCACGCTGACCGGATTCCTCGTCGGCAGTGCGCTGGCCTTGAGCGGAATGACCTTCCAGGCCATGTTCCGCAACCCGCTCGCCACCCCCTTCACCCTTGGCACCGCCAGCGGCGCTTCGCTCGGCGCAGCATTGTGCATTCGCTTCGGACTCACCTTCTCGTTCCTTGGGCTCACCGGCATCTCGTTCGCCGCCTTTGCCGGAAGCCTGCTGGCGGTCGGGCTCGTCTATGGCCTGACCCGGTTGAAAAAGGGATTCTCCACGGCCACCCTGCTGCTTGCCGGCGTGGCGGTCAGCTTTTTCTTTTCCAGCCTGATTCTGTTCATCAACTACATCAGCGGCTTTGCCAACACCTTCCGCATTATCCGGTGGATGATGGGATCGGTCGACCTCACCGGCTATGCCGGCCTTTCAAACATGCTCCCCTTCGTTTCGCTGGGCGCCTTGGGCATCGTGCTTTCCGCCAACGAACTGAACCTTCTCATGACCGGCGACGACATTGCAGCCAGTCGCGGAATGAATGTCGACCGGACCAAGAAAATCCTCTTCGTGGCGACCGCGCTCATGATTGGCGGCGTAGTCGCCTTTTGCGGACCGATTGGATTCGTCGGCATGATGGCCCCCCATATTTGCCGGTTGATCATCGGCAACGAACATCGCGCGCTCATCCCCGCCACCGTACTCTTCGGCGGCACATTCCTCGTCGTATGCGATACGCTGGCACGCACCCTCATCGCGCCGGTAGAAATGCCCGTCGGCGTCATTACTGCCCTGCTTGGCGGCCCCTTTTTCATCATTCTCCTGCTCAATAAAAAAGGAAACCTGGATCTATGAGCGCGCGCTGCATCGCATTGCTCGGCACCGGCTCCGACGTCGGCAAAAGCGTCGTGGTCGCCGCGCTCTGCCGCATCTTCAAAAACCGCGGCATCTCCGTGGCGCCCTACAAGGCCCAGAACATGTCGAACAACTCCTACGTCACCCTCGAAGGCGGAGAAATGGGACGGGCGCAAGTGGTGCAGGCCGAAGCCTGCGGCCTCGAACCGCATACCGACATGAACCCCGTTTTGCTCAAACCCAACACCGATCTCGGCGCGCAGGTGGTCTTGCACGGACACGCCATCGGCAACGCCCTGGCCGCAGACTATTTCAAGGATACGCGCCATCTGTTCAACAAGGCCAACGAGAGCCTCGCCCGACTCAAGGAAAAATATGAGCTGGTGGTCATCGAGGGTGCCGGTTCCTGCGCCGAGGTCAATCTGCGCTCCCGCGACTTCGTCAACTTCGAGACCGCCCATGCCGCCGACGCCCCCGTCGTCATCATTGCCGACATCGACCGCGGCGGGGTATTCGCCCAGATTGTCGGAACCTTGGAAATCATCCCTGAAAAGGACCGGGCCCGCGTGGCCGGCTTCATCATCAACAAGTTCCGGGGCGATGCCGCGCTGTTCGACGACGGCATCCAATATCTGGAGGAAAAGACCGGCCTGCCGATGCTCGGCCTGATCCCCTACTACCGCCATATCGAGATCGACCCCGAAGACGGAATGCCGCTTGAAACCGTCATCGACCCGCCCACACGACCGTTGCCGGGAAAGATCAATGTCGCCGCCATTCGTCTGCCGCACATCTCGAACTTCACCGACTTCAACCCGTTGATCCGCAACGAACGGGTCTCCTTCCACTATCTATCGAAATCCCGTTCGCTCGACGGCTACGACGCGCTGATGCTCCCCGGAACCAAGAACGTCCGCTTCGACCTCCAATGGCTCAAGGACACCGGATGGGAAAACCCGATCCGCGAATTCTCCGAAAGCGGCGGCCACGTGCTTGGCATTTGCGGCGGCTACCAGATGCTGGGCCGCCAGGTGCACGATCCGCACGGCATCGAAGGCGAGCCCGGAACCACGGACGGCTTTGGACTACTTGACATCCAAACCACGCTCAAAAAAGAAAAGGTGCTCTCCCGCTCGCAGGGAATCCTTGCCGGCGGAATACGCATCGATGGCTACGAAATCCACATGGGAAAAACCGCGCTGGGCGGCGATGCCGCGCCCATGGTCTTCGTGCAATCCCGGAACCGGCACCCCGTCGAGGATACCGACGGAGCGGTTTCCCCCGACGGAAGAATCAAGGGTTCCTATTTCCACGGCCTGTTTGATTTTCCCGAATTCCGCAACCACTACCTGAAACGGCTCAATCCCGATTATCCGGCCGAAGAAGCGCAAGCCGCCGCCGACTTCAAGCAATCCCAATACGACCTGCTCGCCGAACATTTCGAGCAGCACCTCGACATGGATAGACTCCTGTCGATCACCTTCGCTAAAAATCAATCCCCTTGCGGGCTTTGATACCGGCCTCGTAGGCGTGCTTGACGCTGTTGATTTCCGCAACGGTGTCCGCCAACTCGCGGATCGCATTGCCCCCACCGCGCCCCGTAACAACAACGGTCTGCTCGCGCGGTCGGTTGCGAATGGCTTCGAGCACCATCTCTTCGTCGAGGTATTTGTAGCCCAGCATGTAGGTCAGCTCATCGAGCACGACCAGATGCAGGCTTTCGTCCTTGAGCAACCGTTCAGCAAAGGCCCAGGTCTTTTCGGCCGCGGCCATATCGCCCGCGCGGTCCTGCGTATCCCAGGTAAAGCCCGTTCCCATTTGGTAGAACGGCAGGTCGGGATAGTTTTCGCGGATGAACAATTCCTCCCCGCTCAGCTGCTTTCCCTTGATAAACTGCACGAGGCCAACCTTGTGGCCATAACCCAGGCAACGCATGATCATGCCGAAGGCCGAGGTCGTCTTGCCCTTCCCGTTCCCCGTGAGCAGAATCACGATGCCACGCTCCTCCGTGGCCATCGCGATTTGACTATCCACCCGCTCCTTCTGGTGTGCCATTTCGAATTTGTGCTTCAACTGCGCCCGTCTTTGCTCGTCCATGAAAATCCTCCATATAATATAGCCAAAACTATGTCACAAACCGAATTGTCGGAACAATCCAATCCGTTAGAATGCGCCCATGAATTCCATTGAAGAAAAAGAACAGACCTTGCTCGAAGAGCTCAAATCCTACGGCGCCTTGGCCGTCGCCTATTCCGGAGGGGTCGACTCCACCTATCTGGCTGACTGCGCGCACGAGATGCTGGGCCACAACGCCATGATGGTGATTGCCGATTCCCCATCGATTCCCCGCGAAGAGCTGCAGGCGGCCATCGATATGGCCACTGCTCGCGGCTGGAACCTGCGTATTATAAAAACCAGCGAACACCTCAACGACGAATATCTTCAAAACAAGGGTGACCGGTGCTTCCATTGCAAAAACGAGCTGTTCACCAGAATGGAGGACATCCTTTCTGAATTCGACGACAATATCGTACTCGCACATGGCGCCATCGAGGACGACAAGGGCGACATCCGCCCCGGCACACAGGCTGCCGCCAACCATTGCGTTGTCGCCCCGCTGCAAAATGCGGAACTCTACAAAAAGGACATCCGCATACTCAGTGAACGGCGCGGCCTGCCCACCGCCCGCAAGGCCTCCTTCGCCTGCCTCGGCTCGCGCTTCCCCACAGGAACCCCCATCGACCTCGAATCCATGACCCGGATCGAAAAGGCCGAAGCCATTTTGCGCGCCCGCGGCTACCGCCAATACCGCGTCCGCCACCACGGCGACCTCTGCCGCATCGAGATCGATCCGATCGATTTCGACAAACTGATGCATGAGCGCACCGAAGTGGTCGATGCCATCAAGAAAACCGGCTATCGGTTTGTCACCCTCGACCTCACCGGCTACACGATGGGATCGAGCGCGTAATATAATTTGAACCACCCGCTGCACTAGAGGCACCAAGGTTCACAGAGACTTTTCCTCCGTGCCCCTCAGTGACCTCCGTGGAGAAAAATAAAATTAAAGGAGAAAAAAATGAGCGATTTACCCAACTGCCCGAAATGCGAATCCGAATACTGCTATGAAAACCAGGATATGCTGGCCTGCCCCGATTGCGGCCACGAATGGAACCCGGCCGATGAAACCGCCGCATCGGAAGATGAGGGTCTGGTGGTCAAGGATGCTGTCGGCAATGTACTGAAGGACGGCGACGACATCACCGTTATCAAAGACCTGAAGGTCAAAGGCGCATCGCAACCGCTCAAGGTCGGCACCAAGGTCAAGGGCATCCGCCTCGTCGAAGGCGACCACAACATTGACTGCAAGATTGCCGGTTTCGGCGCCATGAAGCTCAAGTCCGAGTTCGTCAAAAAGGCATAAGCCAATTATCACCACCCGTCCCGCTAGAGATCACAGAGTTACACAGAGCATATTACCTCCGTGTCCCTCTGTGTCCTCTGAGGTAAAAAAACAGGTAGAGAATATGGCTTTTGAACTCCAAAGCATCGTGCCATGGGGCCCTTCGTTCGAAGAATACGTCGCCATGTTTGCACTTTCGGAACACGACCTGTCCAAGCGCATTCTCGGTTGCGGCGATGGACCGACCAGCTTCAATACCCATCTGACACAACGAGGGGGATGCGTGGTCTCCGTCGATCCGTTGTATGCCCATAGCACGGAAGAAATCAGCAAGCGCATCGACGAAACCTTCCAGGAAGTTCTCCACCAAGCGCGCCTGAACCGGGACGAGTTTGTCTGGGACCGGATCACGAGTGTCGACGAGCTGGGCCAAATCCGGATGGCGTCGATGCGCGATTTCCTCGCCGACTACGAAACAGGAAAGGCGGAGAAACGGTATCTGCCGCAAGCGCTGCCCCGCTTGGATTTCCCGGATCGATCATTCGACCTGTGCATCTGTTCGCATTTCCTGTTCCTGTACAGCGACCAACTCGACCTCGCCTTTCATCTGGCGGCGATCAAAGAACTATGCCGTGTCTCGGAAGAAGTCAGGATATTCCCATTGCTGAAACTGGGAACGGAGCACTCCCCTCATGTAGAGCCGGTCTGCGAATACTTCACTGCCGCTGGATATGAGGTATCGAAAGTTCAGGTTTCGTACGAATTCCAGCGAGGCGGAGATAAAATGCTGCAACTCAGAACGTCCAAGGGAATTGATTCCGAGTAGCGAAACTGGAACTATTCCTGCGTTTCACCTTCAGGAGCAGCGGCTTCAGTGGCATCAACTTCGGACGGCGCATTACGGGGTTTCCCGCCAAGCAGGACGACGACCTGCTCCTGCACTTGCTCGAGCTCATCGAGTTTGAGTTCAGGATCAACGACCATGAAGCTTTCGCCGGTTTTCTTGTGTTCGTAGACGCGTAGCTTGCGACCGTCTTCGGTGGTCTGGACATCGCGCTCGACAAGGATCTTCTTGCGTTCCAGCATGACGGTGAGGATGAAAATGGCGTTGAGATCCTCCTCGTTTTCCTTGGCCATGAGCTTGCGGAGAAGGGATTCGGCGTTTTCCTTTTTAACGGCCTCCTCGGCGGGAGGCGGAGGAACAATGTAGAGGGTTTGCCACGAACTCAGGCCGGGGTCGTTCTTATCCCAGCATTCCTTGCAGAAATCCTCGCGGACATATTCGCCCTGTTCAAAGGAAAGGCGGGAAAAAATCGTTTCCTTGTCGGCAAATGCCTTTTCGCACTTGTCGCACACCTTGGAGCATTTCCGCACGCTCCAGTTTTCAATGTTTTCCCGTCCCATAATGAAATCCTTCAACGTAGAAGCGCTGCCCCCGCCGCTTATTGCCTTTGCACGGAAAACGCGATGAGGGCGTCGCGTCTACGATACCCTATTCTTTTTCTTCCCGGTCCCAGATTGTATGGCGCTGCTGCCAAAAGTAGACCACGCCGGTCCAGGCGGTCAGCAAGGCCGTCCCAAATCCCAGCCACCAGGCAAATGCGGAGCGCGGAACAGGAAGCCATGACGTATCCCAGATCAGACCCATGAAATAGAGGCCGATGGCAACCATCTGTACCGTCGTCTTGACCTTACCCCACATACCGGCCGCCATGACAATCCCCTTCTCGATGATCAGCAAGCGCATGCCGGTTACCATAAACTCGCGCGCAATGATCAGGACCACCATCCATGCCCGCAGACTATCGAGTTCGACAAAGCCGATGAAGGCGGCGCAGACGAGCACCTTGTCGGCCAACGGATCCATCAGCTTCCCGAAGGAGGTGACACCGAAAAAGTTACGGGCCAGATAGCCGTCCAGTGCGTCGGTGATACTCGCGAGGATGAAAATGACCAGCGCAATGATCCGGGCATAGGGAAACTCGACACTCATGCAGATCATCATTACGGCCGTCATCCAGAATCGGCTTATGGTCAGATGGTTGGGGAGACTTTTCATACAATGATTCCGTCTTTATCGGTCGACTTCGATTTCGCCAGGCTTGACCAGATAGGCATCCGGAACCCCGTCGGTTATGGCTTCATACCGGACCGATGCGGTGCCACCGACCGCCGCGGGCTCCTCGGCATCATCCCCTGCGCACTGCTTCACGCTAAACACAATGATAGCCAGCAATACAACCCCCCCGGCGATGGAGAGGATGGTTTTGGACGAAATCCCGGAACCGGATAGACGGGCGATCGCTTCGTTTACATTGCTGAATATTGTTTGTCCCACACTCGGTGGAGTGGCCACCGCCGCCCCATTGGAATCCACCGAAACCTGATCCGCCTGAGCAATCTTCTGGCGCACATCATCGCTCAACTGGTTTTTTGATTTCGGGGCGTACTGGGCAACATATTCGTCGACCAGCGGTTGAGCCTCAATGCCGAGGTATTGGGCGTACATCCGGATAAAACTCTTGGCATAAACCGGTGCCGATAGCGCACCAAAGTCGTCGGCCTCCATGGCTTCGATAAACTTGGACAGGATCTTGGTGGCCGTCCCCGCCTCGGAAACAGTTACGCCTTTCGTGCGGCGGGCTGATTCGAGCTTCTGCCCGATGGTTCCGATATTGAGATTAGCTTGCTCCATGTTGACACTCCTTGTCAGTTGTTGTGTTCACAGGCTCAAGCCTCTCTTTCTTCGCTCGAGTCAACTGTTCCTGTGTTCTGGGGAATCTCCCCGTCAAGATCGATTAGAATTTCGCGCGGGCCTGCCCCATCAGGAGGCCCGATCACACCCCGTTCCTCCAGCAGATCCATCACGCGCGCAGCACGCGTGTAGCCGATCCGCAGGCGACGCTGCAACGAAGAAGTGGAGGCCCGTTTGGTCTGACGGATCACCTCCATTGCCTGCTCCAGAATTTCATCATCCTCGCCGCTATCCATCTCCGGCAAATCGGTGGTCGGCTTTTCAATCTTTTCGTGGATCTCGGTGATGAATTCAGGCTGGCTCTGTTCCTTGCAGAAGTTCGTTACGCGATTGATTTCATCATCACTGGTGTAAACGCCCTGCAGGCGGATCAACTTATCAGTACCGGGCGGAAGGACCAGCATATCGCCCTTGCCGAGCAGCGTGTCGGCCCCCATGCGGTCCAGAATGGTGCGGCTATCTACTTTCTGCGATACCTTGAAGGCGATGCGTACGGGGAAGTTGGCCTTGATCGTACCTGTGATTACTTTCACATCCGGGCGTTGCGTGGCCAGAATCATGTGGATGCCGGCGGCACGCGATTTCGCGGCCAGACGTGCAATGCCGGCCTCGATCTCGGCCTGCGCCACGTGCATCAGATCGGCCAGCTCGTCGATCACAATAACGATGTAGGGAAGCTTGTCGGGAATCGTATTCTTTTTCGGCTCTGCCGAAGTGGTCTCATCGCCAAACAACTCGGTCTGCTTCTGGATGACCCGGGCATTGAAGCTCGGCAGGTCGCGCACACCAGCCTGATTAAACCACTTAAAGCGACGCTCCATTTCGTCGATCGCCCACCGCAATCCAAGCGCCACCTTCTTCGCGTTGGTGATCACCGGCACCACAAGATGCGGCAGGTTATTGTAGGCGTGGAATTCGACGGTTTTGGGGTCGACGAGGATCATGCGCAGATCGTCGGGCGAATGCTTCATGAGCAGGCCGGTCAAAATCGAGTTCATGCAGACCGATTTACCCGCGCCCGTAGCCCCGGCAATCAGCAAGTGCGGCATCTTGGTCAGGTCGTACATGATACTTTGGCCATTGACATCCTTACCCAACAGCAGAGGCAATGCATGTTTTCCCGACTGGAACGTGCGGCTCTCCACCATGTCACGGAAGAAAACGGAAGCCCGGGACGTATTCGGGATTTCCACTCCGCAGACCCCTTTGCCGGGAATGGGGGCTTGAATACGAATGCTTTCGGCATGCATTTTCAGCGCAAGATTGTCGGACAATGCCTTGATGCGTTCTACACGCACGCCGGAGGCGGGAAGGATCTCGTAGCATGTGACCACTGGACCCTGCTGTACCCCGGTTACCTTGGCTTCAACACCAAACTCTTCGAGAGCGTTCTGCAACACCTCTGCCGTGTTGGCAATTTCGTCGGCCGACATGCCCTTGCCCTGCGGAACAGAGGGGTCGAGCAGGTCCAGCGAAGGAAGCTTGTAGTCATCATGCCCGCCCGCGTCTACTGAAACAAAAGCAGCAGCTTCCGGCTCTTCGCCCTTGGCTTTCTCCGTCTTTGGTTTGGTGGCGGTAGCTTTCGGTTCGACCTCGGGTTCCGGCTTGGACTTGACCGGCTGCTCCGTCTTTTTCTGCTGCTCCGCGACCATTTTTCGAATATCGACTTGCGGAAGCTCCTGTGTCACCTCGGCCATGGCGGGCTCGGCCTTGGGTTTTGGCTTGCGGGGTGCACGTTTGCGCTTCGGCTTCGGCTTTTCGACCTTTTCCTCGAAAACCTCTTCCACCGATGGTTTTTCCATTTTGAGCGTTTTCGCCCATCCCCAAATCTGCTTTGCCACATCGACGATGTGAAGATCGAGCATGCGCATCAGCGCGATGAGCAACAGCGCGAAAAAAACGATTCCCGCCCCCGTATAACCAATCCAGTGGCCCAGCGATCGTTGCGCCAGCATTTCACCCATCAGTCCGCCCGGCGTACCTATGTTCAAGCGCTGTACGGTCCCCATCCAGAACTGGGTATTCATATCCACCAGTCCAGCCAGACAGAACAGGCCGAGAATCAACCACAACAGCCGGGGATAGATTTTGCGGGACGACCAGATCACCGTGGAAATACCGACCCAAAGGATACTGAACGGAATGATAAATCCTGCGACGCCAAAATACATGAAGACCACATAGGCCATACGCGCGCCAAACAGCCCGATCCAGTTGCTTTCCCAATCAGGATTGCTGTTGAACAGCTCGATTTGCGACGGTTTGTAGGAAAGTATGCCCAACAGGAGCATCAGCCCCACCGTGCCCGTCAATATCCCCCCGATTTCGCGCCAACCCGAGCGAACGGGTTCCTCTGTACGTGTTTTTGCCATTGGAGGACTATAGAGGAAGCGGCCTTGCCAAATCAACTCAAGTAACCGTCAATGAACGCCTATATCACAATAATAAAGGATCAGCCCGAGACGCCCAGTTTTGAGCGATAAAAGGCCAGCTCGGCGATGGAAGCCTTGATGTCGAACAGGGCGTCGTGGGCATTGGCTGCCGGAATATCACCGCCGGCAAAATACCGGTTCAGGAGTTCGGTGCTTTCCTTATCAAACGGTTCGCCCCCAGCCCAATCCTGCCACTGGATTTTAATGGTGGATACATCAAGCAACCGGTAATGAAGACGGCTTGCAAAAAGCGGAAGAAAGCGGCGCATCAGATACCAGTCATTATGCACGCTGTTACCTGCTAGCACCGGGCGTTTTTCCATTTCATCGTACGGCGTCCCGCAATATTGGTCGAGCAGCGCGGCGATTTGGCGATCGGCCTCTTCAACCGAGACAGCCTGGCTCGAACGGCATTGTTCAACCAAACCGGCCAGATTTTCGGCGACCCAGGGACTGACCTGCCCGCCCTCCTCCAATCGGATGCATAGATTCAGATCGGCTTTCGCCGGTGCGATGCGGTTAAGCTCCGTATCCGTTACGATAACCGCTACCTGCAAGAGACGGGCCTCTTCGAGGTTGAGCGAGGTGAACTCGGCATCAAACCATACATAGGCCGATGTTTTATTTTGTACCTTATCTGTCATGGGAGCCCTTTATTCAAACGAGCCACAGATAAGCACAGATTTCAATGGATTGAAAACATGGGAATGAAAAAAGGGATGGCACTCAACCATCCCTTTATCCGTTCACCCGAGTGGATCCGTGTTTGTACGCAATCCGATCCTAGACCTTCTTAATCAGATTGTAGGTATCGAGCGCGATGACGAGCTCTTCGTTGGTGTGGATCTTGATCCCGGCCACCTTCGAGTCGTCGGTGGTAATGATCGTCTCGTTGGCGTTGTTGCGGGCTTCATCGACCTTCAGGCCAATAAAGCCGAAGTTTTCAAGAATCTTGTCGCGCAGCATTGGATTGTTTTCGCCCACGCCAGCGGTAAAGACGATGCCGTCAACCCCGTTCATGGCCGCAATATAGCTCCCGATGTATTTCTGAATGCTGTAGCAGAACATTTCGATGGCCAGGATGCTATCCTTGTCACCCGCATCAGCAGCTTCCACATTATCGCGCATATCGCTCTTGCCGGAAATCGCCAGCAAACCGCCATTCTTGTTCATCATCGTACTCACCTGAGCGGGAGTCATCTCCTGTGATTCCATGATATGCAAAGGAATATAGGGATCGAGAGCGCCGGAACGGGTTCCCATAATGATGCCGTCAAGCGGGGTAAACCCCATCGAGGTATCGACCGACTTGCCGCCCATGAAAGCTGCCAGCGAACCTCCGTTGCCCAGATGGCAGGTAATCAGCTTCAGGTCTTCCAACGGCTTGCCTAGTTGCTCTGCGGCCTTATGGGCCACATACCCATGAGACGTGCCATGGAATCCGTATTTCCGGATCTTGTAGTTGGTGTACTGGGCTCGCGGCAAAGCATATAGATAGGCCTTTTTCGGCATGCTCTGGTGAATGGCGGTATCGAAAACGGCCACCTGCGGCATGAACGGCAAAAGCGAAGCCATCGCTTTGATACCCATCAGGTTCGGCGGGTTATGGAGCGGGGCCAGCATGGAGTTGCGCTCAATCGCCTTGACCACATCGCGATCAATCACAACGGAGCCGGTAAAGTCCTCCCCGCCATGAACCACGCGGTGACCCACGCCGGAGAGATCTTCAAGACTTTCAAGAACACCTGTTTCGCTATGGGTCAGCAACTTCAGGATTTCATCAATCGCCGTTTTGTGGGTGGCCAGGTCAATGAACTGCTTCTCCTTGTCTTCGCCATCAAACCTCTGGATGGTCAGTGTGGAGCCGGCGATACCGATGCGGTCGGCCTGCCCTTCGCACATGGCCGAGAACTGGTCGCTTTCCTGATTGACCTGATAAAGCTTGAACTTGATCGAGGATGAGCCGGAATTAAGTACGAGAATTTTCATAGATCAGTTTCCTTGGATTAGTTTCCGGCCTGGAGCGCGGTCAGAGCAACGGTTCCAACAATGTCTTCTACATAGCAACCGCGGGAGAGATCGTTCACAGGTTTGTTCAATCCCTGAAGGACGGGGCCATAAGCGCCAGCGCCAGCCAAGCGTTGCACCAACTTGTAGCCAATGTTGGCGGCGTTAAGGTCAGGGAAGATCAAAACACGGGCATCCCCTCCAAGCGGACTTTCCGGAGCTTTCTTAGCGGCCACACTCGGAACGATGGCCGAGTCGGTCTGCAGCTCGCCATCAATCACGATGCCCTTGCCGGGGTGCTCAGCGGCAATCTTGGCCTTGGCGATCTCAAGGGCCTGTTGAACCTTTTCAACCATCGGGCATTTTCCTCCTGATCCGTAGGAGGAAAAGGAAAGCAATGCGACCTTCGGCGGAATGTCGTAGGCCATCGCGGAAATGGCACTGTCGACCGCGATATCGGCCAGTTGTTCGGCGGTGGGATCAACCACCAGCGCACAGTCGGAAAAGATGTAGGTTTTATCGTTCACATCCATTATGAAGAAGCTCGAAACCGTTGCGCCCTTTTTGGCAGCCTTGATGACCTGAAGCGCGGGACGAACCGTGTCGGCGGTCGAGTGCGCGGCACCGGAAACCATGCCGTCTGCATCACCCGACTGCATGATCATCGTCCCGAAATAACTAACCTGTTTCACGGTTTCAAGCGCCTGCTCGGGCGTGATGCCTTTGGCTTTGCGCATTTCATAAAACGTATCCGCGTATTCCTGAAGTTTTTCGGAGGTTTCTGGATTGGTCACCGTAATTCCATCAAGACTCCAACCCTTAGACGAAAAAGCCTCGGTGATTTTCTGTTCGTCTCCGAGCAGGATTACCGAGGCAATGCCTTCCTGATTGATAATATTAGCGGCTTCAAGTACGCGTTCGTCGTTTCCTTCCGGAAGTACGATATTTCGCTTTGTAACCTTTGCCGCATCAATGATTTGTTGAATAAATGCACTTCTGCTCATTTTCCCCGATTCCCCATGTTGTTTAGTAACAATAACCCCTGTTTTGCAAAAAACTTCGCAAAAAGTATCAGTTCGGAATTTTTGCGCAATCCAATTCTACCGAAATATCATACGTTTTGGATTTATGACCATTCCTCCGCGCATCAAAAAACGTAAACATGGCAATATACCTCGTTTTTCAACATTATGAATTAGATGAAACGATCGTTTTGCGGATAAAAACAAAAACCCGCAGCCCAAAGGCTACGGGTCCTATCCAATCCATTTGTGCTGGATTTATTCGGCGGCCGCGGGCTCCGCTACCTCTTCCACAACGGGAGCTTCGATCGCATCCACCCACTCGAGCAGAACCATCTCGGAACTGTCGGAGATACGGCGACCCAGCTTAATGATGCGGGTGTATCCGCCATTGCGGGATGCAAATACCGGGGCTACGGCATCAAAGAGTTCCTTAACGGACTTTTCGTTTTTCAACGTGGAAATCGCCTGACGGCGAGCCGCCAAAGTTCCCTTTTTCCCCAGCGTAACCATCTTTTCAGCCAGGCTGCGAGCGGCCTTGGCCTTCGGCAACGTGGTTTTGATGCGTTTATTGTCGATCAAAGCACATACCAGATTTGCGAGCAACTCGTTGCGGTGCGCACTGGTGCGGCCAAGTTTAACTGTTTTCTTACGATGTCTCATTGTTCCAACCTCTGAATAGTTACAAATTAATCGTCGGACGATGAACTCTTGAGCAGGTCTGCATCAAAGGTCATGCCCAGCGATAGACCCATTTCCTGAATCTTCGCCTTGATTTCGTTCAGCGACTTCTTACCGAAGTTGCGGTACTTGAGCATTTCTGCTTCGGTCTTCTGCGCCAGTTCGCCAACCGTAGTAATGTTGGCATTGTTCAGGCAGTTGGCCGCACGAACACTCAGTTCGATTTCGTTTACACTGATGTTCAGCTTCTTGCGCAGTTCTTCCTTCTCGAGGTCGATCTGCTTTTCGCTTTCCTCGAACTCGATCAGATCCTTGTCATAGCTCACGAATACATCGAGATGGTGACGAAGTATCGCAGCCGACATCGTCAGTGCATCGTCAGGGCTGACGCGGCCATCGGTCCAGATTTCGATAACCAGTTTATCGTAGTCGGTACGGCGGCCAACACGGGTGTTTTCCGTTGCGTACTTTACGCGGCGAACCGGGGAGAAGAGACAGTCGATCGGAATAATGCCGATCTCCTGGTTTTCCTTCTTGTTCAGGTCGGCGGGGCAATAGCCGCGTCCTATGCGGACTTCCATATCGGCTTCGAACACGCCGCCTTCAGCCAGAGTGCAGATGACAAAATCGGGATTCAGAACCTCAATCGTGTCCGGCGCAACAATATCACCAGCGGTCACTTCACCCGGACCTTCAACTTTGATCTTAACCGTCTGCGCATCGCGCGAGTAGGTTTTGAACAGCAGTTGCTTGATGTTCAGAATGATGTCGGTGACGTCTTCGACAACCCCTTCGAGGCTGCAGAATTCGTGCGGAGCACCCTTAATCTTGATGGACGAAACCGCAGCACCCTCGAGCGAGGACAGCAACACACGGCGGAGCGAGTTGCCCATGGTGCGGCCGTAGCCTCCTTCGAATGGTTCTGCATAGAACTTACCGTAGTTTTCGGTTGAAACAGACTCATCCTTGATGACCTGTTTCGGCATTTCAAAACGACCGAGTCGTGTAGCCATAGTATTATCCTCCCAGAACCGGGCATTAACCGGCTCGTATGGTGTTCATTTACGTATTGTTAGATTCAATTAGACGCGACGACGCTTGGGCGGGCGGCATCCATTGTGCGGAATAGCGGTGGTGTCCTTGATTGCGGTAACAGCGAGACCGGCGGCCTGAATGGCACGGACGGCGGATTCGCGGCCGGCACCGGGACCCTGCACGCGAACTTCAACTTCGGACATGCCGTGGCTGATTGCGGTACGGGCGGCATCCTGAGCAACCGTGGTGGCTGCGAACGCCGTGCTCTTGCGCGAACCCTTGAAGTTACAGCGACCGGCACTGCTCCAGGAAATCACATTACCACGCATGTCCGTGATCGAAACGATGGTGTTGTTGAAGGTGGTCTTAACGAAAGCGATACCGAACGGGACATTCTTGGAACCCTTCTTACGCTTGATCGGCTCGATCTTTTCGTCGGCCAGAAGATCGGCTGCGGTCGGCAGACGGCTCTTCTTTTCTTCGGAGGGTTGCTCTGCAGCTGCTTCCGTTTTCGCTTCGGCGGCGGGTTTTTCAGCAGCGGCTTCGGTTTTCACTTCAGCTTCAGCGGCAACCGGTGCAGCTTGCTCAACCACTTTTTCTTCTACTTCTTTTTGTTCTTCTGCCATGGGAATAATCCTTCTTTAAAGCACCTGTTTATTTGCCGGATTTAGCAGCGGCACGGGCTTCCTTGCCGCGAACCACGCCAACGGTGCGCTTTGCACCCTTGCGGGTACGTGCATTGGTCTTGGTCCGCTGTCCACGTACCGGAAGTCCGGCGCGATGCCGACGGCCACGGTAGGTGCCGATGGAGATGAGACGACGAATATTGGACGAGATTTCACGCCGAAGGTCACCCTCGATGCGATAGTCGTTCTGAAGCACAGCAACCAAATGCTGAATATCTTCGTCGGTCAGGTCGTCCGCTTTTTTGGCGGGATCCAGCTTGGCCTTCTCGCAAACTTCTTTTGCGGTGGTCGGGCCGATGCCGTAGATGTAGCGAAGCGAGTATTCAAGCTTCTTTCTACCGGGAATGTCTATACCGAGTACACGTGGCATTTATAAACTCCTTGATTATCCTTGGCGCTGCTTATGACGGGGATTCGTACAAATGATACGCACCACGCCCTTGCGCCGGATTACTTTACACTGTTCACACATTCTTTTTACTGAAGCTCTTACTTTCATCTTATTGCTCCTGGTCTAGCACCAGACGCCCCTTGGACATATCGTAGGGCGACATCTCAACTGTAACCTGTGCACCGACTTGCGGCAGCTTCCTGCCTGTGTCCTGGCGTCCTATAAACGCTACGAAACGGTGTCCATTACGCAGTTCTGCGTCAAAAGCGTTGTTGTCTAGCACAGATATTAAATGAGCGTCTAGTAAAATTGTCTCTTTTTTCTCCATTACTCGTCAAAATCGGGAATGGTCAGGATCTCAGCCTGATCTTTTCCAACTGCGATCGTATGCTCGAAATGAGCCGATGGCAACCGATCCTTGGTTACCACAGTCCATCCATCGTTCAGGGTCTCGGTCTTATGTACCCCTAAATTGATCATCGGTTCAATGGCGAAGGTCATACCGGCCTTTAGAACCGGCCCCCTTCCCGGAGGGCCATAATTCGGAATCTGCGGGTCTTCGTGCATCTCCCGTCCGATACCGTGGCCGACAAAGTCGCGTACCACCGAAAAACCGGCCCCTTCGGCCACCACCTGGACCGCATTGGAAATATCTGAAAGGCGGTTGCCTTCGACAGCCTTGCCAATGGCGGCCATCAAAGATTCCTTGGTCGTATCCAGCAGACGCCTTACGTCTGGATCAACATTGCCTACGGGCACAGTGGTCGCCGTGTCGCCGACAAATCCACCGTATATCAACCCAAAGTCGATACTGACGACATCGCCGTCACGAATGACACGCCGTCCGGGAACCCCGTGAACGACCTCTTCATTCACCGAGGAACAGATATGGCCCGAAAATCCATGATAGCCATAGAACGCGCAGACCCCCTCTTCCTTGCGGGCCAGCTCTGCGGCATATTCATCCAGCTCGCGCGTCGTCACGCCCGGTGCAACCTTGGCGGCAACCCGGTGAAGGATCGTAGCCGTCTTCCGGGCACTGATGCGCATGGCGTCCAGTTCTTCTGGCTTTTTAACAATAATCATATCGTGCGCCTAATCCAGACGTTCCAGAACCTCATGCCGAACCGCTTCAATGCTCTGCGCAGCATTCACGCCCTGGATCAGGTTCTTTCCAGTGTAGTAGTTGATGACCGGAGCAGTCCGGTCCGTATAGACCTGAAGCCGCTTGCGGATGGTATCCGGAGTATCGTCCGGACGCTGGCTCAAACCGCACCCGTCATTATCGCACTGTTCATCATGCGAAGGGGGATTGAATGCCATGTGATATACGGATCCGCATTTTGCGCAGGTTCTGCGACCGGAAAGACGCTGGACTATAATATCGTCCGGACATTCAAGGAGTATGACCGATTCAAGATTCCCGTCTATGCCGTCGACCAGTTCGTCGAGTTTTTCCGCCTGAACCAACGTACGAGGGAAGCCGTCGAGGAGTATCTTAGCCCCGAAAGGTGCTTTTGAAATTAAATCGCGGATCATTCCAACAACAACATCATCACGGACAAACCGGCCATGATCCATCAGCTCCTTCGCCTCCAAACCCAACGGGGTTCCCTGTTGGATTTGTTCGCGAAGGAGATTTCCTGTCGAGACATGAAGGAATCCCTTTTCCACCAAAGCTTCGGCAACAGTGCCCTTTCCGGCACCAGGGGGCCCCAATAAGATGACCATCTTCATCATAGTCTTCCGCGCATCTTGCCTTTTTTCAGGAAGCCATCGTAGTGACGCATCAACAAATGCGACTCGATCTGGCGCATGGTATCAAGCATGACTCCGACGATGATCAACAGGCTGGTTCCGCCAAAGAATGATGAGACGATAAACGGGATGTTGAATTGTCCGGTCATGATGGTCGGCATGACCGCAATGGCCGTAAGGAAAAGCGCGCCGGCCAAAGTCAACCGGGTCATCGCCCGATCAAGGAATTCGGCGGTAGGACGACCAGGACGAATCCCGGCGATATAGCCTCCGCGGCGCTTCAGGTCATCCGCGATCTGGATCGGATTGAACTGGGTTGCCACCCAAAAATAGGAGAAGAACAGGATCATCAAACCAAACCAGAACATATACCAGCCAGATCCGGTAAAGTGCCCTCCCCACTGCTTAGCCCACTCATAAGGCAGGTAGGCGGCAATGGTAGGGAAAATCTGCAGGATCGCAGATGCAAAGATGATCGGCATAACGCCGGAATAGTTCACACGCAACGGAAGGTGCGAGGTTCCGCCTGGCTTCATCGAACGGCCCACCATGCGCTTGGCAAACTGTACCGGCACCTTCTGCTGTGCCTGGGTCATGGCAACCACACCAAGAGTTACGCCGAAAATAAGCGCAACCATGAGCGCCACATGGAAAGGTCCGATTTCCGCAATACCGTCGACGGGGCTCAGTTTGTCAATCAGCACCTTGATGGCAGCTGGAAGACGGCTGACAATGTTGACCGTAATGATCAGCGAGATGCCATTGCCGATCCCCCGATCGGTGATCTGTTCACCAATCCACATCAGAAGCAGCGATCCTGTTACCAGCGCAAGCACCGACAACATCACAAAGCCAAGACCCGGAATGCGCACCACGGAAGCCGGAAGGCCGCTGTTGAGGTAGTTTCCGGCCTGGATCGACAAGGCAATGGCTGCACCCTGAAAGGCACAGATGACCACCGTCAGATAACGCGTATACTGGGTAATCTTCTGTCGACCAACATCGCCTTCTCGCGCCAGCTTCTCCAAATGCGGAATCACGGCGGTCATCAGCTGGATAATGATCGAAGCGCTGATGTAGGGCATGATCCCAAGCGTACCGATGGTGCACTGAAGCAGCGCCCCCCCGCTGAAGAGGTTGACCATTCCAAGGAATCCCCCCTGCGATCCTGCATGATTCGCGAAAAAGTCGCGGATCTGTACGGCGTCGACGCCCGGAAGCGGAACGGCGGCAATCAATCGGCAGATGAAGATGAGACCAAAGGTGAATAGAATCCTTTGGCGGAGCTCGGCAATTTTGAAGGTGTTGGCAAACGCGGAAAACATGGCAATGTGGCCTTTCGTGGGTTAGACGATTTCGCAGGTACCGCCGGCGGCTTCGATCTTTTCCTTGGCCGAGGCAGAGAACGCATTGACCTTAACGGTCAGCTTCTTTTCCACATTACCATTTCCCAAAATCTTGACCGCGTCGAAACGGCCATTGGCCAGTCCCTTCTCCTGAAGGAGAGCGACCGTTACTTCGCTGCCTTCTTCGAATACGTTGAGCGCATCCAGGTTAACGCCGATGATTTCCTTGCGAGTGAAATTCTTGAAGCCACGTTTCGGCAGCTTGCGGACGAAGGGCATCTGCCCCCCTTCGAACAACGGCTTATGGCTGGCGCCCGCACGCGAGAACTGACCCTTGTGACCGCGTCCAGCGGTTTTACCTTTGCCCGAAGCACGGCCGCGACCCACACGGATCTTGCGGTGTTTGGAACCTTCTGCCGGTTGCAGTGAATGTAAATCCATGACTAAATCCCTCTTGCTATACTAGCCCTTGCGGATGGCAAGTGCTTCTTCCTTGGAGCGAAGCTGCCCCAAGGCTTTCAAAGTTGCTTTGGTTACATTGAGGTGGTTGTTGCTGCCCAGCGACTTGGCGAGGACATCACGAACCCCTGCAAGCTCGAGCACGGCACGGCACGGACCACCAGCGATAATGCCGGTACCTTCCGAAGCCGGACGGATCAAGACCTGCGCCCCACTGAACTTGCCAATGGCATCATGTGGAAGCGTCGTGCCGCGCATGGTCACCGTTTGCAGGTTGCGCTTGGCGGATTCACCGGCCTTGCGGATGGCCTCGGCAACTTCAGCTGCCTTGCCGAGCCCGTAGCCTACGCGACCCTTGCGATCACCGACAACCACCAGTGCACCAAAGCTGAAACGACGTCCACCCTTGACCACTTTAGAGTTGCGGCTGATGTGAACCACGCGTTCTTCAAACTCCGGCTTTTCCCGGACTTCATTCCTATCGTCACGACGGCCCTTGCGGCCACGGCCGCCACCATCACGGCGTCCTCTGCGTTCTGTACGTTCTTCTGCCATTTAGGAAACTCCTTGGATATGCCTAGAATTTAAGTCCCGCTTCACGGGCGCTGTCAGCGAGTGTTTTGAGGTTGTTGCCGAAAGCAAAACCGCCGCGGTCGAATACAACCGTTTCGATCCCCTTGCCCTTGGCCACTTCCGCAGCTTTCGCCCCGAGGGCCTTTGCGGCTTCGGCGTTCTTGCCGGCGACGGCCGCACCAACAATGGTCAGGCGGGCATCGTCATCAATAAACTGGACTTCCAAACGCTTGTTGGAGCGGAAGACCGCCATGCGCGGACGCTCAGCGGTTCCCTGCACCTTGTTGCGCACCCGGAAGTGGCGACGAATTCTCAGATCTCTTTTGCTCTTAGTACTCATGATTATGCAACCGCCTTACCTTCCTTGCGGCGAATCTGCTCACCCACGTAGCGAACGCCCTTGCCCTTGTACGGTTCAGCCGGCGAGTAGTCGCGGATACGGGCCGCAACCTGTCCGACCAACTGCTTGTCAATGCCTTCGACAGAAACAGTGGTACCGTTCTGTACATCGACCTTGATTCCAGCAGGAATCGAATAGTTGATGTCATGCGAATACCCCAGCGAAAGTACGATAGACTCCCCCTGCATCTGGGCCTTGTAGCCGACACCTTCGATTGCGAGTTCCTTCTTATAGCCCTGGCTGACACCAAAGATCATGTTGTTGATCAGGCTCCGGACCGTACCAAACATCGCCTTGCCGTGCTTGGATTCATCCACGCGGGAAACGACGACGCTGTTATCTTCAACGGCAATCGCGATGCACGCCGGAGCGGTATAGGCGCATTCGCCCTTGGCTCCCTTGACGGTCACGGTTTGCCCACTTACCTCGACGGTCACGCCGTCGGGAATCAAAACTGGTTGTTTACCTATTCTTGACATAACTAAACTCCGCTTTCTTACCAGATGTAGCAGAGGACTTCGCCCCCGATTTTCTTCTGTCTGGCATCGTTGTCTGTCATTACACCTGACGACGTGCTCAGGATACCCATGCCGATACCGCCCAAAACGCGCGGAACCTCTTCGGCATTGACATACTTGCGGCAGCTGGGCTTGCTGATGCGGCGAAGCCCCTGGATGACCGGCTCGCGGTCAATCGTGTATTTCAGGAAAATGTTCAGGACGCTCTTGCCGCCGTCGTTTTCCACCGTGTAATCCTTGATAAACCCTTCGGCCTTGAGGATACGTGCGATTTCGCTCTTCATCTTCGAATGCGGCATCTGCACAATTTTCTTCTCAGCCATGTTCGCGTTGCGAATGCGGGTCAACATATCAGCAATTGGATCTGTAAGTACCATTTCTTAAACCCTTCTTCCTTAGTTGCCCGTTGAAAACGGCATTCCCATCAGCGTCAGAAGCTCTTTGGCTTCCGTATCGGTCTTGGCCGACGTAACAAACGTGATGTCCATACCGTGCGTCTTCTTGACCTTGTCCGGATCGATTTCCGGGAACACAGTCTGTTCCTGCAGGCCCATCGAATAGTTGCCCTGTCCATCGAACGAATTGCCCGGGATGCCGCGGAAGTCGCGGATACGCGGCAGCGTAACGTTGACGAGGCGGTCCATGAATTCATACATCCGATTGCCGCGCAGAGTAACCCGTGCGCCGATCGGCATACCTTCACGCAACTTAAAGTTCGATACGCTCTTCTTGGCCTTCGTAATAACAGCCTTCTGACCGGTAATTTTGCCGAGGTCATCGGCAAGCGCGGTCAGAGTATCGCGGTCATTCGACAGCGATACACAAAGATTGAGCACAATCTTCTTCATTGCGGGAACCTGCATTTTGCTCGAGTAGCCCTGGCTTTCCATCAGCTTGGGAGCTACCGCGTCTTGATATTTTGTTTTCAGTGTTGGGGCCATTGCACCCTTCCTCCAAAATTACGGTTCCATTCCTTGGAACGGTTTAGTTAGACACCTTCAAGTTTGAGATCGCGATAGGAGCTTCCTTCTCGATGATCCCGCCCTGCGGGTTGTCTTGCGTCTTCTGCATGTGTTTCTTAACGATATTGACACCTTCAACAAATGCGCGTCCGGTCTGGGGGACAACCTCCAGAACCTTGCCGGTCTTGCCCTTGTCGTCGCCAGCGATAACCTTCACGGTGTCGCCTTTTTTGATGTGACATTTAATCATGATAAATCTCCTCTGCGCTACAGGACTTCGGGCGCCAGCGAAACAACCTTCATGAAGTCATTGTCGCGGAGCTCACGGGCAACCGGTCCGAAGATGCGGGTGCCGCGCGGGTTCTTGTTGTCGTCAATAATTACGGCAGCATTGCTGTCGAACCGAAGGCAGGAGCCGTCGGCACGACGGATGGTGCTTTTGGTGCGAACCACAACCGCTTTACACAGGTCGCCCTTCTTCACCACACCATTCGGCTGTGCTTCCTTAACGGTAACGCGGATAATGTCGCCAACACGGGCGACCGAGCTCTTGGTGCCGAGTACGCGGATGCACATCACACTGCGTGCACCCGAGTTGTCCGCTACTTTCAAACGTGTTTGTTCCTGAATCATCGCTATCTACCCCTATTTGGCCGATTCCGCAACGACATCCACCAGACGCCAGCGTTTCATGCGGCTGATCGGGCGGGTTTCCATCACGCGGACAACGTCGCCAACCTTGGCGCGGTTTTCTTCGTCGTGGGCGTGAACCTTCTTTGAGACGCGGATTTCCTTGCCGTACAGCGGATGGCGGATACGACGCTCGATCAGTACAACGATCGTCTTATCGCCGCTTACGCTGGAGACACGGCCTTCGCGGGTCTTTCTGAGATGTCTTTTTGTCTCTTCCATGACCTCTACCCTTCAACTTTCTTTGCATTTTGGATGGTCTTGATGCGGGCAACCGTACGGCGCAATTCCTTGATGCGCGCCGGGTTTTCCAGCTGACCTGAAACCTGCTGGAGCTTCAGATTGAACCGCTCCTTCTTGATTTCATCCAGCTGCTGGTCCAGCTCCTCCACCGTCATTTCTTTTAATTCCTTAACCTTCATGGCCCATCCCTATCTTTAATCGTGAGCATGCCGCTGTACGAACCGGGCGCGGATCGGCAGCTTGGTAGCTGCAAGGCGGAGACATTCCTTCGCCAGCGATTCCGGAATCCCGTCCATTTCAAAAAGCATGGTTCCAGGTTTTACCACGGCGACCCAGGTGTCGACACCGCCTTTACCCTTACCCATACGAACTTCCAACGGCTTCTTCGTAATCGGTTTGTCGGGGAATATGCGAATCCACAGCTTCCCTTTACGTTTCATGGCACGGTTTGCGGCAATACGGCACGCTTCGATCTGGATATTGGTAATCCATCCGCGTTCCAAGGCCTGAAGACCGTACTCCCCATAGGCCAGCTGGTTGCCGGATTGCGCGAGACCGCGACGGGAACCACGCTGGACCTTCCTGTGTTTAACTCTCTTTGGCATCAAAGGCATGGTTCAAACTCCTAGGCTTTCTTTTCCGCTTTCTTTTCCGCTTCCTTGCAGATCCACACCTTGATGCCGATGATACCGGCAACGGTGTTGGCTTCCGCCGTACCGTAATCGATATTGGCGCGCAGGGTGTGCAGCGGGATCTTGCCTTCCTTATAGCTTTCCGAACGCGCAATTTCAGCACCGTTCAAGCGACCGGCCGCGAGAATCTTGATGCCAAGGGCACCATTATCCATCGCCATCTGAATCGCACGCTTCATGGCGCGGCGGTGAGACACACGGCGTTCGAGCTGCATGGCCACGTTAGCGGCAACCAAGGTGGCGTCGGTATCGGGCGATTTCACTTCGGCAATCTCGATGTAGACTTCCTTCTTGGTCATCTTGGCGAGCAATTCACGAAGCTTATCGATATCTTCGCCCTTGCGGCCAATGACCAGTCCCGGACGTGCACTCTTGATGGTCACGCGGATACGGTTTGCATAACGCTCAATGTAGATATCCGACACAGCCGCGTCCTTGAGGCGTTCGGCAACCAGTTTACGGATGTCGGTGTCTTCCTTGAGCATGGTGCCGAAGTCACGCTTTTCCGCGTACCAGCGCGAACGCCAGTCCTTGGTCAATGCGAGTCTTAGCCCAATAGGATTTACTTTCTGACCCAAAATGGTCTCCTTTCGTCAACTACGCGTTGTCGGTTAATATAATGGTTACGTGGCTGGTCTTCTTCTGAATCGGACTGGCCATGCCACGGGCACGCGGACGGAATCTCTTCATCATCGGTCCGCCATCCACAATGGCGTTCTTTACAAACAGGCTCTCCACAGACAAACCCTCGTTGTTTTCGGCATTTGCAATCGCCGACTTCAGGGTTTTGCCAATCTGGACAGCAGCCTTGCGGGCGTTGAACTCGGTAATGCGCAATGCATCCGCAACCGGCAAACCTTTGATCTCGTTTGCCAGGTCACGCGCCTTGGTAGGCGACATTCTCACATATTTAGTTGTTGCTGACACTTCCATGGTGTTTTCACTCTCATTTTGTCCACGGTGTAAAGGGCGGACAGTTTATGTAATTGTTTTTTGAAATCCAGCGATTTCAGCAAAAAACTACTTCTCCGTAGCCATACCGTGGGTTCTGAAGGCGCGGGTAGGCGAAAATTCGCCCAGTTTGTGCCCGACCATGTTTTCCGTAACAAACACCGGAACGAAAACTTTGCCGTTGTGAACATTGAACGTGTGTCCCACGAACTCCGGAACAATCATCGATCCGCGCGCCCAGGTTTTGATCGGAGCCTTGCGTCCCGAATCTTCCAGCTTGCGAACCTTCTTGACCAGTTTCAAATCTACGTATGGGCCTTTTTTCAGTGAACGTGCCATAACTATTTCTTCCTCCGTTCAACAATATACTTGTTGCTCTGCTTGGCCTTGTTGCGCGTACGCTTACCCTTGGCAAGCAAGCCCCAGGGCGACTTCGGATGGCCACCACCGGAGGTGCGGCCTTCACCACCACCCATCGGATGGTCAACCGGGTTCATGGCAACACCGCGTACGGTCGGACGAATGCCCAACCAGCGCTTACGGCCGGCCTTGCCCATTACGATGCTGTCGTGCTCAACGTTTCCAACGCGGCCGATCGTGGCCAGGCAGTTGGTGCGGACGAGCCGGATTTCGCCGGACGGCATCTTGATGTGTGCGAATTCCGATTCACGGGACATCAGCTGCGCCGAAGTACCGGCGGAACGGACCAGCTGGCCGCCCTTTCCGGCAACGAGCTCAATGTTGTGCACAGACATCCCCACCGGAATCTTGCTCAGCGGCAGAGCGTTACCCACTGCAGGCTCGGCATCCGGACCGGACATCAGGGTGGTGCCTACCTTCAAACCGGCGGGAGCGATAATGTAACGCTTTTCACCATCGGCATAGTTCAGCAGGGCAATACGTGCGGAGCGGTTCGGATCGTACTCAACCGAGGCAACCTTGGCAGGGATGCCAAACTTGTCGCGCTTGAAATCGATCAGGCGGTAGCGGCGCTTGTGCCCGCCCCCGCGATGGCGCACGGAAATACGTCCCGCGCTGTTGCGGCCGGCATTACTCTTCTTCGCCTTCACCAGCGAACGCTCGGGCGTCGACTTGGTGATATCGGCGAAATCGGACAACACCATGTGCCGGCGACTTGGTGTGTACGGTTTGTGTGCTTTTAAACCCATTGCAACAAACTCCTAGATCAGGTTAATGCTGTCTTCAGCATGCAATGTAACCACGGCACGCTTCCATGCGGCGGTCGTTCCGAATTGAGCCGTGCGTTGACGCTTCTTCTTGCCTTTTCGGCTCATCGTATTGACGGCCATAACACGGACATTGAAGAGCTCTTCCACAGCTCGCTTGATTTCTACCTTGTTGGCATCCCGGGAAACGCGGAACACATACTTGTTCTGCTCCTCGGTGAGGCGCGTTCCCTTTTCGGTCAACAAAACTTCTTTAATGACATCGGCTGAATTTCTCATCTCGTAGACTCCTTTATCCGATGCGCTGTTCCAGCGCTTCCATGCCTGCCTTGGTCACGATGACGTTCTTGTAGCGCAGGATCTGATACGTGTTGACCAGCTTGGCAGTGGCCACTTCAACACGCGAAATATTGCGGGCGGCCAGCAGCAGGTTATCGGAGGTTTCATCCACAATGAACAGCGCGCCGCGGTCGAGACCGAGGTTCTTCATCACGGAGAAAAATTCCTTGGTCTTCGGAGCGGACAGGGTCAGCTCGTCGATCACGGTAATATCGCCCTGGTCGATCTTGGCGCTCAGCGCACGACGGAAAGCCAGTTTGGCAGCCTTCTTCGTGAGCGACTTGCTGTAATCACGCGGACGCGGACCGTGCGCAGCATGACCACCGCGCCATACATTGGACTGCTTGTAACCGGCACGTGCACGGCCCAGGCCCTTCTGCTTCCACGGCTTCTTGCCGCTGCCATTAACTTCCGCCTTGTTCAGGGTGCTGGCGGTACCGGCACGCTGGTTGGCCTGGTAGGCAACAATCGCTTCGTGAACCGTCGCTTCGCCCTTGTCGAGGACGAGGAGATTATCCGCAACTTCATAGTCGCCGACGCTCTCTCCTTTTACATTTTTCAAAGGTATTTTGCTCATGATCTTCCTCGCTTACTTCTTTTTGAGGGCTTCCTTGATCGTAACGATGCCGCCGTTGGCGCCAGGTACGGAACCCTTCACCAGAATCAGATTTTCTTCAGGGCGAACCTGTACGATCTTGAGATTCTGCGTGGTGACACGCTTGTTACCCATCTGACCCGGCATCTTCTTGCCCTTGAAAACGCGGGCAGGATGTTCGCACATGCCGATCGAACCCGGACGACGGATCCAGCCGCCACCATGGGAGGCGCGACCGCCGCCAAAGTCGTAGCGTTTAACTACGCCCTGGAAACCACGGCCCTTACCGGTTGCAACGATATCGACGAAGTTGACTTCGGCAAACGCGTTGGCGTCAATCACATCACCGACATTGACTTCGGCGCTTTCATCGATACGGAATTCCTTGAGTATGCGCTTGGCATCAACTCCGGCCTTTTTGAAGTGTCCGAGCGCCGGCTTGTTGAGGCGCTGTTCCTTCTGGTCTTCAAAACCAAGCTGTACGGCGGAATAACCTTCCTTGTCGTTCGCTTTCAGCTGAACAACGACGCATGGACCGGCTTCGATTACCGTGACCGGTACGGCAACGCCGTCCTCGTCATAAATAGAGGTCATCCCCAGTTTCTTTCCAATCAAACCTTTCACGATGCCCCTCCTTCCTAGATCTTAATAGTGATATCGACACCCGCCGGCAGGTTGAGCTTCTTCAGCTCGTCAACCGTCTTGATGGTCGGATCAATGATGTCCAGCAAACGCTTGTGCGTGCGGATTTCAAACTGTTCCATCGACTTCTTGTTCACGTGCGGACTGCGGTTCACCGTGAAGCGTTCGATACGGGTCGGCAACGGAATAGGTCCCGCAACGCGGGCACCGGTACGACGTGCCGTTTCGACAATTTCCGTGGCCGAGATATCGAGGACACGATGGTCGAACGACTTCAGCCTTATTCTGATACGTTGATTTGTCATTTTTTCTCTCTCTTAGCGGTTAAGGATAGAATCTTCCATGGACGCCGGAACCGGTTCAAACGCTTGCGGTTCCATCGTATAGCTCGCCCTACCCTTTGTTAAGGAACGCAACGATGTTGAGTATCCAAAAACTTCGGCAAGCGGTACATCCGCCTGCACGACCTGCAAATCATTTGTAGCCTTGATGTCACGGACACTGCCGCGGCGGCTGTTGAGGTCGCCCAGGACGTCGCCCAGGTGCTCCTCGGGGGTTTCGATTTCCAGCTTCATGACCGGTTCAAGCAGAACCGGACTGGAGGCGGAAATCGCGGCGCGCAAGGCCATCACGGCGGCCGAGCGGAAGGCCATTTCGGAGGTGTCGGTGGGATGGGTTTGGCCGCCCACGACCTTGACCGCGACATCGATAATCGCGAAGTTTCCGAGCACACCCGTTAAAAGTGCGTCGGAAAGCCCCTCTTCAATCGCCTTGCGGTATTCGTTCGGCACTATGTTGGCCGAAACATCAAAATCGATGCTGTTTCCCGTGCCGGCGGACCTTGGTGAAACTTCCAGGGAAAGGCCGGCAAAATGGGTGTCATTGCCGATTTCACGATCAAAGGTATAACTCGCGGAGCCCTTCTTCGAAACGCTTTCACGGTATGAGACCATCGGCTTACCGGCATTGGCGCTGACCTTGTACTCCCGCAGAATTCTGTCGCGGATGATTTCGAGGTGCAGCTCTCCCATGCCGTGAATGATGGTCTGGCCGGTTTCCTCGTTGATGGAGGTGTGGAACGTGGGGTCTTCGTCGGCCATATCCTTGAGCGCATCGACCAGCGAATCCTTGTCGGCAGTCGTCTTCGGCTCGATAGCCATGGAAATAACGGGTTCAGGAAATTCGATGTTTTCGAGCAGGATCGGATCGTTTTCCATGCAGACGGTATCGCCGGTGGTGAACAATTTCTGTCCGACCATGCCGCCAATCTCGCCGGCATAGAGTACATCGACGTCTTCGCGGTGGTTGGCATGCAAGCGCAGCAGACGGCCGATGCGTTCGCGCTTGCGGGTGCGCGGGTTGAAAATGTTCTGCCCTTTTTTCAGCTGTCCGGCATAGATGCGAACAAAGGCCAGCTTGCCGACAAACTTATCCGTGGCCATCTTGAATACGAGTCCGGTCAGCGGCTCGAAATCGGAAGCTTCCCGGCGAATTTCGTCCTCGGACTTCGGCGAAATGCCATGTACGGAAGGCACATCAACCGGGGAAGGAAGATAGGACACCACCGCATCAAGAAGCGGTTGAACTCCCTTGTTCTTCAGCGAGGAACCGCACAGAACGGGCACAATGTGGTTTGCGATGGTTGCACGGCGAATCGCATCAATCAGGGCCTGTTCGGAAACATCGGTATTTTCCATATAGGCTTCAAGCAGCTCTTCGTCCACCTCGGCAACTTTTTCTATCAGCTCGGCGCGGGCCTCTTCGGCCCGGGCGGCAAGGTCAGCCGGAATATCAATGTATTCAACCTTGGAGCCGTAGTCTGTTTCGGAGAAATTGATACCGCGCATCTTGATCAGATCCACGACACCCGTAAAGGTGTCGGAAGCGCCAATCGGCAGCTGGATAGCAACCACCGGAGCGGAGAGCTTGCTGCGCAACTCGCCGAGCACCTTGTCGAAGTCGGCACCGATGCGGTCCATCTTATTGACGAACGCAAGACGCGGGACGCTGTACCGGTTCGCCTGACGCCATACGGTCTCGGACTGCGGCTGCACCCCTCCTACTGCGCAAAAAACGCCCACTGCGCCATCCAGTACGCGCAACGAGCGTTCAACCTCCACGGTAAAATCCACGTGGCCGGGGGTGTCGATAATATTGATTTGATGGTTCTGCCAGAAACAGGTGGTGGCGGCACTCGTAATGGTGATGCCGCGCTCCTGCTCCTGGATCATCCAGTCCATGGTTGCGGTTCCATCGTGCACTTCGCCGATTTTGTGAACCTTTCCGCTGTAGAAGAGAATGCGTTCGGAAGTGGTCGTTTTGCCCGCATCAATATGGGCGACGATACCGATGTTGCGAACGGTAGACAAAGCATAACCACGGCCATCGGCTTCCCGCTTGGAAACCGAGTCCTTCCCTGCTTTGTCATTCTGATGTTTCACAACGTTTGTCATTTCTTTTTCAACAATCGGAAGGCTCCAATGAGTTTGGAACCTTCCTGTCTATCGGCGATCCCCGTCCTACGGAGATTTCCTATATCAGCGGCACGGAGCCGTATTACCAGCGGTAATGGGCAAAGGCCTTATTGGCCTGGGCCATCTTGTGCGTGTCGTCACGCTTCTTGATGGCATTTCCCTGTCCGCGGTATGCATCCATCAGCTCGATAGCCAACGCGCGCTGCATGGGAACACCCTTGCGGTTTCCGGCAAACTGGATCAACCAGCGGGTTGCGAGAGCCAGCTGACGCTTGGGCTTCACCTCCAGCGGAACCTGATAGGTCGCACCACCCACACGGCGGGACTTTACTTCCAGACGTGGGGATACGTTTTCAAGCGCAATGGTGAACACTTCAACCGGATCCTCGTCCTTGATCTGTGCCTGGATATCCTCAAGGGCTCCATAAACGATCTTGGCAGCGACCGATTTCTTGCCGCGTTCCATCACGCAGTTGATCATGTACGCCACGAGTTGATTATTGTAGCGCGGATCAGGAATCAGCTCGCGCTTTTCTGCTCTATGTCTTCTGGCCATATCTCAATTTCCAGTTTTTCTTAACACTAAGATCGCAAAGGTTCGAATCCTGCCTTGCCCAGCGCTCTCAGCGTCTTTCTGTTAAATTAGGCTTTCGGGCGCTTCGCACCATACTTCGAACGACCGCGCTTGCGGCCATCTACACCCAAACAGTCGAGTGCACCACGAACAATGTGATAGCGAACACCCGGCAAGTCCTTTACACGGCCGCCGCGCACCAGCACCATGCTGTGTTCCTGCAGGTTGTGCCCCTCACCACCAATGTAGGCGTTGACTTCACGGCCGTTGGTCAAACGGACACGGGCCACCTTACGCAAAGCCGAGTTCGGTTTCTTCGGGGTCTGGGTTTTAACAAGCAGACAAACACCACGACGCTGCGGGCAATTTGCCAGTGCGGGCGATTTGCTTTTCTTCTTAGCAACCGCACGCGGCTTTCTAACCAGTTGATTAATTGTAGGCATATCGTTTTCCTTACTCTAGTTGCGCCGCAGACTCGAAAATCAGCAACCGCAAATCTAAAACCAAAAGTCCGCCGCAAAGCAGCACTGGTCTCTTCCGTAAAAAGACAAGCGCAGGACAGTAGTTGCCTCCTACACGTATCACAAGCGAAAGATTCCACTTTTTATTCAGTTTATTCCGGTTTCCATCCTTCTCGCGGCGGTTCAATGCTTGCGCCACACTCCAGACAGAACTATCGGAAAAGGCACGTACAATAGAGAGTTAGCCGAAAGATTCCAGACAAAAATCCGGTTATTTTAACCCGCATTACCGCCGGAATTTATTACAGGAAAAGAGAAAATCGGTCTAATTTCCCCTCCCGCACTTGCGGTTTCCCACGAATACTCAACGAACGGCCACGATATCCGGCAGCAAAGCCCGAAATAACCAGGGGGTCATATGGACCGCGAATTCCAGATTAAGCGCCTTCTGATCGTGATGGCAAACGCAGCGCAGATCATTAATAGAAGTGAATTAACGAGAAAAACGAGAAGTTCAAAACCAATCCACCGACGGCGAAGGTTATGAAGGACCAGATCGTTTTCATACCCGACAGTTATATCCGCCCCCCAGCCCGACCATTGGGATACTGCTCCGGCCTATCAGCTAACAAAGATCGTTCGCTGGAGGAACCAGTAGAGGCCGATTAGGGCAATGATTACGGATAGGATGGGTTTCAACCATCGACGTGCATGTGCGCTGGCGTGCTGCAGCCATAACAGTCCCGGGAAGACGAGCGCCACAATCGATAATTGCCCGGCTTCGATACCGACGTTGAAGGCCAAGAGCGGAGCCACGATACTGCGCCCGTCCTGTCCCAGCCCGACATCGCGCAATACACTGGCAAAACCGAAGCCGTGGATCAGGCCAAAGGCAAACGTCAGTAAAACGCGACCTTTGCCGATCTCGCTCCTCAGAATGTTTTCAACACCCACATAAACAATCGATGCGGCGATGGCGGGTTCTACGATACTGGAAGGCGGTGCCCACAGGTCCAGCGCCGCCACGGAAAGTGTGACCGAGTGGGCCAGCGTAAAGCTGGTAACGATGGCAAATATATCCCGGGGCCGGCGGCAGGCCACAAGCAACCCGCCGAGAAACAGCAAGTGGTCGAAACCAAAGGCAATGTGCTCGATTCCGATCTTAAAAAAGGCAGGTGGAAACAAACATCGGGACGAACGAACCCCGGATTGCGGGTGAACCGCATCCCTGCCCCCTTCACCGACCACAGCCGAGGTTATGGAGGACGTCGCAGGCACGGCTCCGGGAAGTGATACGGTTGCACGGGGCTCGGTGGCGGTAAACACGATGGTTTTATCCACACTTCCATCCGCAAGGATGACGTCAAGCAACATCTTGTATCCCTCGCGCATCCGGTCGAGAAATTCATTGGTCAGGGTAATCTGCCCGTCACCCGCCCGCGGATAGCGTATGGTGTAGATGCAGTCGTCCTGTTCAACCCGAAAGTCCGTACCGAGCGGATCGTACTGCTTTCCACCGACTTCCGCCTTGAAGAAGGTTTGGGCCTCCTTGGATAAAATGGACCTCGATTGTTCGAAATTAGCGTGATCAAGCCAGTTGCCTGCATTTTCAAGCTCATCTGAAACGAACGATTCGGTCACATAGGGATCAAGAATCACCTCGATGATCCAGGCATCCGGAGCCGCTCGGATTTGGGCATAGTTCAGCAGCACGTCGTGCGCGGATGCCCCCGTTGCAGCGAAGCCCAGTAATCCCATCGCACTGGTCAGGATGCTACGGAGGAGTCGGAACTTGAAAGGTTCTGGTTTTTTCATCGCCCGATACATATGCCAGAGAACGGATCAGTCTCTAGAAAAAACAGGCATCAAGAAGCTATCCCCCATGAAGACGAGAAAGACTAAATCTTCTCAAGCGCATGCTCCCATTTGCTGTCGAGAGCCTTTGCCACGGCGTTTTCCTGAAGCCGGTCATACAGGTTGTGACTGGTGACGATATTTTTCATCGCCTCGAACATTTCATCCGGCGTACGGGCGCCAACCACTATGCCCGATCCGTGCGACTCGACGATTTCCTGCGGGCCTCCTTCGTTCGATACGATCGCCGGCAGGCCGCAGGCATGGGCTTCGAGCACCACGTTTCCGAACGTGTCGGTCAAGCTCGGGAAAACAAACATATCGGCGCTGGCATAGGCCTTGGCCAGTTCCTCGCCGTAGAGATAGCCGGTAAAAACAATCTGCGGATCATTGTATTTCAACTGCATCTCATCGCGCTGCGGGCCATCGCCCACGAGAATCAAATCGGCATTGCATCCGGATTCGATCAAGCGCGCAAACGCCTTGAGCATGACCTCGATATTCTTTTCCTTTGAGATGCGTCCGGCATAGATGAACTTGAAGCTGCCGTTCAGCCCGTATTCGTTCCAGAGTTCGCGGTTGCGGAAGGAGGGATTGAACTTGTCGCGGTTAATGCCGCGCGGCATGACTTCGATGTTTGCGCCATCAAAGCCACCATCCATCAACAACCGCTTGTACTGCTTCGTTGGAACCAGAACCTGATCCACCTTGCCGTAGAACCAGCGCATGAAACGCCATGCCGTTTCACCGAGTTTTTCGTCCTCGGTGATGTCGGCGAAGAAGCGCGGAAAATCGGTGTGGTAGATCCCCTTGGTCGACAGGCCCAGCATTTTGGCAGCCCCCAGCGCGCAGATGCCGAGGGGACCCGGTGTGGAGATGATGACCTCGTCAAATTCCTCCTGTTCGAAGTAGGCCAGCAGTTCCATGAAGGGCGGATAGCTGATGAGGAGCGATTCATATTCCGGCAGCTTGAACGAGCCAACCGGCTTGAAGTTCTTTATGGGAAAGTCGGCTACAGGATCTTCGTCCTGGCTAGTAATGACAGTGATGTCCTTTTCAACCCCCTTGGCCATGCCGGCCAGTGTACGGATGGTTTTCGTGACCCCGTTGACGTCGGAAAACGTATCGGTGACCCATGCCTTTTTCCCACTCTTCTGCCGCAACCCGGACGAACCGGCGAAATGCTCCGTCACCTCGCGCAGAAACTTCTCATCCTTGTGCTGGGTCGAGAATGCCGTCAGGTACGGCGCAATGCCGAGCGCGACGGGTCCGAGCGAGGAGATCGCCTGCAACGAACCGATCAGCTCGCCGGAACGGATCTTCTTCGACGCCTTTTTCAGAAAGACAAAGCTCAACTCCTGGCTGAGTCGGCAAGCCGCCTTGAAGTTTACCGAATCCGTTTCGTCCTTAGGCACGGTGTCGTCAGATTCTTCGAGTACCCGGGAAAATTCTTCGATGATCATCTGTTCGATCTCGTTCATCTGCTTCTTGACGTAGGCCTGCTTGACCTTCTTCCGAAACGCCGCGCGCACGCTGGCGCGGAAGCCGGTGGCCTCGGGCTCTTTCTCGTTCGGCTGTTCCGCGAGGTTTTTCAAGACGGCACCCATCACCGAACGGTCCGGGGTGCCGGGTGCCAGAAAGCGGTCCTTATAGTAGCAGTAGGCAATCCGGTAGAGACTATTTGCCAGCCGCACGCTGGTTCCGCCGGTGCCGCCGGGTTCATGCTGTCCCTCCCGTACATATTCCAGAAAATCAATCACGCTCGGCGCATGGGGAGTCACCGTGTAGGCACTGGCCACGTAAAGACCGCCGTGGTCGTCCGACCCGCCGGTCAATGTCTTGTTCCACGGCTCCAGACCAACCGGTTGGATATCGTGGCGGTCGGCCATCTCGTTGATCATCTCCGGCGTCAGGCTCTTGAACACCACATTGCCGATATCGCAGGCACGCGGCACGCGCGAACCATTAATACCCTCGAAGCGATTGAACATCAGGATCAGCTTTTCAAACTGGGCGATAGTCAACTTGTCATTGATGCGGAAGAGCGGATGGGCAATCGTATGGATAACCCGGTTTTCATTCATGTACTGCTGCAGGTCATGGATGTTTTCCCGTAGACTCTGCATCTCATGGAACTGCTTTTCCGTGATGCCGGTCACGAGGCAGTGGATCTTGCAGCCGTTTTCCGGGAAGTAGGTGGTCAGTTCGCTCGAAAGAAAAGTACCCGGCAGATGGGCGATCTCGCACGCGCCACGGATGCAGTTGTGGTCGGAGATGGTGACGTAGTCCATACCTGCCGCCTTGCAGGAATCATAGACGTCCAACGGCTCCATGAAACTTTCCGGCGCACCGATCCGGCGCAGGAACCATTCGCTCGGGCGGTTGGAATATTTGCTATGAACATGTAGATCGGCCCTGGATATGCGCGTATTCGTTTTCATGCCCGCAATATCGCTCCAACCCGTTAATTACAGATTTGCCGACCGTTAGAATTGCGCAAGCACATAGCACCGTTCGAGCTGCTACGCAGACGGGACGATACGGCTAGGGATTTGTCCCTGCCGGATCGGGAACGGGCTTTTCATCTCCAGTACGTGGTCCGGGACAGCGTCCAACGATTTCCGGAACCGTGCCGCCGGCGCGGATGACCTGAATGCGGTCGCCGATCATCAAATCCAGTGCGCGCAGATGATCGAGACTGTGCAAGCTGGCGCGCTCCAGGGTTGCTCCATTGAGGTCAACCGGTTCGAACAGGGCCACAGGCGTAAGACGCCCCGTATCTCCGCGCGTCCACTCCACACCAATCAAGCGGGTCTCCACCGGTACGGACTTGTACTTTCTGGCCAACGCACCATTCGGATAGCGCGCAGTCATACCCATGCGTTGGAAGGCGGCACAATCATTCAACCTGATTACAATGCCGTCCGTCGGAAAAGGAAGACCGGCTCGTTTCAGATTCAGCTCGTTTACCTGCTCCACAACTTCACAACCGGAAACGGCATGGCATTCAACCACCGGAAATCCCCATCCCAATGCCAAGGTCAGGCCGTTGATCTGGGTTTGGGGCATGAAATCGATTTCGACGACATCAAAAATACAGCATGCAAGACCTCGCTGTGCCACCTCGGATAGATCTTTCATCCGCAAGGTTCCTGCCGCGCTGTTTCGTGGACTCTTAAGGGGATTTTGACCGGCCTGTCTGCGGCGCACATTCAAGGTCTCAAAAGCATCGAAGGGCATGAACACCTCGCCGCGCACTTCCAATACAGCAGGTGCATTCGTCAACACCAGCGGAACGCATCCCGTCGCCATGATCTGCGGCGTAACATCCATACCGGAAAGGCCATCTCCACGCGTCAACGCACGAACCAGCTTTCCCTCCCGATAACGCAACACGACCGTTAATCCATCAATCTTCGGTTCCACACAATAGGTTTCATTGGTGCCGCATTTCTTCAGAAAATCCGCTACGGCCTGATCGGAATAGGCTTTTTTCAGACTTAGCATCGGACGGGTATGCGGCACAGGAGAGTCCATGTCGGGCACATCCGCCCCAACACTGAACAGATCGGGAAGATCTGGATAGTCGCCCCGTAGCTCTTCATATTGCTCGCGCAACGCGTCATACGCCGCATCACTCATGATCGGGTCGCCGGCATTATAGTAGGCCTCATCGGCCTGCTGCAAAACCGACCGAAGTGCCGCCGCCTGCCGCGCCACCTGCTCCGGCGTCGCGAAACAGGAGAGGCAGACCAGACTAAGAATCAAGAGTTGGATGCGCATGCGTGCATGCTGGCACAATCAGACCGGCAGTCCAGCAAACATATAAGATAACTTTCTCTAGTCATCTCTTTCTTGCAAACAACTCCTTCGTGCGCGCGCGATATCAACCGTTGGGCACGTTGATCTGGTCAATGTCGTACGGCGTAGCCTCGTAGATAATCATGATCCAATTCGCGTAGATGAACCCGATATGCCGCCACAGATTCAGCGGTTTTTGCGAAGGATCGTCGTGGGGAAAATAGTGTTCCGGCACGGGCTGGTCGGGATTGGCTGCGGCATCGCGGGTGTATTCCCGGTTCAACGTATCGGCATCGTATTCCGGATGGTTGAGAATATACACCCGAAGCGGAAAACGGCCCGTCCCCGTTACGCCGGGAGCGGATTCGACGATAATGTTGGGACCCACGTCCGGCGCATGCGCCACCACTTCGAGCCGGTCGCATTCTGCCACCGCCTGGGGATCCGGCGATTTCCAGCGCGACACCGGCGTCGGGAAACGGTCGGGCAACCCGAACGCGATCCCCGTCGTATCGGAGCGGAGTTCATGATCATACACACCGAAGATCTTGGGATCCCCGGGAACGCTGTCGATGTCGTAGAAATATTTCAGCGCCGCCTTCGCCCCCCAGCACAGGAAAAGCGAGGAGAGCACATGCGTTTCGGACCAGTGCAAAACCTCCTCCACCTCCGGCCAAAAGACCTCCTCCTCGACACGGGGCTTGAGGGCGTTAACGCCGGTGATGATCATGCCGTCAAACTTCCGATCCTTGAGCGAACTCCAGCTTTGGTAGAAATCGGTGATATGTTCGGTGCTGGTATTCCTGGTTTTCCGTCCTTTGGAGATGGCTTCCATATAGGAATCCGTCGCGGCAAAGGTCAGATGAACCTGCAACGGTGTGTGACCCAGCCAGTGCGCCAACTGCCGTTCCGTGGTCTGCTTGTCAGCCATCAGATTGAGAATCAGGATTTCCAGCGGGCGGATATCCTGACGATTGGCCCGTTCCTGATCGATCGCATTGGGAGAGCCCAACGACGGCAAAAATGGGTGGACGGCATCGCTTCTAACAATAACAGGCATAATCTTATCCTTGCTCTCAAAACTCCGGGTGAGCTGCACCGCACCCTGTTCCTCGCCAGGGCATCGGTGGAAATTCGTCGGATTATTGCACGAATCGAAAAAAGCTCAAGACCCGCTTTGCCCCGATCCTAGGTAGGGACAGCTGTCCCAGACGTCCATCCGGTGGCCCGCTCTACCGCTTTGCTTCCTATTCTATCACTTAAAGATGGAATCGAAGCCCATGGCGGATTCGGAGGCGAAGTCGGGAACGGCCTTTTTGCCGAAGCGCTTCAGAAGCGGATAGAGCAAGGAGAGCATGTTGAGGGTGACGATGCGGTCAACCAAGCGGTAACCGTGCTTGCCGCGGAACAGGATCCGGATCATCAGGCGCAGGTGCGCGCGGCGCAGCTTGAAGCGCGAAAAGTCGAGCATGACGGTGTAGCGCGGTTCTGCATATTTTATTTCATAGTCGACCTTCAGTTTTTCGAGGCGCGTAATCATTTCATCGTTAAAATCGCAGAAATAATATTCGCGGACGGCGGCGATGATTTCGAAGGTGTCGTACTGGAACTTCAGGTCCTCGGAGGGCAAACCGAGCATGTTGACCAGATCCTGCATCCAGCGGATTTTTTCCAGCGCCATGTATCCCTGCTGCACGGTTTTTTCGCCGTTGGAGACGTAGCAACGCATAAACTTGCGCATGAAATGGTTGGCGACGATGTGCCGCCAGTAGACGGTGACCAGCGGCGGAACGCGCAGCCGGCGGAAATAGATCCGGCTCGAGGCGAAGTCCTCGATGTAGAGCAGTTCCTTGATGACCTCGTCGGAAAGCCGGAGCAGTTCCTGCAACGGTCGCCAATTCGGGTCGGGCCAGTGCGCGCGGTAGTATTGCTGGATGGCCTGGTCCGCGGAGATGCCGTCACGAAACAGGCGGACGGTGACATAGGCATTGATCTCGTTCCAAACTGCGTTTTCATCGAGCCAGGTGAGCCGTCGGAAACCGCTCCACCCCCCGGTCTGGCACCAGACGGAGATGCCGGCAATGTTCTGGCCGACCAGCTTGTTGCGGATTTTTTCGTAGTCCCAGCCGATGAAGGAGGGATATTCGCCGAAGCCTTCGTATTCGCGCCGCGCCTGGAACTCGATCAACTTGCGGTGGCGGCCGCGGAAAAAGAGCCGGTTGAGCGGAAGGTAGCGGAAGAAGTCAGACGGGCCATGTTTCATGGAAATGATGAGGTGGTCGCTTTCCACCCCCCGGAACACCTTGTCGAAGGTCTCAGAGTTCCAGATGAGGTCCCCCACTCCGCCGACGCCGACGCTCCATGTGCGGAAAATGAGCAGTTTGTCGAATTCCTCGAAGACCGGCAGCAGCGCCTGAAGCATCTTTCTGGCTTGCGACGGCCGGTGGATCATGATCCGGCTATGGAAGTCGCCCTCCACATCCACACCGTCGGCTTCGCCGATGCGGAAGACGATGCCCGCCACATCGGGGAACACCTCGAAAAGCTGGCGGCAGGCGTGGGCGGCGAAACGGCGAAGGGCCGGATCGCGCGAGGCAATGCTTCGCTCGATCTCCTCGTTGAAGAACAGCAGATCGGTGGTGACGAAAACCCGCATGCCGTATTCCGCCGCCGTATCGAAGAGGTCCCGAAACAACAGACGGTATTCCGCGATCTTGTTTTTCAGGCCGTCGGAATAGAATGGAAAGATGCAGCAATGCGCCAGATCGTCGAGCGTGATGGCGTTGTAGCCGGTTTCCGATGCCTTGCGGCAAAAGGTTTTAAAATCGGATTTGATTTGGGCGCAGCGTTCGGGATCGAGTCCACCGTCCCGCTCCAGATGCGAAAACGGGGCCTTTGACCAGTTGATGACCTTCTGATCACAGCCCCGGAAAAACGGCGCAATGCCGTCGATGATAAACAGGTTCATGGAATCCCGCTCAAATTTCCTTCATGCGGTAGCCGACGCCCCGGACGGTTTCGATATACCGTCCGGCGGAACCGATCTTGCGGCGGAGCCCGACAATCTGGACATCCACCGAACGCTCGGAAATTCCAACATCCCGGTCGTGGGCGGCATCGATGATCTGCCGGCGCGTGAACACCCGCCCCGGCTCGCCCGCCAGCAGCTGGAGGATCAAAAAGTCGGTATGGGTTAACTCCACGGATTTGCCATCGACCTTCACCGTAAAGCGCAACGGATCGATATCGAGGTTGTGTATGGAAATCGGTGTCGGCCCCTCGTCGGCCGACTGGACATCGCAACGGCGCAGCACGGCATCGATCCGGGCCCGCAGCACATCCGGACTGAAAGGTTTCGCGACATAATCATCGGCCCCCATCTCCAGCCCCGCCACCACATCCTTGTCCTGGCCCATGGCCGAAATCATGATGATGGGAATGGTGCTGGTTTTGGGATAGCGCCGCACCTGCTGGCAGACCTGTTTCCCGTCCACGCCGGGCAACATGAGATCCAGGATAATCATGTCGGGCAGCAGATCCACCACGTTCAACAAGGCGGTTTCCCCCGAATCCGCAAGGGTGACCTCCCATCCATCCTTCTCGAGGTTGAACAGAAGCAACTCCTGCAGTGCGAGGTCGTCCTCGACTACGAGTATTCTACGCAACTGTTCCGTCATAATCATTCTCCTTATCCCCGTGTCTTGGCGATGCGTTCGACCTGCTTGAGGTAATCGTTGATGTCATCGCGCGGCTTCAGCTCGTAAGCGCGGCGCAACAACGGAAGTGCATCCTGGTACTTGGCCTGACCCACCAGCAGCTGCCCTTCATAGAGCTTGGCCTCGGCCTCGTATTTTTCGATGTTGGCGGCGCGCTCGTAGTAGAACATCGCCTTTTCCGGAAGGTTGCGTCCATAGTGCTGGGCGAGCAGGATCAGGGCCTCGCCGTCGAGCGGGTCGACCTCCACCACCTGTTCGAGAATCTTCACCACATCCTCGCCGCCGCCTTCGGAAACGGCAATGCGCGCCTGCAGCTTAAGCAGTTCCTTGAGGTTGGTTTCGTCGAGCGCGCTCTTGTGTTCGGCCACGCGGTTCAGCATGCGCTTGGACTCCTCCAATGCGCCGCGCGAGGCGAGGATCTTGGCCGCGCGCAAGGCCTTGGAAGGATCGTTTCCGTTGTCGAGCTCGTAGGCGCGCAGATAGGCGTCGGCCGCCATGTCCCAGCGCGACTCGTTGACGTAGATGTCGGCCAGCATGGTCATGCTATCTGCCGAGGCTTTGCCCAGCGTGTTTACATATTCATAGTTTTCGGCGGCGCGCATCGGCTGCTTTAGGCCGAGATAGGCATTGGCCTGCAACAACCAGAAATCGGCATTGTCCGGCTGTTTCCGGATCAACGCGTCGCAAAGGCTGGCGGCATCGCCGTACTTCTGTTGCTTGAACAAGCTACGGGCAAGGCCGAGCTGCCAATCGAGCGTTTCCGGATCGAGCAGGATGGCCTGGCGGTAGGCGGATTCCGCGCACAGGTTGTTCTCGGTGGAGGCGTAGGCGAAGCCGAGCAGACCGTAGGCCGTGCTGGTGTTCCCGCCGAGCTCGATGGTCTTCGTCAGGTATGGCAGGGCCTTTTCAAAATCGCCGTTGCGGACCAGGATGAGACCGGCGTTCTTGTAGGCGCGGCGGAAGGTCCCGAACTTTCCGATCGCCTTGTCGTACCACGCCAGCGCGTCCTCGAGTTTTTCCTGCTGGAAGTAGAGGTTGCCGATGGTGAAGTCGAAGATGGCGGACGAGGAATCCTTCGTCATCTTCAGCAGTTGCTGCATGGCCTTGTCCATGTCGTCCTCCTTGGAGAGGATATCCATGACCTTCTGCATCTGCTCGCGCTCGACGGCGGTCACGCGCGGCTCGATATCCGCGTTCACGCCGTAGCTGCCGAGGAATTCCTGCTGGAACTTCTTGCTGTCCCAAATGGAAAGATCGGCCGCCGGGTTTGCTGTTTCGGCCGGCTTCTTGATCCGCCCCATGTCCGGTTCGGCCAATACCTGATTCTGGGCCGCCGTCCCTCCACTGGACATGGCCGTCAGCAAGGCATCCATGTCGTCGGCCAAGGCCACGCCGCTGGCCAGCAGGCCAAGGATAATTAGTGATCGTTGCTTATTCATCATGTTGCATTCCTATTTTTGAAAGGTGATGGGCACACGCATCCGGAACTGGACGGGCTGGCCCTTGCGCTTGCCCGGTTCGAACTTCCACTGCTTCACGGCCTTGAGTGCCGGTTCGTTGAACGCCGGATGGGTTGTCTTTTGGACCTTCAGATCGCGGGTGCGGCCGGTCTTGTCGACCACGAACAGGACATAGACCGTACCCTGCATGTTCTTTTTCGCCAGCTCGCGTGGATAGATCGGCGCGGGCTGGTAGACCACGCGCGGCTTCTGGTCGAGATCGGAGAGCGAGAAGATGGCATCCACCGCTTCGCCGCCGCCGGTCACGCCACCGAGATCAATCTTGAAGTCGCCGCCGCCAAAGCCGCCGTCGCCCGGATTGAGCGCCAGTTCCAGCTGGGAGAGATCCAGCGGTTGCGCATCGATTGCCGGCGGAGGCGGAGGCTCCTCTTCCGGCTCGGGCTCTTCCTCCTCCATCGGAGGAGGCGGCGGAGGCGGCTCGAGGTTGGCTACATCCACGGTGCGGATGGTCAGATCCTTCGTCACCGGCTTGGTGATGACCTGCAAGACCGGCAGGATCATGAAGAGCGCCAGCGACACGACCAGCGCGAGCCCTAAATAGAACGCGTGGTTGGCCAGGGATTTTAAAAATTTAAGCAGGCTGTTCACTATGGATTATCCCTGTTTCTTGAGGGTCGCGATGCTGACCTTTTCGGCGCCGGCAAGCTTGGCTTCGTCGATCACGCGGACCAACAGGCCGGACTTGACGTTCTGGTCGGCCTGTACGATGACTGGCACCTCTTCCTTCTGCATCATGCGCTTCACCAGCGGCTGCACACCGGCGATGCCGATTTCGCGGCCGCCGTAGACGACTTCACCCTTGTCAGTGATCGCCAGCAGAATACTGGTCTTTTCCAGATTCACCGACGAGGCCGCCTGCGGCTTGTCAACTTCCACGCCGGTTTCCTCCACGAAGGTGGTGGTTACGATGAAGAAAATGAGCAGGATGAATACGCAGTCGATGAGCGGGGAAATATCCACGCCTGCTTCTGAATTGTCGTCGGTGTTGCTTCTAAATCGTGCCATGTTGAACTCCGTGATGAGTGATACGTGAGGCGTGACTGATCATGCCGCCTCAGATTTTTTCTGCTGTTTGTAAAGTCGCTGCGTGCAGACGGTCTGCAAGTGGGCGAGGAAGGCCTTGTATTGTTCGTGCTCGCGCGCCAGCTTGTACTGAAAGACGATGCCGGGAAGCGCGATGAGCAGGCCGGTTTCGGTGGTGATCAACGCTTCGGAAATACCGCTGGCCACCATGCCCATGGTTTTGTCGCCGCCCGAGCCCGAAGCCAGCGCGGCGAACGTGGAGAGCATGCCGGTCACGGTGCCCAGCAGCCCAAGCAACGGCGCCACGCTCACGCAGGTCTGCATGACCTTCAGGTCACGGTCGAACGGGGCGATCTCGGTCTGGTGGAGTTCGTCGAAAAAGATTCCGATCTCCTTCAGCGAGGTCGCCCCCATCACAAACTGGATCATCCGGCCAACCGGACCGCGGCCCTTTTCCGGGTTCTTGGTCCATTGCTTCATTTTCTTTTCCGTGACGTAGAGATACCCTTTGCCCCGGATGCGGAAAAAGATGCTGTGTCCGAGGTAGAAGATGACCACGGCGTCGAACGCCAGGGCGATCATCCCCCACCCGCCTGAAGACCAGATCTCCAGGGCCTGCTGCCAAATTGACGTTGTTTCTTCCATTATGCGTGATCCGTGACGATTGAGACGTGATTCATTCTGCGTAGAGCATGTCTATGTTCAGTGTTCATCCGTGGCCGCTACGCTTCTTGAGGTGCGGTGCGCGTGGCGCGGTTCATGAACAGGATGGCGACCTGCTCCATGCGGTCGGTTATGCTCCGGGCCTTGCGCGAGAGAAAGGCATGGAGCACCAGCGCGAAGATCGCCACAACCAGTCCCAGTTCGGTGGTGATCAACGCTTCGGAGATCCCGCCGGAGAGCGTCTTCACATCGCCTGAACCAAACACCGTGATCAGCTTGAAGGTGTTGATGATGCCGGTCACGGTACCCAGCAGACCCAGCAACGGAGCAGACGACGCACAGACCGCGATGAACGAGGTCCACTTGTTCACGCTCAGGCGCGTCGTGAGCATTTCCTCGTACATCACTTCTTCGACCAGATCCTTCGGCTCGTCGATATGCTCGATGCCCGCCTTCAACATCGCGGCGGTCGGGCCCTTGATTTTGGCAACCTTCTCCAGCGCCTGGGCATGGTTGTTGTGCAGCATGGCCTTGAGCAGCGGCTGGATCTCCTTTTCGGGCGGCATCGGAATCAGGGAAAGCTGGATCCACTTTCCGCAGGCAACGATTACGGCAAGGATGAACATGCCGACGATGGGATAGACCACAAAACCGCCTTTTTTCAGATGCTCGCCGAGCGTTTCATGGGTTTCCTCGATCTTGCGCGCATTGCCCAGGCTCGGATCGAACGGAAAGATGCCCGACTTGTTTTTGACAGTGTCGCGTACCAGCTGCGCATTCGCGCCGTCGGAAAACGGCATCACGGTCGGCTCAAGCGAACCCAGGCGTTGCTCGGCGATGCCGGCCATCGAACCGTCATCGGAAGCAAACAAGGCCACCGGACCAACGAGGGCGAAGTTCCCCTGCTTGACCAAGCCATCCTCGCCCGCCGCACTGCCGGCAAAGGCGGTCCCGCCGACCGCGTCCCGAAGACGCTTGATGGACGCTTCGACCAACGAGGTTTGCTTGATGAAGATTTCCTCGTCGGACAGGTTGGTATTGTCGGGGGCCAACACAGCGGTATCGATGACCTCCTTGTACTGGTCCAGTTCGGCAATGTGCAGGCGCGTCTGGAAGTTGCGGATGTATTCGCCGAGCAGGTTCGAGATGTAGCTCTTTTCCCCCTGGCGCGACTTGATCTCGGAGCGCAGGTTGTTGAGATCGAGGTTGCGGCTGTCGAGCTGGCGCTGCACCCTCTGGTTCTCGAGGCGCACTTCCATGACCTCGTCTTCAAGGGCGTTGAGGCCTTTCACCATCGGCAGCTTTTCCTTGGCGATGTCCGCGCGGACCTTCGAAAGCTCCTGCAGGCTGTTTTCCAGTTTGGTCTCCATGTCGGCCGATTGCGCAAACGCACCTCCGGCACACAGCAATAGTAAAGTGATCGTATGCTTCATTTTCATTTCCTCAGTTCACGCTGACGGGGAGCGGGATGAATTCCGCGACCTTTTCGTTTTTCAAAACGGCGATGGCGTCGGCCACCTTGGGGGCGATGGTGTTGTCGGCTTCCCACTTCCAGCCATCGGCGTCCGGGTAGCCGTAGCCGGCGATATCGCCCTTGTTGGTGCAGTAGTAGGCGCGGGCATATCCGATGTAGAGGGTCTGGACCTCAGCCTGGCTTCCGTCGGGCAGCTCCTTCGTTTCGCTCACGACCGTGATTTCGTTGGCGCCCTTGTTCAGCTCGTTGATGATGCCGATCACGTTCTGGTAGCGTTCGGAGAGCGACAGGTCGGTTTCCTCCGTCTTGGGAATGCGCTGGCTCAGCGGCTTGATGCGGTCCTGTACCGGCGACGGCAACGTCGGGAGCAGCGCGAGCACATTCCGTTCAAGAGTGAAGATCCGGTTGACCAACGTGGCAGATGCGTTCTTAAGCGAATCGTTTTCCTCTACCAGATCCTCGCGCTTCTTGTCCGCGCCGGTAATCAGCGACTGCGTCTCGTGGATCTTCTGCGAAAGCGTGTCCCGCTCGGAGCGGACGAGATCGATGCGGTCGCCGAGCATTTCGCGCTCCAGTTCCCACGTCTGCTTCTCCTCGGAGATCAGCTTGCGGGTTTCCACCCACTTCGAAAGCATCTCCTTGGTGCGATCCAGCTCCTGCGCCTGCACACAGGCCGCCGCGCCGGAAATGGCCAAAATCATCAGTAATTGTCTTTTCATGTTTACCTCGGGCTAGAGTTCTATTTTCAGATTGTTGGTTACGAGTGAGCGGTTTGTTAGCTGGCTGTTACCATGTCCCTTTCACCCCCAGGCTGTACTCGATCCCTTTCGTGTAGGACGACTTGACGGTGTCTCCGGACAGGTGCTTGCTCCGGTAGACCTGCTGGATCTCCGGATCGGTCAGGTTCTTGGCCTTGAACGATAGCGAGAAGTGATCGGTCAGTTTCTGGGAGAGGGTAAAATTGAGTGTTGCGTGTTCCTTGGCATAGACATCGGGGAAGTATCCTTCGGATATGTTTGCCCCGGCCAGCAGGGCGTCGCCGTTGACGATGTAGAACAAACCCAGTTTGGTGCCCGAGCTGGCAATCCCGTAGGTGACGTTTGCGTTGTAGAGATATTCGGGAGCCCCCATCATGGCGCGCTTCGGCTCCGGATATCCGGCGCTCGCAAGCTCAACCGCATCGGCGTCTGAAAGCGTCACCTCCGAATCGATAAAGGTGGCGTTGGCACCGATGGCGAGCCCCTCGAGCGCATCCCAGAATTGTCCCAGCTGCTGGCGGCACTCGATCTCGTAGCCGGACAGCTTGCCTTCCGGATAATTAACCGCGGTAATATAGTCTTCAATGTTGGCTACATAGCCCTGAGTATATTCGATCGGCTGGTCGACCTGCTTCTGAAACCAGGACATCGATACCAGACCGCCCGGATACGGCGCATAATCCACTCGCACGTCCTGATTTTTCAACGAACTCATTTGGAGGAAGGGATTCCCCACGAACACATCGCCCCCGAGATATTCAACCTGCTGGATCGGCGTCAATTCCTTGAACGTCTGCCGGGCAACGGTTTCGCTGTAGGAAGCCCGCAAGGTCACGGTGTCGAGCGGCTTTAATTGCAACCCGTACGAAGGAAGGACATCGGTCTGGTGAAAATCCACATCCGCATCGCCTGCATGAAGCTGCGATGCGCCGGACTCGCCCGGCTTGACCCACAGGACATCCTTCTCGGGATTGATCAGGGTGATGGCCAGATCGGTCGATTCAAACCGCGCCCCCCCGATCAGGGTCAGGTACGGGGTAACCGGCAGCTCGGCCATGTAGTACCAGGCCGAAAGGTCCTGCGAGCCTTCATAGTCCACATCGATGGTTGCGGCATACAGGATATCGTTCGGGCCTGGATACTGATCGGTCCAGTATTCGGACCAGGGCAGTTTCGGCCCCGAGTAGGGATTGATGCTGTTATCGGCCGGGTTGCCGAAGTTGCTGTATGATTCCTGGTCATAGGTGCGTTCAACCGAGTCGCTGAACAAGCCGGTCTTCAGACTTCCTTCCTCACCCGACCACTGCTCGAACGGAATCTTCAGATTCAGGAAGTATTGATCGCTCTCCTCGGAAACGTCCTTCCACACCCGCTGCAGGTTCCCCAGCGTGGCCGATCCCGGCTTGTCCTGGTAGTATCCGGCATCCACCGTGTTGGTTGTAGGCGGTGCGCCGCGATAGCCCGGAATCACTTCCCGGTAACCGGGATTCCACAGCGATCCAAACAATCGCTTGTCGGGTTGCTTCAAAGCAGAGGTACTGTGCGCCAGCGTCCAATCCAGCTCCGGCTTGCCGAAGGAAAACCAATCCCCAGCTTCCCACTCCGGCACGGGCAAAACATGGTCGCCGCCCAACTGCAAGGTGGAGGTGTCGCGCTCGGTATAATTCAAGGTTTGGCTGCGGCGATAGGGCGCGGCGTTTGCATAGTCGGGGCTATCATCCATGGCCATGGGATCGTACCCCGGAACCCGGGAGGTCACATAATAGTCCTTGCCGCGCGTATCCTCCGCCACAATCGCCTTGTCCTCGGCCACATGCGTGGTCATGTACAACAGCGACAACGTTTGGTCATCCACTTCAAGTCCAACGGCTGCCAGCCCGCCCCATTGAACCTCGCTGGAACCCTGTTTAATATCATAGAGACTGGTTTTGTAGTCGCTCGCAACATTGTTCAACGGATTGTCGCTTCCGGAAAAGAACGGCACCATTTGCCCGTTGCGTACCCACCACTTGTCGCTCCGCTTGTCATCGGTGTACGAGGCATCGGTTTTGTAGTAGAAGTTGGCCAGGCTCGCCACCTTTACGCCGTCGAAGAACGCCTTCTTGCCGCCGGCCGTCAACGACCAGTCGTACACGTCGGGCCGCTCACCGCGCGAAGTTCCAACCGCCCCCTTCCAGGTGGTGCCGGCGACTTGCTCATCGCGCCGCCCGTCATTCAGCCCCCAGGTGCCAACCCCTCCGCCGGCATACGACAGAAACTCCCCATCGTCCGGCCATGAGTTTTTGTATTTCGATCCGATCGAAAATTTCAGGAGCCCATCCTCCGGCATGCTCTTGAGCACCACGTTGACCGACCCTCCGGAAGCATCGCCCTGCTGATCGGGCACGAAGGTCTTCGTAACCTGCACGCTTTCAATCAGGGCACTGGGAAACTGGTCGAGCTGGACGGCGCGCTTGTCGGGATCGGCCGATGGCAGACGTACCCCATTCATCAGCGACACCACATAGCGGTCCGGCAAGCCGCGCACCACCGCATACTTGCCATCCTGCACAGTCGTGCCCGACACGAGGCTCAATGCCTGCGCCGCATCGGATACGCCGGCCTGGCCCATCATATCGGCACCGACCGAATCCATCAAAGCCGAGCTTTCCAAGCGCAGGTTGAGCAAGCCGATTTCCGACGCCCCCCCGAGCTGGATGTCGCGTACGACCAGTTCGTCCATATCCTCGTATTCGCCCGCCATTAGCGCATCGATTTCGGCCAGTTGCCCGGCACTGACCACGACTTGCGGCTTGGTCAGCCGCGTGTAGCCCGACTTGCTGAAAAGCAGCGTATAGGCACCCGGCTCCACCCCTTCGAAGTAAAAGCTTCCGGCATCACCGGTTTGCGTCTCCTGCCCAGTTTCCGAAACACGGATCTTCACGCCGGGGAGCGGCACCTCAAAATCCGAATCGGTGACCGTGCCGCGTATACCGCCCAGTTGGGCATAGCTCCCTGCAGCAACCAGCCACAGAGCCGTGGGAAGCAACCATTTAAAAGCTCGTGTTACCATGGATCTCCCAAACCGCTCTTGATTTCATTTATGCGCTTCCAGAGCACCGCATCGGGCTGCATGCCGTGCGTAGCCATGGAAAGTAGAATCTGGCAAAGGTCTTCCGCCCGCGGGCGGGAGTTCGTGTTGACGACCGCCTGCTCGACGGCCTGCGCGTAGATTTTTTGGGCATTCGCTGCGTCGCCGGCAAGGGCATACGCTTCGGCCACGGGAAGGAGCGCTTCCGTTCGGTAGATATTGATGATATCGGCCTTCTTGGCATTGAAGATTTCCTGCGCCTCCAGCAACTCGCGCAGAGCCGCTTCCCGTTGGCCGCACTTGATTTCAAGATTGGCAATCCGGGCCAGCACCTTAATGTGGTATTCCGCAGGCCATTCCAAACTGTTGACGATCCCGCGGGCTTTCCCGGCCAACCGCGCAGCCTCTGCACCATTATCGTGCTTCAACGCCGAATCGATCAGGGAACCCAGCAAATCAATGCGGTTGAAGTAAGGGATCTTGTCCCAACCCGATTCAATTTTTTCTTCAATCAATGCACGTCGGGACGCGTTGTCGTAGAACTGGTCGTAGAGTGCCGCATAGGCGTACAACGCGCTGTCCTTCAGATCGAGGTCGCCGGTGTCCAGTTGCAGATCGAGCTTCCGGCTGTATTCGTCGAATTCGGCCTCCGTGCAGCGCATCGACTTTTGCAGGGCCGCCGAGCCGGACTCCGTTTGTTTCAGAGAGTTTCCATATTGGGCCGCTTTTTCCATATCGCCCATGGCCCGCCAGGTCTGGGCCACCCGGACCAAAACCCGTTCGCGGCGCCAATCCTGCGTTGCGCCGCGGGCGGCGATGTCCGCCTTCTCCAGCAACGAGGCCACTTCATTGGTATATCCTAGCCCGACGCAGTAGAAGGCATAGTCGGCATACGCCCTGCCCCGGCGCCAGTTGGGAATTTGTCCGGCATATTTCAATGCGCGAGAGGGCTGATCCAGCTCCAGGGCGCTGTCCACCACCAATTCCTGATAGTGGGCGCGGTCCTTGATGTGCGGCTCCAACGGAATGGCTGTCGCGAATGCAAAGGCTTCGTCCAACAGCTCGGCCTGGAACGCAGCTATGGGCTGGTCGCGGAGACGTTCCGTTTGCGTTTCGACACAGCCGCTTGCCACGATCAAGAGCAAGCCCATCCAACATACTTTGTTCAATACATACATTGATTCCACACTGTTTTCTTACCGCACACACACATTTATTTTTGGCAAAAGAGTGGTGGCAGGGACGGTCCCTGCCACCGGGGTTTCCAGAATCACCGGGATTCGAACTACTTCAGAACCACGCGGTAGAATCCGGAGGCCTGCAGATCGGCGTCGCCATAGTTCTTGTAGGAACCATCACCAACAACGCTAGCCACGTAGGACCACGGTCCGCCGGGATTGTCGGAACCTTCGATCACGTATTCCACGCCGTCCTCCGACTGGAATGAAACGACGACACCGTTGGCGATGGACGCAGCCGGAGTATCGCTGTTCATGCTGGTATCGGTCATGCCGTAGGCATCAACGGCGGTCCAGCCGGCGAGCCAGTTGTAGTGGGGCGAGAATCCACCGCGGTACGGAGCCGCAACATAGAAGCCGTCGGCCGTTTCCGGGTTGGCCACACTGGCAGCGGCATTCTGCGCACAGGGATTGATGTTGGTCACCAGTGCAACGCTCTTGCCACCGCGGGTCACGACCGGTCCGCGGGTGAAACTGACGATCGGATCGTCGGTGGTCACGATGTTGTCCAGCGCCGGATTGCTGGCATAAGCGCCTGCAGTTCCGTTCAGGATGCCGAGCGCAAGCACCTGGTCGCCGGAATCATTTTCATTGACGTAGTTGAAGAGGCAACCCTTCATTTCAGCCAGGTAGCCGGACGTCTGCACCGGATACATGTCGGCGGCATCGGCATAAACCGAGTTCGTCCAGTTGACGGCCGGGTAGTTCGAGTAGGCCGTGGTCCACAGGTCCGCGAAAGCGAGCGTACCATTGTAGCCGTAGCCCTGGGCGCCGTCGCCGTCATCGCCATCCAAACGGATAATTTCTTCGCCGATGTCCATGAAGATGCAGTTGTGGTACTGAACACGGGCACCATCGCGCCACGTGGTAGCGCCATCGCCGGAGAACGGGTTTCCGATTACGGTGAAGTTGGCGATCTTGGTGGAGGTGCAGGGTTGTGCGTCGGAATCCTCGGCACCGTCATGCTCGAAGCAGTTGTCGCCAAGACCGGAACCCTGGGAGTCATCCTTGGAATAGCCCTGAACGATCAGGCCGAACTGGGCCTTGCCGCGCCAGCCCTGGTCGATGTCCATGCTGTCGTCGCCGACATTCCAAATGCTGATGTGCTTGTAGTTGACCGTTCCGCCCCAGGTTTCAATCCCGTCGTCGACGTTGTTCATGATTTCAACATAGTCTACGTCGGTTTCACGACCGATGCCGCCCATGGAAAGACCGTTCAGCTCGTTGGCCAGACCAACCACCTTGCCGCCGTAGCGCAAGGAGAGGTATTTGATCGAGCCGCTGTCGTCGTTGTCGTCGTTACCACCGTAGAAGGTATCGTTGGTTCCGTCGGCAGTCAGACCTTCCATCTGAACCGTGTTCAGACCGGTTGGTGTCGGCGTGTTGCCCGGACGGCTGCGTACGGTGTCGGAGTAAGCGCCGATCAGCGCACGGCCCATCAGCGTCAGGTTGCCCCATTCGTTACAACCTTCATGCCAGCTGGTCAGATTGTCGGACGTGGAGGTCATGATGACCGGCGCATCCTTGGTGCCGTTGACATAGATCTTGGCCCCGCGGGACACCGCAAGCGATCCACCAACACCAGTCGTGCTTTGCACCAGCGTACCCGGCTGGATCGTCAGCGTGGCACCGGCGCGCACATAGATTTGCTTGGTCAGGTTGTATACGTTGTCGGATGTCCAGGTTACCGAATTGGTGATGTCGCCCGTGACATCCACATTGGCCGCCTGCGCACCCAAACCGGCGGACAGCATGGCTGCCGCTATTATGAATTGCTTCTTCATGTAATCATCTCCTTTGTTTTTAAAACCGTTACGGTCACCCGCAGATTGATTCGTGGTTTGCCAAAGGGCCGGAGACGGCGGCATCTTCTGTTTCTAGCCCGTCCGGCTCCGGTCAAATCCGCTGAAACGTCAAAGTGGTTGGGTTCGTTTCAATTTAATTCGCCCCAGCGGATTTATTCCCTTTGACGCGGCCCATTTGGCGGGTTTCGTGTTTGGAAATGATTAGAAGGCGTTATGGATGCCGTTGGGTTTGTGCGAGCAAACAGCAAGCGTAATATTATGATTGTATGAGCAACAAAAACGCCCCGTCCGGAAACGAGGCGTTAACAGTATCTTATGTAGACCAGTTGGATTATTTACCGCGTTCGATGCGGCGATGGGCGTCCATGAGTTCGCCGGGGTTGGTCTGGGCAGCGAGGAGGGAAAGTTCGCCGCAAAGGACGGTGGCGGCGCACAGGCAGGCGAGACGGCGGGAGTTTTCGCCGGGTTCGCGGGCTTCAACGAGTCCCATCCGCTTCATGTTTTCCAAAACAAAATCGAGTCCCTTGCCGTTGCCGACGGTGCCGACGATGAGATTGGGCAGCGTGACAGAAAAATAGAGATCCCCGCCCCGCTCTTCAGCCATGGTGAGCCCCTGCGAGCCTTCGACAATGTTGGCGGCATCCTGTCCGGTGGCGAGATAGAAGCCCAGCAGCATGTTGGCGAAGTGGGCGTTGGCGCTGCGCAATCCGCCGGCGAGCATGGTTCCAATGAGGTTCTTGCGGATATTGAGCTGGACGATCTGCTCCGGCGTGGTCTTGAGGTAGCGCTTGCAGAGCTTTTTCGGGATGGTCAGCTCGGCGACAACGTATTTTCCGCGCCCGAGGATGCCGTTGACGGCGGTAGCTTTCTTGTCGGAGCAATAGTTGCCGGAAATCGAGCCGTATTTGAGTTCGGAATGGTATTCGAGAATATGGTTCATCAGCGCTTCGGCCGCCTGGGTGCACATGTTGTGGCCGGAGGCATCGCCGGTGGTAAATTCGAAACGGATGAAAAGGAGGTTGCCGGCAATCTGGCTATGCAGGTCAATCAGCTTGGCAAAGCGGCTGGTTCCTTCGACAATTTCCTGCAGCTTCGGCATTCCGCTCTTGATGCTCTGCAACGCCAGCACAGCGGCGGTGGCATCGGGGGCCTCGAATAGCACGGAGCGGGTCATACGTTCGTCGACGACCGTGCATTGAATCCCCTTTTCGCAATTCATCGAAACGCGTGCTCCGCGGTTGACCGATGGCCACAGCGGCGTCTCATAGGTCGCCAACGGCACCTCGTAGTCGCCTTCGATGACGGGACCGGAAATCTTCAGCGGGCCGACAAACTGCATGGGGATCTGCGCATATTCGCTCATGTTCAACTCCTTGGGAATGCAACAGAATAGGTGCGGCACACGATGGTTGTCAAATGCTCGACGTTCCTTTATCCGGCACCAGATGACCGACAACCTCACCTGTGCAGCCATGGAATTCCCAAGTGATAATCCTTTATCGTTGCCCTCGGTCCATCCTAGAATCCGGGCCCTCAATCAAGACAAGTCGACTATGTACGACGATGAAGCAGAAGGTTGGTTGCACAATGAGTGAAGATAGGCTTTTTTCGGGAAAGCGCGATTTGATCCAGAATTTTGATTTTGGTGAAGCAACCGCGAGCGTATTCGATGACATGCTCGACCGGTCGGTTCCCTTCTATCATGAAATACAGCGGATGATCGGGGATCTTTGCGCCGATTTTGCCGTACCGGGAACAAACATCTACGACGTCGGGTGCTCCACCTGCAACACCTTTCTGGCGATCGAGCAATACATCCCCGACGATTGTACCTGCATTGGACTCGACTCTTCCCAGGACATGCTCGACAAGGCACGGGAAAAACTGAACGCCCGCTCATTTTCCAATCCCATCCAGCTGGATTGCGTCGACCTCAACAATGGCGTAACGGTTTCGAACGCGTCGGTCGTGATACTCAATCTAACCCTCCAGTTCGTACGACCGCTCTTTCGCGAAAAGGTAATCGACTGCATTGCCGCCGGAATAAATCCCGGCGGATGCCTGATCCTGGTGGAAAAAGTGCTGTCCGCAGACTCAACGATCAACCGGCTTTTCATTAAGCACTACTATGAGATGAAGAAACGCAACGGCTATACCGAGATGGAAATCTCGCAGAAGCGCGAGGCTCTGGAAAACATCCTTATCCCCTACCATTATGATGAGAACCGCAAGCTGTTGCTCGACCATGGCTTCAAATCCTGCGACAGCTTTTTCCGGTGGTACAACTTCTGCGGGATGGTGGCGATAAAATGAGCGATGACACAACGAATCCATCCGACGATATAACTCCCCTGATCCATCCAAAGTGAATGATCGCCATAGGCCTTTCCATTTTCTACGGATCGCTCTGGATGTACGTACTTGTCATCCCGTTCTTCATCTAGGTCTATCATCATAGAAGAAAACCGGCCGTTTGAAGAACCCCCGGGTAACGGCGTAGCTCCGCCAGAGCCTTTAGCTTACCAAATAATCATCTTTACGGCATTGAAGCAGGAACCCGTTAACGGCATATTTGTTTGATGCACGTTAAATCATCCCCGATAAAGAAGACAGGTCTTGGTCTGGTGCTTCTTTTCATGTTGTTGTATCTCCTACCGCTCAACGTGCGGCAACTGGGAATCCCCGACGAAATGCGCTATGGTGAGATCGCCCGCGAAATGGTGACCTCCGGCGACTATGTATCGCCCCGACTTAATGGCCTGCGCTATTTTGAAAAACCGGCAGGGGGCCATGTACTCAACGCGGTCGCCATGGAACTGTTCGGTGAAACCAACTTTGCGGTGCGCCTGATGCCGGCCCTCTTTGCCGGTCTGGCCGCCTGGGGGCTGTACTGGCTCATGCGGCGGAAATATTCCGTTGAAATCGCGGCCATGGGTGCCCTGATCCTGTTGACCTGCGGCGAATTCATGGCGGTAGGCACCTACAGTGCGCTCGACAGCATTGTCACCGGTTTCATCACGCTGACGCTCTGCTGCTTCTACCCTGCCCTGGAATCCCGCGGCCTGAAGCGGGCCGGATGGCTGGCATTGACCGGCATATGTGCCGGCGGCGCGTTTCTGATCAAAGGCTTCATCGCCTTCGCCGTACCGGTGGTAGTGATCGTTCCCTTCCTGCTGATCCAAAGGCGATGGAAGGATCTTTTCATTCTGCCGTGGATTCCGTTGGTGGCTGCCATCGCCGTATCCCTGCCGTGGAGCCTGGCCATCGCCGCCCGCGAATCCGATTTCTGGCACTATTTCTTCTGGGAAGAGCACATCAACCGGTTTTTCTCGACGGAACACGCCCAGCATGAAAATCCATTCTGGTATTTCATCCCGGTCCTCATTCTGGGAGCGATACCGTGGACCTTCGTCGCCCCCCTGCCGTTGCGCGACCTGCTGCGCCGCCGCATCGGCGATCCCATGATCCGCTACGGGCTATGCTGGATGATCATGCCCTTTCTCTTCTTCTCCGCGTCCTCCGGCAAGCTGGGCACCTACATTCTCCCCTGTTTCCCTCCCTTTGCCCTGCTCCTGTCGGTAGCACTGGCCGACCGTTTTGAACAAAAAAACGAACAGCGGTCGTTCACCGCCGGCCTCTATGTTTTCGGCAGTATTTTGGCTGTTGCACTGGTAGCCCTGCCGGTTGTTGCAGTCCTGAATGCCCAGCACAAACTACCGGAACTCGACGCCCACATCGGGGTCAAACTTGCCGTAGTCTTCGCCGGATTATCATTCGCCCTCGCTTTCTTGATCGTGGCCCTGCGTTCCGGAAACCTTTACCGCAAGGCGGCATTGCTGGGCATCTCGACAGCGGTGTTCTTTGTCTCCATGACCAGCTGCGCACCGACCGAAATCTCCCCTACGCTCGGCTTCCAGGGATTTCTTGAATCGCAACGCGCGAATGTCGGTCCGGATACCATCCTCATCGGCGACCCCAAGACCACCCATGCGATGTGCTACGTATACAAACGGGACGACATCTATCTTTTCCACCGAATGGGCGAATTTGATTACGGTCTATCCTATCCCGAAGCCCGGAACCGGTTCCTTGATACCGACGGATTGGTAGACTTTATCCGCAACCGGGGTGACAAGCGGGTGGTCATGGCCATCAAGGCAGGGCGCGGCAAATCCACCAAGGCCCGGCTGCCCCGTCCCTCGCACCAGCAGGAATGGCTCAACATCTGGTTTGCCGTATATGAACCCCAGACTGTACCATCCCCCGCGTTGAACAAAGAAAGACTATAGCATGAGAGACCGTTTCCTGCCGTTTTCAACGCCCTCGATTTCCGAAGAGGAAATTGCGGCCGTTGCCGATGTGCTCCGTTCCGGCTGGATTACCACCGGACCCAACTGCGCCAAATTCGAGGACGCCTTTTCCGAATACACCGGCGCGGCCGGATCCGTGGCCGTCTGCTCCGCCACCGGCGGCATGCACTGCGTCCTTCAGGCGCTCGGAATCGGTGATGGAGACGAAGTCATTACGCCCTCCATGACCTGGGTTTCCACTGTCAATATAACCTGCCTGCTGGGAGCAACGCCCGTCTTTGCAGACGTCGACCGCGACACGCTGATGATTTCGCGCGAAACCGTTGAACCACTCATCACCGAAAAGACCAAGGCCATCATCCCCGTCCACTATGCCGGTGCGCCGGCCGATCTAGATCCGCTCCGCCAGCTGGCCGCCGAACGCGGCATTGCACTGATCGAGGACGCCGCCCATGCCGCCGGAACTGAATACAAAGGCGAGCGCATCGGTAAAACCGGCACCATCATCTTTTCCTTCCACCCCATCAAGAACATGACCACCGGCGAAGGCGGTATGGTCTGCTCCGATGACGAGGAGCTGCTCGCCAAGGTGAAGTCGCTCAAGTTCCACGGGCTGGGCGTCGACGCCTTCGACCGCCAGACTCACGGTCGCGCACCGCAGGCGCAGGTACTCCAGCCGGGCTACAAATACAACCTGACCGATATTGCCGCCGTGCTTGGCCTCGGCCAGCTGGCCCGCCTCGACGAATTCAACGCCCGCCGCACGGAACTCGCAAAACGCTACCACGAACAGCTGGCCGATATTCCGGAAATCATGCCGCTCGGCCAGCCGGACTATGCGCATGCGCATGCATGGCACCTGTTTATTGTCCGTCTCGATATCGAAGCGGCCGGCATGGACCGCGACGCCTTCATGGCGGCGCTCAAGGAGCAGAACATTGGCACCGGCCTGCATTTCCGGGCCGTCCATCTCCAGAAATACTATACCGACCACCTCAGTATGCAGCGCGGCATGCTGCCCGACACAGAATGGAATTCCGACCGCATCCTGTCCCTGCCGCTCTGCCCATCGATGTCGGACGCCGATGTGGTCGACGTGATCGAAGCCATCAAAACGGTTCTGAAAAAAGGATAACCCATGCAAACCTCCGTCGTCATCCCGGTCTACAATGAACAGGAAAATCTCCCCGAACTCATCCGCCGCTCGCTGGAAGCCTGCGAAAAACTGGAATCCACCTACGAAATCATTCTCATCGACGACGGCAGCCGCGACCAATCCGCCCAAATGATTTCCGATGCCGCCGAGGAGCACGAAGGTAAGATCATCGGCGTCCTGCTCAACCGCAACTATGGCCAGCACGCCGCCGTCATGGCCGGCTTTTCCCATGCGCGCGGCGACTATGTCATCACGCTCGACGCCGACCTGCAGAACCCGCCGGAGGAAATCCCGAACGTCGTGGCCAAGATGCGCGAAGGCTATGACGTCGTCGGAACCATCCGCCAAAACCGCCAGGATTCGTTCCTGCGCACCCTGCCCTCCAAGATGGTCAACAAGGTGGTGCAAAAATCGACCGGCGTGCTGATGCACGACTATGGCTGCATGCTGCGCGGCTATACCCGCGAGATTGTTGAGACGATGTGCCAATGCCGTGAACGCAGCACCTTCATTCCGGTGCTGGCCAACACCTTCGCCCACAAGGTGACCGAAATTCCCGTTGGCCACAACGAACGGACGGACGGCGACTCGAAATACAGTTTCTGGAAACTGATCAACCTGCAGTTCGATCTGCTCACGAGCATTACGACCTTCCCGCTGCGTGTGCTGAGCGTTATTGGCGGTATCGTCTCCGCCTTCGGCATCGGACTGGGCCTGCTCATTCTCGTCATGCGCCTCATCCGGGGTTCCGATTGGGCAGCCGAAGGCGTGTTCACGCTGTTTGCCATTCTGTTTGTGTTTGTCGGAGCGCAGTTTATCGGCCTCGGTCTGCTCGGGGAGTACATCGGACGCATCTACCACGATGTCCGGGACCGCCCCCGCTATTTCGTCCGCAAGGTGGTCGGACGCGAAATTTAACTCGTAACGTAAGGAAGCATTATGAAAGCAGTTGTATTGGCCTATCATTCGATCGGATGCGAAGGCATCAAAGCCCTGATGGGGAGCGGCTATGAAATTGCCGCCATTTTTACCCACACCGATAATCCGAACGAAAACATCTGGTTCGACTCGGTATCCGAGCTCGCAGCAAAAAATGGGATTCCGGTTTATGCCCCGGAAGATATCAACCACGCGGTTTGGGAAAAGCGCATCCGCAGTATGGCGCCCGATATTATCTTTTCGTTCTACTATCGCGACATGGTCAAGGCGGCCATCCTGGACATTCCGCCGAAAGGCTGCATCAACCTGCACGGGTCCCTGCTTCCGGCCTACCGCGGGCGCTGCCCGGTCAACTGGGCCATCGTCAATGGCGAAACCGAAACCGGCGTGACCTTGCACTACATGACCCCGAAGGCCGACGACGGCGACATCATCGCGCAGCGGAAAATCGAAATCAGCTATGACGACTCGGCAAAATCGCTGTTTGAAAAAACGATCACCGAAGCCGAAATCCTGCTGGCGGAAACGTTGCCGATCATCAAGGACGGCACCGCTCCACGCACCGAACAGGACGAATCCAAGGCGTCCTATTATGGAGGACGGAAACCCGCCGACGGGGAAATCGACTGGACGCAGGATGCCGAGACCGTTCGTAATCTAATCCGCGCGGTCACCAAACCCTACCCCGGGGCCTTCACCTATATCGGCGACCGCAAGTGCCTGATCTGGCAGGTTTCCACCGATAACGCCAAAGCAGATTCCGCGCCCGGCACCATTCTTTCCATTGAGCCGCTCACCGTGGCCTGCGGCACCGGCTGTGTGGTTGTGGAATCGGCCCAGCTCGAAGCCGGCGTCATGTGCTCGGGATCGCAGTTTGCCCAGGATTCGCTGTTGCAGCCCAACATGAAATTCGGCCCGAACCTGTCGGCCAAGTTCGAAGCGGATCGAAAGAAGAGCATCCTGATTCTGGGTGTGAACGGATTTATCGGCAGCCATATCAGCGACAAACTGACCGCCAGCGGAAAATATGATGTGTACGGCCTCGATCTGCGGTCCAACTATATCGACCACCTGCTGGATCACCCCAACTTTAACTTCCGCGAAGGCGACATCTCCATTCACAACGAATGGATCGAATACCATATTCGCAAGTGCGACGTGGTCCTGCCGCTGGTGGCCATTGCCACGCCGATCGAATACACCCGCAATCCGCTGCGCGTCTTCGAACTCGACTTCGAGGAAAACCTGCGGACGGTTCGCTCCTGCGTAAAATATGGAAAGCGCATCATCTTCCCGTCGACGTCCGAAGTCTACGGCATGTGCCCGGACGAAAATTTCGACGAAGAATCTTCGCCGCTCGTAACCGGACCGATCAAAAACCAACGCTGGATCTATTCCTGCGCGAAGCAGATGCTCGACCGCGTCATCTGGGCCTACGGTTCCAGAGGCGAACTTCAGTTCACGCTGTTCCGCCCCTTCAACTGGATCGGGCCACGGCTCGACACCCTCAAATCCGCGCGTGTCGGATCGTCCCGCGCCATTACCCAGCTGATCCTGAACCTTTGCCAGGGATCGCCCATCCAGCTGGTTGACGGCGGTGAGCAGAAGCGTGCATTCGTCGATTATGAAGATGCGATCGAAGCGCTCTTCCGCATCATCGAAAACAAGGACGGCCTGTGCGACAGCCAGATCATCAACATCGGATATCCGGAAAACGAAGCCAGCGTCCGCGAGCTCGCCGACATTCTGGTTAAGCGGTTCGATGCCCACCCGCTGCGCAGCAAGTTCCCGCCCTTTGCCGGATGTGTCGAGGTCGAAAGCGGAACATTCTACGGCAAAGGATACCAGGATATGCAGCGCCGGGTTCCGAGCATCAAGAATGCGAAGAAATTCCTCGATTGGGAGCCGGGAATTTCATTCGAGGAATCCATCGATAAAACCCTCGATTTCTTCCTGCAGCAGGCCGTCGATTCAAACCTGTTCGGCGACGAAGACTACAGCTAACCGGCGACTCCATGAAACTCGGCCTCCGTATCGATGTAGACACCTATCGGGGAACCCGGCTGGGGGTTCCGGCCCTTTGCGATGTGCTGGCCAGGCATGGCGTAAAGGGCTCGTTCTTCTTTTCGGTCGGACCGGACAACATGGGACGGCACCTGTGGCGGCTGCTCAAGCCGGCGTTTCTCATAAAGATGATGCGGAGCAATGCGGCCAGCCTCTACGGCTGGGACATCCTGTTGCGCGGCACCTTCTTTCCCGGCCCCGTCATCGGAAAAAAATGGGCGGCGGAAATCCGGTGTCCATCTGATGAGGGGCACGAAATAGGCCTGCACGCCTGGGACCACCATGCCTGGCAGGCAAAGATTGATCGCATGAATCCTGCCGCGCAGTTCCGGCATCTGGACCAAGGCTTCCAGATGCTGCAGGAAATCTGCGGAAAAGCACCGACCTGCTCCGCCGCACCGGGATGGAAGGCCAACGAGGAAACACTGCTCCAGAAGGAATTGTTTCCTTTCCAGTACAACAGCGATTGCCGCGGCGACTCCATTTTCATGCCGCAAGTCGACGAACGACGGCTCACCCAGCCGCAGATTCCAGTCACCCTGCCCACCTACGACGAGATCATCGGACGCGACGGAATCACGAATGACAACTTCAACGGCCACATCCTATCGTTGATCAAGCACGGTCAGCTCAACGTCCTAACCATCCACGCCGAGGTCGAAGGTATCGTATGCCACGACCTGTTCGACGATTTTCTTTCGCAAGCCGCTGAACGAGGCATCGAAGTGGTCCCCTGCGGTAGCCTGATCGATTCTGGAGCCGAGCAGCCCGCTGACCGCGTCGTTCCGCGGGAGCTGCCCGGACGCGAGGGATGGATCGCATTCCAAAATTCCACCCAAGTCTAAACCCTTTCAAAACAAGCTGATAACCAGATTCTAACATTTTAGGGATTGTTAGCGTTCGGTAAATGGGGAACATTGTCGGCATGGAAAAGATCAAGATTCTGGTTGTCGAAGATGAAGCACCGATTCAGGAGCTATTGCAGTTTAATCTAGAACGGAGCAAGTATCGTGTAACGGTAGTGGACTCCGGCGAGGAAGCGCTGGAAGAGGCGGCCAGGCTCCAGCCCAACCTGATCCTGCTCGATATCATGCTTCCGGGCGCCGACGGGCTGGAGGTGTGCAAGCAACTGAAGGTCAATTCCAGAACCCGGAACATTCCGATCATCATGCTGACGGCCCTTTGCGAGGAGGCCGACATTGTGACCGGTCTGGAGCTGGGTGCGGACGACTACATCACCAAGCCCTTCAGCCCGCGGGTACTGCTGGCACGCGTTAAAGCCGCCCTGCGCCGCATCGAGTCGGCCAAACCGGTTGAAACCGACGGGGAACTGATCAATATCCACGACATCTCAATTGATGTCGGCCGCCACAAAGTGGAAGCGGACGGCGAAGCCATAACGCTGACCTTCACCGAGTTCAAGGTCCTGCAGCTCCTCGCCAGCCAGCCGGGCCGGGTGTTCACCCGCTACCAGATCGTCGACGCCGTCCACGGCGACGACTATCCCGTAACCGACCGTTCGGTGGACGTGCAGATTGTGGGCCTCCGCAAAAAGCTGGGCGATGCGGGACAATACATTGAGACCGTGCGAGGCATCGGTTACCGCTTCAAAGAAGATGATTAGCATCTGGAACGGCGGAACGTGAAAAAAAGGCATTTATTCTGGTTGCTGCTTCCCTCCTACTGGGTGCTGACTGCTATTGCGATCCTGGTGGTGGCTCTGTATGCCTTCCATTCGATGAAAAGCCTGTATTTCCAAACTCTGGAAACCGGCATACTCACCCGCGCCACCCTGCTGGCCGAACAGGTCACCCCGCTCGTAGCAAGCGGGGATATGGATGCCATCGACCGATTGTGCAAGAAGCTGGGCAAATCCGTCGACACCCGCTTTACCGTGATTCTTCCGGACGGCAAGGTCGCGGGAGACTCCGATGAAAACCCCGGCGAGATGGAATATCACGGGAACCGCCCCGAAATCCGGCAGGCACTGGGCGGTGAAACCGGCATGGACCAACGCTATAGCCGGACGGTAAAACAGGATATGATGTATCTGGCCGTTCCCCTCAGGGATGCCAACAAGGAAATCTGCTGTGCTGTGCGCGCATCCCTGCCGATGACGGCGATCCAGGGCGAACTGAATACGATGACAAGCCGCGTGGTTGCAGCCTCCCTGCTTACAGGGATCCTGGCGATGGTGGTCTGCATTGTCATGGTGCGCCGAATCACCTTTCCCCTGCGCGGCATGGGGGCCGCCGCCCGCAGCTTTGCCGAAGGCGACTTCCACCATCGTATCCCCGCCCAGCAGGCCTTCGAACTGGACCAGCTGGCCGAATCCTTGAATTCCATGTCCGACCAGCTCAACAAAACCCTGTCCACCTTGAGCGCACAGCGCAATGAACAGGCGGCCGTGCTGACGAGCATGAACGAAGGCGTGCTGGCCATCGACAAGAAGGAACGGGTTATCCACATGAACCGCGTCGCTGGGGAAATCCTGAATGTAAACCACCAGGAAGCCAAGCGCTCCCTGGTTCAACAGACCGTTCGCTTCGCCAATCTTCAGGAATTCATCAAGACGGTGCTGGGTGCGCAAAAACCGCGGTCGCGCGACCTCACGCTGCGCGGAAAAACAGAAAAACAGATCCAAGCCAGCGGCACGGTATTGAAGAATGCGGCCGGCGATTCCATCGGGGCACTCATCGTCCTGCGCGACGTCACCCAGTTACGCCACCTGGAAACCGTACGCTCCGATTTCGTGGCCAATGTCTCCCATGAATTGAAGACCCCGATCACCTCTATCAAAGGCTTTGTGGAAACCCTCCTCTCCGACGGATGGAATCACGATGCAGAAACGCTGCGGTTTCTGGAAATCATCAACCAGCAGGCCGGACGCCTTAACGCCATCATTGACGATCTACTGACCCTTTCCCGCCTCGAACAGAAAGAGGGTCATGTGATGACCGAGCAGTGCAACCTGGCCTCCACCATCGAATCGGCCATCTATCTCTGCCAGTTGCAGGCCGGCAAGAAAAACATACAGATCGAGATGACCTGCCCTCCCGATCTCACCCTTTCCATCAACGGTCCGTTGCTGGAACAGGCCCTCGTAAACCTGATCATCAATGCGATCAAGTATTCCGAACCCAATAAGAAAGTGCTCCTGCTGGCTGAACAACAGACCGAAAAGGTAGCGATCTACGTTAAAGACGAAGGATTCGGCATTGAGCACAAACACCTCGACCGGCTTTTCGAACGGTTTTACAGGGTCGACACAGCCCGCAGCCGCAAACTGGGCGGAACGGGGCTCGGACTATCGATTGTAAAACATATCATACAGGCCCATAATGGACATATCCGGGTCGAGAGCAAGGTCGGCGCCGGAAGCACGTTCATCATCACCCTCCCATTCGTCATTCCACCGGTAGAAAACCGCTAACAAATTGCTAACATTTAAAGGTTAGCTTCCTGTTAGGTTTTTGCTAGTTTTCGCGCGCATTTATTAACCGAACCGGGGGAGAGAGAATGGACGTTGACTTGTTTTTCAAGATTGCCTTCGAGGTGGTCGGCGGGTTGGGCATATTCCTGCTGGGCATGAAATTCATGTCGGAAGGACTGCAGGCTGTGTCGGGTGATCGTTTGCGCAAGATGATCGGTGCGGTCACCAACAACCGCATCATGGGCGTGCTTGTTGGCTTGGCCGTAACCTGCCTCGTGCAGTCAAGTTCGGTGACCACCGTCATGGTGGTCGGATTCGTGAACTCCGGCATCATGACCCTGATGCAAGCCATAGGGGTTGTTTTCGGCGCCAACATCGGCACTACCATCACTGGATGGATCCTCGTGCTTCATATTGGGAAATACGGTCTTCCCATTCTGGGCATTGCTGCCTTCCTGTTCTTGTTCTCCAAGAATGAACGGGCCCGGTATATCGGCATGACGATCATGGGAATCGGGATGGTCTTCTTCGGGCTGGAACTGATGAAAAACGGCTTCAAGCCCCTACGTTCGCACGAAGAATTCAATGCGTGGTTCCACGCGTTTCAGGCCACCTCCTACCTAGGCATCATTAAATGCGCCTCCGTCGGCATGATCCTGACCATGATCGTCCAGTCCTCCTCCGCCACACTGGGGATCACGATCGGCCTCGCGGCGACCGGCGTCATCGAGTTCCAGACGGCCGCGGCTCTGGTAATGGGAGAAAACATCGGCACCACCATTACCGCCTGGCTGGCTTCGCTCGGGACCACCACGACCGCCAAGCGCGCAGCCTATGCGCACGTCCTGTTCAACGTACTGGGTACGGCTTGGTTCATTGCCCTGTTCCCCGTGGCGATTAAAGGCCTCTCCTCTCTGATAGAGACGAAAACGGGCTACAATCCTCTTGAAGTCAAAGTTGCCGATATGGATGAAGCAGAATTCGGACAGATTATCACGGCAGGTATCGCGTTGACCCACACTTCATTCAACGTGGCCAACGTCATTATTTTCCTTCCATTCGCCGGTCTGCTGGGCAAGCTGGTGACGAAACTCGTTCCAGAGAAGGAAACCAAGGAAGTCAGCCACCTCACCTATCTCGACGTCCGTATGCTGGATACCCCGTCACTGGGCATTGTTCAGTCGCAGGGACAGCTGAATTTCATGGCCGAAAGCGTTGAAGGCATGATGGAGCAACTGCGCACCTGCCTGGAAGAAGGAATCAGTGACGGTAAGCTGGTGACCAGGATATTCCACCGCGAAGAAATCCTCGATAATGTCCAAAAGGAAATCTTTCTGTACCTCAGCAACATGGTATCCGGCCAGGTTCCGCACGATATTACCAGCAAGGCCCACAGGCAGATGCGTATTGCCGATGAATATGAATCGCTTAGCGACTACATCACCAACGTGCTCAAGGGTCTCCGTAAAATGGAACAAAATGGACTAGCGCTCGATGGCCCCGCACGAGAAAAACTGCTGACGTTGCATGATCGGGCAACGGCATATATTAAGCGCGTGAACCAGAGCATGAAGGCGGAAAGCAAGGATGATCTCACGTGGGCCACCTCCGAAGGCGCCGCTATTGGTGAACTGATGAAGGAATTCCGCCGCCAGCATCTTGAACGCCTGCAGAAGGAAGAGGTTTCTCCGTTCTTCAGCCTGGCCTTCACCGACATGCTTAATTTCTATCGCCGAATGAAGGACCACTCGCTGAATATTGCCGAAGTGGTGGCTGGCGAGAAATAGCACAACAAAACCCTTGTTTCCGAAAGGCTCTTCCTCGACAGGAAGGGCCTTTTTCCTTTGTTAGGAGCCCTTGGCGCCAAGCAATACCCCATTATTATGTAGTTTATTCCGGAGATTTTGATAGCTTGTCGCTCTGAATTTTTAACAGGGGGTGCTGGCGGTGGAGTGGCATACGGTTCAGGATATCATTTTCAAGGTTCTCGGTGGGTTGGGTATTTTTCTTCTGGGCATGAAGCACATGTCCGAAGGGATGCAGGCCGTGGCAGGCCACCGCCTGCGGAAAATGATCAGCGCGGTAACGGACAACCGCATCATGGCCTGCACCATCGGCACGCTGATAACCGGCATCGTCCAATCCAGCTCGGTCACGACCGTCATGGTCGTCGGATTTGTCAACAGCGGCTTCATGACCCTCATGCAGGCGATCGGCGTCATTCTCGGCGCCAACATCGGCACCACGGTCACTGCCTGGATTATTGCACTCAAGATCAGTAAGTTCGGCCTTCCCATTCTGGGTCTCGCCGCCTTCTTTTTTCTCTTTTCCAAGAAGGAACGCGTGCGCTATACGGCCATGGCCCTGCTCGGCGTCGGCATGGTGTTTTTTGGACTCCAGACCATGGGAAGCGCGTTCAAGACGCCGGAAGTCAACGACTATCTCAGAACCGTCTTCGCGGTCATGGATGCCGGCACCTACTGGGGTGTTCTAAAATGCGCATTTTTCGGCATGCTGGCCACCATGATTGTCCAATCCTCCTCGGCGACCATCGGGATCACGATCGTCCTGGCGCAGGGAGGAATCATTGGTTTCGGCACAGCAGCGGCGCTGGTGCTCGGCCTCAACATTGGCACGACCATTACCGCCTTTCTCGCCTCGATCGGCACCTCTACCAATGCCAAACGCGCGGCCTATGCCCATATCATTTTCAACGTGATCGGCACCCTCTGGCTGATTCCCTTCTTCTTCGCCTACGTCAAGGGCATCGAAGCCATCTTTGTCCTGTTGCAGGATTTCTTTGCCAAAACCCAAGGGGATTGGGACGACATCACTGCCAAAATCGCCATGGTCCATACCGGCTTCAACCTGATCAACACCATCATCTTCCTACCCTTGATGAAGCCGCTGGCAAACCTGGTTGAAAAACTGGTTCCCGAAAAGAAGGTCGAGGAGATCCACCATCTAACCTACTTCGATGTCCGGATGCTCGACACCCCATCATTGGCCATCGTCCAGTCGAAGGAACAGGTGCTGTTCATGTGCGAGAGCGTCGAAAAGATGACGGATTGGCTCAAGGAGGTGATGAGCAGCGATGAACCACTCGAAGAACTGGAAAACAAGATATTCCACTACGAAGGCATCATGGACAACGTGCAGAAGGAAATCGTGGTATTTCTCAGCGAGATGGTCACCGGGCAGGTCCCGCACGAAGTCATGGAGGAGGCACGCCGGCAAATGCGCATGGCCGACGAATATGAAAGTCTCTCCGACTACATCGTGAACGTCCTGAAAGGACATGTTAAGGTGCGAAGCAACAAGCTGGTGATACACGAAGATGGCCGCAATGAACTCATTGCGTTGCACGAAAAGGTCTCGGACTACATCAAGATGATCAACGATGCGGAACGGAATGAAAACATGGACATCCTCGGCAAGGCCCAGACCGATGGTGAAGCCATTACACGACAGATGAAGACATCTCGGCGTCAACATCTCCAGCGGCTTTCAGAAAGCAAGACCTCACCCCTGAACAGCCTCGTCTTTACCGACATGCTCAACAACTACCGCCGCATGAAGGACCATGCCTTGAACATTGCCGAAGTGATCGCGGGCGAAAAATAGGAGCCACCGCCAACCAACCGGGATATCCACCGCGGATGCGCTGGGTCTTTCTTTGTGCAAATCCAAGCCAAATCCTGCACTCATCCATTACTAATATTTAACCCCACCCTCATACTTTCCTAACACATATTCCCCAAACATTTTCCCATGTTTTGGAAGAGAAGCCCGCGCATTGAAAACCCCATGGAAATCATTGGACAGTAACGTGCGTGTATTCTTAAGTTCTTCCGATATGCAGTCGGGTGTTTCCCGGGAACAGGAGACATCGTTAGCTAACAAACCCCAAATGGAGGATGAATAGATGAACAGCAAACTCATAAACGGTATCGTACTCGGTCTCGCTATGACTTCGACCGCGGCATTTGCCGCTGAAGCAGTGACCACCAGCACATCCACAGCTTCAACCATATCCAAAGAAGAAGTCGAACAACTGCCCGCAGTTGACAGAAACGATATTCTTGCTCGCCTCTCAGCGCTGGAAGCCCATTCCAAGAAATCCGAGTGGACGCAGAATGTCAAGATCAAGGCCGACCTGCGCTACCGCTATGAAAACATCAGCGTAGATGGAGACACCGCCGAAAACCGTCAGCGTATTCGCGTCCGGCTCGGCGCCTATGCCGACGTGAACGACTTCACCACAGCTGGCATCCGTATTCGCACCGGCGGCGGCGCCAACTCGGGAAACCAGACTATCGGCGATAGCTTCGACAACAAGAACGTATATTTCGATCTGGCCTACATGACGATGCTGCTCAACGGCGGAGACTGCGGAGCCGTGACCCTCGGAAAAATGAAGTATCCGTGGAAGACGACGACCGACCTCATATGGGACAGTGACGTCAACCCCGAAGGCTTGGCCTATACCTACTCCACCCAACTAGACAACACCGGCCTCTTCGGTAGCGTTGGCGGATTCAAGGTGGTTGAAACCGGAGGCGCACACGACCTGAACCTCCTCAGCGCACAGATTGGCGGTACCCGGCCGCTGAACGACGACCTCAAGCTTACCGCGGGCGGATCGCTCTTTTACTACGGAAATGCCGATGATTTTGCCCCTGGAATCATTGATTACAAGATTATCGAACTTTTCTCCGAAATTTCCTTCAAGGATGTGCTTCCGGTTCCGTTCAAGGTGTATGGCGATTACGTCAACAACGTGTTTGAAAGCGACGACAATAACGGCATCTGCGTAGGGGTGAAATTCGGCGACACCAAGAAGGGCAAATGGGAAACCAAGCTCGGCTACCGTCGTTTGGAAGCCAATGCGGCTCCGGCCGATTTTGCTGATTCCGACTATGCCGGCGGCGGAACCGACGTAAAAGGATTCCGCGTGAAGGCGGCCTATAACATCGCCAAGCACCTGCAAGTGGGCGTCACGGGAATTTCGGGCAAGGAAATCAGCACCGATACAGATGTAGACACCCTGCATCTCGACCTCATTGCCAAGTTCTGATCAACCTATGCAACGGCTTGAAAAAAGGCACCCTTCCGGGTGCCTTTTTTTATTCTCCCGGCCCGTTTTCTAACCGCTTCCTAATAATTCAAACACAATCAGCTAACGGTTATGTTTCAGATTCATTAGCGATTTAAGAAACCACTGTTAGCAAACCACACAACCAAGGAGAACACATTATGAAGAAGATCATTGCCATTGCAGCAGTAGCTGCCGCCGTAGGAACTGCCTCGGCCCAACAGGAAATTGTCATTGACGGCTCGACCACCGTGGGCCCGATCGCCAAGGCCTTTGCCGAATACTTCAAAGCGGCCCATCCGGAAGTAAATGTAACCGTGTCCGAATCCGGTAGCGGCAATGGTGCCAAGAGCATCATGAACGGCACCTGCGACATCGCCGACATGTCCCGCCCCATGAAAGAAGGCGAATTCAAGGCCTGCGCCGAAAAGGGTATCACGCCGGTTGCCCACGTCGTCGCCCTCGACGGACTGCCGGTTCTGGTCCACCCCTCCAACCCCGTACAGGATCTGACCGTCGAACAGGTACGCAAGATCTACATGGGTGAAATTACCAACTGGAAGGAAGTTGGCGGGCCCGACCTGGCGATCGTGGCAGTCTCGCGCGACACCAACAGTGGAACGTTCGAAACTTTTGAACATATGGTCATGAACTCGAAAAAGATGGCCAATACCGTCGAAACCGTAGGCTCCAACGGCGCAATCCGCCAGAAGATACAAAGCACTCCGGCGGCCATTGGCTACGCTGGACTCGGCTTTGTCGACAAGACCGTAAAGGCCCTGAAGGTCAACGGCATTTATCCCTCCGCCGAAACCGTACAGTCTGGCGAATATCCGATCGCCCGCCCGTTGTTCATGTACACGAACGGTTATCCTAAGCTGGGAACCCCCCTCTACCAGTTCATAACCATCTATCTTTCTGAAGATGGCCAGGAAATGGTCGAGGAAATCGGTTTCGTCCCGGTTACCGCATACTAACCGTATGCGACGATTGACGATAAAGGCGCGACCCCCGTGGTCGCGCCTTTATGGTTTGCAGCTCCGTCTTCAGACGGCCGGGGAATAGCCACTAAAAGACGAAACAACGAACCCTTTCTTAACCTCGTGCTAATCCTATCCTAACAATTACAACTCACTATCCAGCCCGTCTTTAAGAGGTTTTTGTGCCTATGAATGGAAAATCCAGCAGCAGTCTGATCATGAGTGATGCGGCCAGCATCCGCCAACGCATTGCCGAGCGGCTGGGCCAGGGTCTGCTGTTTCTGATTACATCGCTGTCTACTTTTGCGGTGTTTTTTATTTTCTACTTTATCCTCAAAGACGCGATTCCTTTCTTCAAGCTCGAAGGCTTTAAGGAACTATTCACCGGCACGCACTGGTATCCCGCCGGAACTCCCGCCGACTTCGGAGCTCTCCCCTTGTTTATCGGCACCGGACTTGTAACCCTGGGTGCCGTCCTCGTAGCCGTTCCGCTGGGCGTCGCCGCAGCGGTCTGCCTGAGCGACCTGCTCCCCTTCAGGCTCCGGCAGATTGTCAAACCCGTCATCGAAGTGCTGGCGGCCATCCCATCGGTGGCCTATGGATTTTTTGCCCTGGTCGTGTTCGCTCCCGCCTTGCAAAACCATGGAGGAGCCATCTTGTCGGCCGGAGCGTGGCTGATTCTCGGCCCGGTATCCGCCCTTTTGGTGGTCGTGGCCGGCGACCTGATCCTCGACAAACTAAGAAACCGGATCGGCAATGAAAAACTAGCCGGACCCCTGATATTCGCCCTCCTGGGGGCAACCGCTTATTTCATTATTCACCGGATCGCCGGTCAGCTTGGAGGCATTGAAGTCAGTAGTGGAACCAATGCACTCAATGTATCGGTCATTCTGGGGATCATGGCGCTTCCTACCGTGGTCAGCGTTTCGGAGGACGCCCTTCAGGCGGCGGGCCGCGAGATTCGCGAGGGCTCCTATGCACTGGGCGCCACCCGCGCAGAAACGATTATGAAAGCCGTCATCCCCGCATCGGTCAGCGGTATTCTGGCGGGCGTTATTCTGGGAGTTATGCGCGCCATAGGCGAAACCATGGTCGTCTGGATGGCTTCCGGCAACGCTGCACGTATTCCGGAGCCCTGGTATAATGTCCTGCAGCCCGTCCGTACGCTGACGGCAACGATTGCCGGAGACATGGGCGAAGCCGACCACGTGACCGGATCTGCGCGCTTCCACGTGCTCTTCGCCCTGGCGGCCTGCCTGCTCGCAACCTCTTTTATTATGAACCTCGCCAGCGAACTCATTGTTAAGCGCTCGCGCAAGAAACTGGGAAAATAAAAATGAATTTTAGATTTCCGATTTTAGATTTCCAATTTTTTGAAGGGCTTCGCCCCAATCCATTGTTGCGACAGGACCGGCCAGTGCAGCCGTCCCGCAAATCGAAATTCACCATTCAAAAATCGAAACTATTCTGATGCGACTCGAAACCAGAAAGCTTCTCGACAAGGCCTTTTCCGGCTTCGGCCTGATTGCCATCGTCGTCATGGCCATGGCGCTTGTCATAATCCTCGCTCCTATTATATGGCGCGGGTCCAAGGCGTTTGTCTTCAAGGGAACCATTGAGCACCGCCGTGTCATGCTGGAACAGTTCGACCGCGGAAATTCCGAAGCCTTCAATAAGGAAATGAAGAAAGCCACCGCCGCCCGTGCGCCCGTCTATCAGATGATGGCCGACTTCGAAGCCGAAATGAAGGAAATGCCACGCGCTGAACGGCGGGAATACAAAGGGGCCTATCGGGAAGTGGAAGATGCCATCAAAGTCCTGCTTGGTCCCGCTCCCGGCCAGCGCACTCCCGTACTGATCCGGCAACGATACGGACAGACACGCTGGGATCGCGCCCTGGTCAAACTCCATGAAACGCTCTATTCCGAAGAGTGGGACTATTCCAACCCCGATGCCATGGGCGTGCTGGTGGAAAAACCGCGTATCGATCAGTTCAAAGGCACCCGGCTGGAGCCCCTATTTCAATATCTTGAGGAACATGTGGATGAAATGCTGCGCCCGAAAACCACGTTTTACTGGCAATTCATCACGGATACATCCCGCGACTCGCACATCTTCGGCGGGATCTGGCCGGAGGTGCTGGGAACCATCTACCTGACACTAGGCGCCATGATCTTCGCTATTCCCATGGGCGTGATTGCCGCCATCTACCTGTGTGAATATTCCAAGGAAGGCCGGATCATCAGCTTCCTTCGCATCTGTATCAGTACGCTGGCCGGAGTACCGAGCATCGTATTCGGGCTGTTCGGCCTCGCCTTTTTCCTGAATACCATCCATGTATCCGACTCCAAAAGCGTATTGGCGGGTTCACTAACCCTTTCCCTGCTTATTCTGCCCACGATCATCCGCTCGTCCGAGGAGGCCATCCTCGCGGTCCCCCGCAGTTACAAGGAAGCCGCCTTCGGCCTTGGTGCCGGACGCTGGCGCACGGTGTTGACCGTTATCCTGCCAGCCGCCCTCCCGGGCATTCTGACCGGCATTGTGATCAGCATGGGTCGCGCCGCCGGCGAAACCGCACCGATCATCTTTACCGCCGCGGTCAGCGTCGGGGCCCCGCTCAAACTATGGGAAACCTTCAGCCAGCCGACTCCGGCCCTCCCCTGGAACATTTATAACCTGTGTACCGAACATGAAGCGGTGGACGAGATCCGCCACGTCCAATATGGCATGGTTTTCACGCTGGTAGCCCTGGTACTGCTCCTGAACCTGATTGCCATCACCATGCGGGCACGCATTTCCAAGAAACTGAGAGGTTGATATGAACGACGAAATCACCCTGAGAAAATTCGACCAGTTTGCCGAACACGACGAGTCGGCCGAACCCTCGGAAATCCATATCCAAGCCAAGGAGTTCTCCCTCTTCTACGGCGACTTCGAGGCCGTTCGCAAAGTGAGCATGAAAATTCCCAAGCGCAAGGTTACGGCCATGATCGGACCCAGCGGATGTGGTAAAAGTACGTTGCTGCGATCCATCAACCGCATGAACGACCTCATTCCCTCTACGCACGCTTCGGGCGAGATGATCTTCGACGGACATAACATCTACGATCGCAATATCGATGTCGTTACCCTCCGCTCACGGGTCGGCATGGTGTTCCAGAAGCCCAACGTCTTTCCGAAGTCCATCTTCGACAACGTCGCCTACGGTCCGCGCCTGCAAGGCGTCGGCAACAAGCAGCAGTTGGGCGAAATCGTCGAAACGAGTCTGCGCCAGGCCGCCATCTGGGACGAGGTGAAGGATCGACTGAACACCAACGCCCTCGGCATGTCGGGTGGCCAGCAGCAACGCCTTTGCATGGCCCGCGCCCTGGCCATCAAACCGGAAATCCTATTGATGGACGAGCCGACCTCCGCGCTCGACCCGAAGGCCACCGCCAAGATCGAAGACCTCATCGGCGAACTGCGCAAGGAATACACGATCATTATTGTGACCCACAATATGCAGCAGGCCGCACGCGTTTCCGACCTTACCGCTTTCATGTACGAGGGGGTATTGGTAGAATCTGGAAAGACCAAACAGCTGTTCACCAATCCGGAAAACGTACAAACAGAAAACTATATTACCGGCAGATTTGGATAGAGAGAGACGTGACAAGTGAAACGTGAAACGTGAACCGGAAAATCACAAATCACGAAGCACGAATCCGTCTCCGAAGGAGACCGCATGGCAAAGCATTTGGAAAAGGAACTGGATCGAATCAAGAAACTGATTTACACCCTCGGGGCCCGCGTTGATGAGAGCCTGGAGCTAGCGGTTAAATCCTTCCAGGAAAACGATACCGAACTGGCCAATAAGATTATCGACGGCGACCACGAAATCGACGATATGGAAGTCGAAGTCGAAGAAGAGTGCCTCAAGGCGCTTGCCCTCTATCAGCCGGTTGCCATCGATCTCCGTTTTATTGTCGCGGTCATGAAAATGAACAGCGACCTCGAACGCATCGGCGACCTGGCGGCCGACATTGCCAAGAACGGCATCTACATCAACAAGGCCGCCAAGCCAAAGATACCGCTCGATCTCCACCAGATGACCTATCTGGCCAAGGCGATTGTGCGCAAGAGTCTTGATTCGCTGTTGAACATCGATGCGTATCTGGCGCGCGAAGTCCTCAAGGACGACGAGGAAATCAATGCCATGAAGTCCGAAATGAAGACGGAAATTGTCGAAGCCCTTAAGCGCGATCCGGAACATGCCGAAACGATGATCACCCTGCTGGCGGTTACAAACCGGCTCGAACGCATCGGAGATCACGCCTGCAATCTGGCCGAAGACGTCATCTACATGGTTGAAGCCGACATTGTCCGGCACCAGGTCGACGAATAGAAAACCCTGCAAAACACGTTTTGCAGGGTTCGGTTCACGGTTATTGGTTGATGTTTGCCAGGACCGCTCGGATCCGTGCCGCAAAGCAATCCTTTCAGCCTATCAACCATCAACGGATCACTTTAGCCAGCCGGCGAAGCGTCAGCCGATAACGGCTTTCTGCATTGCGACCAGTTCCCCGATCCCCTTTTCCGCAAGCGTCATCATCTGAAGCAGTTCATCCTTGCTGAACGGAGCGCCCTCCGCCGTACCCTGAACTTCGATGATCTTGCCCGATTCGGTCATCACAAAATTGGCGTCGACCTCGGCCGAAGAATCCTCCAGATAGCAAAGATCCAGAATGGGTATGCGTTTATTGATTCCGGCACTGATGGCCGCCAGCCCCTCGATCACGGGATCCTGTTTGATCAACCCCTCCTTCATGAGCCGGTCTACTGCCAGCTTCAGCGCCACATAGGCCCCGGTGATGGACGCAGTGCGGGTACCGCCATCGGCCTGGATCACATCACAGTCGAGATAGATCTGGCGCCGGCCCAGCTTTTCAAGGTCGACCACGGCACGCAACGAACGTCCGATCAAACGCTGAATCTCCATGGTGCGCCCGCCGATCTTGCCCTGCGTGGCCTCGCGCTTGGTGCGATCCTGGGTCGCCCCGGGGAGCATGCTGTATTCCGCTGTAACCCACCCGCCGGGCACCTTTTGAAAGCGCATCCAGCCGGGCACATTCTCGTCCACACTGGCCGTACAGATGACGCGCGTATTCCCCATTTCCACCAAGACCGAGCCCTTGGCCGAGGTAATAAAATCCTTCGTGAATTTAACGCTTCGCAGTTCATCGGCCCTTCGTCCGTCGATCCGCTTTTCCGCATTGTTCACCACTGTATCGAGATTGATTCCGCCACTGAGATTAATTTCTTTCTTCATAGTCCGCGCATGGTGGAGGAGAAGCTGTCCGAATGCAACGGGAAATGGAAATTCAGGCGTGAGGCGCGAGGAGCGGCCCCGGGTTTCCATCAATGGAATTCCACGAATCATTCGTTGTTTTTTCACTCTCAAATGGGTTTGACAATGTTCAATTTGTTGGTAGTTTAGCGTGCTTTTTAGAACACAAAGGGAATTTACCGATGAAACGTACATACAATCCTTCGAAGCTGAAGCGTGCCCGCAAGTGCGGATTCCGCAAACGTATGGCAACTGCAGATGGCCGTGCCATCCTTAAGCGTCGGCGTCAAAAGGGACGCAAGCGCCTTACTGCCGTTTAATTCAGGTTTTAATATGCCGAAGCCCCACCAGAGGGAGTCGGACCATTCCATCGACTCAAGCCCGCCATCCAGCGGGCTTGATCGTTGTTTATCCAAGCAGCAACGACTGACCCGGTCCTCACTTTTTTCCGAAACCTTTGCGCAAAACCGAAAATGGGTCGGACGCTACATGGTCCTTTGGCTGCGCAGCGGTGGAGACGCTTCACTGCGACTTGGTGTTATAACCAGCAAGAAAGTCCACCTGCGCGCAAACAAACGGAACCGCGCCCGCCGCAGGCTTCGCGAAGCCTACCGCAATCTGCGGCCCTACTTTACCGGCGACCTCGACGTCATACTGGTCGGACGCCGCGCCATCCTCCAGGCCGAATGGCCCGATATTCTGCGCGAACTCCTGACGCTGGCCTCCCGGGCCGGCTTGATCTCCGCGGAAGCCTGCGAAATCGCCACCCATGAGTTTCATCTGAACGATGTGGATTAGAGCCATTATTAAAATGCCTGCACGGGGAGCCGTTGTGCTGATCCGGCTGTATCAAAAAATGGTCAGCCCATGGATCGGACAGCGCTGCCGCTTCCACCCCAGCTGCTCACACTATTGCATTGATGCCCTGATCCAACATGGTATGGTTCACGGTCTTTGGCTGGGGATTAAAAGAATCTGCAAATGCCATCCGTTTCACCCGGGCGGATTCGACCCCGTCCCCAAGCGAAAACCATAGATTTACTGAAAAGAGATAGAGATGAATAGAAAAGATTTAATTCCCATTATCCTGCTGGTCCTGCTGATTCCCTTGTGGATGCTTATCGATCGCACCTATCTGGCACCGAAATTCGCTTCGAAGCCGGTCCCTGTAGCCCAGACCAGTGCGGTGGCCCCCGAGGCGGACAATATGGGCACATCCGAACAGGCTGAGGCCTTCACCCAGGCGGAAACCGCGGTAGCGCAAACCATCCCCGAGGTTGTTGAACCGGAAGCTGACGAAGTAACCGCCATCCTGAAGAATGATAAAATAGAACTCGAGCTCACATCGCTGGGCGGCGGTATCAAGTCGGTTACCCTACTGGGTTATCCGGAGTTTAACGAAGACGGCAGCCCGCCCGTATCATTGAACTTTTCCAATGCTCCGGCCTTCTCGTATCAGGGCCTGGAAGGACTCGAAGCCCGTAACGCACTACACCTTGAAGTCACCGCCAATGGAAGGAGCGCCACCCTTACCCGGAAACTGCCGGATGGTGTTTTTGAACGTACCGTCACGCTGGGCGACGACTACATGCTGAATGTAACAGACCGCTTCACGGCATCGTCAGCCAACTCCTGCCAGCTACCGGCCTTTCGTATCCTGACCGGACGCATGCAAAATCCAGCCGATATGAAGGCCCAGAAGGGTATAAGCCTCTTGGGCGTTGATAGCTATACCACCGATGGAGGCATCAACTACTGGGGACGCAAGCTGACCAAGCTTTACAAGAATGCAGACAAGCCCGAAAATCTGTACGCGGTACCGGAAGCTATGCAGGATGCCCCGGTCGACTGGGTTGCGGCAAAGAACAAATTCTTCACGCAGATTATCAGCCTGAAAGAGCCAATCGCAACCATGGCGATTTCCTCTTCACGCGATATGACCCAGAAGGGCATTGTTGCGCGGGACATCGCGGCAGCTTTAGTCTTCAAGCCGATCTCTATCCAGGCAGGCGATGCTTTGCAGCTCGATTACTCCTGCTTTATCGGGCCCAAACAGTATTCCATCCTTAAGGCCGCCGGAAACAATCTGGAAGGCGTTATGGAATTCGAAACCATTGGTACCTTTTCATGGATGAACTGGCTGATGGAACCCTCACGCAAAGCTTTGCTTTGGACCCTGAACCTCTTCCATGGAATTTTTCATAACTATGGGGTAGCGATCATCTTGCTTACCCTGCTGGTTCGCATCCTGTTCTGGCCGCTTACCCACAAGAGCACGGAAAGCATGCGGCGCATGCAGGAGATTCAGCCGGAGATCAAGGCTCTGCAGGAAAAACATAAGAAGGATCCGCAGCGCCTGCAGCAGGAGACCATGAAGCTCTACAAAGAGAAGAAGGTCAACCCCATGGGCGGATGCCTGCCGATGTTCGTGCAGATCCCCGTATTCATTGCGCTCTTCACTGTTTTGCGCAATGCCATTGAGTTGCGCTATGCTGGTTTCCTCTGGATCGCAGACCTAAGCGCACCGGAAAACCTGTTCATGGGCAAGGTACCGGTGGTTGGGTCTCTCAACATTCTCCCGCTTCTAATGTCAGCCTCCATGATCTGGCAGCAAAAAATGAACTCCCCCTCGACAGCGGCGACTCCGGAACAGCAGCAACAGCAGAAAATGATGATGGTTATGATGCCGATCATGATGCTGTTCTTCTTCTACAGCATGCCATCAGGCCTGGTCCTATACTGGACTACCAGCAATCTGTTAATGATCGCGCAGACCGGCATCCGCAACCTCCGGAAGAAACTGAAAGAGACGTAGTCTCTGGCGATTGATGGTTGCAGGAACTCAATATGAGGCGCGAACGGTCGGTGACCTTCGCGCCTTATCTGCTGGATGACAAAGGCGGGAAGGCTTCCAGCCGCTCCCGCCATGCAAAAAAAACGCCAACCGACAACGTACTACTAATGGACCTTCCGCAGGTGCGAAGGGAGAATACGGAGCTGATCGCGGTATTTCGCCACCGTGCGGCGGGCTATCTTGATCCCCTGCTCTTCATCCAGCATCTTGACCAGCTTGGCGTCTGAGTAGGGTTTCTTCTTGTCTTCCTTGAGCACGATTTCAGCCAAGGCGGCCTTAACGCTTTCATTGGAGATCTGATTTCCACTGGCAGTTGCAACGCCGGGCTTGAAGAAATACTTCATACTGAGCAAACCCCGCGGTGTCTGCATGTATTTTCCGGTAGTTGCACGACTGATGGTGGTTTCATGCACCTCCAGAATTTCCGCAATGGTTTTCATGTTAAGCGGTTTGAGCCGGGAAACACCATGGTCAAAGAAATCGCGTTGGATCCGGACAATTTCCACAGCTATGCGATAGATGGTGTTCATGCGTTGGTCAATGCTCTGAATAAACTGCTTTGACTTGGCAATCTTTTCACGGATGTAGGTCTTCACCTCTTTTGAGGTCTTCGGATCCTTGAGCATCTGGAGGTATTTTTGACTGATGAAAAGATTGGGGTACGGCTTCTTATTCTGGGTGATGACATATTCGCCGTCTTTTTTCTCAACGATAATTTCCGGTGTGACGTACTCAATTCGATCCTCGCTGAAATTCCGTCCGGGCTTGGGGTCCAGCTTTGCCACGGCAGCAGCCAATTCCTTAACACGATCCAGCGTCAACCCCATGGCGCGCGCAATATCGTCATACTTGTGGCGGGCCAGTAAATCAAGATGGCTGGATACAATCTGATATTCCTGCGTATCTGCCTTGCCAGCCCGTTTCAACTGCAAAAGCAGGCATTCACGCAAGTCACGCGCACCAACACCCGGCGGATCAAAGTCGTGAATGGTATTCAGGATTTTATCAAGGGTTTCGGCAGGGAAATTGGGCAATGCAAGCAGATCTTCTACATCCAACTGCAGATAACCGTCATCATCAATATTTCCAATGGCAATCTCGGCAATTTTCTTTTCATAGTCATTCAGCCCCGACAGCGCCAACTGTTCAAGTAGCTGGTCATGCAGGGACGAGGATTCGGACAACGAATCCATCATGTACTGGTATTTTTCCTCTGCATCGGCACCACCCAGTGTCTGATGGCTTTCGTAGTAATTATCGCCCCACTCTTCGCCAAGTGCAGCCAGCTTTTCGAGCTCGTTATCAAACTCCTCCCGCTCAACATCCTTGGTGCCCTGCTCGATCTCGATCTGCTCGTCGGGCTGCTCCTGCGTAGCTTCGAGCGTGGGGTTTTCAGATAGCTCCTGCTGAATCATCTGTTGCAGATCCAGCAAGGGCATTTGCAGGATTTCGAGCGATTGGAAAAGATGCGGCGCAAGTACCTGCTGCATCTTCATTTCTTGACTTAAAACTAAACCATGCTTTGCCATGCAGTTGAATTTACCCTCTTCTGCACGCATATCTCAAGCCAAGTTTATGGAAAACAAGCAAGTTCCGGGCGCCGGGAAAATTATTCGGAGCTACGGTTTCGTCCATCACTCAATGCTTTAAAAACCACTCCACCACCTCCCGCGCAATAAACCACTAAAAAAAGTTTCCATCACTCGGATGGAGCCTATTATGTTAAAAAATTTAAAGGGGAATTAGATGGATTTGCAGGTATGTGTATTAGGCAGTGGTAGCTCAGGCAATGCCATCTATATCGCCTCCAGCAAAACGCGCTTACTGATTGATGCAGGTCTAAGCGCCAGACAAATTGCACTCCGTCTCGATCAGTTGGGCGTTGTTCCTGAAAGCATCAACGGTATATGCGTGTCCCATGAACACGGGGATCATGTTGCCGGGCTTAGAGTGCTCCAGAAACGGCACGGTATTCCCATATACGCTAACGCCGGCACCCTAAATGGAATTAAGCGGCAGCCCAAGGCGCACGAAATTTATACGCGGGTTTTCCAAACGGGATCAGCGTTTGAAATTGGTGATATTACCATCGAACCCTTTTCCGTCCCGCACGACGCCTATGAACCCGTCGGATTTCGCGTGCAAACTGCTCAAAGCTGTGTGGGCACGGTGACCGACCTCGGAATGGGAACATCGCTTATCCGCGAAAAACTGAAGGGATGCCAAGCCATTATCGTGGAATCCAACCATGACGAGGACCTCCTCAGAGAAGCTCCGAGGCCCTGGTCGCTAAAACAGCGTATTCGCAGTCGCCAGGGCCACTTGTCCAATATCGATGCCGCTCGATTGATCTCAGAGAGCGCTACAGAGGCTCTAGAACATGTATTTCTGGTTCATCTCAGTTCCGACTGCAACACACCCGAAACCGCATTGCGAACTGTGGCGTCGCAACTTCGGCTGGACGGCCTGGGTCATATAAGCCTGGAAGTATCCATGGCCGACCAGATCACCAAGCTCTGGCGTCCATCGGCCTCCCATCCCAATAACCATGACCTATGCGACCGGGGTTGCATTGCAAAGGCTCTGTAACCCTTCTGCCTGGCTTTTTGGCTCCACCGCCCGTAAGCGACAGCCGAGGCCTCTCGGATATCAGTAACGGAAGCGGTAGCTCGAGGTTTCTTATCCGCGCAATGGGGGAACAGCCGATCTACAACATCGTTACCCACGGGTAACCAAGGTTCTATGGCTCCTCCGCGTTTCGTGCAGTACAGATCATGGCATCGTTGACCTTGCAACCTAGAGCCTTTGCTGAAGGAACCAAGGAAGGCCCATTCAACCTCGGGAAATCCCATGGTGCTCTGTCTTCGACCGCATAAAAAAATCCCCTCCGTAAAAGAAGGGGATTTCATCATATTTCGTGAAATACCTTGAGAATTAGAAGCGGTGAATGAAAGTACCACTCACAATGAAGGCATCATAACCTTCTGTGCCAAAGGTTCCATCTATATCCAGCCCGATTTCGGTCGTATCATCAGCCCACTTGGTTAATCGAACCCCCGTGCCCACAGTCACAAGATCCTCCTCACGCGCCATCGGAGTTGCGCCAATCGTGGTGCCTCCCAGCGTGTAGGTTTCATTATCCATTTCAGCATTAAACTCGTGCAACCAGTGAGCACGCACTTCAGGTTGCAGACCCATTTCCCAGGTATACATGTCAACCTTCTGAATCATAGAGAGCGTTGCTCCGACTTTAGCCAAATGCGACCATTGGTCATAAGAATTATAATCCAGATCCGGAACGCCTGATAGCGAAGAGGACTCTGTGTAGCTCTCGCGGTTATACAGCGTATTCAAGATGGATGCTTCCGGGGTAAACAAAATGCGATCCATCAGCGAAATGGCATACCCAGCACCGATATACAGACCGAGCGTATGAGCATTGAAATCGCCCTTATATCCCATGGTGCTGTATTCTGTGCTCACTGAGTTGAAGGCATAACTTGCGTTCGCATCGAAATAAGCCTTTTCACCATGAGTCGAAAAATAAGCCATTACATTTCCTGTATCTGCAAGGGCATCCTTGTTCGCATATCCCTTAAGTTGGGTGCGGGCATAACCACCACCGATACCTACCAGCATATTGTCTACTCTTTTATCCAAGCCAACCATCGCGCCACCAATATCCGCTTCATAGCCCGCAAAGCCAGCCGTATTATCCTGTTCAACGTGGGAGCCATATCCCCGGCCCCAACCCTGCCAGTCTACCGGAAGACCGGTGGTTGCATCCATGCTTACATCCGGAACAACACCATGGACCCAAGTTTTCACCTTGTCGTAGTTATACTCGTTTTCAATGCGATCCGAGAATGTCCGAATACCATCAAGACTTACCTTGGACTCCATCCGGTCAGAGAATGTCCGCAACGGCTGCCAACCTGCGGCACCTGCGGGTGATGATGTGCTTGGGTACCCAACACCATCGTAGTACATCTTCGAACGCGTACGATGCTTAACCTGATCGGAAATCACCGACTGAAGCCCCACCAGCGTACTAGCCATTTCGGTAGTCCGGACATAAGTATTTTTCATCAGGGCTTCGCCTGCCTGCGCGTCATTGGCCAGATCCTTGACCACATTGTAACCGTCCGATCCCGGCGTAAGAATCGAGGAGAGTGCTGCCATCGCCTTGCCAAATTCCGTAGACGTTTCACCTGCAACGCCTAATGCCACATCAAGCGATGATTCAGCGTAAGTCGCTTGGAGTATGCCGCCATTGACTTCCAAAGCGCTCACCCCGCCCAGCCAGCCAGCAGAGCCTCCCGGCGCAATCAGGGTTATATCCTGAAGACTCATGTTGTTAATAATAGCTCCAGTCCCCGTCACCGACGCCAGATTGAACTTGTCATTCGAATTAACAACCGTGTTGCCAGCATCAACAATCCATTCCGTACCGTTGCCAAAGTTTAACACACCACTTGAGGAGGTGATGTTACCTCCGGAGATCTCTGTACCGTTTATTTGCGTATAGGTTCCGCTGATCGTGCTTCCGGAAGCAGTTGTCAATCCCGAGTCAAAATTAGCTACGGCAGTCGGGGAATCTCCCAGTGTTAACTCGTACCCATCCTGCAGATTCAATGTCTTATTGAAATTCATTGTGCCGTCAGAAATCAACGTATTCTGGAAATGAACAGCATCCCAATCATCTACATTTACGATACCGCCCGTTTGCCGTATGACACCATCGATTGCAGTTCCATGAATGGAAAATGTGTTTGTTCCTGCGCCCGAAAACAACAAATCGCCGATTAGCTGCCCGCCAGAGAGGTTAACCGTGGATCCTTGAATCTCGAGACTTGCACCATCCTGGCCAGCAGCTCCATTGACAGTTCCGCCAGCCCCCCCGGTAAGGGTTGCGTCAATAATGATCGCATCAGCCGTATCCACCAGCTTCAGACCGGCTCCTCCGGTTGCTGTAGATTGTACTGAACCGATGGCTTTCCCGCCATTACCGCCAAATAATATGGAATTTGAAATAACCAATGAACCACTGACATCGCTGGCAAATAAGCCAGCACCACCATTCGCGGTGGCAACGCCCGACCCGTTGTCGGCATCCCCCCCCGCTCCACCAATGAGTTCGCTTCCAACGACCGAGTGGGCTATCGTCGTTTCAAGCAGGTTGACCCCGCTTCCTCCATCCGCAGAAGAACTGGATGTACCAGACGTAGTAGCAGACCCTCCATGTCCCCCTTTGGCATATACATTGGTCAATGAGAGGGAGCCCTTAACAACTTCTATTCCGGCGCCACCCTCGACAGTAACTGCGAAAGAACCGCTTGCCGAAGAAACTATTCCCCCTTCACCTCCGTAAAAGCTGGAATCTGTAGAATGAAGCTCGCCCCTGGCCGTAGCATAACCTTGTCCACCGCTGGCAACAACATTGTCTGTAAGGCCATCGAAAATGGAAACAGTTCCTCCCAATCCCCCTTGCAGAACCGATGAATCAACAAAAATATTTCGATCATAAGGAGCAATTCCAATCAGTCTTGCCCTTAGTCCGGCGCCGCCGAAAACGGAGGCCGAGTCAGATAGATTGGTGGTCACCGAGAGGGCGTTTCCTCCCGTCAAAGTCGATCCACTGACGTAGTGCGGACCGACCCCGTCAGATTTAAGAATCAAAACCCCATTATCTCCAGGAAGCCCGTCTGCTCCCACAATATTCGTGTTGGTTATATCGACGGCAAAGCCGGACGAAAGCGAAGCTAAAATTACGGAAAAAACAAGAGCTGTCCTATTCATTATTCCCCCTCGGAAAGTTTGGATTACGTCACAACGCAATAAGCTCCCATAAACCACGATTGTTGTCATGCGGAAAGTGGGGAAAAACGCGTACCATCGTTTTACAGCTGATAAATGTTTGCTGCTTAGTTGTCAGAAAAACAGAAGGTCGATTTCCAAATATCAGAGAGCAGAAGCCAGACGACCCGCACACTCGAATAAGCAGTTTATTGAGCTGACGTTTCATGCAGAAAATACCCGTCATGCGCAGCAACATCGCGTACATAGAACCGCATCGATCGATTTTGAGCACAGCACCGCTGCACAGTCCACGCAATAATGATGCGCACTGGTGAACACGCACACCAACAGAACGTTTCGAAGCAATGTAGATCAACCGGCAGGTTGCTTATGGAAAATCAGATTCAACCGGATGACTTCAAAGAAGTCTTGAAATTGCCAACCGCCACTCCGCTGCCCGGCAGTTATGCCGAAGGCTATCACGGCCACCCGCGCACCACGACCGACATGAATGTCCGGGCGGCCATGAATCCCAGCAACGCCGAAAACGGGTTGATGTCTTTCACGACCGCGGCATGCACACCACCTTTCCTATTCATGAAGCAGGGCAACATCGTCCGGATGGGTATTTCTCCGGTGCGAATCGAGCTGCCAAACGAAATCGACGGCATGGAGTCCAATAACTGTTACCGCGCAGCCAGTCGATTAAAACCAATGGAATCCCGGTTAAAAAAAATCAACCTGTCCTATTTACGGAACACAAACACGTATCGAGCCATTTCAAGAACATGACGATCAGGAACATCTTCCAAAAAACGGAATAATACCCATTATTTGGTATCACGATTTTTCAGGCAAGCCGGAAGGGTTGCGATACGCAATGCAGCCATCTAGTCTGCAACAGCAACAATCGCCAACCCGTTCCACATACGAAATCACTACAGCCAGCAACGCTCCGGCAACGCCGCAACCCACCCTGAACCACACAGATAAATAACGATGGACATCGGACGAATGGACCAGCCAGCGAGCACGAAAATCTCCGACGCTGTGCACGAGAAAAAGTGAACGCCTACCGTGCTGGAGCAACGGAGATCGCTGAGGCTTGTATAAGAGATGATATGCATGGAATTAGACCGAAAGGCATGGGTTGAAAGCGTCGGGTAAAACAACTCCGATATTCCGTTTGCTCTACACGAGATGAATTTCATGCCTGCCACACTGGAGTAACAAAGACAACGGAGGTGATTAGCGGAAATCTGCCCGGGTAGCGGGCCAAGGCGCGCTGGAGGTCGAACGACGGAACGCCCGCTGAAGGCAACGGACCTACATCAACGATAATCCCAAAGTCAGCAACCACTGTCTCTCATCCGCTACGCGGAATGGACGGCGAGGCGAACCGTTCCACTCCGTTGGATTTTTTGACCAAAAATTATCGTCAGATGCTACGGATGGCATGTGGACGACCCCCACAATAAAAAAGCCGCCCCGAAGGACGGCTTTTATCACTCTTGCCAATTCGACGAATTAGCGTCGAGCTTTCTTACGAGCCAGGAACATCCCGAGGCCTGCAACACCCATCAGACCGATGGTAGCCGGTTCAGGAACAACTTGAACCCAATCCTGTGTACCCATTGCAATAAGGGACTCAGAAGTATCAACTCCAAGCGTAGGAACATACCCTACGGCCGGGTCAAAAGCACCTACATTGGCAGGCGTAACGTCAACGATCATGGCCCATGACGAGTCAGCGTTCACCAGAACCGTGTAAACATCGGTTCCGTCTGGCACAGAAACAGATGGAGTAAGTGTAATTGCGGTCTGTTGGCCGATGCCGGCATCTTTGATGAAGATTGGCGAACTTGCCAGTGCCGAACCAGTCACAGCCGACAAATCTACCAGACTCATGCCGTCCTGAATTAATGGATTAAAGGTCGAGCTATTGATCAAATAAGCCGTAAAAGCAGACGTAAACTGACCTCCAGTATCGCCGTCACCATCCGTGTATTCGTAGACTCCGCCCCCGGCTCCTTGCTTGAAGTTACCGCCCCAGTTAATCAGACTGGCGTGAGCCATGCCCGACACGGCGACAACCGCCAATACTGCCATTGTTTTCTTCATTTCATTCTCCTTGTTGACTATTTCTTATCTAACACACTCTGCTCGATATGATCAGGGGGTGAAGTTACGGTTGATCACCCATTCAAATCCGCTTGTGGCTTTATACCAAAACCCCTGACCCACCGGAATCACCGTGTCATTTGCATAATTCGCTGTACCGAACTGGCTTGCTTCCTGCCAGCCATCCAAATAGGCGTAGCTCGAACCATAGGTCCCGGAGGCATCATAATAGACGTAGGTGGCGTAAGCCTGTGTAGAGGTATCCCATACTATAATCTGGTCACTGGCGTTTGCGTTGAACAGGTCGCCAGAAGGCAGAGTTCCAAACATTGTACCGAGGGTATTTGCGGTAGCATACGGGTTGGAAAGCTGCTGCAGGCCTACTACAACTGTATTCGTAACCGTTGCGTCCGTCTTAACTTCACCCAACGTCATTAAAGTTGAGGCTGTCGACCCCGAGCCTTTGAACCAGAATGCCGATCCTGCGGGCAGAGTGGGATTCGCATAATTCGCGGTTCCGAACTGGCTCGCTTCCTGCCAGCCATCCAAATAGGCATAGCTCGAACCATAGGTTCCAGATGCATCATAATAGACGTAGGTGCTGTAACTCTGTGATCCGGCATTCCATGCAATCACCTGATCACTGGCATTTGCATTGAACAGATCGCCCTCGAATTGAGCTGGAGGAAACAGTTCGTTCAGCTTCTGACTTGTCGAAATAAACGATACACCCACCATGTTGAGATCACCATTGGCCGGCTTAGTCACCTTAGAATAACCCACGATATTAGCGCTGTAGACTTGAGCGGAAACGATCCCCGCGCAGGCCACCACAGCCGCTGTCATTACTAGCTTTTTCATACTTTACTCCTTCGTTATAAGTGAACCCATTCCACTTAGCATTTGATTTAATACACCTTCATCCGTTGCCACGCAACTGAATTTTATTTGTTTACACCTTACATTCCCCTGCTCATATAAGGCCATCAGCCCTAGACTCAGCCTATATCCAGCATATCCTTGTACCTCATCTGGAGAATGCAACATTGAAAGCAGTCACCTGACTCCGGCGTTTTCAATAGGCCGAAAACGAACCCATTCCGCCTTCATACCTACTGTAAACCTACGCATATTTATCCACAGGACCGTCAAAAAAGCAAGTTAATGTTTGGTAAGAACCGGCGGGATTCACTGCAGGAAGACTGCATATCAAACTGTCCGACTATTTCTTCACCACTCATGCAGCCAGCTCTCGAATGAACCTTTCCTCTGCGGTTTAAAAATCCAAAATCTTCCGTGGGTAGATCCAGCCCTCGATCACCTGGGTTTGCTTCCGGGTAAACTTCGCGATGTTGCACCCCTTGGGAATGAAGCGCGGAACAATACGGTTGGCGCTCTCATTGCTTTCCCGCTCCCTGCTCAAGTACGGAAGGGCGTAGTAAATGCAGGTGCGCCACCGCTCACGGAACGTTCAAGGGGCTTCGTAAGCCAAAAACTTGCTGCCGTTGTTTACCGTGACGCTTTTGAAGACCGCGCGGAAGGCCTCCCACCTTTTCTGGCGTTCGGTGGCGTTAAGAGCCCGGCGATGTTCCTTTTCTGATGTTTGGTCGCAAAAGAAAAAGTGCATTCCGGCGTGGGTCTTTTTGCTTCGACCGGGCAGTTTAATTTATAGTCTATCGCAGAATTAACTGCTGCGCTTTAGAGATTCTAGGTATTTGGTTTTATCTTTGCAAAATGAAGCTGAACACATCTACCCTAAACCTGCTCTAGCTGAATGATTTTAACCACGAAATACACGAGCCCCCCCCTCTATTCCTAATTATTTTTTCGTATGGTTCATGTATTCCTTGGTTCATATCCTTGCTAAGGAGCCGCATAGATATGGCAACTCACTCAGGGAATTTGTTTAGTCTCAAAAAGCACACGCATAGTGGGATCTGGAAGGAAGAGACGGTAGTGCAGCAACCATAAGTCTCGAGGAAGGAAACTCTTCGTATTGAGCTTTTACCACTCCGCAAAGGTTTTACTTTTCTGGAAAGGTTTTGAACACCTTCGGTCGCCTAAACAGATCGTATACGAGTTAAATAATGGTCGTATCAATGGTTGAGATACGCATGGATGACACCTTATGTCATTGAACGAGCTTTATTCCGCATGGATTATTCGAGTCCATTATTGCTCTGCCAACCCGGTGTTCGATCAGGCACGACACCCGATCGAGGATCAATCTAAAGCGGACAGCCGTTCGGCAATTTCTTCCAGCAAGGCCTGCTGATAGCTTCTGCGGGCGAGGTCTTCCGGCTCGCAGTGCATCATGACCTCGTGCTTGAGCTCCTTGTTGATGCGGTCGTATTGGTGAATGAGCTCCGGAGTAAAAACCAGCGGCTCGGTGATGGGGGTCACTTCCGGTGTATAGCCCATCTGCTTCATCGTATCCCCGACCACGGATTCAACAATATGGATTTGATCAAAAGAAAGCCCTTTGCGGAACTGGCCGATCCGCGAACTCATGATCGGTTTTCCGACGTTTTCCCACAACTTGCTGGCATGCGCCGCCTCCCAGGCAGCCCGGCTGTGATAGAATTCCTGCTGGGCCGCGCAGTAGTCCAATCCCATAAAGGCCATCAGTTTATTCAGTTCCCGCACGGAATCAGTCACCAAAGCTTCGTAACTCAACGAATAAAAGCGCTCGGAACCAACCAGTTCTCTGGCTTCCAGACACAATCGCTGCAGTTCCGCCCATCTTTTAGCAATGAAGTAAGGGTGCTTCTCCCCCACCACCGCTTTGGTGAACGAGAGACACACGTCACGAGGGTCCCGGTAGAGATAGATGTACAACGGATCCTCGAAATAGCGCTCCAGATCATCGACCCAGCGTACATTCTGCATGCTCTTGCAAATCCAATGATCCGCGTGCTCGGCTTCCGCATACAAGTCCATCACAGCCCCATAGACGGCGACCACACTGCGTTCACGGCACTGCTGGAATATTTTATCTTCATCCAGTTCGACCGCATCCCACGGCACAGGGTTGCGATGGATGAGTTCGCACACGTCTTCGATCAACTGCATAAAGACCGCATCGTCATTGAGATCACCATACCCATGCCTCAGCGGCATCATACGTTGCAGGATATGCGGGGGATGCGGCGCCGTAACCCGAGGGTGCTGTTCAAGCATCAGGCGCAACAGGTTGGAACCCGAACGCTGTTCCCCTATCATGAATACTGCTTTCATAACCGCTCTCTTCCCTATTTCATGGTTTATCCAAAAAAGAAACCGATCACCCCGGCAACGGGAATGATCCAAATAATGTCCACCTTGTATCTGAATTGTGCCGTAAACGACAGCAAGAAGACAGCCAACACCATGGCCGTCGCTGCCCAGGAGCCTTCCCCATGCGGCCAAGCCAGCCGGAAAATGCTGATAAAAGCCCCGAAAATGAGGCCGATTACCGCCACTCGGATCCCTTTCAAGGCCGCCTGCAGCATTTTAGAACGCTTCATTTCCTCCAGCATGCCGGCCAGCAGGACCATCAGTGTGGCGGGAGGGGCAAATATTGCCACTGTGGAAAGCAACGCACCGGGAATGCCAGCCACCTTTTGCCCGATGAACAAGGCGCTGATCAAAATAGGCCCCGGGGTAATCTGCCCTAGGGCGATCCCGTCGATAAATTCCTTCGAAGTCAACCAACCAAAATGATCGACGACTACCTCCTGTATCATGGGAATGAAGACATAGCCGCCCCCGAAGAGCGTCAGGCTCATGCTACTGAAGGTGGTTATCAGTGCGACCAAGCCGTTTTGATCGCCCGGACAGGGCACAATGCCCAGCAGGGCCACGCATCCAAGCAGGGAAAAACCTACCATACGGCATCTTTGCAACGACTTACAAACTTTCGGCGCGACCTCCGGCAGCGTTTCGTCCGCCGGCACCTGCGCCGAACCTTCGTGATGCCGGGATGAAAACCGGTAGAACAGAAAACCGGCTACGCCGTACAAGGCCACCAAACCAAACGTGGCGTAGGCGCGAACCGCCTTCGGCAGGAATAAAAGCAGTATCACGACGAGGGCACACGCTGCCAGCGCTCCGCGCGATTTCAGGTTCTTACCGCCCATCTTCAGGCAGACATTCAGGACGATGGCGGCCACGGCCGGCAGGATGCCCGCGAAGATCCGTTCGACCGTCGGCAGAGTGCCGTATAGAAAATATAAGTGGGTCAGCACGATCATCAGGAGCGTGGTGGGCAACAGCACCGCAAACGCACAGACCAGAGCCCCAAGCCCGCCGCGCAGGCGATATCCTACGTAGGCCACCGTGTTTACCGCCATCGGACCGGGCAACAGGTTGGCCAGCGCAATGCCGTCGAGCATGTCCCCCTCGGACAGCCATTTGCGCTTTTCAACCACCTGGCTTTCAATCATCGACACCAGCGACATGAAGCCGCCGAATGAAACGCATCCGATCTTCAGGAAACATGAGAAAAGAGATGGTAAGGATGGGGATGCCACGATGGCAAGGCTCCTCTCAGCCAACTTGCATCAACAAGATGCCTGCGGCAAATCTTGGTGTCTTCTAGGGAACGATGGGTTGAGAGGCCTCATCGCCCGCGCCCAAATCTATCAGCAACTTCTTTGGAGAGAGGTCTTTCCCTTTAAAAGCCGAATAGTCCGGGGCATATTTATATGCACGAAAGACCGTATTTTCAGCTCCCGGAGGCAACGTATTCCACTCTTCAAGCCTTTTAAGTTTTGGCCCGGTTGGAAATATGGGATCGATATACTCCCACACACGATTTCCATTCACATCAAGTTCGATAATCCTTCCGTACAATCCGGCACAGATCAGCGTACCGCCGTTTGTTAAGCGTTGAACACCCGATAAATTTGAAGAATAAAACAATGAGTCAGGTGCCCCAGTGTATTCCCATACCACCTCACAGGGGGGATAGACGCCATCCGCCGTCGGAACCGGCCATGCTCCAGAGTCGGTTAGGGGTGGTTTGAGCTCTAAAACGGAAGAATACATCGCATAACCAGCTGGGGCGGGATTTTGATTATTAAAGACCAGAATGTTACCGGAACCCCGGAGTCCCTTTCCAATCCAGTGCGGATCATGTTGACCGAACAAGGTCTGATCCACCTCTGAGCCTTTTCCGTAGCGGCGAGGATTGCCCCAGCGATAGACCAGCTCCCCCGTTTTTCTGGATAGCACCCATATTTCACTGAATCCATGTGACGACAGGAGTATCTCATTCCTGTCCGGATTATATGACACCGCATTGATATGCAATAAATCCGAAACCGGCGTGTTTCCCCTGAACTGATTCACGTCCAAACGATCCGGATGTTCTGCTGGATCACCAAAATTTCGGCATTTCTCGTTATAGTTCTGAATCAGATGGTCCCAAGCGCACCATCGCCAAACTACTTCTCCCGTGGTTTTCCCCGTGGGTTTTACTTCATATATCGCATCGACCCACATTTCATTATTGGGAATAGTATCTGGGTTTCTGCCTGCCGCCACCGACTCTTGAAAGGACTTCCTCTCCCACACCGTGACCAGCGTGTTACCATTCGGCAACCGCTCAACATCGTGGTGCATGCGCTTAACCGTACGGTCGGTAGAATATTCCCAGACAACCTCTCCATCCCAAGTGAGTTCCTGAATCACATTGCCAACCTCTACCGCTGAAGTCCTCACTGTGCGCAGCAGATTCCCATTGGGCAACAGGTAGGCGGTCATCGCGGTGATTTTGTCGTTATCCCACTGATGCACAATATACCCATTGTTATCGATGAGATAAGTAGCTGTAATTGCTCTAGTTGCGATCAAGACATACCCATCGCTTACCCCTTCAGTCTTGAGAATCACACCTGTCTTGCTAGGTCGAGTCATAGCATTTTTCAACGTAGGTAACGGACCGGGCACTGGGGGCAAATCCAGTTGCCCAAGCACTGTCACTGCAGGAAGGGCTACAATGCCGGCCAACACGATGGCACGAACCATCACGTTCCTTTGAATCCGGAAACTTCTCATAATACAATCCTCATGAATTTTTTGTTTAAGTCTGAAAAAAGGCACCGCTGATGCTCTCCGGCCGAATCGTTGATGGAAATGTGTAATACAAACAATAAAATCCAATTTATCAGTTTAATACCGCAAGGCTACATAAATTCGTGCTAATTCCTGCACCAGGGAAGAACGATACAAAACCAGCGGCAACAACCCAGGTCCAGTTAACCCATGTTGCCAGAATCGGCCCGGGCATTTTAGACATCGGGATATGTTAGCCCCGATTTCAAGCGAACACCATGATCTGATCCAGCCCTGCCGGGGTTGATGGATTTGAACGTAAAAGGCGCAAAGTCCCGATCAGCATCTGAACAAAGCTCGCGAAGAGCTTCTGGAGGTGCGACGCAACAAGGAAACTGCCTTGAACAGCTTCCCGGAGTTCATTCCCGCCGCACTCAGCACCGCGTTGGGTTCGTCGCCTTCGATTTCCGTGAGCCAGCACCGGCCCATCCGCTACTCCTGCTTGAGGCCGATTCCCGGCTCGATGGCGACGAGACGTTTCATCCATTTCCAGAGGTTTTTCGGTATCGTACCCCGCGCCGCCGCTTGTCGACACGGATCTCGCAACCCCCGGCGTAACCATGAAGCAGCGAGCAACCCCGCGAGTTCGGAGTCGACAACGACCGCCTTGCGCTCAATGTTCCAAACGCCGAAGCCAAGGATGGAGTGCAGCTTACGGGTTTCACGGTGGGCCCGGTCCAACTGACGGGCATGGGTATAGCACTGGCTCTTGACCAGATGCTCCTTCGCCTTGCGGTTGTAGCTCTGCCGCAGTTCGATCCCTCACGCATCCGCTGCAACAACCAGTCGAGCGCGTGCCAGGTCGTAGAGCCTCTCGTCAATCGTAAATCGGATCTCCTGGTTCTGCACCATGGCATCTACGTTAACCCGATTGAGCTCGTACGGCCTGATCGCCTTGAGCCGGAGTCCGGCAGGATGGTTTCTTTCAGCAGCGCATCGCCGATTGTTTGCGAAAGCGCGTCATTCTCGACGGATCAACCGATTGGCTGTGCTCGCAGTACTGATTGCCAGACGGCCGTTGCCTTCACAATACGTTTCGCCGAAGATCTCGGCGAGCCTTTGCCTGGCGACCTCCCTGCCATGACGGACAAGTGGATGGGAGAAATCAAGGATGCAATTAAGCTCGCTGCGGAACAGACCTCCGCGGATGCGGGGCGGTTTCAGGCTACTTCATGAGAGACTATTTGCAAGGTTTCGGCATCTGTTCGATCTATTCCTTGAAAACAATCATCCCGCACATCCTAGCTTCCGGTCTGAAAATATTGAGTCAAATGGATTATTCAGCACCGACTAGGTTAGATTTTGGAGCATGATTCCATAAGTGAAAGGATAAGAGTCATGAAAAACAGTCGTAATTATATATGGAACAATCCTACTGAACGGACGTGATCTCACTTTTTTATCAGTAAGATCCATCAACTATTATTTCGGAGCTAAATCCTTTCCAGAGAAAGCATGTAAAAAACCCCTAGGAACCCTTCACCTCCCCCTCCACCACAAAATCGATGATTAGCTTAGTCAAAGCCTCTCGTTGCCCGGATTTGAAGATGTGCTGCGCGTGCTCCGCCCCATCTAGAACTACAAATTCCTTTGGGCCGGCCGAGCGGTCACAAAGAGTCTTTACTGTATCATAGAGCCCAAGGCGATCGTTTTTAGATACGATGAATAACTTGTCGATACGCTCTGATTTAATGGGCGTGCCTCCCGCAGGAGCCAGTAGAATGACTTTCGAAATTTTCTGATCAGGCCGCCCTTCCAAAACATCAAGCACGGCGGTTCCCCCCATGCTTCCGCCCACAAGTATGATGTGTTTAAATCCCCTTCCCTTCAGGAAATCGATTGCTGACAAAACATCACTTGGGGTTTTTCCATCCAAGGACAGGGAAGCGACATCCAGCTTTTGTAAGCGTCTGGCCAGAAAAAACCAGCTCTCTTTGTCAAATACGGCTCCCGGCACAAAAATAACCGCATTATCCCGCACTCCTTTAAAATACGCCGCATCTCTCTCAACGCCCGTTTTTGAAGTAATATTTATGATCTCGCATCCGGAGTTATCCTCCGATGCACCATCAGCATGATCTGATTCGCCAGTTGACGAAAAAACCACGGCAAACATTCCGACCAAACCAACCAACCATCTTTTTTTCATATGACCTCCCTATCCATTGCCCGAACGGGAAAGAGAAACCGCTTCACGATCCGAAAGTATGCTCGAGCAGATTATGCTCGAAGCTCGCGATGCTCGCGCAACACGCTATACCATCTGGATATATCATAAAATATTGATCTGCCAACTCAGAATCACTCAAGGCCTTTTAGAACAGTTTAACAACGGGACTTCCCGCTGGAACGTTTCCATAGGCAAGGTATATTGCATGATACACTCGAATCACGATCCAGACCAGATTTTGCTGGCACTGGACTCCTCGGTGCCCGTTCTATATATGAATCACTTTTCGTTTGATAGGGATTATCTTTGTCGTCTCCCCCTCATTTTGTGGCCAATCTACCCCAGTCTACAGCGGCCATTCATGTACCGTATATCCCTTGATTTTTTACTCATATTCCTACCCATTGTGAAAGTGGCGCACGGTAAAATCTTCATTCACCTACAGATCTAGGTGCATACCGGCCAGCGCATGTACAAGCTGAAGGAGATTTGTCCTAGGTTAATTCTGGGAATCTGCGGATCGCGCACAAAAAAAGGCGCCCCGGGTAGGGACGCCTTTTCGCCTGGTTGGATTCAACCGTTAGTCTTCGTCGGAATTTTCCGTGAAGGCGAGCGGATCACCGAGCACGTCTTCGACGGAGATTTCCTCGCCGAGCTTGACGGGCTTGATATCGCGATACATCGGGAAACCGGTACCGGCCGGAATCAAGCGGCCCATGATCACGTTTTCCTTGAAGCCGCGCAGATGGTCGACCATACCGAACGTCGCCGCTTTCGTAAGAACACGGGTGGTGTCCTGGAACGAAGCCGCCGAAATGAACGATTCGGTTTCGAGCGCAGCCTTGGTGATGCCGAGCAGAACCGGGGAGGCTTCCGCAGGACGGCGGCCTTCGGCCACAGCCTTTTGGTTGACTTCCTGGAAGGTCTGCTTTTCGACCTGTTCGCCCCAAAGGAATTCCGTGTCTCCCGGATCGGTAATCTTGACCTTGCGAAGCATCTGGCGAACGATCACCTCGATGTGCTTGTCGTTGATTTCCACACCCTGCAGACGGTAAACCGCCTGCACTTCGTTCACGAGGTATTCCTGCAGATCCTGCGGACCGCAGACTTCGAGCAGCTCCTGAGGAATGATCGGACCTTCGGTCAGTTGCTGTCCCTTGTGGACAAAGTCGCCTGGGAACACGATCACGTGCTTATTCATCGGAATGAGGTGTTCTTCCTCGGCGCCGGTGACGGTGTCGCGAACGATGAGCTTGCGCTTACCCTTGGCAATGCCCCCCAGCTCGACGATGCCTTCGATCTTGGCGATCTCGGCAGCTTCCTTCGGCGTACGGGCTTCGACCAGTTCGGCCACACGCGGCAAACCACCGGTAATATCCTTGGTACGGACCGTTTTACGCGGCGTACGGGCCAACGTATGACCCGCGCTGATCGGTTCACCTTCCTTGATCATCACCTGGGCTCCGGCCGGGATGGAGTAGAAACCCTTTTCTTTATTCTTTCCGACGATCACGATTTGCGGATGGAGGTCTTCCTTATGCTCCATGACGGTCAGACCTTCAACACCGGTTGCTTCATCGACGGTCTTCTGAACGGTTACCCCTTCAATAAAGTCGTTGAATTCGAGCTTACCCGTGTGCTCAGAAAGGATCGGAACGGAGTAAGGATCCCACTCGACAAATGTTTCGCCGGCCTTGACTTCGCCGCCATCATCAACCGAAACCAGCGCGCCGATAACCATGGCATAGCGTTCCAGCTCGCGGCCTTCGTCGTCAACAATGATAATGTTACCGTTCTTGTTGAGCACGACGTTCCTGCCATCAACCTTAACGGCGCGGACGTTTTCATACTTTGCCGTACCACCGGATTTGGCGGTTATTTTCGGCTGCTTAAACACGGAACTGGCGGTACCCCCGATGTGGAAAGTACGCATGGTCAGCTGCGTACCCGGCTCACCGATCGACTGAGCGGCAATGATCCCTACGGGCTGACCAAGCTGTGCCGGCAGGCCGGTGGCCAGATTCTTACCGTAGCACTTGGCACAAACGCCACGACGGGATTCGCAGGTCAGCACACTGCGGATCACAACGGTTTCAACCCCGGCGCTTTCCACCTTGCGGGCAGAATACTTGTCGATCAGCTCGCTGGCGGCAACGATGACCTCCAGCGTATGCGGGTTGCAGATGTCTTCCGCGGCAGTACGGCCGATTATACGTGTGGCCAGAGAAACGAGTTCGTCGTCACCTTCGACAATCGCGCTGACTTCAATGCCGTTAAGGGTATGGCAGTTTTCCTCGGTAATGATGATGTCATGCGAGACATCGACCAGTTTACGGGTGAGGTAACCGGAGTCGGCCGTCTTCAACGCGGTATCAGCAAGACCCTTACGGGCACCGTGTGTCGAGATGAAGTATTCGAGTACGGACAGACCTTCGCGGAAGTTTGACAGAATCGGACGTTCGATAATTTCACCGGACGGCTTCGCCATCAGGCCACGCATGCCCGCCAACTGACGAATCTGCTGGCGGCTGCCGCGGGCGCCGGAGTCGACCATCACGAAGACCGGGTTCAACTCGTCCTTGGACTGCACGTTCATCGGGTCATCGTTGTTTTCCAACACACCGAACAGCTTGTTCGTCAGCTTATCGTTCGTGTCGGTCCAGATGTCGATGATCATGTTGTAGCGTTCGCCTTCGGTAATCAGACCCTTGCGATGCTTGTTTTCAACCTCTTCGATCTCTTTACGAGCCGCTGCGATCATTTCGCCCTTGTCCTGCGGAATGATCATGTCGCAAAGACCGATGGACATTCCAGACAGTGTGGCATTTTCATAGCCGAGATTCTTAAGATCGTCCAGAACCCGAACGGTTTCGTTGTGTCCGGCGATTTCGTAGCACTGTTCGATCAGGTTCGCGACCACCTTCTTGGTGCCGGTCTTGTTCACAAAACCCATTTCATCCGGCCATACTTCGTTAAAGAAGATTCGGCCAACAGTAGTCAGGATCACAGAACGATCCTTGTCACCGTTGCGGGTTTCGCGCTGATAGTCCGGATTGCGGAAGCGGACGCGGTCGTGCACCTTGACCACGCCTTCGTCGTACGCCGTATGAACTTCATTGACGTCGTTCATGATACGCAGGTGTTCGACTTCCTGCTTTTTACCCTGTTTGCGATCCATCAGGTAGCTCTGCGATTCGGACGTCATGAAGTAGCAGCCCAGAGCGATGTCCTGCGTAGGCGTCGTAACCGGCTTTCCGCTCGACGGCGAGAAGATGTTATTGGAGGCGAGCATCAGACTCTTCGACTCGACCTGCGCCTCAACGGACAGCGGGACGTGTACTGCCATCTGGTCACCGTCAAAGTCGGCGTTGTAGGCGGTACATACGAGCGGGTGCAGCTGGATGGCTTCGCCCTCGATGAGGATCGGCTCAAACGACTGGATCGAAAGACGGTGAAGCGTCGGAGCACGGTTAAGCATAACCGTGTGGCCACGGGTCACCTGATCGAGGATATCCCATACGACGTCTTCTTCTCGCTCGATCATCTTCTTTGCACTGCGGACCGTGTGCACAATGCCACGTTCCTTCAGGCGGCGAATGATGAAAGGTTCGAACAGGACGAGAGCCATCTTCTTCGGCAGGCCGCACTGATTCAGCTTCAGGGTCGGGCCGACGACGATAACGGAACGGCCGGAATAGTCGACGCGCTTACCGAGCAGGTTCTGACGAAAACGGCCTTGCTTACCCTTAAGCATGTCGCTCAAGGATTTCAGCGGGCGATTCCCCGGACCGGTTACGGCGCGGCCATGACGACCGTTGTCGAACAGGGCATCAACCGATTGCTGCAGCATCCGTTTTTCGTTGCGGATGATCACTTCCGGCGTCTTGAGGGCCAGGAGCGTACGCAAACGGTTGTTACGGTTGATGACACGACGGTAAAGGTCGTTGAGATCCGAGGTGGCAAAACGGCCGCCTTCGAGCGGAACCAACGGACGCAGATCCGGCGGGATGACGGGCAGCACTTCCATGATCATCCACTCGGGACGCGAGTTACTCTTGATGAAACCTTCCATCAGCTTCATCTGGTTGACGAGCTTCTTGCGCGTTTGCTTCGAGCGCGTGTTCATCATCGCTTCTTCGAGTTCCACCAGCATCTTGGCCGGATCGATCTGGGTAAGCAGTTCCCGTACGCCTTCGGCGCCGATCTTGGCCACGAAACTTTCGTCGCCATAGTTGGCGAGGGCTTCGCGGTATTCCTCTTCGGAAAGAAGCTGCTTTTCCTTGAGCGGGGTTTCACCGGGGTCAACCACAATGTAGTTGTCGTAGTAGAGCACGCGCTCGAGGTTGCGCATGGTCATATCAAGAATCAAGCCCATGCGGCTGGGCGTGGCCTTGAAGAACCAGATATGCGAGACCGGAACGGCGAGCTCGATGTGAGCCATGCGTTCGCGGCGAACGCGCGACAGAGTTACTTCAACACCACACCGGTCGCAGATTACGCCCTTGTGCTTGATGCGCTTGTACTTGCCGCACGAACATTCCCAGTCCTTCGTCGGACCAAAGATGCGTTCGCAGAACAACCCCCCCTTTTCGGGCTTGAATGTTCTGTAGTTAATCGTTTCCGGGTTCCGGACTTCTCCGTGGCTCCACGAACGGATAGCTTCGGGCGACGCGAGCGTGATGTTCGCGAAGTCGTTCTGTTCGTCCATGTTCGGGCCAAAGATATCGGCAACGCTGCTTGAATTATTTTCCACCGGTGTTCCTCCTGCGGTCTAATATAATGGGTCGTGTGATGCGTTTACTAGGTTGTGGGCAACGGCTCGCCGTCTTTGTTCTTCACCTGGAAGTTGAGCCCGAGGCCCTGCAATTCCTTGATCAGAACGTTGAACGATTCCGGTCGACCGGAGTCGAGCACGTTTTCGCCCTTGACGATGGCCTCGTACATACGGGTACGGCCGGCGATGTCGTCACTCTTCACCGTCAGGATTTCCTGCAGCGCATGAGCGGCACCGTAGGCTTCGAGCGCCCACACTTCCATTTCCCCGAAACGCTGGCCACCGTATTGGGCCTTGCCGCCCAGTGGCTGCTGGGTAACCAGCGAGTACGGGCCGACGGCCCGGGCATGGATCTTTTCGCTGACCAGGTGATGCAGTTTCAGAATATACATCACACCAACCACAACGCGTTGTTCGAACCGTTCGCCGGTGCGTCCATCGTAGAGTTCGGTCTTACCGTCTTCCGCCAGTCCGGCTTCGCCGAGCATATCGCGGATCTGCTGTTCCGAGATGCCGTCGAAAATCGGGGTGGCCGCATGCATACCAAGGTGCTTACAGGCCCAACCCAGATGGGTTTCCAGAACCTGACCCACGTTCATACGCGAAGGTACCCCCAGCGGATTGAGTACGATGTCTACCGGAGTTCCATCCGGGAGGAACGGCATATCCTCTTCGGCCACAATACGGGAGATAACCCCCTTGTTACCGTGGCGGCCGGCCATCTTGTCACCCACAGAAAGTTTCTTCTTGGTAGCGATGTAGACCTTCACCGACTTGACGATACCCGCATCCATTTCCTCGCCGCTTCCGGCGCGGTCGAGCGAACGGTCTTTGTCTTCCTTCGCTTCGGTGAACTTGTTGCGGTATTCGTCGATGATTCCCATGATCTTGATACGGATCGGGCTTGGATCGATTTCAACGTGTTCGTAGTTTGCTGCCAGCTTGCGCAGCAACGTCTTGGTGATCTTGCGGTTGGCCGGAATAATGACATCGCCACTCTCGGCGTTCATCACATCCAGCGGAATCTTTTCACCGAGCAGAATATTCGAGAGCGCTTCCGTCAGATCTTCCGTCAGTTGAGTAACCACGTCCTCATGACGATCCTGAATTTCACCCTGCAGCTTCTTCACATCAGTGGGCTTTTCCTTGCCGTTGGCAGACAGGTTCTTGGACGAAACCTTAACGTCCATGACGATCCCGTAGGTGCCGGACGGCGCCTTAAGCGAGGTGTCGCGGACATCAGCGGCTTTTTCGCCGAAGATGGCGCGCAACAGGCGTTCTTCGGGAGCCAGCTCAGTTTCGCTCTTCGGCGTGATCTTACCTACGAGAATATCGCCCGGCTTGACTTCTGCACCGACTTGAATAATCCCGTCATGCGACAGACACTTCAGCGCTTCTTCACCAACATTCGGGATATCGCGGGTGATTTCTTCCGGACCCAGCTTGGTATCGCGGGCGCCGCATTCAAACTCTTCGATATGAATCGAAGTGTAGACGTCTTCACGCACCAGCTTTTCGTTGATGAGGATGGCGTCCTCGAAGTTGTAGCCGCCCCAGGGCATGAAAGCCACAACGGCATTCTTTCCGAGTGCAAGCTCGCCCTGATCCGTTCCGGATCCATCGGCCAGCACATCGCCTGCCTTGATCTTCTGTCCCGTCTTCACAAGCGGGCGCTGATTAAGGCAGGTTCCTGCATTGGAGCGCATGAATTTCCGCAACTTGTAACTCTGGTATTCCGAAGAAGGAGCCTTCTTTGCCGGCATCTTGCCGTCCTTGGAAATCACGATCTTATCGGCGGAAGCGTAGGCTACGATCCCGTCTTCACGGGCGGTGATGAGCACACGCGAGTCGCGGGCCAGACGACCTTCAATGCCGCTACCGACAAACGGACGCTCGGATTTCATGAGCGGAACCGCCTGGCGTTGCATGTTCGAACCCATCAAGGCGCGGTTAGCATCGTCGTGCTCGAGGAACGGGATCAGACCGGCAGCAATGGATACCACCTGTTTCGGCGATACGTCCATGTATTCAACCTTCTCCGGCGGCACTTCAATGAAGTCGCCGCGGACGCGGACCATGACCCGGTCGTTTACAAAGCAACGATTCTCGTCGAGCTCCGCATTGGCCTGAGCAATCACATAACGTTCTTCTTCGTCAGCGGTCAGCCAATCATACTTCTTGGCAACCTTACCCTTTGAAACATTCAGGTAGGGCGTAACGATGAAGCCATATTCATTGACCTTCGCGAAAGTGGACAACGAGGAAATCAGTCCGATATTCGGACCTTCTGGCGTTTCGATCGGACAAATACGACCGTAGTGCGAGCTGTGTACGTCGCGCACTTCGAAACCGGCGCGATCGCGGTTCAGGCCACCCGGTCCAAGTGCGGAAAGACGTCGTTTGTGCGTCAGTTCCGAAAGCGGATTCGTCTGGTCCATGAACTGAGACAGCTGGCTGCGGCCAAAGAAATCCTTTATCACAGCGGACAGGGCCTTCGGATTGATCAGCTTCTGGGAAGAGAGGCGGTCAACCGTCGTATCAAAGATGGTCATGCGCTCCTTCACGAGGCGCTGGATACGGGCCAGGCCAACGCGGCACTGGCCTTCAAGCAGTTCACCGACCGTACGGATGCGGCGGCTGCCAAGATGGTCGATATCGTCGAGCGTGCCCTCGCCCATGCGAACCATGAGCAGATAGCGCAATGCTTCAACAACGTCCTCAACTTCCAGGGTCAGGGAGTCGCTCTTGATACCGAGTTTCTGCTGGATCTTATAGCGGCCAACGCGGCTCAGGCTGAAACGTGCTTCATCGAAGAAGAGACGCTTAATCATCTGACGTGCTGAGGCGGTAGTCGGCGGATCGCCCGGGCGGAGCTTCTGGTACAGATCCTTGAGCGCTTCATCAACCGTACGGGTTGTGTCGGCCTGCACACTCTTCAGGAACAGACCCTGGTCCCATTCGACGTTAACAACGGAAATTTTCTTGTAGCCAGCCAGCTTCATCCGCTGGATCATATCTACGGTCAGCGCATCGTAACGGCGGCCAATCACGGACTCCGAGTCCGCATCGATCACATCGTCGCGGAGAACGATGTTTTCGAGATCGGTTTCAAGGTAAGTCTTTTTACTGAGCGAGAATTCATTGAACTTATAGTACAAGCCCAGAATTTCCTCGTCGGAGGCATAGCCCAGTGCGCGCAGGAACGTAGACGCCAGGAATTTGCGGCGGCGGCGTTTGCGATCGAGATAGATGTAGATCAGGTCGCTGGTATCAAACTGCGCCTCAATCCACGAACCATGATCCGGAATGATCCGGAATGAATGCAGGATGGAACCGTTCGCATGCTGGGACTGCTCGAAGCAGATACCCGGAGAACGGTGCAACTGACTGACGATGACGCGCTCGGCACCGTTGACCACGAAGCTTCCGCTATCGGTCATCAGCGGAATTTCACCCATGAATAGGGTGTCCTCGCGCATATCCTCGCCTTCACGGAGCTTGAACGTTACATACAGCGGCGCCGAAAACGTCTCTCCTTCCCGAAGAGATTCGAGATGGTCGAGTTTCGGCTTCTTGATTTCATAGCTGACGAAGTCCAGAGCAATCTGGCCATCGTAACTTTCAATCGGGAATGCTTCGCCCAGCACGGACTGCAGGCCAATTTTCTTCCGCTTGGAAGGAGAGGTGTCCTGCTGCAAAAAGTCCCGGTAGGAATTCAGTTGGATTTCGATCAAGTCAGGCGCATCAAGCGCATCGGTCAGCTTGCCAAAGTTTTTTCTATCAGCCATCCCGTACCTTCAGGTTAATATTGGAGAACGCTTGTTCCCCTTTGGGTCTCAAAGGGGAACAATCTACAAGCCATCGAAAGCGATGGCGCATCTGTAAGAATCAAGCAAACCCGCGGGCTTACTTGAGTTCTACGGTTGCTCCAACACCTTCGAGCTTTTCTTTCCAGGCATCAGCATCGGCTTTGGCAACGGCTTCCTTGATGGTGGCCGGAGCACCGTCGACCAATTCCTTGGCTTCCTTCAGGCCGAGACCCGTCAGAGCGCGGAGTTCCTTGATCACCTGGATCTTGGATCCGCCTGCAGCGGTCAGAACGACATCGAAATCGGTCTTTTCTGCGGCGGCGGCACCACCTTCGTCACCAGCCGGAGCTGCGGCAACAGCGGCAACCGGAGCTGCGGCAGTTACGCCCAGACGATCTTCCAGAGCCTTCACGAGCTGCGAAAGTTCCAGAACAGAAATGGTTTCAACCCAATCAACGAATTCAGCCATCTTGCCTTCGAGTACTACTTCTTCTTTTGTTTCTTCGGACATTTTGTACCTCCTTGAACTGCTATCTAATTCAAACTGTTATGCTTCTTGTTCTTTTTTCTCTTTTACCGCGCTCAGCACGTATACCAAGCTCGCCACCTTCTGGTTGAGCACGCTGGCCAGGTTTCTGGCCGGTGCCTGCAGGGTGCCCAGCAACATAGCGCGCAGGACATCCTTCGAAGGAAGCTTGGAGAGTGCGACTACATCCTCAGCGGATACAGCCTTGCCTTCAACGAAGCCTCCCTTGACAACGGGTTTCTTGTTTGCTGCGGTAAATTTCCTAATGACCTTGGCCACTTCGACCACATCGCCTTCGCCATAGATCATGGCGGTCTGGCCTTTCATCATCCCGGAGATGTCTTCCGACATGGACCGGCTGAGCATGCGGTTTTTCACGACATTGTACGACGCGCCGTTTTCACGCAACGAGCTCTTCAATTCGTTGGTCATGGGCATATCCATGCCATCGTAGTCTGCGAGGATCATATACAGGGCGCCAGCGACGCGCTGATCGATCTCGGCGGCCATGGCCGCCTTCTCCGGTCTTTGCTGTTTGTCTTCAGGTTTCATTCAAATACCCAACCCTTCTATGCGGTAATTTCCTTGAGGGTGACCCGCAGGCCCGGACCCATGGTGGAGGAAATGGTGCAACGCTTAATGTAGGTGCCCTTGGCGCTCGACGGCCTTGCGTGGTTGATAGCATCAACCACTGCTTTGGCGTTTTCGAGCAATGCGTTCTTTTCAAACGAGCGCTTACCAAAAGGTACTGCGATATTCCCGTTACGATCCATACGGAATTCGACGCGACCGGCTTTCAGCTGAGTGACCGCTGCGGCGGTATCGTCGGTAACCGTTCCGGTCTTCGGATTCGGCATCAAACCGCGCGGTCCCAGAACCCGGGCCACCTTGCGAACTTCCTTCATCGCGTCCGGCGTGGCAACGGCTGCGTCAAAATCAGTCCAACCGTCCTGCACCTTCTTAATCAGATCTTCGAATCCGACTTCAGCGGCACCCGCTTCGCGGGCGGCATCAGCGGCTTCGCCGGTGGCGAAAACGATGATACGCACGTCCTTGCCGGTACCGTGGGGCAGAGCCACGGTCGAGCGAATCGCCTGATCCGACTTCGAAGGATCTACGCCCATGCGAAAGGCGAGTTCAAACGTTTCGTCAAATTTGGCGGTAGGGTTTTCCTGCAGGAACGCAACCGCATCATCAATGCTGAAGTCCGTATCCTTGGAGACCTTCTCCGCAACGTTTCTGTATATTTTTCCGTGAGTAGCCATGATTATTCCACCTCGATTCCCATGCTGCGCGCTGTACCTTCGATGATACGCACTGCGGCGTCTGTATCCCGAGCATTGAGGTCGTCCTTCTTGACTTCAACAATCTCTTCAATCTGCGCACGGGTGACCTTGCCCACCTTGTCGCGGTTCGGAACGCCGGAGCCTTTGGCCAGACCGGCTGCCTTCTTAAGCAGCACCGATGCCGGGGGGCTCTTGGTCACGAACGAGAAGCTGCGGTCGCTGTACACGGTAATAACCACGGGAATAACCATTCCCGCCTGGCTCTGCGTGGCTGCGTTGTACGCCTTGCAGAACTCCATGATGTTCACACCGTGCTGACCCAGAGCAGGACCGACCGGCGGTGCCGGATTGGCTGCCCCTGCGGGGATCTGCAGCTTGATGTATCCTGTGATTTCCTTTGCCATAACAATCCTCAATCAAATTTATTCGGCCGAACGTTCGACTTGCCAATATTCCAGCTCTACCGGTGCTGAGCGTCCGAAGATCGATACCGAAATCTTCAGCTTTCCGCGTTCCGGATCGACTTCCTCAATCACACCGTTGAAGTTCATGAACGGTCCGTCGGTAATCTTTACCGCCTCGCCGGGCTCAAACATGACCTTCGGCGCAACCGCTTCCTTCTTCTCTTCAATCTGGTGAACAATGGTGTCCACCTCGGCTTCGCTTAACGCGGCGGGGCGCTCGCCTCCCAGGAATCCGATCACGCCGGGCGTGTTCTGAATAAAGTACCAGGCGCGTTCGTTGAAGCCGCCATCCTCATTATACAGGCTGATGTTAATCAGCACATAGCCTGGGAAAAACTTCCGGTTGACTGTCGTCTTCTTGCCTTCCTTAACCTCGGAGACCTTTTCGGAAGGGATAAGCACCTCTCCGATAACATCTTCCATTTCTTCCTGCTGCACACGACTGGCAATGTTTTTCTGAACCTTCAGCTCGTGACCGGAAAGTGCGTGTAGTATGAACCACTGTTTAGCCATTGTTTCCTACTCTCGTGAATAAACTTAATGAATGATGAAACGAAGCAACCCCATGTTCACCAGGTCGCAAATCCCTACAAACGCACCCAGAATGATGACCGAAATGATCACCACCAAGGATTGTCCGAAGAGTTCCTTGCGGGTCGGCCAGGTACACTTCAGCAACTCAATCTTCACCTCTTCGAAGAAGGTTCTCAAACTCCCAATGCCCTGGCTCAGTTTATTCATTGTACTTTCCGGTTTCAAAATTTGGCAGGTCGGAAGGGACTCGAACCCCTAACAGCCGGTTTTGGAAACCGGTGCTCTACCAATTGAACTACCGACCTGTTGTCAAAAAAAACGTCCAACTACTTTGTTTCGCGATGCAACGTATGCCGGCGGTCACGAGGGCAGTACTTCTTGACTTCGCGCCGCTGGGTTTCCAGCTTCTTGTTGCGGGTGCCCGTGTAGTTGCGCTCTTTGCACTCGGTGCAGGCCAGAGTGATGATATCTCTCGGCATGGTTTCGTCCTGTTCTTGATTAAACGGGGTCGGGGCAGGAAATCCTGCCCGTTACCCGATGTGATATCTACGTTACGCGGAAATTTCGGTAACGCGGCCGGCACCAACGGTACGGCCACCTTCACGAATCGCGAAGCGCATGTGCTGCTCCATCGCGATCGGGGTGATCAGCGTTACATCCATGGTCACGTTGTCGCCAGGCATAACCATCTCAACGCCTTCAGGCAGTTGGATGTCGCCGGTAACGTCGGTCGTACGGAAGTAGAACTGCGGACGGTATCCCTTAAAGAACGGGGTATGGCGACCGCCTTCGTCCTTGGACAGAACGTAGACTTCGCCTTTGAATGTGGTGTGCGGCTTGATCGAGCCGGGCTTGGCCAGAACCTGACCGCGCTGAACTTCTTCCTTCTTGGTGCCGCGAAGCAGGATACCCACGTTGTCGCCGGCCTGTCCTTCGTCGAGGATCTTGCGGAACATTTCAACGCCGGTGCAGGTGGTGGTGGCAGTATCTTTGATGCCCACGATTTCGACGGTGTCGCCCGTGTGGATGACCCCACGTTCAACACGGCCAGTAACCACAGTACCACGACCTTCAATCGAGAATACGTCTTCGATCGGCAACAGGAAGGCCAGATCAGTAACGCGTTCGGGTTCCGGAATCCAGGAATCGAGAGCGTCCATGAGTTCCTGAATGCAGGCAGCGCCCGGTCCGGACGGATCTTCGATCGCCTTAAGGGCGGAACCGCGGATGATCGGGGAATCTTCTTCGAACTCGTACTTGGCGAGAAGTTCCTGAATTTCCATTTCGACGAGCTCGATGAGCTCTTCGTCGTCAACCAGATCGCACTTGTTCAGAAAAACAACGATTTTCGGAACACCAACCTGGCGGGCCAGAAGGATGTGCTCGCGGGTCTGGGGCATCGGGCCGGAAGGCGCTTCAACCACGAGAATCGCGCCGTCCATCTGGGCAGCACCGGTAATCATGTTCTTGACGTAGTCGGCATGGCCGGGGCAGTCAACGTGTGCATAGTGACGATTGTCGGACTCGTACTCAACATGCGAAGTCGCGATCGTCAAAATCTTGGTGGAATCGCGGCGACCCTGGGACTCGGATGCCTTTGCAACGCTATCGTATGCAATGTATTCAGCCAAACCCTTGGCTGCCTGCACACAGGTGATTGCAGCGGTGGTGGTGGTTTTACCATGGTCAACGTGACCAATTGTGCCGACGTTTACGTGCGGCTTTGTCCGTTCGAATTTATCCTTAGCCATTTTTATTACCTCCTGAATCTTCCTCAGTTAACTTTTTCTTCAAACCCGAATAAGTGGAGCCCATGAGCAGATTTGAACTGCTGACCTCATCCTTACCAAGGATGCGCTCTACCAACTGAGCTACATGGGCATTGCCTATTCATTAAAACAGACAAACAAACCCCGCGGCACACCGGTAATGAATGTACGCGCAGTGCTTATTTAAAATAAAAAAACAACCTCATATAGCCGTAGCTATTTCGGTAAATAAGACGGCGTACTTTATAGAAAGCGCTTGGGGTGTCAACCATGAAGCCGAAAAAAGTTCAGCAAATCCGCGGTAATGGGTCGGAAGCCAGAATTCCCAATGTTCTCAGGGTTCCGAGCGAGGTATGAAGCACGGTTTTCCCGGAAAAGTCAGCCACAATGGATCCGATTATCGACGAATTTTCCCCACCCGTTGATTTTTTCAAGATTTCCAAGGCTTTTTCAGCCTGATCCGACGGCACCACGAATACCGCCTTGCCTTCATTTGCACTGTATAAAGGATCCAGGCCCAGCAGCTCCGATACACCGAATACGGCAGCCGACAGAGGAATTTCTTTTTCCTCCACGAGAATGCCCCATTCGCGGCCCTCGCTTAACTCGTTGAGAATCGTCGCCACGCCACCGCGGGTCGGATCGCGCATCCATTTCACATCCACTTTATCAATCAAATCGGAGATCATGCGGTTCAATGGGGCGCAGTCGCTCTGCAGATTCGACTTCAGCGGGAATCCCTTGCGCAGAGTCAGCAGCGCCATGCCGTGATCGCCGACCGTTCCGCTGATGATTATTTTGTCGCCCGGCGCAATGGTATCCGGTCGCATGGGCTTTTCCAGCAAACCGATACCTGCCGTATTGATGAAGATGCCGTCGCCCTTCCCCTTCTCCACCACCTTGGTATCGCCGCAGACGATTTTAACGCCTGCCTCCCGGGCCTTGGATGCAATTGACTTCACAATCCGCTCCAACACCTCCAGTTCCAGTCCGGCCTCGAGAATGACACCCAGCGACAGCCAAAGCGGCTTCGCCCCCATTACCGCCAGATCGTTCACCGTCCCGCAAACCGCCAACGTTCCGATATCGCCGCCGGGAAACTCCACCGGGCTGACCACATAGGAATCCGTCGTGAACACCAGCGTTCCGCCCGCATGCTCAAGAACGGCCCCGTCATCCATCGACTCAGGCCCGGCATCGCCCAGATGCCGGCAAAAAACATCGCGCACCAGCTCGTGCGTCATCCGCCCACCGGAGCCATGCCCCAATATTATTTTTTCATTCATCAGAATCTTGCCCAGCTTCCAATCCCCGCCCTTCCGGCTGCACATCAGGATGCAATCGCCGCCACCGTGCTGCATACAGGAAATAAATACCTGGCCCAAAGGAGAGCAGCATGACCGCAATACCGAATGTGATGCCGATGAAGGTATAGAAACCGGCACAGCAATAGTCACGGCAACGGGCAACAATATGCGTGGGAACGGCAACGAACAAAGCAATCACACTGCCCTGCAAGAGCCGCTTGCATTGCAGCAGAATGATATTTTCCGGCTCCTTGCTTTTTGAAATCCGGTAAAATACACCCCCCCACACGATCCATAATACAACCCCACCCGCAAGCGCGGACCAACCGAGCCATCCCGATTCAAATGCTTTCTCCCGCTGAAAGAATTCCACCAGGGAACCGATGACTCCCACGAGGAGCGCTCCGGCTAAAAAACCGGCAACGATGATCGGGAAAACGACATGCCTTCTTGAAACTGGCCGCCTGTGTTCAATCCTCATGGGCAAAAGCAAAAGTCCCGCTTCGCAAAGGAGAAGAATCACGATAAAAATCCAGTATGGGACCTCGCAGAATAGCCCCAAAGGTTCCGAGGTTTGCATTCCGGAAAAGGCAAAAGAGGACGCCACCAGCGGCCATGTCAACACGACGAATATGACCAGATAGGCCAACACCACAAACCACGCTATTTTTTTCATTTTTTCCTCCCAGAGCCCAATATTCGAAGCCCGCCTAGCGGGACAACGCAACCCCTAGCCAAAAACTCGAAACCTCTTCATCATAGATTCGCAACGCATCGCCGTATCCATAAAACGCATGGCCATACAAACACAAAGAAGCCGGCCGGACAGAATAGGAAACATTCAAATCGACTGCCCCCCCTCCAATCCTTCTCACCATGCTCTAAAAACAACACGGCTGCCGAAGCCGCAGGTCATACCCGAAATCGCGAATGGCCGTTCCTGCGCCATTACGATGTAATTCTCCGAACCGCATAAAGCGTTTCGCGGCCCGTTAGGCCATGTATCTTCAGCGCATATCCCTGCAACAGACTTAGTCCCCCTTCAAGCCCTTGAATAGATCCTTGGATGCATAGATTTTGTAATCCTTGATTTTGCCCGGATTGTTGCCCTCGCGCGGAAGGTAGCGTAGCGATTTGAACGTCTCCTCCTTGCCAAGATCGATCACGATCCGGTGCGGATGTTGCGTGTTGGCTCCATCGCCCTGATACTGCGTATGCCAAAAGGTTACCGGCTGTTCGTCGAGCACATTTCCGGCGGAGGCGGACTCCGCAACCAGCTCTTCGCTGTCGGCGTAAATCACTTCCCAGCCATCGCGATTCAGCCGCCTGCCGCCTGGATCCAACAGATGGATTTCAGCGATGGCTGCGTTGTTGTCCCGGGAATGGGAACTGAGCGATTCAACACAGATATAACGGGCCGAAATGGTCCGGCTGAACCGGACCACCTGCGCTTTGTCACCGTTTTCAAACGAGCCCTCGGCGATCATTTGCTTGTCCGAAAGCTCAATGGATTCGCCCGGCTTGCGACTGTAGCCCAGTCCCGCGTCGAGCTGGAGACCGTAGACAAAATCGGTTACGCCCTTGAGCGCATGGTGCCCAGTGGGTTCGATGTCCATTACAACCACTTCGTTGGCTCCTTCCTTCAGCCAGCACCCCGGCAGGTAGAGCGTGTATTGCGGGCCGATGCTCCAGTAGCGCCCAAGATTGATGCCGTTGACCCAAACCATACCCTTCCCCCACCCGGTCATGTCGAGCAGCGTATCGCCCACTTCGTCCAGGTTGAATTCACCGCGATAGAAAATCGGCAGCGGCGAATGCCCGGCTGGTTCTTCTGAAAACTTGAGTCCGGCAATATCGGAGAGCTCCAGCGGAAAGGTGAACACCGACCAGTCGAGGACAGACTTCCCGTCGAGGGTCACTTCGCCCAGCCCCTTGCGGTCCTTCATCAGTTCGCGCGAATAGTTCAGATGGCCCATGTTTTCCAGCAGGATATCAAGCATTACCTTACCTGCGGGCAGTTCGATACGGGCCGAGTCCTGCTTATAGCGCCGGTCGAGCGTAGCGACGCGCTTGCCGTTCACGATGATAATAGCCCGGTCCTTCAACTCGCTGAATTCGAGGTCGTGCTTGCCGTCCTTCGGCACATTGACCGTAGTACGATAGAGCGCCAGCCCCTGGGTTGCATCGAGGGACTCCATGTGGGGAGCTTCCTTTGATTTGTACGGCTTCCTGACGAGTTGTTCGAAGGAAGCGGTCTGCGTCAGAACAAATTCAGGCACCTCGATGCGCTTAATCTGCCCGGGAGGTTCCGGCAGCTCGTAGTCGGCCGGCAAGTATTTCTTCAACGTATCCCTGAAGGTGTAGAACTTTTGGGTCAGGCGCCCAGTCTCGTCGATCGGCGAATCGTAGTCATAGCTGGTGGTGTCGGCGCTGTAGCGCCCCGACGACCAGTTGGCACCGGAGGTGAAACCAAAATTGGAGCCGCCGTGCAGCATGTAGACATTGAAGGAGACTTCGTTATCGAGCATCCACTCGATCTGCGTGATAAACGGCGCGAGCGCCTTGGTGTTGTGTTTATCCCCCCAATGATCGAACCAGCCCACCCAGTATTCGCCGCACATTTTCGGCATGCCGGGATATTCGTCGGAAAAGAAGGAAAATGCCCGTTCGGCACTTCCGCCAAAATTCATGGTGGAGTAGACCCCATCGATGTGCGCGGTGCCGATGGTATCGGAATTGGGCCAGTCGCAACGGATGAACATGGTGTCGAAGCCGGCGTCCTTCAACTGGTCGTAAATGGCGCGGTTGTATTTCACGTCGTCCTTGTTACCGGGACGGCCGAACTGCCCAAACTCATTTTCCACCTGGACCTGGATGATCGGGCCGCCATGGTTCACCTGCAGATCCTTCAACTGCTCTCCGACCGCCTTCAGATAGCGCGCGGTGGCCGCCACAAAACGCGGATCGTTGGTGCGCACCTGCACATCCGGATCCTTCAACAACCAAGCCGGCAATCCACCGAAATCCCACTCGGAACAGACATAGGGGCCGGGACGGACAATGACCCACATCCCTTCCTCCTGGCAGATGCGCACAAACTCGGCGACATCGAGGTTGCCCGAAAAGTCAAATTCTCCGGGCTTCTTTTCATGCGCGTTCCAGAAGACATAGGTGCCGATGCAGTTGAAGCCCATGGCCTTGGCCTTGCGGATGCGATCGCGCCAGTAGGCACGTGGAACGCGCGCATAGTGGATCGAGCCTGAAATGATGACCGCCGGTTTGTCGTCAAACGTAAAGTAGCCGTCTGCAGCCCCGAATACCGGTTGCTTCTCTCCCGCAGGATTAGGCCGCGGAGGCAGTGGAAGAGTCTTGGCCGATGCGGTTATTGTCACACACGCCAGAACCAACAGCGCCAGCCCTTTTTTTACGTTTAAACACCACCAATATCTCATTAACTACTCCTATTTCGACATGACGCGCATGCGGTCCGGGTTGAGCCTAGGAATGTAGCAGACCTTTTACGGCGTACCAGTCCGTGTCTCAGGAAAATATCATACAACGAGATCACCGAACAGATAGGCCGCATTGCAGGCGCCTTCGGCGCTGACCATGCAGGAACCGACTGGAGAATCGGGGGTGCAGGCTTTACCGAAAAGCGGGCAGTCGGGGGGGTGCCTGATCCCGCAGAGGATTTCCCCGCAGATGCAGCCCTTGGGTTCATTGCTTTCGACGACGGGTTTGATGCGCCGATCTGCATCGAACTGCGCGTATTCGGACCGGACGCCATAACCGGCGTCGGGAATGATGCCGAGTCCGCGCAGTTCGTCATCCTTTTCCACGAACACTTCCTCTATCACCTGCTGCGCCTTGCGGTTTCCCTCGTGGGAAACCGCGCGGGTATATCCATTGAGATTGCCCGATCGACCATTGGCCAATTCGCCCGCCAGTAGATGAATGGCCCCCAGCAAGTCAAGTGGTTCGAAACCGCCCACCACCATGGGCACGTCATATTTAGCGCATAGCTCATCGTAGGCTTTGGTGCCAATGATGGATGTCACATGGCCCGGCGTGATGAAACCATCAATCTCCGCCTTGCCGGAAGAAAGCAACGCTTCGAGAACTGGCGGCACGCGCTTTGCGGAAAGCAGCACCGACAGGTTTTCCACCCCTTCGGCCTGCGCCTTTTGAATGATCAGCCCGATACCCGGCAACGTGGTTTCAAATCCTATGCCCAGAAACACCACCTGCCGATCTGGATTCGATTTGGCGAAATCGACGGCTTGGAACGGCGAGTAAACCGGTTGAATGTCTGCGCCTTCGGCCGCCGCCTTTTCGAGAGACATTGTGGTTCCGGGAACGCGCACCAGATCGCCGAAGGTAAAGATGCTGGCACCATGCTCGAGTCCAAGACAGACAGCCTTGTCGATGTATTCGATCGGTGTGACGCAGACCGGACAGCCCGGACCTGATACCAACCGTAGCGTGGGTGGCAGCATTTCACGGAGCTTGTACTTGTAAATGGTATGGGTTTGGCCACCGCAAACTTCCATGATATTGAACGGCCGGTCCGCCACCGTTTCCGCGATAGCTTTAGTAAGCTTTCGTGCCAGCTCGGGATTCTTAAAGTCGTTAAGCAGGTTCATATCAACAAGGCAGGCTGGAAGCCTGCGGTACGTATCGCCGGCATCTTGCCGGCCTTGCTATCCATTTTGCAGTTCATTCCAGAAGGACAGGGTTTCATTCGCCTCGGCTTCGGAGAGGGTTTCGATAGCGATACCGGTGTGGACCAGCACATGGTCGCCGACCGTTACCTTATCGAGCAAGGCGGTGGAAAACTCGACCTGCACACCGAGCTGCTCCCCGACAGCCATCTGGCCTTCGAGCAGTTCAACGACTTTAATGGGCACTGCAAGACACATGAATCACCTTTCCAATACGTACACGATTTACTGCAGTCTAGCTTGCACAACGACCAAAAGCAAACGCCCCCACAGAAATAGCTATAGATTTGATTTGGCCAATACATAAAAATATTATAATGCTTGATCTATTGAATTTGGAGAGCCCCATGGTTGCTGAAGAACGAAATATCGCTGCGGAAGTATTGAAGGCGATGGCCCACCCTGTTCGTTTGGGTGTCATCGAAATTCTGGCTGACGGCGAACGAACGGTTACCCAGCTCTATGAAGAACTGGGATGCAGCCAATCGATGATGTCGCAGCAGTTGAAGATCCTGTGCCAGCAGAAGCTGGTGGAAATCCGCAAGGACGGTACGCAGAAATACTGTAGCCTGTCCAACCGCGACTTCCTAAAGCTATTTGACTGCATGCATAAACATCTGCGTCAATTCCTCAATTTTCAGGACTAACCATCCTGTTTTTTCACCTCCCGTACATTAGGTTATCATTATCTTTTAATTATATAACTGGAAAGGTCATCATAGAATGAGTACTGAAAAACTTCTGATTGTCGGCGGTGTGGCCGGCGGAGCAAGCGCGGCGGCCCGGGCACGCCGACTCGATGAAAACTGCGAAATCATCCTGTTCGAACGCGGGCCGGATATCTCGTTCGCCAATTGCGGCCTCCCCTACCACATCGGCGGAACCATTGCCGAACGCGAAAAGCTGCTCGTCACCACGCCGGAAGCAATGGTCGGCAAGTTCAACCTCGAGGTGCGCACGTTGAGCGAAGTGGTCGCAATCGACCGTGCTAACAAGCAGATCTCGGTCAAGAACCTGAAAACCGGAGAAGAATATACCGAGTCCTACGACAAATTGATTCTCAGTCCCGGCGCGGCCCCGGTTCGTCCCCCCATCGCCGGCATCGACAATCCGAAGGTTTTGACGCTGCGCAATCTCGAGGACATGGATCGGATTATCCAAGGCCTCGAAGGGAAAAAATCGGCGGCTGTAATCGGCGGCGGCTACATCGGCCTCGAAATGGCCGAGGCGCTGCGCGAACGCAAACTAAGCACCACGCTCATCGAGCTGGCCCCGCAGGTAATGGGCCCGGCCGACCCGGAAATGGCCACGGTTCTTCATCAGGAAATGCGCCTTCTTGGCGTCAATCTGAAACTGGAAACCTCCGTCACCGCCTTCGAAACCGCCGGCGATGGCGTGGACCTGATTCTGAGCGACGGCGACCGCCTGCACAGCGACCTGGCCATTCTGGCGATCGGCGTAAAACCGGAAGCGACGCTGGCCATCAATGCCGGGCTTGAACTCGGTTCCACCGGCGGGATCAAGGTGAACGAAAACATGCTGACCTCCGATCCCGACATCTATGCGGTCGGCGACGCGGTCGAAATCACGGACTTCGCGACTGGCCAGCCCGCACTCATCCCGCTGGCCGGCCCCGCCAACCGGCAGGGCCGCATTGCCGCCGACAATATTTTCGGTCGCACCAGCGCCTATAAAAACACACAGGGCACGGCCATCTGCAAGGTCTTCAACATGGCGATCGGTATGACCGGTCTCAGTGAAAAAATGGCCAGGCGGCAGGGCATCACGTATGAAAAGGTCTATGTCCATCCGGCCAGCCACGCCTCGTACTATCCCGGCTCGCATCCCATCTCGCTCAAGCTCCTATTCGATCCGGAAAACGGCAAGGTGCTGGGCGCGCAGGCGGTCGGCGCCGACGGCGTCGACAAGCGCATCGACGTCATTGCCGTGGCCATCCGTGCCGGCCTGACGGTCTACGACCTGGAAGAGATGGAGCTGACCTATGCCCCGCCGTTTGGCTCGGCCAAGGATCCGGTCAACTATGCGGGCTTTGTGGCCTGCAACGTGTTGCGCGGCGACGCAAAGCTGTTCCACGTCGAAGAGGCCCTGAAGCCCGCCGACCACCAGAAGCTGATCGACGTGCGCAACCCCGAAGAAATGGCGGGCGGCACGATTCCCGGCGCCAAGAACATTCCCCTGGGACAACTCCGCGACAAGCTCGACGAACTCGACAAGGACCGCGAATACCTCGTTTTCTGCCAGGTCGGCCTGCGCGGCTATCTCGCCTGTCGCATCCTGACCCAGAATGGATTCAAGTGCCGCAACCTGACCGGCGGCTATAAAACCTATATGATGGTGACGGCCCACCAGCCGGACACCATTCCCGAAAACGAAACCACCTTCGACGATCCCGGCGATGACATCGTAGGCGTGTCCGCTCCGGCCTCCGAAGCTCCGGTCGTGGAAACGATCGATGCCATCGGACTCCAATGCCCGGGCCCGGTTCTTCAGCTGGCCAAGGGACTGGAACGTGTCCGCAACGGCGAAGCAGTCGGGATCCTGTCCAACGATCCCGGCTTCGCCGCCGACATCCCGGCGTGGTGCCACTCGACAGGAAACCAGCTGCAGTCGCTGGAACCCGAAAAGGGCGGATACCGGGCGGTGATCGTTAAACAAAGCGCTTCGGCCTGCACGATGGCGATGGGTTCCGGAGAAAAGCGCTTCACCAATGTGGTGTTCAGCAACGATCTCGACAAAGCACTGGCCGCTTTCATCATTGCCAACGGCGCCGCCACCATGGGCTACAAAGTGACGCTGTTCTTCACCTTCTGGGGACTGAACATCCTGCGCAAGGAAGGCCCGGTTTCCGTGCAGAAAAACCTCGTGGAAAAAATGTTCGGCTTCATGATGCCCAAGGGCCCCAAAAAGCTGGCCCTCTCCCAAATGCACATGGGCGGCATGGGTGCCGCCATGATCAAGGGGATCATGAAACAGAAGAACGTCATGAGCCTGCCGGAACTGATCGACACGGCCGTCAACAACGGCGTGAAACTAGTGGCCTGCTCTATGTCCATGGACCTGATGGGGATCAAACGCGAAGAACTAATCGATGGCATCGAGGAAGGCGGCGTGGCAATGTACATTGATGAGCTTGGCGGCAACGCCAACCTATTCATTTAATACAAGGAGAACATTATGTGGACCTATGAAAGCGCCGTAGACTGGAAGCAGGGAAAGACCGGGGAAACCCGCAGTGCCGGCAAACCCACCGTCGAGGTGGCAACGCCCCCGGAATTCGGAGGCCCGGAAAACATCTGGACGCCGGAAGAGCTGCTCACCAGCTCCGTGGCGACCTGTATCATGACCTCGGCGCTGTTCTTTCTCGACCGCGCGAAGATCCAACTGCGCTCCTACAAGAGCAATGCCACCGCCACGATGGAGAAAGGTCCTGCCGGCCTGACCATCACCGGGATCAAGGTGGCTGTTAGCGTCGAACTGGAAGATGCATCGCAAGAGGATGCGGCACGCAAGGCCGTGGAACAGGCGGAAAAAACCTGTCCGATTTCCAACTCGCTGCAATGCCCCGTTGCACTCGAACTTCAAGTCGGCTGACCGGTTGCATCCCATGGCCATTCCAAAAAAGGATATCACCGTAAGCTTCCCGGGAGGGAAGCAGGTGCAGGCGCATTTCAACGGACACTCGGTTCTGACGGACCAGTCGGTGAAGAACGGAGGCAAAGGCTCGGCTCCTGAGCCGTTCGACCTCTTCTTTGTCTCGATGGCCACCTGTGTCGGCATCTATGTGCTGGAATTCTGCACCAGCCGCGAATTGGATACCGACGGCCTCGGGGTACATCTGGTCAGCGAACTGGATCCCGCGGAAAAGCGGTTTCCGAAGGTCTCCATCGACATCGCCCTCCCCCAGGGATTTCCGGAAAAATACCGCAAGGCCATCTGGCGGACCGCCAATCTTTGCAGCGTCAAGAAACACATTCTCAACCCTCCGGAATTCAACATCTTGCTCGACGGGCATGCGGTGGACGCTGAACCTCCGGAAGGTTAGTTTTTCCAAGGATACTTTTTCTCGGAAAGCCCGCGGGGATAGCTGAATTCCCGAACTACCACTCGCTCATCGTCCAAGTTCAGCGACAGGCGGCAACGTATACCCTGCACGTCAATGCATTCGTGCATATGCTCAACCAGACCTCAACAATGGCGAAAGCGTGCACGGTGGTCAGCCAATTGTTCGAATTTAAACAACCTGCATGAGTGGCCCATCACATATGAATCAGCGACCCGACATGCAGAAATCTATTCCTTCCAAGGATACTTATGCTCGGAGAGTCCGGAGGGCTCGTTGAACTCGCGAACCAGGGTTTGCTCCTCGGACAGCTTGACGATCAGGCGGCAACGGATCCCATGCACATCCCCTTCGGCAGGTTTGCTCGATATCGTAAAGCGGGAAGTGAACCGCTCATTCAGGATTTCGACGGCATCCGTCTTGAATCTGATCTTCCGGCCGGCATCGATATTCGGTAGCTTTTTCTCACCGAAATGAACTTTCTGCTCGGGCTCTTTGGCTCCCCGCTGGCCTTGTTCATAATAGATTTTGTATTCGACGCGGGCATCAAGGATCGGAAAGGATGACTTGTTTTCAAACTCAATGATATAACCGATCTCCTCGTATTCTTGTTCCCCGCCCTTCTCCTGATCAGTGTCGCCATAGTCATAACTCACATTGAAGATGATCTCCTCTTCCCGCTCGCTGAAGACCTCCTCATCGGTAGAAATTTTCAGGTTTCTGTCGGAAATCAGCTCGTTGGCCTTATACCAATCCGTGATGTAGTCCTGGTCGGATTTGGAGAAACCGCTGATCTTTACCGTCATGCGCCGGCCGTTTTCAAGCTCAACCGTTACGCGGTCACTCTCCGGCTCGCATTTCACGACCTTGAGCATGATGGACCGGCCCTGTTCATCCATGAATACGCGAAACTCTTCCCCGGCAAGACTGCATAGGCAAGAGACCGCAACGATCAGCAATACGACATAACTCTTCATGATTTTCCCCTGTTGTTTCCTATAGGTGTTCGATCAAATAACGTTTTACGGCATCCACATCATTGGCGATGGTGTCACAACGGGTTTCGGCATCAATGAGCGCATCCAGTATCGGATGATGAACCTCTTCGCCAATCGCATCGATGATGGCTTGGGTAAACTTGGCTGGATGCGCGGTCGCCAAACAAATGGTAGGCGATGATTCGGAAAGCTCCTTCTCCGCCACCAAAACACCCACGGCCGTGTGCGGGTCCAGGACATAGCCAAATTGATCGTTGTATCGTTTGATGGTCTCCAGTGTCGCGGCCGTGTCGCCCCGGCCGGCCACGAACAGGTCATCCACCACGTTGTTTTTATTCAACGGAACGCAAAGTTCGCCGGACTGCGAGAAGTCGGCCATTAGCGCGGTAAGTTTGGCGGCATCCTGCCCAACCTTGTAGTAGAGATAGCGTTCGAAATTGCTGGCGACCTGGATGTCCATGGACGGGCTGATGGTCGGCACTACGCTGGCCATGCCGTAGACGCCACTGTTGAAGAAACGCGAAAGAATATCGTTTTCGTTGGTGGCAAGAATCAGCTTGCCGACGGGAAGTCCCATGCGCTGCGCCAGATAGCCGGCCATGATATCGCCGAAGTTGCCGGTCGGAACGGAAAACTGCACGGACGACGAACCGGTTTCCTCCATCACCCGGAAGGCCGAATAGAAATAGTAGACCGTCTGCGCCAGCACACGTGCCCAGTTGACCGAATTAACCGAACCCAGCGCATGCTCCGTCTTGAACGGCACATCGGCGAAAGTTGTTTTCATGATGTGCTGGCAGTCGTCGAACGTGCCATCGACTGCGAGGTTGAAGACGTTGTCGTCGAGCACACTCGTCATCTGTTTTTCCTGCAACGGACTGGTCCGGCCGGCCGGATGCATGATGAAGATATTGATATTGGGCTTTCCCCGCACGCCATGGATCGCGGCGCTGCCGGTGTCGCCGCTGGTGGCCCCGAGTATATTCAGATTACCGCCACGTTTTTCCAGGATGTAGGCAAAGAGGTTTCCGAGAAACTGCAGCGCCACATCCTTGAAGGCCAGCGTCGGTCCGTGAAACAACTCCAGAATATGCACATCGCCCACCTTGACGGAAGGTGCGACTTCGGGATGGTCGAAGGTCGCATAGCTGGCGTTGATAAGCTGGCGCAAATCATTCTCCGGGATATCGGTGGCAAACAGGCTTATCACCTCGAAGGCCAATTCCGGGTAGGTAAGTTTCGCCCATGCATCCAACTTGTCCGCTACATTGGGCAGTGATTCCGGCAGCAGCAGGCCGCCATCCGGCGCCAATCCCGTCATGACCGCATCTTGAAATCCAACAGGCTCCATCTGCCCGCGCGTGCTGATATATTTCATACTGTATTCCTCATAAAAAAAACCGGGGCCGGATCATTTATTATAATCCGGCCCTTTTAAAGCATCAATGAATAAGAATCGTCTGGCTGATCCTCTCTTTATAGATCAAACGTGTGACGCTCGTAATCTGCTCGAGAATACGTATCAACCTTGCTAACAGCCTGCTTCCTGATCACATTCAACTTTTTTTCATACGAACTCTTATTGGCATCGATCGCGACCATTTCCCCTTTGTCATTTTCGACGACAACCAGGTAGCCCTCATACTGCCACCCCGATTTCCCACCTCCATATGAGTCCCAATACGAGACCGATCCAGAAGCATTCAAGGAGACCGAATTCTTCTTATCAAAGGAAAATGAAACCTCGTTCTTACCAATGACAACCCTACTGTCTCCTCTGTAGCTCTCTGCAATGATATATAAGTACGCCTTGAACTTCTGGGTACAGGGCGACTTGCTGACTTTCTTTACTGCCACATTAACCGTTATCGTGTCGCGGTCGTGCGTTGAATAGCCGTTGTCACTCAGCGCCTCCGTGGATTTATCCCGATCAACCTCGATTTTTATTTCGGGAGGAACTACACTGGCCAGATATTCATTATCCTTCGCGCAGAGCTTGTTCATGGGAACCATGATGCGCGTGCCATCCTGCTTTTCCAGAACAACCTTATTGCCCGCCATCTGGATAAACTGGGCCTCGATATTTTGCATGCCGTCCTTCGACGACCAAACCCGAAACTCCGCATGAACATTCACCACCATCAAAGCAACAGCGACCAATATGTATTTTTTCATTGCCCCTCCTTTGTTTATCTACGTCGCAAGATTGAAAGAAGTGTATTAAAGAGAAATAGGATAAACAAGTGATATTCTCCGTCACCCCGGGGGTTCATACGATTTTCGTCTAGAATCACTTTGCCAAGTCTCCATGGTGCGCGCTAGCTTGGTAATCAATTACCAAGGGTCCATTATGAATATCATCGAACAAATCGAGGCAACCGCATTAAAGCTCGTCCCTCTCTATGCCCAAGACGAAGCCGACCTGCCGGACCGGCCGCTTTGGTCCCATCCGGAACTCGATGAGGTCATCGAAGCGTTGCGGCTGCTGGCCGACGTTCTTTTCCCTGGCAAGCATCTTCCGGAACCGTCCGACTTTAAAACCTTCTTCACCGACCAGTTGAGTGCCACGGCTGAAATCCTGATGCAGGAAGTGGAGAAGGCGCTGCCGTTCCGCTGGATGGGGGCCGCCGACCTCCATGAAAAGCGAAAACCCATCGATGACCTCCACCCTGAAGCGGCCAACATTGTCAGCCGGTTCATTGCCTCGGTGCCCACCATACGGACCGCCTTAATCGAGGATGTGAAGGCCGCCTACAATGGCGACCCGGCCGCGCTCAGTTATGCCGAAGTCAAGCTGGCCTATCCCGGACTTGTGGCAATCACCTCCCACCGTATTGCCCACGAACTGTACAAGCTGGAAGTACCATTGATTCCGCGCATCATGAGCGAATACACCCATTCACTCACCGGGATCGACATCCATCCGGGCGCAAGCATTGGCGAAGGATTCTTTATCGACCACGGCACCGGGGTGGTCATCGGCGAAACCTGCCATATCGGCAACAACGTAAAGCTTTATCAGGGCGTAACTCTTGGCGCAAAGAGCTTCCCGCTCGATGAACACGGCCGACCCATTAAACATATCCAGCGGCACCCCACCGTGGAGCACAACGTGGTCGTTTATGCCAACAGCACGATTCTGGGAGGGGATACTGTGATCGGCCATGACTCCATTGTTGCCGGCAACGTATTCCTTATGGAGAGCATTCCGCCCCGCAGTCTGGTTACCCGCACTGAAAGCGGCGTAGTGGTCCGAACCCGGGAGACGCATGGCGGAGGCGCCGGCATTTAAGCCTAGACTGGAAATTCCATCCAGAAACAACATCCGCCCAAAGTGCTTTCTTCCACACCGCAAGTTCCATTGTGCGCCTGGCATACGTCGCTAACGATGGCAAGCCCGAGCCCAGCCCCTTCCCGGCCACTCGCACTGCCCCGTTCAAACGGCCGGAAGATGGAGGCCCGCTGGGCCCCCGTCAATCCGGGCCCCGAATCGGAAACCTCTATCCGTATCCGTGTTTTTGAGGGGGCCGTCAAGACCAGTTCAATACGGCCACCCGAAGGCGTGAATTTCAGCGCATTATCCACAATGTTCGAAAGCGCCTCGCGAATCAGATCCGGCACACCATGTATGACCGGCATATCCACAGAATTGCTCAACTCCACCCTGATGCTGCGGAGTTCCCCAATCATGACGGCTTCAGCGACAACGCCCTGAGCCAGCTCCTGCAGGTCTATGGACCCACGGTATTCGTCCAGCGCCCCACCCGCGGCACGGGCCAGCAACAGCAACTGGTTTACCGTTTGGCTCAGCCGAACCGTGCTGTCCAGGATATCGACGATCACATCGCGATATTCCTCTTCGGTACGCGGGTGCTTCAGACAGACCTCGCTTTTGGTCCTGATGGCAGCCAGCGGATTCCGCAATTGGTGGGATGCGTCGTAGCTGAAACGATGCATGCGGTCCAGCAGCTCCTGGTATTCGTCGAACGTCTCGTTTAGCGTTGCGGCAAGGCGGCCGATTTCATCTGAAGGATGCTCCACTGCGATACGATCCTCCAAACGCCCGTGGCTGATGCTCTCCGCCTGTTCCACCATGGAACGCCATGGACGAAGCAACCAGCGCGAAACGTTCCATGCCACCAGCAAACTCACCGGGAAGAGTACCAGCATAACGATGCCGATCACCATGACTTCTTCGAGCTCTTCCGACAGCACAGCGCCGCTCTGAAAGCACTCGTACAGATCGTATGAAATCAGGACGATGGCAATTAGAATGAAGTTGACCAGGGTATAAATGGTTAGGGAACCGAAAAACCGCCCCCGAATTGTTCTTTTTTTCATTTTGCCTCTTTCAGCACAAATCCGACTCCGCGCACCGTATGAAGCAATGGGGGCAATCCGCCGATATCGAGTTTCTGTCGCAACCGCGAGATGTGCACATCGATCACATTATCCATGGAGGTCATCGTTGAGCGGACCTTCCAGATTTCGAGTTGCAGCATTTCCCGCGTCGCAACCTCGCCCTGCAATCCGGCCAGATAGGCCAGCAGGTCAAATTCGCGGGGCGTCAGATCCAGCATCTGACCGGCCCGGATCGCAGTCCGGCTGGACAGATCGATGGAAAGGTCGCCGACCTTTTGCTGCACCATGGTGCGTTGCACATGGCGCAGCTGGATGCGGATGCGAGCCAGCAGTTCCTCGAAAGCAAAGGGTTTAACCAGATAATCGTCGGCTCCGCATTCCAGACCTTTTACACGGTCCGCCACATGGGAACGCGCCGTCGTGATGATAATCGGAAGCGTCGGATCGGTTTGGCGGACGACATCCAGAAAGTCCAAACCCTCGCCATCCGGCAAACCCATATCCAACAGAACCAACGAAGGGGATTCCCCGGCAAGAAACTCCTTGGCCGATTTGATGGAGTTGGCCACCCGGCACGCATAGCCCACTTCACACAGGCCAAGCGAAAGGGCATCTGCCAAACTGGTGTCATCCTCAACGATTAGGATCGAAATATTGTTTCCGGTCATGCGGCCTCCTGTACCCATGATTCGAACGCTAGCATTGCATACTGCCCCCGACAACAGATGAAATCTTAAGGTATCTTCAGGGTAGTTTATTTGAACTTGCCCGGCATCGCAACTAGGTTGGCTCCGAATAAACCAAGGAAGTGCGCATGAATAAAATGTTATTGAAGCAACTGGCCGTACTCGCGGCAGGCATTACGCTAACCCATGCTTCGGTGAGGGCCGAGACCCTTGCCGCAAAGGCAGATATCAAATTCAAGGGCTCGTCAACCCTGCACGATTTTGAAGGAACGGTGACAACACAACCGTTCGCTGCCGAGTTCAAACCGGGTAGCGGCGAAGGGCAATGGATGGTCAAGGCCCGGACTGCGCTAGAGGTGCGGAACATGACGACCCACAACAAGAAGCGCGACAAGAATATGTTCAAGATGTTCGATCTTCAACACTTCGCACAGATCGAAGGGGAGCTTCCTGAAACCCTGATTTCAGAAGCAGGCCGTACCGATGCAAAGCTGCATCTAAAAATACGCGATGTTGAGGGAGATGTTACAGCCACGATTTCCGACGTCCAGCGTACTGAAAAACAGATCAGTTGCACCATGGCCTTCCCGGTGTCACTCAAGGCATTCAACCTGAAGGGCCCGTCCGTTATGGGTTTAATCCGCGTGGACGAAATGGTTTATGTTGAATGCACCGTCAAAGGAGAGATCGGCGAATCCGTCGAAGGAAACTAAACCATGAAAACATACATCCACCACATTGAGCCGCTGCTTCCGCAGTATTCCTATCGACAGGATTATGCACGCGACCGCATGGTTGGCTGGTTGCCAGGCAAGCGCAACCGCCGCCTGATCCACGGCATCTACGACCACTCCGGCATCGAAACGCGATACAGTGTGCTTCCCGATTTCGGGCCCAATGCCGAACCCACCCTGTTCCACGAGGATGATAACGGAAGGATCATTGAACCCACCACCGGCGAACGCAATTCGTACTACCGAGCCTCCGCCCGGAAAATGGTAGTGGAAGCAGGGCGAAAGGCGCTGGAAAAAGCGGAAGGTTTCAGCGCCGGAGACATTACACATGTGGTGACCGTCTCCTGCACCGGCTTCTACAATCCCGGCCCGGACCTCGATCTCATCAAGGGTCTCGGCCTACCGGAAAGTACGGAACGCTACAATATCGGGTTCATGGGTTGCTATGCCGCCTTCCCCGCCCTGCGTATGGCCCACCAGTTCTGCAAGGCCCGTCCCGAAGCCGTGGTGCTTGTCGTTTGCCTCGAACTTTGCTCGCTGCACCTCCAGTTCCGCGAAGAAGCGGACAGCCTGCTGGCCAACTCCCTGTTTGCCGATGGTTCGGCGGCCGTCATCGTGAGTGCCCGCACACCAGCGGAAAACCGGCCGGCCCTGGCGATCGAATCGTTTGCCTCGGCCCTGGCCCCCGAAGGGGAAAGCGAAATGGCCTGGGAGGTCGGCGATCGCGGTTTCGATATCCGGCTCTCCACATACGTCCCGAATATCATTGCCGGCAACATCGGCGCTATCGTCGACGGCATTTTGAGCGATACGTCCTGGAACCTGAACGATATCGGAACATGGGCGGTTCATCCCGGCGGTCGCTCCATCGTAGACCGGGTTGAAAATGAACTGCACCTGAAGCCCGAACAGCTGGAAGACTCGCGCGAGACATTACGCCAATATGGCAACATGAGCAGCGTTACCGTGTTGTTTGTACTCAACCGCATTCTCAACCGCGAGGGACTGGACGAGAACCATCCCATCTGCGCCATGGCCTTCGGACCCGGCCTGACTATTGAAACCGCTCTGCTTGAGTATCATCCGGCACATTCCAATGCCTTGCAGAAAGCACCAGCACAGGCTCTGGCGGGAACGTTGCAGGCTTAAAGGCCGCACCCCATGAAACGTATCCTCCAACGAACAGCCATTCTGTTCGCAACCGTTCTGGTTGCGGGCGTTGCCGCGTGGTTTGTTGGCGACCTGGGAATTGAACAGGACAACCAGTCCATGCAATCCGACGAAGCCCGCGATGATACGGCATATGCGACCTTCCAAAGGGAATTCGACAGTGATTACGAACTTATGGTCGTCGTTACTCGCGATACCCTGAATTCGGAAACTGGATGGAAACGACTACAGGATGATACGCAGTGGCTTCGGGGACTGGACGGAGTTCGGGAGGTTCATCTTCCATCTTCGATCGAACCGAAGCCGGGGCTGGTATCTGATGACGGCAAAACGGTCGGCATCCTGCTGGTCTTGCGTTCCGACCAACCACGGGACGAGCGCTCGCAGTTGCTGGAAACATTAAAAGCTGAAGCCCCGCAAAAAATCGAGGGCGTTGTACGGGTTGTGGGACTTCCGCTATTGAAAGCAAGTGTAGCCAGCCATATCGCCCGCGATCAGCAGGTGGTCACCCCCCTCTCAGGAGTTGCGATGATGATCATGCTGGCCCTCCTGTTCCGACGGGTGGCCGGCGTTGTGATTCCCATGCTGATCGTTGGATTAAGCCTGGTCACCACACTGGGTCTCTATGCCGCCTGCGGATTGGAACTCAATAGCATCACCTCGTTGCTTCCGGCGGTTGTTATTGTGCTTTCGGTTTCTGTCGCCGTCCATCTTCTTGATGCATGGATCCATGCGGTTGATGACGGGAAGCGCGGACAAGACGCAATCCATTCCGCCATGCAGGCGGTGTGGAAACCCTGCGTCTTTACGGCAGCCATGACGGCGGCCGGACTGCTTTCGCTGATATTGAGTCCCATACCCGCCGTGCGCCTCTTCGGCCTTTTTGCAGCCGTCGGCGTCAGCTTTTCGGTGATCTTCGCTTTTGCCGTTCTTCCGATCGCACTCAGCTGGACTCTCGAACGGCCTTCACGAGCCAAGCCCCCCTGGATGCAGCGATTCCTGAATGGACTGGCTGAACTGCCCGTGCGCCATCCTATCGTCATTCTACTGGCGGCCACGTTCATCACCGCTCTGAGCGCATGGGCGGCATCGAAAATTGAAAACAACACCGATCTCATCCATTTCTTCAAGAAACATGATCCTATCTTTGTTGCCCACGACAGCGTGAACCACTCACTCGGAAGTGTTCGTTCGCTCGACCTGCTGGTTCGAAAAGCCGACGGCTCCGCCCTCGACCTGCAGAAAGACCTCCCAGTACTGACGGAACTAACGGATGAAATTGAAAACATCCCGGACGTTTTCGGAACCAGTTCCATCGTTGATTTCGCTTCTGACCTGCAAGCCGCTCCTTCCGGGGCTCCCCTGCCGACGATGGACAGACTGTTGGCCGATGAAGGCCGGCTCATGCGCGTTCAGGTTCATCTCGGCGACATCGGCTCCGCCCGGGCATCAGACATCTGCGACCGGATCACGGAAATCGCCAAAACCACCCCTGAGGCCGGCTGGGAGATCACGCCGACCGGCGCCTACTATCAGGTCGTTCGCGACTCCAACAAGCTGGTAGTGACCCTAATTAAAAGTTTCGGCATCACACTGGCTATCGTACTGGCATCCACCTGCCTGCTGTTCCGCTCGCCGGCCGTGCTGATTCCCGCCTTCATTCCCAACATCCTCCCAATCATCTGGGGAGCTGGACTGATGGGAGTGCTCGGCATCGACCTCAGCACAGCCACCACCATGGTAGCCGCGGTCGTGATTGGGTTGGCCGTCGATGACACCATTCACTATCTCCATCACTTTCAGACCTACCGGCATCTGCCGGCCACCGAGGCTACCCGCGCCACCACCAAACGCATTGGGCGGGCCCTGGTCGTTTCATCCATCGTGCTGGTCGGCGGATTCTGGATGGGTGCCTTTGGCAGCTTTATCCCCACAAATACATTCGCCTTGCTGACCGGATGCATGATGGCGTCGGCACTTTTTTGCGACCTACTGGTTCTGCCAGCCTACCTGAACCTCACTCATGCCCAACCCCACCCGAGGAAACCCCTATGAGCAATCCATCCATGAACCATACCCTATCGCAACGTTTCTTTGCCCTCATTTACGGGCTCGTATGCCACATCACTTTTGGCGCCGCTGTCATCGCCATGGCCACCTCCTTGTTTACCGGCCTGCGCTTCGGCATCGGCCCGTTCCATGGCTTGAGTAGCCTCCTCGCCAATGCCGCATTACTGGCCACCTTCCCGGTCAGCCACTCGTGGCTCCTGTCCCCCAAAGGCCGCCGCTTCATGGCCAAGCTGGTTCCTTTTGGAATCGGCCCAAAGATTTCAATGACTGTTTTTGTGACCATCTCCTCCCTGCAATTGCTCGCCGCCTTCGTGCTCTGGTCCCCCTCCGGTATCGTATGGTGGCAGGCAGGGCCGGGGATGGCCATTTTTCTTGGCACGGTTGCAGTCGGCGCATGGTTGCTTCTCGGCAAATCGATGTCTGATGCACAGTTGGACCTTCAGCTTGGCCTCGTTGGCTGGTGGGCGGTATTCCGCAACCGAAAGGCCGTCTACAAGCCCTTCTCCACCCATGGCCTTTACCGGTTTGTTCGCCAACCCATCTATATCTCATTCGCATTGCTCCTTTGGCTTACCTCGGCATGGACGCCCGACCAGCTCGTACTTGCCTTGGCCTGGACCGGCTATTGCGTCATTGGCGCCGCTCTCAAGGAAAAACGTTTCATCCGCTACTTCGGTGATGCCTTCAAATCCTACCAGCAACAAGTTCCGTTCTGGTTCCCCACCCTGACCAACAAACACGAGGAGAAAAATATGCCTAACCTTTCCACCAAAAACGAACAGGATGCCGACATTATCATCATCGGCGCCGGCCCTATCGGCCTGTTGCTCGCCAATCTGTTGGGTAAGCGCGGACTACACGTCATCGTTGCCGAACGCCGTACCCATCCGCCCAAAGGTTCGATGGCCATCGGCATCACTCCGCCTTCACTGACGATTCTCAAGGAGCTTTCGCTCGATCATGAATTTGTCGGTCAGGGCATACAGATCACCGAAGCATCTGTGTATGAAAACGGACAACGGCTCGGAGAGGTCAATTTTTCCAAGCTTCCGTCGGAACACCGTTGCATCCTCTCGCTGCCGCAGGCCAAAACCATTTCACTACTCCGAAAAAACCTCTCCAACTATCCATCGGTTATCCTGCTCGACGGCATGCAGTTCATCAGCAGAACGGAAACGGCGAATGGCGTCCGAGTGCGGTTGCAGGATGTGGACTCATCTGCCTATTCCGATTTTTCCGCCACTTATCTGGTCGGTTGCGACGGCCATCGCAGCGCCGTGAGAAACCATGTTCAAATTCCGTTCCCTGGCCGGTTCTACCGTTCGCAGTTTTTCATGGCCGACTTCAACGACACTACCGACTGGGGCAAAGAGGCTCGCCTCTATTTCGGCTCCCGTGGATCTGTCGAAGCCTTCCCCCTGTCCCGCAGCCAGCGTCGCTGGATTGTACAGATGCCGCTTAAGACCCGATCCGATGCAGACCTTCTTGGCGCAACGGTTGTGGAGCAGGTTGGCAAGAGAACCGGCGTTGATCTTTCCGGCCAACCCCCTGTATTCGAAAGCTTCTTCCGCCCGCAACGGCGGCTGGCGAAAACCTACCGGCGCGGCCGGGTTCTGCTCTGCGGTGACGCCGCACACGTTTTGAGCCCGATCGGAGGTCAGGGCATGAACACTGGATTTGCCGATGCCGCCCACCTCGCTGAGGCTGTTGCAACCGCACTGGAGACTCCGGAATCCGCCGACCTTGCGTTTGCCGAATACACCAAAATCCGCCGCCATGCCTTCAATATAGCGGCCAGCCGTGCCGCACGGGGAATGTGGCTTGGAACCCGAAAAGGTCGTTTACCCTCCCAGCTGAGACAGTTGCTGATCGGACAGGTGTTGTTGCGTACGACAATCCGCGAACGGCTCGCCCACTATTTTGCCATGCTTACCATTCCCGGCAATAATACGAATACCTCCAAACGAAAGGTCACTGCATAATGAATGCCCGCTTCAACCTGAAACCCCTGGAATACATCGGCGCCCCCGAATCCAAGCAAACGTTCAACCGCAGCCTGTTTGCCGAGGTCGCCCCGAAATACGACTTCATCACCAAGGCGCTTTCCTTCGGACGCGACTCGGCGTGGAAACGCAGCCTACTCGCCTGCTTGCCGGAAACCGCTTCGCTCACATGCATTGATCTTGCCTGCGGGACGGGCGATCTCACCCGCATGCTGGCTGAACGCTACAACAGCGGAAAAATCACCGGACTTGATCTCACGCCCGAGATGCTCGCTATTGCCGACAAGCGAACCGATGCCTTCAATGTCTCGTTTGTGGAAGGCAGTATGGCTGACCTTCCGTTCGATGCTGACAGTAGTGACATTGTTACCGGAGGGTATGCCCTGCGAAACGCCCCCGACCTGAACCAGACGTTGGATGAAATCGCCCGCATTCTACGGCCCGGCGGATATGCCGCCTTTCTCGACTTCTCCAAACCAAAGAACAGAACCGGTCAGGCCATCTGCCATTTCCTGCTCAAGTTCTGGGGCGGACTCTGGGGACTGCTACTCCATGGCAACCCTGACGTCTACGGCTATATCGCTGATAGCCTGAAACTCTATCCCGACCGCATCGAACTCCGTGACCGTTTTGCAAAACGCGGATTCGGGCTACACAGCAGCACCCGCTTTTTTGGCGGATTGCTCGAAATCGTCGTATTCAAAAAAAAGGAGCCGCATGCTGCCTGATTTCGCTATACGTTCCAGCATGCCTGAGCTGATGGACGACCCGGCCTGCTCCAAGGAGTTGCTGTTACGCACCGTTCGGCAGTTTGCATCGATCAACCGGCTGGTTGCGCGCTACCGGTCCATTCTCAAGCGCTGGGTGCTGGCCGACATGCTTAAAGCTCCGAACCGGCCCTACCATCTGGTGGACATGGGGGCTGGGGGATGCGATATCGATGTCTGGTTGCTTGGTGCCGCCCAACGGCTCGGCCTCAACCTGCGCATTACCGCCTGCGATCTGGATCAGCGCATCATCGATTATGCCCGCTCGACATATGGACAGACCTATGGGCTGAGTATCCGACAGATGGATCTACTGGCCAGCCGCCCCGGAGATCGGGTCGACTACGTCTTTGCCAACCACTTCCTGCACCATCTGCCCAATGAGGATATCATCCGTCTGCTTCAATTCTGGAAACCCCACGTGACACGTCGCATGGTGTTCAGCGATCTGGAGCGCAATCCCCTGGCCTATCTCGGATTTTCCGCTCTTTCGCTCTTCTACCGTAAAAGCTTTGCGCGCTCCGACGGCCTCGTCTCCATCCGGCGCGGCTTCCGCTCCGGAGAGCTCGAATCGTTATCCCGCGAAGCTTTGCCGGACACTGCGAGCGCGGTACATCGCCTCCCGCTGGGCCGGCTGGCATTCTGCGTTGAGGGAAATATGGCGGAAGACACCTGAAACAAAGGAATTCCATAAACAGGAGAATCCCCCATTTATTAATAAAAAACACTAGACTTGCCGGAGGGGTTCACCTATAAATCCTCCTCTTTTGCACGGTCTCCCGACCCTGCATTTGAATAAATTTATTAAACGGACGGTACTATTATGCCTAAAATTAAGACAAAAAAGTGTGCAGCCAAACGGTTTAGCAAAACCGGCACCGGCAAACTGAAGCGCAACCACATGGGTGGTAGCCACATCTTGTCGAACAAGAATCGTAAACAAAAACGGAAACTGCGCAGTCAGGATATCGTCGATCAGGCCGATATGAAGCGCATCACCCCGTTCATCTAATTGCTGGAGAACTGAATCATGCCAAGAGCAACCAATGGACCGGCCTCGCGCCGCAGAAGAAACAACCGCCTGAAGCTCGCCAAGGGTTTCCGCGGAGCACGCAGCAAACTTTTCCGTCAAGCCACGGAAGCCGTCGACCGCGCACAGGCCATGGCCTATGTGCATCGCAAGCACAAGAAGCGCAACTTCCGTCGTCTTTGGACGGTTCGCATCAATGCGGCATGCCGCATGGGCGGGATCAACTACAGCCGCTTCATCGACGGGCTGAACAAGTGCGAAATCAAACTCAACCGCAAGATGCTCTCCGAGATCGCCATTCACGATCCGCAGGGATTCGCCAAAGTGGTTGAAACCGCAAAAGCCAAAGTCTGCTAGATCCAGCTGACTTCGTTTTGCAAAGACCGTCCGAGTGGCGGTCTTTTTTTGTGCCCGCATTCTTTCCTTCCCTAATCCCATTCACTATCGTGGTGCATCACTTGAAGCATGGAGAATTAATGATGATTAAGGATGTGATCGCGAAACTCGTTGCCCGCGAAACCCTGTCGCGCGGGGAAGCTGCCGCTGCCATGGCCGATATTATGGCGGGAGAAGCCAGCGATGCCCAGATCGGCGCATTCATCATGGGACTGCGCCAGACAGGCGAAACACCGGAGGTCATCGCGGGCTGCGCGGAAACGATGCGGGCCAATATGACGAAGGTGAAGTGTGAGGATCCCAACGCGGTCGATATCGTCGGAACGGGAGGCGACGGCGCGCACACCTTCAATATTTCCACCACGGCGGCTTTCGTGATTGCCGGCGCCGGCGTGACTGTCGCCAAACACGGTTCCTATGGCGTATCGAGCAAATGCGGCGCGGCCAATGTGCTTTCCGAGCTGGGCGTGAATATTCAATATACGCCGCAACAGATGGAAAAATGCCTGGCTGAAACCGGCATCGCCTTCCTGTTTGCACCCGGCCTGCATCCGGCCATGAAGCATGTCGTCGGTCCGCGCCGCGAACTGGGCATCTGGAGCATCTTCAACATTCTCGGCCCGCTGTGCAATCCGGCCGGCGTAAAGAATGGCATCATGGGCGTTTTCAAACCCGAACTCGTACCGATCGTTTCCGACGCCTGCGCCCAGCTGGGCATGCACCACCAGTTTATCGTACACGGCAACGACGGTCTCGACGAATTGACCACGACCACCACCACGATGGTCACCGAGATCCGGCGAGGAAAAGTGGAGAGTTACGAGGTCCAGCCTTCGGGCCTAGGCCTCCAAACCGCCAAACCTGCGGATCTCACCGGCGGGGAGCCGGCCGAAAATGCCAAAACCACGCTTGCCCTGCTGAAGGGCGAAAAGGGACCAAAACGGGATATCGTCCTGCTTAACGCCGCCTTTGCCATCATGGCCAGCGGCAAGGTCGACAATCCCCAGGCAGGCATCGCCATGGCCATCGAATCGATCGAATCCGGCGCGGCACTGGCCAAACTCGAAGCCCTCACAAAGATGTCGCAGGAGTAAGCAAACCTCGGAATACACAAACCCAAGATGCGAATTACCCGCAGTCTTTTCGTGTGGTTCGTGTATTTCGTGGTTTGTAGAAACTACTCCTCGAACTGATCCGGCCGGGTCGTTTCGAAAAAGTGCTTGTAGAGGAATTCCTTGACGGGTTCGAGTCCTTCGCCCAGCTCGGCGGAAATGGGATAGACGACTTCCTGCGTGCGCTCCTTGAACTCCTGCAGGAATTTGTCGGCGCCGGGCGTATCCATCTTATTCGCCACCACGAGATAGGGTGTGCATGACAGTGTTTCCATATGCAGCCGAAGCTCTTCTTTCAGATGCAGGAAATCATCGGTGGGATTCCGGTCGTCAGTACCGGCCATATCCAGAACGAAAAGGATGAATTTGGAGCGCTCGATATGGCGCAGAAACTGGTGACCAAGTCCCACCCCTTCATGGGCTCCGTCAATGAGGCCCGGAATATCGGCGATACGCAGCCGGCTGAAGTTGGGATATTCCATCGTACCAATGATGGGATTGATGGTCGTAAAAGGATAAGGCGCAATTTTAGGATGCGCATGGGTCAGATGGCTAAGCAGAGTCGATTTACCGGCATTGGGATAGCCAACCAGCCCGACATCGGCCATTAGCTTGAGTTCGAGCCACAGGACTCTTTCCTCGCCTTGCGTCCCTTCGGTAAACTGTCGCGGTGCCTGGTTGGTGGAAGTCTTGAAATGGATGTTTCCAATTCCGCCGCGGCCGCCTTTGGCCACCACCAGCTCCTCACCGGGCTGGAGCAGCTCGCCCAGAAACTCATCGGTTTCCGCATCGGATATCACCGTGCCGGGAGCAACCTTGACGATGCAATCGTCGCTATTGCGTCCATGGCAGTTTGACCCCATGCCGTGCTGCGCATGTTTGGCGCGCTGGTGCGGCTGATAGTACAGCGGCAACAACGAATCTTCGTTATCATCGCAGCGAAGGATAACCGAACCGCCGTGGCCGCCGTCTCCACCATCGGGACCGCCCTTGGGAATGTACTTTTCGCGGCGAAACGAGACGCAGCCGTTGCCGCCGTTGCCAGCACGGACATATAGTTTGACGCGATCCTTGAATACGACGTGTTTCATGGGAGGCAGTGTTAGGGTTTACGAGTTAAGTTTCAAGCATGCCGAATCGGCAAAAGAAAAGGCGCTCCGCTTTAGCGTGAGCGCCTTTTGCATTCCTGACTGAGCCTGGACTAGGCAGCAACCTCATCGCGAATGTGCACTTTGCGCTGGCGCTTGTCGAATTCGACGACGCCATCCTTGAGTGCAAACAGGGTGTAGTCGCGACCGCAACCTACGTTGATTCCGGGATGGAAACGGGTTCCAACCTGACGCACCAGAATGGTGCCTGCCGTTACTTTCTGGCCACCGAAGCGCTTTACGCCGCGACGCTGTGCATTCGAGTCGCGACCGTTGCTGGATGAACCTTGTCCTTTTTTATGAGCCATGACGAACCTCCCGCAAAACTATGCGCTGATTTCTTCCACTTTAATCTTGGTCAGATCCTGACGATGACCAATTTTACGACGATATCCTTTGCGGCGTTTCTTCTTGAACGAATAGATCTTTTTACCGCGAAAGTCTTCAACAACTGAAACTTTGACCTTGGCACCGTCAACAAGCGGGGTGCCGATCGAAAGCTCACTCCCGTTGGAAACGGCCAGCGCGTCGAATTCAACACTCGAACCTGCGTCAACCTTGAGCAGCTCTACATCGAGAACGTCGCCCTGTTGAACGCGATACTGTTTTCCACCGGTTTCTATTACAGCATATGCTTCCATAAACTACCTCAATGCCCGAAAAGGGCTTTCTTTCCAAAAAATCAAGGGGCGGAAACTACGGAATCGGCTCCGTGCTGTCAACCCCAAACCAAAGCAAAAAAGAACGCTTTTGCATCCCTTATCCAAAGGGAGAGGGACTTTGCCCCGCCTTGACCGGAAATGCAAATGCCATATTCCGGATTTATACACAAATAGTTGCATAAAAACGACCTGCCCGTACCGTCCTGCCGGGAGACAAAAAACTAAACAATGCGAGTTGACTCGCCCCAGCCCAGCACGTATAAAGCACGTCCTTTTACGGGGGATTAGCTCAGCTGGGAGAGCGCTTGAATGGCATTCAAGAGGTCGTCGGTTCGATCCCGATATCCTCCACCAATTCTTAAAGGCCGGTCTTGCGACCGGCCTTTTTTATTTAGACGCCTACCAGAACATCCTTATTTCCCGGAAAGTCGGTAGAGCCCGGCACCATGAGCGGGCAATTCCGGCTCGAATGTTCCGTTTACCTTCAGGAATAAATTCTCGTGCTTCCACAGGTCGCGCACCTGAACCTTTCCCTTGAAGCCGACCGGCTCCATTTCCACCGGCACTTTGGCCTCTTCGTCAGTCGTATTGAACACCGCAAAATACTTATCCTTCGAATCGGGCACATCGGCCACCCAGGCAATGAATCCGTTGTCCGTGCGGAAGAGCTGGCGATTGTTTTCACTGTGCTGGTTTACAGCGAGCACTTCATCGTTGGTGAGCAGCTCCAACGTCAACTTGTCGGTCTTCGTCATGTCGCCGCCATGCATCAGCGGCGAACGGGCGATGCACCAGAGCGACATCAAGGTATACTGCTCGTCCTCGGTAAAGTTGGTTGGCCGGCCAAACTTGACTTTGCCCAGCGGCAGCATGTCGGCATCCGGCCATGCCCCCTCGATGCGGTACGGTTCCCAATCGTGCAGTCGCTTGAACTGGGACAGCAAGGCCGGCCAGCTATCCCAGAAATCGTCGCTGATGCGCCATAGATTGGCATGCTGGTTCACATGCTCGCCCTTGGCCAACGGCGTTTCCCCCGGGGAAAGACTGAGAACCATTGGACGGCCGCTTTTATCGATCGCTTTGCGAATGGCTTCGATCTCGGCCTGTTGAACGGCATCATATGGACGGCTGATATCATCGACCTTCACATAGTCCACGCCCCATGAAGCAAAAAGCTCATAGAATGAGTCATAGTATGACTGTGCGCCGGGCTTGGACATGTCCACCCCATACATATCCGGATTCCACGGACACGTACTGGAGGTGTTGGCAATATCGGCAGCTGTATATTCGGTGCCCTTGATCGGCGTCTTCTGTTTCACGGCCTGACGGGGAATGCCGCGCATCATATGAATGCCGAACTTGAGTCCCTTGGAATGGACATAGTCGGCCAACGGCTTGAAGCCGTTCCCATCTTTCGAAGAAGGAAATTTATTTGGAGCCGGCAGCAGGCGGCTGTATTCATCCATCGCCAGCTTGGCGCCCGCCTTGTAGTCGTGCCCCTCGGAACCAGGCTCGTACCACTGTATATCGACCACGATATATTCCCACCCATGGGCCTTGAGCTTCTTCGCCATGAAGTCGGCCTGCTCCTTCGTCTGCTTTTCCGTGACCGTGGTGCCGAAGCAATCCCAGCTGTTCCAACCCATCGGCGGCGTCTTCGCCCAATCGTGATAATCGCCGGCTTTGGCGTTTGCTACAACGCCCATTCCCAACACACTTGCGATCATCATGATGTACCTTGCCCGTTTCATATCCTAATCTCCTTTTCTTTGTCCCTGTCTAAAAACCTATCCCATTGAACATTGTTTGGGAAGCAGTCGGCAACAACGCTTTTTCTCATATCGTGACCGCATGGCCTCCCCCCCCCCCTCCAAATGCCCCCTAAGGATAGACTGGACATGCGCCGTTCCGCTCAAGGTGCGGAAAGCGCAATCCACAGGGTCGCTCCGGAGTGGCTTACCAAGCTCATCGGATCCGGTGAATAAGATGCCCCTGCTCCCATCACGGGATCCCGGATAACGACGCCCTAGAGTTCCTTTACCTTGAGCACGACCACGGAAAAGGCGGGCATCTGATAGCTAAAGGTCGGCTTGATGCCGGAGACTTTGCCTGCTTCAGGCGAAATTTTCTTGGGCTCTTCAAGGGAATTGTAGTCATCCGGATCACCGGTAAGCACCTCCACAAGCGCATTCGGCGCCACTTTTCCCACTCCATCGAGGGTAATCCGCACGGTTTCGCTGCTTCGTTCGGGATTGACCAGCTTGATGTAGACGATCCCCTGCTCGCTATCCCGGGTCACGGAACAGTGCAGGTCGGAACCATCGTTCATCGTCGTCGCAAGAATTTCGTCACCAAAGTTGGTACTGAACATCTTGAAGGCATAATAACTCGGTGAACCGTAGGACTGGATGACGTTGTAGCCGATCAGGTCGGGACGCCACTGATATTCGTTCTCGTTGACGAACAGCGGAGCATAGGCCTGCAGGGTGACGATGTCGGAATTGCGCTCCATCGCCACCATGAAGACCGCGTCGCCGATGGCGGAAAGCATGCCCGGTGTCGCGGGATAGGTCTCTCTGGATCTCGCGTCCCACGGCCGAAGATTGCTATCCTCATGGGCCGCCCACTCACCGACAAAGATTTCCGGGCCGCTGCGGTCATAGTCGTCGAAGTAGCCATTCTTGACCATCTCGATGAATTCATCGGTAGAACGGTAGTAGTGCTCGTCGAGCACGTCCGGCTGTCGGCTCTTGACCAACCAGCGCGATTGCTCGTTGCCAACGCTGGAGATGCATTTGAGCTGCGGATATTTCTTCTTGATGGCGTCATGGAACTGCGCATACCGCCGATCGTAGCTGCCCGAGGTGTCGAACCAATCCTCGTTGCCGATCTCCACGTAATGCAGCGGAAAGGGCTCTGGATGGCCGGCTTCGGCGCGCTTGGCGCCCCATTTCGAATCGACGGGGCCGATGATGTATTCGATCTCGTCCAATGCCTCCTTTACATACGGCTCCAGCTCCGGCCCGGCATCAATATAGCTCTTGTTCAGGTTGTAGCCGGCATAGAGTCCAACCACCGGCTCGGCTCCCATGTCCTCGGCCCACAGCAGGAATTCATGCAGCCCCATTCCGTCGCATGAACGGTAGCCCCATGGGCAGGGATGGCCGGGACGTTCAGTTAGGCCACCCAGCGTTTCCCACCACTTGAAACGCTCTTCGACCGTATTGCCTTCGAGATAGTTGCCGCCGGGAAAACGCAGGAACTTGGGTTTCAGATCGACGAGCAACTGCATCAGATCCTTGCGCAGTCCATTCGGGCGATCATTCCACGTCGGCGGAAACAGTGAAACCAGGCTCAGCCAGATCGTGCGTTTTTCGCCTGCCAGCAGCACCAGCTGGGCATCCGCCGTTTCCTTTGCATTGTCCGTTTCAAGAATCACTTCATACTTCTTCCAGTCCGGTCCGATAGATTCCACCTCGTCTTTGGCATAGATCTTCCGCCCGTCCTTGTCCATGATGGCGATGCCGACCGGGCCGGATCCGCCGGTGGATTTTGCATAGAACGAAAGACGGTATTTCGTATTCGGCTTCACAGGAATCCCCCACCAGCCTTCGTTGGCCAGTTTCGAGGCGCGCTTGGAGCGGATATCCCATTTCAAGGAAACATCGATCTTTTCATTAAGCGGATTGGCCCGGTCCAACTCGATCGTGCTGTTATCATCCAGCAACGACCAATGGACCGGCTTGTTCGCATCATCCTTAAAGGCGCGGTTTCGTACCAGCTCGGCATAGAGACCGCCGTCGTAGCAATAGTTGATCTCCTCCGTCATCAGCCCGTAATGGATCGGACTGGCCTTCGCCTTGGCTTCTTTCGTATCAATCGTCAACGTCGTGGATGCGAAGGCCACCGAGGCCAATGAAATCATGATTCCTCCCCAAAAAGCACTTTTCATCTTCTACTCCCCTCTCATTCAACACACAAAGAAAACGGCTGGAACATTCATGACCGTCCCAGCCGTGCTACAAGAAACAAGCGATTTATGCAATGTTATTTCATATCCACGATAGCCTGCTTCCCAAGGTAGATCACTTCCTTGATTCCAGCCTCCGCCTCATCGATCCCCTTGGCGGTATCGGGCGTAGCGAGCACAACCCGGTATTTGCGCGCCTTGACGAGTTCCGGGAAACCGCCTTTGCGGTCGCCGATGGTCAGCGTGCGCGCAGCGTCGTTCCACTTTAGTTCGATGGTGGCGAATGCGCCCTTTTCATAGTTGTAGGTTTCTCCGTCGTCCTCGTAGATCGTGAAGGTGGCATCGGCCCCGGGATAGATGCGGATTTCGTACGGCGCATCCGGTTGCTCATCCACATACTGCATGGCCGGACTCATCGGCACGATAGATCCCGCGCGGACGTAGAGCGGGAAGATGTCCAGCGGGCACGGCCGTTCGATGTCCCGTCCGCCGTCGACCTTTTCGTTGGTCCAGAAGTCACACCACGTGCCGGCGGGCAGGTAGGTTTTCACCATATTATCCGGACCGGTATCGCCCGACGCCAATTCTTCGGGCGTCTTCCAGGCCAGCTTCAGGCCGCGGTCTCCCCCACCCTGGTAGTATTCGATCTTCAGCTGAACCTTCTGCCCCTTGGTGAAGGAGAGCTTCTTGCCATGGTACTCCATGCCATGGGCCCGCCAGTCATCGACAATCTGAACATCATCGATCCAGAGTCGCGCGCCGTCGTCGGCCACAGTTCCGATTTCGTACTCGCCGGTTTCCGGGATGGTTAATATTGCTTCGTAGCGGGCGGAGAAATCAGAGCCCCGTTCGATCCCCTCCGGAAAATCGGCCAGTGGAGGGCCGGGCCACGTCTGGTTGACCTGAGGCTCAACAGTTTTGCTGACCGCTTCTTCGAAGTTGCGACCGCGGTAGTACTGGACCGCAACGCCCGGTTGTCCGTCGGGCGTCTGGAGCAGCGCTCCCGGAACGAGACTCTCCGGGGCTTCCTCCCCGGCGGTATAGATGGCCCGATCGACAACCCGTGCGAGAAAGGAGGGCCCAAACATGAGCTGATTCTCGAGTTTGCGGACGTTTTGATCGTCCGGAAAATCCATCGCCATGCCGCGCATCATGGTGTAGCCATTAATGGTGGACTGCCAGGCGAGGCCGTAGATGTATGGAATCAGACGGTAGCGCAGGTGCGCGGCATCGAGCATGGAATCGTACATCTCGGGATCCATGTCCTTAAAGAGATAGGGCTCGCGAGAGATGCTCGTGCCGTGGATGCGGTAGATCGGATTGAAGATGGCGAACTGGTTCCAGCGGGCATACAGCTCGCGGTATTTCGGATCGCGCTCCGCATTTCCGTAAACAAAGAAACCGCCGGTATCCTGCGTCCAGTAGGGTTGCCCCGCCATGCAGACGTTCAGCCCGCCGGCAATCTGGCTGCGCAGCGTGTCCCAGCTCGCGCGGGTGTCGCCCGACCATGACAGTGCGGAGTAGCGCTGCTGGCCGGTGTAGGCGGAACGGGTCAGGGTGAAGACACGCTTGTTGCTGATGGCGCGCTGACCTTCGTAGGTGCCCTTGGTGGTCATCAGGCTGTAGGCGTTCAGATACCGTGAAAAGTCGCCCATGGCGTTGTCTCCAAGGTTCTTGATGTCGGCCATCACCTTGTAGGGATCATGACAGGCGCTGCCGACCTCGACCTCGGTCCCGTCCATCCAGAGCGCGTCGACACCGACATCGAGCAACCCCTTCTTGATGTGCTTGAAATAGATCTCGCGGCCCTTTTCACTGAAGGCGTCATAGATGCGAGCATGCTTGGAAATCCAGTGCAACGGCTCAAAGCGAAGTCCGTATTGATCCAGCTCCTTGGCCAGTGCGGTATCGTTGCCTACCGATGGCCAGATGGAAATCATCAGCTTGACGTGCAGATCATCGTGAAGCGTTTTGGCCATGCCGGCCGGATCGGGGTAGCGATCCGGTGTCCACGTCATACCACTCCAGGATCCGTCCTTGTCGCTGCCCCAGTATTGCCAGTCCTGCACAATGGTATCGAGGGGGAACTGCACGTTGCGGAACTTTTTCACAACATCGATCACCTCATCCTGGGTCTTGTAGCGCTCCTTGCACATGAACAGACCGAAGAACTTCTTGGAAAGCATCGGGGCCGCACCGGTCAGCTTGCGGTAGCCGGCAATGACGTCGTCCATGGTGTCGCCCGCCATGAAATAGTAGTCGACGCCGGCTGGAGAACTTTCGGACCAGAACGTGGCGCCGTCGGCATTGTCCTCGAAAGTCGTCTGAGAATAGGCGTCCCACATGATGCCGTAGCGATGAGTGGAAATCAGCAGCGGCACGACGATGCCGATGTTGGTCTGGATCAGCAGCACCTTCTTGCCGCGGTAGTCCATGTAGCGGTCATTGTACTGGCCAAGCCCGTAGAGCGATTCGTCGTCGCTCAACGTGAAGCGCTGTTTCACCTCGTAGGTTGGTGCTCCGGAGATCTCAACTTCCTTGATCTCGCTGGGTTGCTGGGCGTTTTCACGCGTGATCAACGCTCCGTCTGGACGATAGAAGGACAATGCGCCGGTTTTACCATCAACCTTGATGGTCAGCATGTCGCTCACGATCTGAAAACCTCCATCGACCGGAATGACCTTCAGCTCCGGCGCGTTCGGTTTATCCACCACCACCAGGCTGGCATACTCGGTCAAGGGCTTGCCCAGGTTGGAATTTACACGCACCGTTTCGGGGCCATAGAAAATGACGTTCTTGACGGTTTTGCCCACACGAATCTGCACACCATCCCGCAAACGGGCCACCTTCAACTCATCCACCTTCTTGGCTTGGGACGCCAGTTTAAGTTGCCCACTTTCATCGAGTCCGGTCACGGATTTCGCAAAACCGTTCGAAGCCGCCATAAGAACCAGGCTCAGGGCAACAGCGCCATAGATAGATCGTCTATACTTCATAACATTCCTTGATTTCAGTTTCTCTAAACATGCCTTGGAACCGGTAATCATAACAATTAAGGCCCCTCAGTCGATTTCCTTAAAACACAAAAAAGGCGCCGCACCGTTGTGCGGCTCCTCCACTCCGTTGCCCGATAGTGGCTATGCGGACAGTCGGCCATACCCGGTGAAGATATCGGCGGCGACCATAGCCGCCAACATCCTCACGGCAACCCAACTAGTTTCCTTCAATCCGGAAAAACTCCTTGCTCGAGGCCGCAGGAACCGTCGCCATGGTAGAAGCCCCCGCCCCGGAGACGTTGGTCACTGCCGTCCAGGACCCAGCAGTCAGGCTACTCTTGCTCATGACGCCATAGCTCGCGCCAATCTCGGATTGCCATGTAAGCGTAGCCGAACCTCCCGATATCACAATCGACTGAATATCGGGCACAACCGTCGGTCCAGTCGGGGTCAAATTGATCAAGAAGGTGCGGTCGGCCGCCGGATGTACCGTCCCCAGATTGAGGGCCTCCTTCGTAGCCGTCGTATAGGCATCGCCGCCGCCGTACCAGTCGTTGGTGCCCATGCCCGCTAGTTCGAAGTAGGGTCCATAGGAGGTCAGATCGAAGCCATACTGCTTGTTGGCATCCAACGCGACGGGCACGCTCAATCTGTACTCCATCCAATAACCGGTGCCCAGCCCCCCGGAAACGCTGATGCTGTTGGATACCACCGTGAGCGCCTCGCTGTAGACCACAAAGTTGGCCGTGTTGGTTTGCGAAGGATCGACAATGCGGATCGTGACATCATCACCCGGATTCAGGCCGGCAAACGTGCCGTTGCCAGTAGGAAGATCATTGGTATAGAGCACGTTCTTAACCCAAACGGAACTCAACTCGTAGCCTGCAGAGGTCGAGCCGGTGGTGAAGATCTGTCCCTGGGTAAGGCGATCGTTCGCCACATAGGTCGAAGGATCGTTGTCCCCGGAATAAGCATTTGTCGAGACAACACCATCAATGTTATCCCAATCCATGCCGGGCGCTACAAACTGGGCGATGTCGTCCGCCCCGGCCCCCGGTGCATTGGTAGTCGAGGTGATGTACACGCCCGATCCCTGGGCAACGATGCTGAATGCCCAGCTATTCGAAACGGCAGCAATACTTGGTTCCGTGTCATCGGCCACGATCTTTACCGTATGATGAGATCCTACCGCCAGCGGTGAAGGAACGGTATAGCTCACATAGTTGATCGTGGTGTCCACCGATTGGCTTACAACGGTAGAGACCTGCACATTGTCTAGATACAAGGCGATGGAGTTGGTGTCGACGGGGAAAGTGCCATCAACGACCTCCGCCGTTATGGTTGGTGTTGCGTTGGTCGTTCCTCCTTCGGGACTTTTTGCACCAAAGCTAGGGGGATTCGCAGGAACCGTTGTAAGAACATCCGCAAAGGTCGTCCCCCATTTAATGTCATCCCAGAAACCGCTTGATTCATCGTAGTCTGAAAGCGTCAAGGTATCCCAGATCAGATCCTTACTCGACGCAATGAAAGAAGAATCGCCTTCGGAGGCTGGATCCAGCCAGACCGTTACTTCGTCGCTGGCAGCATTGGATGAAAGAACAAACTTTGCCACCATCAAATGCCAGCCCGTATCCAGAGCAATACCGGATGAGATATAGGAGTTGTCGACCCCGAAGCTGTAGACAGCCCCGCCCATTCCTCCATTATCCGTTGCACCCGCATCAAAGTTGCGGGAGGCATCGCTGTCGGTATTCCCGATGCCGTCGTACAGTGCCAGCATCTCATAGGTCAGACCGGAAGTACCGTTGACTTTGAACAGCCATCCCAGATAGAGCGTACCTACGGAGTTGGAAGTCGCGCTGATCGAGGCATCCAGCTGGCGGGCGACACGACCGCTTGTAGTTTCTGCGAATCCATCATTCCCACTGACATAGCCACCGGGTTGACTGACAATATCCCCGCTTCCAAAGGATGTTGATGCGTGGACCCAATTGCTGACGTATCCCGATATAACCGGCGATGGAATATCGTCATCGAGTTGGGTAATGCCATCGTTGGCATATGCTGAGAAGTCATCATGACTCAGCAACGTGGCCCGGGCCGAAACGGCTCCCATGGCCAGCACTGCGAGCAGGGTACTACTGGCTAATATCTTATTCATTGCGCTCTCCCTCTCTTTGTTTTTTCTTCTCTCATTTCAGCCCCACGGAACCGGCAACTCATTGCCCCCTTAGTGCCTTCACCGTGTACACGCCGAACCTTGTGTTGCAAAATATCGGATTCAGGGGCATTCCCGGCCAGACTGGAGAATAAATTACCACCCTCCTATTGATTACGAGCGACAGACGGTTTTTTTTACCGCCAGAAATTTTGAAAAAAATGCACGGTACGATCACATGGCATCCGACAACGGCATCGGATGCAGACCGACGCCATCGTCACGAAACACATAAATGCGTGGAGAACCGCTGTTCGGTCATTACGGACTTGGTGAAACAACGACCTCCGCGCCCGTATAGTTCACGATTTCGTCGGCTATAGCCGTATTGGTGATGCCAGCGCCTTGGCCTGCACCGACCCACACCACCCGGAATGTCCGGTTCGAGAGCATGCCCGGGAAGGAGCCCTGCCGCGCGCCAATTGTCAGGGTTTGCGCGGTTTCGTCCCAGGTAAAGGGAATGGTGGCATAGCTGCCGGTTTCATAGTTGTAGTTGTCGTTTTCATCCTCGTAGAGGGTGAAGTTTCCGTCGCCCCCGCGATAGACGCGGATTTCCATGGGATCGACGCTTTCCGTCGCATACTGGATATCCGGGCCGTACGGCAGGATGGAGCCGGCACGTACAAAGATCGGCATCATGTCGATGGTTGCCGTGGCGCTGATGGCCTGGCCGCCCGAATAGGAATTTCCGGTCCAGAAGTCATACCAGCTTGTTCCGGCCGGCAGATAGACATTCCGGCTGGTTGCGCCGGCGGCGGTCACGGGACAGGCCATCATGGCCGGTCCAAACATGAACTGGTTGTTGATGTCGTACACGCTGCTATCCGACGGGAAGTCCATCAGCAGCGGCCGCATCATGGTGTAGCCTTCGCTCGTGACCATCCACGACACCGAGTAGATGTAGGGAATCAGGTGGTAGCGGAGGTTGACGAAGTCGATCAGCCGCGTCTGGGTCGCAGCCGGGAAACGCCAGATTTCCTTCGCATAGCTGGTGCCGTGAATCCGGAACATGGGGCAGAATGCGCCATATTGGAACCAGCGGGTAAACAGTTCGGCATAAGCCGCGGTCGAGGGATCCCCGCCAAAGAAGCCACCGATATCAGTGTTCCAATACGGAACGCCGGCAGCGGTGAAGTTCAGTCCTGCGGGGATTTGCTTGGTGTAAACATCCCAGGATCCCTGGATATCACCCGACCAGGTCACCGCGGCATTGCGTTGCTGGCCGGCAAAACCGGAACGGGTCAGGATAAAGACGCGTTTATCTGAATTCTCGGCGCGCTGACCCTCATAAACCCCGGTGGTCTGCATCAGCGAATAGGCATTGTGCACCTTCGATCCGGCACCCAATGCGGTATCGTAGTGCCGGAATTCGCCCCAGGCCCCGCTCAGCTCCGGTTCGGACGCGTCGCACCACCATCCATCCAGGCCGTAACTGAAGAGGTGGTCCGAAAGGCCCTGCCAATAAACCTGCCGCCCCGCCGGACGGAAGGGATCCAGCCATTTGCCCTGGCCGGCCGGCCACACGTAGGGAATGACGGGATCCAACGCACCATCGACCGCTTCGAGATCCTGCAGGTTGGGAATGCTGGTCCCGCCGGAAGTGACATCGAACTTGGCCCACACAGAGATGATGATGTGGACATTTGTGGCATGTATTGTATCCACCATGGCCTGCGGATCCGGGTAGCGGGTGGGATCGAAGTAATGCGACCCCCAGCCGCTTTGACCGAGTACTGCAGTTGAATCGTTCAAATCGGGCCAGTAGCGCCAGTCTTGGATAATTCCATCCAGCGGGATTCCCATACTGCGGTAGGTCTCCACCACGCCGAGCAGTTCGTCCTGGGTCTGGTAGCGTTCCTTGCATTGCCACAATCCCCATGCCCACTTCCCGAACAGAGGCGGCGCGCCGGTAAGGTGCCGGTAGCCGGCAATGGCGTCATCGGGATCAGGCCCGTAGCAGAAATAGTAATCCACGGCATCGCCGGCTTCCGAATTCCAGCTCATCCGGTTGGCCACCGAGTCGCCCACATCCACCGTGGTGATGGAGGCGCTGTCCCAGAGCAGGGCATACCCCTTTGAAGACAGCAGCACAGGAATCACAGCATCTTGGTTTTCCTGTTGCAAAACCCGGGTTTCGCCCACCCGGTTCATGACGCCATCATTATGGAACTGGCCCAGACCGGAAAGCGCTTCGCCATCATCCAATGTAAAACTCTGTTTCAGGGTATAGCTTGCTTCATCCAGCCCGTTGAGCGTGGTCAGGGTCGTGGGGACCAGGGTCTTTCCCCCACCCGTTTGTTCCGCCAGCAATGACACCCCATTGGTATCATAGAAACCAACGGTTCCCGCACTGCGACTCACCCGAACTTCGAGGGCGGAAGTGGTCAGACGGATATCGGAAGGATTCTGCGTAAGGGTCCAACCTGAATTTGTTGAAGATGCAATAACGGTCAGGCTGTTGGTCGGAATGGAATTGGTCAGGCTGTAGGCCACACGAATCACGCTTGGCGAGAAAACCTGCAATTTCATGATGCCTGGATCCATTTGCAAGGTGGCACCATCGGCATCCTGCTGCACGGAAACCACCGGAATCAGATGTTCACCGGAAGATTGCTTCAGGCGATAGAACTTTGAGTTTTCATCCAAGGAATTGACCACGAAATTGGTGCCGTTTCCGGCGTCCTCCGTATTTCCGGTGTAGTCCCATTCGCCATCCACCAGGTTGGTGGACGCCATCAGTAGGTATTCCAGGGAGGAGGAAGGCCAAACCAAGGTCGCCAGATTGTTTGATATGGAGGCAATGGACAGTGATGGCACCACCAGGGAGGAAAGCTCGACCACAAAGGTCCGGTCACCGGCGTGTACCGTGCCGGTGTTGAGGTCCCCCTTGCCGACGGTCGTATAGGCCGAACCTCCGGAATATTGGTTGGCTTCCATGCCGGCCAGTTCGAACCACGGGCTGTACGAGGTTAAATCAAAACCATACTGCTTGTCGGACCCCAGAACAACCGGGGTGGACAGCGTAATCTTCAGCCAATTTCCGGTGCCGTTCCAAGTACCACCGCCTCCGCTGAATCCACTGCCTGCCGCGACCGTGGCGGTTTCGCTATGAACAACGAAATCCGATGCGCCGGACTGGGCGGGATCCACGATCCGCAGCGTAATTTGCGAGCCGTCGGCAAGGTTGGCGAACGTTCCATTGTCCAGGAAATTGGTATACCCCACCTGCCGCACCCAAACCGTTGTCAGGACGTAGCCCCCGGCTTGCATGCCGGTCGTAAAGAGCTGGCCCTGGGTGGTTCGGTCGTTGGCTACATAGGTGTAGGCGTCGTTGTCGCCCGCATAGGTGATGCCCGTTCCCCCGATGTTTTCCGTGTCGGAACCCGGGGAAACCAGCTGGGCGATGTCGTTGGGCCCCACGGACGGAGCAGCGGATTGCGAAGTAAGGGTCGCCGCCTGCGCAAACGCAGCTACGCACATGGACGCTGAAATTAAAATGGAGTGTTTTATGGTCATTGTCATTATCTCTACTCAGCGCCTTGCACACGTAGTTCCGTGAACAAGACAAGCGGCTGGTTCCTTGCTAAACCGCACCCGGGAAACCCGGGTGCGGAAAAAGACATCCAGTCCTGTCTTATCGGACAGGACTGGGTGATTATATGTTGAACTACATCATCAAACGGCGGCGAACGAACAATACGCCAACGCCGAATACCCCGATCAGGCTGAGCGTGGCCGGCTCCGGAATCACATTGGAGATCGCGATGTTGTCCATCATGATCCATGCGTCACTGCCAGCGGCCGGGATGTAGTTATTAATACGCAGAAACAGCTCTCCGCCGGTCTGCGCAGAAACATCAAGGGTTCCGCCCTCTCCGATGAACAAATTGAAACCGGTGCTATCTCCCTTATCGATCACGAATGAATCCAAAAGAGTTATGCCATCCGCGCCCAGAACATCGGTATTGTCAGCGGCTACGAATGCACCCGTTCCATTAAACTCATAGACAGCTACACGGATACCGAAATCCCGCCCTGAAGCATTTCCGAAGTCACCATAATCGAAGGAAACATCGAATGCCGTGGCAGCAGCATCGGATCCAATGCTCTGGTATACCCAACTGTTGCCGGTAGTACCGTCTACAGTGGCATCGGCCGAGAAACCCGAGAACGCCAATGCAGCCTGGCCGGTATAACCGGATTGGGTGTCCGTGGGAACTTCGGCATCACGCGTATCCTGCCAAGGATGCCTAAAAAAATCGGTGGTAGTAGTGTCACTATACCAACCGCTAATGCTGGCTTGGGTCGACTCGTCGGCGATGCCGGTTTCAAAGTCACCATTGGTGATCAACAACGCGGCACCCGCAAACGGCGCCAATCCCAACAGAGCCATCAAAACGACGCCTCTCTTCATTTCTTTTTTCATTTTTTCTCCTTATTCATTATGGCGCAGATTAACTGCGTCCTTCCCTCTTGCAACGCACACTGCGTTGCAAAAAAGCGATGTTTTCGGGACACGACAAAGCCAATAACGGCATAGAATTGAGATGTCCCTATTTATGCGGGCGACAAACGAAGCGGGTTACCGACACATAAATAAAAAAAAATGCATGGTATGGTCGCATCCCGACCATCAAGAGAGAGAATGATGCGCACATGACCGCACAACTGACTACATCTATGATACTTATGAATATACTCACCTTTTCGAAAAACAAGGAGGCGATGGCAGGAAATGAAACCGTCCAATCGGCGATGGGCTATTTCCCTTGAAGCAGGCGCTCTGCTTCCTGCTGAAGGAGGTAGGCAATAATCCAGTCGTACCAGAACCCGGAAGGGTTGCTGCCCAAATACTTGATTTTACCCAACCCATCGGGAAATTTCTGCTCAACGAGTGCATGGCCCACCGCAAACTCGGAACGAGCTTTGTCGGGCAGGTGAAGACGGCTGTAGGCCATCGCCTGAATGAGGTGGCACAGCGCAATGCGTGTTGGCGAGGAATCCCGGTATTCCAGACATTGTTTCGACAAGTCAATCGCACGGGCGAATTCCCCCATGCGATACTCGTACAGGGACAGCGACAAAACCCGCCACGCAATGTAACCATCCTGATCCCCTATCAATGTGTCAGCAGGGATCGACGTCCTCACCACATCGGCCAATGGCTGCAGGGAATCCATCGTATACTCGTCCGCAGGAACGATCAGACTGAGCTTGATCAACTGCTCAGCGGCGATGGGATTTTGGGTATGGGCAAAGTGCGAAAGTGTCCGCGTAATCAAGTGGCGGTAGTTTTCCAGATCGCCGACCACCACCAACGGAGGTCCCACCCGTAGCAAGTCCCGAGTGGCATTGTCGGTCATATCAGACTTGTCCACCTGCATGGCCTGGGAAAGCTTTAAAAACCGGTCCGCCGCCTCGGGCCACCGGCCCTGGTCAATATTCCAATTCCCCAGCTGATTGAACACATCGGTGGCCTCGAGGGAGGGCTTGATGACCGGCACCGGACTCTCGCCGACCAATTGATCGGCCTCTTCGGGCTGACCGTGCCGCAACAACACCGCCGCCTGGGTAATCTTTTCCCGCACCTCGGCTTCCGCCCTCAGGCGGGACTCGCTTTGACGGGCCTCGCGCTCCTTGACAAATAACCAGCTGGAGGTGCCGAATCCCGCAAGCAGGGTCAAGCTGATGGCCGCCATGGAGGCGAAAACCCCTTTGTTGCGACGCACCAACTTCCCAAATCGGTAGGTCCGGCTCGGTGGACGGGCCTTGATCGGTTCATGGTTGAGATGGTGCAACACATCCTCCGCCAAGCCATCGACAGTATTGTAGCGCCGATCCCGATCCTTTTCCAATGCCTTCATCACGATCCAGTCGAGGTCACCGCTCAATACCGTGTTGAGCCACCGCAGATCAACGTTTCGGCAACGAAGTGTTTTGTCCAGTTCTTCCGCGCTTAACGACTGGAGCTTGACCGATGGCCTTGGAGGTTCCCGCTCACGCAGGATTTTAAGCATTTCAGCGAGACCGGATTTGAGCAGTTCCTTGTGCTCAAAGGGAGGCTTCCCGACCAGCAACTCGTACAACAGGATGCCCAGGCTGTATACGTCGCTGCGCATGTCCACATCCACGCCACCCAACCCCGCCTGCTCCGGACTCATGTACGCGGGAGTGCCGACAAACTGTTCGCAGACCGTCTCCTCCATCCGGTCGCCATTCAGTTCCTCACCAATGGCCTTGGCGACGCCAAAATCGATTACCTTCGGTACGGGCACGTCGTCGAGCATGGTAATCAGGATATTCGAAGGTTTGATGTCGCGGTGGATGATGCCCTTTTGATGCGCATGCTGGATGGCATGGCACACCTGGAGAAACAGCTCCTCCCTCTGGCGGACGTTCAGACCCTTTTCATCGCAGTAATCCGTGATCTGCGTGCCATGCACCAGCTCCATCACAAAGAACGGGAGTCCTTCGTCCGTTGCGCCGGCATCCAGCACATGGGCAATGTTCGGATGCTCCATGATGGCCAGCAATTGGCGTTCGCCCTCGAACCGCTCGATCACCTGCTTGGTATCCGTACCCAGGCGGAGAACCTTCAGGGCAACCTGCCTTCGAACAGGGCGCTCCTGCTCGGCCAGATAGACGTTGCCGCCGCCTCCTTCCCCGATTTTACGAATCAATCGGTAGGGCCCGATGCATTGGCCCAATTCCCTTTCCCGGGGAGCGACCGAATGGGCCGCGTCCCTGAACGAAGGATCGTCCGATAGCGACTTCGTCATTTCCTCAACCGAGATCCGGGTTGGACACCCAGACTCGAAGAGCTCTTCCGCTCCCGAATGGGCACCGAGCAACTCCCGGACGGCCGCATATAATTCGTTATTTCCCGCGCAGGAATCTTCAACATAGCCTTCCCGCTTGTCGCCGGGTTCGATTTCCAGCGCATTGCAGAAAATCTCCCCAGCCTGATCCATGATGTGGCTATCGTTTTTCATGGAAGAGTCACAACTGCTTGCTGATCGCATTGAACAACCACGCCTTCGCCGCAAGCCAGCGCCGGTCCACCGAACGCTCGCTCATGCCCAGCGCTTCCGCAACTTCATGATTGGTCATGCCGCCGAAATATTTCATCACCGCGATGCGCGCCCACTCGGGACTCACCTGCTCCAACTGCTCCAAGGCGTCGTCCACCATCAAGGTAGTCTCGTCCGCCTCTGCCGCCGCCAGGTCCAGCACGTCGATATCGATTCGCTCCTGTCCGCCCCCATGCTTCAATCGCGATTTACGCCGGGCATGTTCCACCAGGATTCGCCGCATTGCCGTGGCCGCCGATGAAAAAAAGTAGGCCCGGTTGTGCCAGGTTCGATCCTCATCGGCTACCATCCGAAGCCAAGCCTCGTTTACCAGCGCCGTGGGAACAAGGGTATGATTCGCCGGCTCCCTCGCCATGTGCGATTTGGCGAGCTTGTACAGCTCGTCGTACACTAGGGTCAGCAACTTATTGGATCGTTGACCGTCCCCCAGCTTGACCGATTCAAGTATCTGTGTGATTTCGCTCATGGGCATAATTCAATAAATGCTGGAACGACTAGTCCAGGCACCTCTGTGACAAAACCCGACTTCCAACCAATACATGATAGTCCTCCAACGAATCGCGTTTGTCGAACATTTTAGGAATGATGGCTTATTCCTTCACCTCGCCTTGGTCGCCGTCGAGGTCGAGGCGTTCGCGGACGATTTCGAGATGATCGCCGCAATCCTTCATTTCATACAGCTTGCCCTGTGCGTTGCGAAATGGACGGTGCAAAACCATCATCAACTGCCCATCGAATCGATGGAACAACATGCCATGACCGGAATCTCCCTTGACCAGTGGAGCGAGCTGTTCCCAAGGCCCCTGCAGCCTTCCCGATGCGGAGCGGGCACAGGTCTGTACGTAGGAGCCGTTTTCATAACTCGACCACAGCATCAGTAAATGGTTGTCCTTGGTACGATACAGTTCCGGCCCATCGGTGACATAATGCAGATCGAAGTTCTCCGGCTTGATCGTGGCATTCAACCACGGTGCGTCGGAGGCCTTGAAGAGGTGGATCGGATCGCTGGCGGCTTTTGAAAGATCCTCGTTCAAGGGGATTGCCTCTATCGTTCCATCGATCTTCTGAATCCATTCGTGGGCATAGACCATCCATGGCTGGCCGTCGGGATCGACGTAGAGTGTGCCGTCGAGCGTCATGAAGTTTGACGGCGTCGCGGCGGCATCGGGATTGAGCATGGTAAACAGACCATCGGGCGAATCCGCCACCGCAACGATGGTACCGCGCACATAATTCGTTTTCCACGAATCCGGCGGCGCCGACAAGACACGCGCCTCATTATGAAGCGTTGTAAACAGATAGTATCGGCCCTTGTATTCATGCACTTCCGGTGCCCAGCCGCCCTGCTGCGCAAAGGCATCGCCAGGGACGATGAACACCGCCTTCGGCTTTTCCCAGTTCAGCAGATCCTTCGATGTGTAGACCATCGTCCCCACCCCGCACGTACCGGACAGGCGACCACGGTTCGAAGTATAGAGGTAGTAGGTTCGAGTCGGCTTGTGAGCCAGAATGTAGGGATCGTACAGCGGCATGTCCGGCAGGCGCAGACTATTGCGTCCTGCAGGCACGCTGTCTTGCGCATGTACCGACAAAGCGGTCAGCACCACCCATAATAACGCGTTTAGTTTCCACGCATATCCCGTCATCGTTTCCTCCCGACGGTGCAATTCATACTTATTCAGCCTCTGATGACACTGACTCGTGGTGAATGATTTATCAATGCACCGTGACGGTATCCATTAAGCGGATGTCCGCGCTGGAGGCGCCGATTTGGATTTCAAAGTCGCCGGGGTCGACCGTGTATTTTTGCTGGACGGCGTCGTAGTAGCGCAGGTCGTCTTGCGCATTCAGCTGGAAGGTGACGGTCTTTTGCTCCCCCTGATCCAGCTCGATGCGCTCAAAGCCGCGCAGCTGCTTGATCGGCATGGGCCGGTTAGACCGCACGTCCCGCACATACAGCTGCACGACCTCCTCGCCCGCACGGTCTCCCGTATTCGTGACGTCGACGGAAACCGTGAAGGCTCCGCCGGCAGTAATTTCCGACGGGGCAACCTTCAGGTTGGAATACCTGAACGACGTGTAGCTAAGACCGTATCCAAAAGGATAGAGCGGCTCGCCCTTGAAATAGCGATAGGTTTTACCCTTTCCTCCTGCCATGTTGTAATCGGAGAAATCGCCCAGATCCTTCGTAGACCTATAGAAGGTGACTGGCAGACGGCCAGCCGGATTGTAGTCGCCGAACAGCACATCCGCCACGGCATCGCCGCCGCGTTGCCCCGGGTACCAGCCCATGAGGATCGCCGCCAGATCGTCTTCCAGTCCGTCCAAAGCAACCGCACTCCCGGAGAGCTGGACATACACCACCGGCGTACCGGTTTTCACCATGCCCCGCAGGGTGTCCAATTGGGTATCCGGCAGTTCAATCAGGGTGCGATCGCCATGATCGAAGCCTTTGGTATCCAAGCTCATTTCCTCGCCTTCGACATCGGCCGTGAGGCCACCGACAAAGATGGCCGCATCCGCCTGGGCGACCTGCTTCAGCATATTCCGGCTGGTCGTCTCGTCCACATTCTTCGATTTCGGCAACTCCCAGACAAAATGAATGCCTGCATCATTGCTCCCCTCGAAGTATTCAATGGTGATGTTGTATCGTTGCCCCTTCTTCAGGGCTGTTTCTGCGGTAAAGGCCTGCATGCCGTGCATCGACCAGCCGTCGGCGATTTTTTTGCCCTCCACATAGAGCCGGCATCCATCGTCCGAAACAATGCCCAGGGTATAGGTGCCGCTGACGGGCGGAACCAGTTGCCCAGTCCAACGAATGGAAAAGTTGTCCGCCGGAACCTCCTTGTCGGGGGACAGGATACCCTGGGCGATCGCCGTCGTGGTGGGCGAGGCCTGCCCGAAGTACATTTTGATTTCAGGATCGATCCGCGTGAGGATCGGATCGCCCTGCAACTCCGTTCCCTGGAAATACTCCCCTTTCAAGCCATGCACCCGCCGGCCCTTGTGGTCGGTGGTGAACAGGCAGTCCGGATCCACGATGGGAAGGTTTTCATTCCCTACGCCTTCGGCCAGCGGGCAACCCGGCGCATAGAAGACCGTCACGTCATCGCCGAGAGCCCGCTTGATGCCCTCAAGGAGGGTCACGGGATGGGAGGCGTCGCCGTTGTAGTTCCCGCGCAACGCCGCAACGCTGTCGGCATTGGGACCAACCATCGCAATGGTTTTAATTTTTTTCTTGTTCAGCGGAAGGATACCGTCGTTTTTCAGCAGGGTCATCGATTTTCGGGCCATTTTCAGCGCCAGTTCGTCATGTTCAGGACTGTCGACAACGGAGTAAGGAATCGAAGCGTACGGCACCAGTTCCGGCGGATCAAACATGCCCAGTTTCATCCGGGCCAGCATCAGACGGTACGTTGCCAGCGCGATATCAGCCTCGTTGATCAGTCCCTTTTCAACGGCCTCCATCATGGAGCGTTGATAGACACTGCCGCAGTTGAGCTCGCAACCGTTTTTGACCCCAAGGGCGGCGGCCTCGTACGCCTCGTCCACGATCTTGTGGTTGGAATAGATGTCCCTGATCGCCCCGCAGTCGGAGACGACATAGCCCTCGAAGCCCCATTGGTTGCGCAGGATATCCTCCAGCAGTATCTCACTGGCTGAAGCCGATGCGCCGTTCACCCGGTTGTAGGCACCCATCACCGAATAGACGCTGGCATCCACCACCAAATCACGGAACGCAGGCAAATAGGTTTCCCAAAGGTCCCGTTCGGTTGGTTCGGCATTGAAATGGTGGCGATCCTTTTCCGGCCCGTTGTGCACGGCATAGTGCTTGGCCGTAGCAACGAGCTTGAGATATTTGGGATCTTCACCCTGCAGTCCTGTCACGAACTGGATGCCCATCTGGCCGGTCAGATAGGGATCCTCGCCGTAGGTTTCGTGGCCGCGGCCCCAGCGCGGATCGCGGAAAATGTTGATATTGGGCGACCAGTACGTCAGACCGTAGTAGCGGCGGTAGTCCTGGTTGCGTTGCGCCTCATTATACTTGGCCCGCGCCTCGTCGCTAATGACGCAGGCGACATCGTACATGGTATCGCGGTCGAAGCTGGCCGCCATGCCGATGGCCTGCGGGAAAACCGTGGCAATACCGGCGCGTGCAACACCGTGCAGCCCCTCGTTCCACCAGTCGTACGGCTTGATACCCAGCCGTTCGATGCCGGGGGCACTATTGCCCAGTTGAGAAATCATTTCCTCCAGCGACATGCGGCCCACCAGATCGGATGCGCGTGTCTCAAAATCCAGCGAGGTATTGTGGTAATCCGGAATCTCCGTTTGAGCCTGTACATACCCCGGAAACAAAACGACGCATGCAACCACCATGCTCCATACTTCTTTCATCATTTCCCCCGTCTGCTCATCTGATGACTGCCAGTCGCTCAATCATCTTACACAGCATGTTTCCATTGCGTTAATAGCCCGCTAAGCCCCAGTGTTCCGCCAACCGGTCGGCTTCCTTTTTCGTAAGCGGGATCACTGCACCGTGCTTGGGCGAGGTAAAATTGGTCGCCTTCATCACGCCGTCATTGAAATAGCCAAGTTGGGTAAAAGTCTTGAAGTCCGTGGTTTCACTGAAGCCCATGTTGCTGGGCTTCAGACCGTACACGTCGTACATGAGCACCCATTTGTCCTCGCCGATTCGCTTCCAGACCGTGGGTGCCTCGCATCCGGGGCTATTCGGGGCCACCCTAGCCGCATCGTAAACGTATCCGCGATTGATGTGATCGGATACGGCCTGCTTGATGCCTCCGCCGGATTTCTGAGCCTTGTAGATCAAGTGATATTTGTTGCCGACCTTGCAGATGTCGCCGTCAAGGATCTGGACCTCGGGGCGCGGATATTGGAAAAGCACTTCGGGAACCGTCTCCAACTTCGTAAACGCATCGTCGGTGTAGCTATAATAAAGGCCGGTCTTGCCGTGATCGAAGCGCATGGTGAAATAAAGCATCATCTTGCCCTTTTCCGGGTCGTAGATGGCTTGAGGCGCCCACACGCAGCCAATGTTGGCCAGGCCGGGAAAGGCCTGGTCCACGCGCAGATCGGTGTGCGACCATTCCACGAGGTTGGTGGACTTCATCAGCACCAGGGCGCGGTTGTTGCCCCAGTCATATTTTTCCACAGGACGCTGCCATCGGGTTTCGCGATACCCCATTTGTTTACCGTAGATATTCAGATCGGTCATTGAAAGATAGAATGCATTGTCAGGGCCGCGTGTTATGTGGGGGTCGCGTATGCCCTTCTGTTCGGCGAGATCGGAGCCATTCATGACGGGCTTGCCATCGTTTACGTCCGTGAAACTATAGCCATCGGAGCTGAGCGCGAAATACAGGCTGTGGTCCTTATCCTTGAAATAGACCAGCAGATAGGCCGCCATCTCCTTTTCCGCCGGAACCGATTCCTTTGACACCATGCTGGAACAACCGCACATCATTGCAGCAATGATCACTGCCATTAATCCTGTCTTCATATTCGCCCCTTTTCCCATAGCCCTACCTCCTAACGCCTGAACAAATTGGTCAACACCGTCAACACCACGCTGATCAGGATCATCGAGGTGATCGGAATGAACACCTTGCTGTGTTCATTCTCGATCCGGATGTCGCCGGGCAACCGCCCGAACCAGTTCAGCAACCACGGTGCAAACTGCAGCACCAAACCGATCGCTACGATCACCAAACCAACAATTATGATTAAGCGCGCCATTGCAGATTCCTGTTTCATCAAAGCTAAAATTCAGAATGAAACTCATTCCTTTTGGAGGGACGCTGTCCCTCCAGTGGTAGCGCATGCTTAAAAACTCGTTAGTATTCCAACGTATAACGCCCGTCGTCCACGGGCAGGCCAAAGTTCGGTGTACCGTCCTCGTTCCACTTCAATTCCTGGGCGCGGGTGGCGCGGTCGGGATTGTGGAGCGGATCGCCCTCCAGCCCCTCTATGTCAACATCATCAGGATTGTCATTGAGCCTTGCAAGTTCATCTGAATTAAGCGGTATTTTTTCATAGTCGCGGGCGTGATAGACAACAATCACCTTCTTCCCGTCGGGCGTGGTGGTAAAGCAGTTGTGCCCCGGTCCGTAGACATCGTTTTCAGGGTAGCTCTTCATGACCGGGTCCTTTGATTTGGTCCACGATTTAACATCGAGCAGATTGGCATCATCATCGGCCGTTAGCATACCCAGGCAATAGTTGGCATCGGTGGCACTGGCCGAATAGGTCAGGAACACTTTACCGTGGCTGACCAGCACCGCCGGCGCTTCGTTGACCCGGTAGCCACGGGTTTCCCACTCAAAGTCGGGATAGGTGAGCATTACCGGATCGCCGATGATCGAGGAGGGCGTATCCATCTCTGCAATGTAGATGTTGGTGCCGTCGTAGGGCGCATTTCCGCGCTGCGTCCAAACGAAGTAGCGTTTGCCTTTATGCGCGAAGGTGGTGCCATCGAGCGCGAAGGATTCCCACGCCAGATTGATCCGCCCCTTTTCCTCCCAGTCGCCCGTCAGCGGATTCTGATCATCGCATTCCAGTACCCAGGGGCGGATCTCCCAAATGCTCTCGGCGGGTGCAGAGGTAAAATAGACATACCACTTGCCGTCAATGTTGTGGATTTCCGGTGCCCAGATGTGCGCCCCCATTGCACCTGCGTCATGCTTCTTCCAGATGGTTTTTTTCTGTCCGCTGGACAGCCCACCAATCGTCCTTGCGCGACGAAGTTCAATGCGGTCGTATTCCGGCACAGTGGCGACCATGTAGTAGTAGCCATCGGTATGAAGGAACACGTGCGGGTCGGCGCGCTCCCGGACAATGGGATTCTTCCAGCTCATGGTTCTGGCATGACAAAGTGATGCTCCCGTCAGGACTGCCGCGAAAACGACAGTTGATATTGCGAGTTGTTTTTTCATGGCCTGCTCCTTGCGTTTTAAGTGGACGGTATGCGGATCACGGTCAGAGAGTTGGGCTCGACCGTCAGTTCGAAGGAGGAACCCACGCCCTGTTTATCCACAACCGGCAGGATTTCTCCGACGGCATCATCTCGGCCCGCGTTTACCTTGTTCGCATCCTTACCGGAAATCACAAGCATTGCGGCCTGCGACTTGGTGCTGGTGCGGCCCTTGAGCTCGATACGAAGCACGCGACGCTTGTCCTCTCCGTTCACCAATTTGATGTAGATATTCCCTGTCGCACTGTCCTTCACCGTCGAGGCGGCAAAACGACCGCCGACACCATCAACCGTCGTGTCCAGATAGATGTCGCCACCGCTGTTTCCCAGCACTTTCTGCACCTGGTAGCTGATGGTTGGGAATACCTCGGTATTGTTGAAGAAGATCAAGTCGGGCGTCCAGTGCGTGTTGCCATGACGCGCCAGCAACGGCGCATAGGAGGCCATGGAAACCACATCGCCATTGCGCTCCAGACTGGTCCAATAGGCGGCTTCGGCGATAGCAGCTCGCAGCGTGGATTTCTTGCCCCCGTCGTGGGCGGCCCATTCGCCGAAATAAACCTTGGGCCCGTTGCGGTCGTAGGTATCCCAACGGTTGAGATTGTTCCAGAACCAATCGGGCGACTTGTAGCAATGCTCGTCGACCATATCGACCTTCAGCTCTTTCGCGAGAGCCCATCCCTTTTCGTAGTCCGTGCCGTCGGGCGACGGCCCCACGGTACCGACGACCGTGATTTCAGGATGCTTCTCCTTGAGGACCTTGTAGATCATTTCAAAGCGTTCTTCAAAACCGGGCGTGATGGCATCCTCGTTGCCAACACCGAGATACTTTAAATTGAATGGTTCGGGATGTCCGGCGGCGGCGCGCCTGGAACCCCATTCGGAATCGGCCGGTCCGTTGGCCCATTCGATCAGATCGAGCATATCCTGAATGAAGGCCGGCATGGCTTCCATCGCCACGCACTGCTGGCCTTGCCCCCATGCGCGGGTAATGCTTGCTCCGGAGTTCTGGCAGCTAACGCCGGCCGGCATGATCGGAAGCGGCTCGGCACCGATATCCTCGCAGAATTGGAAATATTCAAAATAGCCCAACCCCAGACTCTGGTGGTAGCGCCAGATATTGCGCTGGCCCTTGCGCTGTTCGACCGGACCGATGCTGGCTTTCCAGTTATACATATTGTCGAGACCATCTCCATGAACCAGACAGCCGCCGGGGAAACGCATGAAGCGCGGCTTGATGTCCGCAATCGCCTGCGCCAGATCGGCGCGCAGACCATTGGGATGGCCTTTGAAGGTATTGCGCGGAAACAGCGAAACCATATCGATCCCGATACGGCCCTTGCCATGCGCGAGCAGCACGAGGCGGGCGTCATCCACGGTTTTCTTCGGCTTCAGTTCCGCCGTATATTTTTTCCATGACGTGTTAATCGTCGGCAGCTCGGCCTTGGCCAGCACCTCACTGCCGTCCTTCGTTTCGAGCAACACGGTAAAGGCACATTCCGGATTGGATAGTTGCCGGGCAAAAACGGAAAAGTCGTAGAGTTCGTCTTTCTTCAGCGGAATGCCTCCGTAGCCATGATTGATCACGCCGACGCCTTCGCCCGGATTCCTGATGCCCAGCACGAGATAGAGCGGGTTGTTCGGATGGACCGGATCGGCAGAGTCGCTGATCAGTTCCCCTTCGCCGCCCCCGCGTTGTTCCAGCTGCCAGAAGGAGAGTGGTTGCCAGTCCCCCGGTCCATCCGCCGCCGCATAGTCGAATGAACGATTTTCAACCAGCTCGGCATAGAGCCCGCCATCGGCCGCATAACTGAGATCTTCGAAGAAGACCCCCATCAGTAAAGGACTGATCGGCTTGCTCGCGTTCAGGTCGATTGACACGACGGCCGGGTCTGCGGCCGACCGCTGTCCTATCGCCAGCGCGAGAAAGACCAACAACAATGAGACACGGGAACAGGTTACCTTCATAAATTCCTCCAATTAGTAAAAAACAAGCGGGCGACATCAATGTAAGAACAGAACGCCACTTATTCCCCACAGTTTTATAAGTTATCAATATGAAGAAAACACCATACTTCATCAAGGATCGTTTCCTTTAATCATGTAGGCGTTGTAAATGTATGGAAAACCCGGCATGGAGGCACAGTCAAGCGACTACAAGCACTCCTGTGTCGATTCCCGCACAATCAACCGGCCCGGCAATATGGCCGATGTGGCAGTGCCCGGGTTGGCGATGGACTTAACAGCATGGTGCGCAATGTCTTCAACAGGCTGGCGAACCGTGGTAATGGAAGGCATAAACTGCCCTGCTGCCGGAATATCATCAAAGCCAGTCACCGGCCATTGCGCTCCTGAATCACGTAGCGCATGGAGTGCACCCATAGCGATCATATCCGTTGCACAGACCAGCGCAGCCGGCTCCCGGTTTTCAGCGAGCAGTGTTTCCGCCGATCGCAGCCCGGCAGTAAAACCATCCTCTGATGAAACCAGCCGTTCCAGCTGAATCCCCTTGGAATCTGCCACTCGTTTAAAGGCTTCATAGCGTAAATCATGCCCATACAGATTGGATCCGATGAAGCAATAGCGGCGACTGCCCCTGGATATCAGATGCTCCAGCAACTGATCGGCAGCGGTAAGATCATCAATGGCAACACAAATGCCATGATCCGCAGGTTCACCATGCCCGATACGAACCACCGGCAGGTGCTTAAACCCATTGAGCCAATCATTACCAGCGGCAGAACCCAGCACAATCAAACCGTCTATGACATGCTTATGTAACGGGGTAAGGTCGGATATAGACGGGTGCCGCCCGCTGAATCCGACTAAAATAAGGGAATACCCCTCCTGATGTACCTCTTTCTGCAGTTGTTCCAACATGGAGCCGAAGAAAGGATCAAGAAAATCGTATACCACCACCCCAAGGGTGTTCGAGGCCTTCCCTTTTAGGGTTTGGGCTGCAACGTTGGGTACATATCCCATTTCCCGGGCAACCTTTTGTACCCGTTCAATGGTCTCCTGGGCAATGCCGATTTCGCGCGCGGTTCCGGATAACGAACGTGAAACTACCGCGATGGAAACCCCTAACCGCTCCGCAATCTGCTTCTGATTCACTGCCATGGCACCACCTCAAAAAAATCTCAAACGAGAAGCGCATAGTGATTGCAGAGTGCATTACTTGTAAAGAGCCAACTTGGCATTTCGGCCCTGTTCTCCGGGATGGGAGAAGGCACTAAGGCTTGGAAGCGGGCGTGACCTGCACGCCCGCAGAAGATTGCCTGTATCCACACGCAATCCATTTAGTTTTCCACCTTCAACCGGACAAAGAGCTGGTTGGTCATCGCAGCCCCGAGAGTCGCCTCGATTTCATCCGGTCCGGTGTTTGTGGTATAGGATATACCGGAGCTGAACCAGTTGCTGGACGTCAGGTCCGTTGTCCATTCCACGGTTCCCGTCACGCCGGAGGACGACGGATTGAACGGATGAACTACGGAAAGATAGCTGTTTGTCCACGACAGGATGCTCTGCGGAGGCGCAGGATCGGTCGGATCCCATCCCAGATAGTATTCCATCCCGTTCGGAATGCCGTTGGTGTTCGCATCATCTTCGAAGGACGCGCCCGGAATGCCATAGCTTGCGGCATATAGGTCGTAGCCGCTCTGCCCGAATGTTTCGGTTACGAAAGATCCGGGGACCAAGGTCACGCCGGAAATCGCAACGGCATCGATAATGCCGAAGAAACGGTCTACGTGCCCGTCGGCCCACATGCCGCGCGCGACGCTCCACTGGCCATAGCCCAGCCCCAGCGCGGTATCTGTACCGCTTGTTGTCAGATCCAACGATCCGATCTGCGAACCGTCCAAGTACAGGCGCAGGGTTGAGCCGTCACTGGTCGCGACCGCGGTATACCATGTCCCCACGGTCAATCCCGCCGCAACCTGAAGATTGTGTGCAGCCCCCTCGACATCCCGGTACTCGATCGCAAGGTCGGTTCCGCGCGTGGAAAAGTAAAGTGCTGCAGCACTGCCGGTAACTCCACCGACATTGCGGCCGTCGCGACCGACGATCGTTCTGTTGCCGGAGAGATCGGTGGATTTGAATATCGCCTCAATCGTCCAGTTGATCGGAGTGATCGCCTCGGCATCGATCCCCGTTAGATACGGATTGTAGGCGGAATCGGTGCCGGCGGCGGGGTACGAGCCGTTCTCTGTCATGCCGTAGTCGCCCTGGAGGCTGTCCGCGCTCCATTTCATCCAGCTGGATGTCCAAGCGGTCAAATGGTTCCCGTTGCCTGACAAATCGGTCGATCCAATGCGAAAGTCATCTGTATCCATGGCACCATCGCCGTCCAAGTCGACACGATCGCCGTTACCGGGAAGGAAAGCGCCGTCCGCCGCCCCCGCATCGGCGAAGTCCCAATAGAGAACCGGGCCGGATTCATAATCCGGCGGAGCGGCAACCACGTTAATTTGAAGTGCAGCATCCGAGCTGGCCCCGGAAACATCTTCGACGCGGACGACAAAGGAATTCAATCCTTCGTATATGCTGGATGGCGTTCCTGAAAGCGTTCCATTCGCCGCCACGGCAAGCCAGGCCGGCCCATCGAGTTTGGTGAACGTCAGCGTGTCGCCATCGGCATCGTAGACCTGGTTGGTCAATGACGGAGCGGCGTAGGCTTCGCCCGAAACCGCCGAAGGAAGGATTACTACGTTGGTGGAGAACACCGGCGCCGAATCCGCGCTTTGGCCCCAAAGGTCCCAGATTTCCGAACCGTCGAGCGCATGGTTATAGACCCGGAAGTCGTCGACACGACCGTTGAACAGAGGATCGGAATACTGGCTCTTGCCGATATAGTTTTGCGTAGGCAGGAAATTGCTGAGATGGGTTCGGATGCCGAAGGTTGATCCCGCCGCCTCTCCGTTGACGTAAAGCGTGGCGTAGTCTCCATTCAAGACCGCCGCCAAATGCACCCACTGGGCCGAGGGAAGGACGGTTGTTTCGACGATTTGTTCAGAGCCAATCCCATATACCCTATCCTTGAAAGCCAGCCGCAGTGTGCCGCTTCCCGATTTCGGGGTCAGGAACATGTATTGATCCGTCCCGGTGCCGAAATCAAAGATGCGTTGCCAGTTGTTCCCGCCATCCCACCGGACCCAGGTCGCGACGGTGATGTCCTTGGCCTTCCCCACGGCATCCGGCAGGTCGACATAGTCGTTGGCCCCATCCAAATCGATGGCCTGCCCAATCATTCCGGTGGTGTATGCGGGGGAACCATATGCGGTTCCATGATTCATATTCACGCTGTCCGAAACATTGCCCTCCAAGTCCAGCTGTACCAGCTGCGGCGACGCATCAACCCAAAGTTGACGCACGCGGCTGTTGAGGGTTTCCCCCGCTCCGGTGGCCGCGCAATGGTAGCTGCCTGCATCGGCCGTTTCGGCGTTGGCAATCTTTAGGGTCGGGCTGGTTGCCCCGGAAATATCTCCACCATTCACAAGGGCAACCCCGCCCTTGTACCACTGGTAGCTTGTAGCCACCGGCGATTCCACCCGAAACTCGGCTGTTTCGCCGGGATGGACCAGTTCGTTCTCGGCCTCCTTGTTGTAGGCCATAATGCCCATATCGCAACGGATCCCGGCCATAATGCGAAGCATCCAGATCCGCTCGATGAATCCGTCTTCATTATCGTAGTTGAACCCGCCGGGCCAGATCGCATGCCCATCGCCGTGCAATCCGTCCCCGTAGGTATTAAAGGTATCGAACTGAGCCTGATTTCCATACTGGCCTCCCCAAACTCCGCCGGCAATCAGGTTGGCATAGGCCGTCGTCGTACCCATTCCGAAGGTGTGCGCACCTTCGTGGAAAACCACACGTGTATTGCGCGTACCGCCAAACCCCATGTATCCATTGTAGTTGGCCTCGGCGGTAGGTATGCCGGAGTTGTAGTAGACATCCCAATGCTTGTTGATCGAGGCATACTGGTTGATGATCGGAACCGCTTCGGCCACGGAATCGGCAACCTGCTGCTCCTCGGGTGAATTCGACGGAGTGAAATGGAGCGTGTAGGTGACGTCGCTCCATGCGGTCGACACGCCGAGTGCCAACACGGCATACCTTGTACGGAAAATCTTTCTGCTCATGACTATCCTCTTTTTATTACCCGCTCGGGGTTCTTATTTTTTCAGACGGTAAAACGCCTTCTCCGCCGGAAGAGGCAACGAGACAGACAGTCCGTTCGTTGAGTTTCCGACGGCATTGGTTACGGTTGTCCAAAGATTGGATGCACCCAATTCATCCGAATGCGCCAACGTAAATCCCACCGTATTTCCGGGCCAGGTCAACGTGCTCATTCCTCCCGATATATCGAGGTTCAGACCTGGAGTTTCCTTTACCAACACATCCGGTCCGGCCAGATAGTGGCCGTAGATATCATACCAGGACAGCACCTCGGAATAGATCCGCACTTCGTCATATTCCACATGGGAGTTGGAGTCCCCGCTCCACTGCGAACGGCCCAGCCAGTTGTTTACGTCTTCGATATCCTGCAACTGGAAAGGCACATCGCGCCAACCGATCTGATAGCCGTCGCGATAAAGCGTCATGCGACCACCCGTAGCACCGAAGAACCCGACGCCGTCCTCGAAGGTGAAGACATAGTGATAGCGGGTACCCACCGTCGTGTCCATGCACGTGCCTGATACCGCATCTTTATTGGTATTGGCGGAGTCGACCATGGCGCAATTTTGCTTATTAATATCAGTGCCGACATTGATGGTCCAGTACATCGCGTTTAACGCCGAGGTTCCGCCGGATGCGGGACCAGTCCACTCGCCTCCGCCATCGCCCGTTTCTGCTGTTCTTCCGAACGAGAAAAGCCGTTGCCAGTTTTTCGAGGCGGCTGGCGTTGCCCAGATTTCCACCGTCACATTGGTGAGCGATGAAATGATACCATTGGGCAAGTCGAGATAGGCCGCATCGCCTGTTGCGGTCGTGTCACCGGGCAGTAGCAATCCCGTACCGCTGAAAGTCGCACGGTTGCCGTTCACCACGGCTTCCACGCCGGAAACCGCATCCGTGATCGTCGTGCCCGACGAAACGGAGCCCGCGGCATCATCGAACGACCAGCGATAAACCAACGACGACAGATTGGTCACATTATCCTGCATCGGTTCGATAAAGGCTCCCAAAGCCGACAGCGGCGCTGCAAATACCGTACAGTGGTGCGGCGGGCCTCCATCATATCCATAATCGGGGACATAGCTCTTCTTCGGCATGTCCGTGAGCGCAGTTACATCCGTCCAGTTGGTGGTATCGGAGGAAACCGCCATGCCAAACACGTCATCGCCATAGCCATAGTTGTCGTAGCATAGGTGCCAGGAATCCCCGATCTTGAACAGGCATGGCCCCTCGTCCCCGCCGGAAGTTGCCTGACGGGGATTGGTCCAGGGTCCATACGGCGTGCTGCTATCCAGCACCCATATCTGGGCATTATCCTTGTAGGCCATGATATAGTGGCTCGCAGCGACCTTGGCTACAAAACCATCGATCTGCTCGCCCGTCGGATTCGAAGCATTCCAGTACATGACAACAGGATCGGCAAAGGTCGCGAAGTCGGTCGTCGTCGTATAATAGATCCGGATCGCATTCCCGCCGACGCCGGATGAGAATGCGATCAGGTATTGATCAAGGACCTCGTCGTAGAAAATCTCCGGCGCCCAGGTGTGATCTACCGCACTCGGCTCGTTTTCCCAGATCTGCACCAGTTTGACATTCGACCAATGGACCAGATCGGGCGATTCGGCATAGCCGAAGGAGCGGGAATTGATGTCCGAAGTAAAGACCAGATGATACAAGCCGTCGGGGCCATGGACCATGGATGGGTCGCGAACGAGATTTTGGTAGCCGTCCGTGTTGTCTGCATCGTCGCCCGGGAACTCCGGCGGCACGAAAACGGGATGGCCGTTGTTCAACGGCTTGAAGTCGTATCCATTGGTACTCCAGCTCAGAAAAACCCCGCTGTTTCCGCCGGCCGGATAGTAGCCTTCGTGGTAGCACATGAGATACACCGTCTCGTTCGTTACCCCGGCCAATGCCCCCCCCACCTTGCTGGGCGTCGGCGGAGGCGGCGGTTCAATCACAATGTTCGTCGACGGGAACGAGGTATCCACGCCGGAGGTCCGGTAGAGATTATCGATATGAACCGTATCGGTTAGATGCTGCGTAAAGGCAAAAGCCTCCAGATTTACCGGATCGGTAATCCGCCCAAACTGGACGTTGGCAAGACCGAGCGTGCTATTGGTGGTACCGGTGGACCAATAGACATCGAATGTCTTCGCACTATTATCAACGACAAGCCAGATGTTGTACCATTGGCCGGTGCTGATCGAGGTGATGGAGGTATCCCCAATATTATCGCCGTACGCTTTCAACTGCCCACCGGCGATGTAGGGCATGACCGAGTAATCCTGCCAGGAGTTGTTTTCATCCACCGTAGCCGTATTCTCCGCTAATCCGAACATGCAATCGAAGCTGCTGTCTTCGACCATAAACTGGAAGAAATAGGTGGCCGTGTCCCCATCGGCAAGACTGTAATCGTTCGTGAAATTATTTTTGAGATCGGTTTCGGCCCCACGCCATGCGCCGCCACCGTATGCGGCAATCGACTGATCCCCGAACGCATCATCGTCATAGATGTGCGCCCGGCTGGTTCCGTCTACGATGCCCACCCAAACATCCTGGCCCACCGCTGCATCATAGGTGATCCCATCACCGATCAGGGTACTTGAGCTGTTATCGTAGGCATCATAATTATCGACGAGCGCCCACTGCGCCTGCGCGGCGGCCCCAAGCCCCAGCACCGCCGCACCAACCAATCTCATTTTCATTCCACTCATTTCTTTTGATATTGCGCAGGCCGCATGCCAGCTGATTTATAATAAAAATATAGCCCATTCCCCTTAAGGTAATGGGCCATTGAAAAAATCGGCGGCGCGGACGCCGCCAATATTTATGAACCACAAACACTATTAGATCATGAAGCGGCGACGGGCAAACAACAGGCCTGCGCCAGCAATACCGATCAGGCCAAGCGTGGCCGGTTCCGGAATGTTGGTGATAACCACGTTATCGACATAACCGTCCACCCGGTCTCCATGTCCGTCGCCGTACATGCCGCGGCCAACCGTCCAGCCATATTTCGGGCCGCTGGCACCTTCCACTTCACCGGTCTGCAAAGCAACTAGGGAGGAATCCGTGGCACCGCTTATATCCAAGGTGTTTTCCAAGGCACCGTTTACATAGAGGCGCAGAGTAGCTCCATCGCTGGTAGCTTTCACGTTGTACCATGAAGATGCGGATGCCAAGGTCGAGCCGTCCAGAATAAAACGGTCTCCGGACGCCGTCGCAAAGTTAATTCGGAAGGCGCCGGTATCGACCTTCTGCAGGTAGAGCGCCGCGGCATTTGCGTCACCGCCTAGATTGATCCCATCCTTGCCGACGAGAGTCTGATAGCCACCAGTGCCATTGAAGTACACGTCCGCCTCGATCGACCACATGGCCAAGGCTCCGACAGCACTTCCGCCCAGCTGCAAGTCGCCGTCAGTCTGGGTTCCACCGAAGGATCCGGTTCTGTATCCAGCCAGCGTGGTGTTTCCGCCAATGTTCTGCGCCACGCCATAACCACCATTGAAATAGTTGTAAAGGTGGTTTCCATTGCCCGAGGTGTCATCAATATAATCACCGTCATTGATTGTGACGAGATCGTTGGCGGTCAGGGTTTGACCATCCGTGGCGGCAACGCCATTGATGCTTTCATAATCCCAGCTCGCGATCACTGCCGCATGGGAAGCCGCAGCGAAAACAAGCATCCCTCCTAATATTACTAATTTTCTCATTTTTTCTCTCCTTTTGTTGAATTGCCCCGCCGCCGGACCATCCGGTGGCGGGGCAAAAGTTCGGTGGGCTGTGGTTATTCCCCATAGACACGGAAGAATTCCGCGGGGTCTCCGCTGACCGAGAAGCTGGTATTGTTTCCGGCTCCACCACTCAAGCCGGTTGCACCCGCCACGGGGTTCCAAGTGGGCGAAGTCAGGCTCGTTTTCCTTTCGATCCGGTAGGTGCCGATGACATCGGAATTCCAATTGATCGTTACGCTGCCACCTGCAATCGAGATCGAGTTGATCGTCGGGGCAAAGGCTGGGCCTCCGGGTGTCTCAACGAGCTGAATCGCATTGAAGCCACCATCGCCGCTCTGGGCACGGATAGCGATCACTCCTGCGGCACTGGCCGTGACGTTGGAGAAGACCACATAGTTGCCCGATGTATTCGTCGGCGTGGCCTGCACAAAGTCCTCGTAGGCACTTGCTGTGCTGGGCTGACGAACGAGTTCCAGGGAGTTGGCCGCCGAACTCGTTCCATTCGTTAGCGTATAGGTAACTGCAGCCGAGGTGTTCCACGTCCATGTGAAATACACGTAGACATCGTAGGTGGAATTGGTATTGAGGCCCGATAGCAATACACTGCCGTCAAAGTTTGCAACTCCCCAATATCCTTGGTTCAACGCTGTGACGGGCGAACCGGCATTGGCGGAGCTCCAATCACGATTACTACCCGACCACGTAAAGTTTATACTGCTACTACCGTCGGTCGCATTGGTAGCCACGAGGGTGGCAGGTTCATTCGTTGTGGTCGCAGAGGTCGAATCCTCGACATAGTTATTCCAATAGTTGGCTCCGGTTGAATCCCCGACAGCAGGAATGATTGTCCCGTTCGGCACCTCAACATTGGCGTTCGCCCGACCTGCAATGTTGATGTTGTACAAAATGCTGCCCGAAGGAATGGTTTTCGCTATAGTGAAAAACCAATCGTTGGTGGCTGCATTGGATGCGTTGTCGACGTAAACCACCCTGCCGGTATATGATCCTTCGGCAAGATTGCCGGCCGAATAACTGATGGTATGGGATGAACCGCTAGTGGAAAAGCTGTCTTTAACCAGCACTCCATCCAGATAAAGACCTGCCGATGAAAGGGTTGCCGTCCCCCAATCAGAAATTTCGGCAGCCAGAACAACCGGATTGACGGTAGGGCCTTCCGGAGACACGGAGTTAAGAACCAGCTCATTTTTGGAGAGGACAAAGGTGCTTAAATCCAATGCGGTATCCGAAATCGCCACCGCATCAATTTTCCCGTTGAACCAATCGCCCCGGTTTCCCCCATACAGTCCGCGGCCCACCGACCACCCGCCGGCATGCCATTCGCTTCCGCTGGTTGTACCGATCGCCAGTCCACCCATGGCGGTGGCCGACGATGCAACCACGGCACCATCTAGATAGAGGGAAACCGTTGAGCCATCGCTCGTTCCCGCAAGATGATGCCATTTTTCGGGGTCGGCCAGGACGGTAACCGAGCTGATCAGCCGAACCCTATTGCCACTAACATCGGTAAACTCGAAAATAACATGATTGGCGTTATCAAGGCCGAAGTAGAGCGCGGCATTGGCGGCAGCACCTGACAAGTTCTGTCCGTCGCGGCCAACGAGGGTACGGAATGACCCATCACCGCCATCAACCGTGAAAAGGGCTTCAACCGTAAGATTCGTCGGGGTTGCCGTTTCGACATCGACTCCACTGGGGCCGCTCTGGGTGGACCAAGTGAAGGCCGACGGAGTGGTGCCGGATGGAGTAATGGCAAAATCTCCGGCATAACTGTTGTTCGTCCAAGTGTAGCCACCGTTGGACGAATCCCATACCGTCAAATGGTTTCCGTTTCCGGATTTATCTGTCGCCGCTTCGTTCCATACCGTATAGGCAGTCGAATCCGGCAATGCCACACCATCCGCGGCACCCAGCAAAGGGTCGTTGAAATCCCAATGTGCCAAGATTGAGGCTTGCGAGACCGAAGCCGCCAACAGCGCCCCCGCAACTAGCATTGCATATCTACTTCTTTTCATGTTCATCTCCTCTTGTTTTATACCCATAGCTCTAAATCAAAGAAATAGAGCCCGATCATCCATTTCGACGAACTGGAATCACACTTTGTTCATATATATAAACGGAAAAAACACGTGGATCCCCTCAGCATATTTATACAAAGTTTGTTACACAGACAGCATCACCGGTAGGCCACATCGCACCCCGGCCACTAAACAAACCACAAAACCCTCTCTACAGGAAACTTACGACTATTTCCACGAATCCTTACAGTCGACCAACAGGCCCGAAAGACGTTCAAAAACCTCCGCCTGACCGTGTAGAAACCGAGGTTTTCCAAACTGCCACGGCCGAGGGATGAAATCATGCAAGACTTGCACGCAATCATGATGAAAGCTTTTCGCATTGCACCGATCTATGAAGACTCGCATACTGGTTAATCATGAATGATTTCACCAGAGCTCTCCACTCGGTTGCCCAGGGGGATAACCATTCCTCCGATGCGCTACTGCCGCTGGTCTACGACGAACTCCGCAGACTGGCCTATGCACATATGGCCCAGCAGTCGCCCAACCATACCCTACAACCGACCGCACTGGTCCACGAAGCATGGTTACGGATGGTCGGCAATGAAGATCGCACCTGGCAGAATCGCACCCATTTCTTTGCCACGGCAGCGACGGCCATGCGGAATATACTCATCGATCACGCCAGAAAGAAATCGCGGATAAAGCGGGGCGGAGACCAGATACGGGTGGACATGGAGCATCTGGATTCCGTCGTTCCCGAGCTGGATGAGTTTATCTTGATGGTGGAGGAGGCGCTCCAGCGCCTGGAACAGGTGAATCCAAAATGGGCGCGCATTGTCGTCATGAAATACTATGGAGGAATGACCAACAAGGAAGTCGCCGGCGCTCTGGAAATAAGCGAAAGCTCGGTTGAGCGCTATTGGGCGGGAGCCAAAGCCTGGCTGCTGAACGAGATCCGTTCCCGGCCATGACTGAAAACCAACGAAGGTCACGGACCTTCCAGAATGCGACCTGAATGAAAAGCGATCCACAACCGAGCGAGAACATAGAGATCACACAGGCGGAACAGATTTATTTTGCAGCCGTTGATATCGAGGATACCGTTGAGCGAAGCGCATTCATCGAGACCTCCTGTTCCGGCAATGAGGCCATCCGGTTAAAAGTGGATGCGCTTTTTAAACTGCAGGACCAAGCCACGAAAATCTTCGAAGCACGCAATCCTACCCGGATATCGGCGGTCGACATCGCCAATACCCTGACCGAAATCCCGGAATTCCATGCCCGCATAGGCTCGGTCCTGCCCGACGACACGGAAGTGGGCAAACGGATCGGCAACTACAAATTGCTACAGAGGATTGGCGAAGGAGGGGTCGGTAATGTCTATCTGGCCCAGCAGGAAAAACCGGTACGGCGGCAGGTGGCGCTTAAAATCATCAAGGCGGGCATGGATACCAAGAATGTCATAGCCCGTTTCGAGGCCGAGCGCCAAGCGCTGGCCATGATGGATCACCCGAATATCGCCCATGTACTGAACGCGGGCGAAACGGAAGCCGGTCGGCCGTACTTTATAATGGAACTGGTTCCCGGGGAGCGCATCACCACCTATTGCGACAACAACCAGATTGGAATCAATCAGCGTCTGGAGCTGTTCATCCAGACCTGCCATGCCATCCAGCATGCCCATCAGAAGGGGATCATCCACCGCGACATCAAACCCTCCAACGTACTGATTACACTTCACGATGGAGTCGCGAGCCCCGTTGTGATCGACTTTGGCATCGCCAAGGCCACCTCCGGCGATCTTCTTACCGATAAAACGGTCAACACCTCAATAGGCCCCTTGATCGGCACACCGGCCTACATGAGCCCGGAACAGACGAATCTGGCCCAAATGGACGTTGATACACGCAGCGATATCTACAGCCTCGGCGTGCTACTTTATGAATTGCTCATTGGCATCCCTCCTTTCGATCAAAAGACCCTGCTCAAGACGAGCATCGACGAGATGAGCCGAATTATCCGGGAAATCGACCCGCCCCGCCCTTCGGTCAAGTTCAAGAACATGGACGACGAAGAGCGGGAGAATACCGCAAACAACCGTGGTATGGATGCCCGGAAGCTCTGCGCCATATTGGCGGGTGACCTGGACTGGATCGCCATGATGGCGCTGGAGAAGGATCGTGAGAACCGCTACGAAACCGCCAATGCCCTGGCCGTGGACATCGAACACTTCCTGCACAAAGAACCGGTTACGGCGCGCCCGCCGAGCCGGCGCTATCGTTTCCGGAAACTGGTGCGCCGCAACAAACGGATTTTCGCGACGGCAACCTCGATCGGGCTCGCTCTGGTTGTAGGATTTGGCATGTCCAGCTGGTTCCTCGTCAAGGAACGCCAGAGCCGCAAACGGGCCGTTCAGGCGGAACAGCAGCAGGCTCGCTTGCGCCTGAAAGCCGAGGACCGGGAACGCATTGCGCACGCCGCATTCCTCATCGGCCAGGAAAAGATGGAAGAGGCCGATCAAATGGTGGCTCGTATCACGACGGAACTGACACCTTCATTGGAGACAGAATCCGTTCTGAAAAAACTCGGGGAATGGCACGCCCTGAGAGGTGAATGGGAGCAGGCCGCGAACCACTTCAATGTGTTGCTGAAGGTGGATATCATGGATGACTCCTGGGCGATCACTGACGACTTGTTGATGGCTGGCCCCCTGCTGATCGAGCGCGGGGATCTGCAAGGATATGAGCGGTTCCGAAAAGCCGCGATTGCCCGGTACCAAGAAACCACGGATCCGATTTTTGGAGAACGCACCCTCAAGATTAGCCTGTTGCTACCCGCAGATGCCCAAATGATGAAACAGCTGCAACCTTTAGCCGATGTCGCCTCGGACGCCACGCAGGGATCGATAGACACCATCATGACGTCCTGGCGCTGTGTTTCCCTAGCCCTTATGGCCTATCGGCAGGAGTACTACCCCACCGCCATCGCGTGGTGTGAGCGTTCGCGTTCCTTCGGACAGAATAATCAGGCGCGGATTGCGACAACCCGCATCATTCAAGCCATGGCCCATTACCGGCTGGAAGAAATTGAACCAGCACATTCAGACCTGGCGATTGGCCGCCAGATGACTGATGCGGCTTTTACCGAGGGACTGAGTATGGGAGATGGCATTAAAGGTTTTTGGTTTGACTGGCTCTTTGCCAACATTCTCCTTCGCGAGGCGGAAGCACTGATCATTCAATAGAAAATGCAACCGTTGTCCGGGAAGCTCCCATAAGCGGCAGAAAACAGCGAATCACGGCTCAATCATCGTTCCGCACGTTTCGGTCTCCTCCAATTGACACGGATTGCGTATCCCCCTATATTCACGCTCTTTTTACAGGAGATTTTTGAGCCTATTATGAAAACGGAAATGACTGATCTGGAAAAAATGCGCCATAGCTCGGCGCATGTGATGGCGGCGGCGGTGTGCCGTGTGTTCGATAATGTGCAACTGGATATCGGCCCATCGACCGACGACGGCTTCTACTATGACTTCGACCTGAAGGACCGCATCACGCCGGACGACTTCGAGCGCATCGAAGCCGAAATGCAGAAGATTATCGATGAAAACCATCCCTTCGAGGTCATCGAGGTTTCGCGCGACGAAGCGAAGGAAATCCTGAAGGGACAGACCTACAAGCTCGAACGCCTTGCCGAGATTCCCGAGGGCGAACAAATCACCTTCTATAGCTGCGGCGAGTTCAAGGATCTCTGCCGCGGCCCGCACGTGGAGAGCACCGGCAAGATCAAGGCGTTTAAACTGATGAACGTGGCGGGCTCCTACTTCCACGGCATCGAAACCAATCCGATGCTCCAGCGCCTCTACGGCACGGCCTTCCCGAATCCCAAGGCATTGCGGATGTATCTCCAGCAGATCGAGGAGGCCAAGAAGCGCGACCACCGCCGCCTGGCCAAAGAGCTCGACCTCTTTTCCATTTCTGAAAACGTCGGTCCCGGACTGGTGCACTGGCACCCGAAGGGCGGTCGCATCCGTTCGATCATCGAGGATTTCTGGAAGCGCGAACACTTCAAGAACGGCTACGACATTGTCTACACCCCCCACGTCGGCAAGGCCAACCTGTGGGAAACCTCCGGCCACCTCGACTTCTACCGCGACGGCATGTATGCCGCGATGGACATCGACGGGCAGGAATATTTCATCAAGCCGATGAACTGCCCCTTCCACGTCGAAATCTACAAGTCCGGCCTCCGCTCCTACCGCGAACTGCCCTTGCGCTGGGCCGAGCTCGGAACGGTTTACCGCTATGAAAAGGCCGGCACCCTGCACGGTCTCTTCCGCGTCCGCGGATTTACGCAGGACGATGCACATATCTTCTGCTCGGTCGAACAGATCGAGGACGAGGTGAAGGAAGTCATCCGCTTCTGCAACTTTATCTGGAAAACCTTCGGATTCACCGAAGTGAAAGCCTACCTTTCCACCCGCCCCGAAAAGGCGGTCGGCGAGGAAGCCCGTTGGGACCAGGCCACGAAATCACTCGAAGCGGCGATCCAGGCCGAAGGCCTTCCCTACGAAATCGACGAAGGCGGCGGCGCGTTCTACGGCCCGAAGATCGACCTTAAGGTGAAGGATGCGATCGGCCGTGAATGGCAGACGAGCACCATACAGTTCGACTTCAACCTGCCGGAACGATTCGACCTGAAATACATTGGCGATGACGGTGAGGCACACCGGCCCTACATGGTACACCGTGCACTATTCGGTAGCATCGAACGCTTCTTTGGCATCCTCACCGAGCACTATGCCGGTGGATTCCCCGTCTGGTTGGCCCCGGAACAGGTGCGCATACTGCCGCTTTCCGACGACCAACTGGAATACGCCGAAACGGTGCTCGCCCAGTTGCGCGAGGTGGAAATCCGCGCCACGATCGACAAAAAGCAGGGCAAGCTGAACGGAAAAGTGAAGAACGCACAGCTGGACAAAGTGCCTTATATGCTTATTATCGGCGGCAAGGAACAGGAAAACGGCCAGGTGGCCGTTCGGCACCGGCTTGCTGGCATGAAAGGTGCATGCTCGCTGGAAGACTTTATAGCCCGGCTCAAAAGGGAAGAGCTGGAAAAGAGAACAGTAGACATGGAGGTCTCAGATTAGAAAATCAAACTTCAGAGATAGACAATCGCGCGAACCGCAGACCCGGATCAATCACCGCATCCGGATTCCGGAAATTCGCGTCATAGATTACAACGGCGACCAGCTGGGCATCATGAAAACCGGCGAAGCTCTCCGCCGCGCGCAGGAGTATGGACTGGATCTGGTGGAGGTTTCCCCCACGGCGAAACCGCCGGTTTGCCGGATTATGGACTACGGCAAGTACAAGTACGACGCCGAAAAACGCCAGAAGGAAGCCAAGAAAAACCAGGTGCAGACCAAACTCAAGGAAGTCAAGTTCCACGTCAACGTCGGCGACCACGACTACGAGACCAAGATGCGCAACCTGCGGAAGTTCATCGAGCATGGCGACCGCGTAAAGGTATCGCTGATGTTCCGCGGCCGTGAAAACGCCCACCGCGAACTCGGGTTTGAAGTGATCCAGCGCGTCATCAAGGACACCGTGGAAATCACCTCGGTCGATCAGGCTCCGCGCCTGCAGGGCCGTTTTGTGCACGCCATTCTCGTGCCGAAAAAAACCAAGGCCTGATTTCATCCTCGACCCCGAATCCACGACCCGGAAGCCGTTGCCATGTTTAAAACCAACCTGAAACCGCAACACAAGGTCGGGGAAATTAAAAAGGCGATGCGCTTCGGGGCGCTCGCCTTTTTTTTATCCTTCGCCACCGTTTCAACACAGGCCCAGTCCAATGTGGTAGCCGGAGCCGCCTACGGCACCAATGACCTGTCGGACGCAACCGCCATCACATCGGTCGCGGATGGGGTCGGCACGCTCAGCGTAGGGTATGCCGGCACGACCAACGTCGCTCTCGACCACGACATCATCGGCTTTATCGTGATCACCAATCACGCACCCGACTTTACCATCGCATCCACCCCTAATGCCGCGATTAAAAGTTCGGACGGCCCAGCCCTTGCCGTGATCAATGCAACCAACCTTACCGTTTCAGGCGGACGTTTTCTCGGCACAGCCGATACGGGCGGAGGGAAATACCCCCCGATTCCCGGCGCTGACGAAACAGCACTTGGCGGCTTGCTTCAGAACAGCACGGCAACCATCGACGGCAGCGAGTTTGCAGGCTCTGCAGGAAATGCAGCCCTGGTCGTGCAGTCATCCGATCTGACCATCAATGATGGTATCTTCCGCGGCGGAGCAGGTGCGACAGGTGGCTCGGGGCTGGTAGCCGTCAGCAATTCATTGATCACCATCAATAGCGGCAGCTTTACCGGACAGGTCGGCAGCACGGCATTCTACCTGCAAAACAGCGATGCAACGGTTTACAGCGGCAATTTTGTCGGAAACCTTTACGGACGTTCCCGGATTGCTGGAGACGGTCTGTTCAGTCAGCAGACCACAGCGGCCACCAACTCCGTTGCGCTGTATGGAGGCTCATTCAGCACGCTGGCCTTCTATGGCGTCGACGGATCGGTACAGAATTTCCTGGCAGGCACCAACCTGGTTGTCCAGTACGGCATCATCCAAAACAACGGCACCGTGGTTGTCGAAAACCTAAGCGACAGTGCATTGCAGGACATCACCATTCTGGACGGCATCATGGAGATGCAGAACGCTTTTACCCTCTCCTCCAACGGCGTCTTCTCCTTGCTGACTGCAGACAGCCGCGCCAACTTTGCCGCCGATCTAATGCTTGAGACGGGATCCGCCTTGTCCAATGGGTTGGGCCACGTCGATGTAGCGGGTAGTTTTACGCAGTCATCCGACAGCGATCTTTTTTTCATCATCGGTGCCGAAACCAACGGCATGCTCTCTGCCAACAACGCATCGTTCGAAACCAATGCAAACCTCCAGATTGATGCCACGCAGGCCTCATTTTATACCGGATCAACCCAGGTGGTCCTGATCGTCACGTCAGCGGGCATCACAGGCACCAACAACCTCATCGTCGATGCCTCGACCTTTGGTCGCATTATTTACAACGGGCTAACCTTGATCGGCGGGAACAATCTGGCAGCCGGCTTCTCTGCAGCAGCCCTGAAGGATTACTGGAATGCAACCGGACAACTGGGAATGCTTGCCGAAGAGCTCGATGCAAACGGCAACGCCTCCCTGCTTAACAACATCGATGCATACAACGATCCCGATCGTTCCAGTGCAGCGATCGAACAAACCTACTTTACGACCTTCAATAATTTCCAGACCGCACTGCAAGGCATGCGCGCATCCGTCGGGGAATCGATCTCGCGCAGCTCGGACTTCCGCGAGGCGCTAAAGCTGATGCCGCCCGGAGCCAAGGGGCCCGAGCGCAACAATCAACTACGGGGATGGGCCAAGTATTACGGACACTTTTTCACCCACGATGAGGACCAGCTCAATCCCAGCTACGACACCGTTTTGCAAGGCGGAGTTGCAGGCATCGACACCAGCATCGGCAACCTGCTCGTCGGCATCAGCGGAGGAAGCGGGCATTACCGGACTTCCTATGATGTAAAAGCCAAGGCCGACACCGTAGCCTACCACGGCTCTCTGTACGGCACCTACGGTACAGACCGCGGCTACATCGATGCCGCCATTGCCTATGGCCAAAACCAGGTTGACACCCGCACCGCAGACCCGTTCCGCCTTGAAGGCAGTTTTAACGCCGACCTGATCAGTGCCTATCTGGGTGGTGGATACGATCTGGTCGACCTCCAGGGAAAAACCATCTTCACGCCCGAGGCAATGATCCAATACACCACGTACAAGCAGGATGCCTACACTGAAGAAGGTACAGCCGCCGTACCGCGTGTGATTGATGCGTTTGACAGTGATTCCATGCTGGGCGGCCTGGGCATGAACGTATCCATGCTAAACAAACAGGAGTTTGATACCTTCGCATACAAAGCAGACCTCCGAATGCACTGGATGCACGAATTCAACCCCGATCCCTCCAATATGAACTTCTCGCTCCAGGGCGGCACCGAGTCGTATCAGATCGCGCTCCCCTCCCTCGACGAGGACCTCTTCCGCATCGGCATTGGCGCCACATTCTTCAATACCCTGCAGAATCAACCTAAAAACGTGTTGCTCCGTATCGACTTCGATGAACTGTTTGGCGACGGCTTCAACTCGCACAACCTTTCCGCCAAAGTGGTCTATGCTTTTTAGGCCGGCAGACAAGATGGGTTCCCATACCGATTCCTGAACCACTCGGACCCGCTATGTTTTCTGCATTATTCCTATTATTTTCCCGTCCAAACCACTAAGATTTCCGAAGATTGGAACGACATCTGCTATTGCAGGTGTTTATGTTTAAAGCTAAGGGGAAATCATGAATAAACGAACTATCGCAGTCGGTCTATTGTGCAGCGCCAGCCTCATTGCATTCACGGCAACCCTCCAAGCCCAAGACCACCTCATCGAAAACCAACGCTATATTGTAGGAATCGATGACTTCTCCTGGGGCAATACCTATGTCGGAAAATATACCTCCGACAATGGCTTGGTCATTACCAACTGGGTTGATGGAACAACAACCAACAAGATTGTGCTTTCCGTTCAATCGCTTCAGATCGGATCAGCGAGCAACGCCAACAACATTGTTTACATCGGTGAAGGTGGCAGGCTGAACGTTGCAGGGAACTTTACAGTGCTGGGCTCAACCAACGGAAACGCTCTCCTGCTCGACAATCAGGGAACACTGTTCATCCAGAGTGATTTTAACGCTGCCATGGACGGCGTCTACTACGCCTCAGGGGCCAACCTGAAGGTGGGCGGCGAAGTATCAAACCTCGACAACGTCGAAGGGGGCCTTAACTTTACGCTCACAGGAGAGGATGCTACATGGGCCTTTGGTACGAATGTGCTGACGATCGGGAACTTGACCGACTCCAACAGCGTTACGCTTGCCAATCAAGCCACGCTGGATATCGACAACATCGCCCTCGGCGCTGTGGCTACCACCAGCAACAGGTTGGTCGTAACGGATCAAGCCAAAATGACAGTACGAGATAGTATTGATATATTTGGAACGGGTAATGGAGTGGAAATCAATAGCAATGGTGTGCTTGCCGTTTACTTTGATTTTGCACCAATCGCCAATCTCGACATCAGCGATGGCGGTATTCTTGAGGCCCACAACAATCTGGACTACACGGGCGGAATAACCAATAGCGGCGGGATTATCATGACCGGCACAAGCGCCAGCTGGACAAACCATAGCGGATCATTGTTGCAAGTAGGTACCGATTCGAATGACAGCTTTCTCTACATCACCAACGGCGCAACAGTCAGGGCAGGAGCCATTGAAGTCGGAAGTGCAACGAATATCGACAACGAGGTTGTCGTGACCGCGGGCGGAAATCTTATTATCGAAAATATGGGATCCATCGTCCATGGCACCAATGCTCTCGAAATAACGGAGGGAGGAAAACTAACCCTGCTGTCCGATTATGATTATGATCTCAACAAAGATTTTTCCCTGCAATGGTACAATGGCGGCATTATCGAGGCCTATGGCGAAGCTCCCATATTTACGAGATATAAAGTCAACGACGAGTATATTGAACGTGGCGGTCTCTTCCTGAACGATGGGCAGATTCTGATTCTGAACGGCCCCTCCGCTCGTTGGTCTGGCTCACTGTACGACCTCCATATCGGCGACCTGAGCGCGAATAATATGCTGATCCTGACCAACGGAGCGCAAGGATATGCAGACAGTCTTTCCATCGGTGATTTCAAAGATATTACTGATAGTGGCGAAGGAGGAAACAACAACTCCGTCGTGATCACAGGAACCAACTCGATGCTGGATATCAACACGTATGTCGCGATCGGTGGAACAATCGATAACGGAAACTGGTATGAGGGCGGCATCAGGAACAGCATTACGGTTGGCGAAGGAGGACAGCTGCTGATCGGTTCCACCCTGCACAACCGGAACACAACGGGAACAAGCGGATTGAACATCAAGCCGGGCGGATTGGTCGAGGCCGCCGACTACCACCAGGCCGCTGGTGCATACCTGATGGTTTACACGGACTCGTCCGGAACCAACCCGGGTTTGCTACGTGTCGCAAACACCGCAGAATTCGATGAAGGTGCACGCGTCGGCTTTGACGCTGTAGCGGCATTGGCCATTGGTCAGACCTATACCAACATGATTGTGGAATCCGGTACGCTCATCGTCGGCGGCATTACCAATGCCGCAACCGGAGACCTGGATGCCCTTGAAAACGCTGGGGGATCGCTGGTCAACTATGATCTCTGGGAAACCAATCAGAACATCTATGCCACATTCACCCGCCGTGCAATTGCTGATGGAGGAGGGATCACAGACGACCTGCTGAGCCGGATAAGTGATGAAGTGGACCGGCTTGCCGGCCTGGGTAACCCTGCGGCGTCCAATCAGGTTGCCACACTATCCGGCCTTTCCAGCGAGCAGATTAATGCGCAAATGTCGCAGACGTACTTATACCAACTCCCGACCTATATGCATAACCAGGCCGTGTTCGGAGCAATCGACCAGGTCAAGGCGCGCGGATCATCCATCCATGGTGAAACCACGCCAGCGGGAGCCTGGGGACCGGGTCCCCACGACGCAAACCAGGGACTGCAGGGCTGGATCAAGATCTACGGCAGCTACGGCAACCGCGATGAAGGCAAAACATTCAACGATGGCTATGGTGCGCAAACATACGGCACAATCATTGGGATGGATCATGCCTTCAACGACTGGCTGTTCGGCGTAGCCGGCGGCTATGCGGGTTCCACACTGGACGGCGACAATGGCGATCAGAGCGATGCTTCCACCAAGTACGGCATGCTCTACGCATCCTATGGTTCCAAGGATTGGTTCGGCGATCTGGTTATCAGCTACGGATCGTCCGATATCAGCAATGACTCTGGCGGGGCCTTTGACATCAAATCCGACACGGATGCATCCCAGTCAGCGTTCTATATCGGCGGCGGCAAGGAATTCAAGGATCCCGAAGGGTCTGCTGCCCTGCTCCGCCCGTTGGTCGCTCTCCAGATCAGCCAGTACGATCAGGCTGGTTACACGGAAAAATCATCCAATGCCGTTGCCAAGGATGTGGCAGGCTTCGATCGCTGGAGCTACCAGTCCATCCTGGGTGCTGAATTGATTGTTCCGGCGGAGGATAGTGAAATGAATCTGGAAGCGGAGTTCCGTGCCTATTGGCTCCACGAGTTCAACGATGACGAAGTAAACGTGGACTATTCGCTTATTGGAAGCAGCCAGACCGGCCGATTCACCATGCGATCACCTGAAAGCGATTCAGGTCAGCTAGGTGTAGGTGTCGTAGCTAAAACTCAAGATGCGATTCAGTTGCGTGTAGACCTCGACTGCATGGTCAGTCCCGAATACGTGTCCACAACATTGAGCGGATCAATCCTCTACGAGTTCTAGAAAACAACTCCCCCTGCAAAAGAAAAAACCCGTCGTATCAGACGGGTTTTTTCTTTTGCAGGGGGATGGCTTATCCTTGTTGCCGCGTGATAGCCGCTGCCACAAAATCCTTAAATAGCGGATGTGGTTTGACGGGCTGGGACTTCAGCTCGGGATGCGCCTGCGTGGCGACATACCACGGATGATCCTTCAACTCGATCATTTCCACCACACCGATATCGGGATTGATTCCGGAAAGCACAAGTCCGTTGGCCTCAAACTGCTCGCGGTACTTGTTGTTGACCTCGTAGCGATGGCGATGGCGCTCTGAAATATTTTTTGAGCCATAGGCAGCAAAGGCCTTGGTCCCCTCTTCCAGCACGCACGGGCAGGCGCCAAGACGCATCGTCCCGCCCTTCTCCACGATATCCATCTGTTCCTCCATCAGACAGACGACCGGATGATCGGCCTTAACCCCGCGCTCTTCATCAAACTCGGTGGTGTGAGCATCGGCCAGACCACAGACATTGCGGGCAAATTCAATCACCGCACACTGCAAGCCGAGACATATTCCGAGAAAAGGAATCTGGTTTTCACGCGCATACTGCGCGGCACGTATTTTTCCTTCCATCCCGCGCGATCCAAAACCGCCCGGAATCAGCACGCCGTCGACGGTGTCAAGAATAGCAGGATCGTTCTCGATATCTTCGGCCGCCAGCTTGATTGCTTCGACTTCGAAACCTGCGGCATAGCCGCCGTGATAGAGCGCCTCGTAAATCGATTTATAGGCGTCCTGCAATTCCGAGTATTTCCCGACCACGCCAATGCGCACCTTGCCCTTGGGCTTCTTGATCGTATCAATCAGTTTTTCCCAGTCCTTTAGCGGACGGGAAGGTTTGGCAATCCGGAAACGGTTGAGAATGATTTCGTCCAGTCCCGCGCGGGAAAGGACCAACGGAATTTCGTAGATCGAGGTTTCAACGTCTTTTTCAACGATCACGCAGTCCTTCGCCACGTTGCAGAAGAGCGACAGTTTATCGATGTGCTCCTGATCCATATCCACTTCAGTACGGCACACGAGCACATCGGGCATAATGCCGATTTCGCGCAGTTTGGCGACGCTCTGCTGAGTCGGCTTGGTCTTGACCTCCTTGGCGGCCGCGATGAACGGCACATAGGTAAGGTGAATGAACATCGAATTGTCGCGCCCGACCTCCAACGCCAGCTGGCGGATCGCCTCGAGGAAAATCAAGCCCTCGATATCGCCAACGGTGCCGCCAAGCTCGACAAGAATAATGTCCGGCCCTTCGGCTTCCAGCGCCCGGACGCGATCCTTGATCTCGTTGGAGATGTGCGGAATCATCTGGATAGTGCCGCCCAGGTAATCGCCGCGGCGTTCCTTGTGAAGGACATCCCAGTAAATGCTGCCGGCGGTAATATTGCTTTTCTGCGAGGTGGGCTGACCGGTATAGCGCTCATAATGTCCCAGATCGAGATCGGTTTCGGCGCCGTCGTCGGTCACATAAACCTCTCCGTGCTGATAGGGGCTCATGGTTCCGGGATCAACGTTCAGATACGGATCCATCTTTAGCATACGGATATCCAACCCGCGATTAATCAATAAACGGCCGACCGAAGCCGCCGTTATGCCCTTGCCCAGCGAAGAAACCACGCCGCCCGTTATAAATAGATATTTAGCCATTGGTTATTCCCATAATTGTTGGAGTGCCGGAGTTCACCGGAAACATGGGACGGGATGCTATCGCCTTCCCCCAACCCGTCCCAAGCCTAAAATCCAACTATTGAAAAAAATCGCGATTAACAGGCTTATCCCCCTTTAAAACTCCGTGAACATGGTTGTTTTTTAAAGATTCGATCTATAGATTGAGCAGGAATTTTTTGGACCGCCAAGCCCCGAAACCGTAATTGGGAGAAAACCACAATGAAACACACCGGAAAACTTTTTACCGCCGTACTCTGGATCTGCACAATCCTGACAGGATTGTCCGCCTCGGCCTTTGACGGGGTCACCAACACCATTCCCAACGGAGCGTCGTACAGCGGCCTGAAAATCGGGCAAAACCTCCCCAACACCTATATTGACATCGAGTCCAACAGCACCGTCACTGTCACCAACTATGTCCAACTGGGAGAAAACAGCGATTCTACGAATAACACATTGCGGGTAAAGGACGGCGCAACCGTACGGATTGGCACGCTGACCACAACACCGACCAATAACGGCATTTTCATCGGCAAGGCAGATAACGCACTAATTATAAGAAACGCCTCGACGGTAGAGAGCAGCGCCCTGGCCATGGGAGCATCGGAAAACGAAGAATCCCAAATAAACGTAAAAGGAGAAAACTCCCGGCTCAAGATCACCCACGATGCCTTCATTGGAACAGGGGCGGACAACAATCAGGTGAATATAGGAAACGGCGCAACTTTCGAAGTCCTCGGGCTACTCACCGTTGGCGCGACTAACACGCAAAATAACGCCATCGCTGTCGACGGAGAAAGTACGCTGAAAGTCAGCTCCCTAACCAACATCAACATTGCCGGCGACAACCAGATTATCATCAACGGAACCTTGCAAGCCGACGGAACTGTTACCACCAGCTTGGTTGGCGACAAGAATATCACCATGAATTCTGGATCCAAGATTCTGGTTGACAACACTTTGCTCGGAAATATTGATGGCGGCTATTCCGTTGTTTTAAACGAATCCGCAGCATGGACCCCACTCCAGGACGAAGATGCACAGATTGGATTCAGCTCATCGGGCAACTCGCTTTCGTTTAATAACAGCACCGACTTCACCATGACCGACCATGCCTTGATAGTCGGGGCTGAATTCAATCAAAACACGCTCAACATACTGGATGATGCAAAACTGACGGCCACCGAAATCAACGTCGGAAAAAACGGCAGCTCAAACATCTTGAATATTGAGAACAACGCCGAACTCAGCATGACCAATGGCACGCTCATTGCCGGCAAAAATAATCTGGCAAACTCAAACCAAATCAACCTGAAGGACGAAGGCATTCTTACAGTCGCCAACCTGACCGTTGGATCTGCTGGAAAAAACAACCGTTACATACAATCAGGCGGCACAGCCACCGTCTTGGGCGATTTGACACTCGGAGAAAAAAGTTCTTCCGAGGGCAACAGAATCAGCGTGTCCGGAAGCGATGCAATACTGGCCATAAACAAGCAGCTTTTTGTTGGCTCGAGCACCAGTTCCAACAACACGGTTACGATCTTTAATGGCGGCACGCTTTTCGCCAGCGCCCAAACCAACATCGTCATGGGAACGGCCAAAAACAACACCTTGACCGTTGCCAATGGCGGCATCCTGAAAACCTACGACTGGGATTTCGACCAGATGACCGAAAGCGCAACCAATATCGCGTTTGCATCTGGATCAACCCTGCACCTGCTGGGCGTGTTGTCCGGCACAAACATGGTCGAAGGCGGGATGAATTTCGTTCTGGACGGATCGATCAACGGTACCAATGCCACCTGGAATACCGGAACCAATGCACTGTACGTTGGCTCGACCTCTGCCAACAACAGCCTAACCCTTACCAATGGCGCATCGGCCTCAACCTTAAAGGACTTGTACATTGGTACACTGAAAAACGAATATAAGCCCAACTCCCTCAACGTGATGGGAGGAAGCTTCCTGAAAGTCGGGGGTGATGCCTATGTAGGACACGCCAACACCCTGAAAATCGACTCGACATCGCGCGTGTATGTCAACGGGAACTATGAACAGGGCGATTATGCCATACTGGAAATCGGCATCAGCAGCAATCAGGTGCAACCCAACCTGCTCGTGGAAAAGAATGCCGAGTTCAGCGGCATGCTGAACACCAACTACCCGATCTTCAAGATCTTCAACGAAGGAGTTGGAGCATCAAACATCATAACCATCGTCAAGGCCGGGAGCATTACCGTTGACGGGCAAACCGCTACATCCAGAGACATCAAGGCGAACATTGACACCAACCTGCTCTTTGGATTCAACGTCACGGTATCCAACGACCTCGATTACTCCTACATCGTACTGGACGACTTTATCATCCACAGCTGGAAGGAATATCTTAGTGGGCAATCACTCGACGTCATTACTGAAATAGACTCCCTCTCCAACTCAACCGCCATTGCCATGGTGAATATCCTCACTGGCATGGACCCCAAAACCGCATCCAAAACGGCGGACAGCTACTACGGCGAAAAAATGAGTTCCACACCGGCCCACAACACCATCAATCTGGGCCTCCAGTCCGTGGCCGAACAGCTGACCAAGCGGGTGGACAACACACGCGCCCGCATGAGTGCGGCGCATGCCGGAATGAACGCTCCCACAGGCGCAGCCGGCCCGCATAAGAAGGGACAGGAACTGCAGGGCTGGATGACCGGGTTCAAGTCCCGATCCGGAAAATCGGCCGACAGTGGATTCGACGGGTATGATGGAGATATGGGCGGCTTCCTCATTGGTATCGACTTTTCCGTGGCAGATGGAATCCTGGTTGGTGTGGCAGGCGGGCGCGGCACGTCTTCAATCGACAAGGACAATGGCGCTTCAAGTGATACCAGCACATCATTTGGCTCACTCTATGCCTCGGCCGGAGCCTCGGACTGGTTTGCCGATGCCAGCTTCATCTATGGCGGCAGCTCGGTTGATACGAAACTGGGCTCAACCTTCAATACCACGGCGAACTATGATGCCCGAAACATTGCGCTCTATTTTGGCGGAGGCAAGGAAATCATCGGGAAGTACCTGATCTTCACCCCTCAGGCTTCGCTGCTGGGCAACCTGTACTCGCAGGATGCTTATCAAGAAACCAGCACTGAAGCCCTTCCGCGCAAAGTCGACAGCTTCGACACGTTCTACCTGCAAAGCGCCGTCGGATGCAACGTCGGGTTCTATTCAACGGTCGGCGAACTGACCGTTAAACCCGAATTCCGCGCATTCTGGCTGCACGAGTTCAACGCGAAGGAAGAAGATCTCGCCTACTCGCTTGTGGGAGTAACCGGATCCTACAACATGCAGCTGCAGTCCCCGGAATCCGACATCCTCAAGCTCGGAGGAGGCGTATCGGCCAAGCTGGGCGAATATCTCGAACTCCGCGCCGATCTCGACGCCCGGCTGGCCAGCGGATATTCCGACTGCACCTTGCTCGGATCGATCCGCTACCAGTTCTAGCCCATCTCCTATTGGAAATGAAAAAGGGATCGCTGAGGCGATCCCTTTTTCATGCCAACCAACGGGGCGTATCTCACGACTACCCATTATGGTTGCGCATCGCGCGCTGAGTGTCGCGATCGGATTCGCGCTTCTTGATGGTCTCGCGCTTGTCTACCACGTTTTTTCCGCGTGCCAGACCAATCTTGACCTTTACCTTGCCGCGAACGAGATAGATTTTCAACGGAACAAGGGTCAGCCCCTTCTCACGGATCTTTCCATACAACCGTTCGATCTCCTTGTGGTGCATGAGCAGTTTCCGCTCGCGGGTCTGATTATGGTTGAAGATATTCCCCTGCTCATAAGGCTGAATCGTGCATCCTACCAGCCAGGACTCCAGGCGATCGTCGATGTGCACATAACCTTCCTGGATGCTGACATGCCCCAGCTTGACCGACTTTACCTCGGTACCGGTCAGGATGATTCCGGCCTCCAACTGCTCCAGAATCTGGTAGTCGCGCTGGGCCTTGCGGTTGGTGGCCAGCACCCCCGATCCGGGATCATTCTTCTTTTTGTTTTTTCCTGCCATAACGTAATCTATTCAGCGGTTTCTCCCCCGGTCGCATTGCTCCCATTGGAACACCGGGGGATGCAAGGAAACATACCTCCGGGACCTCTGTATTCTCAAGCGTAGCGGGGGTTAAATAAGTCCATCCCGGAAAACACAAAACCCAAACCCCCGAAGGGCTTTGGGTTTTGCTAAAACAGATTATCCCTTGTACTACAGAAGAATCGTTGTATCGAAATCCAGCCCAGGCGCTTCCGCTTCTTCCTGCGAAAATGCCATCTCAGCCGTCAGCAGGCCTTCGGCAATTTCCTTCAGCACGATATCGTGGTTATCCTGCTCCGGATGATCCGGTTTAACCATGGGACGCGCACCGGCATTGAGCTGGCGGGTACGATAGGAAATCAGATTCACCAGCATCGGGATGTTGGGCATCTTCTCTTCCGCAATGTTCAGATAGTTCAAGTTCATAGTGTTGCTCCGTAAATGATCAACCGGCGTTTTGGCCCGCAAACAAAATATTCACAAGTCCCTAGTATTTAGATAAAAAAGCGGCGCGTAGTATAGCACTCCGACCTTTACCGTCAAACGCCATTTACGACAAAATCCGCCCCCGGAAAGGGGCGGATCGGTTGGGCTGGAGAGCGGTATAAACCAGCGGACGAGCCCGCCATGGCCGGCGATCGGCATACCGAACCGCCGGCCTGCGCACTCCAGGGCATGATTACATCATGCCGCCCATACCGCCTCCCATGCCACCCATATCGGGCATTGCGGGAGCATTCTTTTCCGGAAGATCCGTGACCATGCATTCGGTGGTCAACAGCAGACCGGCGATAGAGGCCGCGTTCTGCAGGGCCGAACGGGTAACCTTGGCCGGATCGATGATGCCGGCGGCGATCATGTCGACATATTCGCCGGTTGCCACGTTGTAGCCATAGGTCTGCTTGCCCTTCTTGACTTCCTGAACCACGATGGCGCCTTCTTCGCCGGCATTGGAAACCAGCTGACGGAGCGGAGCTTCAATCGCCTTGCGGACGATGTTTGCGCCAATCTCCTCATCGCCTTCAACGTCCAGTTTGTCGAGGGCCTTCTGGACGCGAAGCAGTGCAACACCGCCACCGGGAACAATGCCTTCTTCAACCGCTGCACGGGTTGCGTGCAGGGCATCGTCAACACGGTCCTTCTTTTCCTTCATTTCGGTTTCGGTCGCAGCACCAACGTTGATCACAGCAACACCCCCAGCCAGTTTCGCGAGACGCTCCTGAAGCTTTTCGCGATCGTAATCGGAGGTGGTTTCCTCGATCTGACGACGGATCTGGTCGATGCGAGCCTTGAGGGCGGTCGACTTTCCGGCGCCTTCTACGATCGTGGTGTCGTCCTTGCCGATGCTAACGCGCTTAGCCGTGCCCAGATCGTCGAGAGTGACGCTTTCGAGCTTAATGCCGAGATCTTCCGTGATGAACTTTCCGTTGGTCAGCACTGCGAGATCTTCCATGATCGCTTTGCGGCGGTCACCGAACCCGGGAGCCTTGACCGCGCAGACATTCAGCGTACCGCGCAGCTTGTTGACCACCAATGTAGCCAGTGCTTCACCTTCAACGTCTTCAGCGATGATCAGGAAGGGCTTGCCGGTCTTGGCAACGTTCTGCAACAGCGGAAGCATGTCCTGAAGGTTGGAAATCTTCTTTTCGAAGATCAGGATGTAGGGATCTTCCAGAATCGCATCCATGGTGTTGGCGTCGGTTACGAAATACGGGGAGAGATAGCCCTTGTCAAACTGCATGCCTTCAACCACATCAAGAGTGGTTTCAATGGACTTGGCTTCTTCAACGGTAATCGTGCCGTCTTTGCCGACCTTGTCCATGGCTTCGGCAATGATGTTACCGATCGTCGTATCACCGTTAGCGGAGATGGTGCCGACCTGGGCGACCTCTTCGCTGGTCTTCACCTTCTTGCTGAGCTTGGCCAGCTGTCCGACCATGGCTTCAACCGCCTTGTCGATGCCACGCTTCAGGCTCATCGGGTTGGCACCGGCCGTAACGTTCTTCAGACCTTCGCGGTAAATCGCTTCAGCCAGGACCGTAGCCGTCGTGGTGCCGTCGCCGGCGATATCGGAGGTCTTGGAAGCGACTTCCTTCACCATCTGGGCACCCATGTTTTCGAATGCATCTTCGAGTTCGATTTCCTTGGCCACGGAAACACCGTCCTTGGTGACCGTCGGGGAGCCGAACTTCTTGTCGAGGATCACGTTGCGACCCTTCGGACCGAGAGTAACCTTAACTGCGTTGCTCAGTTTTTCAACACCGCGCAACATGGCGTCGCGGGCTTCTACATCAAATATAATCTGTTTAGCCATAATGAATTATCCTTTCAAAATTCCGATTAGCCAATAATCGCGAGGATATCCTCTTCGCGCATGATCTGGTATTCCTTGCCGTCAACCTTGACTTCGGTGCCGCCATACTTCGGCATCAGCACGGTGTCGCCTTTCTTGACGTTGAACGGAATGACTTTGCCGTTTTCGTCCAGCTTGCCGGTTCCCACTGCAATAACCTTGCCTTCCTGAGGCTTTTCCTTAGCCGAGTCGGGGATGATGATTCCGCCCTTAACGGCCTGCTCTTCCTTGACCGGCTCAACCAATACGCGTTCGCCCAATGGTTTAATCTTCATGGATACTTCTCTCCTTGTTGGTTATTTATAATTTTGATTTCTGAATTTTGATTTCCGATTTGCGGCTCCCCGACGGACCTTTTCAACCATAAGCCCAGCGGCGGCTATTTGTCCGCCGGAGCCATGCAAAGGCGGAGGTTCCACAAATCAAAAACCGCCTATCAAAAATCGAAAATGCTTATTTCTTGTCTTCGTCGTCCATCATCTCGAAATCGGCCTCTTCAACATCGTCGGCCTTCTTCTCGCTTGCGGACGAATCCCCCGCATCCTGCGCGCCTTCGGCACCGGGCTGCCCCTGGGCCTGCGAATACATTTCGGTCGCGGCAGCCTGCATCTTTTCATTGAGAGCATCGAGCGCACTCTTGATGCCCTCGTAGTCCTCAGCTTCCAGCGCCTTTTTAACCGGCTCAATGGCCGCTTCGACTTCCGCCTTCTTGTCGGTCGGAATCTTGTCGCCGTTTTCCTTCAGGAACTTTTCGGTCTGGAAGACGGTGGAGTCCGCCTGATTCTTCAGGTCGACCTTTTCTTTCAGTTTTTCATCTTCCGCGGCGTGCGCTTCGGCGTCTTTCATCATCGCGTCGATTTCTTCATCCGAAAGACCGCTGGAAGCAGTGATCGTGATGTGCTGAATCTTACCCGTGCCCAAATCCTTGGCGCTGACCTTCAGAATACCGTTCGCATCGATGTCGAAGGTTACTTCAATCTGCGGGGTTCCACGCGGGGCCGGGGGAATGCCGTCGAGGTTGAAGCGGCCGATGGTCTTGTTTGCATTGGCCATCTTGCGCTCACCCTGCAGGACGTGGATTTCCACGGCCGGCTGGTTGTCGGCAGCGGTGGAGAAGATTTCACTCTTCTTCGCCGGAATGGTGGTGTTGCGCTCGATGAGCGGAGTGGAAATACCGCCCATGGTTTCAATACCGAGCGTCAGCGGAGTAACGTCGAGCAACAGAACATCCTTCACTTCACCCTTCAGGACGCCGCCCTGAATGGATGCGCCGATGGAAACCACTTCGTCCGGATTCACACCCTTGTGCGGTTCCTGACCAAAGATTTCCTTCACGGAATTCTGCACCTTCGGCATGCGGGTTGAACCGCCGACCAGAATCACTTCGTTCACTTCGGAAGGACTCAGACCGGAATCAGCCAGACAGCTCTTTACCGGCGAGATGGCCTTGGTGATCAGGTCATCGCACAGCTCTTCAAGTTTCGCGCGGGACAGGGTCACGTTAAGATGCTTCGGGCCGGAGGCGTCAGCCGTAATGAACGGCAGGTTGATGTCGGTCGACTGCGAGCTGGAAAGTTCGCACTTCGCCTTTTCAGCCGCTTCCTTCAGGCGCTGCAGAACCATCGGGTCTGCGGAAAGGTCAATGCCCTGCTCCGACTTGAAGTCAGCGACGAGCCAGTCGATGATCTTCTGGTCAAAGTCGTCACCTCCCAGGTGTCCGTCGCCGCTGGTTGCGGTCACTTCGAATACGCCGTCGCCGATGTCCAGAATAGATACGTCGAACGTACCGCCGCCGAGGTCATAGATCGCGATCTTTTCTTCCGACTTCTTATCGAGGCCGTACGCCAGCGATGCCGCGGTCGGCTCGTTGATGATGCGTAGCACTTCAAGGCCGGCAATCTTGCCCGCATCCTTGGTCGCCTGACGCTGCGAGTCGTTGAAGTAGGCCGGCACCGTGATAACCGCCTGCGATACGGTTTCACCGAGGTAGGCTTCCGCGTCGGCCTTCAGCTTCTGCAGAATCATCGCCGAAATTTCCGGAGGGCTGTAAACCTTGTCGTCGATCTTAACATGCGCATCGCCGTTGCTGGCCTTGACCACTTCGTAGGGCACCAGATGGATTTCATGCTGCACCTCGTCGAACTTGCGGCCCATGAAACGCTTGATCGAAAAAACCGTATGCTTCGGATTGGTAACCGCCTGGCGCTTGGCCGCGGTTCCGACCAGTCGCTCGCCGCTCTTGGTGAATGCCACAATCGACGGCGTCGTGCGCCCGCCTTCCGCATTCGGGATAACCGTCGGCTCGCCGCCTTCCATCACGGCCATGCACGAGTTCGTTGTACCGAGGTCGATACCCAATACTTTAGATCCTGCTGTACTCATAATTGTCTCCTATGGTTTTAAATTGGTGTCACTTTCGACGACTCCCCTATATCACGAACCGTGCCACCAGATGCAAGGCGAAAGGATCAAGTCGCAACTCGTTGTATATATGACACTTAACACCTAACCCCCTAAAGCCTGACCCTGCGCACATGCTGGCGCATGTGCGCCAGATGTCCCACATCCGCCCCACCCTCTGTCCCACCTGCGCCATCGTGTCACACCTCGTTGCCGTGTTTATCCTCCTTCACCGAGGTTTCGGAGCGACAAGTCTGCGAGATATGCGGGCCAACAAACCTCCGTGTCCTCTGTGGTACATGCTTACCGTCATTGGGAGATGGACAAAAAAAAGCCCCCGGAAATTATTCCGGGGACCTAAGCGCCTATCCATCGGTGGGGGCCGATGAATCAGGCAGCTTCTTCTGCTCTGTGCATGCGGCGGCTGGCTCGGCGGCCGTGCCTTTTGATCAGTTGTTTTTCTACGCTGTCGAAGACATCTGCAAGTGCACTGAAAACGCCGTCGTGCATGCCGGTTCTTTCGGTGCTGTGCGCCACGTAGAGCCGCTCGCCGGGAACGGAGAGTTTAATCTTTACCTGAAAGACCCCTGTCTTTTCCCGGTGATGCGTCTCGTCGATCACCACATACGCCTTGGCACCGGGCAACGGATATTTATCGAACCGCTCCATCATCTGATCCACCAACCATTGAACCCGCTTCGACTCGCGCATATGTCGAAATTGAACCTCGACCGGAATATATGCACCGGCTCCCTGTGCCTCAAAGTAAGAAGATGCGGATTTAAACTGCGATGATGTATACATTACATCGGCTCCTTTCTTGTTGGTTTACCTATTCAGATGTCGGACCTTCGAGTTCGCCTCAATACGCCCGCGTTACGTCTTAGAGACTACCCCTCTATCGGTCCGGTTCAAATATTTTTCTACTCCAACAAGCACTCCTTATTGAGACACCAGCGTAAGTCCTTGCAGTAAAACAATGCGGGAGTTTTAGCAGCGGCCAAAAAAGTTCATGGCCCATATCCCCATGAAGCAAGGATCGCTCTCCGAGCGCGCCGCACGCACGCCATGCACTCGTAAAAACCACCATGCCCATCCTGCGGACAGACGGCTCGGAGAGGCATCCCCACCCAGGTTGACAGGCGGAAGGATAAGGGTGCCCCCTCCCCGAAAGAGGAACCGGGGAGGAGGGCTGGGTGTGGGGGGAGGAGATGAAATCTATTGGGCCGGTGGTGCTTTTTTCTTTACCAGCTCGTCGGCCGGTTGCGCAACCGGATCGACAAGCAGTTCGAAACCAAACTGATCCACACCGTGCGCGGAGTCGGTTATGTCCTCAAAACCGAATGAGTCCGTCCATATTACGTTCGGCTTCCGGCTGGCGCTGCTTTATACCGTCATCCTGACCATCACGGTAGGCATCCTGTTTGCCGTCACCTACCAGCTTGTCCGCCGCATCGTCCAGGAACGCGACCATGCGGTGATCAAGGCCCAGACCACCCAGTTCAAGGCGCTCTTCGCCCAAGGCGGCCTGACGGCGATCAACAACTATTTCAGCCAGCAGATCAACCCGACCGAACCGGTATTCGTCCGCATCATCGACGCCCATAACCATGTGCGCTTTATCACGGCATCGCATCCGCTCTGGTCGCTGCTCGATCAGCAAGTCCACGAGCAGCGCATCACCGACTCCAGCGAAGCCCGCTGGGATGAGCTCAACCGAGAGGAGGCGAACGGCAGCTGGATCGTGGGAACCACGGCACTGACGCCCGGTTATTTCCTGCAGGTGGGACGCAGCAATACGGAGAGCAAGCTCGTACTGGCCCACTTCCGGCGGATCGGTCTTCGCATCCTGCTTCCAACCATTCTACTGAGCCTGCTCGGTGGCTGGCTGACGGCCCAAACCGCATTATCACCACTGCGCGCACTCGTGCAAACCATCCGAAACATCCTCGATACGGGCGACCTGCGCCAACGCGCCCCCGCCCATGCCCAACGCGGCGAGCTCGGAGCACTCAGCACCATGTTCAACCGCATCCTCGACAAGAACGAAAGGCTGGTCGAGGGTTCCAGGGAAACGCTCGACAACGTCGCCCACGACCTGCGTACCCCAATGACCCATCTGCGCAACTCGGCCGAGCGCGCCCTCCAGTTACCCGAAGCGGATCTGGCGATACAGCGCGAGGCGCTGGCCGACTGCATGGAAGAATCCGAACGCATCCTGCAGATGCTCAATGTATTGATGGATCTGGCCGAGGCGCGCGTAGGCGATATGACCCTGCGCCCCGAATCGTTCGCCCTGCGCGAACTCGCCGACGAGGTGATTGAACTCTACGACCTGGTGGCCGAAGACCGGGTTATCAACCTCAAGAACGAAGTTCCGCCCCACTGCACCGTCACCGCCGACCGTACGCGTCTACGCCAATGCGTAGCCAACCTCGTCGACAACGCACTCAAATACAGTCCGAAGGAGAGCGAAGTGGTGCTGTCCGGCCGCTCGGATGAATCGACTGTGAGCATCGCCGTCAGCGACCAGGGTTGCGGGATTGCTCCGGAGGATCTGTCGCGGATATGGGACCGCCTCTACCGCGGCGAACGCAGTCGTGCGACCCCCGGCCTCGGACTTGGGCTGAGCATGGTCCGGGCAATCGTCGAAGCCCATGACGGAACGGTGGATGTAGAGAGTAGAGCGGACGAAGGCGCCACCTTTACCCTCACCCTTCCACGCAAAATGAAAGGGGCTGATCAAGCATGACCAGCCCCGTCAGCATCACTAGTCCGTCGAAACGGGGATGGATTTGCGGGCGGCCCTAGCCGATTCGGTTTTCGGCAGCGTCAGCGTCAGTACACCGCGCTTGAATTTGGCCGTGGCCTTTTCGCGGTCGATCCGGGCGGGCAACGGAATGGAGCGATGATAGTTTCCATAGCTCATTTCGGAGACGTGGTAGTGCCGTTTCTTGCTTTCCTTCTGTTCCTTCCGTTCACCACGAATCACCAGCATATCCTCTTCGAGTTCCACCGCTATATCCTTTTCGTCCATCCCGGACAACTCGGCCTTCACACGGATCTCATCATCGGTTTCCGACAGCTCGAATCCCGCGCCTCCGGCCATGCGGAGGCCGCGGTCGCCGAAGCCGCGATAGTAGCCATTGAACAACTCATTGATTTCCCGGTGGAGCACATCGAATGGATCTTCGCTCCGCCATCGTTCCGGCAGCGCGTTGCGCTTTTTCCAGGGCATCAACTTGTCTTTCATCAGTCGTACACCTCCTTATTCGATTTTGGATTTTTGAATTCCGATTTTTGATTTATTGAACTCGACCGGCGGTAGCCTAAGTGTCGCCGTGTCCACCGAAGCCTTCGCGAAGGTGGAAGACCTGTACGTCGCCAATCGGAAATCAACATTTCGCGGCAAAACCACGCTACCCTCCTGTCGTGATTTCAATCTTGCGCGGCTTGGCCTGCTCGGCCTTGGGCAGTTCGATATCGAGCACACCGTTGTGCAGCCGGGCGAGGATCTTGTCGCGGTCGATCAACTGCGGGACGCTGAACTTGCGCCGGAAGACTCCTGTGTCGTATTCGCCGACGAGTAGATCGTACCCTTCCGGCTTTTCTCCACGCTGTTTCCCGGTGATTTCCAGCTCGTAGTTGTCGAGATGGATATCGACCTGATCCTGCGTAACGCCGGGCATGTCGCATCTCACCAGAATCGCGTCTTCCTTTTCGTAGATGTCCGCGACCGGTACATAGGTTCGCTCATTGCGAGCGGGTTCCATGCCCTCGAGGTTCACTTTTTCCAGACTCTTATCCTGTTTGTCTTTCATAACCGTTTCCTCCTTGTTAATTGTCGATTGCCGATTACTTGAACTCCATCTGTACTGGCCTCTTTTCAGATCAAGGCGTCGCAGACCCACAAATCGGAAATCATCAATCGGAAATCTAAAATTTGCAGCATGGCTGCATTAGTTGGTTTTGATTTCAATGCGTTTCGGTTTGGTGGCCTCGTGACGCGGCAGCGTGATGGTCAACACGCCGTTTTCGTATTTGGCCGTCACCTTGTCGTTCTCGATCGCATACGGAAGACGGACGGTCCGCACAAACTTGCCGGTTTCGCGTTCGGAACGATGGCACACGGCGTTCTCGGCCGGCTTTTCGGCTTTGCGCTCGCCCTTGATCGTGAGCTGGTTGTTAACCACATTGATATCGAGGTCATCAGCTTCCAGTCCGGGAAGCTCCGCCGTTACGATCACGTTTTCCGAATTGCCCCACACATTAAGTGCCGGGAAGCGGGACATTGAAGTTCCGCCTTCGTAACCGTCGAACAGACGGTTCATTTCCCGCTGCAAAGAACGCAGTTCCGCAAACGGGCTCCATGCTCTGTCATTGTTCCAATACATGTTCTGCACTCCTTTCATTTCTGCTCCCGCACCCGTTGCGGAAGCGTGTAGATCATGTTCACAACTGCCCATATACAAAAAATGTGCCAACCGTAGCGGAGGGCATATTCCCTTTATTTTCCTAGGTTTCAGCGGGCTCAAGGTGTGGGAAAATCGCGAAAAAACGACACACCCCAAGTCACATCTGTGCCAATTTTATCCAGACATGTTGCGCGTACTCAACGGGTACCGGGTCCAGCATCCCTCCAATTCAGCCCATCCTGTAATTCCTATTAAAAACACCTTCGTATTCTCTGCGCCCTCTGTGGTAAACAAGCCCGCATTAAACGGAGTTGCTTTATGGAACGGGAAAACAGAATTACGATTGAATACTGCTCAAAGTGCAAATTCATGATGCGCTCTGCGTGGATCGCGCAGGAACTGTTGCAAACCTTCGAAGGGGATGTCGACGAAGCCGTACTGAAGCCCAGCGAAGTGGCAGGCATCTGGCGCATCCATGCCAACGGTCAGCAGGTTTGGGACCGCAAAACCGAACGAGGCCTCCCTGAACTGAAGGACCTGAAACGCCGCGTGCGCGACATCATTGCCCCCGACAAGGATCTCGGCCACGCCGAAACCGTGGAGCCCAAGCCAGAGGCATAAAACCAAATCATGCCCGAACAAAACACGGAGACGCAAAGCCATGGATAAACAAACCCCGATATTGATCGTGCTGGCCGTTGCCCTGGCCGTTCACTACATCGGCCAGAAACAATTGCTGGCTTCGGGCTGGAAGGCGGAAAACGCCAAGCCGCAGATCAAGCGTCTGCTGATCAACGGAACAACGCTGCTGGTTTTTTCCATCTTCGCGCTGGTTGCCGCAACGGCGCCGTATGGCCTTTTCGGCATCCTGCTTTTCATCGAGGCCGCCGTCTGCTTTGCCTTCGCCCGCAAGCTCTCCAGAAAGTAGATAACCACGAAATCCAGAATGCCATTGGGTTTCATGTAGTTCGTGGTTATAACATTTCGCTGACGGATTCCATGATAGCACAAAGATCGTCGTGGATGACGAGCTGCGCTTCGGAATCAAGCGGCGTGGGATCGTGATTGATGATGGCCATTCTGGCGTTCCACGGTCGATAACCGGGCAGGCCGGAGGCAGGATAAACGACCAGCGAAGAGCCAAGCACCAGCAGCAGATCGCAACGGCTGATGGCATCCACTGATGCATTCCAGTCATACTCCGGGAGCATTTCCCCGAAAAAAGTAATGTCCGGCTTGTAGACACCCCCGCATATGCAACGCGGAATTTCACCTTGATCGATCAACGGATAGAGCGTTGCGGTTTCTATCTGATCGCCGCATTTCAGACAGCTGCTATGGATATGGTTTCCGTGCACCGTATAAACCGGAGACGAGCCCGCCCGCTGATGATAGTCATCCACGTTCTGGGTCACTACGATGACATCCTTGCCGCGATGCTGCCATTCTGCCAGTGCACAATGCGCCGCATTAGGTTGGGCATCACGCACCTGCGGATAAAATTTGCGGGCGAAGGCATAGAAGATCGATGGATTGCGGATGAAGGCATTCATATCGAAGACGTTCACGTTTTGGCTGTTTGAATAGATGCCGCTGGCCGAGCGAAAGTCGGGAATGCCCGACCCGGTCGAAATCCCCGCACCCGTCAGCGCCACGATCCGATCCGCCGACTCCACCCATTCCGCAAGCTGATGTATCGAATGATTCATAACCACCAAGACACGAAGAGCACGAAGCATTCCTTTCTTTGAGTCCTTCGTGACTTAGTGTTAAATATTCATTCATGGATTCAGAGATAAAAATCAGGCCGATTGGAGTGATCCGGTCGTGCTACGGTGAAAAGTTCGGCATTCCGCGCCAGCCGGGACTGGTAAAAAGCGCGACGGCAGCATTGGATCTTATCCCGCCGTTCAACACAGTCGAAGCGCTGCGCGGACTCGAGGCGTTTTCCCACGTCTGGATTCTGTTCGTGTTCCATCAGTCGATTCAGGATTCGTGGAAAGCGACCGTGCGGCCGCCGCGGCTGGGCGGAAATGAGCGGGTCGGCGTTTTTGCTTCACGCTCGAACTTTCGCCCCAATCCTATCGGGTTGTCGGTCGTGGAACTGCTGGATATCGATGGGACCACGCTGAAGCTCGGCGGCGGCGATTTTCTGGATGGCACACCGGTGCTGGACATCAAACCGTATATTCCCTACGTCGACAGCATGCCCGAGGCAAAGGGTGCGTTTGCTTCATCTGCACCAGAAGCGGTCAACGCGGTTGATTTCATGCCCGAAGCAGAATGCGCGGTGGAGAAACTCGAAAACAAAGACCGCCCTGCCCTGCGTCAACTGATCTGCGACATGCTGGCCTATAATCCGCGTCCGGCCTATCAGAACGATGACCCGGATCGTATCTTCGGAACCCGCCTGTTTGACCTCGAAGTCCGATGGAAACAGGCGGAGAACAAGATTACGGTAGTGGAGATTAAAAGGTAGGGCGGAGCGGCCCCACTCTGCCGCGGACGACCGAGGTCAGTCCTTCCTACCCTATTCCACTGGTTTTGTATCGTTGGCGTCAGCTTCCTTCGGCGCATTCATGAAGGTGGCCTTGTCGACATCGACCTGCTTGATCTGCTTGGTTTGCAGCGGCAGCCAGAGCGACGTGGCAGGGATATAGGTAATCACCATCAGCGAAGCGATCATGGCGCCGAAGAACGGCAACATGGTCTTCGTGACCTTCGCGATCGTTGTCTTTCCCACCCCGCACCCAATGAACAGACAGGTGCCAACCGGAGGCGTGCAAAGGCCGATGCAGAGATTGGTAATCATCATGATGCCGAAGTGCACTTCGTGCATGCCAAGTTCCTTGACGACCGGCAGAAAAATGGGCGTAAAAATCAGGACCGCAGGCGTCATGTCCATGAACGTCCCAACGAACAGCAGCAGCACATTGATGGTAAGCAGGATGACGATCGGATTATCGGAAAGACCGAGCAATGCATCACTCACGGTTTGCGGAATGTTGGCCATGGTCATGATCCAGCTCATGCCCGAGCTGGCGCCGATGAGCAGCATGACGATCGCGGTCGTAATCCCGGTCTGTAGCAACAGTTCCGGTATTTCCTTCAGCTTGATTTCGCGATAGACCACCACCGAAAGGAAGAAGGCGTAAACCACCGCGATGGCGGCGGCTTCCGTTGCCGTGAACACCCCTTTCAGAATACCACCGATCACAATCAGGATCAGCAGCAGGGTCAGAAAGGCCCGGCGGAAGGTCGTGAAGCAGGCGCAACAGGTTATGGAGATTAAAGCAAACCAGATCAGCCCATTGCCGAGATGCATGGAGCCCACATTGACGCCTATATCCGCTATTCCCTTTTTCGACAGAAGAATGGACAGGATGATGATTCCAACAATCCCCGTCGCCGCGACCGGCTTCCAATGCGGCATTTCGATGACATCGCCGCGGTAGCCGGAAAAAACGGAAATGATACCGGCCACGAGCATGATGAACAGCCCCATGATGATCCCGGGGATAAAGCCTGCCATGAACATGGCGGCGATCGACACCGATCCAGCGGCCACAGAGTAGACAATCATGATGTTGCTGGGTGGAATCAGCAAACCGGTCGTGGCAGCCGTAGTGGTAACGGCGACGTTGAATTCGCGGCCATAGCCCTTGCGGTTCATTTCCGGAATCATAAAACCGCCGACCGAGGAAACTGCGGCCGCAGCCGAGCCGGAGATGGATCCGAACAGCATGCAGGTGAGCGTATTGACATACCCGAGCCCCCCCGGAAGGCGGCCAACCAGCGTGGCGGCAAAATCAATCAAACGCCGGGCAAGACCGCCCCGTCCCATCAGATGGCCTGAGAGAATGAAGAACGGTATGGCCAGCAGCGCAAAGCTGTTAACCCCGTTCGCCATTTTACTGGCAATGACGATGGTGGGATCCGAGCCCGCAGCGACCACAGCAAAGAACGAGGCCAGGGCAATCGATACCGCGATCGGCACATTCATGACCAGCAGCAAAATGAAAACAGCAACGAGGATGATAGCGACCATACCCATCAGTCCACCTCCGATGCTGACTCCGGCTCATGCAGTTCCGACGCGGGAGTAAGCAACGTTTCGATGAGATTCTCGAGGGTGTAGATCACCATGAAAACACCGGAAATCGGAAGCGCCATATAGACATAGCCCATCAGCCATGGCAGCGCCGAAGTCCTTTGCTCCATGGCAAGCGCATCCGCTACCACCCGCCAGCCCCCGTAAACAAAGATCGACCCGGCAAAAAAGAGCACCACCAGATGGGCGAACACCGCCATGAGCTTGCGGGCGTCGGGATCAAACTTGCCGACAAAATAATCGACGCCCAAATGGCCTTTAGTGCCAAACGCCACCGCGCCGCCGAGCAGCGATACCCAGATCAGGAGAAAGCGCGCCAGCTCTTCGGTCCATTTCGCCTGCTCGCCCATGACGTAGCGCGTGAAGACCCCCCAGACCACATCAATGACCAGTGCGAATACCGCAATGATCAACCCCCAATTGAGAACGGTGGTCATTCCCTTCCTGAATTTAACCAGAGCGGTCAGCATTACTTCACCTCGGAAATCTGTTTGAGCAGTTCGCGGACTTCAGGATTCTCGACATTCCGAAGCATGGGTTGAACCTTGGCCGCGAATGCCGCGGTATCGACCTTGTACACCGTAACGCCTTCCGCCTTGGCCTGTTCGAGTGCTTCAACGGTTTTTTCCTGCCATAGCTTGCGTTCATATTCCGATGATTCATCGGCCGCCTGCTGAACCCACGCCTTAACCTGAGGATCAAGCTTGTCCCATACCTTCGTACTCATGATCAACATGTCCGGAATGCGGGTATGTCCATCGAGGGTGAAATGTTTGCAGACCTCGTAGTGCTTATTGGAAGTGAAGCTGGGCGGATTGTTTTCGGCACCATCAACCGCCCCCTGTGCCAGCGCGGAATAAAGCTCGCCCCACGCAATCGGCGTCGGGGCCCCGCCCATCGCCTTGACCATGTCGATGGCAGTTTTACTGTTCATGACGCGAATCTTGAGGCCCTTCAGATCATCCGGTGTGCGGATCGGTGTATCCTTGGTGTAGAAGTTCCGGCTTCCGGCATCGTAGTAGCAAAGCCCGTACAAAAACTTGGATTGCCCTTTTTCGAGCAACTGTTTTCCGATCGGGCCGTTGATGACCTTCCAGTAGTGGTCGTTATCACGAAAGATGTAGGGCAGTCCAAAAACAGCCATGGATGGAATAAAGTTTTCCATGGCAGCGGCCGAGGTCTTGGTCATTGCCAGCGTTCCGTTCTGCAACATTTCAATGCATTGGGTTTCAGAACCCAGGACCGAACTCGGATAGATATTAATGGTCACGGTTCCCCCGGAAAGTTCCTCCAGCCGGGTTTTCATAAACTCCATGGCCTTGTGCACCGGATGCCCGGTGTCGAGACTGTGCGCCAGCTTGAGAACCAGTTGGTTTCCGCCTCCTTTACCACTATTGATCTGGGCCCGTTGGCTGAGCGAAAAACCGGCTGCGGCAAGAAAGGCACCTACGAGAACCCCCCCCACAAAAAACGACGCTGATTTAGTCATAAGCTTCCCTTTCCCCTACATATGTTTACGGTTGCTCCAGCACAAGTCCCACGATGTCGCAATCGTATTTCTTGTATGTCTCATAATCCCCTCGCAACCAGACCAGCACCTGGTACCCATCGCCCGCCACGATAATCGGACGAAGGTTGCGCTTATCCGAACCCGCTGTAATCGGCTTCCATCGAATCGAATGGATATTGTCATCGGCATCGACCTTCGCCACATAGATTTCGTGCTGCCCCCCCAGATCCTTTCCGGTTCCGGGATCAACATCGGTTGAAATGGCCACTTTGGTCGGATCGACAGGATCCAGCGCAATCAGACCGGTATAACTGCTTTCCGCCGTATAGAGGCATTTCCCGCCATAGGCCACTTCGCGGTCGATCCAGCGCTTGCCATTCCATGATGCCATGCGGTAGCGGTGGTCATCGTTGCTCAGATACAGCGTATAGCCGAGGTGCGGATTCCCTGCCGCATCAGCGGCCATGGCACAGCACCAGGCACTATCGGGAACGCTTTCAAATCCCTCGGGCTTTTTCTTCGTTTCGCTCCCGCGATAGATGCACTCGGCTTCGGACGGCTTGAGCGGTCCATCTGCCAGATCCTTGATTTTTTTCCCGTTGGCTTGATAAAATGAGCCGCCCCGGAACTCGGCATAATACAGGTTGTTGCCATACTGCCGGGGGTGCGCATCCGTGAAGGAAACCCCAACGGTATTGGCATCGCGCTGCAGGTACCGGGCATAGGGACGCTGCCAACCCAGCTCATCGGTAATAAAGTGCGTGCGGTTGCCCCAGGTTTTGCCCTGGTCCGCAGAGGTTATGAACGACGGATTGATGTTCATGCCATCCCGGAAAAAGTTATAGAGCACCCCCTCGTCTTCCATGTAGAAGAGGTTCATGTAGGTGACGCCCCAGCCCCCTTCATATTCATGAACGAACTCCTGTTCCGCACTCCATTTGAGATAGTTGTCGGGATCGGAAATCCGATAGCGATGGATATGGTCGTTGGCATGCCTGGTATAGACCGCAAGGATGCTTCCATCGGGACGGGCATAAAGTGCCGGCGCATCGTGGTCGTCGGCCTCAAAGGCTCCGTGCAACACAACCGTGCCGAGGTTTTTTCCGTTTTCGAGATCATAGATGCCGACTTTGACATCACCGTTTTGGCCGTCGATTCCGCCCACAATCAGCTTTCCGTTTGCGATGATGGCACGCGGATCCTGGTACCAGCACCAGCCGGCATCCTTCATAAAGGTGATGGATTCTGTATCGAGATCTGCCGGGCTGGCCGCCAGGCAACCTGACAGTAACCCAAGCATAGCCACCAATATTGATGTAACACACTTCATCAACACATCTCCCGCAAACATACTCAAACGATAAAGGAAAGAACAATGCACAATACACATGCCCAAACCCAAATCAATATTTTATCGAGTCTACCACAGAGGAGAAAAGGTGCAAAAAAACGGCGCCGGAAATTCCGGCGCCGTTTGCACTGACCGATCGAAGTGATTTACACGTCGTTTTCGCCTTTTACGTAGCCAAAGTTGGCCAGAATACCGCCGTCCACATAGAGGATGTGGCCGTTGACGAAATCTGCCGCCTTGGAAGACAGAAAGAGTGCGGCATTGCCGATATCTTCCGGCTCGCCCCAGCGGGCGGCAGGCGTACGCATCATCACCAAATCGTTGAACGGATGGCCGCCTTCGCGGATCGGAGCCGTCTGCGCCGTAGCGATGTAGCCCGGCCCGATGCCGTTGACCTGGATGTTGTGCTTGGCCCATTCGCAGCACATGTTGGCAGTCAGCAGCTTCAGCCCGCCTTTGGCAGAGGCGTAGGCGGAAACCGAGTTGCGGCCATACACGCTCATCATGGAGCACATGTTGATAATCTTGCCGCCGCCCTTCTTGATCATGTTTGGCGCAACGCGCTTGCCGACGATGAACGGAGCGATGAGGTCGACGTCGATGACCATCTTGTAATCTTCAACCGGCATGTCGAGAATCGGCACGCGCTTGATGATGCCGGCATTGTTGACGAGGATATCGATCGTGCCGACATCCTGCTCAATCTTCGAAATGCCCGCATCCACTTCTGCTTCGTCGGTTACGTTAAATTTAACCGTGTAGGCATCGATGCCGTTAGCCGCGTATTCGACCTTGGCGGATTCCAGCTTGGAATCGTCGATGTCGTTTACGCAGATTTTTGCGCCGGCCTTGCCCAGTACCGTTCCAACGGCCATGCCGATGCCGTGCGTTCCGCCGGTAACCAATACCACCTTGTCCTTAATATCAAACAGTTCCTGAATCATGATTTTCTCCTTATTTTCCAGACATGGGAGGCAAGGCGCCAGGCACAAGTGAAATGCTTGATGCGGATACCCTGTCCTCCCCCCGGTTGCCTTATGCTTATTTACTAATGCCTATTTGAGATCAGCGACCTGGATATGATCCATATCGTCGAACCGCTGGTTTTCGCCGCCCATCGCCCAACAGAAGGTATAGGCGCGCGTTCCGCAACCCGAGTGGATCGACCACATCGGCGAAATAACCGCCTGTTCGTTGGCCACGGCAATGTGGCGGGTTTCTTCGCCCGGCCCCATGAAGTGGAATACCTTGGAGGTTTCTTCCAAGCCAAAATACATATAGACCTCGGTACGGCGCTCGTGGGTATGGCACGGCATGGTGTTCCAGACACTGCCCGGCTCCAACGCCGTGAAGCCCATCACGAGCTGGCAGCTCTTGATGCCGTTTTCATGAATGTACTGGTAGATCGTGCGCTTGTTGGAATCTTCCAGCGAACCCAGGTTGATGGCATTGGCATCGGCCTTCTTGGCCTGCGTGGTCGGGTATTCGGTATGCGCCGGATAGCTGACCATGTGGAAACGGGCCGGATTGGCAGCATCCACGCTGGAGAAGGAAATTTCCTTGCTTCCGCGACCGATGTAGAGACCGTCAAGGTTGTCCATGCTGTATTCAGTGCCGTCGACCGTAACCGTTCCAGTTGCCCCAATGTTCAGCACGCCGATTTCGCGGCGCTGGCAGAAATAATCCGCCGCCAGCTCCTTGCCGGCTTCAAGCTTCAGCGTACTACTGGTTGGAACGGCCGCCCCGACAATCGAGCGCTCCACTTCGGTATAGAGCAGATTGAGCTTTCCTTCTTCGAACAGGCTGACCAGAAATGCGTCGCGCAGTTCCTGCGTGCTCATGCCTTTGTATTCGTTTTTTCCTACCGTGTATCTTACGTCCATTTTTTCTCCTTTGTATTCAAATCACTACAGCTGCCTTGCAAACGTGTTCAGGTATTCCATCCAGTCCTTGTCGGTCTTGATTTCGCCGGCGCGCTCCCAGCCATAGCCCGACCACCAAGTGACCTGCCCCCTTTTGTCGGCCCTGGAAATAAAGAGCACATGGCTTGAATCCGGCTCATCCGCTTCGTTCCGCTTGAATTTTTCAATGGAGCGGGGATCCATCACGACCCCGGTTCCAAGACCCGAGCCATCAATCGTTTCCCAGCATGCGAGCCATCCTTTACGCATTTGGTGGTCGACCTCGGCCTTGCCATCGTGAGTACTCAAACCGATGGCAACCGGCAGGTTTTTCGCCAGCTCGCCATCCTTCCAGAACGTTGCTTCCGTCTTGAAGAGCCTGTCGCCCAATTTAATGGTCATGCGTTTGGTGAGCTTGTACTCGTTGCCGCCGTGCTCCCAGGCATAGTTCAGTTCGAAGATGGATTCCGCCGGCTCGCACTGTATCACCTTGTAGTCGGTGAAGGTTTCGGTCGTAACCAGCTCGCCGTCGATCCACAGGCCGATCCCCCCGCAACCAAGCGTACTGCCGACATGGTAGGGATCGTACCCTTCCCCATGGTCGGTATGGTAGGGCTTGCCGTCCTTGTCCTGCTTGTACCATTTGTCAATGATCGGATAGTCCACGCGCTTAAGCCAGCAGTCGACTCCGCCGTTTTCATTCCCTTTACGCAGGGCCGGCCCGTAGGCGCGAAAGGCAACCTTGTCGTTTTCCCAGGCAAAGTCGTCCGAACGCTCGGGAACAAAACGACAGAAGGTGCGGGGCGATGTCTCTTCTGCACAGGCACTCGCCAGGGCCATCAGCCCGAAAGCCGCCACGGCGGCCATACAGTTTGCAGGTTTCTTTTTCATAGTCCCCCAATCTAATCCTCTCCACCGCCGGAGCAATTTGGATGTTCATTTATTTTTACTTTTGTTCAAATATGAACATCATATCCATATGAACAAATACCACATCCCCAATCTCGACAAGGCCTGCCAGGTGATCGAGCTCGTGGCCAGCACTCAGGGCGGATGCCCGCTGAAAGAGCTTTCCGCCCAACTTGATATTCCGCGCACAACCGCCCTGCGTATCGTGCAAACCTTGCAGGAACGAAATTTCCTGGCGCAAACCGGGGATAAGTATTTTACGCCGGGAACGGCCTTGGTCCACCTGGGCGTGATGGCACTCGACAGCCTTGATATCCGCGGCTTTGCCCGTCCGGTTCTAAAGAAGCTATCCCAAGAAACGGGGGAATCTTCCCATATCGCGATGTTGAATGGCGACAAATCGCTGCTTGTCGAGGTGTGCGACAGCCCCCACCCCATCCGGATCGCCTCCCGCCCCGGCACACTGGTGGACCTGCACTGTTCATCAACGGGAAAGGTATTCCTCGCCTTCAACATTCCCGAACCCTCGAAATTCTGCAGGACGCTGAACCTGGTCGAACACACGGAAAACACCAGCACGACCATTGAAGAGGTTTTGGCCGACATTGAGCAAACCCGGAAACAAGGCTATGGCATCGATGAAGAGGAATATCTACCTGGCGCCCGCTGCATTGCCGCCCCCATCATGAACGCCTTCGGAAAAACCATTGCTGCCATCGGCATCACAGCTTCCACCAGCACTTTTACTAAAACCAAAATACCCACGATGAGCGCCCGTCTCAAAAAAGCCGCTGCAGAGATCTCCACCAGCATGGGCTTCAGCCACCAATAAACATCACCCCACAGCAAACAAAAAGGCCGCTCCAACGAGCGGCCGGCATCTGTCGAAATGCAGAAGCTCTCTATTTGGAATCCCCGATCAGCTTTTTGATGTGCTCGACATACGCTTCCGCCCCGCCGGCCTGATAACCGGTTTTGGCGATAATATTTCCTTCAGGACTGATAATGAACATCGTTGGGAAACCGCGCACATTGAAACAGCGCGCCAGTTTTTCCTTTTGCTGAGAGGTTTCATCATTGGCGTTCAGTTCCTGAGAAAAATCCACAACCAGTACTATCAGGTTCTTTTCCACGTAATCCTGAAAAACCGAACTGGACGATACTTCCCTGTTGAATTTGATGCACCAGTCACACCAATCCGATCCGGTAAACTCCAAGAACAGGTATTTATCTTCCGCTTTCGACATTGCCAACGCGGCGCTGTAATCCGCATTATTAATTTTGCATACATCGCGATCTCGAAATAACACCGCAACCGCAACCAACCCCATCAATAACCCAACCAGCAGGATCCGATTCATCTAGCCCGCTTTCTTAGATGCTTCAGTCTCATTTTTCTTCACCTGATCGATAATCTCCTGCAACTCCTTTTGCTTATGCAATCCAGATACACCCTTCTTGAGCTCTCCATCCTTGAATACCAACAGCGTCGGAAACTGATATACACCTAAAGCCCTGACCAAATTTTCGTTTTCATCAACATTAACCTTGGCCACTACTACATTCTTGCCAACGGTCTTGGCAAATTCCTCCAGAATAGGTCCCTGGACCTGGCAAGGCGGGCACCACGTCGCCCAGAAGTCCACCAGCACGATCTCATGGGCCTTGATGGTCTGATAGAAATTGTCCTGCGTAAGAACAAGTACTGCAGACTTCTCCTCAGATACATCAGGCTTAGTTTGCTCTGTTTCAGCGGCAAAGGCCGTGTGCAGGGAAACACCTGCCACAACCAAAAACGATAACATTTTACTCATACATCTCCTATACAGGGTTAATTTAATTTGACTGATTTAACAATGTTATTGTTTATGACACCTATTGGGGTGATCCGTTCACTACCGGATATTGAAGAAGTGCATGCAGAGCGCCTCAATGAGAGTCTTTCCCGTTCACTATCCTTGTATTCTCCCATCTATTTATGCCTTTATTCAAAATCACAAAAAAAGAGGTGACTTATGCGCAAAGCATCACACTTGATTAAACACGCCGCCGGACTGAAACTACTTCCCGCTCTGACTGTACTGGGTATGACCCTATTCAGCGCCCAAACTGCCGAGGCCGTAGAACTACGCACCCCTACCCTGTGGGACCTGTTTAAGCCCAGCCAGCCCCAGGTCAGTCCCAACACCCTAGAGGAGCTGATCGATCATATCCGGCACGGAAATGAATCCGCTACTTCGCTTAAGGAACGATTCGGCGACCGCATTGCCGAATCCGCTAAAGCACTACGATACCTCGCGGACCGGTTCGCCAGCGAAGGAACCCCGAAACAGGCAAAGGAGATGTATGAAGCATCCATCGCGCTTAAACCCAACACAGAAAACCTGACGGCGATGGCGCGGTTCCTCCTTTCACAGGGCGATGAAGAGGGCTGGCTCAAAACCATGGAGCGGCGCCTCGACCTACCGTTCGACCTGTGGAACGACACAATCACCAACTTCGAGATCGCCTACCACTTTATCGATCAGGGCGAATGGGAAAAGGCCCTGCCCTATGCCGAAGCCGCCGCCATGCGTGGAGACAACGCGGCCTACAACCTGGCCGCATGGCTCAACGGCGCATTGGGTAATACCCAGCAAGGGCTTGCCCTATCGGAACAGAATGCATTGCACAACTTAAGTGATTGCATCGCTACCTACGTCCTAGCCTTCGGTGCCACCCCTTCCGACTGGACCAATCAACTGCTCGACTACTACTATGAAGCGCATTCACATGGTACCCCCATTGAGCGAGCACGATGTGTGAGCATTGCCTTGCTCCAGGAAAAATATGATGAAGCCGTGTCACTGATGGAATGGTCACTGCAACAATCCAATGATCCCTGGTACGGTTTGCACGCCGCATTCATCTGCGAGGAGCAGGGCTGGATAGAGCGTAGGGACCAAATTCTTCAGGAGGCCGTAAAGCGCTGGCCGCGTTTCCCCAATCCCAACCGGAACCGAAAAAACACAAAAGCCTGCATCGATCTCTACATCCAAGCCAACCAGACACAGGAACTGTCTGATGAACTTAAGGCGAAACTACAACATCTCTTCGATTCCTGCGGCCGGGGAAAATCGGCCTTTAACGGAGCGTACGCTGGAGAACTGTGCCGCCTGAGAGGCGAGCCGGAGATGGCTAAAGAGATGTACTGTGAAATCATCTCTGTAAAGCGCCTCAACAACGTCAGCGATTATGTTGCCTTCCGCGGGCTTCGGCTGCTCGGCGAAGATCCCGTCAAGATTTTGCAGACACAAAGAAACGTAATCCAACTGCACACGGAAATGCAGCCATCAGAATAGGGAGGCCCATCATGAATATCATCCATTCCATCTTAAAATCGCCCTCCCGTTGTCTCCTTGCATTGGCATGCCTCCTTCTCCTATTGCCGGCCAGCCGTGCTGAACGATGGGATTGGAAATCCATGAACAACGACGAACAAGCCTTCTGCGACCAGCATATGCCTCGCATTCTGGAAATCCATAAAACCCAGGGCACCGAGGCGGCACTGGCCGCAATCGAAAAAACATACCAGTTGGCGGAGAGAACATTCCGCAACCCCTACTTTTTCAACCGGGCTGTCTGGTACGAGGCGCAGGTGAAAGGAGGCAAGGAAGACGAAGAATGGGGATTGGCCGCTTTTCAATATCTATGGGACCGAGATTTAAAAACACATCCCGAATACGCAATCCGCCTACCAAGCAACCAGTATTGTTTGCTTGATAACATCATTGAAAAGAATGCGGAACTTGGAAGGATGGCACAGGCTCGCGCCGTTCGATTGCAGTCCGAAAACTACCTCACCACTCAAAAAGGACTGGACACCAGCGGAACGTCCTACACGGATATGGGACCGATCTATTCGTTCCTGCCTGAAGCCCGCAAACGCGACTTCCCGATCTATGAACACGAACTGCCCATGCGCTACCGGGATCCGACCACAGAAACCAAGAAGGACTTTATCGAATACCCCAACATCTATGTGCTTGGTGGGATTGCCGATATGGCACAAAACTCCGGCGACTGGATCAAAGCCGCTGAATTGAGCATCTGGTGTGCCCGATATGCAGATAAGTACGTTCCAGGCAAAAACCACATGCACAGCGAAGTCGACAGAATTCTCGCCTTTGGATCCGCCGCACGCCTGGCCGACATTGCCCTGTTGCACGGATATCCCCAGGAGGCACGGCATTTTCTCGAAGAATACGTAGAGAATTCGGCCGGAAAATACAACTCATGGAAATGTATCTTATATAGGGCTAAACTGGAGCTTGCGGTCACAAAAATCAAGACAGGAGGCTTGGTCGAGGAAGACATGGTCATGGCCGACGAAGCGGTAGAACTAATCATAGAAGATCCCTACTACGGTCGATCAACCAACATCGGCAGTATCCTGAACAAAGCCCGCATCTACCATGCATTGGGGCACAAGCAGGAAGCGTGGAGCATGGTCGACAACCTGATGGCCGAAGCGGAAACCGACGTCAACCCCTACCATTGGGTCAGGATGCTCACCACCGCCATCGACTTGGCACTCGATGACGGAGCCATCCGGCCAGAGCTGGAGAAGTGGTTGGTATTGGCGCTGGATAATGCGCGACAAGCCGGCAACAAATTTGAAGAGCTCCCTCTTTACGAAAAATATGCCCACTTCCTCATGATGAAGGGGCGCTATGCCGAAGCCGTCCAGATCCAACAGGAAGCCGTCCGCCTCGCCAAAGCCATGAGCCTGCCCAAACGCCTGCAGGAGAACCTCGACAAGCTCGCCGACATGCAGCGGCAGATCAGCGATAGACAACTTGCCATGGATTCCAAGCCGCAGCAGGAAGAAAATCAACCGCAAACCGCCCCTGCTGAAAACTCTCCGGCGGAAGATCGCTCAACACCCCGCCATGGAGGGCTTTCAGCATCTACCCCTTCCGTGGACATCCAGCCGCGCTCCAGCCTGTCGGCGGCGTTGCCGGGACGACCCGCATACGGTCGTTTCTACCTCCACAACCCGGCCGCCGTTTCCCAGCAAGGCACGCTTCAGCTGACCGGAGCCATCGATCAACCCGAATGGCGCAACCAACAATGGTTCACCGTCAGCGCCAGCCCAATGTTTGAATCGGTTCAGCTCGAGAAGACCTTAAACCTGGAGCCGGGAGCATCCTGCATCATCGACATCCTGGGGCTTCCGCTGGAAAACGGCGATGATGCCGAAGTGTCCTGCCAATGGGTTCCAACCGGGCAGGAACAAGCCGGCGCTACCGGCACATGGAAATATGAATCCGCCGACAACGGCAAACGCACCGCCGTCATCGATGCCCACGAGCTGCTGGATAACCCGTTCTACCTTATCCCGATCCACCACATGCTCCAGCGGATCGATTCCGATACGGAGGAGACGATCGACTTCACGGTGGAAGCCTCCGCCCCCATGCGGATCGAAGCCTACGATGCGCTATCGGGCGAGCTGCTGGCCATCGATGCCAACGGGGACGGCGATTTCATGGACCGGGGCGACCAGATTGTCGGCGACGGCAACCGCAACAGCTGGCCCGACCTCGTGTTTGGCAAAAGCCAGCAACTCGCCTCGCTGGTGATGTACGTCAAGCCCACCCAGGCCATGACGAACGATGTGGAACTGACAGTCAGCATTCGCGTCAATGACGAGTGGCAGGTCGACTCCATCGACGTCATAAAGCCAGCGGCCCCATAGGCAAAGGTGAAAAAAGCCGCCCCGCAAGGGACGGCTTTTACAACTCCATCGCGGGATGGACTAGTTGACACCAACAATATACACGTTATGATAGCGGTTCACCCAAATTGCTCACCACGAATCAGCACCTCACCAATTCGATGGACAGCGCTTTTCCCGAAGCGCATTCTTGCATAAGTCCTTTAAAATATGCCTTTAATCGAAATAAATCCCTAAAGGGAAAAGCATGAATAAACCATCGCACGCACTCTATCGTTTTCTTGGCGCAAGCTTGTTTGCAGGCATCACCGTTATCGGCGCACTTGTCCTGCTACCCCAAACCGGCGACGCAGTACAGCTTCGTACGCCCAGCATCTGGGACCTGCTCGTGCCGACGCAACCGCAGTCCCATCCTGAAACCATGGAGGAACTGGTCGACCACATCCGCTATGGAAACGAATCGGCGAAAAAACTGCAGGAACGTTTTGCTGATCGTATCGCCGAGTCCGCCGAGGCCACGCGCTATCTCGGCGAACGCTTCGCACACGAAGGCAATCCGGAACAGGCCATTAAAACATACGAACAATCCATTGAGCTCAAACCCGGCAAGGAAAACCTGACGGCGTTGGCCAACCTGCTCCTTTCGCAGGGCGACGAGGACAGCTGGCTGGCGACCATGAAAAAACGGCTCGATCTGCCGTTCGACCGATGGAACGATGCAGAGACGAATCATGGGATTGCAGCTCATTTTATCGAAACCGGAAAATGGGAACAGGCCCTCCCCTATGCAGAAGCCGCCGCCATGCGTGGCTACTGGTGGGATTACCGCCAAGCAGCATGGCTCAATGCCGCCTTGGACAACATCCAGCACGGTCTGGAGTGGATGGAGCAGGAACAGGCCAGATGGGGGGATTCCGGCCTATACACCTATGTTGCCGCGTTCGACCCAAGACCAACAGATTGGACCAACGAACTGCTCGATAACTACTGTTCGAGATTTTCGCAAGGCAATGCCATTGTACGGGCTCAATGCATGAGTATTGCCGTCTTTCGGGAAGATTATGACACCGCAGCTTCACTCATGGAATGGGGACTACTCCATACAAACGATCCATGGTACGGTTTGCACGCTGCTCTAATTTGCGAGGAACAGGGCTGGATCGAGCGCCGGGACCGAATACTCACGGAGGCGGTCGAACGCTGGGAGGCTTTCCCCAATCAAGACCGATGCCGCAGGAACATGAAAACATTCATCGACCTGTATATTCAAGCCAACAATCACACGACACTCACCCCGAAACTCAAACGGCAATTACAGACGCTCTTTGATTCCTGCGGCCGGCGAAAGGCGGATTTCAACGGAGCCTATGTCGGGGAATTATGCCGCCTGAAAGGTGAACCGGAAATGGCTAGGAAGATGTACTCGGAAATGGTTTCCGTGCTTCCCCTTGCCAACATCAGCGACTATGTCGCCTTCCGCGGCCTTCGGCTTATCGGCGAAGATCCCGTCAAGATCATGCAAGCACATAGGGAAAAGCTTCTTGAACAGAACAAGAAGAAATCAGCGGATCCAGGAGTAACATTATGAAATTTATGCACAACAAAATCGCTCTGTTCATCCTGATAACAGCATTCTCCCTGCTCCATTCTGCCAGCGCTGGTCGTTGGAATTGGGAATCATTTGGTCCAGACAAGGACGCTTTCTGCGAAGAACACATGCCGCGCATTCTCGAAATCCGCAGCACACAAGGAACCGAAGCCGCGCTTGCTGCCATTGAAAAAACCTTCAGGTTGGCCGAAAAACAGTTTTCAGATCCCTACTTTTTCCATAGCGCGATCTGGCACGAAGCCCAGGTCATGACAGGGAACGAAGACGAAGCATGGGGGTTGGCGGTGTACGAATACCTTTGGGATCGGGACATGCGCAAGCATCCTGAATACGCACTCCGACTTCCGGGCAGCGAATACCTGTTGCTAGACTGCATCAGCAGCAGTAATTGGCAACTCGGCAGGGCAGCGCAGGCCCGAGCACTTCTTTTTCAGGAGGAAGACTATCTGACCACCCAAAAGGGATTGGATACTGACTGCACGACCTACCTCGATAATGGCCCGATTTTTTCATTCCTCCCGGCCGCTCGCAAACGGATATTCCCAATCCGCGAGCAAGACCTTCCCATGCGTTATCGGGGACCGACAGAAATGACGAAAGAGGACTTCATCTACTATCCCTACATCTACACACTGACTTTTATTGCAGGTTCCGCGCAAGCTTCCGGCGACTGGATCAAGGCCGCCGAACTTAGCGCATGGGGCATCCGCTATGCCGACGCCTACATGGAGGCAGAAGATTTTTTTCAGGGAGAAATCGGAAGAGTGGTGGGATATGGCTCGCACAAGCGACTTGCTGATCTGGCCCTATTGCATGGATATCCGGAAGAGGCCGCTGGCTTTCTCCGCACTTTTATTGAAAAAGCAGAGAGCTACTATGAAACCGGCGAATGGGATATTCTCCTTGCGAAGCTTGCCTTGGCCGTTATCCGAATCCAGCTCGGAGAACTGACCGAGGATGATTTGGACCTGGCCGATAAAGCACAGAAAGAGATTGCGGGAAACCAATGGAACAGCCGCTCGACCGTATTGAGTGGATCATTAAACAAGGCACGCGTCTACTATGCACTTGGCCATAAGCAGAAAGCATGGGAGATGGTCGAAACCTTATTCGAAAAAACCGCCTCGGATGTAAATCCCTACCACTGGGTTTGCATACTGGGCACGGCCATCGACCTTGCGTTGGAGGATGGCGCCGCACGCCCCGAGCTGGAAGAATGGCTCGTGCTGGCACTGGAGAATGCGCGCCGAACCGGCAATAAATTCGAGGAGCTTCCGCTCTATGAAAAATATGCACGGTTTCTCATGATCAAAGGGCGTTATGCCGAAGCTGTTCAAATCCAACAGGAGGCCATCCGGCTCGCCAAAGCCATGAGCCTGCCCAAACGGTTGCAGGACAACCTCGATGTACTGGCAGACATGCAGCAACGGATCGCGAATGAAGCCGTGGCCGATGTTCCGGATTCGCAAAGCATCGATCCAACACCGGAAATCGTAGAAACCGAGCCGCCGACAAAAACCATCCGACCGATTACAGGTGGCGCGACTCAAACTATTCCAGCCATTGATATCCAGCCGCGCTCCAGCCTGTCTGCGGCGTTACCGGGACAACCCGCGTACGGCCGCTTCTACCTCCACAACCCGGCCGCCGTTGCCCAACAAGGAACGTTTCAACTGACCGGCGCCATCGATCAACCCGAATGGCAAAACAAACAATGGTTCACCATCAGCGCCAGTCCGGCATTTGCAACGGTCCAGCTTGAGAACACCTTAAACCTGGAGCCGGGAGCATCCTGCATCATCGACATTCTGGGATCGCCGTTGGAAAACGGCGAAGGCGCGGGCGTTTCCTGCCAATGGGTTCCAACCGGGCAGGAACAAACCGGCATTACCGGAACCTGGGAATATGAGTCGGCCGACAACAGCAAACGCACCGCCGTCATCGATGCGCACGAGTTGCAGGAGAACCCGTTCTACCTTATCCCGATCCACCATATGCTCCAGCGCACTGATACGGAAGGAAGCGCAATTGTCGATTACACCATCGAAGCCTCCTCCCCCATGCGGATCGAATCCTACGACGCGTTTACGGGCGAGCTGCTGGCCGTGGACGCAAACGGTGATGGCGATTTTCTGGATGAGGGCGACCAGATCGTCGGCGACGACAACCGCAACAGCTGGCCCGACCTCGTGTTTGATGAAAACCAGCATCTCGCCTCGCTGGTGATGTATGTCAAGCCCACCCAAGCCATGACGACCGATACGGAGCTGACGGTCAGCATTCGCGTCAACGACGCGTGGCAGGTCGACTCCATCGACGTCATAAAGCCATCGACACCATAAGCGAAGACGAAAAAAGCCGCCCCGAGGGACGGCTTTATCGAACCAATCGAAAGATTGGTTAGTTGACGCCGATGGCGTTGAGGTCTTCGAAAGCCTGCTTAATGCGAGCTGTCATGCTTTCCTGACCCTTGCGGAGCCATATGCGCGGATCGTAGAACTTCTTGTTGGGCTTGTCTTCGCCTTCCGGGTTGCCGAGCTGGCCCTGCAGGTAGGCTTCGTTGGCCTTGTAGAAGTTCAGCACCCCTTCCCAGGTGGCCCACTGCGTGTCGGTGTCGATGTTCATCTTGATGACACCGTAACCGATAGCCTCCTCGATCTGCTCCGGAGCGGAACCGGAACCGCCGTGGAACACGAAGTTGAGCGGCTTTTCGGCGAGACCAAACTTTTCAGCCACATAGGTCTGCGAATCACGCAGGATGGTAGGCGTCAGCTTGACGTTGCCGGGCTTGTATACGCCGTGCACGTTGCCGAAGGAGGCGGCGATGGTGAAGTTCGGGCTGATGGCAACCATTTTTTCATAGGCATAGGCCACGTCTTCGGGCTGGGTGTACAGCTTGGATTCATCCATGTCGGTATTGTCGACGCCGTCTTCCTCGCCACCGGTGCAGCCCAGTTCGATTTCCAGCGTCATGCCGATCTTGCTCATGCGCTCAAGATACTTGCAGGAGATTTCAATGTTTTCCTCGAGGGTTTCCTCGGAGAGATCGATCATGTGCGAGCTGAAGAGCGGACGGCCCTTCTCTTCAAACCACTTTTCACCTTCGTCGAGCAGGGCATCGATCCAGGGCAGCAACTTCTTTGCGGCATGGTCGGTGTGGAGAATGACCGGAACGCCATAGGCTTCGGCCATCATGTGCACATGCTGGGCACCGGAGATGGCACCGATAACCGGGCCGTTTGCAGGGCAGCCCTTGCCGGCGGTGAACGCCGCGCCGCCATTCGAGAACTGGATGATAACGGGTGAGTTTACCGCTGCGGCGGCTTCGAGCACCCCATTGATGGAGTCGCTACCGACCACGTTTACAGCGGGCAGTGCGAATTTGTTTTCCTTGGCAAGCTGGAAAACCTTGGCAACGTCGTCGCCAAAAAGTACGCCTGGTTTTACAACGTCTAGAACCTTAGCTGACATGATATGTTCCTTCCTTTTGAGTGAAGCTGGATTACTATTTAATAGCCAATGAATTTGGCAAAAATTCGCGGGAACTATATCAGGATCCGCCGGACGGTCAATCCCGCTCCGGCGGTTAAATAAGCGGGTGACGCGATGACGGGGAGAACGGGAGGGTACGCCGCCCTGCTTCGATTCCCCCACTCCGGGAAGGGCGCGCAGACGCTAGCGGGGAGGAAAGTCGAAGTGCGTTTCAAAGAGGTCGACAAGCTTATGAGCCATTTCTTCTTCGTTCGGGCCACTGACCTGGATCTGAACTTCAGCCCCCTTCTCCAGCCCAAGCATGATCATCTCCAATGCCGAAGTGAGCGTGCATGTCCCCGATTCAGCGGTAATCAGGATCTCGCCTTCATAAGCACATCCCTCCTTGACCAGAATGGCAGAAGGCCGGCAGTGAATGCCGGCCTCGTTTTGTACAACAGCCTTCACCTCAACCATTATTTTTCGGCCTTGGTGATGGCATCCTCGTAGACCACTTTGCCATTGACGGCATAGACATGAGCGTCAGAGATAACTCCGTATTCTTTACGGTTTGCATTACACTCGGCAACAGCTACCTGATACGCTTCCTTCTTGGTCTCTTTTCCTGCGTCGTAGCCAACGGCAAAATCACCATTAGGATCGATCGCAACCACAAACACCTTATTGTCCGGCAGAGACTGGTAGTCCATGAACATAGCCTGAGCATGAGTGGGAAGAGTTGGAACATACGGACCATTGCTGGCACACCCAGCGACCAACGCCGTAAACATTCCGACACATAGGATTCTAGTTAACACCTTCATAGCACCTCCAATTATCGATGGTATGGGGAATATCGGGGAAAATCCGGGCATAGTCAATCTAGCAAAGCAATGAAAACGCAATTTCTGAAAAATGCTTTGCAATCCTGTCGCATACCAGCGGCTCTCCCTTTACATCGATCACCACATCTTTGACAACCTCAAAGTACGAATCCCCGATATCCAGCGTAAAACGCGGGGTGGCGTCAAACTTCCATTCCCGGCTGTGTTGACGGTTGATGAGCACGTCGAGAGAAGCCATCTCCAGATCGGCCTCTCCCCAATGCGTCACATCGCCGCCAGAATAGTGCGCAACGAAGCTTTCCCGTAAAGCCGAGGCCAAGCCCTCTTGATCCAATTCCAGGTTCATTACCGGTGCCGGAACAGATGCAATAGCATGGGTTTCAATGCCGTCGAACATGGAACCGAGGTAGCGGTTGAGCCGCTCAAGATCAGTGTGGAGCAATAAGGTTCCATGATGCATCGCACGCCCCTTGCGGAAGCAGAAGGCATTGCCGGAAAACTTGAATCCGTTTACACTAAGGTTGCTCTTGCCGGTTTTCTCTCCCTTGATGCCAAACGAATCCAATGCCGAAAGCACCATATCGTAGGCCTGCTGTTCACGGTATTCGCGCCGGTCGGAGATCACACAATAGTTGAGGTTCCCCACATCATGATAGACTGCCCCTCCCCCCGATATGCGCCGGGCCAGCGGCACACCATCGTCCCGCATCAGGTCGAGTCGACACTCTTTCCACGGATTCTGGTTCTTGCCCATTACCACCGCGCAATCACTCTGCCACAGAAACAGGACGGGGCCATGATCCACCGCATGCTCCATCAGGTATTCCTCAATAGCGAGGTTGCGGTAGACATCCATACTCTGGGATTCAACGATCAACACGTTTATCTTCCTCGTCCTTCCTCCTCGACCATCGTACTCGGTTTTCGACGACGAGAACGAGTTCGATGACGATCATGATTATTCATTTTATGTGGAACGAACCGCCCGTAGCGATTAAGTTGTGCCTACCATGTCAAAGATCACCGAGCAATTCATCCAGAAAATACCCAAGACCGACCTGCATGTGCATCTCGACGGTTCACTGCGCCTCCCGACCCTCATCGAAATGGCCAAAGCGGCAAAGGTAGAACTTCCCTCCTACGAAGAAGCCGGACTCAACGAGTTGGTCTTCAAGAAGCGCTACTCCAACCTGGGAGAATACCTGACCGGCTTTGCCTTCACCGTCGCGGCCCTGCAAAACCCTGAACACCTTGAACGGGCCGCCTATGAACTGGCCCAGGACTCCTACACCGAAGGCGTCCGCTACATCGAAGTCCGTTTTGCCCCGCAGCTGCACGTCACCCACATGACGGAAGTTTCCGCCATCGTGAAAGCCGTCCATCGCGGACTCGAACGGGCCAAAAAGCAGCTTAACTCCTCGGCACCTGAACAAGATCTACCCTTCGAATATGGGATCATACTCTGCGCCATGCGCCGCTTTAACCGCGCCATGTCCCCCTACTACGATCGGCTCATCACCCGCGCCGGCACCACCAACATCCGCTACACCTACGCCCGTGCCTCGCTCACCCTCGTAAAAGAAGCCATCAAGCTGCGCGACGAAGGGGTGCCCATCGTCGGTTTCGATCTCGCCGGCGAGGAGGCCGGCTATCCCGCTATCCACCACAAGTCCGCCTTCCAGCTCGCCCACAGCAATTTCCTGCGCAAGACCGTCCATGCCGGCGAAGCCTACGGCCCCGAATCCATTTTCCAGGCCATCGCCGAATGCTACGCCAACCGCATCGGCCACGGCACTTTTCTCTTTTCCGAAGAGGCGATAAAACTAAAATCCATTAAGGATAAAGCCCGTTACATTGCGCAGCTCACCGAATATATTGCCAACCAGCGCATCACCATCGAAGTCTGCCCCACCAGCAACCTGCAAACCATCCCCGAACTGGACACCCTTGAAAACCACCCTGTCCAGCAGATGATCGACAACGGCCTCTCCGTCAGCATCAGCACCGACAACCGCCTCGTATCGCATACCACCGTCTGCCGCGAACTCAAGCTCTGCGCCGACCACCTCACCCTCACCGACAGCCAATTCCGCGATCTCGTCCTCGCCGGCTTCAAGCGCTCCTTCTTCCCTGGCTCCTACGCCGAAAAACGAACCTATGTCCGCCGCGCCATCGGCCTCTACGACCGCCTCGCCAAGCAGTATTTAGCTTAAGATCGGCATGTGTAGCGCAGACGGTTGATAAATCTAAACATGGGTGCAGGACGCGCTTTTCCGGAACATAGTTGATCGTGAATAACGTATAATCTGGCTCGTAAAACCTCCGTGCCCCGTCGGTGCCCTCTGTGGTGAAAATCCATGTTTCGATCTTTTTCCATCTAATTTCTGTTGGAGCGATTTTGGCGAACTGATAGTTTTCCGTCTTTCAACCATTCCCAACCGAAAGGCACCAATTAAAATGAGAGCATACAATTTCTCCGCTGGCCCGGCGATTCTGCCGGAAGAAGTACTGAAGCAGGCACAGGCCGAACTGGTCGACTACCAGGGAACCGGCATGTCCATCATGGAAATGAGCCATCGCGGCAAGGAATATTCCGCTGTCCATGACGAATGCATTGCCAACATCAAGGAACTGCTCAACATTCCTGAAGGCTACAGCGTCCTCTTCCTGACCGGCGGCGCCTCCACCCAATTCGCCATGATCCCCATGAACCTGCTCGGTTCCGGCCAGACCGCCGACTACACCAACTCCGGCGCCTGGGCCGCCAAGGCCATCAAGGAAGCCAAGATGCTTGGTAACGTCAACATCGCGGCCGACTGCGGCAAGGACATCCCCACCCGCGTTCCGACTGTTGACGAACTGCAACTGACTGACGGCGCTGCCTACCTGCACATTACCTCCAACGAAACCATTTCCGGCGCACAGTGGAAGGAGTTCCCCGAACACGACTGCCTGATCGCCGACATGTCTTCCGACATTCTGTCCAAGCCGATCGACGTTTCCAAATTCGGCCTGATCTACGCCGGATCGCAGAAAAACCTGGCACCGGCCGGCATCACCCTCGTCATCATCAAGGACGAACTCGCCGAGCGCTGCCCGGAAACCGTTCCGACAATTATGCGCTACAAAACGCATATCGAAAATAATTCGCTCTACAACACCGTGCCGACCTTCCCCGTTTATATGCTCTGTCTCGTCACCCGCTGGCTCAAAGCCAACGGCGGACTTGAAGGCATGCAGAAGATCAACGAGGAAAAGGCCGGCAAGCTGTACGATACGATCGATGCCTCCGACTTCTACACCGGCACCGCCGTCAAGGAGTTCCGTTCCGACATGAACGTGACATGGCGCCTGCCGACCGAAGAACTGGAAGCCCAGTTCATCGCCGAAGCCGCTAAGCAGAATCTCAAAACGCTCAAGGGCCACCGCTCCGTCGGTGGGATCCGCGCCTCCATCTACAACGCCTTCCCGACCGAAGGCGTGGACGCGCTGATTTCGTTCATGAAGGAATTTGAAGCAAAAAACGGATAAACGGCAGTTGCGTATTGTAGGGCGGGAATGGTTGAAAACCTTCCCGCCGCAGCAGGATGGTCGATGGTCATTCTGGACCTACAGCACCTTGGGCTTTGTTTTTTATTGCGGCCTCGCCGTATTCCCCCTATAAATCCGGCCTTTCGTGCGCCCATAGTTCAATGGATAGAATAGTGGCCTCCGAAGCCATAGATACAGGTTCGACTCCTGTTGGGCGCACCATTTTAAAATCGTGACGAGTGACGCTTGATTCGTGATTCACGGCTCACGCCTTACTTTTCACCTACCGAAGGTAAAACCCATGACCGAAAACTCACTCGAAAACATCCAGATCGACGCCGACAACCTCTGGAAAGAGGAAAACTTTACCGACCTGAAGGTGGGCTCTATTCGCAAAATGACTCCCATCAAAGCCGATGGCACTGAAGACGAGTCCCGCACGGCCACCTTTTCCGCCACCACCAACATCATGACCCCCGGCGGCGCGTTGCCGGTCTCCGGCGAAATCGAAGCCGGCACTCTGGCAGAAGCGATTGAAAAGTTTCCGGATGCCATCAACGCCGCTATCAAGCAACTGCAGGACGACATGATCAAATACCAGCAGGAACAGGCATCAAAAATCGTCACCCCCGATGAACTGCGCGGCGGCAAGAACGACATTATTATCTAGCAGGCCGACTAAAGGTGATAACAAAAAGGACCGGCATTCTCCGGTCCTTCTTCATTTCTACATAGCGGTACTGGTCATCCATGCTTTGTAGGCATCCCACCATTCGGAACCGCCCAGCATCCAGATGAGGGCGGCGAGGGCGATGTAGGGCCCGAACGGGATCTTGCTCTGCCACTCCTTCTGCCCCATGGCGATCAGCGACACGCCGATGATCGAGCCAAGCAACGAGGATACGAAGACAATAAAGACGATCGACTCAAAGCCAAGAAACGCGCCCAGCGCCCCCATCAGCTTGACGTCGCCAAACCCCATGGCCTCTTTCTTGAAAGCCAGTTTTCCAAAGAAGCCGACCGACCATAGCAAGCCAAAGCCAAAGGCGAGGCCAAACAAGGAACGGATTAAGGCAGCCCAGTGCACATCGGTTCCGTGCATCGCGGGAATCAGAAAACTAAAGATGGGTCCGATGATCATTCCGCCGATCGTGCAGCGGTCCGGCAACCACATTTCGTCAATGTCCACCATGCTCCCAAGAATCAGGCCGAACACCAGCACCCAGTACGGCCCGACCAGCGGCTGATAGGGAAAACGCAGCCAGACCAGCGCGAAAAGAATGGCGGTAATCAGTTCAATAATTGGATAACGCGGCGAAATGGGAGCTTTGCAATAGCGGCATTTTCCGCCAAGCACCAGCCAGCCAAAAATGGGAATATTATCGCGCCAGGAAAGATCAGTCATGCACTTCGGACAGCGTGATCGTGGCTTGACCACCGACAGCTCGGCAGGGATCCGATAAATGCAGACATTCAGGAAACTGCCCCAGCAGGCCCCGAAAAGAAAAACCACAAACGCAAAATACCAATCGATAAAATCCATGCCAACCCGTCCTTCTTCTCGTGAAGAGTGAAACATGAGCCGTGATTCTATTGCCAGGCAATCACGTCTCAATTGTCATGCATCACTCGCCGTAAACCGCCTCTTCCAGCGCATTGCGCATCGCCGGAACCGACGGCTTTACGCCGGTCCATATTTCGAAGGCGCGCGCGCCTTGATGCAAAAGCATGCCTAAACCATTAGCAATCTGTGCGCCAGCTTCACGCGCGGTGGTCAGGAACTTGGTTTCGGGATACATGTAGATCAGATCGAAAACCCGCTGCCCTTCAGAGAATGCACGATGCGGAAATAATGAAGGATCTTTCTTATCCATGCCCACGGGAGAAGCCTGAACAACTAAGTCAGAAGCACTAGACCATTCAAATAGTTGGTCAGCATCCATAGTCCAATCGACTTTGACACCAAGATTGAGCGCCTCTATCTCTTTCTTTAATGCGATGGTCCGAGCATCCATAGTGTCAGTTAGCACCAATCTTTTGACGCCACTCGTTGCCGCCTGCAATGCAATAGCCCTTCCCGCCCCACCACAACCAAGGATTAGAACGGAATCGCCCTCGACTGTTTTACCGAACGCCTCTTCCAGTGCCTTCAGAAATCCATAACCATCAGTATTGTGCCCGACCAAGCCATCATCGGTGAACTGCACTGTGTTGGCTGCGCCGAACAGTTTGGCGCTCTCGTCCAGCTTGTCCAGCCCGCGAAAAGCGATCTCCTTGTGCGGCACGGTCAGGTTGACTCCGGCAAACCCCATCTTGGCCATCGACGGAAGGATCTCCATCAGCTCGTCGGGATGCACATCCAGCGCCAGATAGATGCCGTCAAAGCCCAGTTCCTCCATCGAGGCATTGTGCATCACCGGCGAAAGTGTATGTCCGATCGGATGCCCTAGCACGGCAAACGGTTTGGTATGTCCACTCAGCTTCATAAACTTTCCTTACTTTTTCGCAATGCGGTTGAGGCCGGCCACGATGGCACGGACCGCGGCTTGGTCGATGTTCGAGTCAGCACCAACGCCGAAGATGACGCCGTCACCGGCAAGCTTGAGCGGGACGTAGGCCAAGGCCTGCGCATCCGCGCCCTTGCCAATCGCCTGTTCGTGGTAGTCATCCACGCTGAAGTCGACCTCGACGATCTGATTGATGGCTTTAACGAATGCGGAGATCGGGCCATTACCGTCGGCGACGACCTTCTTCTCCTCGCCATTGACCTTCACCTGGACTTCACCGTGAATAAACGTCGGATCGTTATCATCCGGTCGAGGCCAGTAACCAACCAATTCATACGGTCCTTCTGGCGCCACAAACTCGTTCTGGAAAACCGTATGCACCTCTTCGCTGCTGATTTCCCGTCCCACTGATTCGCTATAAGCCTGAACATATTTACTGAGCTCCGGCTGCATCGCCTTCGGCACCTCGATATCGAAATCCTGCTCAAGCACCCACGCGATTCCACCCTTGCCGGATTGCGAATTGATGCGGATGAGCCGTTCGAAACGCCGGCCGAGATCGGCCGGATCGACATGAAGATATGGCACCTTCCAGGCCATCCCGAAACGTTCCGGCGCTTCGGGCAACTTGTGCATGCCCTTGTTGATGGCATCCTGATGCGATCCGGAAAACGCGGTGAACGCATATTCACCCGCATACGGCTGGCGGTAGTAGATCGGCATTCCGGTCAACCGTTCGACCGTTTCAGCAACGTCAGCCAGATCGGAAAAATCGATGCCGGTATCGATACCGCGCGAATAGAGGTTATTGATGCACGTCACCAAATCGACGTTGCCCGTACGCTCACCGTGACCGAAGAGTGTGCCTTCCACGCGGTCGGCTCCGGCCATGAGCGAAAGTTCGGTGGCCGCCACAGCCATGCCCTGGTCGTTGTGCGAATGGAGCGATACCAAGATGCTGTCACGCTTCGAAAAGTTACGGCAGAAATATTCGATCATGTCCGCATAGTGGTTCGGCGGGCGGCGCTCGACGGTGGCCGGCAGATTCATGATCACCGGCTTTTCGGGCGTTCCCTTGCCCCACGCTTCGAATACGGCTTCGCAAAGCTCGATCGAAAAATCGACGTCCGTATCAGTGTATTCCTCCGGCGAAAACTCGTAGCGGATGTCCGATTCCGGCATCGTATCGGCCAACTCGCGGATCTGCTTTGTGGCCGCCACGGCGGTTTCGATCAACTGCGGACGCTCCATGCCGAACACCTGTTTCATGTGGAGATCGGACGGCGCGATATACGCGTGCACGATACCGCGCTTGCAACCCTTGAACGCCTCAAGAGTGCGCTCGATCAAGTGCGGGCGCGACTGCGTAAGCCCCATGATGAACACGTCCTCAGGAATAAGATCTTCCTCAATCAAACGGCGGAAAAAATCAAACTCGTCCTGGCTGGCCGATGGGAACCCGACTTCGATATGCTTGAAGCCGGCCTTGCAGAGCATCTGAAAATATTCAAGTTTCTGGTCCGGATCCATCGGATCGGGAAGCGCCTGGTTGCCGTCGCGCAAATCGACGGAACACCAGATCGGTGATTTTGTGATGCTCTTCGACGGCCATTGGCGGTCAGGGAGATCGATCATCTCCGGAATCTTGTACTTGGGCACACTCATTGTTTCTCTCCTAAAATGGGTCGTAATCTAAACAACCCAGCTATTGTTATCCATTTCATTTCCATATTTTCTAGCCACGGATAAAACCCGATTTACACGGATTCCCATCTGCGTTCTTCCGTGTTTATCCGTGGCCCAAACACAAAAAAAACCTCCCCAGTTTCCTGCGGAGGTTTTAAAATCGGTCGAATTAACGAACAACCTATAGGCGTAGCGCCTCCACAGGATCATTCCCATTGAGTAGTAGCAGGCCTAGTAGCAGATTGTTGAATTCGTTTCTCATATCGGCCGGGAACATAGCCCCAACCTTTGGAAAGTGTCAATTCATAAAAAAAGCGTAGACCTCGCCGCTTTCCGGTCTTGTCCGACGTGGCCCTGGCGAAGACGCTTGGCGCAGGCGGAAAGAACAAATGACAGCATCAACTTTCAAGCCGTTCAATCCAGCAGGCCGGGTACCATCAGCGGCATGGTGCATACTCGAGTGGATCACCCGGCCGCATACGCAATACGAAGTTTGGTTTACCGCCGCATTGAGCAATAGCTGGTCACTCACCGAAACCATACCGACATCCACGGAGCCCACCCTCATGCGCGAATACCTTCCCGACCCGGAAAGCCCCGCCAGCCTCATCGTGGTCTTCGACAATACCATCGCTCCCGTGAACGATTGACGCGGGCACATCGCTTGCATTCCCCGATTGGCACCGCTAACTTAGATTTCCGAAAACCGATCGTGACGAACAGGGAAGCCGCCATGAAGAAATGTCCATTCTGCGCCGAAGAAATTCAGGACGAAGCCATCAAGTGCAAACACTGCGGCGAATTCCTCGACGGATCAACACGCAAGCCGGCGACAAAGGAAAAGGTTCCGTGGCTCTACCGCACATCGACGATTGTCATCGCCGTCTGCTGCGTCGGGCCCCTGGCCCTGCCGTTGCTATGGTTGCGTCCAAACACATCGTTAGCCCTGAAAATCGTCTGGTCCATCGTGATTCTGGCGGTTTCCTACATCATGATCGCCGTCACCATTCGCTCCATCGGCAACATCCGCGAACTCTACGAAATGCTCGACACGCTGTATTAGCCAGTAGTAATTGGTTATCAGCTTCTCCCCCCCCCCCACCCAATGCTGTAGGCGGGTGCCCTCACCTGGCGCGGATGACTCGACGATCCGTCCCTACCTTTTTAAGGTTCAATTCCAAATCCAGGCCTGCTAGCCTCATGCTCAACTTTTTGGAAGGAAAAACATGAAACCAGCTCTGATCATCATGGCCGCTGGCATGGGCAGTCGCTACGGCGGACTCAAGCAAATGGACCCCGTGGGCCCCAATGGAGAATGCCTGCTGGAATATTCGATCTACGACGCCATCCGCGCCGGTTTCGGCAAAATCGTTTTCGTTATCCGGCACGACTTTGAAACTGAATTCAAGGAACAGGTCGGGCGGCGCTTTGAAGACAAGATCGTTGTTGAATATGCCTTCCAAACCCTCGAAAACCTACCCAAGGGATTTGCTGTTCCCGAAGGGCGAACGAAGCCATGGGGCACCGGTCAGGCTGTGCTCGCCTGCAGGGATCTGATTCACGAACCCTTTGTCGTACAAAACGCCGACGACTTCTACGGCGCCGAAGCCTATCAGGTGATTGCCAACGCGTTTGGTTCACTGGCGAAAGATGAAAGCGCCATGGTTGGCTATCGACTGCGCAACACCCTGTCCCCCCATGGCTCGGTTTCGCGCGGTGTTTGCGAAACGGTCGACGGCTATCTTTCCACAGTGACCGAGCGGGTTAGTATAGCCACCAACGAGGCCGGCACCATCCAGTATGTCGAAGACGGAAAATCCATCGACATGACCGGCGACGAAATCTGCTCGATGAATTTCTGGGGATTCCAGCCCTGCCTGTTCGATACGCTGGAGAAAAAGTTTATCGCCTTTCTTGAAGCAAAGGGCCAGGAACTGAAGTCTGAGTGGTATATCCCGAACATTATCCAGGATGCGATCGACCACGGTGAAACGCGCGTCAAGATCCTCAGCTCCGACAGCCAATGGTTCGGCGTCACCTACCCCGAAGACCGCCCCTCCGTCGTCGCCAGTCTGAAATCGATGCACGATGCCGGGAAATATCCGCCGAAGCTGTGGGAATAGCCCATTTGTCCCACAACCTGCCAGCGGTGGAGGGCTGCACGAACGGCGGACGACGGGGACAGTCGTTCCCACCCGAAAGGCAAAAAAAAGCGTTCCTTGCGGAACGCGGGGAAATAAGTGGCGCAGCCATCAGGAGTCGAACCTGAAACCTCCTGATTCGTAGTCAGGTGCTCTATCCAATTGAGCTATGGCTGCACGGTAAAAGCTTTTCAGCGTTCCTCCTTCCACTTGATAAAATCTTCCCGCTGCCGCGGAATGCTCTATCCAATGGAGCTATGGATGCGCTTAAGAGGTGGGGAATTTATAGAGAACCCCCTTTCCGGTCAACGGGAAAAAGCGAGAAAAGTAAAAAGTAAAATCGTGGGTAGTGATTGCAGGGCAGGAACAGTCGAAGACCTTCCTGCCGCCGCCTGTTCAACCGCTCATTTACCCGCTATGCGGCGCAAAGGTCTCCGCCCATTAGCGCCCTACAATGCACATAACATCCGACGAGTGAAGAAATTCGCCAGTCATTCATGATTGGTGCAGGGCGTCCAGCTCAGGTTTGCATAGCTCGTAGAAATTGCATTGGCTGCAGTTGGCGGAATCAAGGGTCAGCTCCCATTCCTCCTTGGGCAAGGGTTCGTTTTTCTCGCGGTCGCAATCGATGAGATATTCGGTCATTTCGCCGACGGAATCGCTCATCAAGACCTTGGTTTCCTCCATATCAGCTTCGGTCAGCTGAAAGGGCAGCACCTGTCCCTCGTTGAGGTATTCGACGTAGAGAAAAATATTCTCGAGCTTCGCCCCATGTTTGACGATGGCCCAAAGCGCGTAGAGCGAGAGCTGGAGCCGATGCTGCTCGGCTTTGATTTTTCCGGCTTTCCAATCGTGGATGTGCACTTCGTCGCTGACTTTGTAGGCATAGTCGGGAATGGAGTAGATCTTCACCCCCTCGTAGACGAAGTGTTCCACATCGCCGCCCTGCTCGGGCGTGGCAATCTGGAATTCCTGGGCGGGGGAAATGCTTCCCACACGGGGAAGTACCTTGTCGATAAAGTTTGCGATGCAATTCTGCACCTGGGAAGCGACCTGCCGCTTGGCCTCGTTTTCGTCTTCCATGGTTTTATAATAGTGCTCGCGTAGACAGCAAAACTGCTTGGGAGAATTACGCCAGTTTCCTTCGGCCGACTCCTTCCACTTCCGGGTCAGGAACGGACGGGCAACCTGGTCCCAGCCAGCCTTGGCATCAACCGGGATTCCCTGTTGGTGCTGCTTAAGCACCCACATGATGGCGTTTTCCGCCGCCTGCCCCATCAGGCCCCAGCGATTGTCCATCTTGTTCAGGCGATAGGCCGCCTTCTGTTCGGGCGATGCGTTGCGCGCCCAGCCCCCCCACATGCCGTACTTGCTCCAGTAACGCCGCCGCCGGCACGCCTCGAAATCCGCCGACGCGCTGAACGACCATGAAAACGTATTCTTTAGCTCTGCCACTTCAATCCTCCAAAATCATAGCAAGGCATACTGCCCAGTGGTTTGTCCGTCACAACTGCGGCGGCATATTTTGATCCAGACTCAAGATAATGATATATCCATCCATCCTTCTCGACGTTGTCTTCCAAAGGGACAGATACCCGCTTCAGCTCGGTAAACAATGTTGATCCGCAAGCCTTCACATAGGCCTCCTTGCGCGCCCACAGTTTAAAAAATACCGCGTGCGGGTCGTGGGACTTTTTAACCCATTCCACTTCCTGCGGTGAATAATAGCGTTCAGCGATTGCGGTCACATCCATTTCCCGCTTGATCTGTTCGATGTCGACGCCAATAGAGCGATCCCGTCCAAAAGCCAGGACCACCCATGCTCCGGAATGAGAGACATTGAAATCCACCTCCGAACCGGCTACGTGCGGTTTCCCGTTTTCGGAATAATCGAACTTGATTTCGGACGCGGCCATCCCGGCATAGCCGGCAAGCAGTACACGCAGTGCTCCGCGGGCGACGATGGAGGATTGGCGGTCGGCGTCCCGCTGGAAACGATCGGCTTTTTCGCATTCACGGTCAGAAAGCAAGCCCTGAAGAGTCTCCATCTGACTCAGCATATCCGGCACATGCACGCCCCAGATATGAATGGAATCGGTAGCCAGCGGGAGCAAACTGTGAATGTTTTTTATGACTTCCATGAGTGCGTTCATTGTTAACGAGGCCCTGGGCGCATTCAACATTGCATTCGCCCTTTCTGCACATTGACGCATATAGACCCGTGCTGGTACTCTTTCGATAATTAAATGGAGATTTCTACATGAGCCAGACGGAACGAAAAACCGCCGGTGTGCCGACCATTAAACGATTGCCGCTTTATCTCCGCCTGTTGCGAAAAATGAAGGCGGATGGAGAGGAATATGCATCGGGCACGGTAGTGGCGCGCGAACTGGGACTCGATCCGATTGTCGTACGGAAGGATTTAGCGATCACCGGGGCCGTCGGACGGCCGAGGCTTGGATTTCCGACGGACGAAATTATCGCCGCTATCGAGGATTTTCTGGGTTGGTCCAACACCAGCGATGCCATTCTTGTGGGAGTGGGCAACCTGGGACGTGCCTTGCTGGGTTACACCGGCTTCGAACAGCACGGAATGCGAATTGTTGCAGCATTCGACAGCAACCCGGATATCATCGGCACCCAGGTTCACGGCAAAACCGTAATCGATGTCCAAAGGCTGCCCGCGATAGCCAAGGAGATGCACGTGCAGATCGGCGTCCTGACGGTGACCGCATCGGTCGCGCAACAGGTAGCCAATGCGATGATCGAAGGCGGCATCCGGGCCATCTGGAACTTCACACCGACCACTCTTGATATTCCGGCGGAAGTCATCCTGCAGCGCGAAGAGCTGGCCTCCAGTCTGGCCGTCCTTTCACATCGGCTACTCGTTGAGGGCGGTCGGACCCCCTAGACGAAAAAAGCCAAGGCAGATACCTTGGCTTCGAGATCCGTCTGCAACAGACAGTCAGGCAGAGAACACGGTCTTACGCGCATAAAAACCTTCAGCGTAGCCGGACGGGGAACAGGATTCCATGCCGCGGATGCGCATCAGCCCCAAAAAAAGCTCCTCGCAAAACCAATGCTTGGATTGCTGTGTACCAAAGAACCGCATGAGCGCAACGGCCTTTGCCCTGGCGACCTCTTCCGACACCGGAATGTAAAAATTGGGAGATCCCATGTCTCCATCGTATTTTGGGATTTCATACTCCAGCACGAAGTGATTGCGAAAGGTGTTCCCGGAGAGTTGGTTTATGATGCGGTGGTCCTGATGGGAATCGTCCCGGTAGTGCGTAAAGATGATGTCCGGCTCGAAGGAGCTCTTGAGCCGCTCAAAAGTCTCCTTTATCCCAGCCCATTCGTTCGGAAAAAATCCGTCTCGGAAGCTATGAAAATCTGTGGCCTTGGCCTCCACCGCATCAAGCCAGTAGCCGGCGCTGACTTTAGCTTCCTCCGCCCGCGAACGGTCGCCGCTGAACACCACCCACCGTACGTCGAGCGGCTGACCGCTTTCGTGAAGCTGCAAAAGAGAGGCACCACAGCCGATTTCAATATCATCGCTATGGGCGCCCAGGCACAACACCCGCAAAGGGCTTCCGCTTTCCAATTTCGGGGTCAATTCAAGCATCGGACCATCCCTTTCCGTTTAATCGTTTCTCCAGGGAGCATTGCCTTGCTCGTACAAGTCGTCGAGCATCTGCTTTTCCTTGAACGTATCCATGCAGCCCCAAAATCCAGTATACTTATGTGCATATAACTTGGATTCGGCAATCAACCGCTGGAAAGGCTGCATGACCAGCTCGTCACCTTCCTCAATGTAGTCGAAGATTTCAGGACTCAAAACGAAGTAGCCCCCATTGACCCAAAAGTCCGCGGCGTTGGTATCCTCGATTTTTTTTACCAGCCCGGTTTTGGCATCGGCATCGACGCAATGAAAACTGTGATAGGGCTTGATACACAAAAAGCTCGCGATGGCTCCGCGCCGCCTGTGCTCCTCGACCAGCTCCGGAATCGGTTGGTCCGTGAGTCCATCGCTGTAGTTGGCCAAGAAGACTTCCTCGCCGTCAAGATGCTCCTTCACCGCCATCAGACGCTCGGCAATGGTGGACTTCAATCCGGTATCCACGAAGGTAATGCGCCAATCATCAATGTCGCTATGGAGCAATGTGATGTCACGGCCACCGTTTTCCATGACAAAATCGTTAGTGAGGCTTTCATCATAGTTCAGGAAGTAGCTCTTGATCGCATCGGCCTTGTAGCCCAGACAAAGGATGAAATCCTTGTAGCCGAACCTGGCATAGTATTCCATTACATGCCACAGCACCGGCCGGTAGCCGATCGGAACCATGGGCTTGGGAATCTGGTCGGAATAATCCCGAAGACGTGTGCCCAATCCCCCGCAGAACAGAACCACTTTCATGATGCTTCCTCCACTTGCATGCCAACTCTCTTACTCGACAACGTCTATCTCGGGGATCGGCACAATAAACCGACATCCCCAAGAGCGCACATGCGCCACGTTCGCCATGATCTCTTTTTTTAGGTTCCAAGGCAAAATTAAAAGATAGTCGGGACGCGCTTCGTCAATTTTTTCCAGGGGATAGACCGGAATTCGCGACCCGGGGAGCAACCGCCCATGCTTATACGGGTTCCGGTCCACGGTAAAGTCGATGAAGTCGGTCCCGATACCGCAGTAGTTCAACAGGGTATTGCCTTTGCCGGGAGCACCATAGCCGGCAATCGACTTGCCACTTTGCTTGAGCTCAATCAACAACGACAGCAGGGCCCGTTTCGCCGCCTTCACCCGCGCGCCAAAACCTTCATAGGTCGCTATTTCAGCATAACCTGCCTCCAGCTCCCGGCGACGCATGTCGAGCACCCGCGGCGTTATGTCCGCTGCGTGGGCTCCCTCGTGACAGGCATAGATGCGGATCGACCCGCCATGGCTTGGAAGTTCTTCCACATCGAACAGGCGCAAGCCATGCGCCGCAAAGATGCGTTCTGCCACGAGAAACGAAAAATAGCTGAAATGTTCATGGTAGATCGTGTCGTACTGGCACTGGTCGATCAACTGCATCAGATGCGGGAATTCCAGGGTTGCAACGCCGGTCGGCCGGAGCAGAACCCGGATACCTTCCACAAACCCGTTTAGATCCGGAACCTGCGCAAGCACATTGTTGCCGATGACCAGATCCGCCTGCTGGCCTTCGGCAACCATTTTCCGCGCAACTGCGGCATTGAAGAATTCCATCAGAGTGGGCACGCCGACCTCTTCCGCAGCCCGGGCCACGTTCTCCGCGGGCTCCACACCGAGACATGGAATCCCTTTCTCGCAAAAATTGCGGAGCAGGTAACCATCATTGCTCGCCAGCTCGACGACGAAGCTTTCCGAGTCGAGTCCAAAACGTTCCGTCACCATCGCGGCATAATCCGCGGCATGTCGCATCCATGAATCGGAAAATGAGGAGAAATAGGCATAGTCCTTAAAAATATGCTCCGGGCTCACATACTCATCAAGTTGCAGCAACAGACAGTTTCCACACGCCATAAGCTTCAATGGATAGAAGGGCTCCATCGCGTTGTACTGGTCCGGCTCAACAAAGGATTCGCACAGCGGCGACATGCCCAAATCGACCACCGTATGTTCGAGCGGTTGGCCACAAAACCGACATAATGATTTTTGTTCGTACATAAATAAAATAAGGGCCCGCAGGCTCCAAGGGTTGATCCCCCATCAACCGGTCCAATGACGACCGAAGGCCGGGATGCTTTGTCCCAAGGGGCGGGGCAAGGTAAAGAGTTGATGTTTAATTTCGAAATTAAAGAAGTGGCCAGCGCTGATCCTTATCGCTCACAATTTTCGGTTCGACTGGCCATTCGATCCCCAGCTTCGGATCATTGTAACGCACACCACGCTCGCACTCCGGAGCATAGAAGCCCCCGACAAGATAGTAGGCCTGGCTGTCCGGTTTCAGCGTCAGAAAACCATGTGCAAAATGGGCCGGAACAAAAAGCATCTTCTGATTTTCCGGCGTCAATTCGATTCCGAAATGCTGCATGTATGTGGGTGATTCAGGCCGCATATCGACGATCACATCGTAGATGGCTCCACGAGTGCAACGCATGAACTTGGTCTCGGGAACGGGATCGACTTGGTAATGCATGCCACGCAACGTGCCGGCATCGCGGCTGAACGAGGTATTGCACTGCACAAAGGTCGAGGGCATGCCGTGCTCCTCAAACTCCTTTTGGCAGAACGCTCGGGCGAAATAGCCGCGTTCGTCGCCAATCGGGGTTTCGGTAACGATCCATGCGCCTTTCAGGGGAGTGGGTTCAAACTGCATAGACTAATCCTTCCATACTTTCCAGGGAGCGTTGTTTTTGGACCAGAGATCTTCCAGCACATGCTTGTCACGAAGCGTATCCATGGGATGCCAGAAATCCTCATGCCGGAATGCGTTCAACTGCCCTTCGTGCGCCAATTGCTGCAAGGGCCGGCGTTCCCAGACCTCCGCGTCGGATTCGATGTAATCGAGCACTTTGGGTTCCAGCACAAAATAACCGCCATTAATCCACGCTCCATCGCCATGGGGCTTTTCCTGAAAATGCGTGACTTCGACCTGGTCATGCTCCAGCGTGAACGCGCCAAAACGTCCCGGAGCCATAACGGCGGCCATGGTTGCCAAACTGCCGGATTGGCGATGGAAATCGATCTCTGCCGTAATATCGATATTGCAAACACCGTCACCATAGGTCATGCAGAAGGTCTCGTCGTCAAGGTATTCACGTACACGAAGCAATCGCCCGCCCGTCATGGTTTCCTGCCCGGTATCGACACAGGTAACGCGCCATGGCTCAACCTTTCTATGATGATATTCCGCCGTGTTGTTCGCCAGATCAAACGTCACGTCGGCTCCTGACAGAAACATCCTCGAAAAATAGTCCTTGATCATGAAGCCCTTGTATCCACACGCCACGATAAAATCGGTGATGCCATGGGAGGCATAGGTTTTCATGATATGCCATAAAATCGGCTGATCCCCGATGCCAACCATGGGCTTGGGCCTAACGGCGCTCTCTTCGCTGATACGCGTTCCGTATCCTCCGGCTAAAATCACTGCTTTCATCGCTTCCTCGAATTCTTCGTTAACTGTTTTGGAGCTTTTCAATTTCATCGACCATATAGGCCGTAAAAGGAATAGAACAGGTCCACCCCGGGGAAACCGAGTTCAACACATGGAATGACCGGTCATCGCCCTCAAACACGAAATCCATCTCCAGACTTTTCTTTTTTAGATTGAGCAGCTGCGCACGAATGCCCGACGGCCCCCAGTGGGTCAGTGTCGGAAAATCCAGCCCGGTGGCCAACGACTGCGACAGCCTGACAAGGTGGGCGCGGTGGTATTTGCGCAGCTCTTCGCACGCGAGGCGCCGGAAATTGAAATCGGCCTTAAGCATCAGCTGCGAGCCCAGCCCCATGGTCTGGAGCAGCTCACCAAAATTAAAGTGCTCCATGCCCTTGTATTGCTCGCGCCAGAACGCCGGAATCGCAGTAGGGCCAATCTTGTGGTGGCCATCAACAGTGACCGTCACATGCACACCAAGAAACGGATTCTGAAGATTGGGGACCGGATATATGTTGGTCTTAAAACTGCCGGCAGGTTCGCTGGATTTAAGGTAGAGCCCCTTGAACGGCAAAATCGCATAGTTCTTTCCAAACCCAAATTGGTGCGCCACCTTGTCGGCATAGAGCCCGGCGGCGTTGATGACATAGCCCGCATTGAACTCCAGACTTTGGGTCCACACCCGGTTCCCCTTGGATTTCACAAAAGGCTCGGAGCAGAGGAACTCAATGCCCTGTTCCGAGGCATCTTTGCGGAAGGCCGCCAACACGGGCCTAGGATCGGCCGTTGCCGTTGCGGGACTCCACAAGGCATGCTTGCAGGTCTTGACCCGCGGTTCGATTTCCAATGCTTCTTTTTCGGATATCTTATGTAACTCGACGCCATTGGCCTGACCGCGCATCAGCAGCTCATCCAGGACCGCCAGTTCCGATTCATCCTTCGCCACCACCAGCTTGCCGCATTCGTTCAGCGGAATGCCGTGCTCACGGATATAGTCCTTCATTGCGGCATTGCCGTCGCGTGTAAAGCGCGCTTTCAGACTGTTGGCCGTATAGTAGAACCCGGCATGTACAACACCACTGTTGCGCCCGCTTCCATGGAGCCCCAATGTCGGCTCCTTATCCACCACACATACCGATACCGCGGGATTACGCCGCTTCAGATGCAACGCCATGTTGATGCCGATAACGCCGCCGCCAATAATCAGATAATCTACTGTTCTTGCTGCCATTTACGTTCTTTTCCCACTAGGTTGCCGGCTTGTGTTCCCGACAGGGAAGGTACTTCCGTACGTAAGCCGAAATCTCCTCGAACGAGATGCTTTCCACCAAAGCGAAGGACAATGTGAACGGGACGGTTTCAACCAGAAAGCCAAATCCATCCTTATCGGTGCGCCCAAAGCCAAAGACCGTCATACCGCCCTTCCCGCCCATCGGCCAATAGGTGTCGACAAAGGAGTCCGGCCCATCGTAAGCCATGGCGAGACTTCGTTTTGTTTTTGGATCGCAGAATGCCACCCATTTGGGGTCGGGGGTTGGTTCCCTGAACCTTTCCGAACACCCTCTACAAGTGCCATCCGACCAATAGACAAATTGCTTCTGCGGGTTGAATTTTCCGCCCGGAGTTCCTTCGTAAAGCAACCACACCGGCTCCGCAATCCGATGAGCAGTCATAACCGCATGGGAGGTATAGATGCTCCAGTCCACCTCCCACGCGCCGGCGGCAGCCGTTGACTTCAACGTGGCGGATGACTCTGTTTCATCCAGCAGTTCCGTTTGTCCCGTCACATAGCCCGGGTGCCCGAAGGTGTTGTAGCCCATATTCGGTATACCGCGATAATCGCCCCGCTCTTTCCCTTTTGGATGATAGCCGATCCAGTCGTTTCCATCCCGATCAATCAAACTGGAAAAAGCGCAGCCTTGCTTGTGATACCGATAGATAGCCCGTTCCGTCTGTATTTCAAACGACTCCTGCCCCTCATCCACCAATCCATCCCGGCATGCCACGGTCCGTTTCATCGTCTGCTCCGGATTCATTACTGGGCGGCATCCACTCGATAGAAAAACGTGTTGCTGGACTCAACCGGAAGTTGCCAGAACACGGCATCACCGGCGTTGGTCCAGTTGACCAGATCGAATGATTTTTTCAGCTGGATCCAGAGCGTTGCCGTCCCGTTTGAAACCACATACGCTGACTGTCCCATCGCGAGGTCAACCACCGAGTTCGAAGGATACAGATCGTAGGCCGAGCCGTTATTGCGGATATAATCCACGCGCCACAGATCGCTCTGTAACGGATCCCCGCCATTGGCTACTTCGAGCCCGTCATCAAATGTGTCTCCGTCACTGTCGGAATTCACCGGGCTCGTGCCCGCATTGAACTCTTCAAGATTGGAGAGCCCGTCTGCATCGGCATCGTTCGTCGAAGCGGCATTGGTGCCATACAGCCCGTAACTGCCCGCCCAGACATCCAGCGGCGTAATTTCAATCGTTGCGGAATAGACCACGGCGTTACTGGAAGCAATCGACAGCCGGACGTACACGTTGGTGGCCGGCACCGCGTCCATCCGGTTGGTCACCGTCTCGAACCCGTTGCTCAAGGACGACGTACCCATCACGGCATAGCCGCTGTTCGTCCAGCTTCCCGGCACCGCGTTGCTGCCCAGCTCGACCACGTAGGAAAGGTCCAACGCGGCGGCATTCGTTCGCCGGGCATGGATGTAGTCCACCCAGTTGGTTCCGCCCGCCGGCGAGACCACATAGAAAGGCGCATAGCCGCTGTCGACGGCGTTGGTCGGGTTGCCGCCCATGGCGAATTCGTAGAGGTCCGGATTACCATCGACATCCGCATCGGCCAACGCATTGGTTAAAAGCGGATCAAGACCATACCCGGCCTCCCAGCCGTCGGGCATAGCATCGCCATCGGTGTCTGCGTCCAGAGGATCGGATAAGTAGATATTCACTTCATCTCCATCACTCAGGCCGTCTGCATCGCTATCGGCAACCAACGGATCCGTGCCATGGGTATTGATTTCGTCGCCGTCGCTAAGCCCATCAACGTCCGTATCGGCAACCAGAGGATCGGAACCATATGTGTTCACCTCAGTGCCGTCCAAAAGGTTGTCGTCATCACTGTCGCTATCCCGAGGGTCGGTGCCGAGGCTGTATTCATTCGTATTGAGCAGACCATCGCCATCTGCATCGTCGGAGAAGGTTGCTGTGATCGACTTGTTGGTATTGATAATCAAGTTCGTACTCGATGTGGTATATCCGCCGGACAGGTCGCCGCTCCATCCCACGAATAGCCAGTTTGTCTCAGGCGTCGCAATCATAGCGAGGTTGGTACCGATCACATACCAGCCGTTGCTCACGTTGACCGAGCCGTTCCCGTCAAGTATCACCTGTAGCTCGTAATAAGTGGGAGGCAACGCTGCGACCCGAAATCCGACCTCTGCATGCTCATGGGTAGGACTGAAAGAACTGTGGCGGTATCCGGCAGACATGTGGCTCTCATTTACGTAGTAGTCGCCGCCACGAATAACCCGATTTGTATTAAGATTGTCGTTGAGAGATCCTTCGTAGGCACTTTCGCACCACTCATAGAGATTCCCGTTCATGTCATAGGTGCCGTTTTGTTCCTGTCCCCCGAAGCCCGTCTCCCAGACATAGTTGGGCGAACTGTTCGCATAATGGACCTCCAGAGTTGGATTCCATACCCATTCGGCATAGTTCCAGCCATTCGTGGTGCCTCGCAACGGCAGGTTCTGCCCGGAGGTCGAACCATTCGCGTATACCGCATACGATCCATCATTTACCGGCTTGTAGTAGGCCGCCTTAAACCACTCGTTCTCGCTGGGCAGCACATAGACTGTGCCATAAGAAAACATGGCGGCATAGCGATCCACGGCCACTAGCGTACCGTTGGTATCGAACTGATAGGCACCTGCATAGGCATCGCCGGAGGTCAACCAGTTGGCAAACCGGGCGGCCTCATACCAGGAGACACGAGCAACGGGGGCACCGGGGCCGACCGTGCGGGTACCATCATTCCAGTAGTCCTCGTTGCCACTGCCAATGCGGCTGTCCTCGGCTCTGGCCTTGAAAAACTGTTCGACACTAACTTCGTACGTCCCGATGCTATAGGTATGATCGACGGAACCAAACCCGGAAGAATCCGCCAGGTTTCCGGGATTTCCGATCTCCAGGAAAGCCATGGAAAACTGATTGGAGCCCGTACCAAACGTCGCCGCCTCTACGCTGGCAACCGCCAGCGTTACGGCGAATAGTATGGTTCCTTTCACTCTGTTCATGGTCGTTTCCATAAACCAATGGGTTCCATTAGTCTATAACTTCTAAGAAACATTACAATCCCAACATTTCCGGATAAAGGCCTCGCTCCGCCAGACTTTGGCGAATCTCCTCCATATACACGGAGTTCATGACGATAACGACATCGGGTTGGTAATCCTGCAGGAAGTCGGGGTCTACATACTGGATCCCGATACCCGGAATGAAGTTGCCTTTCATGTGCGGATTGATATCCACCACGTGCTCGACAACCTCCAGATCCGCAAACTGAGTCAGGAACCCAACAGATTTGGAACCTCCGCCCCAAACAACCACTTTTTTACCTTCCGCTTTGTAGGCTTCAAGGTTCCGACGCCAATCGCCCAGCTGAGCATTGATTTTTTTCACAAACACCTTGGTTTTGGCTTTGAGTTCCTCGATCGATTCCTCCAGCGGATGGATCTTTTCCGACGGCTCACCCACCGGCCGGGCCTCGATAAAGAGATACTGGCTGTCGTATTCCAGATACATATCGAGCACTTCAAATCCCCCCTTGCGGAACAAACGGGCAAACGATCCGGGGCTGAAGTAGGAGCAGTGTTCATAGAAGATATCCCAGAAGGCCTGGATGTCCAGAATGCGCACAATACTGGGAACCTCAAAGAACAAGACCGGTTTCGAATCGCGGCATGACGAACGAACCGTTTCCATGATCCCGATGGTATCATGTATATGCTCCATGGTGTGGCGACAGGTAATGCAGTCCGCCTCGATGTCTCCGTGTTCGCGGGAATAGAACTCCTTGATGAAACGGACATTGGGATCCTCTTCACCGCGGCCAGGCACCCAGGCCGGATCAATACCGACCCCTTTATTATCGCCAAGCTTGCTGACCAAACGGATAAAATCCCCCTTGCCGCAGCCGATCTCTACGACCTGCTTGTTGCGAATGCCATGCTTGTCCAGGAAGCGTTCGGTGACGCCGGTGATGAACTTGACAAACGTTGGGGAGAAGCCCTGCTGGTCTTCATAACCCTGCGTGTAATAGTCGATCGATGTATCGAACGCGCTGTTGAAGATAAATCCGCAGGAGTTGCAAAACGTAAGCACGATATCCTGACGGGGAATCGAAAGGGCCTCCTCGCGGGTCTTGATCGTCACCAAACTCTGGGTTGGCGCATTACGGATCGTGAAAAAATCCTCCAGATCCCCGCCACGACAGTTAGGACAGGCGGTGTGTTTCATCTAAATCCACTCCAGGTTGTCGTTGAGCCGCCCAAGGCTGCGATGGCGAGCCAACGTCTTCAGGCGAATGTATTGCGACTCGCGAAAGTTGGAATCGTTGAAGTTCATTTCAACCAGATTATTTCTCACCTCACGAATCGTATCTTCGAGGTTCCATACCGGCTGGTGATCCGGAGCCAGCTTCTTGTAGAGGTCAAAATTAACGCGATAGGAGCGTTTGTCCGGTACGGCGTCGGTATTCACAGTCACCTTTGCACCCGGAATCTGGACGGCAATGGCTTCGGCCAGAGGCTTGACCTGGGTATTCCATTCCGTGCAACCCGTATTGATGGCCAGAAACGCTCCTCCGTTGTCCGGCTTGCGCAACACGCCCCACTCGAAGGCCCGGGCCATATCCTTCGTGTTGATCATCGGACGCCACGGCGTACCGTCACTCAGAATGCCAATCTCCTTGTTGACGAGAGCTCCGGCGACAAAATCGTTGAGCACCAGGTCCAGACGGAGGCGGCTGGTGAAGCCGCAAGCCGTCGCAAAACGCAGACAGGTGATGGAAAATCCTTCATCAGCGAGCGGTTCCAGATCTTTTTCTGCGGCTACCTTGGAACGGGCATAGGCCGTTAGAGGGTTGAGTTCATCGTCTTCCTTTTTCGGGAATTCGCTCGCCGCTCCGTACATACTGCAGCTGGAGGCGTAAACAAAGTTTTTCACCCCCTTGCGCTTGCACATTTCGGCCAGCCGGATGGCTGCCCGGTAGTTGACATCCATAGTGACTTCCTCGAACTGGTTGCCCATGGGATCGTTCGAAATGGCCGCCAGGTCGATCACGGCATCAACCCCGTCGAGCAACTCTTCCGGGAACTGCCGGATATCTGCAAACACCTGCCGGTTGAGCTTGAGTTCGGGAAGGAAACCCGCGTTGCTCAGACAATGTGCGAAGTATCCGATATCAACGCCGATCAGCTCGGCGTCTGGAAAGGTTTCGCGCAACCGCTCTGCCACGCTGGGACCAATGTACCCAAGATTTCCAACGATGATGATTTTCATGTAGCACTCCCGTTTGTTGTTTTATTTTTAAAATTCGACATGGCCAGCCAGCCTAGAAGACCGCCAATCAGTGCGCCAGTCAGGTTGTAAACCAGGTCCGGTGCACATGGCACCCGGTTCATGATATAGCGTTGCAGACATTCAATCGTCAGGCTTGCGGCCCCTCCGAAGAGTAGCGGGATCACCACGGCCGCTAGTAATCTACGCTGTTCCAGACGCTCGGGAAGAAGCAGGTAGACAAAGATCCCCAGCGGAATAAATCCCGCAATGTTAAAGAAACAGTCATCTAAGTTGCATGCGATCTCATCATGCATAACGAACAGGTTTCGATAGTGCAAAGGTCGCAATCCCATGGACCGAAGCCCGGACTTCCGCGTCACGGCATCAAAGTCATATGCCAGAACAGCCCCGGGCACCTCTTCATCCTGAGCCAGCCGCTTTGCTTCGCCGGCGGTTAGCGTACGATCATATAACGCCACGCGCCAAATATGCCCCGCCCAGCCGTCTCCGCCTGGCGGAAGATCCCCAAGCAACAGGACCTGATCCCGACCCCAGTTCTTAAAACCGCCATTCAGTTCATCCGATTCAGCCCGCAGTATTCCATCCACATAGAGCGCGGTATAGTCGCCGTCATACGTCACCACGACGTGCTGCACCCGGTTGGTATCCAGACTCTGCGGCACAATCAGCCTGCCCCGCAATCCACCATGATCCGTCCGCGTGGTTCGCAGACGGAAATCCAAGGCGTTGCCTTCCTGCCCGAGAGAAAAATTGCGGTTCATGTTACCGCGCGCATATCCAAAGATGTTGGCGGCACCCACCTGCTTTAATGAATCCGTCTGAAGGCATGCCTCGATCGACAGCTGTCCCGTCTGCATCAGCGCTTCACGAATATGTTTTCCACCGCGACGGTCTTCCAGTGCGGCATCGCGCTGCACGTGCACTGCACCATCAGCAAAAGCGAGATCAGCCGGCGCGTATTGCAGGCCGCGGATCGGTCTAAAGGGGCGGAAGGCAAAATAGACCATCACCAACAGATAGAGGCCCGCCAATATACCAATCAGCCGCTTGTTCGTCATGGTTGCCGCACCGGTGTCTCTAATGTCCGTTGAATAATTTCGCCCATTTCTGGAATATCAAGCACATCGGTATGGCTGCCGCCAATGGCATGCGCCTCGAAATTTCCATCGCAAAGATCCGCAAATCCGAGAAACGGATCTTCCCACCATCCCGGCAGGCCAAAATAGCGTCCGACAACACAATCCGAACGGAAATAAAGCATGTCCCCTTTCAAACGCGAACTGCGGTGCCGTCTGACCGCTTTGACCATCGAACGCAAGCAATGCTCTGCGCGCCATTCCATTGGGATGGATTGGCCCGCCAGGTGGATCTTCAAAATCTTCCAACGTAACGGCAAAAGCTTCCATTCGCGCTTCATTTCCTTGCCCCATCGCAGCAGCCTGATCAGACCCGGAATCGCCCGGATCTTCGCGGCGTTGCCCACCGGAGGCGTATAATCGGATTCGGGCAGTTGATAGTGATCGCCCGTGTCCAGCCGGATGGCCTCGAGATCGGCTTTCATTTTATTAAACAGTTCAATATTGCGGGCGCTGTCCCATGGCTCATCCCGGCGATAGTGCCGCGATTCCAGATTGGGTGAATCCCAGACCATCAACGGATAGATTACTTCCCGTCCCATCGTCTCCAGCTCCCGAACCAGTTCGATGGCAATCATCCCCCCGATACAGTAGCCCCCCAACCGGACCGGACCTTCAGGGAGGAAGCGAACCAGCTCGTTGCAGTATTCCTTCGCCATCTGGCGGATATTCGCGGAGCCGGGTCGGCCATCCCACCCCGGCCACTGAAAGGCGTATACCGGTTGCCGACGGTCCATCATGTGCACAAAATCATGGTATACAAGTACGTTCCCTTGGCCTCCATGCACCAGAAACAGCGGAGGAATGCCGGACTCTCCCTGCTGGATCATTTTCAACGACCGGAATGCCGAAAGGTCGGGGATATCGCTTTCTCCGTCGATCAACCTGGCCAACTCCGCAATGGTGGAGGCGTGGGTCAGTGTGGAAAGGGACAGATCCATTCCAAAGTGCTGCTGGATCTTCAGGAACAAAGTAACAGCGCGCAGCGAATCGCCGCCCAGCTCAAAAAAATCGGCCACACGCGGAATGCCGTCGAGCCCCAACAGTTCACTCCAAATTTCAGCAAGCCCCTCTTCGGTCGCCGATTCGTAGCGGACTTCTTCTCCGGCATACTGACTGTTTTCAATCGACGGCTTCGGCAGCGATTTGAGATCAACCTTGCCGCTTGGAGCATACGGAATCCGCTCGATCTGGATCAGAAACGCCGGAACCATATAATCGGGCAGCTTGGCATCAAGATGGCAACGCAACTCCGCAAAAGACACTGAAGCCCCGTCCTGCACGGTGTAATATGCCGCCAGTTGCTGCGCACCATCCGAACCGACAAAGGCATGCGTCAGGCATTGGCTGATGCCCGCCAGCTGTGAAGCGGCATTGTTGATTTCGCCCGGCTCGATCCGATGCCCGAGTATCTTGACCTGATGATCCCGCCGTCCATGGAAAAGGATACTTCCGTCCGGAGCATAGGAGGCCAGATCTCCCGTTTTATAGAGTATGGGGCGCTCCGGGACTTCGAATGGATTGAGATGAAACGCCTGCTTCGTGAGGTCATCGCGTCCAATGTAGCCATGCGCCAGGTTGCGCCCGGCCAAATAGAGCTCGCCGGTTTCACCGTCGGCAACGGGTTGCATGCATTCATCGAGGATGCAGGTTCCACAGTTCTTGAGCGGCGTTCCGATAGAAGGGAGATCGGGCCAGCGTGAAGGATCGCCTTCCAGAAGATACGCCGTGATGACGTGCGTTTCCGAGGGCCCGTATTGATTATCCAAAGAAGAGCCTTCAACCTTCCGGAAAAACGTTCTGACCGTGTCGTCGACCCGGAGTTGTTCTCCGGCGGTGATTACCTCTTTAAGCGAGCGTGGATAGATGCCGATCATATGGGCAGCCTCAATCATGCTACGCATGGCGACATAAGGAAGGAAGAGCCGCTCCAGCCGTTGCCCGACCAGATAGTCCAGCAGCTTACGCGGATCTTTACGGTCATCATTGGTAATCAGGTGCAACACTCCGCCCGAGGCAAGCGTCGTGGCAATTTCCTGGAAGGAAACATCAAAGCTGATACTTGAATACTGGAGCACCCGCGCAGACGGTTTGAAGGTTGTGCGTTCCAGCTGCCATTCAATCAGGTTGGCCAGCGCCCGGTGCGGCATGGCAATTCCCTTCGGCCGGCCGGTGGAGCCGGAGGTGAAGATCACGTAGGCCACGGTCTCGGGATCGATCTCGATCCCAACCGGATCCGCAGGTTCGCCAGGCAGGCACTTTTCAAGATCCTCCCAAACGAAAACCGTTCCATTTTCGTCGTCAAACATTTCAGCATGACTACGATGCGACAGAATACAGCGCAACCCGGCATCTTCCTGCATCATGGCCAGCCGCTCCGCCGGATAGGCCGGATCGAGGGGCACATAGGCGGCACCAACCTTGAGAATTCCCAATAGGGACGCAACCATTTCAATGGAGCGGTCCAGACATATTCCGACGCAATCACCCGGCTGGACACCGGCATGCAACAGGTAATGAGCAATCTGGTTGGATTGGCAATCCAGCTCGCCATAGGTTAGCGACCGGCTACCGAAAACCAGAGCCGGCTGCGAAGAGTGGACGGCCATGGCGACATCGATCCATTCCACCACGGTGGCATGGAGCATCGGTTCATCGGGAAGTGGAAGTAGATGATTCATTCAGTTCCTTCAAAATAGTAGTTGTTCACAACGCGTGCGCCATCAGGCTGGCTCAGGACGTCGACATGGTTGCCACCCACGACATATCCCTTGAAATCGCCGGTGCACAGATCGCCGAAGCCCAGGAATGGATCTGACCACCATCCCTGCAAATTCATCGGACGTCCAAGAATTACATCGGAACGGAAGTAGGTCACGGAACCGGGATAACGGACCGTGAACCGCTTTTTCAAAGCGAAGTAGCTTGTTGTCATGCAATAGATCCAGCGCCATTTAACCTGCACCGGCCTATTGAAGAAGAGACGTAGCTTCATCGGGATCGTGCCAACGATGATTTGCGTGGTGCGGGCAAAAGTATAGATCCTGGGGAATCGGCGCAGCATTTCGTACGTTCCGCTGAACTGAGTCGGAGTGACCAACGGCTCGCAGTCGGCCTTCAATGCGCATCGATGCTCTTCCAACTCCGACACCATCCGCCGGAATTGAACGTAATCATCAGATGAATACCATGGCTCCCGGCGGTGATAGCTGCTGGAACCGACATTCGGAGCATCCCATATAAATACAGGCCCCTCGATTTCCCGTCCTTTCGACTGGAGTATCTGCGCCACTTCGAGCGCAATCAGGCCGCCAATGCAATACCCCCCGAGACGCAACGGCCCGGTGGGATGAAAGCGGATCAGTTCATCCGCATAAGTCGTTGCCATGGCGTGCAACGTTTTATCGCCCCGGCGCCCATCCCATCCGGTCCAGCGGAAGGCATAAACCGGAATTCTGGAATCCAGAAGTTTCGTCAAACGACGAAATACCCTGGCGTTTCCATCCCCTCCGTGTACCAGAAACAGCGGAATCACGTCAGGATCTCCCGGCCGAATACACTTAAGAGCCCTGTACTGTTCCGCGCCATGAGTCTTCAGAGCGTGATCGATAACCTGTGCCAGATTGCGGATCGTGGGAGGTAACGAAAGGTCAAAAAGCGGGATTTCCTGTCGATGGTGCCGACGAACCCGTTCATACACCTGCAGCGCCAGCAGCGAGTCGCCGCCGATATTGAAAAAATCATCGTCCAGGCCCACGTCGGGCAGATGCAGGAGTTCCTTGCATAAATCGAGCAGGAGCTTCTCGGACGATGTGGGTTCGGGCATGGAAGTTGAAGGTTTCATGGCTTTATTCATGGCCGGGTGTGATTCGGAAGAATCGTTTCAGACAGGAATCAAACGCTATTTACCGCCGTGAAAAAACTGGCGAAGTTTGCTGAGGTTTTTCCAGGCCAGCGTATGCCCCCCTCCGATTTTGTGACGGCGGATGACCTGCCAGTCTTCTTTCATCTTCTGGATGATATGCCCCAGACTGCGGTTACTGATTCCGCCAACCCGCATCTTGACCAACATCATTCGAAGGTATGCGGGTTCCACCTCGTATTTCGAAAGAATGCGCATCATAAAATCATAATCAGCCGCACAACTGAACGATGTGTCGAAATACTCACCATTGTCCAGCATGGCGCGCTCATACACCTCGCGCCGGAGGTACAGCGTCGGATGCGGCGGCATCCAACCCCACTTCAAATTGCGATGGTAGTAAATGCCGCTCTCCCAGTGACGGACAACAGCAAATCCCCCGTCCGGATTCGGCCTTACATACTGCAAATCGCCATACACGGCCTCGGCCCCGGAATTTTCGAAAGCGCATGAAACCCGGCTAAGCACGTTGGGGCTTGCGAAGAAATCATCGGCATGCAAAAACCCGACAACATCTCCCGAGGCCATCCGCACCCCTTTGTTCAATGCATCGTAGATGCCGTTGTCCCTTTCCGACAGCAACCGGTCAGGCTGGAACTCCGAATCCTTGATCACGTGCAAGGTTCGATCCGAGGACGCACCATCCACCACAATCCATTCGATCTGGTCGCGCGGGAAGTCCTGTTCGGCGATCGATCGCTGTGTATCGGCAATGCTGGCCTCGGAATTGTATGTTGCTGTGATGATGGAAAACTTCATCGGCTTCTTATTGTTGGTTATAGACCTTGAACCATTCGACGAACCGGACCAGTCCTTCCTGGAGACCGGTGGCGGGTTGATATCCGAGCTTGGCCTTGGCTTTTTCAATATCAGCATAGGTAACCGGCACATCACCGGGTTGCATCGGCAACATTTCCATCTGCGGCTCGATGCCGAGCGCATCGCCGAGATATTTAATCATATCCATCAGCAGCTCGGGCTGGTTGTTACCGAGGTTGAACACTTCGTATTGCTCTAGTCCATCAGCAAACAAGGCGGCAACCACGCCCTGAACAATATCGTCGATATAGGTGAAGTCTCGCTTCATATCCCCGTGGTTGAACACCTTGATCGGCTGCCCCTTCAGCATGGCGTCGGAAAAGAGCCAATAGGCCATATCCGGGCGACCTTCTGGCCCATACACCGTGAAGAAGCGCAGTCCAATCGACTGAAACCCGTAGAGGTACGTATAGCTATGCGCCATCAGCTCATTAGCCTTCTTCGTAGCGGCGTAAAGACTGACGGGATGGTCGACCAGATCGCTTTCCGAAAAGGGAACCTTCTCATTCCCGCCATACACGCTTGAACTCGAAGCATAGACCAGCCGCGGTACATCATGATGACGGCAGCATTCGAGAATATTCAAATGGCCCGCAAGGTTGGATTGCTCGTAGGCAAAAGGGTTCTGCAACGAGTAGCGCACACCGGCCTGGGCAGCGAGATGGCAGACCCGATCAAATTTATGTTCGCCGAAGAGTGATGATAGCAGTTCATAGTCGATCAAATCACCACGCACTCCCACAAATCCCTCGCGTGCCTCCAGCCGCGCATGCCGCGCTTCTTTCAGGGCGATAGGATAATAGTCGTTAAAGTTATCCAGGCCGACCACCTCATGCCCTTCATCCAATAACGCGTGCGCTACATAGGAACCAATAAAACCAGCAGTACCTGTTATAAAAACCTTCAAAGCGAACTCCCCTCGGACATTTGTTTGTATCTTAATTCAACGACTTTCAAATCAATCATAAACTCATATACGGACCGCATCATGGAATAGCGAAACCCGGGTCGGCCATCAAGAAAGCCCATCCGGAAAAAATAGAGATAAACAAACATCAGCAACGGCCTTCCGGGCATGCGGTAGGCCAGCGTTTTGAGCGCCCGACGCTTAGTGGCCGCGTCGGAAGAAAAAAGTTCCCGAAAGCGGAAGCGACCGGACACCTCCTCGATCAAATCCTGTGCTTCCATGTTTGAATAGCGGTTGTGCCGATCAAACCAATGGCCAATACCATGCGAAAAAGGATGATGGATGATATGCCCGTTCAGCGTTCCGGTTTCGCCGTCCACGACGGCCACGGGATTCACCAGCCGTTCGTATCGGATTTTATCCGGACGGAACACCCGGGTGATCCAGGTCGGGTAAAGTTGAGAGCGCTTAAGCCACCGGCCCATGAAATAGTCCTTCCGGCGCACCTGAAAAGCCGCAACGTTCCGGACAGATTCGTCAAGCCGCTCAAGCTCCTGCCGAAGCTCGTCATCGCAGGTTTCATCTGCATCGGTATAGTACACCCAGGGGTGCTTGAACTGAATATTCTGCACCGCCCAATTCTGGTGAGCCGACCAGTTGTCAAACTCCCGCCGAACAATCCGGGCACCCATTTTTTCCGCCAGCTCAACCGTTCGGTCATCGCTGAGCGAGTCATACACGACAATATCATCAGACCAGGATACGGCCTGAATGCACCGTTCGATGTTGATCTCTTCGTTCTTGGTAAGGATCAGGATGGAAACCGGAGGCATGCTACTCATTTCCCTTCAGTGTACGCTGTTTGACGACCCGCGCCGGATTGCCGGCAACAATATCCCATGGTTCAACATCCCGCGTGACGACCGCGCACGCCCCCACCACAGCTCCATCCCCTACAGTCACGCCCGGTCCAACGAATGCATCCGCACAAATCCAAGCCTGCCGGCCAATCGATATAGGCGGTGTCAGCAACGGGAGCGATGGATCCCGGTAATCATGGGTGCCCGCGCACAAGTGTGCCCGTTGAGAAATGGTGACCTTATCGCCGATCCGGATCACACCCAGGTTATAGATATAGGCATGTTCCCCGATGGCCGACCAGTCACCGACCTCCAGATTCCACGGGAAATAGATCGTTGCGGTATTCGCAATGTTCACATTGCGGCCGACCTTCGCCCCGAACAGGCGGAGCAGGAACCTCCTTGGTGCCTGGACCGGCCGGGGCACCAGCCGAAAAAAGATGCGTACAACAGCCCACAAAACGCGCAGGATCTGAATCCGCAACGAATACTTCCGGTCTCCCCGGTTTTGGCTGATATCCAGTTCGCTCATATTTCCTCAACGTTCCCGTGATCATCGCCTACCCAAGGCGCTCACACAAGAGTTCTGTTTATCGAGCAGCATCACGATAATCCAGATGATTGCAGTCAGGTCCGGCAAAAGGCACACCAGACCCAGACACTAACTCACGGGAGAGAACGAAGTCCTCCCCAAACCGATACTTAAACACAGTCCGGAAGAGGCTTCTGGAACACCGCGCATTTTTAGCCTCCCACAGGCCATCCGAGGATGGGCATAGGCACGAGCACCAGATGGCCAGCTTCGTTAATCCATGATGATACACTCTGGCGGTGTTCCGGACGGGTCGATACACCAGGCATAAACGGATTGCATTTGTTCCGCGATCCGCATCCAGGAAAAACGGTTCTCTACCAATGCCCGGCCATTGCTACCCATGACATTCCGCTCGGCATCACTGAACGCAAAAAACTGCTTCAGCCCCTGCATGATATTGTCCGCATCCGGCTCGATACGGAAAGCCGCCCCGTTTTCAAACCCTTCCGGCAGGTTGCAGAAATCCGTCTTAATGACCGGTAGACCGTACGACCACGCTTCAAGCACCGACATAGGCAATCCCTCCGAGAACGAGGGGAGAATGAACGCATCGACACTTCGAAGCAGCCTGTCCTTTTCATCGCCATAGACGGGACCGGCAAAGTCAACAGATGCTTCGATTTTCAACTCTCCGGCAAGCGCCTTCAAGCCAGCATCGTGTCCGCCATCGTCCCATCCCGCGATGATCAGCTGCCAGTCATCATTTCCTTCAGCATCACGTTGCCGCATGGCCCAGGCCTGCAGCAATTCCTTGAGCCCTTTCTTCGGATGGATTCGGCCCAGGAAAAGTAGTTTTTTCGGACCACCCCGATTCTGCGGTACGGCAGCCAGATCTGGAAGAACAACACCGTTGGGAATCACGGCGACCGGGTTTTTCAATCCATAGGCCCGTATGGAATCCACCTCTGATTGGCACAGCGCATTGATGCAGGTTGCGCGCTCAAGCGCTTCGCTGGCAAACAGTCGTTCCACCACTCGTTTCTTCCATGAGGAATTTCGAAGCGCCCAGGGATCAAGCATTCCCCGGGGTGAGACGACGACCGGCGTGGCATTCCGCTTCTGCCGTTTCAAAGCCGCCCATTGCGAATCGAGCCAAATTCCGTGTACATGGATAAGATCGGTATCCATCGCCATCAGGCGGCGGCGCATAGCGGGAGAAGACTGCAATGGCCCGTATGCGGGAAACAGTTCTACCGGGAGCGGATGCCACTCCCCCGCATCTTCAGCCGAATACGTGTCTCGCGGACTCAACACCACAGGAGAACAGCCCCGTTCGGCCAGCGCCTTGGAAAGCCCTCGGACCGAATAATACAGCCCGCCGGCCATACGTGAAATAGTCGTCAGCACCGCAACGTTCATGCCCCACTCCAGTTCGCCAGCGCATCCACCAACCGGTCGGCATTTTTTTTCGGTGTAAATTGTTCATAAAAAATCCTCGCCGAACCGGCTCCATGTTCTGCGCATAATTGCGGCGATGATACATATCGGTTCATGGCGTCGGCAAGTGACCCGACGGATGCCGCCCGGATGCGATATCCATTGACCCCGGAATCAATCACATGCCATGAGGCACCGCACAGGTCGGTGCCAATCAGGGGAAGCCCCAACGAAGCGGCTTCGTTCAATACGGCTCCCCAGCCATCAAACCGCGAAGCGAGAACAAATACATCCGAAGCCGCATACACTTCAGCAATACGTTCCGACGGATAGGCTCCGAGAAAGCATACCCGGCCTTCCAGCCCCAGCTTTTGGCTCAGCGCTTCATAGGCCCGGTCGGATCGGTCCAAACCGCAAAGCACCAGACACCATTCATTACTCTTCAACCGGGCAAAGGCTTTAAGCAGAACATCCACTCCTTTGCGGCGGCACAACGCACCAACTGCAAGAAACACCTTCCGGCCCGATGCAAATTCCCGAACCTTTTCACTCGGCTCGAGCGGATTCAGGCCATTCGGAACATAGTAAAGATCCGCGATTTTTCTATCCGGAATCCCCATCCGGCGAAACGCCTTGCGGGCCAGAACCCCCTGCCCAAACGCCCCCAGAGCATGCTCCCGAATTCGCCGGCCATCCCGGTGCTTGCACCGGTGCATCAGGGGGATAAACAAGCGAAACAATGGTGTGCGGTAGCCCACCACCTCAGCCAGCCGAATCCCCGGCTGCTCCGACCAGTGGCACCAGCGCGCTTTTTCGCGGCAGAACAGGTCGATCAATCCGGCGGAAAAATATCCGCAGATCAGATGCGTTCGTTCCCGCCAGTCCGGCAGCAGCGCATCAATATTCAAAACCAAATCAACGCCTTCTGCGTTGTGTTCAAACGGTTGATAATCGTGATCATCCCGCCAGCCTTCGGCCGCACGTGTTTTCGAAGCCCCATTGAGGTACACGACCCGCAGATCAACATCCTCCCGCTCCGCAAGCACATGAAAAAAAGCCGACTGGTAATGGGACGGTATATTCATCCAGATACATATGCTAAACATGGGTTGTCTCCTCAAGCACACGAAGGAGCTGCTCTGCCCGGTCCGTCCAGGTAATCTTCGTTGACGGATCCTCAATCCGCATATCTTCCAGACGAGCGTCGACCGCCTGTATAAAATCATCCGCGGAGCTGCACACAGCCACCCGGTCTCCAAACGCGTTGACCTGATCACAGGCATCGGTGGCCACAAGTGCAGCCGAGGAAGCAAGGTGGTCAAACAGCCGCATCGGCGAACAGAGCCGGTTGAACTCGGATCGGACATACGGAATCAGCCCCAGATCAAGGCAGTGGAACCAGGTGTGAATCAATGCATGCGGCTGCGCGCCGACAGCAACGCATTTATCGTGTTGCAGCAATGTTTCCAGCTGATCCGACCGTTGCCGGGGCAGCGGCCCGACCAGAAGCAGCGTACCGAGTCGGGGCAGATCCGCACACCGCCGCAGCAACTCAAAATCCAGCCGGTCGTTGATCCCCCCCACCACACCGACGACCGGACGTTTCAGGTCATCGAACGGCGGATCAACCGGAGATCTTTTCTCTGAGGAAAAGAACCGTGACTCCGTGGCATTCATGCTGACGGATAACTTTTTCGGATCGGAACCGTATTCCTTCTGCGCCCGTTCCAGAAGTCCCTCCGAAACAAAGAACGTGTGGTCGACACGGTCGATGAGTTCCTTTTCATGATCAACGACCGAACCCCAGCCTTCGTAGCTGCGATAGTCATCCGACGCATAGTAAACGGTTTTCAGATCACCGGGAATGTACTTCAGCATCGGGAGGTAATGAGGGCTGGTCACAGCGAGCCAGTCAATCTGCTTTCCCTCCCGCCGGGCATGGCGCGTTATGCTGCGCCAAAGCATGCGTTGTCCAAGCCATGATGTACGCGAGGCCCATCCGGGAGGCAATGCCACCGGCATGACGTCCAGCGCTCCGCCAGATGGAGCCCCGTTGAAGTCAGGATGGTTGCGCGCTACCTTCCAGTCCGCAGGGGCAATCCCAAGGGTATCCGTAATCTCCGCCAACGCCGCAAATGGCTTGCGGCGCCAGACCTCATTGATATCGCAAACTACAATCATCTTACTTAGTGGACTGAAATATATCTTCCAGCTGTTCGGCTGCAGAGCGCCAGTTGAATTTTTTTGCATGGGTTCTACCCACGCGGCTCATCTCATCCCGTCGCGCGGGGGAATCAATTATTGAATGAATGGCATCAAGGTGCTCACTCGCAGAATCCATATCGCATAGAAGCGCGGCACGGCCTGCTATTTCAGGAATCGATGCGGCATTACTGGCAACCACGGGAGCTCCGGCAGACATCGCTTCGATAACCGGCATTCCAAATCCTTCATAGCGGGACGGGAACCAAACCAAGGCAGAACTGCTGTAAAGCGCATTTAGCATTTCATCAGAAACATATCCGGTCTGAATAATGTTGGCATACTTTGCCGCCTTCAGTTTTTCCTTATACTCCGGGCTGCTCGATCCGGCGATGACGACCTTTATCTCCGGCATTTTCTGCGCTATCAGCGCAATGGTTCGAAGTACCAAATCTGCATTCTTACGTAACGAAAGCCCTCCCGGAACCAGCACATATGGGCTGTTGAGCGTGACATCATCCACCTTCTTTTTCATCTCCTCAGAAACAGGTGAACCGAAGATATAGTGTGGTGCATTGTAAATCACCCGCAGCTTGTTCTCCAGCCCCGGGAAAAAGTGTGCAATCCGCGACGCGGAAAAACTGGAAACCGTGACCACGGCATCAGCGTGTTCCGCCATCCGCCGGAACATCATGCTCCACTTTAAGCGGTGCATCCGATTGCTCAAGGTGCTGGGATAGAGATCTTCTTCAAAGCCGGCGACATCATGAATCGTACATACCAGCCCGGCCTTGCGAGTGGGCACATATGATTCCGCAGGACAATAGACCACATCCACATCCTCCCAATATTGCTCGGCATAGGGGTGGTTTTTCCATATCCATTGGGCCTGCGTCCATGAAGTTCTTCCTTTGAACGGGATAAAGGAAATTTTTTTCCAGAAATCATCGAGCTCCGCATAACATTGATCATACAGGTCCTTGGCCACGAGTATGCGATGGCTAGCATCTGGATATTGATCGACATGATGCGCAATCAGACGATCAATCACCCGACCAACACCGGATGGATTCGGCAAACGATTTACATGGATATAGGAAAGTATATTCATAGAGATCAAAGGGTTTTATTCAACGCAATCTTGTAGATATCGACCACGCGGCGGGATATCGGTTTCCACGCATATTTATCATTCGTTTTCTTAACATTTGCATCAATCGCGCTGCGACAACCGTAGGTTTCCGGCCGACGGAGGAACTGTCGGATATCTTCATCCGTCCACGCATCCTCAATTTCTTCCGCGGAAAACTCACGCAGCAGTTGTACGGCTCCTCCGCCCTCGGTCACGGGAAACGATATAATCGGCAGGCCGCAGGCGACGGCCTCCAGAATCACCAATCCGAATGGCTCGTGATAGGAGGTAAACAAAAAGGCATCCGCCACTTTGTAATAGTTTTCAGGAGCTTCCACCGATCCAACCAAAACGATCCGTCCCTGCTCAATGAACGGCTTCTGCCGTTCCAGAATGGCGTTGTATTCTGGCCCGTTACCTACCAGTACCAACACCATATCCTCCGGAAGAAGCCCCACCAGTCGTTCAACCCGGTCCAGCCCCTTCATTTTACGGTGCAATCTTCCCACCCACAGCAGGACTCGCTTATCAACAGGGAGGTTGAAACGTTTACGCAACTGTATTTTCGCCTCTTGATCGACCGGGTGGAAGCGCCCCAGATCAACGCCGTTAGGGATGTAATGAATCTGCGAAGGCGGATAGCCTTTGCCCACCCATGTGTCAATGGTATGCAGTGAAATCCCAATCAACAGGTCAGAAGTGCTCTTGATCAACCATCGGCTGAAGGGATGGCCGGTTTCGCCCAACGGCAGGTGCGTATGTGTAATCACTTTGGTTTTCAAGCACGCCAACGGAAGTCGGGGCCAGACAATACCGTCATGCGAATGGATAATATCCGGCTTGATCCGGAGGATGGCGGCATGCAGCTTAAACATCCCTAGAATGGCCTTTTCCGATGACGGGAGGCCCAGGCAAACAACCTGACCGGCCAGCGAGGAACACACATGGCCGGGATCTCCATACAGAAAAAGAAGCCAGACATCGTGTCCGGCCGCTCGCTGGGACCGAACCAATGCTTCCGCCACACGCAGCGAACCGCCGGTGTCGGGATCATCCCTTTGACATATGTGCAGAATACGCATTGCGGTTGGAACGGCTAAATCCGGTTCGGGCGCTCACTCGTCGCTTTTTTCCCGGTGGCAAGCAGCTTAAAGAAGCAACCGGCATATTCACAATAGCCGCTGCGGTAGGCCTTCATAGAGATCCTTCGTAACGGACGCAGGCTTTGCCAGCAGAACTCCTTAAGCAAAGACCCCATCAATTGAGCCTTCTGCAGGAACGGAAGCTTCTTATGATGGAAAACCCGGAACTTGGTATACAATCCCTGCGTGGGATAGAAAAAGGGCTTCTCCATCATTTCCTCAGTCAGGCTCCCTGACCAGACACCGACAAAGCAGAGCGGCTTATCCACATGGACTACATTGCGATGCAGACAGCTTTCGATAAAGAAATCCCAATCTGCCGTGATTGTTCTTCGGTCGTATCGCCCCAGAGATTCAAAAAGCGAGCGGGTAAATAGGGTGGCGGAAGGTATGGAACAGGGCGCATACGGAAGCCGCCAGATTTCTTTGCTGTAGCCAGTTGTTCTTCTCCCGCTCTCAGGCGGATGTTTCAGCATCTCTCGCATTCCTTCAGGCTCGGTGCCAAACTCGAACTTCTGCACCCCAACGACCACCAGCGTTTCGTCATCTATAAAAGGAACGGTCTGCGTTAAAAAGTCCGGATGCATTAAATCGTCGTCACACAGGGGCTTGATGATCTCGTGGGAACACAGCTCAACACATCGGTTCATATTGCCGGCAAACCCGGTATTTTCCTCCGCCCGGAACACCTTGAGTCGGGGGTCCTTGATGGATGCCAGAGCATCGGCAGCCCGGACCGGACCGGGGTTTTCAGATACCACCACCTCAAAATCAGAATAGCGCTGAGCCAATACAGACTCACATGTCTTGCGCAGTACCTCTCCCCGTTCTTCCGACGACAGGTAGGTCACAATGAATATGGATACAGGCGGATATTCTTTCACGGTATTTTCTCCTTACATCTTGGCGACTTCTTCAACCACCTGAATCAAGCGTTGTTTCCATTGCTCCATCGTAAAATTCCCGGCCTGCTGAAGAGCCCCTTCGGCCAGACGGTTGCGGAGTGCGCGGTCGTTCACAATGCGACCCAATGTGTCGGCCAGTGCGGCGGCGTCGCCAGCGGGCACGGTCATGCCGCATCCATCCTCAAAGTCCACGCCGCTCTCCCGGGTTGCCACGACCGGACACCCGCAGGCCATCGCCTCCAGCAGCACGCCGGCCTGACCTTCCGAAAGCGATGGAAGAACAAAAACATCGGCTTCTTCGTATTCACGATGCATCTGATCCATCGGAAGGCGGCCAAGACAATTAAGTTCCTCCCGATGCTCCATCCATAGAATCGAAGACGGATCAACTCCGGCTACACGGACTTCAATATCGCTTCCGGATGCCCGCAGGAGATGAGCCGCTTCAGCCAAGTAATGCAACCCTTTTCTCAACGCTTCCCGGCCGGCAAAAAGAATGCGTCCCGGCCGCGTATGAGTGTTGATGGAATCCCGGCTCTCCAGACTGCTACCATAAGGAACGATACGGAGCTTATCTGCATATTCCGGATTGAATGAACGCACCCCCTCCGCAACCCATTCGGAGGGACATAGTAAAATGTCGGCCAACTTCAACGTTCGCTCTGTATGCCGATCTTCGGCGGCAATCTTCCCGGCCACGGAGCCCGGGGAATCCAGGTAGCGGGATTCCTCTTCCGCAAAAATACGGTTCGTTGATGGATGAACGAATACATCCACAATAATTCGAGCTCCCTGCTCCTTGGCCCACTCCAGAAATCCGGCATCTTCGCCGTACATGCTGTATATGACCTGCGCACCTTGCAGCCCCCAGTGCCGATATACCCCCGAGAGATCATTCGAACATCCCGGTAAACGGGGGGCCAGCGCCCGATCAGAACTAAAAATCTTTTTACCCGGAATCCCCCCAGGTACACGCGAAGCAAGTGCAACCAGTCCCGCAGACCGTACCCCTGCGGCCACAACCAGGCTAGCCAGTCGACCCGCCGCACTATAGGCGGAAGAATCGGTGTACAACGCAGCTAACAAGCCTGATTCCTCCAGCAACCGAGGCACGGCATACCGCCTTCGAGCACCTCGCTGACAGGCAAGGACAAGGGCATTTCCCGCCGGATTACGCGACATGGGAAACCTCACTCCCTGAAAAAGCGCCCTTTTGCCGGGCAAAATACATCAAAGGATAGCCCAGAGCAAAAAAGTAAACCCACATCGAAACCAGTACGCGGTGGGTTTCATGCGAAACGGAATGCATGGCAGGGCTTAGCATATATACATAGAGCAATTGGCCGAGGAAGTGCCCCTGCATTGCATGCCGATAAAGCACCCCCATCATCCAGCCTATCAGGATGAACTTGATAAAACCAAACCACCCGAAAGAAGCAAAGGCATCCCGATAGCCCGTCGCGGTCGATCCCGTTCTATATACATGTCCATAGCGAGATTCAGCCACCCGTACAGGATCAGCTTCTATACCAATCATCAGCCCCTCCTTTACGGAACGTCCGACAATCTGTGCGGGCACAAAATTGTATACGAACCGGTTCCAATGATTCAGGCCATAGTCGTAACAGTGGTCTTCTGCGGTGACCAAGCGATAGTACAGATAATTATCAAACTCCGCCCCACCTTCATCCATCACCTCCGAAGTCGACGAAGTATAGTCGGCCTGAGCCGCCTCGGACAGGCGCTGCCGGAAGGATTCATCTTTGTTTTTCATGATAGAGCGGTAGGTGCCTATGGCATTTACCAGCAGCAGACCGAACGATAAACAGCCCAGAATCATCCAGCGGGGAATTGCGATGCGCCGAACAAACCACAGACTGATAACCGTATAAGCCAGCAGGCTCATCATCGCGGAGCGGCGACCGCTAAGAAAAGCGGCATCCAAGAGCAGCATCAGACTGGGTACGATGAACAACAACAGGCGCGGCACGATCCGTTTGCGCTGACTCAAATAGATCAACCATAAAGCAATGAACCCAAAAATAAAAATGTTGGACAAAAACAGATACTTTACTGCGGCGCCCGACCACTGGGACGATTCCAGCATTTCCTTCGGAAGGGTTCTCAACTTGTACTGGAAGAAAAAACCGCAGGCACAAAGCGTTGCACCTGCCATGTACAGGCGGTTCACCTCGAACTGTGCATCCAGCCAGCTGGATCGAGAAGGACTTCGCCCTACCCCCTGGGCATATCCTGCCCACACCCCCAGCGAACAGAGCGTCGCAAACAACAACGCATTCGCATACGCGTTGTCCGGATAATGCTCAACCTGCCCCAATGCGCCGATGGCTTGCGGAAGGAACCAACCCAGCGTAAGCGCACCCAACCAGAAAGGAAACTCGTAGAAGCCGCTCCGATTGCGGAGGTAGTAGGCCACCATAGCCAGATTGGCACTGCCAAACAGAATAAGTGCTGTTAGATTCATACCGAAGATTTTGGCTACCTTATGGGATCATAATACAGCTCCCGCATACGTCTGATGCCGGGAATATGATAGCACATCCGAGCCAAGCCCCTTAATGAAGCAGACAGCATGTAGCAGTTATATTTTAGATTGTAGACCACTCGGGCGGTGTGCGGTTTGCGCTTCCACTCATCAAAGGCCGGTGCAATGTGGTTTTCGAGCACCTGGACCCAACGCAAAGCAATGGCATCGGTTGTAAACTCACGGGCCCGCTCAGCCCCTGCGGCAACCAGTTCTCCATACGCTTTCGGGTTTTCCTTAAGCCTTAATATAGATAAAACCAGATCCTCGTGCGTATCTACGCGCAGGTAGTCCCGTCCAGGGTTGCCGACTTGTTCAAAGGCCGAATCCCAGCCAGCGATGAATGGTATGTTGGCATGCCAGGCATTAATCAGCTTGCTCGCCGGTTTGCGCTCATACCGCTTCTTTCCAAAATTCCGGATCCCCACCAAAATATCGATATGGTTCAAGTCCCGCCATTCATCCAATGCCAGGAATCGAATGCCATGGGGATTCAAGTCGGCATTCAGCCGTCCAACATCCAAATCCGTAAACCCGATGCGGCCCTGATAGGCCACGGTTTCCACAACCTTTCTACTGGGATCCCGCGGAATTTGGCCAATCTGCGGCCACAACGGCACGTGGAAACTGTTATCATCAACTTGGTTCTGATTCTGCACCAGATGAATCTGCGCCAACGGGAAACGAGGGTAATCAGCTTGAAGCGAGACTCCGAAAACACCGGCATTCCTGCCCATTTTGCGCCACAGGTTACCATGCGCAAGGTTGATGGCCTCCGGCAAGGGCTTCGTAGATAACGTCAGCTTTAACCCGCTCTGCATAAGCAGATAGTAACTCTGTAGCCCCCAGCAATATTCACCCTCGGCGTAGAGATCCGCATACCGGTTAAGGTCACCCTTCCGCAAGGCATCAATCGGATGCTTACGGTCCTCTGGAACAATAAAGTTATAGGTGGGACTGCTCATTCGGCGGTACTCCAGATTTCTCCTTAAGCGATCAATCTTAATTGCTTCCGACGGCTCGTGCCAGAATCCGCTCAAAATCCCCTGCGCATTCAGCTACACCATAGGTCTGCCCGGAAAGCACACGGTCAATCACCCGACCAGGTTTGGAGACAAGAAAGAACCGGTCTGCGGGCACCACGCGCTTCGACGCCCCGATTCGTTTGCAAAAGTCGCGGGTTTTGCTTCGGATGTTTAAAACGGAACGAAGACCGGAATAGCTGTAGTAGTCTGAAGATACGAAAGGAGTGCGGAAAAAAGCACTCAAAACAATGGGGTGGAAGCGCTCTCCCACGTAGCCCGCCGCATTGGCCAGCAAGGCAAGCCACTCCAACGGATCCAGAACCTCTTCCACGCAATAGTCAGCAATTGCTTGCGCAAAAGGGCGGTCGGGATGAGGAATGAAACAGGTTTTCAGTCCCCTGGCATGCGCTTCATTGGTCATGCGTTTCAGCCAAGATTCCGCCCGGCTCGATTCAGAAAAGGTCAACATGATGTATTTCCCGCGTTCCAGCCCCCCGGGCAAGCTAGCACTGGAAAAATCAACCAACTGGGGCAGACAGGAAGTTGGATCGAATACGAGGTCATAGCTGGAGACTCCAGCCCACATCATAAATTTTTCCGTCCAGTTATCCCGCACGGAAATATAGTCGAATGATGCCAGATCTTTGGCGATCTGCTGCCGCTGCGAACGGGAGCATTTGGGAAACATCACCCCCATGCAGCTTGCGGCAATAAGCGCCTTGCGCACCGGCAAATCATCCGCCCACCGCAGCCAGAACGGATTGGGATAGGCTCCACGTCCCGCAGCAGTGTTGGGAAGAAACCAGAGTACGGCATCGCTGCCAACCAACACCGTATCGATTTCATGCCGCAACGTCGCCGAACGGAAGTCTTCGTCGACCAAACACTTCTCCGTCAGCCTGAAATGGCCTTCCGCAAAACGGCGGCAGGCATGTTCGGCATTCTCCTGATTGTCGTATACAAACACCTCGTGCCCTTGTCGCTCAAGCGCCTTGGCGCTCGCATATAACTGCAGGCTGGCTCCATAGTTCAGGCAACTGTGGTACGTCAGAATTCCAATGCGCATGATAGATCGTCCTGGGGAAAATGAGGTGATTATGCAGATAGGTGAAGGGCCATTCTGATCCGAGCGGGGATCATATCGATCAGTACTCGTTTTTCATCCTTATGAAGCACCAGCCACCAGCCCAGAATAGACGCCATGATCACGACAAATATACCCTGAAGCACAATCCCGGGATATGTATCGAGACTCAACCCGACCAATGCGGCAATCGGAAGGTTGGATATCAGATAGATAACCCCCGTAACCAATACACCACTCAGCGTGTACCCCAGCAGTTTAAACCACGATAACTTCATGATATAGGATGCATAAACCGGTACGAACAATGTATTTTTCAGCGACAGCACAACGGCAGTCGCCACCGCAACACCAATAGCTCCCATCCCAAGCGTTACCCCGAGCCAATAGGAAGCCAGTACATTGACAACGCCCAGTGCAAAAGTGAGCATGGCCGGCAATTTAACCGAATTGCTTGCGGTGTTTAAGGTAAACAACGGAAGCACCGATAAATTAACCGGGAGATGGATGCAGAGAATCAGCAACAGAAAGGAAAACTGCGAAAAATCGTCGCCCAGCCAAAGCCCGAGTATGTGATGCCCATTTGCACAGATATAGGCCACAGGAACCGCCATCGCGAACGCCAATACCTTGACCATGAAAACCAAGAGCCGGCGGAGCGATACCATATCCTCCTTCGCCCAATAGTTCATGATAGACGGAGCCAATTGGTTGCTGAACTGGTTACCCAACTGCCGCACAAAATTGGCGATCACCAAAATTGCGGCATATTGCCCGGCAGCGACCTCCGAAATAAATTTATTGATAATCCAAATATCACTCCGGAGATACAACAGAGAGCCCAAACGATTCAATAATGTCCATGACGACATGGCGAATACCGGTTTCAGCAACTTCCAGTCAATGGCCCGATATGAAAAGTTAAGCTCAGGCGTAATGATACGCCAAATTTTGATCGCCACGCCCAAAAAGAAGATCTGCAGACCTAGATCGACATACCCGATGAAGCGCAGTTGCGGTTCAAATACCAGAAACAGCGCCACAATCAGACAAAATCGGGCAATCAAACTCCCTGCCATCAATAAATAACCGATATCGAGCCGATTCTTGGAAAAGAGGGATACGGAAAAAACACCTCCGACCTGCGCAAGCAGGAAACTCGCTCCACTGCATCCCAGCAACAGCAACGCATCGACCTTCAATTCTGCGGGGATACTAAACAGCTTGTCAGCCAACAGCAATCCCCCTCCCAGTATCGGAATCTGTACCAGCACCAGAACTATATAGAGGGCAAAGGCCGAGTTGAAAACCGTATTGGGATTCCCATCAGGCTTCTGCAACTCAATCGTCAGAAAACGGTTTACAGCGGCAGAAATCTGGGAAGTAATGATCGCGATCCATTGTGTAAAAATAGCCGCAATTGATACCAAACCGAAAGCAGCCGGACCGAGGGTCTTTAAGAGATACGGAGTCAAAAATGCAGCAGACAACGAATAAACGCCGAAATTCAAAGCCGAGCATATCGCATTTTTCGGAAGTTGTTTTTTGAGTGCTGAATTACTGTCAGTCATGGGGAAAATAAGGATTACAAGTTCGATTATCGCGCGGCACAAATAGAGGCGTCTTGCCTGAACAAAGAGAAAACCGTTTTTATACGCTACCGCCACTGGTCGTTCGGCTTGAAACAACCGAGACCCTTACCTCTTCATTCTATTATTCCATGGCTCATCGCTCTCCGGGCAGGACTCAAAGCGTGAGGATTGCGGGATAGAATCAATCAGCCTCATTGGCCTTGTAACCCTCATAGCCGTAACCATAGCCATAGCCATAGCCATAGCCTTCGGATCCGTCGAACATTCCTGCAAGCGAATAGGAAACACCGTTGGCAATGCATCCCAGTATGTTGGCATCCACTTCATGCAGACGCTGCAACGCAATTTTAAGCGAACGGCGGCGGGTTTTACCCATTCGACACACCATCACGACCGAATCGGACTTGTTGGCAAGCGCCAACGCATCCCCCACCAATCCCAATGGAGGGGAATCAATAATCACCCGATCATAGTTTTTGCGTGCCCAACTGATTAACGCGATTAAACGATTACGCCCCAACAGCTCAGACGGGTTGAGATCACTGAAAGGACGGCTGGAGATGAGATCCAGCGTATCAATTCCGCCACTGGAAATGAGATCCTCCGGCCGCAGCGTACTTTCCCCATCATATAGCCACTCCAACAGGGACGGGTGACTTTCATCGACATTAAAAACTTTCCCAATCTGGGGCTTCCTCAGATCACCATCAATGAGAAGGGTACGTGACCCGTTATGAGCGGAACTGATCGCAAGATTGCAGGCCGCAATGGTTTTTCCCTCGCCGGGCATCACACTGCACATGACCAGTACCCGCGTCTTTTCCTGCAAACGATCGGATGAAAAGAGCGTATTGATGCCGGCAAAAACTTCAACGATCTGATTGAATTTATCCCGCAGAGCGATGGTTGCCAATTCGCCACGCGAATTCATTGTTTTCTGCGAGGGAATAGCTCCAAGCATCTTAAGGTGGAGGACGGACAGCTCGCTGACAGAGCCTATGGTATCTTTGAACAAAGCTATCAGCAACGATATCATGCAACCCAATGCCCCGCCGAGTAAAACACTGGTTATCAAGCTGCGCGGCTTACTCGGGTGAATCGGCACCCGAGGCACTTCGGCATCCTTAATGACTTTGGTGAAAGCCATATTTTCATCCGCAGCAAGCCTGGCCTCCTCAATCCGCCTCAAAACGGATTGATAAGAAGTATTTTCCACATTACGTTCGCTGTTCAGATGCTCTAACAGTCTGTTCCCGGAAACAATTTTCTGCTCAAGTTCGAGCGCTTCAGCTTTGATGGATTCAATTCGTTCATCTACCTGCTTTACCTGCTTGCTCAGCAACTCAATCTCGTTTTCTACTGCTTTGGCCGAAAGGTCGATAAACTGATCCAGCCGATTCCTCGCACGAGCTTCTGCATCTGCCGCGCGTCGGTATTCAGGATGAATCTCCGTATAGCGCCCCGCAAGCGCAAGCCGACTCTCGCGTGCCGCGCGCCATGTCTGAATCAACTCGTTAAGCTGCTCTTCCTTCGGCAATCCGGGAGGAAGCATCTCAAGGTCAGGGTCGGTCCCCTGCAATTGCTTAACAAAATCGCATACCGTTCGTCGCGAGGCCAGCGTACTGATCAACGTCTCGCGCTCGGATGACACCGTCACCAGAGATTGATCTAAAACCATTTTACGTTGCTGCAGCGAATCCAAATGGAGATCCTCCCGCAAATCCGCCAGTTTGCGCTCCATTTCACCCAAAGAAGAGCGTTTTTCCTCAACCTGAACCACAAGCCATTCCACAGCCTTGTCGGACTGGGCCTTGTTCTCCTGCATCATTAACAATCCAGCACAATGCGCCAGCACATTGACCAGCTTGGCGGCAAATTCAGGACTTGGACTTGAGTAGGAAACTGTAACGATATTTGCCTTGGGATCCTTTGACCATTGGGCTTGCCGAATCAAGATGGCCAGCAGGGAACGGCTAACACCCTCTTTGGAATCGGCGGACTCATCTTCGGGATAACGTTTGAAATACTCCTCGGTCGCCAATTTTTCCATGGCCGGAGATTTAAACTTGGCAAAGCGCGTATAAAATACAACGCCTTCATCGCGAGACAAGCTACTGTCGTCGATCACCACATCGCCCGTTATCACCCTGGGCTGACGCACGCTCATTTCCATTTCGGCGTATGCTTTATATATTGGCGTTGTATTCTGAATGTAGACAACGCCGCCTATCACTCCAAACAGCGTGAAAAGAAAAATAATTTTCCACCGACGAAGGGTCAAGCGGATCAGATTTAGCAGACTAAAACGCCCCTCCTCATGCATGGAAGATGTATGTCCTGGCTCCCTCTGAATCGGAGAACCTTGATATATATTGGATTGGTCCATTGTTTACCGTTAATTTCAAAGGTATAGAGCAGTTATTGGGCCAAAAGGTATCAGGCGGTCGCTGATGCGATCAATCAGTATGAGATTGTAAACGGCACCCTGATTCGATGAGAGATTAAAAACCAATGTTCATTGCTTTTTTTACCGAGCAAAAAATAAAGGCCTCAACTTGAGGCCTCATACCGTTCCAGTCATGGCTTATTTCATTATCTTGGCTAGAAGGGTATCCAAGTGCTTTACTGCGCTCTCCCTCACGGCCTCAGAGCGAGTCTCGAACCGTTCCAAACATACAACAACCCAATTCCAGAACGCTTTGTCCAGTTCCCGCCTGGAGTTTGCAACGGAAGTCTTAACTCTTTCACATCCGTCTTTAGCGGTTGAACCCACAATCTGAATCAAGTCCACACGTTCATAATCATACGGCATATCATCCGCTGATTTAAAGTCATCACAGGCACGTCCACGGATCGGAATTAGTGAGAGCCCAAGGCGCTTACGTCGACGCATAGTCCGAGTCAGGAACAGACCCACCGTACTGAGACTCATCAGGCTGATCGTGCCCGGCTCAGGAACGGCAACCACGCGCATTCCCACCGACTGGTGCTCGAGACTATAGGCATCCTGCGCTCGTGAAGCCGAACTTAGTAAAGTCCCTAAGTTATTGTATGCCCCGCCCCGGAAAGCGATGTCCTCTGCAACCGGAAGATTCAGAGTTCCGTCATAGGCGCTCTCGGTCCACTCCCAAACATTGCCCATCATGTTCTTGGTGCCATTCTGTTCAACCGCTCCGGACTCGACGGCCCATGCCGCGGTGCCGTCATAGTTTGCATCCGCACCCTGCGTCGGAATCGTGGAGGTTCCATTGGCATAGGTGGAGTATGAGCCCGTGCCATAGTAGGCGGCCTTGTACCATTCGTCTTCAGTAGGCAGAAGATATACTTGGCCGTAGGTGGAAACCAATGCATCCATCGAGGCCCCGCTATGGGCGGTTACGTTGGTTACCTGCCCTCCGGAAATCGTATAGGCTCCGCTTGCTACGTCTCCGGATGTCATGAAGTTGCAGAAGCGGGCCGCTTCTACAAAACTAATTTTTACGGCCGGGGCATTGCTGACGCCCAGGGCAGACCAGGAATTCTCGTTGCCATTACCGGCTCCGGTCGCCGCCTGAAACTGGCTCAGGGTTACCTCTGTTCTTCCGATGCGGTAGTCGTAGCCGACCGCACCGTATCCTGTACCATCGGCAGCGTTTCCCGCATCTCCGATGGCTTGGAAGTCCATTTTAATACCATGGATATTGTCGGCCATTGCCATGGTTCCGCTCACAGCCAGCGCAAGCATAGTTCCGATGATTTTATTGCAGCTCATAATTTACCGCCTTATCTAAATATATAATACGTTCTATTCCCATCGACACTATACAAAGGGAGCTTGGAGCTCCATTGCAAAATACAAGTTTTTTTGATACTAACAACTACCCAAAAGCATGTCTTTTCAAGATATCAATAAGCAAATACAGCGCCGCAGGAAACCACTCGCCGATCTGCGTCTTCTTCCTCTGCAATGTAACTCCCGGACAAGTTGACTGTGACCCTGCGGCCCACATCGTATTCAATCTTCCCGTTTGCAAAATGCCGAGTCTCAACCTGCCCCGATTTAATCGTTTCCTGGCGGTCATGCAAAATCTGCGCACTGAGCCTCACTCGCTCCCAGATGGCCCAGCCGCCGCCGTAACCTGCTCGATAGACCTGTCTGGCCCCCAAACTACCAGTTCCCGGTTGATAGGCGCTCTCACCAAACACATAAGCAGAAGTCTTTTCGGTCGGTTGCCAGTGAACATTCAGCGAACCTTGCATGCCCTGGTCCGTTCCAGTCTCTTCATAATCGGCAGCGGAGACCCCAATCGCTCCACTCCAGCTGAGCTTATCCGAATATCGACTCTCTGCCCCAACGGACACCGTAGTCACCGTGCCGTCCTCATCGTTGCCAAACTGGAGATCATAGCGCCCCAAGAGACTCAGCAATGTCCGCGACGAAAAGGCATATCTAACGCGAAGACTGGCGGAATGCTCATACCATTTCAAATCCGGAAGGCCAGCAATCGTCTGTTCGTAGTACATCGCGTCATACCTAGGCAAGAGCGAGGTCTTTTCCGACAGCAGCCTTTCATACCCGACACCCGCATTGGCTCTTGTACGCGTCGAGGTCCTTGCGGTTAAAATGTCCGGAAGGTTTGATCCTCCGCCATCCTTCACCTTGGTCTCATAATCGACCGTTTTCGCGTGATTGACAGAAGCACTCAACTTCAGAGGAGACGCCTCGCTCGACAACGCCCCGCTGAAACCGTAGAAGTCATCGCTTGCTTCCGAATTTTCATCATAGGCCCGATACCCATAATGGCCCGAACCTCCGATACCGTACAGAGCCTCGCCATTATTGAACCGGGTAGAAGCAGTGGTCTCCGCATAAAAGTCGCCGGAGGATCCATCTTTCTTATCATAAGCACCCAACAGCTCCAACTCAGGAAAAAACCAGAAGTTACCGATATCAAAACCACTCTCATTCTCGGCATATTGCGCCAGTGCCGCGGAACCAAAAAAAACAAAGGCAAGAAGTAGCACAAGATATCGCTTTAGCGGCATCAGAACACCCTTTCTGGAACAAAGACAATGTCGCCCTCTTTCAATGTCAGATCGTCATCGGCATTGCCCGATTTTCCAATCGTGCCAAAATCGACCTTCACACGAACCTTCTGTCCACTGGCATTGATGCGAGTGACCTGGATTTCAGATGTTTTTGCACTGGGCGCAAAACCTCCAGCCGCCCGAATCGCCGCAGAAAGACGGATTTCGGGTCCTGACTCAAGCTGAACAGGCCCCGGATTCCTCACCCGTCCCATCACGGAAACCTGGCCCCATTCGGACTCCCCCCCGGTACCAATAAGGGAGACCATAACCACGGGTCTACTCACGTAGTATGAGCTATAGCGCTTGGTTATTACTGAGCGTGCCGCATCGAGTTTCAGCCCGCCAACCCCCACATCACCCACCAAAGGAAGAGTGACAAATCCAAGATGATTGATGATTGCACGATGCGCCGAATATTCCATGCGCCCATCGACCTCCACCGATACCTCAAGGGCATCTCCCACGGTTAATCTTGAAACTTCCGCGGCATCCTCCCCTGCAGCAAGCTGACTGAACCCCTGAGCATCCACCGTGGTGGTACTTGTCGACTCACAGCCATTCATTGCGATAACAAACAGTAAAATCAGGAAACTATAAACCAACGACCTAAGCATCAAAATCTCCGAACCCATAAAGAACAACCCCAAGACGAGCAGGGTTGTTCTTTAAACCATAACGATGTTCCAGCGCAAGCCATTCCAGAGCCTGCTTACTACTCAGGCGTGCTGGGAGGAAGGCTTGGAGGGGCTCCCAAGAATGAACCACCCGGGTCGACCGAACCGGCAGAGCCGCCGCCTCCGCCACTCCCTCCAGCGGATGATGCCGCAACGACACCCCCTGCCACGACAGCCTGACCTAAAAATATTCTGCCTGTTCGGCCTGGATCATCGCTCCACGCACCGGGATTCATCCACGAAAGACTCCCGCCAGTCGCAATCGGAGACTTCCAACGGCGAGGGGATACCAGAGCAAAAAAATCCCCCATGGATGTAAACTCAACACCGACTTCAGCATACCGCCCATATTCGGTGGCTTGCCCTGAGCCAACCAGTCGTGGCCCGCGCGGACCCTGCGCTCCAGGCATGGTGGCGCATCCAGTTAACATCGACATACATAGACACCCACTGATTAATTTTGCTGCGTTCATGCTTCACCTCTTGTGCTTCGTTGCTGACAAGCGGCCGGTCGGAAAGACCTGCCTAGCATGATATTGAGCAATTCCAGTGCCAACAGGACGCCTTCCCGACAATAATTTAAAACAGCGATTCCCCTCTCCGGAAATCAATCGGGGATCTCTCATCAAAATGCATGGCATGCATATAAAAAAGGCGCTGTTTCGATACATCGAAACGGCGCCTTTTAGCTCGGAAACACCCGAACGATCAGTCGGTCAGAAAGTGCCCAACCCACTTCCCAAAAATATATTCGTCACTCGCCTCATCCCAAAGCCCTATCCAGTACCATCTGCCCCAGGAAGGTAGCTGAAAGCGGTAGTAACCCGTATGATCATAACTTTGATGTGCCTGAAGCCATTGTCCCGCCGTCTCATCCCAAACACATACCAGATAGTCTCCCTCGACTGCAGGCAGAGCAATCTGCTCCTCAGGCAACCCAATTTGTCCGCTCCAGACACAGGCGTTTCCGCATACAATCAACATTGCCAATGATAGAATTATTTTTTTCATGTTATACCTCTAAAGACTACATATTAATCCAATTTGCCTGCACTCGCACCCATTCGCCGCTCGCATCGTCATACTCTTCCATAACAACCCAGTACCACCGGTTAGGGCTCATATTTTCAAGAACAAGTTCATCGGGGCCTACCATCTCACCAAGAGTCGAAAACTGCTCCGTCGCGGCATCCCACAACCGCGCCCGCACCAGTTGCCCTTCGAATCCCGATATTGGATACACAACACGAGTAGCAACCATCCAAACGTTCAATACCTGCGTATCGGTATAGCCACCAAAACTGGCCGTAACGGTTACCTGTGCATCGGCATCAATGTTGCCGACATTCAGCGCCCCGGCAGCATTGATGGTCGCAAAACTTGTATTCTCGGACCATATGGGCGTCACGGTTGCACTCGATCCATCGGAATAATGGGCGGTACAACTGAAACTGGCAGTAGAGTTTTCCTCTAACTCGGCCGGCCCATTGATGCTGATGCTTGTTAACTCCACCGGAGGTGCGACGTATACAATACCAACAACATGCGCATCGCTCTTTCCGGAGTAGCTGGCAGCAATTGTAACACTCTGATCGGAATCCACGTTACCGGCGCTCAGCAGGCCACTGGAACTGATCGATGCATAGCCCGAGTTTTCAGTCCAGCTGGGCGTGACCAGCGTGGAAGTACCGTCTGACCAGTTCGCGGTGCATCGGTACTGGGCGGTTGTTTCCTCATCAACGCTTGACGGACCTGAAATGGTGATCCCCGTGAGAGTCGGGGCAACATAGTTGATTGTTACCGTGTGCGTATCGGTCTTTCCATCAAAGTTCGCCGTGATGGTCACACTTTTGTCGGAAGTTACGTTTCCCGCAGTCAGCAGTCCGTTGCCATTGATCGATGCATACGAAGAGTTCTCGCTCCAGGTCGGAGCCACTACGGAACTCGAGCCGTCGGAGTAGCTTGCGGTACAGATGTATTGGGCCGTAGTTTCTTCATCACAACTCGTTGGACCAGCAATCGTAATCCCCGTAACGACCGGCGCTACATAGCTGATTGTTACCGTGTGCGTATCGGTCATTCCACCAAAGCTCGCCGTGATGGTCACACTTTTGTCGGAAGTTACGTTTCCCGCAGTCAGCAGTCCGTTGCCATTGATCGATACATACGAAGAATTATCGCTCCAGGTCGGAGCCACTACGGAACTCGAGCCGTCGGAGTAGCTTGCGGTGCAGGTGTATTGGGCTGTGGTTTCTTCATCACAACTCGTTGGACCGGAAATCGAAATCCCCGTAATAACCGGCACTACATAGTTGATTGTTACCGTGTGCGTATCGGTTTGTCCCCCAAAGTTCGCCGTAACCGTGACGCTTTGATTGGCATCCACATCACCCGCACTCAACAATCCGGAGGAACTGATGGTTGCGTAGGAGGAATTGAGACTCCAGGTCGGAACCACCGTAGCGGTCGAACCATCAGAATAGGTTGCTGTGCAAGTGTACTGCGCCGCATTTCCCTCATCAACAGTCGACGGACCCGCTATGGCAATGCTCGACAACACGGGAGCCGGCGGCGAATCCGGAGGCGGAGGACTCACGACCGCACTGGATTCATATACGACAGTCATCTGCTTCGCATCGCCGGCGTCACTCGTTACCGTGATCACGGCCGAGTCGCCGAGTTGCGGTGTGTAACCCGCTTTAACAGCTACGCTCAGCGTACCGGTAGCCGTTTCATCTGCCACCTTATCCGACACCTGACTGACCTCCACCCACGAGCCGCTTTCCGGCACAGCCGTCAATCGCAACAGCGCCGTTCCTGCATTGTACACATCCACTTCACCAGTCGCGCTCTCAGGCGTCAGGGACAACACACGCCGGGGCAACTCAAGGACGCTGTTGGGAATAGTCCCATAATCCTGCGAAAATCCATTCCACGTATTCTCCCGCAGTGCCGGCTCGTTCCCTGGGCTGAATGAGATCCCCGTTCCCGATCCCGTGAACTCGTTGTTGCAGCACACCAGATGCACTAGATTATCAAGGGCACTGAAGGTATACAGATCGCTCTGACAGCGATTCCGGTCGAACACCACCAGATCCACAGGAGCCATATCATTATTGGACGATGGATTGATGGCATAGCCTGTTATACCGGTTAACTCGTTCCGACGCCATACGCTTGCCAGAATCGAAGGATCCTTGTTTAGCGGAATACGATCGGCAAAGGCCACATGATGGTCGGCCAGACCAATCAGGCAATGATCGATGTGGTTTCCTTCGAAAAAGTTAAAGTAGTTCGGCTGTATCACGTTGTACGCCATCCCATCGGTCTGCTCGGAAAGGCTCCAGTTCAGGATCGCCCCCTTCACATCCGAAATCGTGTTGCCGGCAACCACCGATTCAAAAAATGCCCCGTAGAATGACACCCCCGCCGACGCGGTGTAGTTGGTATAATTCGGGCCTGAACCATACAGGATCTCCGTCGGGTCGGTAGTGCGCGGATGTCCGTTCAGATGATTGCCAAAGATCGCAAACCGGCTGGCATATTTCCCGATCATCACAATGCTGTCCGCAGCCGGACGCACGTTCCAGGGTTCGCTAACCGTAATGCGCCCCGAAGCGACATCCGCAGAGGAGACCAGACGGCACTGTCCCAGGCCCGTTCCATCGACCACAACTATCATGCGGCCCACGGCACCCTCAGGCAGTCCAGAGCACTGGATCGTCGTGTCTGACAACGCGGCCTCCACCGAGCCCCGATAGATCGTGCGCAGATGTTCAAACATGATCTGCTCGCCAGAGTTCTGACCGGCCTCCTGGCCGTATTTGCCAAGGGCCGGATCATAGCGCGGCGCCATGTTTGTTGTCGTGCAGTCTCCGATATAGATATTGCGGTGTGTACCGCCGTTCCCCGAACCATTCACAAAGCGACCTTCACACCATCCGGATCCATCTGTTACATCCGAATCGTCATAGGAGCGCCCAGAGGTGCCGGTGATCGAGACCTGTTTTGACCCGTCGATGGCCAGTAGCTTATTGTTGTCGTGCCGACCCAGAAAGGTGCAATCCTCGACAAAAAAGCCATCCATGGTCGCTGCCAGCACATTCCTATTGAGGATGAACGTGCAATTCTTGAACGTCAGGTTATTACCACTTGCCACATCAACCAAATCTGCGCTTCCGGTATTTTCCAGCTGGCTGAAGCGGCAGTCCACGAACCGGCTGTTACGGGTCGAGCGGCAACGGATCAGCTTGCCGGCATAGCCCGGTGCAGCCTCGAACCCGAGTCCGCGTACCTCTACGCCGTTGAGGCCTGCATGGATCATCCCGTAGGAGGAACTCAGTACATTCGATGAATGCGAACGGATGATTGAGCTTTCATTGCCGGCACCAAGCAGGCGACAGTTCGAGCCAACCGAACTGATTCGGTCGCTCAGCAGATAGACCCCTGCCGGAAAGTAGATCGTACCTCGGGCTGGACATGCCGCGATGGCCGACTTGATGGCGATCAAGTCGTCTGCAGAGCCATCGCCCTTGGCGCCGTAATCCTTGACATTGATAGTGCCTCCGTCCCAGAGAACGGGCGAAACAACCTCGATGCTCAACGAACGCGACCAACCAAACTCACCCCCGTGACCGTTGTGCACATAGACCGTATAGGTACCGTTCGGCACATCGGCGGGCATGGTGAACGGTGCGCGGTAGGGATTTGCTCTGGAGCTCGTAATCCAACGATCAAGTTCCACAATGTAGAGATGACACTCTCCGGCACCGAGCTTCAGGTTGCGGCCGAAGACGCAGAATGAAGAGCCGCTCGATATCCGGTCAGGACCGACCCACCACGCCTCCGTTTGATTAATGGCCACGGGTCCGCCTATACCGTTGCCATTGCGCGGCCAAAGCAGATACATCTCGTCGGCAGGAAACAACCCACTCCCCGGCAGGGTCAGTGCGCACTGGCGGCCGGCGAGGCGCTGAATAAGTCCGGAAGCCGGCGCGAAGCCTTCTCCGTAGAAAACAAAGCCGGTATCGCGTCCTTCCTCGCTATCTGTGCTGTATAGCGAAAGTCGTTCGCCGGTGAGTGCCATGGTATCACCTGGCTGGTTGCTTCGCGTCCATTCCGCAATTTCCGGCGTATTGGACACAGGGGCCGTGTTGGTTACCGGCGGATTAAAGGCTGCAAAATCAGCCGGAAGGGCTGGCTTGCTGGAGGGACCGGTATATTCAGGGGCAGGATAAAGTGCGGCCGAAGCGTTTAACAACATCGCTCCCCCAAGAACCCATCCCAGTACAAAACGCTTCTCTAGTAGTGCATGTGAACTATACATCGATTTCTTCTTCCTAGAATTGCTGTTCAATGCCCACTCGCTCTCCCCCAAGAGCTGCTCCGAATCCGATCACCGGAAAATCCGAAACAAGAACGGACATATCGACATGAGCATCTGCCATGCCAGTATAGGAAGGGATGTGAATATTCGATGCTGAGAAGAAAGAACCGCCATTTTTGCGGAGATCAACAGACGAATTATCAGGAAACCTCTGCCGACGGCCGGTATGGATGCACCATAACCACAACCGCGGGACGCTTGTCTCACTATTGCCTAATCCAATCTAAAAAATCCACCGTTTTGCAAATATGAGAACAAAGCAGCACAGCTATTTACTAGCTCTCATCGGTCAAATATTTACATCAAAAACGATTCAAACTTCGCCCTTATCAACACGATAAAGTGTTATTTATCTACCTTGATTAATAAGGACTTACATCGACAGACATACCCCTACCTGTACGAAAGTGGGCAGATATATAGGAGCGAAACTCAAGCGTCAAAAGGAAAAACCTGAATATTTTTTCAGCCTAAAACACCCCTGCCGAACCGGTATCTTTACATAGGTTCGTTTTCCCCATGTATAATGGGTTTTAGATGCCAGCGAGCATGTTAAACACCGATACTGAACTAATGATTACCATCGATTACGAGATCGTGAAATCAGGTATTGAGCGAGCTTCGGAAGCATCTTGGCCAACCCCAAATTTTAGGACGGGTTCAGCCTGAAAGCCTATCAGGATTCGGTAAGCTTTCGCAGGATTTGGTCGAGGTGGCGCTTTAGTTTAACAGGAGGTTTATCCTGTAGAACATAGCGTCCGTCTGCATCCTCACGAACATAAGTGCGCCATCCGTTTGCTTCTCGCCAAGGCATAATCACATTGTCGATGGCGATTTCCGCCTCGTCAGGCTCCAACCCGAACTGCCCGCACGTCCACAAGCAACGTTCGCGGTTTGCATTCCCGCGCTGCACGGCCTCATAGGCAAAATACTCCGGTGACTGCTCATCGATCGCGTTTTCAGAACTGAAATAAGGATTTCTGGGCGGAGGCAGTCCGGCCGCCTTCATGTTTTCGTGGGCATACTTGTAGAAACCGCGCATCAGCTGGATCGCCCTGTCCAGTACCTCCTCGTACTGCACCAGACCCACCGGATCCACTCCAGCCCGCTCCGCGATTTCCGCATATCCACCAACGCCATCCACAATGGCCTTCATCACCCGGTCTGCCTGTAATATATCCATAAGGTCGCCGATACTATCCATCCAGAAGCGTCATGCAACAAAAACAGCATATGGTTCAATGGCAGATCGTCCGGAAACCGAGTGACCTCCAGGCATTGTCGGTGAATCCTTGCGAGGGAAGATCGATGTGGATGCCGCACTTCAGGTACGTTGCATTCTCATCGCCGAATCCCCCGCTCGCACGGCCACGCTGTTCATCGATACCGGGAGCATGGGTTGTGGTAATGTTGTCGCACCATTCCCATACGTTTCCGACGATGTCGAACAGACCAAAGCTGTTCGCGGGGTAGCTTCCGCAAAGAGTCGTGCCCTCCTGCGCATAGTTCGCGTCGTTCGTTGTTATGGTATTGCCCCAGGGGTAGAGATAGCCTCCGAATCCTCCTCGCGCGGCGTATTCCCATTCCTCCTGGGTTGGCAGCCGGAAGCCGTTGGCCTCATAATCGGTTTCCACGTTCTCGACCTGCCCCGTTTGGAACAAACTGCCCGACACATGGTAGCAAGGGGTTCGGCCTTCCATCTGGCTACGGGCATTGCACCACTTCACGCAGTCATACCAGTTGATCCATACCACCGGATGGTCCGCAGCCGCCCACGTACCATTGGTCGAGAAATCATATCCCTGACCGATCGCCCATTGATAGACGTTCGACCACATCGCACCCGACACCTCGCATGCATCCATATGGAACGGCTGTTCCACGACCAGCGTGTAGTTGCTGTAAATCCCGTCGTTAACAGCTTTGGTGCCCGCCGGAATCAACACCGTGCCCACAGGCACGGGCGGAACCTCCGGCTTCAGTTCAACTTCAGTCTTGTAGAACAACTGCGACCAGGCAGTGTGCAGCAAATCGGTATAGCTATGCTGCGGATATTCAATATCCACTGCCAGCGGCTGGAAACCGTCCAGCAGGTTGGTGCTCCACCAGACTCCGTAGTAGCGCCCCGTTGCACATGGCCACCATTCGATCGTGAAAGGCATCGAAACGGAGGAATTGGTAATCGCAAAGAACGATGCATCGTCCATCGGATCCGTATTGGCAATCTGTTCGTTCCGGTTGCTCTGGTGATCGTTGTCGTCATCGCGATCCGGATCGACGTTTCCCCCGAAATAATCCCGTTCCCAGTCGTCCGGAAGCCCGTCGTTGTCGCTATCACTCAATCCAAGGATGCCTTGGTATTCAAGGCAACCCATATCCACGTAGTCCTCGACGACGCGCGGATTATCATCCAGATCCACTGCATTCGTCATGTAGTTGTTGTTGCCCCAGTTGATGCACGGAGAGTTTGACTGGAGTCGATAATTGCCGCTGAAAGCATCCACAAACAGGGGGATGTTGGTAATATTCCCGCTCACGCCATGAATGGCATCTGGACAGCAGGAATTGTACATGTCTCCACTGAAGTTAGCGGGTGAATTTTCATCATTAATATTTCCTGTGATGATACAGTTATAAGCCGTCCCATTCATGGCTACGCCGTCATGCGATTCGGTATAATTATCAATGATTGTACAATTATATGCGAAAGAATTATCAAGCCCTCCGCTACCGTCGAATAAACCACCCGTGTTGCCCGATACCAGACAATTGATCGCTGTCAATCCAACACCGCCACCACTTATTCCCCCGTGGTTATCTTGTATCCGGCAGTTGACAGCGAGTACGCCGCCTGCCCCTCCCGCATCATCATTCGCCCCATTCCCGCTTATTAAACAATCAAATGCGCTTCCTTCCCACATCCCTCCGACTCCACTGTCGGAAAAATTGCCAACAATCGAGCATCCGTATGCTATTGACAACGCCAAGCCGCCGCCCCCTCCATACAGATCCGTACGGTTATTGGTAATCACGCAATCAACAGCCACGATGTCATATCCGCCACCGCCGCTCTGGCTCGCAAAATTGTCGGCAAGCAAACACCCGACTGCTGATCCTCCCAGCATTGCGCCACCATCCCACCATGCATAGTTATCCACCACAATGCAGTTTGTCAGCGTGCTTTCATAGGCCCCGCCGCCGCCGGAATATTCACTCACATCCGCCCGCGTGCGATTATTTGTAAAGAGGCAGTCAATGGCTGATGCATATGCCATTCCGCCCCCATATTGAGCGAGGTTTCCGTTGAATGTACAGTTGCTGGCAGCGCCCTCATACATGCCCCCGCCTTCATCGGACGTCCTGTTACCCATGAACGTGCAGTCCATTGCGTTACCGTAGCCTATTCCTGCTCCATACTCGGAAAAATTGCTGATGATCGTGCAGCCGAACGCAGCCCCCTCGTAGAGTGCACCGCCGTAGGTATTTCCCTCATTATGGATGAAATCACAGGCATATGCGGTACCGCACATCATTCCACCGCCCCCCCATTCTCCTCCATAGTTACCTTGGAACAAACAGTTGTATGCCGTCCCACCATACAGTCCACCTCCACCCCCTCCGGCCATGTTCCCGATGATGTTGCAATTGGTAACGAATGAATCCCTATTATCGGTGTAGAGACCACCGCCATACGGAAAAGTATTTCCGTTACGAATCGTAAAACCACTGACCGCACATTCGTTGCTCCCGAGGTTGAGGCAACGCGTTGCATGGTTACCATCGATGATGGTTACATCCGGCCCGTTGATGCTCGCCAACAGGATATTCGCATCCACTGCGGTTTCGTTTGTGAGTATATAGGTGCCGTTGGTGACATAGACCATGTGACCATCGGCGCAGGCATCCACCGCCGACTGAATGTTGGTAGCCGCATCTTCCCAGCTGGCAAAGGGGTAAATATGGGCGCCTTCAGAAGATACGTAGTGCGTGGTAGCAAAAAGAGGCTCTGCGCACCACAGACAAATTACCATTGCAAGAGTCGCTTTCATCGTCCATCCCCCGCAATATGGCTTGCATCACTAAAATGCAATTATTCGATATATTCACACCCGCCTATGGCAAGGCATGTGCCGAACTGCAACCCGCTTGCCCTCGTTAAGGCCAACAGGCTGTGGCGGATGGCAGCATGAATAATCCAAATCGTCCATGGACTTTCCATCGCCCATCCTCCCCTTCCCTTGCGAGGGAGAGAATACCGCCGGAACCAATGGATCCGCAACAAAATCAGACCGATCCCCCCTCTTTGTATTAGGTATAAGTTAGACAAATTCAAGGGGATGGCACGCATGCACCCCGGGGAAACAATTCTTTTTCGTTACAATATATTTTATTGTTTATAGACCAAGTTTCATTTATTTATTATGGCCGAATGAGTTTATATCTCCAACACATGGAATCCTGCTTCCCAAGGTCCGCACTCTATCGGCAGGCGGGGCAAGCTGGCGGAGTAATTCAAGAAGCCTCCTCATCCTTCCGACACTTTCCCTATCGAGAACGCCACCTGCAGTGCCTTTGGGCCGATCCGCGCCACAGACCAGCCGTTCTGATGACCACGGAAGGGGAAACGGTGGAGATAGAACATCCGGGCGATTGGAACCTTGAAGCCGGGCCGGACTTCCTCAATGCCGTTCTGCGGATCGGAAAGGAAAAGCGGCGTGTTTGCGGCGATCTTGAAATCCATATCCACGCCAATGGCTGGAACCAGCATGGCCACGACGACGATCCTCGTTACGAAAACGTCCGCTTCCACATCGTCTACTTTCAGGGAATAGAGATACCCGGTCTGATCCAGATCCCTCTCCAGAAAACACTTTCCACCGACCCGCGCTTCTCGTTCGAAAACATCGACATTACTGTATACCCCTACTCCCTTCCCTCCGGCCATTTTCCTATGCGGGGAATTCATCCTGACCGAAAAATCAAATTCCTCGAATCCGCCGGAGAAGAACGCCTGCGCATCAAGGCCGAACGACTCGCCCTCGCCATGCAATCGAAGGAACCCGAACAGGTACTTTGGGAGGAACTGATGGCCGCACTCGGCTACAAGAACAACAAGACTCCTTTCCGGCAGCTCGCTGTTCGACTGCCTCTTGCACGGTTGCATTCACTGGCAAGAACAGCCAACGAAGCCTATTCCATTCTCCTCGGCCTCTCTGGACTGCTACCCGCCAATCCCGACCCCGCGTGGGACACCGAAACCCGGAAATTCATCAGGACGCTCTGGGATTGCTGGTGGAAGCAAACGGAGGAAGTGAAAGAGCTGGCCCTCAAGAAATCCAACTGGACGCTCGCCGGCATCCGCCCCGCCAACCACCCCGTTCGCCGCCTCATGGCTGCCGCACACTATGCCTTTCGAATCCCGGAACTCGCCAACGAAGCATCCATGCTGACCCACTTTCCCGACAACTTCTGGAACACGCACATCAGCTGGAAAAGCAAATGCGATCCGATCGCACTCGTCGGTCAATCCCGTGCCAATGCCATCATCACCAACATCCTCATCCCCTTCCGAGCCGCCATGGGATCGATGGACTTGGACCTGAAAAAACTACCCATCGAACCCAGCAACAGCATCATCCGCCAAACCGCCTTCACCCTCTTCGGCCCCGACCACACAGCCAAGGTCTATAAATCCGCCCTCGCCCGCCAAGGCCTCATCCAAATCTTCCATGACTATGTAATTACGCATCGACTGAATGAGTTGCGTCAGCTAAGGAACAAGCATGACCGCTAGTTCAGAATTAAGAATTCACCCGACAAACTCTCATTACAAAGCATGGCTTTCTCTCAAAGGAACGATTCTGTCCTACAAAGAAAGGACCCGGGACTCAGAAACCCTTGTCGATATACCCGTCGAACTTATAACAATTACTGAACGATATCGTTTCATGGGCCAACGTTTAGTAATCGCAATGGCATCTCTTGTTCTTTCAATTGCGATGGGTGGGGCAATAGCGGGCATCCCTTATTATTCGATATTCTACGAAACGCCAAAGCATGAGGGCATATATGTCATTACCGGGCTTTGCATCATGTTTATTCCATTTCTAATCCTGATAGTCCGATTCTTCTTTAAGCAAAGAACTGCCATCTTATGGGTAAATCCAGATGGACCGGAGATTTCGTTTTGGATTCTGAAGAAGGACGAGCAAACCCTAAATGACCTGCTATCCGGCATCCGAATGCGACAAGCTCTAGTTGAAGACGAAGTTCCCTTTCCACTGTCATCAACGTCTGCATTTACCATTGAACGGCCATGGAAGAAGACAATCGCCCAAATGTGGTTGTTTGCTTTGCCAGCGATTTTCACCCAAAAACCTTGGTGGTTACTCCTAAGCCTGCTGCCCTTGGGTAAATTTCTGTGGGACATGCTGTATCTCATGGAACAGCCATCACTTTATAGAAAAGCCTATCGCGCTGGCCTAAAACAAGATTGGGACTTGGCATTGGCCTATGCCAAACAACTTTGCTCAGACGATCCCGAATACGAATCGGGTCATGAACTTCTGTATCAGGTCCACATTCGCCGTTCGGAGATCAATGAGGCATCAGCTGTATTGGGAACCATCCGGGCTAATCTCGATCCAGATATAGCTCTCCAAATGGAAGAGCAACTTGTCTTACGCAAACGAATATCAGATCGGAAAAAAGCAGGAATTTTCGAATAACGAAACGATCCTCTCCATTTAACTGCGGAAATGACCGTAATGGATTGGGGGATTGCAAACACCTCTCACCAAACGTATCTAACATTCCAGATGACTCGTTTCTTCCAACCCGTACGTAACCTGACCCAGCCGGTCGGCAATGATCTTGCCGAACAAAAGAGGCACACGAAGACCCTTTCCATCTGGGAAGGGAGCCTTTGGGCCATCATGCTGCCGCAGTTTAGTGAAGTTCGCGAAACCGAACCTATTTCCACGGTTCGCATTCTCTGGCGCCTCGGCATCGGCCACCCCCTCTTCGGTCAAGTCGGCGCCTTCATGCCCCGCATTCGCGCCCTCATTGCGCCGAAGAATGGGAAATAGCACATTGGCTGGAGGGCTACCGTCTGTCGCACCGAATGGACATCGAGGACGATGTCCCTCCATTTTATTCCACCGGTTGCAGCAGAAATACCTTGTCCTGGCGGCGGGCTTTGGCGGGGAGAGCAAAGGTGACCTTGTCGTTTTTGACGGCCTTGTCGGCGGGCAGGCCATCGACGCGCAGGGTTTCGGCAACGGTTTCGATCGCGCCGGTCGTCGGACCTTCGATCAGGATTTCACTACCGGGCAGCAGCTCCTGCTGCCAGAGCGTGAATTCAACGACGCCGATCTTGGCGAAATAGTTGGAGACGACGCCAAGCTGGATGCGCTTGCGCGTGGCCTGCGAATGACCGGAAGCCGCCCACTCGCCCATCTTGTTTCCGAGGTAATATCCGCCATCCCAGAAACCGCGATTGAAGACCGATGCCAATCCGGCTTCCATCGGATCGAAGTCCTCGGGGTTGTAGGTGTCGGCTTCGACGGCATCGAGAGCCTTGCGATAGGCCTTGGTGACGACATCGACATATTGCGCCGTACGGGCGCGGCCTTCGAGCTTGAAGACCGAGACTCCGGCTTCCGCCAGCCGGTCGAGATGCTGGATGGTGCAGAGATCCTTCGGCGACATGATGTAGCGGTTCTGCACCTCCAGTTCGTCGCCCGTCTCCACATCAATCAGCCGGTAGGCCCGACGGCAGTTCTGGAAACAGGCGCCGCGGTTGGCCGACTGGTTGTAGCAGCCGAGACTCATGTAGCACTTGCCGGAAATCGCCATGCACAGCGCACCGTGGGTGAAGAGTTCGATCTGGATCAATTCGCCCTTCGGCCCGCGGATATTTTCCTTCTGGATCGCATCGGCAATGGCCTTGACCTGATCGATCTCCAGCTCGCGCGCCAGCACCATTACGTCGGCGTATCTGGAGTAAAACCGCACAGCGCCGATGTTGGAGATATTCGCCTGAACGGAAATATGCACTTCGAGCCCGATCGAATGGGCATATTCGATCGCCGCGATGTCGGAGGCGATGACCGCGTCGACGTTCGCGGATTTGGCGGCGTCGCAGATCTCGGGAATCATTTCCAGTTCGTCGTCGCAGACAATCACATTCAGGGCCAGATACGACTTCACTCCGCACCAGCGGCAGATCCGTGCAATGCGTTTCAGGTCGCCCAAATGGAACGGGCTCGCCGCGCGCGAACGCATGTTCAGCTTATCGACCCCGAAATAAACCGAGTCCGCGCCCGCGCGAATCGCCGCCGACAACGACTCGTACGATCCCGCCGGCGCCATCAGTTCCAATCTAGATGATCTCTTTTTCATGAAGGGCTGAAACAATGGATAAAGCCTTTCTCGATTGCAATCCCCCAAAACCGCCAAAAAACTGACGGAAATCGTGAAATGAATTGAAAAGCCGGAATTCCATGGGTATTTTGGATGCTTCCCGCCGCTATGCCGGGATGGGGCGTTGCCCCGGTTGATCTTTGAGGGGTTGCTGATTGTTAGGTATTGAGTCATGGCTGACTGAAAATCCCTATCAACCAACAACCAGGAACCAACAACTGCGTGCTAGGCACGCGAAGGAGAGATAGATGAAAAACATCCCCATTGATAATGTCCGCAACTTCGCTCTTATGGGCCACACTGGTAGCGGGAAGACATCACTGATCGACAGCATTCTGTTCAAGCTGGGTCAGGTGGATCGCGTGGGCTCTCCGGAAAACGGTACCAGTGTGGCCGATTGGACCGCCGAAGAAAAAGCACATGGTATTTCCATCTGGGCGAAACCCTTCGACGGCGTCTACACCGCCGCCTCCCGCAAGGTTCGCCGCCTCGTCATGATCGACACCCCCGGCTTCGCCGACTTTATCGGCGCAATGATTTCCGCGGCCGAAGTCACCGACGCCGCTCTCATCACCGTCGACGCCTCCGCCGGCATCCAGGTCGGCACCCAGCGCGCATGGAAAGCCGCCGAAAAACGCAACCTGCCCCGCGGCATCGCCATCACCTGCCTCGACAAGGACGACACCGATTTTGAAGCCACCCTTGCGGAAATCAAGCTGCGCTGGGGCGACGACCGCTGCGTGCCCATGGTCCTGCCGACCTCCGACGGCAAGGCCATCGATATTCTCAACTGCCCGAACGACCAGGTTCCAGACGAGCTGAAGGACCGCGTCAAGGCCATCAAGGACCACCTCATTGAACTCGCAGCCGAAACCGACGACTCGCTCATGGAAAAATATTTCGAAGGGCAGGAACTCACCGCCGACGAGTTTTCCGAAGGCCTGCGCAAGTCCGTGCACGATGCGCACCTCATTCCCGTCTTCGCCACCTCGGTCAAAAAGGACATGGGCGTGAAGGAAACCATGGACTCCATCAGCCGCCTATTCCCCTCGCCGCACGACTATCCCGTCAGCTGCGCGGAAGGCAACCAGATTTCCGCCGAAGAGGACCAGCCTTTCTCGGGCCAGGTCTGGCGTTGCTTCAGCGATGCCTTCATCGGACAGATGACTTTTGTCCGCATCTACAGCGGAGTCCTCAAGCCCGGCATGGAAGTTTTCAATGCCACCAAGGGAGAAAAGGAAAAGGTCGGAACGATTCTCTACGTGGACGGAAAGAAAACCACCGAGGCCCAGGAAGCCAAAGCCGGCGACATTGTTGCGATCACCAAGCTCAAGAACACCTATCTCAACGACTCGCTCTGCGCCGTTGGAAGCAATATCAGGTTCGAACCGATCGTCTTCCCCTCCCCGGTCACCGCCTATGCCGTCGAACCGAAAAACAAGGCCGATGCCGACAAGATCGGGCAGGCGCTCCATCGCGCCACCGACGAGGACCCGTCCATCCGGCTCGACCATAACACCGAGACGCACGAGCTGGTTCTCTGGGGCATGGGCGACATGCACCTTGAAGTCACCCTAGAGCATATCCGCAACCGCAGCGCCGTGGAAATGACCCACCATACTCCACACGTTGCCTACAAGGAAACGATCACGGGCAGCGGCGAAGGCCACTACAAGCACAAGAAGCAATCCGGCGGCCGCGGACAGTATGGTGAATGCTACATCCGCATCCGTCCGCGCGATCCGAACGATGAAATCTGGTTCATCAACAAGCTCGTCGGCGGCTCGATTCCGGGCAACTTTGTCCCCGCCTGCGAAAAGGGTTTTGTGGAAGGCCTGAACAAGGGCCCGCTCGTCGGAGCGGAAGTAATCAACGTGCAGATCGAGCTCTACGACGGATCTTACCATGACGTCGACTCATCCGAAGTCGCCTTCAAGATCGCCGGCTCGCGCGCCCTGCACGAGGCCATCGAGAAGTCGAATCCGGTACTGCTCGAACCCATCGTGAGCGTCAAGGTCATCGTGCCCGAACAGTTCATGGGCGACATCTCCGGCCTGCTCAACACCAAACGCGGCCGCATCCTCGGCATGGGTCCGGAAGATGGACTGCAAGCCATCGATGCCGACGTGCCCCAGGCTGAAATGTTCAAGTTCTGCTCCGAGCTGCGCTCGATCACCAGCGGACAAGGCTCCTTCGAAATGGACTTCAGCCGCTACGAGCAGGTACCCGCACACATGGCCTCGAAAGTCATCGAAGCCGCCAAGACGGAGCATGACGACTAGCTAAACCCGCCGGGCAACGGAAAACAACGGGGGCAGGCTGCAAGCCTGCCCTTTTTCATGCTCTGGACACACCGCACGTCCCGGCCATGTACTTCCGCTGAAGCTGATTCCAGTGGCGTATTGACCAAGCAACCAATTTTAATTCTTAACAATAAGCCCTCAGGCTATAAGTGGCACGTTGAATGCATCTTCACTGGCGAACCGTACGTGCCTTTCCTAGACATGGTGGAAAGATCCGGCCATGCCCATAGAAGTATCAGGCGTATGACCGTATCGTAATGGCATATACACGCTGAATGGAGATGGATTTAACCGTAACCCAAGGGTTCGGATCATGAATAGACGCCGGTATATGGACCAGCTTCCCAAACAGAGCGCACTTCGCCAGTCCAGGATCGCCATCGTGCTCATAGCGGGCTTCCCGGTTATAGCGACCCTATATATATGGGCCATGCTCCAGCTGCAACCGGAACAGCTCTCCCTGTACATCCCTGCGGGCATTTTCGCATCCACGATAATCCTGGCGGCCACCGGGTGTTCGATCCTGCTGAAATTTCCGAAAAACATCATGCGGCTGCGGCAGTATATTGCCGAAGCCGGCCCAGCGGGCTTTCCCTCCACCATCAGCCTGAGCGATACGCGAGATTCCGATGACCTGCGGCATATCGAAAACGACCTGAATGCCGTGCTCCGGAAAATGCGACAGCAAATTGAACAGGCCGAACTCAACCAGCGCAAGGAGCATTGGCTAAGGGAAAAGGTGGAGGAACAGCAGCGCGCACTGATCCATGCCGAACGCCACCGCGCCATGATCCAAAGCCTTGGCGCGGCCTGCCATCACCTCGGGCAGCCCGTGACGACGCTGAAAATACGCCTGTATCTTATGAAGCAGCACGGCGACCTATCGGAGAAGGAGCGTGAAAATATCGCAGAATGCGAGACGGACATCGAAATGGTCCAGTCTGTTCTCGAACGGCTCAGAACCGTCAGCCAGTTCAGAACGGAACCGTATATCTCCGACGAAAACAAGGGAGAGAATGAAATCCTGGCTATCTAGACAATGGTTTCGGACAGGTGCCCCCCCACACGCGCGTCCACCGTAATCTCCGCCGTTTCGTCCGAACCCGCCATAGTGACCGCCTTTTATCAATCATTACCCGCATGATTTTAAAGATTCATAACCCATTCATTTCATATCACTTGGCGTAATTTTATCCATGCAAACGGATGGCTGGTTTATGAATCCCGGTCTTCCGATTAGAGAGGAGATGTCTGGTGAATAGGATTTATCACTTAACGCATTTAGCTTCCCGGAATGCGTTGCGTCAAACGATCATCGCCACGTTGCTGATGTCGGTCATTCCCCTATTGTCGATGATCTACATTGTCGTTATGGTTTGGATATATCCCGGAAGGATCACGTATATGACCGGGGCGGTGCTGATCGCATTGATTCTGCTTATGAACATTGCCGGATTCCTCATTCAGCTTGAATACCCAAGAATTCTCATGAAGCTCCGCAACCATATCTCCGGCATTGCCCGCGGAATACTGCCGGACAAAGGCCGTCTGCCCGAATCCCGCAACTCCGATGACTTGATCGATTTGGAAAACGGAGTCAACGAGGTGATCGAGGAAATGCGGCGGCAACTCAGGGTTGCCCGGGATAACCAGCTTCTGGAACAAGAGCGACGGCAACGCATCGAACAGCAGCAACAGGAGCTTATCCATGCCGAAAAACACCGCGCCATGATCCAAACCCTCGGAGCGGTCTGCCATCATATGGGGCCGCCTTTGAAGATCCTGCGCATGCGCATGCGTTTGATGAAGCATATTGATGATATGTCGCCCATGGAACGGGTGCAGATCGAGGAGTGCAAGAAGGAACTCGAAGTCACCGTGAACATCATCGAGCGCTTAAGAACCATCCGCGAATTCAGGACCGAACCATACACCGGCGACGACGACCACTACAACGATACTGAAATCCTGGCCATATAGCATTCCGTCGGCAAGACGGCCGGCCAACGGGGAAAAAAAGGGCAGGCATGCGGCCTGCCCTTTCTTTATGGATGCGATGACTGGATATTGGAATGAACCGCGAATGAACGTAAGAAACACGAGAACACATCCGGTTCAATGTTCATACCCCATCAGCGGGAATGCAACCGGATCTGGATAGTCGACGCGACGCCCTCGTCGCTTCTACGTTACAGGCTCCCTCATGCGAGGAGTGTAAACTTTATTCCTTCCCAAGCTCCTCCGTGGCCTCCTTCTTGCCCATGGCACGGATTTCCTGCAGCCGGGTCTGGATGGCTTCGCCCCGTAGCGCGATCTTGCCTTCGGTTTTTTCCCAGCGCACGACGGTCTGCTGGGTGACGCCGGCGAGCTGGGCCAGCTCCATTTGCGTGATGCCCAGACGCTTCCGAAGCGACAATACGCCTTTGCCGGTGATCCAAAACCGTTGCTCCGTTTCTTCCTCGACCGCCGGAGCGGATTGACCGAGTTCCTTTTGCAGCCGCTTCACTTCCTTTTGTTGCTCGGAGAGTTCCCGCCGCAGGTCGGCGATATACTTCCGTTGCTGGGCATTGACCCGTTTGATGGGATCCAGTTCCTTCTTGATTTCCCTGCGCGCCACGCGCGCAATCTCTGATCGAAGTTCTTTTATAACAGACATATTTTATCTCCTTTGCTTCTCAAAGTTCTATCTCAACAAATGATATATGACAAGGTTCTATTCATATCTGCCGGATATTGCGGGTTGCCTCAATGATGGTTCCAATGAAAATCTCCGTCTGATTCTCTTCGAGTAGTTCGGGAATCCTGAGGTCGCCCGGCAGGTTCGTGGTAAAGACACGTAAATTGTTGCTGTTTATGCTAGCGGATGCGCATGACGGGAGTAAAAAAAACCTCTGAGAGGAAAGAATAATGTTAACACGATTTTTATGGCGGCTCCTGCTTCTCTGGTGCGTGATGCCGATGGTTACTTCAGAGGCGGCCTCCCTGACGCGGGGTCCCTATCTCCAATTTGCGTCCCCCACGACGATGTCCGTGCGGTGGCGAACAGACACCGTGAACACGGGCCGTGTGTTCTTTGGGGTATCGCAGACCAATCTGAATCAGTCGGTGCAGGAAAGCGGGAACACGGATGAACATGAGATACCGCTCTCGGGCTTACAGCCTGCGACAACCTACTACTACGCCGTCGGGACCGGAACCAACATCCTGGCCGGCGATGAAAGCTACCGGTTCAGAACGTTTCCCGCAGCCGGCACAAGAGACTCGATCCGCGCCTGGATACTCGGAGATCCGGGAACGGGATCGGTCAATGCCCTGGCCGTCTATACCGCCTATCTGGGCTTCACCGGAACGAACCGGACCGACCTTCTGCTTACGCTGGGCGACAACACCTACGAAAACGGAACCGATGCAGAATTTCAAACCGGCTTTTTTACCCCTTACCAGGAAATACTGCGGACCACTCCGGTCTTTCCGAGCTTTGGCAACCACGATGGCAGATCCTCCAACAGCTCGTCCCAGACCGGCCCCTATTACAATAACTTTTCCCTTCCGACAGCCGCAGAGTGCGGCGGCAGGGCATCAGCAACGGAAGCCTATTACAGCGTCGACTATGGCAATGCGCATTTTATCTGCCTGGACTCCTATGGATCCGACCGCACCACCAACAGCGCCATGTACGCATGGACAAAGCAGGATTTGACCGCATGTACGTCCACATGGATCATTGCGTACTGGCATCATCCCCCGTACTCCATGGGCTCCTATAACTCCGATGAGCAAACGAAAATGATCGATATGCGCTCAAACTTTCTCCCGCTGCTGGAGCAGTATGGCGTTGATCTGGTGCTGGGGGGACATAGCCATGCTTACGAGCGAACCTATTTGATGAATAGCCACTACGGTTATTCCGGAAGCTACGACTTCAATAGCCATGCCCTGAATCAGGGCAACGGACAGGAGGGCGGAGATGGCGCGTACATGAAACCATCGGCCATAAAGGCAGCCCATTCCGGAACCGTCTATGTGGTGTCGGGAGCAAGCGGGAAAGAGGTAACAAGCCTTCTTGGCGACCATCCCGCAATGCAAACCAACCGGCTCGATATGGGCTCGGTGGTACTGGATATCGCCAGCAACCGGCTCGATTTCGTTTATCTGAACAAGGATGGCCTTATCTCAGATTCATTTTCCATGCTTAAAGGCGAAGCCGACTATGACGGGGACGGTATGCCCGACCTGTGGGAACAGGACAAATTCCGCATCAATGTCGCGCCGGAAGATAATGCGGACGGAGATCCCGCCGATAATCTAAGTGAATTTATCGCAGGTACCGACCCTGCCAACGCCGATTCCTATTTCAGCATCACCACAAACGTCCTGGACGCAACGAACTTCGTTCTGCACTGGTCCAGCGTCAGCAACCGCTTCTACAACGTGCAGTGGTCCAGCCATCTGACCAATACCATGGTGAGCATTGCGACGAACCTCCTCTATCCGCAAAACTCCTATACGGACACGCTGAACACGGCCTTAGAGGCGGGCTTCTACCGTGTAGAGGTTGGCGTCTCTGAATAACCGGATAGCCGACACTCCACCTTTCAACGCCTTCGAAGCCGGTCATGAGATAACCATGACAGACCGCCCTCGGCTGGACCGGCGAAAACCATAGGGCGTTGACGCGAAGGTCGCACAAAGACGACAGCGTTCCACCACGCCCGGAAAGTGCCAGCCAGGGGCAATGATTCTGGAATGGACACCGTGTTATTCGGCGTTGGTGAGATACATGGTGGCGGTGGCTTTGGCGACCAGCTCGCCGGCGGCATTCCTGATCGCCCCTTCCACATAGGCCGTGCGGCGGGTGGCATGGATAAGGAAGCCGGTGGCGGTCAACCGGCCTTTCTTAACGGCCGTGAGATAATTGATCTTCATCTCGAGCGTGACGCCGGTATTGCGCTCCGGCGGCAGGGTGTCAAAAAAGGCGCGCGACATGGTGGTATCGAGCAGCGTGAACAGGACGCCGCCGTGCGCATGGCCATAGCGATTCCAATGCCGCTCTTCCAGTTCCAGTTCCATAACGTAGGCACCGTCGCGCATACCGACATCGATGAGCCCGACCTGTTCGTTAAAATCCTTCATGCCACCTCCATAGCCTGACTACATTTTTACCTCGGAGGACACACTGGGCCCCGAGGCAACGCCGGGGTATTTCGTGATTACTAAAACACATCATGCAACCTCCGCCTTCACAGTTTGGGCTTCTCGTTCACGGATAAATTCGAGCACTTCATGGAATATTTTTTCGCGTCCGTTCTGCTGGACCAGATTGTGGTAGTCGGCCTCCACGAACACTTTTTTCTTAATGCTGGACGCGATATGCTTGTAGATGACATCGGCGCTTTCGGGATCGGCCACCGGATCGTCGGATCCATGGATGATCAGGCAAGGAGCCTCCACTTCGGCCAGATGATCGCGGCAGACGGACATGAGATTGCAGAACTCCCGTACGCCTTCGAGATAGTGCACGGGATAGTTAATATCAGGGGTTTCAGATATATTCTCGATGCTCTCGGCCATCGTGACTCCCATCCCGATTTTTTTCATCATCCGGTTCCAGCCCAGCGCGGCAGGAGCAATGGTGCAGGTGTGGCGCTTCATCAGGATCAACGGCGTATCGATGCAGAAGATGGAATCGATGGCGCTTTGCTTGCGGGCGGCATTCAGCAACACCAGCAGGGCGCCGGCGGAGAAACCGCCGAGAATCACTTTCTGGCAGCTGTTGCGTACAACGGCATAAGCGCGGTTGAACGACAGTACCCAGTCCTTCCAGGTGACATCGCGCAGCTGTTCCGGTGCCGTACCGAAGCCCTGGAGCCGAACACCGTAGACCGTGTAGCCGGCATCGTGCAGGTATTCGCCGAGCGGCCGCATTTCCTCGGGCGCCGCGAGATAGCCGTGGCAGAGCACAATGCCCGTGTCACGATTAGGCGATTTGAGAAAGAACGGCCGGCCAATGGATGGCGCTTTGGACAGCCCTTCTTTAAAGTACTGGGCATAGTCCTCCTCGAAGTGCTGAACATCCAGTGCCGCCATACGCTCGGCCAGCTCCTCCCTCCGACCGGATGAAGACATGTTGACATATCGCGTTACGGCTTGGACGACAAACGACAAAGGTTCCACCTCGTTGGCGATCACTTTGGTCGCACCGCGCAATCGCACGGTCTCCGGGGAAGCGGCCTGCTTCATTTTACGGCGGACAATGCAATAATTACCGTTTTTACGGGAAACAATCCCTTCCTTTTTTGCCAGCGCATAGATGTCTTCCAGCGGGCCGTAGGGTTCGTCGGCAACGATCTTGATCAGATCGTTGTAAAGCGATTCATGCACACGCCGGTTGTCGTGCTCGCGGATGGTGAGCGCCGAGAGATACAGCGCCCGGTGAAAATCATCAATGGGAATCGAGTCGGCCTTCATCTCCCGCAACCCGATGCAAAAGAGATGGTCCATGTTGACGGCGGTGGTGGAGTAGATGGTTTTCATGAACCGTTCGGTCAGAGGCCAGCGCTGGGTCGAAAGCACCAGGCTCTCCCGCCGCGGCTCCTTGAGCAAAGGCAGATTGCGCAAGCGGGCAAGCGGACGTGCAAGATACTCATCCACCGGAATTGCGGGGCTGAAATAGATCGTCATGTCCGTATGTCGAAGCAGCAGGCTCCCTTCCGTCTTGAGTTCCTCGATCAGATAGTCCGGTATGTCATGCTTGATGCCGACGGCCATGCGGGAAAGAATATTGTTGTCCGGCCGCAGCGGATAGAAAGTAATGTTAACCGGGGTGACCACCAGCTCGGGAAAAAACTGGCATTGGTCCTGTTCAATACCGTAGCGCTCGCCCAGCTCCTTGATCACATCGGCATTCCCCCCGCGGCAGGCCTCCAAAAACTTTTCACGAACCAACGCGGCCTTGAGGGCCAGCACCGCGGCCCCCGTATGCGGCCGCCTCGCCTGACGGGGAAGCGACATCCGCAACTTGCCGTGCTCAACCACCTTCTTGTTTTTGACCATCACCCCTTCGGGAAATATGACCCAATCGTGCCGACCCGAAACCAGGTCGCCAATGATCAAGCGGTTGCGCAGGGGCTCGAGTGTTGAAAGTGCGCCCATCCGCCGAAGGTATTCACCGAACAAGCCTTTGAAGAGCTTGCCGTGGGCCAGGGCACGCAGTTCCTTGTCGGTATGCTTGTACAGCACGTAGGGAACGATGAAGGTTTCCATCCGTGTGAAATGGTTTACCACGAAAAGCGTCGGCCGGTCGGTGATGTTTTCCAATCCCTCGACGTGGATGGACAGCTTGAGCATGCGGTGCATCAGCCCTATCATTGCTGCGGTTGCCCTGAACACCCGGGTTGCCATATTCTACCTCACTTAATCCCTGCGGTCTATTCTTCCGGACCGATCCAAATGATCCCCTCTTCGAGCCATCGGGCATCGCCGGACGAAACCTTTCTGGCCAGCTGGTCGATGGCACGGTTGTCGTTGCAGCGCAACGCGGCAAAGTGGGCCTTGATCCGGCGGGCCGCCTGCCTGCAGAAGAGGTCGGCCAGCTCAATCCCCATCGCACCCCCGGGCTGGTCTTTGGCAGCCAGCGCATAGCTGCACGTGGCAGACATCGTGAACAGCTCCGTGCCGATATCCATCAGGTGCCCCAGCACAATCTGGCGGCGGTCGAGGGTCGGACCATAACGCGCCATGGCATGGAGCAAGCCTCTCGCCAGACGGTGTGATGTGCGGTTTGCATAACGGATGTGCCGCACCAAAGGGCCCGCACCTTCCGGCAGTCGTAGCGGCTGAAGGCTGATCCACTGCCGCGGATACCACAGTGCATAGAATCCCAGCAGCGTGAATGATGTTCCGATTTTTTTACCCAGCGGGGTCCCCGGCTTCATCAGCGGCCCCGCCATTTGAAGGTGCGGATCCATCGCCTCGCGCGCGAGGAACAGGCGCATGATTTCCGACGATCCCTCAATGATCGTGTTGATCCGCGCATCGCGCATCATTCGCTCCACCGGATAGGGCGTTTCACCCCGTTCCTTCAGTGAAGCCGCCGTTTCATAGCCGCGGCCACCGCGCAACTGGAGGGTCTGGTCGACGATCTTCCAGCCGTACTCGGTGCAGAAATACTTGGCCATGGCGGCCTCCAGCCGGATGTCCATGTTTTTCAGGTCGACGTAGCGCGAAGTCAGCATCGTGAGCGCCTCCATGGCAAAGGTCGTCGAGGCAATGAACGCGATCTTTTCGCGGCCGGCCTCATGCTGTCCAATGGGTTGCCCCCACTGTACGCGCTCGTTCCCCCAGCGCCGCGCAATCGACAGGCACTGCTTTCCCAGACCGGTACAGGCCGCGGGCAGTGTAAGGCGCCCGATGTTGAGCGTGTCCAGCGCCAGCTTAAGTCCGCGCCCCTCGTCGCCAATACGGTTTCCGACGGGAACCTTCACATCGGTAAACTTCAGGTTGCCGTTCTGCATGCCGTTCAGCCCCATGAAGTCGCAGCGCTGCACCACCTCCACACCGGGCATGTCGCGCTCGACAATGAAAGCACTGATCTGCTGGCGCTCCTTGCCCTTGATGACTTTCGGCGCGGTCTTCGCCATCACCACGAATACATCGGCCACCGGAGAGTTCGTGCACCATTGCTTGGCTCCATTGAGGATGTAGTGCGTACCGTCTTCCGAAAGCTTCGCTTCGGTGGTCATGCGCGCCGGGTCGGATCCCACATCCGGTTCGGTCAGTGCAAAGGCGGAAATTTTACCGTCCACGAACCACGGGAAATATTTTTTCTTCTGTTCCTCCGTACCGAACAGTTTGAGCGGTTGCGGCACGCCGATCGACTGGTGCGCCGAAGCCAGCACCGCCGTCGATCCGCAGTAGGAGGCAATCATCATCATGATGCGGTTGTAGTTGACCTGCGACAGTCCGAGCCCGCCGTATTCCTTCGGAACCTTGAGCGCAAAGACGCCCAGCTTCGCGAGCCCGTTCATCACCTCGTCCGGAATCTCGCGGGTGCGGTCGACTTCATCGGGATCGAGATGTTCTTCCAGAAATTTCCGGATGCGCCCGATATGCACATCGCCTTCGGCCTTGTCGTCCTCCGGCTGCATCGGAAAGGGAAACATCAGATCGCCGCGCCAGCGGCCCATGAACATTTCGCTGCAAAAGCTCGGCTGATTCCACGTGGTCTGGCGCGAAGCTTCCGCCACTTCAAGCGCCGCGCGCTTGCCTTCGCTCATCTTCGAAGTATCGATTACCATCTCGTCATCATGTTCATGCTGGTCCATTTTCGACTCCTTTATCCAGTCTCCGCACTGCCGTAAAACATTCCGCCCTGCAGCGCCATGGTCTGCAGCAGATCGCAGGGTTTGAACCGTTCGCCGCCGGACTCCTGCAATTCATCCAGGCGTTTGACCACATTGGCCATGCCGCTTTCATCCGCATAGCGCAGCAGCCCGCCCCGGAATGGAGGGAAGCCGATCCCGGCGATCAGCGCCATGTCCAGATAGTCGGCGCGCTCCACAATACGCTCCTGCAGGCACATGGCCGCCTCGTTCAGCATGGTGAGCATCAACCGGTCGACGATTGCTTCATCGGATATCTCCCTTTTCCGGAAGCCTTCCAGCAACTGAACGGCCTGCGGATTGGGAGAACGCTCCCTCCCCTTATAGCGATAGAAGCCGCCACCGGATTTTTTACCCAGCAGACCTGCCTGGATAAAACGCTCGAGCACGGGAGCGGCCTGGAGGCGCGGCGAGAATGCCGCTTCCAGTTCAAGGATGACCTTGTAGCCCACATCAATGCCGGTCACGTCGGCCAGCGCAAACGGGCCCATCGGCATTCCAAAGGATTCTATCAACCGATCGATCCGCTCAAAGTCCACGCCTTCCTGCAACAGCAGTCCTGCTTCGTTCAGGTAGGGAATAAGAATGCGGTTAACGAGAAATCCGGGGCTGTCCTTGACGACGATGGGCGTTTTCTTGAGCTCGTGCGCCAGCGCAACAACGGAAGCAATGGCCTCATCGGACGATTTTTCGCCGGCGATTACCTCCACCAGAGGCATCCGGTTGACCGGATTGAAGAAATGCATTCCAACGAAACGTTCCGGATGTTCGAGCGCGGCAGCCATTTCGGTGATCGATAGCGCCGAGGTGTTCGAACAGATGATCGCATCGTCCGATACTTCTTTTTCCATCTCCGCCAGTACCACCTTCTTTGCCGACATTTTTTCGATGATGGCTTCAATCACGATATCGACATTTGCAAATCCAGCGTAGTCGAGCGTTCCGGTGATGCGGTGCATGTTAAGGGTTACTTCATGCGGCTTCATCCTGCGCAGCTTGACCAGCTGCCGGTAATAGTCGGCCGCCTCGGCAAACGCCTTGCCGACCGCCTCCCACGAAACATCCTTCACCCGCACCGGCCGGACATGCCGGCTGAACAGCCAGGCGATACCGCCACCCATCACTCCCGCGCCAAGAATCGCGGCGCAATTGACGGGTAGCGGTGTCACGGTCGAAGCCACTCCACGTTCTTTCCTGAGCAGCTGGTCGGCATGGAACAGGCCGATCAGGTTGCGGCAAATTGATGTGGTCGCCAGCTGGGAGAATGCACGCGATTCCTTTTCCAACCCTTGTTTCAGCTTGGTGTGGCAGGTTTCCTTTATCAGCGAGAGTACGGCGGGGATAGCCGGATAGTGGCCTTTGCTCTTCTCCAGCGCGTGTGCCGAGGCTCGGTTGATCACGAGGGCACGGACCGGCCAGATCCGGTCCCGCATATGGGACGGTCGTTTGGCCCTCAACGCTCGACGCCCTTTACCCGTCAGACAATGCCCCGTGAACTCGCGCACTTTTTCCGCCACAAACTCGTGCGGCACCAGCGCATCGACCAAACCGATCCGAAGCGCCTTTGAGCCCGAAACCGGCTTACCGGAAAGAATCATCGTCAGCGCCTGCACCAATCCGATCAACCGCGGTAAACGCTGGGTTCCTCCCCACCCCGGCAAAATGCCGAGAGAGACTTCGGGCAGTCCAAGTTTCGTCTTTTCGCTATCGGTCACGATCCGGAACGAACAGGCCAGAGCCAGCTCGAGACCGCCACCCAGACAAACCCCGTCGATGACCGCAATGGTTGGATACGGCAACGCTTCCAGCTTATTGAATACCATCTGCCCCAACTGCGACTTTCCATAGGCTTCTTCGGGACTTTTCAATGTTTCAATTTCGTTGATGTCCGCTCCGGCAATAAACACGCCCGACTTCGCACTCGTAATCACGAGCGCGCGAATGCTGTCGTTATTCAAGTCGCCGTCCAGCAGACCCATCAGCTCAGTCATCACGCTCGATGAAAGTTTGTTGACCTTTTCATCCGGCAGATCGAATTCCAGATAGGTGATCCCGGTTTCGTTCGGAGGAATAAGGTTCATCGCATTCATTATTCCACCTCCAATGCCAATGCGGCGCCTTGTCCGCCGCCGATGCACAAGGTGGCGAGTCCCCGCTGGAGACCACGACGGCGGAGTTCCATGAGCAGGGTTACGATTAAACGTGCCCCCGTGGCGCCAACCGGATGACCCAGTGCGATCGCGCCGCCGTTGACGTTCAGTTTTTCGGGATCGATCGTACCCAACGCCTCGTTACGGCCGAGGTGCTTTTGGGCAAATTCGTGCGACGAAAATGCGCGCTCGCATGCAAGCACCTGCGCGGCGAAGGCTTCGTTAAGTTCGATCAGGTCAAAATGTCCGAGACCGAAACCGGTTTGCTTGAACAGCTTGGCGCAGGCATAGACCGGACCCAGTCCCATGCGGTCGCCGGACAGCCCGGCATAGGCATAGCTGTGGAGATAGCCCAGCGGCTGGAGGCCCATGGACTTCGCCCTCTCCTCGGACATCACCAGCGCGGCGACGGCACCGTCGGTGACCTGCGAAGCATTGCCAACGGTTACTGTGCCGGTCTTGCGATCAAAATAAGGCCGCAGCTTATGCAAATCTTCCATCGACTGGTTCGGGCGCGGCCCTTCGTCGACCTGCTGGATTGCGTCGTATTTAAGGGGTATCGGAACCGGCACAATTTCCTCGGCCAGCTTTCCGGCCTCGATGGCCGCAGTGGCGCGCCGGTGGCTTTCAAGAGCATATTCATCCTGCTGTTCACGAGTAATCAGGAAGTCGCGGGAAAGTCTCTCGGCGGTCAGCCCCATAATCAACCCGCAGATCGGATCGGTCAATCCCTGCTCCAGCGCAATGATGGGTTTAAGATGGCGCAGCCGGAACGAGGAAAGTGCCTTCATCTTTTGCCCAAAGGTCTTTGCCTTGAAGAGCCGCTGGAACAGCGCCGTCATTTCCGGGCCATAGAGCAGCGGATAGTTGCTCATCGACTCGGTTCCACCCACCAGCACAACCTCGGCATCACCCGCCGCGATCATCTGAGCCGCACTCGTGAACGACTGCATGCCCGAGGCGCAGTTGCGATGGACCGTAAACGCAGGAAGCGAAGTGGGCAACCCGGCTTTCAGCGCGATCACCCGGGCAATGTTTGCCGCATGAACCGGTTGCCCGACATTGCCGAAGACCATCTCGTCGATTCCCTCCGGCGGAAAGCCGGTTCGGATCATCAGTTCCTTCACAGCAAACGCGCCCAGATCGTCGGCTTGCGCGTGTTTCAGCTTCCCGCCTGCCTTGCAGAACGGCGTGCGGATGCCTTCAACAATGGCCAATCGCGAACTCATTCGAATCCTCCATCTTTTTGCTTTCGTCGTAGATGCGGGCAATCACCGTCTTGTATTGCTCCGCCACCTTGTAGCGTCGTATTTTCAATGTCGGGGTCAATTGGCCGTTTTCCACCGTAGGCGGTTCCAGCAGCAGAGCATAGGTGTGGATCTTTTCCCAGTGGTCGAGATCGGCATTGACCTGCCGGACCAGCGACTGGATTTCCTGGTTCACTACAGGGGATCTGGCAAACGCGGCGTCCGTTTCGTTTCCTGCTCCGCAGCGCTGCTTCAACCGGGCGAGGCCGCTGCGGTTCAGGAAAATCAGTACGCTCGTAAATTTGCGGGATTCGGCAACAACGCAAGCCGTGTCGACGAGATCCGAGCAACACAGGGCCCGCTCGATCGGCAGCGGACATACAATTTCGCCGGTGGAGGTTTTGAACAGCTCCTTCTTGCGCGCCTTGATGCTCAGGTAGCCGTCCGCATCGAACTGCCCCAGGTCTCCGGTATGAAGCCAGCCGTCCGCATCGATGGCCTGCGCGGTTTCCTCCGGCCGGTTATGATAGCCGCGCATGATACTCGGGCCGCGCGCCAGCACCTCGCCCTCATCCGTCAGCCTGACCTGCACGCTTGGCAGCGGCCGCCCGACGGTACCCACTTTACGCTGGCTGGGATAATTCACGCTAATCACCGGCGCGGCCTCGGTCAGCCCGTACCCCTCGTAGAGCGGCACGCCCATGCGTACAAAAAAGCGGTTCAAATCGTCCGGCATGTGCGCGCCGCCGACCACCATGGTTCGCAGCTTTCCTCCCAGCGATTTTCGGATTTGCCACCCGACCAGGCCGTCGGCAAGGCGGTCCGCCAGAGACCCCCTCCCCGGACCGTCATCCGATCGGCCGGCATGTTTCCACGTCCACCGGGCAAACCCGCCGAGCGGCCCGAAAACCAGGTCCGACTTCCCGGCAATGCGTTCGTAGGTTTTTTCCAGCAAGCGCGGCACCACCGTCATCATCGTCGGGCGGACTTCCTGCAACACAACGCCGAGATGCTCGATATCGTCGACAAAATAAACCGACATGCCGCGCGAGAGATAAAGGTAGATGACAATCCGTTCGAAGCAGTGGGCCACCGGCAAAAAACTCAGCGCCCGGTCCCGGCACGGCTTGATCGGAAACATCGGTTCAAGCTCGTGCAGCTGCTCCACCAGATTACGATGCGTCAGCTCCACGCCCTTCGGCGTACCCGTCGAACCGCTGGTGTAGATGATGACGGCGAGGTCGTCCGGTTTGATACGCAGTAAAAGATGTTCAGACAGCTCAGGCCCGGCCGCCATCCTTTCCCCTCCCTGGAAATATAGTTCGTCCACATGCAGCACTCCCGGGACATCCGTCACCAGCTGATCGGTAATAATCAGATCAAAGCCATCAGCCAGCGGCCGGAACCGCGCCCACAGCGATTCCCCGAACACAAAGATCGCCTTCATGCCCGTATCATCGATCTTGTGCTGCAGATGCGCTTCGGAAAAGTCGACGAAAAACGGAACCGCCACGTGACCCGCCAGCATCGTCGCCAGGTCCGCCACCAGCCAGTTGCTGGAGGGTGCCGCCAGAATACCCACACATGCGCCGGCGTCGGGGATCCGCTCCTCAAGCGCTGCAGCCAGACAGGTAACCCGTTGAACCACATCGACCATTGAAACCGACCGCCATTCGCCTTCCACCCGGTCGTTGAACGCACGCTTGACGTTGTGCTGAGCTGCATGGCCGAGCAGCATCTCGGGAATGGTATGGTACGATTCCATGGCTACCGCGTTTCCTTTCTTGCGATACAAGAACTTTAAGCGGAAGCAACGCACCCGTCAAGATATGTGCGCCAATAGTCTCAAAGCTCTTGAAGCCATCAATAAAGACAGAAAACATCGATTCAGGGTTCAAAACAGTTGCAGTTTCCTTGAGACCAAATAAAAAGGCCGGACTGATCAGTCCGGCCTTTTAAAATGGTGCTCGGGATGAGATTCGAACTCATACGGCCTTAACGGCCACAAGGCCCTCAACCTTGCGTGTCTACCAATTTCACCACCCGAGCGATAAATGAAAAGAGGATGTGCAAGATACCGATGCCCCTAGGGGCGTGCAAGCGGTAAATAAAAAAAGTTGGACAGGCCGGAACCGGAGGGTTCCGGCCTGTATTCCCGGCAAAATCCAACCGGAAAAGGCTCATCGAACTCTTTCCAAACCAAGTCCTTTTTCAGTAGGCTTGTGACTCTTGGAGAGCGAGGTGCCTGAATGGTCGTTAAAGTGAAAAAAATCGTCGGCGCCGTACTGGCGGTGCTGGCCGTATTAATGGTCATTCTGCTGAGCATATTTCTGTTCTGGCTGGGACCAGCCGTGAAAATGGTGGCGGAGCATATCGGCTCAAAGGCGCTGGGAACCCCGCTAACGATCAACGAGCTGAAAATCAACCCCCGCCACGGTACGTTTCACATGACCGGCTTTGCGATTGGCAATCCGGATGAATTCGGCCAGACCAATGCCGTGTCGCTGGCCGGCATGGATATTGCGCTTGATATCGGTTCCATCTTTTCCCGGACCGTTGTTGTGCACCGGGTGCAAATTGATAGCCCCTACTTTATCTACGAGCAAAACGAAGCCTCCGACAACGTCACTGAGTTCATGAAAAACCTGGAGGAGTATCTGGGCGGCGATGCGGAAAAGCCGGAGCCTAGGAAGCCGGACGAGGACGACAGCAAGGAACCAAAGATCGTCATCGTGGAGCAACTTGAAGTCAACGATATCCAGTTCCATCTGGCCCATACCGACGCCACCAACATGGATATCAATGTCGGTATTGAGCAGGTCGCCGCCAGCATGACCAACGGGATCGCAACCGTGAAAAACCTGCATGTCAGCAATCCGTCTCTTCTTGAAACACCCAACCTGTTTAGACTCGATGGCATCGAGATCGAAGTGGATCCGGCAAGCATCTATTCCGACAGGATTTCCATCCGCGATGTGCAGGTGATTCGTCCCTATGCCTACCTTGAAAGAAATCCACAGACCGATACGGTCACCGAGTTCATGAAGATCGCCGACCGTTTTGCAAACGCCGCGACCAACGCGCCTGCCGCCATGGAACCGGTTGTTGAAGAAACAACCGAGACGGAGGAAACCGCGACAGGAGCACCTCCGTTTGAGCTGCATAACCTTCTGGTAGACGATATCCAAATCAAACTGCTCGACTCGACGGCAACGAATACTGTTACACAACCGCGCATGCTGGCCGGCATTGGTTCTATTGCCGTCAAACTGGTGGACGGCCACATTCAGCTCAAAGGGATCAGCATTCCCAATCCGGACGGATACCTTTCGACCAACCTGTTTCAACTAGCCGGCATCGATGTTTCCCTTGATCCCGACTCGCTCTTCTCCGGCCAGGTCAATATCGAGAAAATCTTGGTCAACTCCCCGGAAATCAACCTGGAACAGACCGAGACCAGTGGCAATGTGGCCGACCTTCAAGCATCCCTGATGGGCTTTGCATCACCGGCAGGAGCTGTGGATGAAGCCCCCTCTCCAGAAGCAACTCCGCAAACCGGAGAAGGGCCGGAGCCCATCCCGCTGGATGAGCAACCTGTTGTACTGCATTCCCTGCTCGTAACGAACTTCGCGATTAATTTGACCCTTCCCGCCGTAACCAACAAACCGGTCCAGTGGGCGCTGGATATGTCGGAGATACAAAAGCTCAATCCCATGAACAAACTCTCCCTCGGGAAACTCAATATTTTTGCACCGGGATCCGCCGCGACTAACGAAACAGAGGCCGCGGAGGAAACCGACGACGGAGGCCCGCTGAAACTCGTCGCCTTCAAGCTGCTGTCGGTTCGTCCACTTGAAGGCGTGATTCAGCTGGACGGTCTTACTGTCGCGAATCCGCACGGATTCACATACAGGCACCTTGTCGAGCTAGGTCAGTTCCGGCTGGAGCTTGATCCGGACACGCTGCAATCCGACACCCTGGTGATCAAGGAGATCCTGATCGGCGCTCCCAACATTGTCTTCGAACGACATCTGACGACCGACAACATCAAGGATCTTCAGGCCGAAATTAAAAAGCTGGTCTCGCAGCAACAGGAGGAGCCGGAGGAAAACGCCCCGACTCAACCGGTATCTGCCCAGCAGGAAGCCGGAGGCCAAAAAGTGATTATCAAACACTTGCAGATAAAAAAAGGTACCGTGCGTCCCAAGCTCTCCGTACTCCCTGCACCGTCCATACCATTGTCTCTCGAACTGTCCAATATCGGCGAAGACACGGGGGGCACGAGTATCAGTGGAATGCTCTCCGACCTGGGAAGCATCAGCTATGACTTCATTATTGGAACCGTTGCCAACTCAACCGACTTTGCCACCGATACCTTGAAGGGTGCCGGAGCGCTGACTTTCGGATCGCTGCTCAATTTGACCAGTGGAGACACGGAAGAAGGTATGACCGGCGAGGACAAACAGGTTACGGACCAAAGCTCCAACGGAAACACGGTTATTGAAGAACCAGAAAAGGACAAGCGTTCGAGAGGTAGGCACAGACTGCCTGGCCGGTCCTTCTAATCCGGAAAAACCAATGAAAAGAAAGCTCCTGATTGCCAGCGGGAGGCCCCGGATGTAATTCCATGGAGGGGTGCCCGCCGGTTCTGAGCGATGCCGAAGAACGTCCACCAATCCACAAAAAAGCCGCCGCAAACCTACGTTCGCAGCGGCTTGGCAAGTGGTGGCTGAATGCCACGCTAGGTTTCTAGCGAGACGGACGGCTTCCGCCGCTTCTGCGCTGGCCACCGCCGTGGCGGTTGCCCCCGCCATGCGAACGGCCCCCTCCTCCATGGCGACCGCCACTAGGCCCGCTGGAACGCGGACGGCGCTTGCGAGGAGGCGCCGGCGGAAGCTCTTCAAGCAGCTCTTCCGTCGGCATGAGACACTTCAGCTCCATGCCGAGCAGCTCTTCAATCTTGGGAAGCTCGAACGACTCCATTTCGCAGGCGAAGGTGATCGACTGCCCCAAGGCACCGGCGCGGCCGGTGCGGCCGATGCGGTGTACATAGTCGTCCGGGTTTTCGGGAATGTTAAAGTTGACCACGTGGCTGAGCCCGTCAACGTGGATTCCGCGACCCGCAACGTCAGTCGCGACAAGCACCTTGACCTTGCCCGACTTGAAGTCCTCCAGAATGCGCATGCGCTTTTTCTGGGTGACGGCACCGGAAAGCATTTCGCACTTGTGGCTGTAGCGGTCGAGGTCTTCGGAAAGGCGCTCGGCCTGGTCGCGCCGGTTGGTGAAGATAAGGATCCGCTCCGGCTTGTCATTCTTGATGATGTTGTAGAGCAGTTTGAACTTCTGGTCATCGGTCACGATAAAGACCTTCTGATCTATGGTATCGACGGCCACCTGATCCGGTTCGATATCGATGCGCTCAGGATCAACCATCCATGCCGAAGCCAGGTTCATCACATCGTCCGAAAGGGTTGCGCTAAACAGCACGGTCTGGCGTTTTTCCTTCGGCGGCGTCTTGTAGATAATGCGGCGCACGTCGGGAATAAAACCCATATCGAGCATGCGGTCGGCTTCGTCAATCACCATGATTTCGGTAAATCCGAGCTTCACGACATTCTTGGTGGCGAAGTCCAGCAGACGTCCCGGCGTGGCAACCACGATATCGATCTGGTTGTCCTCCAGTTCGCGCTGCTGCTTGTTGTAGTCCATGCCGCCGTAAAGCACGACGGTGCGCAGGCCGGTGAACTGGTTGAGGCCCTCGGAATCGGCACCAATCTGCATGGCCAGCTCGCGTGTCGGCGCAATGATCAGCGCACGAGGACAGGCATGGCTTTGTTTCGGCAACGGGTTCTTCAAGCAGTGGTTGATGATCGAAATCAGAAAGGCCGCCGTTTTACCGGTGCCGGTCTGGGCGCGGCCGGCCATATCCTTGCCTTTGAGCGTGCCGGGCAGGATTTCGCCCTGGATGGGTGTGGCATACTGCCAGCCCAACGCATGGATGCTGCGCATCAGCCGGGGATGCAGATCCAGATCATGGAAACGGATTTTTCCCTCTTCCGGCGCAACGGTGAACTCGGAGGGATCCCACGGCGTTTCTTCAGCCCGGGGTTTCGGCTCACGCTTCGGAAGCGGTTTGAACTGATTGTCGGGGCGGGGCTCGCGCTCGCGTTGATTCTTTTCGCCTTCGGGACGCGGCTTGCGTTCCCCCTGCGGCTTGCGGTTTCTTTCCCGCGGGGACTTTTCAGAGCGATTCTGATCGCCTCCCCGGCGCAAACGAAGCCGCTTTTCATATGCCAGACGCCGATCCTCTTCTTCGGGGCGGAACTCTTTCATCCGCTCCTGTTCTTCGGCCGTCAGAACAAAGGGCTCATTGGCCACCTCTTTCTTACGCGGCGGGCGGGGTTTCCGTTCCCCCTGCGGCCGGGGCTTGCGCTCGCCCTGCGGGCGGTCGCCTTCCTTCGGCTTCCTTGACGGACGTTGTCCACCGCCCTGCGGCTTGCGGCGCTGCTGCTGACGCGGCTTCTTTTCGCTGCCGGGGCGCCATTCCTCCTGGTGAGGCTTGATCGATTTCTTCTGATCGGCGGACGATTGCTTCTTTTGTTTCGGGGCTTCCTTGCTTTTCGACTCGTCCTTCTTGCCGAAAACCGAAGCGATTTTCTTGATTAAACTCAATTTCTAGTCCTTTCGCATCCGAAAGGGCTGGAAGAATGGATTACTGGATCCGTGTTTCTTTCAAAGGGGTTATCTCATGGCCTCCTTAAGGCACATTCAAATGTTCAGTAGTCCAAAATCCATTCTTCCATCATCGATCGGATGATGCGTTTAGTATTTGTTGTATCCATTCGCAGGCCATGCACTGAACGATACCTTCGTTCACGTTTTCGTCGAACGCAGCCTGCGCGTCTGTTTCTCCCACGGGTCCTGTCATGACCGCCATGGGAACGGGCTCGGAGGTATGCCCCTTGAGGGCTACCGGCGTTCGGTGATCTGTGCACAGCAGCAACGTATAGGCTTCGCCGCGATCTTCCAGCCATTGGAAAACCGGTGCGCAAACCCGGGCATCGAACTCTTCGATCGCCAGCGTCTTCTTCTGTGCGTCACCCATGTGCCCGCATTCATCCGGCGCTTCGATATGGATGAAGACAAAGTCTTCCCGCTCCAGTATCTCCAGCGCCGCGTCTACTTTGCCCTGGTAATTTGTATCCAGGAAGCCGGTCGCACCCTCCACATCGGGGGCTTCCAGACCGGCCAGTTTTGCAATGCCCTTCAGCAGGTCGACCGCGGAGATCACTCCGCCGCCCAGACCGTAGAGGGACTTGTATGATTCCAGCTGCATGGCATTCCCCTGCCCCCACAGCCAGATTTGCGTTGCGGGCTTTTTTCCTTCCGCAATACGCTTTTGGTTAACCGGATGATCGGCGAACACTTCTTTGGATAGTTCCATCAGTTCGCGGATTTCATCCTGCCGATCTCCTGCCGGAAGGTTTCCTTCCACCGGCTTGTCCGAGATCTCATGCGGCGGCACGCATTCGCTATCCGCCGGGCCGCCGTCCCACACCAGCAGGTGACGGTACTGTACGCCGGGATGGAAGGTCAGCCCCTCGCGTCCCAGCTTTTCCTGGACGGATGCCATCAGCGCCCGCCCCTCTTCCGTGGTAATGTGCCCGGCGGAATAGTCGTCCATAATCCCGTCCTTGACCGTCACCAGATTGCAGCGAAACGCCACATCCTGCGGGGTCATCGGGATTTCCGCGCCGGCGGCCTCGATCGGGGCGCGGCCGGTATAGTTCTTTGCCGCGTCATAGCCGAGCAGGGCCAGGTTGGCCACATCGCTCCCGGGAGGCATGCCTTCCGGGACCGTCTGCACCAGACGGGTTTCACCCAGTCCGGCAAACTTCCTAACCGTCGGGGCGTTTGCCGCCTGCAATGGCGTCTTTCCGCCAAGTGCGTCAACAGGATAGTCACCCATGCCGTCGCCAACCAATACCACATACTTCATCGAACAAACTCCAAATAATTGCGGCGGAATTTCCATGAAATGCGGCCAAAAGGCAAATCTTAAGCGCATTCAATTAGCGCACGAATAATCTGTTTTTCCGCCGCCGGATACAGGTTTTGGCAGAAATGACTTCCATTCAACAAGCCCAGGGCCTATACGGGCTCCCTTGAAAAACAACGATACAGATTGGTCAGTCGAACAATCGGCTGAGTTATACGGCATCAATAACTGGGGGGCGGACTACTTCAGTGTGTCCCGCAAAGGCGAAGTCCTGGTACACCCGCACGGTAACGGCGTAGGGGTCAGCCTTCAGAAAATCATCGATGGTCTGGACGACCGCGGCCTCGACATGCCCGTACTGTTGCGTTTGAGCGACATCCTGGACTCCCGTATTCAGAAGCTCCACGAAAGCTTCGCCAAGGCGATTGCTGAATTCGAGTATGACGGCCGCTATCGCGGCGTCTATCCCATCAAGGTCAACCAGCAGCAGCAGGTTCTGGAGGAGATTACGCATTTCGGCGCGCGCTACCACCATGGCCTCGAAGCCGGCAGCAAACCGGAACTGATCGCCGCGCTGGCCTATATGCACGACACCGAAGCCTACCTGATCTGCAACGGCTACAAGGACGCCGAATTCGTCGATCTTGGACTCTATGCCTGCAAGATGGGCTTGCAGTGTGCGTTTGTGGTGGAAAACCCGTCTGAGCTGGCATTGATCATCGAGCGCTCCCGGGAACTCGATATCAAGCCGATCATCGGCGTGCGCCTCAAGCTTTCGACCCAGGCTTCCGGCCACTGGAACGAATCCGGCGGCGAACGCAGTGTTTTCGGCCTCAACCCGTCCCAGGTGTGCGACCTCGTCGATATGCTTCGCGATGAAGACATGCTCGACTGCCTCAAGCTGCTCCACTACCACGTCGGATCGCAGATCCCGAACGTCCGCGACATTCGCGAAGCAGTGGTCGAGGCCTGCCGGGTCTACATAGGCCTGGTCAACGAAGGCGCCCCCATGGGGGTACTCGACCTCGGCGGCGGCCTGGCGGTCGATTATGATGGATCCCACTCGGATACCGCATCAAGCCGCAACTATGGTCTCGATGAATACTGTGCGGCCATTGTGGAAAACATCGTGAGCACCCTAGACGAGGTGGATATCCCGCACCCGGATATCGTCACCGAATCCGGCCGCGCCACGGTGGCCTACTACTCCGTACTGCTCTTCAATATTCTCGACGACAGCCGCTTCGAGATCGACGCACTCCCGAAGGAACTGGAGGACGACGCACACGAGCTGCTGCAGAACCTGATGACCGTGGTCAACGTGCTCGAAGCCAAAAATGCGCAGGAGTGCTACCACGATGCCTTCTACTACCGTGACGAGATCCACCAGCGCTTCAAGCGCGGAACCATGTCGTTGCGCGAACGCGCGTTGGCCGGTGAAATCTTCTGGCACATCATCACGCGCATCGCGGCACTGACCAAGGAGATGGAGTTCGTGCCCGATGAGCTGCAGAAGCTCCACTCCGTTCTAGCCGACATCTACTACGGCAACTTCAGCCTCTTCCAATCGCTCCCCGATGTCTGGGCCATCGACCAGCTATTCCCGATCATGCCGATCCACCGGCTCGACGAAAAGCCAACCCGCGAGGTCGTATTGGCCGACATTACCTGCGACTGCGACGGAAAGATTGATCATTTCGTTGGACAACACACAACACGCGATACCCTTCAGCTCCATAATCTGACCAAGGACGAGTACTATCTCGGCGTCTTTCTGGTCGGCGCCTATCAGGAAACATTGGGCGACCTGCACAATCTGCTGGGCGATACCAATGTGGTTACCGTTCGCGTGGATTACGAAGGGCACCTTCAGTTCACGCGCGAGATCGAAGGCGACTCGGTGGCCGACGTGCTCAGCTATGTTGAATACGACCCGAAACGCATGATCCGCCATATCCGCGAGCTGGCGGAAGAGGCCGTTCAGAACGGCCGCATCTCTCCCAAGGAACGCCGGCACATCATGGATGCCTACGAAGACGGCATGCGCGGCTACACCTATTTCGAGCGCTAAGCCGGGTTTGACGAACCCGTCACAACCCGCTACCTTTTCTCGAAATTCCGGCAAAGATGATCGGTAAGGTCTCTTTACTAGGTAAGGACGATGTCCTCATCGTCCGGCGGACAGCGAGGACGCTATCCCTCCAGAAAGAAAACCGGGAAAAACCTAATACGGACCAAACATGAAATTTGATACAGCGGCTATTCACATCGGACAGGAACCGGACCGGGAAACCGGCGCGGTCATTCCACCGGTCTATCTGACCTCGACCTTTGCTCAACTGGAACCCGGCCAAACCCACGGCTACGACTACACCCGTTCCGGCAATCCGGCTTTTGATCGGCTCGGCGCCACACTGGCGCATTTGGAGCAGGCCGAATATGCCACGGTATTCGGTAGCGGAATGGCGGCTGTCACCGCCGTAATCTCCACCCTTTCGTCGGGCGACCATGTGGTGGCCGAGGAAAACATCTATGGTTGCACCTACCGCATCTACGACAAGGTCTTCAAGAAGTTCGGCGTGACCATCAGCTATATAGATCTCAGCGACCCAGCCAACTATGCCGAGATCGAAAAGCAGAAGCCGGCCCTGGTCTGGATCGAATCGCCCACCAACCCGTTGCTGAAAATCATCGACATCGCTGCCGTCGCCGATGCCTGCCACGCCGCCGGAACCGAACTCCTGGTCGACAACACCTTCGCATCCCCCTGTTTCCAGAACCCGATTACACTCGGCGCCGACGTCAGCCTTTCGAGCACCACCAAATACATCAACGGGCACTCGGACTGCCTCGGCGGCGTGGTTTGCACCAGCTCCAAGGATTGGAACGAAAAAATGGTTTTCGCCCAGAAGGCGATCGGCCTCAATCCCTCGCCGTTCGACTGCTGGCTTATCTCGCGCGGCCTCAAAACGCTGGGCGTGCGCATGAAAAAGCATGCCCAGAACGCGCTCAAGATGGCCGAATTCCTCGAAGGACTCGATTGCACAACCTCGGTTCGTTATCCGTTCCTTCCGTCACACCCGCAGCATGAGCTCGCGAAGCAGCAAATGCGCGGTGGTAGCGGCATGGTAACGGCTCTCTTCGACCTCTCGTTCGAGCAGGTCGTAAAACTGGTCTCGAACCTGAACCTGTTCTCGCTGGCCGAAAGCCTCGGCGGAATCGAGTCGCTCATCTGCCATCCGGCGTCGATGACCCACGCCTCCATTCCGAAAGCCGAACGCGAAGCGGTCGGCATTACCGACGGACTTGTACGCTTTTCGGTAGGCATCGAGGATGCCGACGACCTGATCGCCGATATTCAAACCGCCCTGAACCAGCTTTAGTCCCATGCCGCAGGAAAATCTACGCAACCATCCGCTCTGCCGCGCCGAAGATCTGGGTAAGCCGATCCCCAACACGAAGCACGCCATCTCGATGTGCCTGCCGCGCTGGCAGGATGTGGTCGGCTACGAGGAACGCGATCCGGCCACGATGAAACGGTTGCAATTGGGTTATCCCCGTTTTTTCTACCACCCGCTGGTGGAGGCGGCGTTTGAAAAGTTTCGCCAGCCTTCGGATGATCAGATCCATCTATACACGACCCGCGCCGCCGCCCAACGCTGCGCCGCCTACCTTTGGATCAAGGATCCCAAAGCCGAAGTGCATATTCGGGGACTTATCAATTCTCCGGTCACGCTCATCAGTTTTCCGGAATCGCTGGCGGAGCATGCCAAGGCTTACTGGCAACATGCCGGCGAAGGCATTTCCTCGCGGTGCGCCGAAATGCTTCTAAACAACACCACACTTCCCGATGCCTCGGAAGCGCAACGGAAGATCGTCGAACGCGTTGCAGATTTCACGGGGACCACCGCGGACAATGTCTACCTGTTTTGCTCTGGCATGGCGGCTATCAATGCGGCCTACATTGCATCGCGGAACCTGAATCCCGATGCCCCGACCGTTCAGTTTGCTTTCCCATACGGTGACACGTTGAAACTGCAGAACAAGTTTAACAAGTCGGGAGCATTGTTCTACTCCAACGGACATGAAGACGATTTGAAACAGCTGGAGTCGGATCTGGAAGACACAAAGGTCAGCGGTCTCTTTTGCGAGTTTCCGACCAACCCGTTGCTTACCAGCGTCGATCTTCAGCGGCTTCGCGAACTCGCGGACCAGTATAACTTCCCGATCATCATCGATGAGACGCTCGGGGCATGCATCAATCAGAATACCCTACCCGCTTCCGACGTGTCGGCGATCAGCCTGACCAAGTTTTTCTCGGGCACCAGCGACGTCATGGGCGGCGCGTTGATCATTAACCCCGACGCACCCTTTGCGGCTCACTTCCGGAAACAGCTTGGCGAAATCCACGAACCGGAGGCTTTCCATCCGGCAGATATCATCCAGCTGGAATCCGATTCGCGCAACTATCGTGAAAGGGTGGAACGGATCAACCGGACCGCGCTGGAAATATGCGAGCACCTTCACAAGCATCCGGCCGTGGAGTCGGTCTACTATCCCGCCGTTACCGACAAGGAAATGTACGATCGGTTCCGACGGCCCGAGGGCGGATACGGAGGACTGCTATCCTTTGTGCTCAAGGATGCGGCCAAGCATACCGAAGCCTTCTACGATGCGCTGGAAATCACCAAGGGCCCCAACCTCGGAACGAGTTTCAGCCTCTGTTGCCCTTTCGTACTGATTGCCCACTACGATGAGCTGGAATGGGCCGAAAGAGCCGGCGCCTCGCGCTATCTTATTCGGATCTCGGTTGGTCTCGAACCGGCCAGCGAATTAATCGAACGCATTGATCGCGCCCTCAATACCAAATTCGCGTAAACCGCCATATCCGCGTAGCACTATCATCCAGATCCACGGCCGTGAAGCTGGATGATATGGCCTACAGGCGTTCATTGATCTTCGAAAACAATGTCCTGTGCAGTGAAAGCACTTCCATCCCACGATAGTTGGATGGACAGAGCGACATCGGAAGCAAAGGATCTTCGACAAATACGCTATGATAGGCATCCAAGGCCAAGCGCATCAGCGGGCCCAATTCTTCAGCCTTGCAATTGCCTTGCTCCATCCTATCAATGTTTTCTTCCATAACTTCGCAATAGCGATCCTGTAGCAGGGAAAGTCTCCCAAAGTTCCACGCCTCCTCCACCACCCGGTTTCTTGGCAAACCCAACACGGTTTTCGCCTCGAATAGAAATGCAAACGCATCGATGCTGACCGCCTTTGAAAGGTCGTCAAAATCCGGACGAATATCCTGGGGCGTCACCCACACGCTTTGCTGCAGGCAACCCATTCGCATACGTTTCAAGAACTGCCGCAGGACATCCCTGTATTTTCGGTCTATTTCTGGTACATCGTACACAAGGAGATACCAAATACCGTTCCATTTCCTGTTCCACATTTTTTCGGGCGAGAAATACGGAGGCAGGCCGCTCTTCCCCGCTGCGGTAAGCGTCAGGTGCGGGGTTTGGCCACTCTCGGATCGATTCACGACCAGACCGTTCTTGCGCAAGCGGCTTGTAGCATTGAGATAGGCCGCATGATTGGGATAGCAGGATTGGTTCAGCAGCCCCCAACCACCGCGCGTCAGAAAAACAGCCGACAGCTCCAGCATCTCCATAAGCTCAATGCCGACACGCCGTCGAACCACGGGCCAACTGATATCGGGATGGTGAAATTCGGTCCACTTCATTTCACCCTACTATCATCTATCCTCACGGCCGTCGAGATGGATGATAGTGCAATAATTCTCCTCGACTCCACGACTTGCAATAGCGTTGGCGATGGGATATCTGTTCGGCCTCATTTTTCAGGAGATTTTCTATGTCGAAAGTTTTGATCATTGGAGCCGGTGGAGTCAGCGGCGTGGTTGTGCACAAGTGCGCGGCGTTGCCGGAAGTGTTTTCGGAAATCATGCTGGCCAGCCGCACGAAGTCGAAGTGCGATGCCATCGCCGCCCAGCTTTCCCGTCCGATCCAGACGGCACAGGTCGATGCCGACAACGTGCCTGAGCTGGTTGCGCTGATTAAGTCGTTCGGGCCGGAGCTCGTGATCAATGTCGCCCTGCCCTACCAAGACCTGCATATCATGGATGCCTGCCTTGAAACCGGTGTGGCCTATCTCGACACCGCCAACTATGAGCCGGAAGATACCGCCAAGTTCGAGTACAAGTGGCAGTGGGCCTATCATGACCGCTTCAAGGAAGCCGGACTGATGGCGTTGCTCGGCAGCGGCTTCGATCCCGGCGTCACCTCCGTCTTCTGCACCTACATCCAGAAGCACTATCTCGACGAAATCCATTATATCGATATCATCGACGTAAACGCCGGTGACCACGGCTATCCCTTTGCCACCAACTTCAACCCGGAGATCAACATCCGCGAAGTCACCGCCAAGGGGCGCTACTGGGAAAACGGCGAATGGATCGAAACCGCGCCGCTCTCCGTCAAGCACCGCTTCGAGGTGCCGGAAAACATCGCCACGCCCAACATTTACCTGATGTACCACGAAGAACTCGAATCGCTCGCCACGCATATTCCGCACCTTAAGCGCGCGCGCTTCTGGATGAGCTTCGGCGACAGCTATCTCAAGCATCTCGAAGTGCTCGGCAACGTCGGCATGACCCGCATCGACGAAGTAGAGTTCAACGGCCAGAAGATCATTCCGCTGCAGTTCCTCAAGGCGCTGCTGCCCGACCCGGCCTCGCTAGGTCCGCGCACCAAGGGCAAGACGTGGATCGGCTGCCAGGTGACCGGCCTCAAGGACGGCAAGGAAAAGACCGTGGTCGTCTACAACACCTGCGATCATCAGGAGTGCTATGCCGAAGTGCAATCGCAGGCCATCTCATACACTACCGGCGTGCCGGCTTTCATCGGCGCCAAGATGCTCATCGAAAAGAAGTGGACCGGAAACGGCGTCTTCAACATGGAACAGATGGATCCCGACCCCTTCATGGAAGACCTCAACAAATACGGCCTCCCTTGGAAGGTTGTGGAAGGTCCGGTCATCGATCTCGACTGATCCACCGGCGTACGAGCGCACTTAATCCGTACCGTACTCGGGACGGTACGGGCCATAAAGCAATCCCTTGTTGCGCGTCGTAAAGAGTTTCGCACTGGCCGTAACGGCCACATTGTGCGCCTCATCCACACTGTGGGATACGACCTGACTGACCGCGGCGGAGACCAGCATGCCGACCAGATCGCTTGATCCACTGGAGGAACTCTGGTGCACGTCCACCACCCCGCTCCAGAGCAACGTTCCGGTTTTTACATCCACCAGCCGTGCATGCATACGCACAATCGTGGAACTGTCTAAAACGGCATACTTCGTTCCATACTGGTTCACCGTGAGATAGAGGACGGCATCCGCCCCAATGATTTCGTCTACCTTGCGTAGTGGAATCTGGTTCATTTCTCCGGCGGTGGGCATTCCATTTTCCTTGAGAAACTGGTCGATGACCGCCACGGGAAATACATAATAGCCCATTTCCGCCAGCGGTCGGGTCACCGTCGAAAGCACCCCGTAAGTCGCCTTCAGGTCCGTACTGTCATTCAATGGCGGAATCACCAGCACCGATCGAGGGCGATATGCACGGAAGGCCGTGTAATCCGGTGGCGTGGCACAACCAGATAGAAACCCGATTGCCAAAACCGCGAAAAAGAATCCGGTCAACCTACGCATGGCCGCCCCCCAGTTTCTTGATAAACCGATCCATCAGCACGGAAGATTCAGGGAAAGCCGCCTTTTCGGCTTCGAAGGATTGCTTCGCCAGATCGAACTTGCCGAGCTGGAAATAGAGAAAGCCGAGATGCGCCTCGAACCCGGGCGGAAGTGGCTTGTCTTTGGAACGAGCCCGCTCGATATCAGCCTCCATCAGCTCAACCTGACGTTCCGGCGGCATTTCACCGGGCTCGTTATACATTTTATAGATCTGGTTTTCATAACTCCCCCAGTAATACAGGCTGGGCGAAGCGCAACCGGAGAGCAGAAGAATTCCAGCGAGTCCAACAACGGCGGCAATAGGCTTCATGCTAGTCCTTCGTCGGGGTCCATGCCCCGGACTCGATGCCTTCAACCAAGTGGTTCACTGCCTCGCGGATGGCCAGATCAAGCACCTTGCCATTGAGCGTGGAATCATAGCCGGCGGTACCGCCCGTTCCGACAATCTCACGATTGCTCAACACATATTCGCCGGCACCCTGAACCGAAAAGACCACGGATGAGCTTTTGACATCGACGATATTCAGCGTGACCTTGGCGTAGGCCACCTGCTTCTTGCCGGAACCGAGGATGCCGAAGAGCTGGACATCGCCGGTTTCCTTGCGACCGAACTCGGAGACCTGACCGGTAACAACATAGTCGGCCCCTTGAAGCTTTTGTTCCACGCCCTGCAGTTGCGCTTCCTTGGCGATCTCCTCCATGTTACCGCGATCCAGCACATTGAAACGGCCGGTCTGTTGCAGGTGGGAAATCAGAATAGTCTTGGACTGGCTTCCCAGCCGATCAACGCCATCCGAAAAAAGTCCGCGCATGTAGCCGGTCCGGTTTTCAAACTTGCCGACGGCCAGCTTGTTTTTGGGTCCGCTATAATACGTGTTGGCCGAAGCTACCTGCGTCGGCTGTATCGTCTTGTGCGATTCCGAGGCACAACCGGCCAGTACGACCGCCATGGCCGAACAAGCGATCCATTTCCATCCGCAAATCATCCTATTCATGAAGCGACTCCTTCTGTTTGACTCGCGCCAAATACTACCACGAAGCCTTGCAACCACAAGTCCAGACACCGTTCAGTTCGCATTCCACCTTCCCTTTTTCCATCATCCCGTGTATTGCGTATCGGCATGAAAACCCCGGTATTTATTGTCGACGAAGAACGCATCCGCAAAAACTGCCAGACCCTCGCCTCCGTGAAGGAACGCACGGGCTGCACAGTATTGCTCGCCCTCAAGGGTTTTGCCATGTGGCCGCTGTTTCCACTGATTCGCGAATACCTCGACGGCACCTGCGCCAGCTCACCATGGGAAGCGCGCCTTGGCCGGGAAGAATTCAACGGCGAAGTGCATGCCTTTGCCGCCGCTTATTCCGAAGCGGACTTTGCCGAGTTGCTGACACTATGCGACGAGATCGATTTTAATTCGTTTACGCAATGGGAACAATTCAAGCCGCTCGCCGAATCGGGGACCCAGCCGACAAAGTTTGGCTTGCGCATCAACCCGGAATGCTCGACGCAACCGGCCGACCACGCCATCTATGATCCGTGCGCGCCGAAGTCGCGCCTCGGCATCCGGCGACGAGACTTTGAAGGACAATCCCTTGACGGCATATCCGGCCTGCACTTCCACACGCTCTGCGAGCAGAATTCGGATGACTTGCAAACGACGCTGAAAGCGGTCGAGGAAAGGTTTGGAGAATTCCTGCCACAGATGGAATGGGTCAACTTTGGCGGCGGGCACCACGTTACGCGCAACGACTACAACATCGACCTGCTCTGCACGCTGATTAACGACTTCAAGGCGAAGTACGGCGTTCAGGTCATTCTCGAACCCGGCGAAGCCGTCGCACTTAATGCCGGCGTACTGGTTTCAACGGTGATGGACGTGATCGACAATGATGGCGCAATCGCAATTCTCGATGCGTCCTGCACCTGCCACATGCCCGACGTTCTGGAAATGCCCTACCGTCCCCTCATCGGAATTTTGAAGGGCGACAATCTGTTTTCCCCCTTGAACGATCCTGCAGGCGAAGCCGGAGAAAAAGCGTACACCTACAAACTGGCCGGGCTAAGCTGTCTGGCGGGCGACGTCATCGGCGACTATTCCTTCGATGAACCCCTCCAGACCGGCGACCGGCTGGTTTTCGGCGACATGGCGCACTACTCGATGGTAAAAACCTCCTTCTTCAACGGCATCCAGCATCCCGACATCGCCATCCTGCGCGATGGAGAAATACATCTTGTTCGCCGCTTCGGCTACGACGACTATAAAAACCGGCTGTCCTAAAACGAGAAAAGCGCCCGAAAAAAGGGCGCTTTCCTGATGATTAATTTTAGGCGTAGCTACATGCTGCAGCCAACGCTAAACGTGGCCACCAATCCTCTATCATAGGCAGCGTCCGTCAGCACGTTGTCATCGATCTGTCCAATATAAGTCAACGCTCCGCCGACACTCCACATTTCATTCAGAGCGTAGTTGAATGCGCCACTCAGTTCATATTGGTTAAAACCATCATCGAGTCCGGCCGATGCGTTTCCGTCGCCCTGAACCATCACACCGAGCAGGGCGCCTAACGAGACATCAAGCTCTTCGGAAACCTGCTTGGAGTAATTCGCATGCATATCGAAGTATTTCTGGCTTTCCGTAGCCGCAACTTCATCGTCGATCATGAAATTGGCGCGGCCTCCGATTGAGATGTTTTCGCACAATGCATACGCCGCACCGAGGTTGACTTCCTGTTCACCCGCACCACCGGCATATTGGTATTCCGTAAATCCGATGTTCAGATTCAGGTTGCTCACGATTTCCGGCAAGGTATATGCCGCATACCAGTCGGTTTCATGGAGGTTGTCATATGTATCCCAGAATGGGGCCGTACTCCCCCATACGCCCAGATCAATCGATCCGTATTCATCCTTTAGCCCAAAGCCATCCACCTCAATGCCTGGCTGCACCACCAGATCATCTACGACCGTGGTACCCCGAAACACATAGGCTGAAGCAAAGTCCGCTGTCACACTTGTTCCAGCAGACGCTATGGTTGCAACAAGGCTAGACGCCAAGGTAGTAACAATTACCTTCTTCATGCAGTATCTCCTTACTTGTGTTTACGTGTATGCACTCTAATCGGAGATCGCCTCCTACCTAAAACCCTCGAGGACCGAATCGCATTACCACAGATCTGGAAATCCTGTCAATTCTTTGAATACCCTCCTGTCCGAGGCGAGTTGGCTGATTGATTGTTCGCAAGACAACTGTAAGCAGGAAACAAAAAACGCCCTCCGCCGAAGCGGAGAGCGTTCGTCTTACTAGGGGAGGATATCCTCAGAAGGAGGCTGCAAGGCTGAACATACCGACGAAGTCGACATCATACGCGTACATTCCATCAGGAAGAACCGCGTCATCCAGCACCCCGATATCGCCATCCTGCGCAACGGCGAAATTAAAGTGGTCCGGGAATTAGGCTATAACGACTACAAGAACCGTCTAGCCTAGAATGAGAAAAGCGCCCCGGAAGGGACGCTTTTCAACAATCCATGTTGCATGGATTACATGTCGCAAGCCAAGCTGAACATGCCAACGAAGTCTACGTCGGTAGTTAGAACGTCGGAGTCGATCTCACCGATGTAGGTTCCGGAAAGACCTGCACTCCAGGTTTCAGACAGCGCATAGCTTGCGCCAATGGACAGGTCGTAGTCGCTGAAGCCGGACTTACCAGCGTCAGGATCCAGATAACCCAAGCGCGCACCAAGGGATACAACCAAGTCGTCAGATGCCTCGATATCATACCCGGCACCGAGTTCGCCATACATCTGAGTACCAATCAATCCGCCAATACCCTGATAATAGGTAGCAGACAGAGCAACTCCGGCCAGATCATAGCCAAGACCCAGACTGGCTTCCTTGTCGCTGCTACCCGCACCATAGGCGTATTCGCAATAACCGACAGAAACATCCAGACCATCTACCAAGGTCGGCAGGCTGTAGGCCGCATACGCGTCTACTTCCTGAAAGGTGCTTGAATTATCCCCTTCAAGGTCGGCACTACCCCAAAAACCAGCGGATACGGCACCGCATTCTTCTGGCAAACCGAACCCGGAAGCCTCGATACCCGGCTGGAAACTTGCTCCATCCAGCAACGTCACACCGCGAAATACGTAGGCGGACGCGAAGTCCATTGAAACACTCACTTCTGCGGATGCGACGGCTGCAACCAGTCCGGCTGCCATTGTAGTAATAATAATTTTCTTCATATTCATCTCCTTCTGTTTGTTTTTTACTTTATTGGTTTATCAAATGTATTCGGAGACCGGGCCCCGATGAAGTCCCTCGAGGATGCGTAAGGAAATCGCACGGGAACCCGGCCCCCAGATTCTATATTCTAGCCAACAGCCTCCGGCCCTTTTTCGCCTGTCCGGATGCGGATGCATTCAGGCAGATCGAGGATGAAGATCTTGCCGTCACCAATATTTCCGGTACGGGCACCCTTGATGAGGGCGTCAACAGTCATGTCGACGAAATCGTCGTTGACCGCGATCTCCATGCGGACCTTCTTCAGCAGGTTCACTTCGATGTCTGCACCGCGATAGGTTTCGTGGTAGCCCTTCTGCTGACCGCAGCCCATGGCGTTGGTCACCGACATCTTGTAGACTTCCTTCTCGTACAAAGCCTGTTTCACTTCGTTAAGCTGTTCAGGCTGTATGTATGCAATAATCAGTTTCATGATAATTCTCCTATTCTCAGCCCGTGATTAGTTGGTAGTGAAGATCTGGAAGCCGTTGTAGGCTTCTTCGCCGTGTTCGCCGATGTCCAGGCCGCGCAGTTCTTCTTCCTTGCTGACGCGGAGCATGCCGATCTTCTTAAGAACGAAGAACAGGATGAACATGGTGGCAAACGCCCAGAGCGGAATGGCGACCGAACCTACGATCTGAGCAACCCAGTTGCCGTATTCGCCGATGGTCTGCGAGGAGCATCCATCGTAGGAGCCGAAGATCGCAACAGCGATACCGCCCCACACACCGCAAAGGCCATGTACCGGGAACGCACCAACTGTGTCGTCGATTTTAAGCTTATCGAGTAACTTGACCCCGAGGCAGACCAGGACGCCGGCAACGGCACCGATAACAATGGCTTCAACGTTGGTCACGCCATCACAGTTAGCCGTGATACCCACCAAACCGCCCAGTACCCCATTGGCCGCCATGGTCAGGTCGGGCTTCCTGTGCATGAACCAGGTGGTAAGCATGGCAACGAATCCACCAGCTCCAGCTGCGAGCAGGGTGTTGACCGCGATCAGCATGACTGCATCGGTGTTATCCTTACCGACAATCGCGAGCTGCGAACCGGGGTTGAAACCGAACCAACCGATTAAGAGAATAAATACACCAAGCGCCGCAATCGGAAGGTTGTGTCCGGGCATGGCCTTGGACTTGCCATCCTTGGTGAAGCGGCCAATACGCGGTCCGAGAACAATTGCAGCGGCCAGCGCGGCAAATCCACCCACGGCGTGTACAACGAGCGAACCGGCAAAGTCATAGAAACCCATTCCATCGAGCCACCCGCCGCCCCATTTCCAGTAGCCGGAAACCGGATAAATAAACGCAGTGATCACCGCGCTGTATACAAGGTAGGCGCTGAATTTAAGACGTCCGGCAACCGCACCAGATACAATCGTAGCAGCCGTCGCTGCAAACGCCACCTGGAACAACCAGTCGACCTGTGGGTGCAAAGCACCGGCTCCTGCGGCAAAATCGGCTGCGGGCTTATAAATTCCGAATCCGCCAAAATTCAAATAGGGATTCACATCACCACCATATGATCCCGCGTACATGATGCCGAAGCCGACAGCAAAGAACAGGATCATACCGATACACAGGTCCATCAAGTTTTTGAACAGGATGTTCACTGTATTCTTTGCCTGATTGAAACCTGACTCAACCATCGCGAATCCGGCCTGCATGAACAGCACCAAAACCGCAGCCAGCATCAGGAACATATTATCGATGGCATACGCCGATTCATTCACCGCAGCCGCAGCATCGAACGCCGGCTCCGTAACGGCAGCATCCTGCGCCCAGACCGGAGACGCCAAACCAAGCACCAATGCCGCCGCAATCAATGCTGGTATCTTCAACCACTTCATTTTTTTCATCTACACATCCTCCGTTGAGGTTTTCTTTCTCTGCGAACACCATGCTCGCGATTACGGAGGGCCCTATTGCACCAGGTATGCCAACGCGGCATACAAGGCGCCTGACTGATTCATAAAGCATTACCATGCAACGTAATAAAAAATTGTGCGATTTTTGACAAATTTGATCCACAAACCATTTTGTATCCATTTTTGTTTTCATTAGCCATCGTTATACAATTTTGTAACCTCATCCAATAAAATGTCTAAAATCCGCTATTTATTCTCCTATTTCTCTGTTTCCCCATTAAGATTGCGCCATGGATTTCGATATAAAAATCGAGAAAGGGCTCGTGTTCGACGGAACTGGAAATGATTCAATTCCCTGCGACATAGGCATTAACAATTCATTAATTACAAAAATGGGCGACCTTTCATCCGAAACCGCCGAAAAAACGATCGATGCTTCCGGATGCATTGTTTGCCCCGGATTTATCGATACCCACTCCCATTCAGATGTGTATCTGCTAATCGAGCCCTCGGCGGCATCGAAAATCTATCAAGGCATCACCACCGAAATCTGCGGGAACTGCGGCGCCTCTGCCGCCCCCCTCAACGGCGCCTATAAAATGCCCTCCGACTGGTGCGCACAGCTGGATGCCGTGCGGCAAGGCGCATGGAGCAAGGGGACCGGAAAAGATGCCGAGGGCGTCCCGCCCGCCCTAAGACCCTGGAAAACCGTCGCCGACTACCGTGAACGCTATGCCGAGGCCCAACCAGCCATCAACGCCGCTCTACTGATCGGCCACAACACCTTGCATGCCGGCATATGCGGATACGAGCCGTGCGCCGCCACCCCGGACGAAATGCGGCAAATGAAAATGGAACTGGAACGGGCACTTGAAGAAGGCGGTATTGGTCTAAGCTCCGGCCTTGCCTACCCGCCCGGCTCCGCCGTCCCACGCGAGGAAATCATCGAGCTTTCCAAGGTGGTTGCGAAACACGGCGGCCTCTACACCACCCACATGCGTTCCGAATCCGGCGAGCTGCTCGAAGCGATCGACGAATCCATCGACATCGCCGAACGTTCCGGCGCACGACTCCAGGTTTCCCACCTCAAGGCGTCGGGTTCCGGCAACTGGGGCAAGATCAATGCCGCCTTCGAGAAGATCCGTTCCGCACAGCAGCGCATCTCGATCGGCTCCGACCGCTATCCCTATACGGCCGGAAGCACAGATCTAGACATTCTGCTACCGCAGTGGGCAACCTATGGCGGGCGCGACGCCATTCTCGCCCGCATCCGCGATCCCGAAACCCGCAAGAAACTCCGCGCCGAATTCGACAACAAGCCTTCTGACTACTGGGACAACGTAATGGTCGGATCCACACAGTTCGAAGATTTCAAGGGGAAATATCTACCCGAAATCGCCGAAGCCCTCGGCATGGAAACGGTCGACGCCTTCCTTTACCTGATTGACACCGACGACCTGAAAACCGGCGGCGTGTTTTTCAGCATGTCGGAGGATAATCTCTGGCGGGTTTTGGCAGAGCCGTATGTCTCGCTTGGATCCGACGGCTCGATGCGCGCGCCCTGGGGTCCCCTCAGTACGGATCACCCCCATCCACGCGCCTACGGCAGCCACACCAAATTCCTGCGCGCGGCGCTCGACGGGGAAACGGTCCACTTGGCCGAAGCCATCCATAAGATGACCGGCCTACCCGCCATGCAGTTCGGCCTGAACAAACGCGGCCTGCTGAAAGTGGGCTATTCGGCCGACATCCTTGTATTCGAACCCGCCGCCATCAAGGAAAACACCACATACGCCCACCCGCACCAGCTTTCCGACGGCATGCGCCACGTCATCGTCAACGGGGTCCATTCCCTGGTTGACGGCAAACACACCGAAAATCGCGGTGGACAATTTCTAGCCCAAAACGACTGATTCCGGGTCCGGATCACGCTTCAGGATTGCCTCTCGACATATTCCCATATTAAAGGCATGCTTTTTGCGTATTAGCATTGAATAACTCCAGTTTCACAAAAAGGGGAATCATAATATGAAATCGTCAACGGTCTTCGGCGTGGTGTTTACTGGTATTTTTCTAACGTTGCCCGTTCTGGTGCAGGCTCAACCGGCTTATTTTCCCATAGCTACCAACGGCGTGGCAATGAGCCTTGCATTTGACGGAACCAACTATCTCATCGGCATCGAAAACCACCAGACGTCCCCCTCCACGATCGGCGCCCAAATGATTTCCGACTCCGGCAACAAGATCGGATCGTTGATTTCAACAGGGCGCTCCGGCATCTCGACCGCCGTCGCATTCGATGGAACCAACTACCTCCTGATCTGGGAAGACGACGGACTCGGCACGCTGACCAACGGAGACACTCGGATATACGGACAGTTCATAGGCACATCGGGCACAACAAACGGTGCGCCATTTGATATCAGCGGCCCAAATGCCTGGTTCGATGGAATCAAAACCATGGCCTACGGCGGCGGCAAATACCTGGTGACTTACACGCAGCTTATTAATCCAGCATTGGGTGAGGATTCCACCAACCGCTACATTGCCGGACGAATCGTCGATCCCAACGGAACGGTGGGAAATGAAATAAGGATTAGCACGGGCTATGGCCAGGAAAGCGATGTGGCCTTCGATGGCGCCAACTTCTTCGTGGTCTGGTGCGAAGACCAATTCGACACGGAAATCCGCGGGCGACTAGTGACTCCTGCCGGCTTCATCGGCTCGGAAGTGTCCATCAACGCCAGCGCAGCCCCCAGCGATAATCCCAAATCGGTCACCTTCGACGGAACCAACTACCTCGTGGTATGGAACGATGCGGTTACGACGAATGACTTGAATTGCCTTGGCCAGCGGATCGATACCAGCGGAAGTCTCGTCGGCAACGTGATAACCATCACAGATGAACCCGGATCGCAGATGGTTACCACAGTTGCATTTGATGGCGACAACTACATGGCCGCCTGGATCGACATGCAGAACGAAACGAACTGGAACATGTATGGCCAGTATATCAGTCCTATCGGCTCCCTGATCGATAGCAAGATCACCCTCAGCACCAATGCGCTAAACCAACTGGGAGGAATCGGGTTTGCCGATGGAAACTATCTTGTTCTGGTGAACAACGGCGTGGAGATGGGAGAGGGAGGAATCACCCAGGTCGATAACGCCACGGGCGCGTTCATCACACCCTCTTCAGGACCGCCCCCCTCGCCCTTCAGCGATGACTTCAACGACAACGTCGTGGATACAAACAAATGGAGCGACGATATTTTTGTGGATTCCGGAACAAACGCCGCCCTGACCGAAACCAATGGCCGACTGGAATTTACCGGCAGTACATCCGGAACGAATTCCACCGTCATTATCCGCCCATGGATCGGCTCTCTTGGAAGCTATACACAAAACTGGGAAGCGGCGGTCGACGTCAATCTGGGAACGCTCACACTCCCTGAAAACTCCGGCATGGAGATGTTCCTGGCCGTGATCGATGCCAGCGACGAAACCCTGGGCAACCGAATTGTGGCGGAACTGAGCCTCGACCAGGACTTCGACGGGCAGAGTCGGGAGTACAGCGCAAGTCCCGCCGTTGGCGATGTCGAGCTGTACGACGTACCGCACTACGGCTACATTACAACTGCGGATACCATCGGCCGGTTGCGCATTGCTTTCGATGCCTCCACGAAAGTCCTCGCTGTTTCATACAACGGAAATCCGCTGAGCTGGCTGGATGTCGACGAGGCTGGAACCAGCTGGGGCATGACTGCAGACGCCGGCTTCTCGTTTGCCTTGGGGGGCAGCATGTGGGGCAACGCTACCAACAGCGGTCACGCAGCCTATGCCGACAACTTTGAGTTCCGGACCGGCGACCAGCTGGACTACCTCCTCACAGTCAACAACGGTAGCGGAAGCGGGACCTATACCAATGGCGTCGGCGTCGGCATCGTGGCCGCAACCGCGCCTGCGGGACAGGTTTTCGACAAGTGGGTCGGTTCAACGCAATACCTGTCCGCCGCGGATTCCGCATCGACCACCGTCACCATGCCCGCCCAGGCCATCAGCATAACGGCCACCTACAAGCTGACCGGAATGGCCATCGGCGACGACTTCAACGACAACAGCGTAAACTCCAACCTCTGGGGAAAAGATGTCCTCTTTGATAGTGGGACAAACATCGTATCGACGGAAACCAACAGCCGACTGGAATTCACAGGTAGCGCCGTTGGCGGAAACGACTCATCACTCCTGCATCCATGGATCGGAAACGTGGGCAGCTACACTCAGGACTGGGAAGTCGCCGTGGACGCCCATGTGGGCTCGGTTGCATTGTCCAACCAGTGGGACGACAGCAGCCTGTTTCTTGCCGTGATCAAAGCCAGCGATGCCTTGAGCGACAACTACAACGACTATATGTCGGTTGAACTCTATAAGGAATGGGGCGACAACGGCATCGAACGCAGATTCGAGATAAACGCCGGGGCCGGCGCCAATGATGTTCTGTGGTTCGAGGAAGCGACCGCCGCCGAGCAAGGCCGGTTGCGCATCGCCTTCGACGCCTCCACCAAGATCCTCACGGCCTCGTTCAACGGAATGCCACGGGCCTCGCTCGACGTAGACCAGGTAGATTCCCAATGGAACATGACCGACGCATCTACCTTCATGTTTGTCATAGGCGGAAATTTTTACGGCAACTTCAGCTATACTGGGCACGATGTCTATGCCGATAACTTCACGACGATTGGATCGGCTCCAACGCCGGCGGACTGGGATGGGAACGGCCTCCCCGACTGGTGGGAAAGGTTGTATTTCGGTGTCCCGGGGGTTGACCCGAACTCCATTTGCGCGAACGGATTTAACACGGTCCAGCAGGCCTACATTGCCGGATTCTCCCCGATCAATCCGGAATCCTCGTTCGGCATCACGGGAATCAACGGCAACCAGATCCAATGGGATGCAGTTTCCAACCGCGTATACACGGTGTACTGGTCGACCAACCTCCCGGACGGCTTCCTGCCTCTGCAAACCGACTATACCGGCGGTTCCTACACGGATTTGCTACACGGCGCGGCCGATAGCTGCTTCTATAAACTCGACGTCCAGTTGCAGCAATAATCTGACAACATTCCATTCCGGCCAAAACAGGCCGGAATGGAATCAATGATCCGCTTATGAATTGATCGCTTTTATCGCGTATGCCATAAAAGCTGGTCTATGAATAAAACAACCATCACTTGCCGAGAACGCTTCCTGCGCGCCTGCCGCTGCGAGGCCAACGTCCGCCCCCCGATTTGGATGATGCGCCAGGCCGGCCGCTCCCTGCCCGAATACCGCAAACTCAAGGAAGGCTACCGCTTTACCGAATTGGTCCAGAACCCCGAGCTGGCCGCCGAGGTTACCCTCCAGCCCGTTCGCCGTTTTGGCTACGATGCCGCCGTGGTCTTTTCCGATATCCTCGTCATCGCCGAGGCCATGGGCCAGAAATACGAACTGCTCGACCAGGGCGGCGTACGGATGGACTTCGAACTCAACTCGAAGGCCGACGTCGACAAGCTCGATCCCAGCCACGTGATGGATCACATCGCCTACACCCCCGAAGCCATCAAGCTGGCCCGCAAGGAACTCGGCGACGAGCGCGCCATCATCGGTTTCGCCGGCTCGCCGTGGACGCTCGCCTCGTTCATGATCGAAGGCGGAAGCTCGCGCGAAAACACCCGCTCGCGCGCCATGCTCTATTCCGAGCCCGCGCTCTGCCAAAACCTGCTCGAAAAGATTACCGAAGCCACGATTGTCTACGTCAAGGCGCAGATCGAAGCCGGTGCAGACGTCATCCAGATTTTCGACAGCCAAGGCGGCACGCTCTCCCCCAACCTGTTCTGGGAAGTCTCCGGAAAATGGATGAAGCAGATCGTCGCCGCCATCGACGGCGCGGCACCCACCATCGCCTTCGCGCGCAATGTCCACCACAACTGGGATGAAGTTGTAAAGACCGGCGCCAATGTCCAGGGCATCGACTGGAGCATCAACCTGCGCGATACGGCCGATCATCTTCCGTCGAACGTCGCCGTGCAGGGAAACCTCGACCCCGCGGTTCTGAACGCAAAACCCGAAGCCGCCGCTGCAGAGGCTCAACGCCTGCTTGAAGAGATGCGCGGACGCGACGGCTTCATCTTCAACCTCGGCCACGGCGTCCCGCCGGACGCCGACATCGCCGCCATCGAAGCCGTCACCCAAACCGTGCAGAATTTTGGGTAGACAGCCGCCTTTAGGAGATGGGGCATTCGGTGCCGATGGGTGTAGCCGCGGGCCGAGGTCATGGACCTCGGCTACAGGGTATGGGGCCTGACTGGATAAGTGACTTTAGAAGCCTCTTGACTTAAGCCACTGGCTGCAAGCCTCCGGCCAGCTTGATTCGGTATTTTTCGACCATCCCAATCCATAGCCATGCCCCCCGGATTGGTATAAATGCAGCTCGCACGGAATCTTCAACTTATGAAGCGCCATGGCGTAGGCGATACTGTTTTGCACCGGAACCGCATCATCATCGAAGGATTGGACCAGGAATGCCGGCGGGGTATCACTGGTCACCTGCAATTCGTTGGAGAAATGCTTCACCAGTTCCGGCGATGGATTATCGCCCAACAAGTTCACACGCGACCCCTGGTGGGTGATGCCCGCCCCCATGGATATAACCGGATAGATCAGCAACGAGAAATCGGGCCGGGCACTGGTTGAATCTTCGGGCTCATATACCTTTTCATTGAAATGGGTGGAGAGCGTCGATGCCAGATGTCCCCCGGCGGAAAACCCCATGATCCCGATCTTATCGGGATCGATCCCCCACTCCTTGGCATGGCGGCGAACCATGCGTATCGCCCGCTGTCCATCCTGCATCGGGCCAATCGACTTGTTTTCCATGATGGCACTATCCGGCAAACGGTACTTCAACACGAACGCGGTGACCCCCAAGCCATTCAACCATTTAGCAACCTGCGCCCCCTCGTGATCGATGGCAAGCCCCCAATAACCGCCGCCAGGGCAAATGATTACCGCCGTCCCCGTTGCTTTCCCGGAAGGTGCCGGGTACATATCCAGGGAGGGATCGGTGATGAACCGCATCTTGGTCCAGTTGTTATCCGAATCAACGGTTTGCTTGTAGTCGCTGTTGGGAATACTCCCCGGCACCTTGCCGTTCCACAAATCAATCACCTTGGTTTGGGCAAAAAGATTGCCGGAAAACGCAACCATGCAAACAAGTGCCATCGCAATATGCTTAAAACCCAATGTCTTCAATATCTTCATGATCAAACCGCCAATCCATTGCTTGTTTCAACACCCATACATGGCCCTTCTTGTGTTTTTTGCGCCCGTTCGAGGCTCAAAACTCCCCGCCTTTAACAGGAGAGACACCACCCGGAGGATCGTTCCGGCAAGGGGAGTTATGCTGGAAAGGTGTAGAGGAGGGCAGGATTCATGTCAAGATTGAGCGCCCTGCAGTCCAAGGCATATACCGTAGTCCAGCGACTAGCGCGGCACTGCACGCTGTATTTCTCCGGAAACCACCATAGAAGCGACCAACCGCTTTCCCGGAAAACTGGTATTTCTCTTTAGCTCCAAAACCTGCATAGTTCCACTATGAATTCAATCCATGTCAGTCTCGATCAACTCCGCAAATACAACCAGCCGGGCCCGCGCTACACCTCGTACCCGCCGGCGACCCATTTTACGGAGGAGTTTGTATTTCCAAACCACAAACCACAAACCGCAAACCCGCTTTCGCTCTACTTCCACCTCCCCTTCTGCGCCCGCCAGTGCCTCTACTGCGGTTGCACCAACATTGTTACCGGCGACCAAGGCAAGAGCGCCGAATACCTCGACTACCTGACGCGCGAATTCGAAATGCGGGCCCAATATATCGTCAACGGTTCCGAAGTGCAGCAGATCCAGCTTGGTGGCGGAACCCCGACCTTTTTCCTGCCATCGGAACTCGAAGAACTTGGGCGGCTGATCCGCAGCCATTTCCCCGTTGCATCTGACGCCGAAGCCGGTGTCGAAATCGATCCGCGCGCGTTGACCAAGGATAAAGTGGAAGCCCTGCGCAACGCCGGCCTCAACCGCGCCTCGCTCGGCGTACAGGACACCAATCCGGAAGTGCAAAAGACCATCATGCGCATCCAGCCGCCGGAAATGATCGCCGAAGCCAACCAGTGGTTGCGCGAAAGCGGATTCGAATCCGTAAACTTCGACCTGATCTACGGCCTGCCGAACCAGACCGTCGAATCGTTCAATGCAACCCTCGACGAGGTGCTGGCCTTCTCGCCCGACCGTTTCGCCATCTACAGCTACGCCCACATTCCCTGGATCAAGTCGTTCCAGAAAAGTTTCGAAGACCAGCTGCCCGGCCCGGAAACCAAGCTGCAACTACTTCAGCTCATCATCGAAAAACTGACCGGCGCAGGCTACGTCTACATCGGCATGGACCACTTTGCGAAGCCGGACGACGCCATGGCGCAGGCGCTGGCCAACGGCACCCTGCAGCGCAACTTCCAAGGCTACAGCACCCACAAGGGCGTTGATCTCCACGGTTTCGGCATGTCGTCCATTTCGCACGCCGGCGGAAACTATTTCCAGAACCACAAGGAGCTGGCCGACTACTACGCCGCCCTCGACGCCGGCAACCTGCCGCTCCTGCGCGGCTACGCCATGACCGACGAGGACAAGATCCGCTACCACGCCATCATGCATATCATGTGCAACCTCTACATCGACTACGCGCAGCTCTCCGCCGAAATGGGCATCAACTTCGCCGAACACTTCAAGGCCGACATCGCCTCGCTCGACGACCTCGAAACCGACGGCCTCGTCCGACGTGAAAAAGGCGGCCTGCACGTCACCCCGCTCGGCCGCCTCTTCGTCCGCATCATCGCCATGCGCTTCGACGCCTACATCCAGACCGAACAGCGCAAAGGCCGCTACTCGCAGACCGTTTAACGTAGAGGCGACGCCCTC
>JBNKHE010000002.1:0-400384 GCA_050290185.1 Pontiella sp.
ATGCACCTGATCAGCCACAGCTTCAAGGAACACCGCACGATCAAGGGTGGCCGTAGCGCATCGGCATGGCACCTGCCCTGCCGCAAGGTGAAAATCATCTCCCAGGACTATGATTACTTCAACCCCGCCATCCTGCGACCGCGCGACATTGCGGTCATCGGCGCGGGTTCCCATAAGCGCGTGAAGAAGATCATCGAATACAACCGATCACTGCCGGATGAAAAGCTTGGCGGCCTGATTCTCACCTGCGCCAATGATGAGTCGCCCGATGCGAACACCATCGAGTTGCTTGCCAACAGCTACCTGCCAGCCATTGCCGTGCCGAAGGACACCGCCGACACCGATACAACGCTCTACAAATGCTTCAGCAACACCAAGCTCCAGCTCTACGACCGGATGAAGCACAAACTCATTGTCGATCTCTTCGCCGAGCACTTCGACGCAAAACGCTTCATCCGCACCTTCGGATTGTAGATCCTACCTGCAGCCCGATCTGGTAGAACTTCGTCTCGATCGACAAGGTCAGGGCGGTGTAGGTGTTGTACGGAGGCAGGATGGAGAAAACTGAAAAATCGCTACCATCCATGCAGTGCATTCCCAAGTCGTTCCCGCCGATAACCTGCCACTCCGCCGCCCTCAAGGCCGGGGTCGCACATACCTTGCAAGTAGAATGAGGAGTCTTATGGTTTTCATAGCTTTCACCTTTTTTGATTTCCGCCGGAACCTACCACCCACCTTTTATTTGTAAATCATAATATTTTAAACTTGCAGCCAACAAACCGCGCTGCTCATCGAGCGAATTATTAGGAGATAGATCACTATTTAATTGCCCATCCAATGCCCGCAAGTCTCTTGCCAAAGCTTAAAAAAGCACCCGCATTTCAGGGATTCTCCCCTCTCCAGCGCAAAAAAAAGAGGAGCCAAAGCTCCTCTCAACGCGTCGCGTTCAGCCAACGCGTTCTATTCCTGACAGGATCCGTCGCGGGCACGGGTGCGATCCTGATCCTTCTGTTTATCTCCCGAACTGTCGCGGGTACGATCTCTCTGCCTGTCGCCCGTGCAATCGCGGGTCTGGTCTGCCTGCAAGCAGCTTCCATCGCGGGCACGGTCGCGATCTCGATCGCCTCCGCCGCCGTTGCCCTTCTGGGCTTCTGCGGCAATTGAACCCATTAGCATGGCTGTTGCGATGATCATGATGTATTTTGTTCTCATGGCGAATCCTCCTTGGTTAGATGTCCCATGTGTACATGGGATACACCGACACCTGACCAAAAGTCACATCCCCTGATTCCATATCTGGACAACCATGGAAACACCCTGCGGAACCACAAAAAAAGAGGGCCCGCAAGCCCTCTCTTCAGATGAATGTAGATTGCTATTTACTCAGCACAACTTCCATCACGTTTCTGGTCCTTCTGACCGGCGCCCTTGCCGCCCCCCTTGCGGGCTTGCTGCCCGGAACCGGAACCATCGCAATTTCTGTCGCGGGAACAGGTCTGCTTCTGTTCGCATTTGCCCTTGCGCTGCCCGCTACCGGAACCATCACAGGTTCCCGTGCCGTTGCCCGCCATGGCATTCGATACCATGAATGCCGCTGTGGCCGCGATGAGTGTGACTACGAGATGTTTTACTTTCATTGATTACTCCTTTGCTTGTTTTTCCCCGTTTTCATTGGCCTTACAACCGCCATGGGGAAAACGTCACAAAAAATAATCGATATGGACTGAAACTACCTGGATGAAATCCAAAGCGTGGCATAGACCGTCTCAAAATCCAGCCCCTTTGCCAGCCCGCGCTTGAGGACTCCGACCGCCCGGAACATCTCGTGCCGGTTTAGGTTCCGATCTAGAAAATCGATCAGGACTCGCCGGATATCTTCGTCCTCGAAGCCTTCAAGATGAAGCGTCTCCGCCACTTCCATAGCGTGCGCCAGACGCCCTAGCTTCCGGTGGCCATTGTGTTGAAATACATTGGTGACCACCTCGGGATCCAACCCGCTTTCAAGTGCCATTCCGGTATTCTCAAGAAGCATCGCCGGCCCCGCCCCGTGTCCTTCGCCCACCTCGGGGATCATGGAAACCATGACCTTCGCCTGTCTCATGCATGCGAGACGCGCTTCGGCGGCCATCAGGATATTGGTAATCCCCACCTGCTTGGCCAGCCCTTCGTCGATTTTTTCGTAGATGCAACCGACTGGCAGGTTCTCGGCCTTTGCGGCATAAACCGGTGCGAGAAGCCGGTCCGCATCCGCAACACTCAGGCCGCGAAGACGGCAGACATCCATCGTTTGATCCACCTGCTCCGTCGTCACACCTAGGCAGGCGTTCTTACCCTTTAGTTCAGACCAGTTTCGCGGTCCGTGCCCTCCCGGCGCAGCCAAGGCCGAACCGGTTATAACCGCACCCAGCAGCAGTATATTAAGCATTGTTTTCATCATAGACCTGAATTACCGCATTTACGTTTCCAAAACCGTCCGGCCGCAGCGTAGCCGCCTTGGGATCCGCGATCCATCGCTCACCATCCACCAGAAAGATATATTCGTACCGGCCTTCCGGCAGATCGACCGTAGCCGTCCAATGGCCCGAAGCATCCGGACCATTCAGCACAATGTCGCCCGGCTTCCAGTTGTTGAACGTTCCCAGCAGTTCAACCTGATCCGCGCCGGGAGCATGCAGCTCGAAATGGAAGGTGACCAGCTGTGCCGCTGCTGGAGCCTCCGCTGCCGGGCGGACGCGATTGATACCGAGCATCACCACCAGCATAGCCGTAGCCCCTGCCAGGGCGGGAATCATCCATGGGCGCTGCCGGCACCACCAGCCGGGCTGCGGTGCGGTCCGCCAGGCGGGTAGCGAATCCATGACCCGTGTTTCAAAATCCTCCGGCGCCTTCGTCCCGTGCCGCTGAAGCCGATCGATCAGTTCGTCATGCTTTTTCATAATTCAACATCTCCGCTAGCTGGTTGCGCGCGCGCAACACGCGCATTTTGGCGGCGCTTACGCCTATACCGAGCACAGCCGCTATCTCGTCATAGGCCATGTCCTCCATGTACTTCAACCGGAGCGGTGCACTTAGTTTCACCGGCAGCCGGGCCATGGCACGCTCCAGTTCCTGATAGTCCGGATTATCACCGGAATGGCTGATCTCCGCTTCAACCTGATATTCATCTTCCAGGCGCTGGCGATGCACCCGTTTGCGAAACAGGTTCTTGGTCTGGTTGGCACAGATCCGCAGGAGCCACGACTTAAAGCTGTATTCCGGTTTATACTGGTTCAACTTTGCATAGGCACGAACGAAGGCCTCCTGAGCCATATCCGCAGCATCTGCATGGTTGTGGGTCATACTTACCGCCAATCCGAATACAGAATCCTGGTAACGCCGAACCAGCTGGGCAAAAGCTTCGCGGTTTCCCGTCAGGCAAGCTCCCACCAATTCCTTATCTGTCTGTTCTTCCATGGCCATTCCCATAAACCTTACACCCGATCCCCCGCTGACGTCACAATGCAGATCATTTTTTGGATCCTGCAAGGCATAACGAAATACCGGCCCTGAATATTAGTAATTTTTTATGTTTTTATATATTGACATATTCTTATATCTGAATATGTTTATGCCCATGAAGACCACGGAACTTAATTGCGCACTGAACCATCTCTCCGCCGACGTCGTGGGCAGCGCTGCGGAAATGCTGCGGACGCTGGCCCATCCCATGCGTTTAAGGATTGTCGATGCCTTGAATGCCGCCGACGAACTTCCGGTGGGCGCGATCACCGAACATCTGGGCATTGCCCAGGCGGCCACATCGCAGCATCTCAACCACATGCGCCGCGTAGGGCTCGTCAAATCCGAGCGACGCGGCAAGGAGGTCTGGTACTCGATTGCCGACCGCCGCCCCATCGCCCTGCTCAACTGCATCTGCAATTGCTGTGATCGAAATGGATAGACAATACACGGGTTGCCCCATAAGCTTTTAAGCCTTGGCTGACCCAATGAAATTGGTTTGAAACAAGGAACAAGTATGAAACGACTTAAGATGACGAACTTCAGCGTCCGCTTTCCCTGGATTATAATGGGACTGGTTGTCGCCATGGTAATCGGCTTCGGATCCCAGTTTCCCAAGGTTAAATTCGACAACGACCCGGAAAACATGCTCGCCACGAACGAATACATCCGTGTCTTCCACAACAAGGTCAAGGCACAGTACAACCTATACGACTTCGTTATCGTCGGCATCGTCAACGACACCAATCCGGACGGCATCTTCAATGTCGACACGTTGGGAAAAATCGATGAACTGACCCGCGAACTGAGTAGCCTGCACGAGAATGCCGACGGACTCCCGGAGGTCATGCGCAACGGAACACCCTATACTCCCGACCTGGAGCCCAAAAGCGGATGGAAACGTGCCCTGGCCAAGCTGTTCAGTAGCGACGTCAACCGCCTGTTCGATGATCAGGGAAACTCCGCCATCATCGCGCCGGAAATCATCAGCCCCAGCGTAGTCGACAACATCAAGCAGGCCGCCCACGGCCAGCTGGCCATCGAATACCTCATGGAAGAACCGCCCGCAACCCGCGAGGAAGCGTTAGCGATCCGCAAGGATGCCATGAACAATCCGCTCTACAAGGGCACCCTCGTTTCGGAAGACGGCAAGGCGATCGCGCTCTACATTCCCATCAAGGCCAAGACCTACTCCTACAACGTCGCCAATCTCGTCGAGCACCTGACGAAGGACTGGGACGATGCCGAACAGGTGTACATTACCGGACAGCCGGTGGCCCAGGATACCTTCGGGATCGAAATGCTGGTGCAGATGGCCTCCTCCGCCCCGATGGCCGGACTCGCCATCTTTCTGCTCCTGCTCTTTTTCTTCCGCCGCCTTTCACTGATCATCGCCCCGATGCTTGTAGCCGTTGCCAGCGTCGTAGCGACCATGGGGCTGCTGATTGGACTGGGCTATCCGGTCCACATCATGAGCTCAATGATTGCCATCTTCCTCATGCCGATCTCGGTAGCTGACTCGGTTCATATCCTCAGCGAATTCTTCGACGCCTATCCCAAGTACCGCAACAAGGCGGAAACCATCAAGCATGTTGTCGGGCACCTCTTCAAGCCAATGCTCTACACCTCGCTGACCACCATCGCCGGTTTTGCCTCGCTGGCCACCACGCCGATTCCGCCGGTCAAGGTATTCGGCCTGCACGTCGCCTTCGGGGTTGCACTCGCCTGGGTGCTGACCATGACCTTCGTGCCCGCCTACATCATGCTCTTCGTCCGCACCAGGATGCTCGACCAGCTCAAGCCGGAATCCGAAGGGACACACGACCACGGCATGCTTGGCCGCTCGCTCGGCCGGCTCGGCAAGGTTTCCTACAATCACTGGAAACTGATTCTCGTGCTAACCTCGATCGTGATTGCCGTCTCCGGATATGGAATTTCAAAAATCCAGGTCAACGATAATCCCGTCAAATGGTTTACGAAAAATCATCGCATCCGCGTCGCCGACCGGGTCCTCAATGACCACTTCGGCGGTACCTACACGGCCTACCTCACGCTCAAGCCGGAACAGACCCAGGCCCCTACCTGCGCGGAGCAGATTGACCTGATGCGCCAGGCCGCCATTAAGCGTTTCGGCAACACGCTGCCCGAAGCATCGCAGATCTTCCTCGCCCGGCTCGATCAGGTGAACGAGGAAGTGACTTCCGGAAAGTCCTTCGACGAAGAACGCTGCTTTGCGGACTTGGTTGAATTTGCCAAGGGACTCGACGAACAGGTCAGCGGCACATGGAACGCCATGGGTGATACCATCAACTATCTCGATCCTGAGGGACTGACAAAAGAAGCGATGCTCGAAGCAATCCAGAACGTCGGCGATGAAAAATCGAGGAGCCTGTTGGTTAAAAAGATCGAGACCTACCTGTCCGATCCGTCCAATCCGTCATCAGGGCCGGAGCTTCAGGAATTTGCTCTGGGCGTCTGCGACAACCAAACCGCACTCTCCTTCAGCGACTTCCTCTTCGAGGCGCGCGCCGACGCCATGGCCCCGCCCTTCAAGAAACCGGACTTGCTCGACTACGTCGCCCGTTTGCAGGACCACTTCAAAACCGTTCCCGTCGTGGGCAAAACCAGCAGCGCCGTGGATGCCCTGAAGAAGGCAAACTACGAACTCAACTACGATGCCAACGCATCGGCGGAACGCAACGACGCCTTCTACAACATACCGCCCAACCCGTCGGCAGTGGCCCAGGTATTCATCCAGCTCGAAGGGATGAAGAAAAAGGACAGCCTGTTCCATCTCATCACCAAGGACTACGGCGAGATCAACATCTGGGTTCAGCTCAAGAGCGGCGATAACACCGATATGCAGGCGGTCGTCGCAGACGTGCAGCAATGGATGGCCGAAAATCCCGCGCCGGCCGAACTGGATGCGCAGTGGGCGGGACTGACCTACCTCAACGTCGTCTGGCAGAAAAAGATGGTCACTGGCATGTTCAGTTCGTTGTTCAGCAGTTTCGTGGTCGTACTCATCATGATGATGGTGCTGTTCCGCTCGCCGCTCTACGGCCTGCTCGCCATGATTCCGCTCACAGTCACGATCACCTTCATCTACGGACTCATTGGCCTGATCGGCAAAGACTACGACATGCCCGTCGCCGTCCTCTCCTCGCTGACGCTGGGCCTGAGCGTGGACTTTGCCATCCACTTCCTCGAACGCGCCCGCGAACTGACCCGGCAATACGGCAGCTGGAAGGATGCGATCTGGCACATGTTCCAGGAACCGGCCATGGCGATCAGCCGCAATGCGATCATTATTTCGATCGGCTTCACACCGCTGCTCTTTGCACCGCTGGTGCCCTACAAGACGGTCGGCGTCTTCCTCGCCACCATCATGGTCGCGTCGTGGATCGCCACCCTCTTCATCCTCGCCGCCCTGATCACCGGACTGCAGAAATTTTTATTTAAACAGGAGAATAAATCATGAATACAAAGTTACTGACCATCGCACTGACTACACTTACTGTAAGCACTTTTGCGGAACTTTCCGTGGACGAAATCGTGAACAAGGCCAACCAGGCGGCGTACTATGCCGGTCAAGACGGACGCGCCGAGGTCGAAATGAACATCATCGACAAGGATGGCGGAACCCGCACCCGCAAGTTTGCGCTCCTGCGCATGAACACCGACGGCGGCAACCAGAAGTTCTATGTCTACTTCAAGGAACCGGCCGACCTCTACAAGCAGGTATTCCTCGTCTGGAAAAATGTTGAAGGCAACGATAGCCGCTGGATGTGGCTGCCGGCGCTCAACCTCAAACGCGAAATCGCGCCCGGCGACAAGCGCACCTCGTTCGTCGGCTCCGACTTTGTCTACGAAGACGTCTCCGGACGAAACCTGAACGAAGACACGCACGAGCTCGTGGAAACCACCGACACGCAATACGTGATCAAGAATACGCCCAAGAATCCCGGTGACGTGGAGTTTTCCTACTACACCGTCAAGATCGACAAGGATACCTTCCTGCCGCGGCAGGCCGAATACTACGACAAGAACGGCAAGCTCTACCGCACGGTAGAAGCCACCAAGACCGAAACCATCCAGGGCTTCCCGACCGTCACCGAATCCGTCGTCAAGGATCTCAAAACCGGCGGCTCCACCATCAACAAATTCAGCAATATCGAATACAACATCGGCCTCAAGGAAAACATCTTCACCGAACGCTTCCTCCGCCGCCCGCCGCGCGAAGTCACCCGCTAAACATCGGAGTCAAAGCATGAACAAAATCGGCCAAATCAGTCTGGTATGCCTAATCTTGAGCACAAATGTATTCGCCCTCGACACGGAGCTCCACGGCTTCGTCGACGCACGTGCAGGAACACGAACCCAGAACGATCCGCATGAGGACGACCGCAGCCTGACGGAATCCCGGTTGCAACTCGATTCCCTGACCTACATCGGCCAATACACCGTGCAGGCGCGCGCTGATTTCGTGTACGACGATCTGGCCACCAAACGTAATAAAGTCGATCTGGAAAACGGCGATGGCTTCGTCGACCTGCGCGAGCTGAACGTACTGTTCACCCCCATCGACATTGTCGACATGAAAGTGGGCCGGCAAATCCTGACGTGGGGCACCGGCGATCTGTTGTTCATCAACGATCTGTTTCCCAAAGACTGGAACTCGTTCCTGCTCGGTCGCGACGAGGAATATCTGAAGGCGCCGTCGGACGCGATCTTCGCAAGTTTATTCCCCGCCATCGGAACGATCGACATCGCCTACACGCCACGCATGGATGCCGACCGCTATGTCGACGGGCGACGCATCTCCTATTGGAATGGAACAGGGCTGGTTGGCCAGAATGCAGTGGTTGATGCCGATCGGCAGGATGAATGGTTCCAGGACCACGAGATTGCCGTGCGCTTCTACCGCCCCCTGCTCAGCTACGAAGCCGCGCTATATGCCTACCACGGCTTCTGGAAAAGCCCGACGGGATTCGACACGTCAACCGGCAACGCCTACTTCCCGCTCCTCAATGCCTATGGTGGCAGCATTAAGGGATCGCTGGGCAAGGCGATCGTGAATACCGAAGCCGGCTATTACGACTCGCGTGAGGATCGCTCCGGCACCGACCCGTTTGTCCCCAACTCGGAATTGCGTGTCCTGGCCGGGTACCAGCGCGAAGTCGCCAAAAACACCACGGCCGCCATGCAGTACTACGCTGAATGGATGATGGATTACGACGGCTACAAATCAGGTGTTCCCTCCGGAACCGCCCGCGACGAAGTCCGCCACGTTTTGACCCTGCGCCTGACGAAAATGATGATGAACCAGAACCTGATCCTCGGCCTTTTCACCTTTTATTCGCCCAGCGACAACGACGCCTATTTCCGGCCCAACGTTACCTACAAGCTGGATGATCACTGGCAGCTCACCGCTAACGGAAATCTCTTCATCGGCGAGGACAAGCATACCTTCTTCGGGCAGTTCGAGCGCGACAGCAACATCAACCTCGGCGTCCGCTACAGCTTCTAGCGGCATGGCACCCCAAACCAGCGCTGAAACTTCTTCCGAAGAAAAGTCATTGACACCGCCCGGCAGGAAAATCTATAGGTTTCCTCCGTTGGCAACCCAACGGTTAAATTGAAATGAAAAATTATCTGACAAAATCGATTAAGCAACAACATCGCACCAATTCGGTGTGCATGTGGCATTCTACCTATCCGGAAGGAGTGGCGTTGCGATACGGTTGATCAGTGCAAATACCGTTTTGACAAGCCCGCCTTCCAGCCCCGGAAAGCGGGCTTTTTATTTTCCCGCCCGAAAACAACTCGAACCATGATGAAGACAACAACATTAAATTCGAAAACCCCGAATCAGTTTGGGTCCATGGAGGAAGTGAAAAAACGATGAAGACCTATAATCTTACGATTGCGACTCCCCATGGACTCCATCTCCGGGTCGCCGCAAAAATAGTGGAACTGGTCAGACGGACCGAAGCCAAGGTCCGCCTGTTCGGCCGGGACAACCGGCAGGCGGACGGCGGTTCCATTATTTCGCTGATGACCCTGGGCGCGGAGCACGGACATCCCCTGCGCGTCGAGGTGGAAGGCCGCAACGAACAGGCGGTCGCCGAAGGACTGTCCGAAATTTTCGGCGAAACGGAGGCCGCGTAAAGCAGGGAAGCCGACCCTATAGCTTAACTGATATTGGCGACGATCTTTTCGAGCAGGTCATAATCCTGCGTGCGGTTGAACTCTTCGAGCTGGATGGTGAGGGCTTCGTCACCTTCGCGGACGAAGGATCCGCCGGAAACGGCGAGGCCTTCGTCGTAGAGCCCAATGAATATGGAGGGTTGTTTGCCCGTGGCGTGAAGGGCTGCCTTCGCGACATCGATCAAGCGCGGAGGCGTGTACTCACCCTTTTGAAAATATTTAGCCAACGATGTTCCGGAGGAAACGTAGGTGGGGTTGAGGTGCATGTTGATCTTAACGTCGAAACGCGTTGCCAGCGAGTCAAGGTAGTCGATGGCACTCCGGATATCCTGAATGGCTTCCTCGTCCGTCATGCCCGGAACCGGCTTCTGCATGAAGTAGCATTTGACGGAAAAACCGAACGGCGCGACTTCAGCCACAAAGGACTCGAAATCCTCCAGTTCAAGCCCTTTCCTGAAAACCTCGTTGCGGATGCGTTCGTCGAACGCCTCGAAGCCGATCGCCAGCTCCAGTGCGATGCTCTCGTCGTCTTCCGACAAGGCGCGGTGAAGGAACTCCAATTCCGCGAGATCGACGTACTCGGGGCGCGTTTCAATGGCAATGGAACGCAGTCCGGGCACCCACATCCGGATGCGGGCGAGCAGGTACATGAGCGCCATGGACGAGAACGTATCCTCGTCGAGCACTGATCCGTTGTTGCTGATGATGATCTTGCGGATCTCGCCCAGCCGGGCCACGACTTCGGGCAAGGCAAAAAGATGGTCCACCTGTGCGATCTGCGATTTGAAGTCGACATGGTACCGGGAACCCTTGGAGGGCAGGTTGCAACCTAGGCAGCGCGACCAGCGGCAGGCCTGCGTATAGAACACAACAAACAGCACCAGTCCCACGTCCGAATCATGGAACCACCACTGGGCGGGCTGTTCGGGATCGTGGTTTTCGTTGAAGGCATAGAATTTCCCTGCTTCCAACCCCGCCTGTTCTATCTGGTCGGCATACCCGTCCATCCTACCGAATCCCTTCCGCCTCCAGCGCTAGGATTTCCCGACGCCAGTTCTCGCGCTGAACTTCCAGCCCGGGGCGATCCATCGTTTCCGGCAACAGGCTCAGGCGCGTGCAATTCAACAGGGCCTGAAGCTTCTGGTAGCGCCGCATCTTCTCGACCGCCGGCGGAATACGGTCGTGAATGACCTCCTGGATTTCCTCGATGGTGAGGCTATCCTTTTTTCTGAACTCGGCTACGGCAACGAGATCGGAACGCACTTCCGAAAAAGCGGCAGCGTAGTAGCCCAGCGTATCGGGTTTCAGCAATTCGACGGCCTTCGCAACTGTTGGGCAGGATTCACTTTTTTCGAAGACAGGGCGAATCATCCAGGACATAAAGTCGTTGAGATCCTCACCTTCGGGATCGAGCACCGGAATGATCAGACTGCCCGCCCGCCCCGGTCGACGAATGTCGGGCGAGAGCAGATGGATCCGCGCTGTGATCAACAACCACGAGGCTTTACCCTTCAAGGCCGGATCCGACATCATGGCCTGTATCTTTCCGGTCAGGCGCCGCTCCGTCGGGTGGACCTCGTCGCCGACCCCGCCAAACTGGGTATCCGCCTCGTCTACAAAAACGAGCGATTTGTCCAGGGCCAAAATGATTCGGCGCAACCGTTCGAACAGGACATCGGTTCCGCCAAACCATTTGCTGCGAATATTTTTCAGCACCAGCACGACCATGCCGAGTTCACCGGCCACGGCTTCGAGCAGGAAGCTTTTCCCGGAACCGATCGGTCCGCCGATAGCTGCGCCCGACAGCGCCGCCTTGCCGGTGGACTGGATGCGCGGAATGAACTCCTTTCGCATGAAGTCCTTAAGACGAGCAAAACCGACTACATCCTTCAGGCTGTGTTCGGGCTTCTTGAACTCGACGACATCCTCTCCCAGCTGATCCTTGATGAAGGTCTCCACCTTGTCGACCACATCCTGCGGCTGGAGCCGATCCTTGGTGTGCGCGTTGAAGCGTAATAGTTGAAAAAGCGCGTGGGTGGAAAGACCCGCCGTCATCCGGGCCAGGGTCTCCTGCGAATCCCATAAATTGATTTTTCCATCGGCCGGAAGCTGCTTGTTGAACCACCGGATAATATGCTGGCGCTCTTCCAGCCCCGGCGAGCCAACCTCGACCTCCAGCAGTTGGGGCAATTGCGCGACCTTACCGTTCAGCAAGCTCTTCGACTCCGCCAGAAAAACCACACTATCACCCGCATCCATAAATCCGGGATCGGAAAGCCAGTCGCGGCAAATGGCCACGCGCTGGCGATCCACGTCAGAGAGATGACCGATTTCGCCCTCGGGGATCAGGAAGTCCGAGCCCTCGACGAGAATCAGCAGGTCCTCCCAAAGAAATGGAACGCCATCGCGCGCGTGGCGCGAACAGAGGCACATCTGCCTCAGAAATTCGAGAGCGTAGGTTGGATTGGCCGCCGCCTTCTTGAGATTCGAATCGAAGGTTTGCCCCGCGCTCTCCTGCACTTCAGCCAGACGCTTCTGCGTGCGCGCCAAAGCCAGGTCAATCGATATCTGATCCTTGTCCTTGTGCAAGCGGCCCCAGGCATCGCGCATTTTCTGCAGGTCGGACTTGCTACGGAACCGGATCGGGCCGTTAAGTTCGTAGACGACGACGATCGTACCGCCAACTGCCCATTTGTCCACCAGCAGTTCGATGAGCGAGACATAGCCTCCTTCGCCCCCTTCACACTGGCTGTAGAACAGATCCATGATATTACCGGTAAGGCATAGGGCGCGCGCCTGGCCGGAGTTGATAATCCGCCCGGCTTCTTTCACAAAGGCATATTCCGGATCTTTCAAGATTGGGTTCCTCCGGCCGTGAATCCCTGAGCCATTCGATTGTACTCCGTGAAGGACTGGCAATACTCGGGATCGAATACCGTATGCAGGATTTCCACTTTCTGATCCCGGAAAAGCATGAAGTCGCGGTCGGCGCTGGGCGCAAAAACCGGGGCGGGCTGGTCGTAGACAATCGTCGCACCTGGAGCGGAGGTTTCGCCCACTTCCTTCCAATCCCAGTATTGCGACAAGCCAATCACGCGGTCGCTCACATAGATAGCCTCATTGATCTCGTGGGTAACGATCAGCACCGTATGCGGCGGAGCTTCACCGCGTTTTTTTGCGGCAAGGTTTTCCTGATAGAGTGTCAGCAGCACGCGCTGCAGTTCTTCGCGCGTGGCTTCGTCCAGCGCACCGAACGGTTCGTCCAGCAGCAGAATGGACGGACGCATGATCAAGGCCTGGGCAATGGCTACGCGCTGGCACATGCCGCCCGATAGTTCGGGTGGATATTTCTTCAGCGCGGAACCCAGTTGCATGCGGTCAAGCATATCCGCCGCCTTTTGCATGTGCTGCTTCCGAAGCGCCTTCCACTTCCTGAATCCGAACAGGCGCTGGGGAATGGTAGTCTGGTCGACCATCAATCCATAGGCGACGTTTTCCTGCGCTGTCAGGTGCGGAAACAACGAATAGCGCTGGTAAACGATCCCGCGGTCCCGGCCAGGCCCCTCGATAATCCGCGATGCACCGCCGGCATCGCACATCATCACCGACCCGCTGCACGGAGAATGCGTGCCGACGATCGCCCGAAGCAGAGTCGATTTTCCACAACCGCTTGGCCCCACCAGCGCAACGATCTGTCCACGTTGGATATCGAGGTTCACGTTGAAGAGAACCCGGTTGCTGGAAAACCAATGAGAAAGGTTCTGGATTTTGAGGATACTTTCGGACACGGGCAATTACCTTCCTTCCATGACGTACCATGGGCTAAACTTACGCTGAAGCAGCTTCAGGGTATAGGTGATGATACCGGCATAGACGGTCAGCATGATGATCAGGGGATAGACCGCCTCGAAGCGCGTGGCCTTGGTCAACACCCGGATGCGATAGCCAAACCCCTCGCCCGACACAATCTGTTCGGCGGCAATGAGATATACCAGCGCCGGACCGATCATGAGGATCGCCAGATCCAGAATCCTGGGTAGTATACCGGGAAAGATGGCCGTGGTGATCACCTCCGCATGGCTGGCGCCCAAGGTATAGGCTTTATAGCGCAGTTCGTTAGGATAGTTCTGCACATATTGGGAAACGGAAATCGTTACAAACGGCATCGACCCGAAGGTAATCATGGCGACATACATTTCCATGTCGATGCCCGCCAGCTTGAAGAAGATCGGCATGGCCGCCGTGGGAATGATACGGGAGAAGAAAAACATGAGCGGCGAAATCGCGGCATCGATCTTCAGGAAGCAGCCCATCAGCACGCCAAAGACCATGCCCATCAGCAACCCGGTCGTCAGTCCGCCGAACAGCCTGCCCAGCGTGGCTTTCGAGGCTTCCCACAGAATCCGGTTTTCAAGAAACCCTTCCTTCGCATCAGACGGCGCAGCCACCATGTCGGAACCTTGCAACGCAAAGGCAAGCAGAGCAGCTTCGTCCGAATGCTCCACCTCCGGCTTCTCAACGAGATACTTGACCCCGTCCCAAAGCTGGTGCCAGGTTGGAATCGTACGATCATTCGCGTTTTTCCGGTGCTGGAGGTGCGACATGACCGTATAGGCCGACACCAGAATCAACACCGAAAGAGCCGAGTAGATGAAGGCTGTTCGCTTGGATATTCTCTGACCTACCATCTGTTTTCCCCACTCTTTCGATGCCGTGTTGCGATGCCGCGACTACTTCGAATTCTGAACCGCTTCAATGTACTGGGGATCAAAACATAGATCCGCCTTGGAATCGTCGCCGAACGCCAGCTTGGGTTCCTTGCCCTGATCGACCAGTCCCTTGGAGACGGTCCACGGCAGTACGTGTTTTTCCATCACTGACGGAAGTTCCTGGCCCTGGAAGAGCGCAAGCCCCTTTTCCGGCGTGGAGTAAAAACTGGTTTCCTTGACGATGACACGCATGTCCTGCAATCCAAGATCGGCAAACCGCTTGCCCATGGAGGTCAATGTCTTGTCCTGCATCTCGGGATTGTTCATCAGGCTGCACATGGTGTAGTAGGTATCCACCACCGCACATGCAAACGCCTTGCCGCCTTCCTTTTCCAGCGAGGAACGCGATGCGGTAACCATGTCGATGATGTGGCCCTTGATCAGGCTGGAGTCGAACAACCGGCGCAGTTTGGGATTGGCCTTGAGGGTTTCAAGGACCACGGGATTCCAGGTTATGCCCGCTTCGATCTTGCCGCTCTGAAGAACAACGCCGACCTGTACGGGATCGAGATTTTCGAAGGTGTAGTCCGCTGGATTTTCACCCAGGGCCTCGAGCCCCTTGTCGAAGGCGTATTCCGAAACACTGGCCGCCAGTCCGCGCACGGGAACCCCCTTCAGGTCCTTCACGGAGGCGATATCCGCCTGAACAATGCAGGCATCGGCGCCGGCACTGGTGGAAGTCGGTAGGATCGCAACGGCCTTGCGCGTCGTGCTCGGTGCCAGACTGTCGATATTGGTCAGGCAGGCCGCATCGACATTGCCGTTCACGAATAGGGTGATACACGAATCATAGTCCGCATCCTTTACGACCAGGTCCACTTTCCACTTCTTTTCCAGCGGGCCCTGCTTGCCTTCGGCACCATCGATGAGGCCGATGTCGCATGCGGTCAGAAACGTACCGCTCCAGGATGGATATTCGCTGACCGCGATGGTGAAAGAAGGATCCGCCGCCTGCGCAGCTCCCAAACCCAGAGATAAAACCGAACATGCCGCTATCAGTTGTTTTTTCATCGTCATACCTTTCGTGTTGAGAATGGATTATTCTGGCAGCGTTTCCTTTTTCGCCGCCTGCTCGCTTCCCGTCTTGGTCTCCTCGCTCGCCGATACATCGGTGCCGAAAATGCCGTCCATGAATTCAGATTCTGCCTCCATGCTACCTGCCATTTCCAGAAACTCGGCTTCCTGCCGGGCGGTATCGGTACCTGCCAGACGAGAAGTTACCTGCGCCTCGGCCTTGGCCTGAGCCACCGATTCACGCAACCGGCGCATATCGTCGGCGGTACCATCGTTCGCGATGCCGGCCAACGCCTCGTTGGCGGCGCGCGTTTCGCGGGCCATGGCCACATCGGCCACGCTACGTTCGCGTTCGTCGAGCATCTCCTTCATTTCGCGATGGAGAGACTGCAGCTGGACCTCGTATCCCTTGGAATCCTGCTCGGTCTGGGCCACATCGGCCTCAAGGCCTTCCTTGCGCTGCTGCAACAATTCGAGCGAACTCTTGAAATCCTGATAGGCGCGCATGCACTTGACGAACTCGGGATTCTGCTGGGCTTCCTCACGGCTCTTGCCCGCCGCCACCTTGGCTGCCATGGCCTTGGCGCCGTTCATGAGCCGTTCCTTCTGCTCAATCTCCGCATTGGTATTCTTCAATTCGCTACGCTTGCGCTCGACGTTGCGGATGAGACCCGCGACGGCATTGCGGACCTGCAGAATCGACTCACGCTTCTTCTCGATGATTTCATCATAACGTGCGCGAACCACAGCGGGGTTTTCATTGATCCCCTTGGTGCTTGAATCGATCTTTCCCGTGAGGATGTGACCGATTGCCCGAAAGAACCGACCTAGTGCCTTGAACATATGCTGCCTCCTGTAGTTTATCTTGATTTCAAAACCATCAGCCAATCGTCATCCCTGTTGATCGGCATATTTCAAATATTGCTTTTTATCCTGGGCGGAAACCCCGCCTTGCATGGTGCGGATCCGGGCTTCCACCTCTTCGGCGATCTGCAACCGCGACTTGAGTTCTTCGCGCAACTGGGCCAACTCCTCGCCATCCCGGCTCAGGGTCGCCTTCTTGATCCCGCCCAGCACATCGCCCAGCCGGTCGAGGCTTTTTTCCACCTCATCGATCAGCACCGTCCGCTGGGCAAGCAACTCATCCGCGATATTCTTGCGCTCCATTGCCTCCGCCGTCCGCCACAGTTTCAGCGACTCCTCCAGATAGCCGACGCAACGTTTGAACAGCTTGTCGACATCCGACAGGACGCCGAAAGCACCCGAAGCCAAATGGTCGTCCTGTTCGCCCATCAGCGTGGTCGTCAATGTCCGAAGATCCTTCAAAAGCGTCTCGGTGCGCGGATCGCCATCGGCCTGCAAATCGCGGTAGAGCCGGTCGAGATCGCGATCGCGCGCCCTTTCGACCGAGGCGCGCCACTCGCGCACGATGCGTTCATAGTTTTCATTCCAGCCAAAGATCAGCCGGTTGAGATAAATCCCCGCCGACAAGAGAACCAGAATCACGCTGGTAGCAATCACGAGCCCCGATTCCAGACTGATTGCCCAGGCGCCGAGGCCAATGGTTGCCCCCAGAATCAAGGGCGACAGGGAAACCCAGTCGACCGGTTCCATCAGCAATTGTTTAACGATCTCTTTCTTGTCCACGGCAGTTCTCGCTAATAGGGCAATTGGCCGACGATAAACGATACACTCTGGGCTGTCGCGACATTTTCAGCAGCCACTTTCGCGAACGACCGGATCCGTTCGGGGGCGATACCTTCGTCCAGCAACACCTGCACGGCCGCATCAGCTCGCTCCTTTGCCAGCTGCAACGCGGCCGCTTCGTCACCGCCGGGGCGCACCTTGCCGGTCACGGTCAGGTAGTACTGAGGCCAGGAGTTCAATGTATTGGCCAACGCCTTCAGCTCGCGCTGGCTTTGCAGATTGATCCGAGCCGTACCACGCCCGAACGAAATGGGTTCGGCCCGCAATTCGCCTACCGGCAGCAGCGATTCCCATTGCTGGTCGGTCAATGGCTCCAGTTTCTGCACACCCCGTACGGTCTCGTCGTCGCCTCCAAGATCAACCCCGGAAAGGACATTGACCTCCCGGCCAGGATGAAAGCTCTCGTTCTGCATTTCGCTCAGGATGCGATTAAAATACAACGCATTCGGCGACACAAAAGGGGTTTGCTCGTTGAGCGCACCGGTCTTGGACAAGACATCTGTAATTTTGAGAATGATGTCCTCAATGTTTTCCAGTGAATGGGCGTTCGGCGTCACCTCGAAGTGCGCATAGTTTTCCAGCGTGTTTTTCCAGCGAATTCCTTTCGCCAGCTGACGGGCCTCCGTGGTGCCGAGCTTTTCCCCCAGCTGTTCGGCATCGGCGACAATCGTCTCCGGCATGGATGCCCGCTTGTCGTAGGCCGTGCGGGCATAGTTCTCGACAACTTCCTTCGCCACGTCGTAGTGATCGATCAGGAACTGGCGTTCCACCACCAGTACGTCGACGATGTATCCCTTCAGCTTCGAGCTGTCGAGCAGGATGATCGCATTATCTTGCTTCAGCGCCTTCGAAACATCCGGCTCCCACATTGCATAGGCCACTGGCTTACGGCGGGAATCGCCCCGAAATTTCTTGTAGACCTCGCTCGAGCCATCCGCCGTGACCATCCATTTCTTTTCAGGAAGCTCCGGCAGGTTGAAGCTGGCAATCATGACACGGGCCAGCAGTTCCGACGGGGATTCCGGAGTCAGGACGATCCGGGCGTCGGAACGGTTGAGTGCATCGATCGATGGAACCGCATCGCGATAGGCGATGATGGCGTCAGCCCCCACCGTCTCGTCGATCACATACACCATCGAGGCCGGAAACTCGCCCAGCGCCAGACCGCTTTGAATGAATGAGTTGACAGGAAAAACCGCCATATCGACATCGCCGTCGCGCAGCGCCTTCATGCGGTGCATGTAGTCGGCTCCGTCATCTTCTACCGAAAACTTGATGCCCGAAGCGCCGAGCCGTTTCGCCAGTTCCGGCGAACGCAGGATGCAATAACCCGAAAAGCTGTCGGCGGCCACCCGCACGTTAATACGGTACTTGCCGCCGGACCCCGTCTGAAGCGCCAGCTTTTCCCGTTTCTTCTCTCGGAATTCCGGCAACACAAAATAGCGGAGGGTCCCCGCTATGCCGCCGATGATCACAATCCACAGGACCACCGCTATCAAGACGCTCTTCGGAGTTCGTCCGGCCATATCAACCCTTCCGCATGAGCTTTGAAATCACATTGATGCCGATAATCGCGATGATCACAACAAATATGAAATTGCCGTTCTTATGCTTCTTGGATGGCCGGGACTGCGAGGTTGAGCCATTTGTCTGGCGAGGTTGCGGCACCGGCCCGGGTCTGGATCCCAGCTGCGATCCAATGGGTTCGTTCCCGGTGGTAGCCAGTGAGGTGATGATCGCTGAGGCAGCCTCGGTTGGCAATCCCTGCAGTTCCTCAAAGGCTGCATCACCCGAAAGTCCATCGGAGGCCGAACCCACTTCGGCAAACACCTCGCGGATCGCCTGACTTAGCGATGCCGGATCGTTGGCGCGGCGGTAGGAATGCACCGTTTTGGCCAACGTGTGGTCCTGCTGCATATCCACCCCTATCACATCCACGGTGATCCCCCGGGAAATGACATCCGGCGTGTAGCGTTGCACCATATTCTGATCCGAGGCCTCGCCATCGGTTACCACCAGCAGGCGATAGGAACCATAGCCAAACTGATCCTTGCGCGCTTTCAGCAAGCGATCCGCCCCCTTCTTAATGAATTCCCCCAGCGGGGTTCCGCCCGTGGCCGATACGCTATCAATCGCTCGGAACAGCTTCTCATCATCGCGCGGCCCAAGCGGATATTCCCATCTGCGGTACTCTCCAAAAACCAGCAAGCCGATTTGGGTCGTGGGCGGCGTGTTCTTGACGACCTCCTTGATCGCCGACTTTGCGGCCTCGATCTTGCGGATGCTCGTGCCGCTCATACGGTCGTTCATCGAACCGGATGCATCCAGCACGATCACGACATTATCGACATAAACCTCCTGGGCTCCGGCTCCTAGCCCGGTTCCGGCCAATATCGCTATCATCAGGATGACAAACAGATTTCGCATCTCCCCTCCCCCTTATTGTTTTAGAAGTCGAAGTCGGATTCGTTCATAACTTCGGGATTCACGCGGATCAGACGGAACTCGACACGCATGTTCTTTTCAGCTTCGGCCATGTTGGTCGGCTTGGGTATTACCGGATCGGCAATGCCGACGCCCACCGGTTGGATCTGGCTTTGGTCCAGAACCAGGTTGTTCTGCTTTGCGAAGGCCAGAATGGCCTCCTTGACCGCTTCGGCTCGCTTGCGGGAGAGGTTGAGCGCCGCCTGCATGGTTTCGCGCGGGTTCAGTCCGGACACACCGTCGAAATCTCCGCGCTTGATCGCGGCAGAAAGCTTGTCGATCTGCGTCAGGTCCAGTTCGGCGCCATTGAGGTAGTAGGTAAAGTTTCCACTGCTGCCGGTGCGCTTGAGCACCCCTTTTTGCATGCCGGCCCGAACGGCTTCAAGCAGGATCTTGGTCGGATCGGAATGGCCGCGGACGGCCACGACGGCATTGCCATACTTTTCAGACAGTTCGACCACCTTCTGGAATTCAACGCCATACTGCGTGGCGCTGAAATCTTCCTGGTTCGGCGCAAAGTTGATGGAAAACTCGTAGATCGTGTTTTCATCCAGCTGCCCGCCCGCATTCAGCGCTTCGATTTCGCCCAGCACCGCTTCAGCACGGAAACGCTCCTGCTTGCTGGAATCGAGCTTCGTCAGATATTGAGTAAAGGCAGGGGAGTCCCAGTTGAGGGTATTCGGCGAGAGGCCGGCCCGCACCTTGGCATAGCCGCGGGTCTGCGCGAGATCCAACGCCGATTTCTGGAAGGCCTCGAACCCGCTCGGGTTGTTTGCATCGCGGAAGAACTTCAGGTTCCCGGGATAGCCCACATAGGCGCAGTCGAGAATCAGGCCATAGGCATCGTCGGCGATCGTCGGAAGAACGTCCTTGCCGTAGATATTCTGGGCCATCTTCAGCAGGTTCTCGAACGACTTGCTGCCGTTTGATTCATACAGCTTCTTCATGTCGACCACATCTTCGCAAGCTTTCAGGTAGCCGGTCGTAAACTTTTCGCACCAGTCTCGATGAGCATCGTAGAAATCCTTGCGGACCACATACACGTCCGCGATGGAACGCGAACGCTCGGCGGTGGACGCCAGCACACGGGCGCCTTTCACGGTACCTTCCAGACCGGTACCGACACTTTGAAGGCCGCTGGTCAAACCGAGCATATCCGGGGAGATCACAAAGCAGACATCAATGCTCTTGTCCTTGCGGAACATGGCCGCGGGGCTCTGGTCGCTTCCTGTCAGATCCTTCGCCCACACCACATTGACGTCGTCCCAGGTGAGGCCGGCATCCTTGAGCAGGTCGTCCAGCAGACCTTCGTGCGGGCCGCCGCGCTGCAGGCAGACCTTGGCGCCCTTCAGATCCTTGATCGTTTTGATCTGCTCCCGCGCCACGGCATGGTCGCCGGCGGACCAGGTTAGCTGGAACAACACGACGCCCTTGGTACGCGGGTCGCTGCCGATCACCTCCGACGCCATCCCCATCATACGGAAGGTCCCGCGCAAGAACGGAGATTTTCCGGACATGTAGTCCCTGACCTGCTGGATAAAATCATCCCCCGGAACAAGATTGAGCGATAATCCCTGCTTGCCGTAGATGCTGTCGGACGTGGTTTTCAAGCCGCCGTTGGCGTGAAACGTCGCAACGTCGCCGCCCCAGACAATAAACGGCACCTGAAGCTGCTGCGCCTCCTTTACTTGACCCACCTTGACGGAACCGACAAGATCGTGAAAGGTTTCACCGCTGGCCCCCATGGCACCCACGAGCAGTGCGATTGCAATAAACGATTTCCCCAGTAGTTTGCTCATATCCATGCTCCCGCTTGATTAGTTCCCCTAAAACGTAGATCGACACTTCTTGCAATAAGGTTACACTCCTTCACTCACCCCTTCAAGAAGCAGGGATGAAAATCATTCCTTGTCGTTTTTCGAAGTATTTATCTTTTGCTTGGCCTCTTCCCAGCGCATGAGGAAATATTTGGCAAACCGCGAGGCGCCCGGCAGCAACCCGATTACCGCGCGCCCAAGACTGACCGGCAGGAAGATAGTCACTGCGCACAGAATGCCGATCACGCGTCCGGTTTTCACGCCTTGACGATAGCGAGGCGAGCGCGTCCAGCGGGTGGCAGGAATGGCCAGATAGACCTGCATGAACCCATCGACACCGCCCACCAGATGCGGAGTCAAGCGGACCTGCTTTTCAAGGTAGTCCTTGAGCTCCACGTTCTTTTTCCGCAGATAATCGACTGCCGCCTCGCGACCCCGGTCGGCTTGCTTCAGGAATCCCTCGAACAGCTCTCTGACCTTCTGATTCCCCGCCCATTCGTCAAACAGTTCGCAGATCTTTTCCTGGCCACTGTCCTTCAAGGCAACGAAGTCGTCCAGCATCATGTCCCAGGTTACCCCCAGCTGCTCGATTAAATCCTTCGCCATTCCCTTACCAAGCGTCCACAATTTATCAATCCCCTTGCCCTTGCTCATATAATCCTCCTTGTTTCCGGATGTGCATACGTTCCCATCAAGAAGTTGGCCAAGCCATTACAAACCACAGTGTTTTTTAGAACCATTCATCCACTGATGATTCAGAGTAATAATAGATAATCACAGGTATCATGTTGGAGGGGCGACGTCATCCTCGACCTTTCTTCGGCATAGCTCAGAACAGGCGGACAGCCAATATGAGTCGTGTTCCGCGCCAACGTGGTCACGCGGCGAGGACGCTATCCCTGCAATAAACCGCAACCGAAACTACAGTTTCTTTATCCGCCCCAGCCCAGCTCAATAATCAGGGAGTTGCTCTACGGAGTATAGGTGCTAGACGCCATTCGCGGAGTCGGATATGGTTCGTACGACCTGCCTACTTAGAGTGAGGCTTCAGCACCTCGATGTTGGGTTTCTGCGGTTGCTTCATGCCATCACCCATGAAGAACGAGGTGTGCGGCGGCTGATTGTAGGCCACGTTCTGCCAGGCGATGGACAAGCGGTATATGGGATCCTGCATCAGGGTGATCAGGCGGCGCTTTGCCGGGATAGTAGTAGTGAAAATGCGAAGTTCCTTGTTATCGTCCGTGCGCCAGACAACCTCTTCGCGGTAATCGCCGAACAGATCGGCCGAGAGGCATGGAGTGGATTTGGTTCCGTTGTTGGCCGCGCAGTCGTATTCCGATGCATCCAGCAGCGTTTCCTGCTTTCCGGTCTTCCAATCGTATTTGGTGATCTTCGTTCCGTCCAAAAGTTCCTGCAGGTCATCATCGTCCCAGTTAACGACAAAGTTGATCGGCAGGCGGTATTTCTCAGAAATCACATTCCCCTTTGCATCGAACAGCGGAACCCCGGACGAAGCCCAAAGTTCATAGCCGGGATGCGTGGGGTCGATGTCCGCCGCGCAGCCCCGCCCCGTATCCCGACCGGCTTCATGGCGAAATATGATTTCACCGGTTCCGGCATCGCGGAGTGCAGCCCCGTACGGCGGATGTTCCTGACAGGTCCAGTATTCAAGCCCCGGCCGGTCTGGATCCAGATCGGTAAAATGGCCGGCATCCCCATGTCCCATCCCCGTGGTATAGAGTCCCGTGCCATCGTCATCCACGCACATGGCCCCGTACAGGATTTCATCCTTCCCATCGCCATCCACATCCCCCACCGCAAGGTTGTGGTTGCCCTGCCCCGCATATTCGCCTTCCACCTTATCGGAATCAAAGACCCACCGCTTCACCAACTTTCCAGCCACCAGATCCCACGCCACAAGAAACGTACGGGTGTAGTAGCCGCGACACATCACCACGGATGGGTGCACGCCGTCCAGATAAGCCACACATGCCAGGAAACGATCGCAGCGATTGCCGTACCCGTCTCCCCATATTTGCTTAAGCTCATCGCTGGATGGCTCAAGCTCGTCAGATCCGGGAATACGGTACGGCACGTAGTCGGTAGTGCAAATGGCTGCACCGGTCACTCCGTCGAAACAAGTCAGGAACTCCGGTCCTTCCAGAATGTAGCCCCCGTTGTTGCGCCACTTCTTTCCATGACCGATCTTCTTTGCAACACCGTCTTCCGTTCCGTCAGCCGTCTTGCAGATCAATTCCGCCTTTCCCTCCCCGTCAAAGTCGTAAACCATGAATTGCGTATAGTGGGCGCCGGCCCGAATGTTATGCCCCAGGTTAATCCGCCAGAGCTTGGCTCCATTGAGTCTATAGGCATCCAGATACACCTCGTCCGTATCGCCCGACTGGGAATTGTCATGGGCATTTTCAGGATCCCATTTCAGAATAATTTCATACTGCCCGTCGCCATCCAAATCACCGACCGAACAGTCGTTTGCGACATAGCCGCTTCCTGGGGGATCAAGCTCGATGGAAAGATAGGGTTTCGCTTCTTCCGGAACTTCCACAACGCAAGGTGTCCCTGTTGCGCTGTTGGAGATCGGCAAGATGAAGTAGCGCATCCCTCGGCGGACCTTTCCCGGATTGCTATCTACAAAATCCGTGGTCTTCGCAATCGGCTTGTCATTGACCTTGGTGGGTTTCGTCCCCGGCGGCTTTCGGTACACATCAAATGTGATGTCGTCCGGATCCGTCGCCAGCAGGCGCCAGCTCATGTAGACGCGATCTCCTTGATTGACCGCCACCATTCCCCGATCAAGATATTCCATCTGCCGAGGTGGAAGGTCTTTTTCTGTCGCCAAGACATTCGTCTCGGAATGCGCGGTATGCATTAGGAAAAGGCAACCGAAAATCAGCAATGGTATTTTCATAAACATACCTTCTTACATTATTGATCCACCATCGCTTTACAATGGGCCATAGCGGCCCAGTTCTATACAAATTCACTCACATCTTTGAATTTAAAGGAATGCGCACGTTCATCGGATAGCCAGAAAGTTTCCGCGAGAGGGCCTGCTTGAGCAACGGAACCCCGCCGGCACTAAACGGCTTGCTATAGGCCCGGATTTCCTCTTGCAGCACGGCCGCCTCCCCCACCTTCGCAGCGACGACCAACGTCTCCATTGCGGCATAGATTTCGGGGCGGACATTCGCGGTGGCACAGACAAAGCCGGCCGCGCCCTGCTGCACCGGGTCGTAGAGGTTCGTGCTGCTGCCGACAAAGTAGCGCGGCGTATACTCCATCAGTTCCAGGTTTTGCGCGGAATCCTTGATGGCATAGTGCGGAACGGATTTAAGAATTTCCGGTGTGATGGGATTTCCGGAATGCTTCGGAAAATTGTAAAGGATGAACGGCACGTCGGCCTTGGCCTCCAGCGCCGAGAAGTAGTCGATGATTCCGGTTTCAGAAAGTCCCGCCGGATAAATGGGCGGCAATGCAGCCACCGCATCCACCCCCAGCTCATTCGCCCACTCCACCTCGATCATGTTTTGCGCGAGTCCAGTGCCCCCCGCGTGCAGCACGATCAGACCGGGAAAATAGCGGCGTGCCAGCTTCAGCAGCGTCTTGCGCTCTTCGGGCAGCAACGAATAGAACTCCGCCGTCGTGCCATTCACCATGATGCGATGGATGCCATGATGCGCGAGAAATTCCAGATGCCGGATAAAGGCTCGCTGGTCAATGGCACCGGATTCATCGAACGGTGTGAGGACCGGAACGATCAGCCCCTTCAAACCGACTTCAGCATATTCCGCGGCAAACAGATTCCGGTGATCATGAAACAGTTCTTCGGAAACCGACTCGATTTCAAGCTGGTACTCTGTATCGCAGTACAGGTGCAGATCCGCCCATTTCTTGCTCTCGGCACCATATTCCGAAAACTCACGCAGATTGCTCTGAAGGAAAGTGGATATCGCCTTATCGCGGTCGTAGCCACGATCCCCGATATCGCGCACGACCCGCGTAGCCAGCTGAGTTTTCCAGTCGGAATCGATGAAGATGGAAAAGTCGACCAGATCGCGTAAATCGCGATAGGTTGCAATTTCACCATCCAGAATGTTGAAATGTTTGGCTTCGTAGGGCGTCGAGTCGGTAGCCTCGCCCGTTTCCTTGTTGTAGAGCGGCCGGCGAACGGTCCGCCCGGCCCGAATCTCCATTAGATGATCCTTAAGTAGATCCAGCTTGTTGGCCTCGGGATGCGGGCCGAAAATATTCCGTTCCGCCCGGAAGGCACGCGAGGTCTTGTAGTCGTCCAAACGTAAAACGGCCGATTCGCCAAGCTGAGCCGCCAATACCTTGGAAAAGGTTGATTTCCCCGTACCGCCGGGTCCGCCGACCGCAACGAGAACCGGAGTTCTCCTGTTGCCAAACAGGGAATTAAGCAAATCCGCCACCACCTGCTCCGGTGCATGGCGGCTTCCATTCTTCAGGGAAATATGGGCTTTGTATTTATGCATGCACCGAAATCTACCGGATTTGGAAAGCATGGAAAACCAACTTTGCAATCTTTGGAAAGCACCGTATGATTCCACCAGTAAACGGAGGTCACCCATGAGAGGACACATCATTGCCGAAACCCAATTCCTGCATCAAGGCATCGACCACCACCTGTTCGTAACGGCCATAGAAAACGCCGAACACGAATACCGTTTCGAGGTACGGCGTATTGCACCGGGTGCCGACCATCCTGAAACGGTCTTCGAGAAGGTCGTCGATCTTTCAGCCGAACTGGCCCAGTGCCCCAACACCACCATCGATCAGCTCATCAACGCCGAGCTTTCCTCCATCAAGCACGAGGTCAACATCGAGGAAGACATTCACGCGCACGATCCTTAATGGCAGGCGCATACCTCCAACCGCGCCGTTGCACATGCGTTCCTTGTTGATCGGCTTCCAGTACGTCCACATTTCCACCCAAACATACCTTGTACGTGTTTGCCGTCCATCGCGGCCAACAAACCTGCTCTTGGCACGCAACATAGCAGGAAGCTTCGTCTACAAAAGAAAACCCGGAGATCCTTGCGGAGGCTCCGGGTTATCTAAATAGACACAACAACCGTTACGGGAGAACGGTGTCGCCCATAAGGTATTTATCAACCTCGCGGGCGCAACCACGGCCTTCATTGATCGCCCAGACAACCAGCGACTGTCCACGGCGGGAGTCGCCGGCGGCAAATACGCCCTCGACGTTGGTGGTGTAAACTTCGTGGTCGGCCTTGTAGTTCGAGCGCGCATCGCGCTCCACGCCCAGCTGCTCGGCAACCGGATCTTCTGGACCGAGGAAACCCATCGCCAGCAGAACGAGATCGGCTTCAACACGTTTTTCCGTGCCCTCAATGGCTTTCGGAGCGCGGTCAACCCACTCGACCTCAACGGTATGGATGGCCACGAGATTGCCGTCCGCGTCGCCTTCGAATTTGGTGGTCATGACTGAAAAGTTGCGCGGATCCTTCCCTTGCAGCTTGATGGCTTCCTGCTGGCCATAGTCGGTCTTCAGGTTTGCGGGCCACTGCGGCCACGGGTTGGAAACGCGGTTGCGGTCAGCTTCCGGCTTCGGCAGGATTTCCAGCTGGGTGACCTTCTCGCATCCATGACGGAGCGAGGTGCCTACGCAGTCGGTACCTGTGTCACCGCCGCCGATGACGATTACTTTCTTCCCCTTGGCGGAGATGTTGTTGCCGTCTTGCAAATTGCTGTCGAGCAGGCTCTTGGTGTTGGCATGGAGAAATTCCATCGCGAAATAAACGCCCTTGAGATCGCGTCCTTCAACCGGGAGATCGCGCGGCTTGGTGGCCCCTGTGGCCAGCACAACCGCATCGAATTCCTTCTTCAGTTCCTCGGCCTTGATGTCCTTGCCGACTTCAACGCCGGTTTTGTAGACGACGCCTTCGGCCTCAATGATGTCGATGCGGCGCTGCATCACGCCTTTATCCAGCTTCATGTTCGGAATGCCGTACATCATCAGCCCGCCGATGCGGTCGGCGCGCTCGAACAAGGTAACGTTATGTCCCGCCCGGTTGAGCTGCTGGGCGCAGGACAGGCCGGCGGGACCGGAGCCGACGATCGCGATTTTCTTGTCGGTACGGACTTCCGGTGGTTCGGGAACAACCCATCCGTTTTCAAAGCCCTTGTCGATGATGGTGCGTTCATTGTCGTGAATCGTAACCGCCGGTTCGTTGATGCCAAGTACGCAACCGGCTTCACACGGCGCCGGACAGACGCGACCGGTGACTTCCGGGAAGTTGTTGGTGTGGTGTAGACGGTCGAGCGCTTCGCGCCAACGGTTGCGGTAGATGAGGTCGTTCCATTCCGGAATGAGGTTATTGATCGGGCAGCCGCTTGCACCGCCTTGCATCATTTCGCCGCGGTGGCAAAAAGGCACGCCGCAATCCATGCAGCGCGCGCCCTGTTCCTGGCAGGTTTGTTCGTCGCGGAGGATGTAGACTTCGTCCCAGTCCTTAACGCGCTCCTCTTCGGGGCGCATCGGGTTGGGCTTACGGACGTATTCCAGAAATCCAGTTAATTTTCCCATGGCAAATTCTCCTTCGAATCAGGATTACTTAGCGAGGTCGGCGATGTGCATGTCGAACGCGGCGTCGATAATCTCGTCTTCGGTTTCATATTCTTCGGTCAGGCGGGCCCGTTCAATGAAGGCGAGCATGCGCTTGTAGTCTGTCGGAATGACCTTCACAAATTTATTCAGTGCGGCATCCCAGTCGGCGAGCATACCGGCGGCAACGGCCGAGCCGGTCTTCAGCTGATGCGCTTCAATCATCGCCTTCAGGTCGGCCATATCGGCATTCGAATGAACCTTTTCAAGCTCGATCATTTCCATGTTGCACTTGCCCGCAAAATCGCCGTAGGCATCGTATACAAAAGCAATACCTCCGGACATACCGGCACCAAAGTTGCGCCCGGTCTTGCCGAGGATGACGGCCTTCCCGCCGGTCATGTATTCGCAGCCATGATCGCCAATCCCTTCAACAACGACTTCCGCACCGGAGTTGCGGACGCAGAAGCGTTCACCGGCCACTCCGCGGATGTAGGCTTTGCCGCCCGTCGCGCCATAGAAACAGACGTTGCCGACCAGAATATTTTCTTCGGCCACAAATTGTGCCTGCTTGTCCGGATAGATCGTCAGGCTTCCGCCCGAAAGGCCCTTGCCGACATAGTCGTTGGCATCGCCTTCGAGTTCCAGCTCGATCCCCTTGCAGATGAACGCGCCCAAGGACTGGCCGACCGATCCATTCAGCTTGAAATGAACCGTTCCATCCGGCAACCCCTTGTCCTTGTATATCTTGGTCATTTCGTGCGAGAGCACGGTACCTACGGCACGGTCGGTGTTGACCACATCAAATTCGGCCTGAACCTTCTCGCCGTTTTCGAGTGCCGGCTTGGCGGCGTCGATCAGCTTCCAGTCCAGAATTTTTTCCAGCATGTGGTTTTGATCCTTGCTGTGGAAGGTACCTTCCTCCGCGCCGATGGTTTCCTTGTGGAGGATCGGGGAAAGATCGAGGTTCTTGTATTTCCAGTGGTCGACATCGTCGCGGAACTTCAGGCAGTCGGAATGGCCGACCATCTCGTCGATGGTCTTGAAGCCCAGTTCAGCCATGATTTCGCGCAGGCCGTCCACGAGGAACTCGAAGAAATTCACCACATGATCAGGATTTCCATCGAACTTTTCGCGCAGTTCACCACGCTGGGTCGCAATACCCACGGGACAGGTGTTGGAGTGGCACTTGCGCATCATAATGCAGCCCTGGACGACGAGTGCAGCGGTCGCCACGCCCCACTCTTCCGCACCGAGCAAGGTTGCAATGGCGAGGTCGCGCGAGGTTCTCATCTGACCGTCGGCCTGAACCACAATGCGGTTGCGCAGGCGGTTGCGAACGAGCGTCTGGTGCGCTTCGGCAAGTCCGAGCTCCCACGGGAGGCCGGCATGCTTGATGGAGCTGAGGGGCGATGCGCCCGTACCGCCGTCGTAGCCGGCGATCAGAACTGCATCGGCTTTCGCCTTGCAGACCCCTGCGGCAACCGTGCCGACGCCGGTTTCGGAAACCAGCTTCACATTGATGCGCGCATCGCGGTTGGCGTTCTTCAAGTCGTAGATGAGCTGCGCCAGGTCTTCGATCGAATAGATATCGTGGTGCGGCGGCGGGGAGATGAGCCCCACGCCCGGCGTAGAATTACGGGTACGCCCGATCCAGCCGTTGACTTTGTGACCGGGAAGGTGTCCGCCTTCGCCGGGCTTCGCGCCCTGCGCCATCTTGATCTGCAGCTCGCTGGCCTTGGAGAGGTAGTAGCTGTTAACCCCGAAACGACCGGACGCAATCTGCTTCGTGGCCGAGCACATATCGTCGCCGTTCGGCAACTTTTCGTATCGGATCGGATCTTCGCCGCCTTCGCCGGAGTTGGAGCGCGAACCGATGCGGTTCATGGCAATCGCCAGCGTGGTGTGCGCTTCCCACGAAATGGAACCGAACGACATCGCACCGGTGGCGAAACGCTTCAGGATGTTTTCCGCCGGCTCGACTTCTTCGATAGAAATCGAAGGCCGATTGGAATTGAACTCCATCAGGCCTCGCAGCGTGTAGGCCGCTTTGCTCTGCTCGTCGATAAGTTTGCAGTATTCCTTATACTTCGCATAGTCATTGTCGCGTGTGCATTCCTGCAACAAGCGGATCGTCATTGGGTTGAACAGATGACGTTCGCCATTCGCGCGCCAGCTGTATTCGCCGCCCGGATCGAGCACCTTCTGGGTGCCGCTGCGGGTCGGGAAACCCTTGCGGTGCTTCATCAGCGTTTCCTTGGCGATGTCGTCGAGGCTGAGACCTTCGATGCGGCTGACGGTGCCGGTGAAATATTTGTTCACCACGTCGGTGTTGATGCCGACGATCTCGAAGATCTGCGCGCCCTGATAGGAGGCGAGCGTCGAGATGCCCATCTTGGAGAAAATCTTCAACAAGCCGCCGTTGATTGACTTGATGTAGTTTTGAATCGCCTTCTCGGAACTGATTCCATTGAGCAGGTCGTCCTGTTCCATTTGGCGGATCGTATCGAGCGCCATGTATGGATTCACCGCCGAGGCGCCATAGCCGAGGATGGTGGCAAAGTGGTGCACTTCGCGCACATCGCCGACTTCCATGACGATATCGGCTTTACCGCGCTTGCCGGCGCGGATGAGGTAGTGATGCACCGCCGCAGCCGCCAACACGGAAGGAATTGGCGCGTGGTCAGAGTTGGTGTGGAAATCCGACAGAATGATGATTGAGTGGCCTTCATCGATCGCATCTTCGGCATAGCGGCACACGCGGTCGAGTGTTCTTTCCAACACACCGGGTTCGCCGGTTGCGGGAAATACGATTTCGAGGCGTTTGGCCTGGAAATGGTTGTGATCGAGGAACAGCAGGCGCGACAGGTCTTCGTTGGTCAGCACCGGCTGATCGATGGCAATCCGACGGCAATGCTCTGGCGACTCGGTCAGGATGTTTTTGAATCCGCCGACGTAGGTCCGTAGATCCATCACTACGCGCTCGCGGATCGGGTCGATCGGCGGATTGGTGACCTGCGCAAAGAGCTGCTTGAAATAGTGTGAGAGCTGGGCCGGGCGATCCGATAGCACGGCCAGCGGGTTGTCTGCACCCATGGAGCCAAGCGGTTCCTTGCCGCTGGTGGCCATAGGCTTGAGGATTTCTGTAACATCCTCATAGGAGAACCCGAAGGTCTGCTGACGGCGGAAGAGCGTCTTTTCGCCGGGCTTCTTCAATTCATAGTCGTCCGGCGGCGGAAGATCCTTCAGGTGGATCATGCTTTGGTCGAGCCACGCTTGATAGGGCTGGCGTGAACATAGATCGGCCTTGAGCTCTTCATCGGATATAATGCGACCCTGGTCGAGATCGGCCACGAACATTTTACCAGGCTGGAGACGTCCGCGAATTTTAACCTTGGAGTGATCTACATTGATGACACCGGTCTCGGACGCCATGATCAGCGTATCGTCGTCGGTCACGCAGTAGCGCGACGGACGCAGACCGTTGCGGTCGAGCGTGGCGCCAACAAGCACGCCATCGGTAAAGCAGACCGATGCAGGGCCGTCCCACGGCTCCATCATTGCGGAGTAGAATTCGTAGAAGGCGCGCTTGGTCGGATCCATCTCTTCGTCGTTTTGCCACGCTTCAGGAATCAGCATCATCAGCACGTGTGGCAACGACCGGCCGCTGAGCACGAGCATTTCGATCGCCATGTCGAGGTTGGCACTATCCGACGCCGTCACGTCGCAGATCGGGAAGATCATTTCGAGCTCTTCCTTCGAGAAGGCGGTGCATTCGAGCAGCACTTCGCGGGCGCGCATCCAGTTAATATTGCCCTTGTTGGTGTTGATTTCGCCGTTGTGGGCGATGTAACGGAACGGTTGCGCCAGCTTCCAGGAAGGGAAGGTATTCGTCGAGAAGCGCGAATGAACCAAAGCAATCGCACTGACGGCGGATTCGTTCTTCAGGTCGAGGAAGTATTGCGGCACCTGCTCGGTGACCAGCTGCCCCTTATAATTGATGGTCTTGTAGGAACAGGAAATAATATTCAGTCCGTCGGGACCAATGCCCGCTACGGTTTCATTGGCCACGCGCTCGGCGCTCTTGCGGAAAACGAACAGCTTGCGGTCAAATTCCTCGACCGACATGCCGGCCGGCTTGCCGATGAAAATCTGCTGAACACTCGGCTCGGTGGCCGCGGAATCGCGACCGAGGCCGGAGTTGTCGACCGGCACAACACGATAGCCCAGCAACGGCAACTGAAACTTGGCCAGTTTCCGCTCGATGATATCCTTACATTCCGCCTGCTTAACCTCATCGCGCGGGAAAAAGGTCATCCCCACGCCATATTCCCCGAATTGAGGTAGCTTGATGCCCGACTTGGGGCACTCTTCCACAAAAAGTTCATGCGGAATCTGGAGCAGAATTCCGGCACCGTCGCCGGACTTGATATCGAACCCGGTACCGCCGCGGTGTTCCATGCAGGAAAGCATGCCCAATGCATCGGAGATGACGGAATGCTTCTTGCGGCCCTTCAGGTTGGCGACGAAGCCGATGCCGCAACTGCTGTGCTCAAAATCGGAACGGTACATGCCCTGACCTTCGGGCTGTCCGTAGCAGTTTAGCTCATTTTCCTTATAAATAGTAGTGTTATTGCTCATATCAAACCTCGTAATCGCTCGGATAAAATAGCGGTGTAATTTGCCCACCACCCTCTTGCAAGTCAAATCCTTACGACCAATAAATCGGGCGCACAAGCAATATATAGAACCTTTTCAATCCGATATTGTTCAATGCCGAAAAAGTCGAACTTCCATAATCAAAACAGCTTTGGAACATCTGGACCGGCAGATCGGTTATGAATGCCGGACGTCCTTAAAACATCCATCCGTGCGAACTGAAAACCTCGTCGAACAAGGTCGGCACTATCGGTTTTCCATGGCGAGTGAGTACCCCGGTGACCTGCGCCTCAAGCACGGTCCGGCCGCTGTCCTTCCGGACAATGGCCTGATCGAACACAAAGCGAAGCCGGCCCTGCTTATGCATGCCCAGCCTAACGATGAAGGCATCGCGCGACTTTAGCGGAAGCTTGTAATCCATCTCTATGCGGGTGACCACGGCGTCGATCCCGTCCTTGCAGAGCTGTTCAAAGTTGAGTCCGACTTTATGAAGAAACTCGTGGCGACAGTGTTCCAGGTAGTTCTGGTAAACGGCGTTATTGACGATCCCTTGCATATCGCACTCGTAGTCGCGCACCATCATTTCCGTTTCAAAAACATATTCCATTAATGGTCCCCCTTGTTTCGGCGGCTATTGCTTTGGACAGAACGATAAAAGCGGCTGAGCTTGCGGTCCTGTTCCCTTTTATCCAAGGCCGATTGCTCGTGGAAGGCGGCTTCTTTCATCAGACGGACATAGTTGTTGTAGCGCGGCTCGGAAAGCGCTCCACGCTCCACGGCTTCGATAACGGCGCATCCCTTGGTATTCACGTGGGAGCAATCGTTGAACTTGCATTGGGCGGCCAACGCAACAATGTCGTCGAAGGTTTCGTCGATGCCCTCGTTCACGTCCATGTTTCCCAGCTCGCGCATACCCGGCGTATCGACCACCAGCGCGCCGTTATCAAGTGTGATCAACTCCCTCCAAGTGGTGGAATGCACGCCTTTGCCGTCGGATTCGCGAACCGGCAGGGTGAAGAGATAATCCTCCTCGCCCAGCAGGTTGTTGAGCAGCGTGGTCTTCCCCACCCCGGATGTTCCGATCACACAATAGGTGCGGCCGGGCTCGAAGAGCTCCATAACATCATCCAGCCCGCCGCCCTCGGTATTGCTGAAGGCATGGAGCCGGACGCCTGGCATGCGCGTCTCAACCTCGGCCGTTTTTTCGGCCAGCTCTTCGGGCAGGAGCAGATCAGCCTTGCTGAGCAGAACAATCGGTTCAATACCGCTTTCGTTGACCATGACAAGATAGCGCTCCAGGCGCTGAAGATTAAAGCCAGGACCGACGTTTTGCATGATAAAGGCGGTATCAATGTTTGCCGCAATCAGCTGGTAGCGGGTGGTACGTCCAGCGGTTTTTCGCCTGAGTGCAGACTGGCGGTCCAGCACTCGTTGTATACGGCCAAAGTTTTCATCATTGAAATCCTTCACCAGCACCCAATCGCCGACCGTGGGATAATCCAGCTTGGACTTTGCAAGATGACGCAGACGCCCCGTGGTCTTGGCGGGGCGGGTTTCCTCCCCGTCGGAAACTTCGCATTCGCCCTTGTGTACGGCGGTTACGCGCGCAATCGCCAGACCGTCATCCCGTTCGGGATCGATCTGATCGGCAAACCATGCGTTGAAGCCAAACTCCTCTAATGTCATTCCATCTTCCTGTTTCACGTAAGATGAAAAGCATTAGCACGGAACCCCTTTTCAATAGAAGCAAATCGAGCCGAAAGATCAGCAGAACATACGCCCTTGCCGCGCGGATACGCGTTCATCCATGGGTATTACATCCTTATCGATATGAATGCGCTCAGACCCTGACCGTTCGGTGAACAATTTCAACGATCACATCATCGCCATAATAATCCTTGGCAAACCGTTCCATACACCTTAGCACCTCATCGATCGTATCCCCTGCCAGCGCAGCCATTCCCGGCAGATTTCCGATAAAGCGCCGGGACGGATCCGTGCGGATAGAGCCCGTGGCAAGTTGCATGCCTCCCTCAGGATGAACAACGACTTCTTCCTCAACATAGTCTATCTTCATAACCTCTGCCCTCCAATAGGTTTATACTGCGGGGACTGCCGATTCTCAACCAGGAATCCGATTAGTTTTTCCGCAACAGAAAAACCGACCGAAACCCGCAAAAACGAGGGAAAACCGAAATTGGCGTTCAACTCATAACCTCTGTCTGGTTGGGCATGAGATCTCATTCTACCTCGTTGAAACCCTCAATCTTGATCATCACATCGACCGGACTGAAGCGCTGCAAACCGCGGGGTGTGGTGCAGAGCATCTTCCGGCTGCGCATTAACCGCTATGCGCCCGATCCATTGCAGGCTGTAATGCAGCTGCTGCAGCGGAGCATGAACCTCCTGCTCAACGCATCCAAAGCACTCCAGGGTGAATGCCCGAAATTCGGACGCCAGCGTAATATCACAAGGCATGGTGCACTCACAAACATCAGGAACAGCCGGTAAAGGTGGATACAGACCAGAACTTTCCGGCAACAGGACTCGATCTTCGACACCTTATCGGCCATCCTCAATCCGTAGCTTCAAACAGGAATCGAGGTTCAAATGGATAAGCTCCAATCCTACATTCGCAATATTCCGGATTTCCCCAAGCCCGGCATCCAGTTCAAAGATATCACCCCTTTGCTGGCCAATGCAGACGGTTTCCATGAAACCATCGATATATTTAAGCAGCGGCTTGCCCATAAACAAATCGACGTGGTTGTCGGGATCGAAGCCCGCGGCTTCATCTTCGCGTCGGCCCTTGCCTATGCCCTGCATGCCGGAACCTGCATGATCCGCAAACCCGGAAAGCTTCCCCATACCGTTCACACGCAGACCTATGAACTGGAATACGGAACCGATACCGTTGAGATTCATACCGACGCCTTCATGCCCAGGCAACGCATCGTCATCTTTGATGATGTGCTCGCAACAGGGGGAACCGTTTCAGCCTCTGCCGAGCTGATCGAAAGAAATTTTGAGGTCGAGATTGTTGAAATCGACTTTCTGATGGAGCTGAAATTTCTCAACGGCCGGGCTAGATTAACGCGCTGGCCGGCCTATTCAATGCTTGAATACTGAGACCATCCGCCGCCTCTTTGAAATTATATTCAACAATATGGCACTGAAGTGGTCTTTTTGAGTTAACCATAACCAAGAAAGGATCACTGTATCATGAAATACTCTAAACTGGCGCTGTGTCTGGCGGCATTGACTATGGGTGCCCATGCGGAAACATTTACCGTCGACACCAGTCACGCTGAAATCGGCTTCACGGTCCGCCATCTGATGCTGAGCGATGTTAAAGGCGGCTTTAACTCGTTCCAAGGGACGGTCGACTACGATATTGATGGGAAATCCCTGACCGCTCTTGAAGGGTCGATTGATATCTCCAGCATCGACACCAATAACGACAAGCGCGACAACCATCTGCAAAGCGGGGATTTCTTCAACGTCGCAGAATACCCCAAAATGATGTTTAAGAGCACTTCCATAGAAAAAACCGGCGACCATACATTCATGGTAACAGGCATGCTTACCGTGCTGGGCGTCGATCGCAAGGTCGTATTACCGGTAACGGTTGCAGGCCCGGTCGATGACCCATGGGGGAACAAACGTATCGGACTGAGCTGCACAACCGAATTGAACCGCCGCACCCTCGGCATAACCAATTCGCCTGCAACCATGATCGGCGACGAGGTTAAGGTCGACATTAACGCCGAAGCGACCTTCAAGCCTGCCGCTGAATAATCCTCTCCCCGGACTGTAGTCCCGAACTTCAGGCTTTTCCGCCTCACCACATTCTGGAGAATGTGGTGAGATGGGATTTATGTTCCGACCAGCAATCCTGCCGTCAAATTGGCGCCATGCACCCGGCCTTAAAATACCGGGTTTTCTCGCACGTTTCCATAGAGATACCCACAAGTAAATCCGTAGCTCTCTGGCTTTGCCGCGCTTCGCACATTGCAGCTCATGGCAGCGCTGACCTTATCTCCCCCAATCCTTGCTGGAGAAATCAAGAAAGGCTCTCATTCATCCACGGGAATCCCTGCGGTGTTCTGTCTTCGACTGCATAAAAACAAAAAAAGCCCGGCGTGAAACCGGGCTTTTCAATACGAATAGGCGATGCGGATTACATGTTGCCCATTTCATCCAGAAGATCGGCAGCGGAACCACCGTCCTGAGAGTCTTCCATCCCCATGTCTGAGCCCATATCCGATCCCATGTCTGAGCCCATGTCCATGCCACCGCCAAGGCTTGAATCAAAACCAACATCTTCGGGCTTAATCTTGTTAAGGCGAATCAGGTTTTCGATCAGTGCTTCAAACCGGCGCTGGGTTTCCTGAGCTTTCATTTCTGCTGTAGCGCGGGCGCTTTCAGCTTCGGAGGCCTGGGCCTGAGCGGACTTGATGCCTGCCTTGGCGGAAGAAAGTTTTGATTCCAGCGATGAAGCCTTGCTATTTGCATCTGCGATGGAAGTTTTCAGTTCCTTGACTTGCTCTTTCAATTCAGCATTTAGAGCGGAGGAATCACGCAGGTCTGCAGTCAGCGTACGTACTTTTTCATCCGCTGCCTTCAGCAGAGAGTCCTTGTCAGCCAGCTCGCGCTTGACTTCATCAACTGCAGCGGTCTTCTCGGACGTCAGCTGTGTAACCATGTTATCGTACTCTTCCTGCTTCACGCATCCGGTCGACAAAGCGATTACACACCCCGCGACCGCCATCATAGCAATAGACTTAATTTGCATTACTTCCTCCATTGGTTGTTAAAGTCACATTTCCCAGAAATGAAGACAGTATAGAAGGGGAATTCATAAATTCAATACCTCTCGAATAAAATAATTTTCGCCTGCTTCTGGGAATCAAGGGTTAAACTCAAACCAAATCGCACGCATCCGGCGGCATCCAATGCGCATCTTTCCCCTCCCACTTCACATTGCACCCGATGGGATTGGTTGCCGGAACAGAAATGGGGTTCCCCGCCAGATGGGCCTCCAGCGCATCCGCCAGTTCATGGGTAGTAGATTCTTCCCAGTTGCGGGGCGTATCAATCGCCCGTCCGGTATAGATCAGCTTCCGGTTTTCATCAAAAACATAGAAATGCGGGGTGCGCAGTGCGCCATAGGCCAGTGCCACTTCCTGCGACTCATCGTACAGGTAGATCCACGGGAACTTGTGCTCAGCCATCCGAGACACCATGTGCTCGAAGCTATCTTCCGCATAGGTGTTCTTGCTGTTCGCGTTGATGGCCACGAAGCGTACCCCCTGACCGGTAAACTTTTCTGCAATAGCCCGCGTATTTTCATCTGATCCGATCACATACGGGCAATGGTTGCAGGTAAAGAAAATCACCAGTACCTGATCCTTGAAATCACCTAGGGAATAGCTCTTCCCGTCGGTGGCTGGCAGGTTGAATGATGGGGCCGAATCTCCGATATCCAGTGTAAAAGACATATTTAACCTCCGTTTAATCCTTTCTTTTTCGCGCGTTATCATTCCTTCGGCAATGTATTTCTTTAGATAATACCCGTATTAAGGAGTAGGAATCGCTTGCCTTTAATAAGGATTATCATCTACTTAGGATGTAACCTAAACCGTTTAAGGAGGTTTACTCATGTTACTGTCCAATGTTGAGCAAGTTCCCGGCAAGCAGATCGTCGAACACTATGGCCTGGTTTCGGGCAGTACGGTTCGTGCCAAGAATGTGGGCCGTGATTTCGCAGCCAGTCTCAAAAACATCGTTGGGGGCGAATTGAAAGGATATACCGAATTGCTTATGCAATCACGGGAACAGGCCGTCGAACGCATGATTGCGCAAGCGACCGAACTGGGAGCAAACGCCATTGTAAATGTTCGCTTCAGTACATCATCGATTACGCAGGGGGCTTCCGAGCTGTTTGCCTACGGCACAGCGGTGAGAGTGGAGGGCTAGAATCCCTATGACTGCCGCACTCATACAACTGTTGCTTCCGTGGTTTCTGATCCTGCTCGCCTTGCTTACCGGAACGGCTCTGGAAAAAGCTCACTTCAAGCGCATCCATCTGCGCGAGGCACGATTTGCCAACCTTCCCGCGCTCAACACCAAGCAGATCCCCGAGGATTCCGACATCGTGGAATCCAGACTTGTTTTGGGCGATGTGGTGGTTTCGATCGACTATTTCAAGCGCTTCCTCGCCTCGCTGCGCAATATATTCGGAGGAGAGGTTAAATCCTTCGGGAGCCTGCTGGACCGAGGAAGAAGGGAAGCCATCCTGCGTATGAAAGAGCAATGTCCCGATGCAGATTTGATCATCAACCTGAGAGTCGAAACCAGTAGCGTCTCGAAGGGGGCCAAAAAACAACTTGGAAGCGTGGAGGTACTGGCCTACGGCACCGCCATTCGCTTTGCAACAGGATCCGGAGTTGAAAATAGTTAACCGGCAGCCGGTCGAGACCGCGGATGCGAGCAGCAACCGGGGGCAGACATGGAATGAGTTCCACCGGCTTGCCCTTTATGCGGCACTTCTTGTGGTTGCCGTCTTCTTTTCCATCGGTTGGATCGTCGACCTGATCGTTCCCTTCATTCCGCCAGAACGGGAGGCCGCCCTTTTCGCATCATGGCAGCCCGGAGGAAAGGTTGATTCCGAGGACGAATCCCGGCTTCAGCCCGTCCAAACCATCCTCGACCAGTTCGTCCTCGACCCCGACGTACCACGGCTTCCGTACCGACTGATCCTTATTGAAAATCCTGACCCCAACGCATTTGCATTTCCAGGCGGAACCATTGGCGTGACATCAGGGTTGCTGGATTCCATCGACAATCCGGCGGCGCTGGGATTTGTTCTCGGTCATGAGCTTGGCCATTTCAAGCATCGTGATCATTTGCGCGGCCTCGGGCGCGCCATCGGCGGCGGGATCGTCTTTGCCATTCTATTTGGCGGGGATATGGGCAATTCACAATTTTCCGATACCTTCACCTATGTGTTGGGGCGTTCCTACTCCCGATCCCAGGAAGAGGCCGCCGACCGGTTCGGCATCGATCTGCTATACCGCACCGATGGCGAAACCGAGGGTTGCGATCAGCTGTTCAGGATTCTGAAAGAGGGCGGAAAAATTCCGGACTGGGCCTTCATGCTCTCCACGCACCCATCGCCGGAAAACCGCATTGAGAAGCTCCGGCAGGAAACGGCGCGCCTGCGCGAAGACCGACCCTGAATTCACTTTTCAATGCAGGACAAAACCTTCACCCTGCCAACATGAAAGCAATCCTGATTGTCCTGGACTCCGTAGGTATCGGTGAAGCACCGGACGCCGCCGACTATGGCGACACCGGTAGTGCGACCCTCCCGCATATCGCCGGCACAACCGGAGGCCTTGAACTTCCAACCCTGCAGTCTCTGGGTCTCGGAAACATCCCCCCCTTGCTGTCGCACGGGCTGCCGATCGAAGGATGCCCCGCTGTCGAAAAGCCGTTGGCCTCGTTCGGCGCGATGCGCGAGGTCTCAGAAGGCAAGGACACCATCACCGGCCATTGGGAGATCGCCGGGCTCGAAATCCACCCCGGCTTCCACAACTTTCCGTTGGAATACCCCTCATTCCCGAAAGCCCTCACCGACGCCTTTGAAAAGAAGACGGGCCGCCCCGTTATCGGCAACAAGGCCGCCAGCGGCATTGCCATTATTGAGGAACTCGGCGAAGAGCACATGCGTACCGGCGCATGGATCGCCTATACCAGCGCTGACTCGGTTTTGCAGCTTGCCGCCCACAACGACATCATCCCGCTCGACGAACTCTATAAGGGATGCGAAATCGCCCGCCGCTTATGCGATCCGCTCAAGGTCGGCCGCGTCATCGCCCGCCCGTTCATCGGCAAGCCCGGCGCCTTCGAACGCACAGAAGACCGCCGCGACTATGCCTACACCCCCGAAGAACCGCTGATCACCGAACGCCTCTGCGACGCCGGAATCCCCGTCTTTGGCGTTGGAAAAATCGAGGACATCGTCGCGCACCGCGGCATTACCGAAAGCATTCATTCCGGCAGCACCGCAGAGTCGCAAAAAGTCGTCGAACACTTCATGCAACAGGAGGGCGACGGCGTTATCTTTGCCAACTTCATTGACTTCGACATGCTCTACGGCCACCGCCGCGATCCTGTCGGCTATGCCAATGCTTTGCATCAAACCGACGAATGGCTTAGCCGCTTCATAGCAACGATGGCGGACGACGATGTACTGATCCTGACCGCCGACCACGGCAACGATCCCACGTTCAAGGGAACTGACCACACCCGCGAATATGTCCCGCTACTCGTCTATCGGCCGAACCACCTCGGAAAGAACCTTGGCATCCGCCACGGCTTCTACGACATCGCCCAATCGCTCGCCACCTTGTTCAAGCTTCCGCCCCTTCCCCGCGGGGAATCCTTTTTTTAACCACCCCATCAAGATGAGTTATTCCGAAACATTCCTACGCGAAGCGATCCGGCTGTCCGGCGAGAAAATGCAAGCCGGCGAAGGCGGCCCATTTGGAGCCGTGATCGTAAAGAACGGCGAAATCGTCGGTCGTGGCTGGAACCGTGTAACCTCCGCCAACGACCCCACAGCCCACGCCGAAGTTGAAGCTATTCGCGATGCCTGCTCAAACCTCGACACCTTTTCTCTTGCTGGATGCGAAATCTATGCCAGCTGCGAACCCTGCCCCATGTGTCTGTCGGCCATCTACTGGGCGCGGCTCGACGCCCTTTATTATGCTGCCACGCGCCACGATGCCGCCGCAGCCGGCTTTGACGACACCTTGATCTATGAGGAAATTTCCAAACCCATGCCGGCCCAAGCACTGTCCACGGGAAACCACTTGCGCAATGAGGCGCAAATGATATTGAATGTTTGGCAGGACTTGGAAGGCAAAACACCGTATTAGAAAGAAAGGATTGCACGATGACAAACAGACGCACCATGATGGCTACGCTCGCCGCCGGAACAACGTCGTTGCTTAGCGGCTGCGGAACGATACTCTACCCCGACCGCGCCTATCAAAAGAGTCGCGGGAGCCTGGATCCGGCCGTTGTCATTCTGGATGGCATAGGCCTGTTCTTCTTTGTCATTCCCGGACTCGTCGCCTTTGCCGTGGACTTCACCACCGGAGCCATCTATTTCCCGGCCGGCCATGAACCCGGCGACCGCGAACGCACGATTTTCGACCCCTATAATTCGGAAGTGAAACTGGATCAAAAGGAAATCGAGCGTGTCGTGAAACTCAAGACAGGCACAGCCATCGACCTCGCCAACGACGACGTACGGGTAGCCGAGATAAAGAGCCTGAATGAATTCTGGCTGGCACACGCACAACTGTCGTCAGGTGAAATGATTGCATCCCGCTGATTAATCCCGGCAACAATAATAGGTTTCCACGCCGGTTTTTTCAGTATGCAGCAACCCGGTAGCCACCATTTGCCGGAGCATTTGGTTCACCTCATCTTCCGGCATGTTGAATTCATCGGCCAGTTGCTTGCAGGTGGCGGGATGGCGCTGGACGAGTCCCAGCAATGCCTGCTCGCTTGGCTCCATCGAGGCAAACCCCTGCTTTTTGAAGGAGGCGGTAATCGATGCCTTTTCCCCGAACAATTCCACCAAGGCCGCCAAGCGTTTTTCGGGAGGTGCCGAGATTCCTGCAACAGCTGGCGGGCGTATCACGGTATTGATGTCGATGTGGTCGGGGTTGATGGAACGAACCACCTCCGCAATCCGGCGGCATTGATCCGCATGCGAGTTCATCCCCTCAACGATGAAGACCTCCACCGAAAGTTCGCCTTCGTACACGTCCCTGAATATGCGTTCGCCTTTCACCAGTAGATCAAAGGTTATCCCTTGTGCCGGCCGGTGAATCTGTTGAAAACTGGCTTCGTCCCAGGCGCTCAGCGTCACCTTTACCTTGTTGGCCAGGGAAGCCTCCTCGCGCACTTCCGGATAATGGAGCAGCGTCCCATTGGTGAGCAGGACCGACGGGATGGATGTATGGTCTTTCACCCAGCGGAACACATCGCCGAAATGGACATGCAGAGTCGGCTCGCCGGAGCCGGCCAGGGTGATGTGGTCGGCCAGTCCATCGGTCTGCTTCCAGTGCTCGAGTTCGGACAGCACATCCTGCATGGGCACGTAATCACCCCGTTCGCTCAGCTCGCAGGGCGTTTCACCCAGCTGGCAGTAGACGCAATTCATCGTGCACGTCTTGAATGGAATCAGATCGACGCCGAGAGAGCGGCCCAGCCGGCGCGAAGGCACAGGCCCAAACAGGTATTGGTAGGTTTTCGACATGACCTAAGAGTGTGCATTTTCACTTGGCGGTTCAAGCCTGCAACACACATACTCCATGTATGAAAACGATTGGCATCATGATCATGATTGTATGCGTATCCACGGTTTCATTTGGACAAAAGGCCGGCCAGCTTTATCAGCAACGCTGTGCCGATTGCCATGGCGTACGCTTTCAGGGCGGCAATGCACAAAGCCTCGTCGACGGTATCTGGCAGTTTGGTGGCGATGAGGCAACCATTGCCGAAAACATCCGGAGCGGGATCGAGCATCTCGGCATGCCGGACTATGGCGATGAATTGTCCGACGACGAGATCAACGCCCTCGTTCGTTTCTTGCTGGATTCGGAAAAGAAAGCCATCGAACAGCGCGAGCGGATTCCCGACACCCTTAAGACGCTTGATTATACCATTGATGTGGATCTGTACGCCGAAGGCCTTGAAGTCCCATGGAGCCTGGCGTTCCTTGATGAAAAAACCGCTCTTGTCACGGAACGTCCCGGGCGCTTGCGGATCATTGAAAACGGCCGGCTCGATCCAAGGCCGGTGGCCGGAACACCCAAGGTGCTTGCCGAGGGACAAGGCGGATTGCTCGCGGTCGCTTTCGATCCCGATTACAAGCAAGAGGGCAACCAATGGATCTACCTCGCCTACAGCCATGGACTGGACCCCGAACCAAACGGGAAACGCGCTGGCGCCATGACCAAAATCGTGCGCGGCCGGATCAACGGAGGATCGTGGACCGACGAGCAGGTACTCTTCGAAGCGCCGCATGAATCCTATCGCACCACCCGCCATCACTACGGCACCCGCATCGTGTTCGACAACGAAAAGAATCTCTACTTCGCCATCGGCGAGCGCGGGCATGGCCGCGACGCACAGGACTTGTCCAAACCCAACGGCAAGATCCATCGCATCCACCGCGATGGCAGCATCCCAAAGGACAACCCGTTCCGCCTGAAGAAGGATGTAATGGATTCCATCTGGTCCTACGGTCACCGCAACCCGCAGGGACTGGCCTACAACCCTGCAACGGATCAGCTATGGGAATCCGAGCACGGCCCCAAGGGCGGCGATGAAATCAATCTGATCCTCCCTGCAAAAAACTATGGCTGGCCCGTCATCACCTACGGCATCAACTACAACGACACCATCATTACGGACATCGTTCGCAAGGAAGGAATGGAGCAACCCGCCTTCTACTGGCGCCCCTCCACCGCCACCTGCGGCCTGACATTCTACCACGGCGACCTCTTTCCGAAATGGAACAACAAGCTGCTTGCCGGCGCATTAAAGTTTGAAGATGTCCGCTTGCTAGACATCGAAAATGACCGCGTCATGCACGAAGAGATTATTCTCAAGGGTTCCGGCCGTGTACGCGACGTCGTTTGCGGTCCCGACGGCGCCATCTACGTGATCCTCAATGATCCCGGGACCATCCTGCGCCTCACCCCAAAGCGGTAGGGCGGTTTCGATGAAACCGCCGTGATTGCGGACGGGGGTTTGTGCAAAATGGATTTAACGCCGTTTACCGGCCATCACCAATCCAACGATACCCAGAAGAAGGGCGACGCCACCGGAAATCAAAACGCTTTTGCTGGGAATCAGGACATTTCTTCGCAAGGCCACATCCAAGTTGGCGACAGCCAGGTCACCATCATCCCCTCTCCTAACAGACAGGGTGTATGGACCGGCTTCCTCCACTGAGAAGGTATTGATGGGAATAGTCACCTTGGGCAGCGTGACTCCGATTTTAAGGGGCTTCTCATCCTTCTTATCGTTCTTGGGTGACACGGAAAAGGTCTTTGACCACACCGTCGCATTTTCTTTGGCGAGTTCGGTGCGGTACGTCGCCCGCTTCCTCCTTGCAGAGGCTGGCTTCATGTACCGCACAACGGCATTCACGGAGATGGGATTCATTTCAGGAGTCAGCTCAAATTCAACAGGCGTATTCCACTGGGCATTGTCACCCGAGCTTTGAAAGGTTACCCCGCCGGCACTGAAGGAACTCACATCCTGGCTGAACATAGTAACCCGCTGCAGCGACGCGCCGCTAAACGACGTGCAATAGAAAAAATAGCCGGGGCATAGTATCAGCCCTGCAAGCAACAAAATGGATGAAATCGTTTTCATGGCATTCTTCTTTCATTTTGCCCGACGAATAGGCTTTTGAGTGGATTTCTTCGTATCCTGCTTAAGGGAGGAAGGGATTTCAAGGGAAGGATAGAACCAATGTGCATGCTCAACGGTTTCTGTATATAGATCTGCCGGCTACACGGCTCCCCGTTCCCAGCCGTCAATTCCGTTCGTACCATTCCAACGGGCCGGGCAGGTCACGGTTCGTATATTCGATGTGGATCACCCGGCGGTGCATGGGCTTGACCGCCCGTTTCGACGAATGAAGCAGCAAGGGCCGCATCAGCACGACATCACCAGCCTGCACGCAACAGGTCTCGACCTTTCCACGACCCACGTGATCGTGAATATCCTTTTCCGGAATCCGTCCACAAGCATGGCTTCCCGGCACGACCAACAGCGCTCCGTTGGCTTCATCGGCATCATCCAGATGAATGCGCAGGGTAATCATTCCTTCCAGCACGGAAGTCGGCGGCGACACATGCGGAATGCCTGCCTTGACGGTCCACGGCCCGAAACCTTCCACCTCGGCCTGTTCACACACCGCAATCGATAGATCCTGATGCCAGAGCACCGGCCAGTTCGCCGACTCGATCTTGTCGAAAAAAATGCCCCGAACCGGAAACCCGCCCACACCAATCGCCCCCTCGACCAGATTGAGCAATCGTGTAGCGCGAGCCAACGCACCGATCTCCAGAATTTGCCTAAGCAGATCGCGACGCCCCGAAGAACCTCGCTCTGCCACGTACGAATCGAGCAGCGATCGATAACGGCCAATGTCTTCATCGCTCAGCACAGACCGGCAAATGCCATAGCCAGACGCTTCAAGCGAACCGATCTTATCTGTCATACCTGCCTCCTCCAAATCGTCTGCTCGTTCTTGCGGACTTCGCGGATGCGGTGGAACGGGATAGCGAGGACTTCACCGTCGATGGTGATGCTGAAGGAGAAGTGGTTGCCCGTTTCCATGTGCAGTTCTTCGAGCGGATGGAACTCGACGACGTCGGCGACGCGGTCGTAGATGCCGACATCGAACGAGTCCTTTCCAAACTCATCATCCCAACGGATGCGGCTCAACAGCTTCCGGATCGTTTCCATGAAGCAGATTTAAACACCAAGTCACCAAGAACGCAAAGTTATGCCGAGGCCGGAATGGGGCCACGGACTAACACACGATTCCGCTCAAACGAAAGAAATTGCCACGAAGGAATTAGCGTTCATCCGTGGCCCCGCCCCAGTTGCGCTTCGGGTCAATTTAGACGGGCAAGAGTCGGTGACCAAAAGTGTGTTTCCCCATCAACGGTTTTGTAGAATCCATGGGGAATCTTTCCGAGCATTGCGCTCATCTCTTTCGTACTGATACGCTTTACTTCTACAGCGGAATCGCGGGTTGAAAAGGTGGTAAACGTACTCTCGGACACGTTTGCCGAGGCCGTGCCGAATACGACTACGTCTTCCTTCCCGTTGTTTTGGTCAGGCACGGAGGCCTGAGCCTGATGATCGGAGCCATCGTGCGATGCAGGTCGAAACCAAACAGCCAGAGTGGCCAACAACAAACAAAGAATGAAACCGGCACGTCGCTGATTCCTGCAACGCCTTTTGTGCCGGACGGCAAGAAGCGTTTGCTCCAGCACTTGTTCCGAAAAATGATCATTGTTTTTCATATGCATTTCCTCGTTCAGGAATCTCCCTTCATGGCATCACGCAATTTCGCACGGATCCGGGCCAGCTTGGATTCAATGGCCTTGGCGCTGGTATTGAATTGCTCCGCCAAATCCACGTAGCTGCACCGGGCATAATATTTTCCTTCGATCAGCGCGCGGTCTTCCGGCGAAAGTGATTCCATGCACCGCTCCAGCTCGCCCAACCGTTCCATGGCGGCATCGTCGGCATGGCGGCCCAGTTCCGTCCTATGCGCCAACTGCTCCATATATCGCATGCGGCGCAAGCGTTTGCGCCCGGCATCCGCGGCTACGCATTTTGCCAGACAAGCCAGCCAGTCCCAAAAAGAGGATTCATCTTCAAAGCGGCGAATATGCCGGACCACCCGCAGCATGGTTTGCTGCACCAGATCGGCGGCCCGATCTTCGTTTCCGCGCTGCAACACGATTTGGTAACGGAAAAGCCGGTTAAAGTAGGCGTGATGAAACGACCGCCAGGCCGCTTCATCTCCCTTCTTCATCGACGTCGTCAAACGTGCAATGGATTCATCATCCAGTAGAGCCATCATCCCCTCGATGCAGGATCGGTATTGCTCCGGCATTTATTGCAAATCGATCGTTTCTATTGAACAGCGTTCCGGACGTTTTCCAGATCACTTGCCAACTGGCGGATCTCCGCCTGTAACGCCTCCAGCCTCTGGTGCAAGGAATAGTTCCTTTCCCGGATCTCCTCCATTTCCGCCTCAAGCTTAGCCATATTCTGCGATAAAGATTGATTCTCTGTTTCGATATTTTTTACCGCCTCCTTGAGTTCCTCCACTTGATCACTGTCCGTCGCAATAGATGGGTTCTTCCTTTCAGCATTTTCCAAGGCCGTCTTGAGTTCCTCCATTTGCTGGCTGTCCCCTGTAATGGGTTCGAGTTTTTCAAGAACACCTTGTACTATGCGGAATTGCTCTTCGGTTAAAGATGCCATTAGCATCGATGTTTCTTCATTGAAGGAAAAGTTCGGACGCGGAACTCCCATGATATTGTATGCTTCTCCAATCACACCAAAAATCTCTTTAGAGGCATGCACTTCCAGCAGGGGTGCCATAGGATACACAAACAAGGTGGTCGGTGGCGGGAACGTCATCTGACTGAGGGAAGGATCATGATACTGTACAAACATGGTATTAGAATTTCCAACGGAACCGCTAAAATTCTCGGCAATTGTGTCAAGAATATCCCAGAGTTCACGACAATTGGTTTGTTTCAGGTTTATCGGCGGAACAAGGGCAGAGCTTGCAAATTCATCATCGATCACGATTATGTTTAGATTCGGCAGGGCTTCCTTCACATGAATCAGAATTTGTTCAACGGACCCACCTCCAAAATCGAGGTCGAAGCGCTTGTCTAGAGGCCCCATCTCCTCTGCCGCAACGGGCAGACACACCGCAGCCATCAACAGCACAACCGCGAAAACGGATTTACACTGAGAATTCATCATTGATTTTTTCATCTCGATCTCCTTTTGCGTTAAACATGATCTATACGGAACACGTCGCTCCTTGCCATATCCCTCGAAAAATATCTACTGCTCAATATCCTCTCAACGCCTCCAAATACATTTGCCATTCTTTCGGACTTCACGGATGCGGTGAAAGGGAATGGTCAAGACCTCGCCATCGACGCAGATAGTGGAAGAAAATGGTTGCCCTTTTCGAGGTACAGTTCTTCGAGGAGATGGAATTCAACAGTATCGTCGACGCGATCGCAGATGCCGACGTCGAACGAGCCCTTTCCAAACTCATCATCCCAGTGGATGCGGTTCAACAGCTCCCGGATCGTTTCCATGAAACAGATTTAAACACCAAGTCACTAAGAACACAAAGACAGAGCGCTTCCTAAACGCAGTGTCATCATCTCGCGCAAACACTCAAAAGCGGATCAAAATGACAGCCCACGGGATTCAGCGTCCGCGCCCAAATGATCAAGCGGTTCCATAGGCATCAACCGCTGCTTGCATGGCCATGAACATGACCTCAATGGCTTTTTTGGTAATATCATCCGTGAGGTTAAGCCCGTCATCGAATTTGCACTGCGCATCGGGCACATTGATGGAGCCCTCGACGACCACTCTTGCATTCATTGCAAAGAGGATGAGAACCAAGGGGCTGTGCGAGCGGACACCGCCAAGACCGCTGGTCGATACACTGGTCGCCACCACGGGCTTGAAAACCAGCGCATCCGACGACACAAACCAATCAAGCATGTTCTTCAACGCACCCGGAATTCCATGGGCGTACTCCGGAGTACTGATGATTACGCCGTCGGCGTCACGGATCATGGAACCCAATTGCTGCACCGATTCAGGGAGATCGTCATCGGCGACATCGGGATGGAAAATAGGGATGTCCTGTATTCGATCATAGACCGTCATGGTCGACCCTTCCGGACATTGCTGCTGCATTGCCCGAACGAGTGCTCGATTATAGGATTCTTCCCGAACGCTCCCCGCTATAGCCAATAACTTCATGCTGCCGATCCCTCCATCCACAAAACTCGAAATCCCGGTCATTGCCTCACCGAAATCAAGTGGCGGACCTTGCGAAATGAACCACAATCGGACAAGCGAAAAACATTGAGCGAACGTTTCCGCTCAAATGCAGAACGCATCACTCCACCATGATTTGCACCTGGGCGGCGTGACCGTTGGCGTCGGCGCAGGCGATGGTGTGCGCGCCTTTTTCGAGCGGCCAGAAAATCGGTTGCCCGGCATCGTCGGCATGCAGCAGCTCATTGTCGACGAACCAGTAGAGTGTGTTGTTGCTCAAGCCGGAGGCGACGAGCTTGATCTCCTGCCGGATGCCGGGCGAGGCCGGTAGCATGCGAAAGGTTTCTCCGTCAACGGGAGACACAATATCCAAGCCGTGTTCCGTGGCCCCGCTCTCCGTATCGCACATGCCGCGCTGATCGAGAAAGGACTGCACCTCGGCCGGCCAAATCTCCTGCCCGCTGCGATGAATTCCACAATGTTGCACCGGGGAAATCCGCGGAATGTAGAGATCGGCAATGGTGTGCGGGCAATCCGGGCCGGGTGCCAATCCGCTGCATGTGCAGACCTGCCGGAGTTCAAGTCCGGCTGGCTTTGCATACCAAGGTGAATGCCCGTCCGGATAGAGCCGCCGGAAGATATCGCCAACCACCGGGCCGGCGGCGGTTCCTCCCACCAAGGCTTCCGATGGAGTGCCGTCGGGATTGCCCAGCCATACGCCAACCACATAGTCGGGATTATAGCCGACGGCCCACGCATCGCGATGGCCGGAGGACGTGCCGGTCTTCCAGGCGATACGCGGCAGAACAACGTCGGCCATATGACCAACCAGTTCATCCGAACGCTCGTCGCCGCCCAAGATGTCGGCAATCATGTAGGCGCCCTCGGCAGAAAAGATTTGTTGCTCCTCTCCCGCTGGTTCGTTTGCCAGAAACCTCAGTGGCTGCCATCTACCACCTCGCGCCAGACAGGCGTAGGCATTGGAAAGGTCGAGCAACGTCGCTTCGCAACTACCAACCACGACGCCAAGTCCATAATATTCCGCCGGATGATCGATGGTGGTAAATCCGAGTTGCCGCAACTCGGCAACAAAAGCATCGAGCCCCACCTGCTCCACGCACTTCAACGCCGGGATATTGAGCGACTGCACCAACGCGCGACGAACACTGACCGGACCACAATATTCGAGACTGTAGTTTTGCGGCGTGTAGCCTGCAAAGTGCATCGGAACATCGGCCATCATCGTGGCCGACGTGCATAGTCCCTGATCCATCGCGGCGGCATAGGCAAACGGCTTCAGCGTCGAGCCCGGCGAACGGCGGGCAACAACACCGTTCACCTGACCCGACGCCGAAACATTCCAAAACTCCGGCGACCCCACCATGGCGAGCAGTTCGCCCGAATGCACATCGATCACCACCACCGCACCTCCATGTACGCCAAGTCCGGACAGCTCGTCGATGTGGCGCTGCAATGCGCTTTCCGCCAAATGATGAATATCGAGATCAAGGGTGGTATCCAGGTTGGCCCGACCGGGATAGCGCTGAAGGATAAAGTCGCAAAAGTGCGGCGCGAGAAACGGTAGCGCCTTCCGACGGATCTCAAGCGGTTGGTTGTGCGCTGCCTTGAGCTGCCCGCGCGTGATCATGCCGTTTTCCAGCATACGCGAAAGCACCACGTCGCGCTGCCGCAGCGCCATCGCAAGATGACGGTCCGGCCGCAAATAGGACGGCGACTGCGGCAAGCCGGCCAGCATGGCGGATTCGGCTAGACTCAGATTGCAGGCCGGCTTGCCGAAATAGCGCTGGCTCGCGGCTTCAATACCGTAGACGTTGCCCCCGAAGGGCGCCCGGTTGAGGTATTGCTCCAGGATCTCGTCCTTCGAAAGGTGCGACTCCAACTGGCGGGCGTTATGGGCTTCGACCAGCTTCGTCCAGAGATTGCGTTTGCGCGGCTCGGTCAGTTTGACCACCAGCGTCGTGAGGGTCGATGCCCCCGACACCACCTTGCGGCAAACCAGATCATAGACGGCAGCCCGGCAAACCGCAACGGGATCGACGCCGCCGTGCTGATAGAAACGTTTATCCTCGAACGCCACCACCGCCCGGCCCGTCCACTCGCCAGTCTGCGCAAGCGGAACAGGATCGCACAGGATTTGACTTTCATCGGGCACCATCCGCAATGGCCTCCCGTGGCGGTCACGGATTTTCACCACCGCATCGAAATCCTCCAAGTCGCCGCGATAGTCGGGGATCGACCACCACACCACTCCGAACACAATCAAGCCAAAAACCACCATGCGAATGAATGCATTCCTGCTGATCATGCGAATTCTCATTCCATGCCAATCCGGATAGTGCCTTTACCACTGACGCTTTCGATTTCAGGATTGTACATGCACGAGGCCGAAACCGCGGGCCAGACAAACTCGCCGACTGTCACCGCACGTAAGGCATAGCAATAGCTCTTGCCGCCATCGAATGCCCCCGGAAAGACAAGCACACGGTCATCGCGAATATCGAGATGCTGCACCGGCAAGGTCTGCATATCGCCGGCCCGTCTTACCGACTCCGATGTTTTCAACGCACTGTTTTCAACTTCCAGTCCTGCGGGCAGTAAATCTTCGATCACCATGTTTTCAAGCCACCGATCCGCCGATAGATTCAGTTTAACGATATACAGCTCGCCCTGCGTCAATCTCATCGGATCGACATCCTTACCGTTTAGGTCCAGCAAGGATCGTCGAATCCGAACACCCCGGTCATGCTCATCGGTTTCGCCATCGGCAGAAACGCCTTCCGACTTCCAACAAAGAAACAAATCACCCTCGCCATGGTTTTCAACTTGCACGTTTTCGCCCCGCAGTGATTCAAGCGCTACCCGCAATTCTTCACGGTCTTCAAACCCAACACGGTGCGCACCGCCGCCCCAGCTGACCCGGCCCGAAACCGGCTTTTGTTTTGCGGCCAGTTGCTTCGTATATTTGCCCAGAGCCATCAGCGCCATGGCATTGTCCTGCGTATGGCTCCAACGCCCATTGGATTGGGCGTCCTCCAACCAGCGAACCAGCACGGGAATCTTCCCGTTCTCAGGATCGACATCCAACAGCGCGGAAAGCAAAAAAGCATTGCCACGCACGGCGGACCGAAGGCTGCCGCCGCTTTCGACAGGAACCGATACGGACGACGAACCGCCCAGACGGTCCAGCAGCTCCACCGCCTGCCGCCGTTGCCCGGCCGCCAGCGCGGCGGATACCAGATTGATGCGCGTATCGTAGCGGAGCCCATTCCATTTTTCGCACAACCGCGCCATGGTGCCGTGCTGCGGCCGGCCACCCAGCGCGAGCACAAGACATCCATAGGATGCGTTGTAGTCCCAGCCGTTGTGGTCGAACGACGCGTTGCGCACCTTGTTCTCCACATAATCCAGCGCCTCTTCGAGCCGGTCCTTCGGCACGGTGTATCCCGCGCGGGAAGCCTCCACTAGAAAATGCGTGGCGTAGATCGAACCCCATTCATAGGTGCCGCCATTCGGCCAGAGCGAAAACCCGCCATGGCTGTTTTGCATCGACAGGATGCGGTAGATGCCCGCGTTGACAAATTCGGTCGTCCCATCCTTACCCAACCAACCGGGCCGCGTTTGTTCGACCAGCTCCGACAGGTACAGCAGCGGAAACGATTTCGAGGTGGTCTGCTCCAGACATCCGCAGGGATAGTCGATGAGGTAATCGAGGCTTCCGCCCAGCTTGACGGCCGGCAATGCGGAGATCCACAGCGAAGCCTCTCCGGTTCCTTCCAGCCATTTTCCGGGAATGGAAACGTCCGTCTCCGTCCCGGCCTCGACCTTGCCATATCCGCAGAAAACCGTGCGCGGTGCCGCCGGACGAACCGCGATTTCAACATCCTCCACATAGTGTTCCGGGCCCATTTCCGCCGTCAGTTTGCAAACAGCCTTCCCGGGCATCGCGGCGGTCTTCAGATGGAATTCGAGATTGGTGGCGCTGCCCCCCGCGAGGAAGATGCGGGAAGCGGCGGCATCGCATTCGAGCGGCCCCTCGCAAGCCACCGACACCGCCACATCGTCGTCTTGCTTTGATTCGTTGTAGACGCGCACCGGCATGGTGAATACATCCTCCGGCGCGAGAAAGCGCGGCAGGCTGCTCTGCACCACCAGCGGGCGCTTGACCAACACCGACTGTTCGGCGGAACCAAAGCGGAAGCGATCAATTACCACCGCCATGACCCGCAGCTGGCCGGTAAATTCCGGCACGTCGAACACGACGCGAGCCTGCCCGTTGGTGTCCGTCTCGACGGAGCTCGACCACAGCGCAACCGGCTTGAAGCGCCGCGCCTTGATCGGATTGAGCCGCTTGCCGATGGCCGCCAGCATGCCGCCACCCGGCGCCGACGCAGCGCCGGCAACATGGTCCATCGCTTCCGGCATTAACCGGGCGTAGAGGTCGTGCAGTTCCATCCCCGGCAGGCGCGGACCGAAAAAATAGTCGTAGGGGTCGGGCGTCTTGAATCCGGTCAGCATGCAGATGCCCTCATCGACCGCCGCCAGCACGATTTCGGATTTGCATCCGGCGCCTTCGGCATCATGGACCAGCAGCGGTATTTCGAGCTTCATGCCGGGCCGCATTTCGGCGGGAAGCTCCATCGCAACCGACAGCCTTTTTTCCGGCTGTTCCACAATCAATGGAATCCGTCCGGCGGCGCGATGCTGCCCCCACACCTCTTCCGGCAACGCCGGCCGGACCACGCTGACAGAGCAGTAGACATTCGGGCGGTAGGCCGCCTCGACGGGAAGTTTCACCTCGGCGGTATTGTTGGTCAACTCCATCACCCGGTGCAGCAGGATGGTATCGGACTCGACGGTCAGCAGCGCCTTGCCGGGAAACGGCGAGTGAATCGACAACCGGGCGGTGTCGCCCACACGATAGGTTTCGTGGTCCAGTTCCAGCCCAACCCGATCCGGTGCCGCCATGGACCGTTCACCCCATCGCTGGCCGGGGGCATGGATCTGGAATTCCAGCGAGGATGCCGCCGTGCTTTTCTCGTCTTCAACCACCAGCCGGTAATCCCCCGCATGCAGCGCCGCAAATTCAACGGAGGCCCGCCCGTTCACAACGACAACATCCCGGGACTCGATTTCGGAGGCCTGCTGTTCGGAACGATAGGCATAGTGGTCACCCTCCTTCCGCAACACGGTCACCCAGTTGAGTTTCTCGACCTTCGTCTTCAGTGCTCCGGAGCCAGCGACCAGCGAACCATCCGGCGCAACGACCACCAGATCAAAGGAGTGGGTATTCCCGACCTCCAACGACTCGTCCGGACGGCGAATACCGACATAGCTGGGATAGACATCCACGATGCGGCTTCCGTATTCGGTCACCGTCCGCCCCCCGGATTCCTGCACCGATCCTGAAACGACCGCCTTGATGGCCGCCGGCGGACGCCACTTCGTCGAGATTTCCGCGGAGAACTCCATCTCACCATCGGCATCGAGCCTCTTCTTCCCCAGCGCCTTCTGCACGGTCTCGAATTCGCGGCGGGCATCGCCAAACGCGTAGTCTGCCCAGGCGGCCGGCGCAAAACCGCATGGCATGAAATCGATCCGCGCACGGACCGGCATCCCTGCAGCTGGACGCCCGAAGAGATGCTGCCCGGCCACCTTGAATTTAAAATCCGCGCCCGCCGCAATGCGGTCCCTGGAGATTTGGAGCGTGGTTCGAATTTGCGGCGGCACGAATTCTTCGACCGATACCGTCAACCCACCGATGCACACGTCCCCTCCCGGCATTTTGGTCTGCAGGTGGTATTTCCCGGTGGCGACATAGTCGGCCAGCGGAATAGTAAACTCGACGGCACCATATTCCCCCAGCATGCCGTTGAGCGTTCGGTCGGTCTTGCCGTCAGGACGAATGACCGCCAGCTCCAGTGGGAACGCTTCGGGACAAACCGCATCGCGCTCGCGCACAACGGCCTTGCAATGCACCGTTTCGCCGGGACGGTAGATGCCGCGATCGGTGAACAGGAAGGCTTCGTAGCCCTTGTCGAGATAGGAGCGATCGCCCGCCATGCCCCGCAGATTGACCTGCGAGCCATCGAGCTGCATATAGGTCAGATCGTCGCCATGTTCAACGACCACCAGAAAGGGTTTCCCTTCGGAAAGCATCGCTTCAGGGTCGAGCCGAAGCAGTCCGTCCGCTCCGGTTTCGCCGCTCAGCAAGAGCTGGTTTTCCTCCGACAGAATCCGAACCGAAGCGCCTGCGACAGGGTCGAGCGTGCGGATCGAATTGACCCATACCAGCATATCCTTTCCCGACTGCCGCAACGACAGGCCCAGATCGCTGACCACCACATCGTGCGATGTTTGTCCACCCCGCTCGCCCTTGATCTCAATGTGGAATGCGCCGGTTTTTCCATCGAGCCGATCCCGCAGCTCAAGGTTGCGTTCCACGATTTCGTTGGCGGCGGCATCGACCGGAAGCTCGAATTCACACACGGGTTGATCGAGTCCCTGGTAAGTCGATCCATAATAATAGCCGCTTCGCCCCGACTGGCGCATCACCAGCTGAACCAGATTATTGGAATAGATCCGGTTGATTTTTACCGAACACTTTCCGGCATTCACCGCCTTGAACGGAATCGACAGATTGCCTTGCGGCGAGAGATAGGTCCCTCTTGCGGAAAATTCCACGGCCGAACGATGCCAGGGAAAATAAACCGTGCGCGCATCGTCCTTTTCCAACAGTGCGGCCTGCTCGCTCACCAGTCCCTTGCGGAAGGAAACGGTATATTGCTCGCCCGCCTTGAAATCACCCAGAATGCGCAGGTACTGCCGCCCGCTCCAGGAATCGCGGGCTTCCACGCTAAAATCCATTTCAGGTTTTATGCCGAGAAACGCTTTCGCCACCGCGGGATCGACTGGCGCGTTGAACGCGACCTCCACTTGCCCGGGCTCGAAAGGCTTCGACTTGGCCGCGATGCGCAAGACGCGTAGATCCCGGGAAACATCGACTTGGCGAACGGCATCCTGCCCCAACCCCAACGGTCCCGCGGTGGAGGTCAGGCCCTTGCGCACCGTTACCTCCAGTTCGCCTTCCACAATCGCATCCATCGAAACCCGGATGGTTTTGCGGGGCGCGGCGTTACCGCTTGACAGAACCTTCACTTCCTTTCCCGCCGCATCCCGGACCGTCAGGTATTTCCTGAGTATCGACGGCGACACCGCTTGGCTGAATTCAAAATCCAGCTGAACCGAAGCTACATCCCCAACATTGCTTTGACGAACATCCAACAAGGCAAGCGGCGAAGATTGAAAAGCCGTTGTACGGTTCCCATCCAACGGTTTTCCTTCCAGGGAACGAAGGTCATCTTCAAACACCGCCGCAAACGGAACACAGGCTGCCCAGCCGTCGGACGGACGAAAGGAGAGTTCGCTGGCTGCGGTCCAGCAGAATTCACCCTTCACACCGGGAGAAAACAGGACCGGGCCGCTATCCATCCATTGGCCAATGCGATCGATCGCCACCATGTCCGATGAGAAGCGCCAGCGGACCACATCGCGCGAACCTGATTCCACCATTCCGTCTTCCGGTGCAACGAGCGAGGCTCGAACGGGGCCCGTATTCCGCTGGCCGCCAAGCCAGCGGAATACGGCGTAGCCGTTCAGGAGGAGAAAACAGAGACCGAGAACAAACCAGCGATGACCCTTCACTGCGCCGTCCCTTCCGCACGGGAGCCCAGCGCATACCAGTCCAGTTTACGGGTGATCATCATGACCAGCGCCATCAAGCCGAACAGCAGGACGGAACCGGCGACCAGCGCATGATCCTCCGACTGCAACAGGACATAGAGGATCCCGTAGAGCAACGCCAGCAATCCGCCAAACGCCAGCCCACGCCCGATACTGTGCAGAATTCCGCACACGTAAAAGACGATCAGCCCGATGGTGGCCATACTCGCCACGCCATAGGAAAGGCCGAATCCGACATGCTCGGAAAGGCTGAGCAACAACAGGAAAAAAATCGCCTGCGCCAGCCCGACCAATCCGTACTGTACCGGATGGATCTTCAATGCAGCCAGCACCTCGAAAAGCCAGAACGCGGCAAAGGTGATAAAGATGAAAAGAAATCCATATTTCAGCGCGCGGTCGGTCAGCGAATACAGACCAACCGGATCGATCAGGCTTACGCCGAACGACTGGACATAGCCTTTACCGGCTTTGATATTCTGCCGGGCGGAACTGGCCAGTGCATTGACATTCCAGACCGCCGAAAATCCTTCACCTGAGATCGTTCGATCATCGGGGAGAAATTCGCCTAGAAAGCTGGGGTGCGGCCAATCCGATTTCAGCGTGAAATGGTTTTCTGTACCGACAGGAATAAACTGGAGTTGCCGGGTACCGTTGATCCTTAGATCCGTACTGAACTGGAACGACTTGCCAAACACCCCGGCCGCATCCGGGAGCGCCACATGTATCCCTTCCTCCAGAGAAGTGAGTTTGCTGCCCTCTTCAAATTCAAGGGGTTGGCCGTTCCATTGCAGGATCGGAATGGAGGGGAGTCCCCGCGGATCATCGACGATGAAACAGGCATCCACCGAAACCAGTTCTGTGCGCGTGCTTTTGCGATGGCCCATCGATTCAAAGGATGGAAATGAGACGCTGCCGGAAAGTTTTCCTGCACTCTGGAATATGTTCGCTTTGAAGATGCCTCGCTTGCGCTCCTGCACCGACATCGTTCCTTCATACGTGCACATGGATGGGAAAACCAGTTGCGAATGAACGGCATCCATCTCCTTGTCGTACCAGACATCCTTTTCCTCGTTGTACAAGTGTTCGGTCCAAAACTCGCGAAAGATGACCTTGAACACCGGTCCGCCGACTTGCTGCACCCCGGCATAACTCCCCGCAATGTTTTGCTCCACTTCATTCAGCCGGTCCTTGCGCTCCTGCGTCAGTCCACCAATCGATCCCAACACTGCCAGCAGCACCAGCGAGATGCCGCTGAGCACCAGCAGCTTCAATAACATCTGTCGTCCCATCATACCCAACCTCCTTGTTATGCAGACAGGATGGCCGGGCTCTTTGAAAAGAGTTTGAACGCAATGTGAAATGGAGGTGAAAAATCATCCTTCCACGGGAATAAAGAGACTGGCGCACACGCCGCCTTCAGGCCGGTTGGACAGCCGGATGTCGCCGCCGTGCAGCTTGGCGATTTCGCGGACAAAGTTGAGACCAAGACCGGAACCCTTCTTTCCGCCGTCGGGACGGGGCAGTGAATAGAAGCGTTCGAAGATGCGGTTGCGCGCATAATCGGGAATCCCCGAACCTTGATCGAGCACCTCGCAGAAAACAATGCCGCTTTCATTGCGCACCACCAATTCGACGATCGACTGCTCCGGCGAAAAATCGATTGCATTGCGCAGCAAGTTGGCCAACGCCTGCCGCAATAGGAAATATTCGCCGCACAGGGCTACATTATCCGGAATGTTTTTATGGATCTCGATCTGCCTCGCCTGCGCTACCGGCATGAGGCTGTCGATCACATCGTTCAACAGCTCGTGCACATCGATCGCCTCCGTATGCATCAGTCCCTTGCGCTTCTCCAGCGCGGCGAGCGAAAGCATGCGTTCAACCAAGCCCTGCATCCGTTCCGACTCGGAGCGGATGTTGTCGAGGAAGCGCTTCCGCTGTTCGGGGGTCATGTCCTCGTCCAGCAACTCGGCCGCGCCGCGTATGGCTGCCAAGGGACTCTTCATCTCGTGGGTGAGCGACTGGACATACTCCTCGACATACTGTTTGCCCTCCAGTGTATCGCGCATTTCCTCAAACGCGTTGGCCAGCTCGCTCATCTCGCCGCCGTGCCCGAGCTGGGGTCGCTTAACAGAACGCCCGTCGCGGATCGCCCGTGCATAGTCCGTCAGCGCGCGTACCGGCTGAATGATCCAAAGCGAAATGGGCACGAGCATCAACAGGATGGCCGCGAAGGCGATCACGCACGAAACGACCAAGCGTTTACGGGCCTGCTGCATGAAGGGTGCAATGCTGCTCACGGGTTTGCCCACAGTCACCGCCCCGACAATCTCCCCGTCCACAATGACCGGTGCCGCAATGTAGAAATGAAAGCTGTCTAGATCGCCCTTGATGTCGTAGGAAGCCCGCGCCCCGTATTCCCCGGCCAGAGCCAAGCGGGTGTCCCGCCAATGGTATTCGTCACCTTCATCCAGTTTTCCGCGGGAATCGTAGAGCACCAGTTCAGCACGGTTCACGATGATCACCCGCATGTTCATATTGGTTTTCGTAAAGTTGTAGATGTGGGCCGACAATTCACGGTTCCCGGCCCGCTCCAAGGCTTCATCGAATGAAGAATCCAGCTTGATCTGGCCATCGGTTGCCTGCAAGGCCACCTGCTCGGCAAGAATCACCGAAGTGTCGACCATCGACTCCTCCATGGTGATGAAATAATGCAGCCGCACATCGTGCACGATCCAGTCGACCAGCCAGTAGAATCCAATGGAAAGCAGGATCAGCGCGGTCAGCAGCAGGCGGGTCCGCATTTTCATGCATTCACCTTCAAACAGTAGCCCCAGCCGCGGCGCGTCTGCAGGCAGTCGGCTTCCGGATCAATTTCACGCAACTTGGAGCGCAGGGTCTTGATGTGTGTATCGACCGTGCGATCCAGGCTAGACTCCGGTTCGTCCCATGCATGATTCATTAGCTGCTCGCGCGAAAACACCTGCCCGGGATGGCAGATCATCAGTTCCAACATACGGTATTCGTATCGGGAAAGCCCCAGCGGTCTCCCGTGGTAGTAGATATCCTTGCTCTTGGGATCCACCCGAAACAACGAAGGTGGCTCGGATGGTGACGTATGGTTATGGTTGCCGTTGGTCCGGCGCAGAATGGCGCGGATGCGGGCGGTCAATTCACGCGGACTGAACGGCTTGGTCACATAATCGTCCGCCCCCAGCTCCAGACCAACGATCCGGTCGATCTCTTCCTCCCGCGCGGTCAAGAAGATGATCGGCACCTCTGATTTCGTGCGGATGCGGCGGCAAAAATCAAATCCATTCTCGTCCGGCAATCCGACATCCAACACCACGAGATCGATAGACTGCCCCTCCAAAATCTCCCACGCTTCGCCGGCCATGCCGACGCAGATGGGTTCCATGTTTTCGGTCCCGACCGCAAAGGCAATGTTTTCCGCGATCGACGGTTCGTCCTCGACGATCAGGATCTGATTTCTCGCAATGGGATTGGATTCCATAATCGGCAGACTATAGGCACATCCTTTCAGCGTTTCCAGCTTGAACGCCAGACCGTTAGGGCGCGAGATTCTTGATCATGCTTCGAATCCTTCGTGGTGAATACCCGTATCAGCGCAGGAAGAAGCTGCCGCCGGGCTGACGGGTTTCGCCGGCGGTGGTGACGCGGATGGCGGCGAGGTCGTTGACGGGACATTCGTGCTGGCAGAGACCGCATCCAATGCAACGTTCCGGGTTCACCCGAGGCTGATGGAGCTCGATCGTCTTTCCGTCCAGCTCCACGGTAACGGTTTCCTTGTAGATCGCCTTGGGCGAAACGGGACAGACCTCTTCGCAAACCATGCAGTTGCGGCCGAACGACCATGGCAGGCAGCGCGAGCGGTCGACAAACGCATTACCGACCTTGACGGGCTCTCCGGTTTCCACACCATGTTTCTGTTCGATGGTCAAACGCTCGATGGCACCGGACGGACAGACCTGCCCGCACATGACGCAGTTGTATTCGCAATAGCCCCGCTCCAGATCCATCACCGGTGTCCATATGCCGGAAACACCCGCTTCGGTGAAGGCCGGACGAAGCACCCCGGTCGGACAAGCCTTCATGCATTCACCGCATTTGATGCAACGGTCGAGAAAATGCGGCTCGGCCAACGCACCCGGAGGACGGATGCGTTCGGGATAGCCATCGACCGCCTGGGATTTCAACGCAATCACCGTGGCACCACCGGCCACGGCCGTGCCGAAGAATGCGCGACGCGATACGCCGACTTCGCGGTTGAGCTCCTCTTCCTTCGGCATCCATTGCCAGGCCAGTGCCTTCTCGGGGCAATCCTCGATGCAGTTCCAGCACATGAAGCATTCGGCCATGCGGGTCTTTTGATCGGGGCTGCATGCGCCGATGCAGTCGCGGTTGCATAGTCCGCAATCGGTGCATTTATGCAGATCGCGAACAACACCGCCGGGAATGAATTTGGACGCGGTCCCGAGCAACGCCCCCAACGGGCAGATGTAGCGACACCAGAAGCGAGGCTTCCACGCGTTCAGCAGGAAGAGCACGGTGAAGATCGCGATCAGCATCCAGCCGAGCCGCATGCCCGGCGATACCAGCGCCTGGCAGGTACGGGTCAGCAAAGCGATTGGATCGAACAGACCAACCTGCATGAAACCGAAGGCGCTAGAGAGGAGCAGCACAATAAGAATCAGATATTTGTAGATCTGTGCCGGACTGTGGAAATTCTGCCGGATACGGTCCTTCACCTTCTTCGGACGCAGCCAGCGCGATGCAAGATGGAACAAGGTACCGAGCGGGCAGATCCATCCACAGAAGAAGCGTCCAAGAAACGGCGTCAACACCAGAATCAGCAAACCGATTCCCATGGTGTAGGCGATGTTATGGGCAGACAGCAGTGTGCCGACCGCATTGAGCGCCGAGCTGTCGAGGAACAGTGTAACCGGATATCCCTTCAGCCAGCCCTGTGCCGTCAGTGTGAACGCGACGACGAACAGGCCGAGGAAGAATCCCTGATAATAACGGCGCAGCTTTCTCATGAGGTTGCCTGCACCTTCTTGAACAGCTTCAGGTTTTCCTGACTCAACACACCGAGTCCCAGCTTGGCGGCCATGGCCAGATAGGAAACATCGTTCGGATCAAGCCCCAGCAACTGCACACCAAAACAGTCGATCGCCACCTGGTCGGTGCCAGCCACAATCACATTGCCGGGTTTCACGTCGGACGGACTGCCGCCGGTCGGCCCATTCGACACCAGCAGGCGCGAGCCATCGAGTACCACGAGCGTCGGTGTGATGAACTGTCCCAGGTCTGCAATCACCTCGTTGATCGCCTGATGCAACCGGTTGCGCGGTCCGCCCAGCAGGCCATACCAGTTTTTCATGGTCAATGTGGCCTTGCTGAGGTTGTGCGACTTGACGGTTGGAATTCCGATCAGTTTATCGGCCCAGTCGAGCGGACGATAGAGTGCCTCCCAGTCGGGAATCCGCAACGAACCCACCTTCACCTGTCCGAATAACGAAGCGGTCGGAAGCCATACCTCGCCGCCGGCGGAACCGACGGCATCCATCAGGCCGGACTTGACAAAGCACCCCTCGGGATTGTTGATCGGGTTGTCGATCACGCGCACCTGCGCACCGGCAGCCACGCATTGCCGGACGACTTCGGCCGTTACCTCCGGCGAGGTGGTGGCCCCGAGATGCGGAGGCCGATCGAAGGCGCAGTTGGGCTTGATTAAAACCCGGTCGCCCGCCCTGACGAAGCGCTCGATGCCACCGAGCTCCTGCAACGCCGCGCGCACCGCCAACGCCGGGTCCGTGCCTTCGGCCACGGTCATCATGCCCTCCGTTCCGGGTACCGCAAACGAGGGAATAAGTTTGGCGGTTTCGCCGGAAGGAACCAGATTGCGGTTATGGAAGAACGCACCGACCGCAGCGGTTCCAGCGGCAAAGCCGGCGGCCGCACCCACGCGCTTCATAAACATTCTGCGTTCGGATGATGAATTATTCATTTTCTTCCATCCGCTCCTTCAAGATATTCCAATGGTCCATCAGTGCTTCACGCGAGGTCGCGTTCTGCACGCCCCAGACCTGTCCATCGATCACGCCGGCGATGCTCCACGATCCAAACATAGAGCCCCCCGAAGCTCCGCCTTCCGTAAAGAGCTCTTCCCCGCCATACATCGCCAGCTCCTCGGAATAGGCCGCGACGGTTGCATCATCGCCCGCGGTGGTAAACCAGACGGCCGCATTACTGTTCAGTGAAACATCGACCGTGCGCACCTTATTGAACGAGGAAAACCCGAATGCATTCTCGGGAATAAAGCCCTCGGCATCGCCGGCTATATCGTTGCCCGCCAATGCGACCAGATCCACCTGATCTACACCGCTTTCGCCGTCCCCCGTTTGACTGAGATGCGGGATCAGCGCCTTGGCCAGTTCAATGGCGGGCGCGGTGTCCGCACCCGCGGTCAGCGCATTAAGCTGAAGATAGTATGTCCCAACCGTCAACGCCACCTGACCGGGAAGCGTGTAGCCTTCCACGCCTTCAAGCGGTTGGCCTTCGACCGGCTTTTCCCCGTTGTACGATCCGCGGGCCCCCTGCTCCGCCTCGAAGTGGTAGAGGTACATGTCCCAAAGCTGGCCGCTGGCTTCCCATTCACCGCTGCTGAGATCCATTGCGCCATATTGGAGATAGTAGTCGGACTTTCCGTTGATCTTCTCGAACATGCGGTCGGCGGGAAGAAAAACCCCGTCGGTCAGCACCCAGCTTCCTAAAGAAACGGGAATCGGCAGGGCCGTTACTTCCGAGGCCGGCGGCGTAAAAAAGGCCGGATTGTAGAACTGCCCCTTTACGAGAAACAACAGAAGCACCACGACCGGGAGAATCCATCCCGCTATCAGAAGAACACGAGGAAGCATGGTCGTTTCCTAGGCCAGCGCCGTTTCGGCCCGGCGGATATGATGCGCCACCGGCACCCCATTCGGGCAGGCCCGCTCGCAAATGCTGCAATCGCCGCAAACCGACAACGACGGGGTCCGTCGCAGACCACGATAGGTGTCAAAGGCCATCTGCACATATTCGGCGTTTTCCATGTAGTAGTCCGAGCAGCGGACCACATCCGATACCTGCAGGCCCTTAGGACAGCTGGACGTGCATACACCGCACATCAGGCAATGGCCGCTCATGGCCACCCTGGCCGAGTTGCGCAACCGCACGCCCGCCTGCGGATCCGGTTTCGCCTTCGCGGCATCGACCAGCTTCTTGACTTCCGCAAATGAATTGGCGCCCTTGTTGATCGTCGTGATCCCGGGCGTCGCAAGATAGTGCGGTACGGCGTCTTCGTAGGCACCTTGCACCCCACGCCCTGATTTCATCAAGACGATGCCGACGCCCTCCTTTGCCGCCCGCTCGAAGATCGGAAGGAATTTTTCCTCGTCCACCATGGAATAGGCCGGCATGAGCGCATCGTAGAACCCCTGGTCCAGCGCGGCCGTCAGGCAGTTGTCCACATCGCCGTGTGAGGTCAGACCGATGTACTTGAACTTCCCGGCCTTTTTCCAGCGTTCGGCGCCGGCCTTGTATTTTTCCTGCTTTACATCGTTGGCGTTGTGCAGGTTGAAAAAAGCGATATCGACGCTGTCAACACCGAGTGTTTCGAGCGCCTTGTCCATGGCATAATCGTCATCCGGAGCCCAGGTAATCTTCAACCCGATCTGCACCTTATCCGTCTGGCCCTTGATCGCCTCGGCGACATGATTGATGGAAACGCCCCCCTTGTATTCGGTCGAGGTGTGAATAAAGGTCATACCCTGTGCGATGGCGGACTTGATCACATTGACATCCTGCGCCGGCCCGGTGCCCAGCGAAACGGCCGGAAGCATCAGATCGGTCTTGCCTAGTTTACGCAGCGGAACGCCACCCTGGGGCGATTTTGCGTTTTCCTCGGCGGCCTGGACCTGTCCGCCTGTCACGACGGTAGCGCCCACAACCAAACCGGCACCTTTGAAGAAATCAGAACGGGATAGTTTTCCAGAATCATTCATCGCGACCCTTCCTTTCTGGCTGACCGCACCGCGCGGAAACCTTGAAGAAAGTTGATAACATTCGTCATACAGACCGTCAAACCGTCACCCCGTATCCGTCATCTTTGCACGGAGTCCGATTAGTCCCAGGTAATAGCAGCATGCGATGCGAATCAATGCGTCCATTTGAGTAACAACAAAACCGTTCCGGTCTGAACCAGGCTAAGCCCGCCCACCAGCAGCATGGCTTTGGGTCCGTGGACCAGCAGGGAGCGGAACCGGATGCGGCTTCCGACCGCGACCATTGCCACCACCATCAGCACCTTGGCTGCAAGCCGGATATCCAGCATAACCACATGGCTGGCCGGCAACAGGCTGGCTAGCACGGCGAAGAACAGAAAACCGAGAATATAGCCGGGCATGCGCGGCAGGCGCCGTTTTCCCGCAACATCCGGCGTGTGAAAAAGATGATGGAGCAGCACGACCAGCGGACCGATCATCAGTACACGCATCATTTTTACAACCAAGGCATGGTTGCCCACATCGCCGGAAACCGCAAAGCCGGAAGCCGCCACCTGCCCCACCGCCTGAAGGCTGCCGCCGATCAGGTTGGCGGTCTGGTCCGCCGACAGCTTCAACGCCGTAGCGAGCCCCGGCAACACAAACATGCCGACCGTTCCCATCAGATTGACGGCTGCGATCGCCACCGGCACTTCGTGCTTGCGGACCTTCAGAGCCGGCGCGCTCGCCAGCACCGCAGAGGAACCACAGACCGAATTCCCGATCCCGAGCATCAGAGCCGAATGCCCTGAAAAACCAAGCAGACGACCGAGCGGAAGGGAAACAAGAATCGCCAGCAGCATGGCCGGAATCGCCACAAGAAACGCGTCCATGCCGGTGTGCCCCATAGCGTGAAGTTCCAGCTCGCTTCCCATCAACGCAATCGCCGCCGGAAGAATGGCGTGGTCCGCAAAATCAAAACCCGCCGAAAACAGATGCTCCTCCGGCATCAGGTTGCCCGCCACCATCCCGATCAGGATCGCTAGGCAAATCGCGCCCGGCAGGGGTATCACCTTAGAGAGAAACATCGACAGCACGGCCAAGGCGATGGCGGCCAGCAATCCTGGAATTATTTTTCTATTCGGTAAATTCATGTTCAACCCCATTTAAAACACGGGTAGTTGATACGCTTTTATGTCTAATTAATCCAATTCATCGTATTTATTGTAGTTATCAATTTTTATGATATAAGAACTCCATGAACATCACGCTTCGTCAGCTAGAGGTTTTCTGCGCTATCGCCCATCGCGGCAACGTGAGCCGGGCGGCGGAAGACGCCTCGATCTCGCAATCCGCCGCCAGCATGGCGCTGGCGGAACTCGAACGGCAACTTGGCGAACTGCTATTCGATCGCTTCGGAAAAAAACTGGCCCTCAACGAAAACGGGAAACTCCTGCGTCCTCGGGCGCTTGAACTGCTTGCTCGGACCCACGAAATCGAGGGAATGTTTACCGATGCCGATGGAACCGGCGGCGAACTCAAAACGGGAGCCAGCTCGACCATTGGCAACTACCTCATGCCCGGCATTCTGTCCCGTTTTTCCCACGAACATCCACGTGCGCGGATCGCCCTGCGGGTGGGAAACACCGAACAGATTATCGCCGCGGTGCTGGCGTGCGAGATCGACGTTGGATTCATTGAAGGGCCGTGCAGCGATCCGAACATTGAAACGCGGATCTGGCGCGAGGACGAACTGATCGTTTTCGCCCATCCGGGTCACTCGCTAGCCGCAAAAAAGAAAGTCCTTCCCAAGGATTTGGTTTCCGCCGAATGGGTGCTGCGCGAACGCGGTTCCGGTACGCGCTCCATCTTCGAACGGGCCGTGGAAAGCCTGCCGGGCAGCCTGTCCATCCGTCATGAACTGGGTCACAGCGAAGCCATCAAGCGGGCCGTCAAAAACGGACTCGGGATCAGCTGCCTATCGCGGCTGACCGTTCAGGAGGATCTCGAAAACGGAACACTGGTTGAATTGAAAACCCCGTTCCTGCAACTCCGGCGCAATCTCTACATCCTGCTCCGTAAGGACAAGTACATGACCGGCACGCTACGGCTGTTCCTTGATGCGCTGACAAATCCAGAATCCTAAGCACCCTGAGATACGCGGCCTTTGCTACGCAAAGAGCCACGTCCTACAACGCACAAAAATCATCCCCGATGCAGAACATGAACCCACACGGTGTAGGACGCGCCTCTCCGCAGGAGGGCGCGTTTTGTTATGAATAATTCTTTCAACTATAATATGATTCCATAACCCTAAAACCATGAACAAACATCACCCCAAACGCCCACCGCGATTGACGAATGTCTTCCATAAATTCGATCCGCCCCTTTACTTCATCACATTCTGCACATTCGACCGCAAACCGCTCCTTGCCAACGACACCTTCCACCACCATTTTGTGCAGCACATGAAACGCAAAAGCGGTAACGGCATCGCTTGCGGGGAATATGTCGTAATGCCCGATCACATCCATTGCTTCCTGCGTATCGATCCGCACCGCTTCCAACTCGGCAAAACAATCGGCTTCATCAAGCAATCCCTCTCCAAACCCTTGCGGGACGCAGGATTCGCACAACCGCACTGGCAGCCCGGTTTCTTCGATCATCTCCTGCGAAACGCCGACAGCTATTCTGAAAAATGGGAGTATGTGCGCCACAATCCCGTGCGGGCCGGATTGGTGAAACATGCGGATGATTGGAAATACCAAGGAGTCATCGTTCCGATCCGGTACTGAAAAACCATGCAGACGGATACGCGGCCTTTGCTGCGCAAAGAGCCACGTCCTACAACGCATAAAATCATCCCTGATGCAGAACATGAACCCACACGGTGTAGGACGCGGTTCCCGAAGGGGACGCGTCGAGGTCCGAACGCCGAGATACACGCCCTTCGTGCCAAAGGGGCGCATACCACATACCGGATCAATAATAGTTCGCGTAGAGCCAATAGATGCCGGCCAGCGCCAATCCATGAACCACAAGATACGGCGTTGAAATCGGGAGCGCCTGGAACAGCTTGTGTCCGTGGGCGAGCGATCGTTTTGCCAGCAGAACGGCAACGGAAAGCAGAAGCCCGAAAGCGCCAACCGTGGAAAGCATGAAGAAAAGCGTTTTCACGGCGTCCGAGCAGGACAGGCCCCGGACATAGTTCTCCATGAGATTATCCAGCAGCCCGACCAGCAAAATCGCCTCGGCGGAAATCAGGCGCTGGTTGGAAAACCAACGCCGCCAGGAAGCATTACGTTTTTTCGCCATCGAAACTGCAGCCTAGCTGTGCATTTCCTTCAGCAATCCGGGCACGGCCTTGATGGCGTCGGCGACCTTGGAGCCGTCCTTGCCGCCGGCCTGGGCCTTGTCGGGCCTGCCGCCGCCACCACCGTCGGCGAGCTTGGCGACTGCGCCGATGAGCTTGCCGGCATGGATGCCTTCCTTTACCAGATCGTCGCTGACGGACGCCATGAAGCAGGCCTTGCCGTCGGCGTGGCTGCCGAGAATGATGACACCGCTTTCGAGCTTCTGGCGCAAGCGGTCCATCAGTTCGCGCAGCGCGTCCATCGGGACTTCGCCGGCCGTAGCGGCCAGCAGCGGCATGTTGTCGACCTTGTCGGTGAGCGTGATGTGCTCGACCTTCGTCAACAGGGCTTCGATGCCGTGGACGGCGGCCTTCATGCGCGCTTCCTTGAGCTGTTTTTCTGCGGTTTTTGCCTGGTCGGCAATGGCCTTGATCCGGTCCGGCAGGTCGGCAGGTTTGACGCTGAGGCTCTGGCTGAGATTGGTCAGCAGTTCATGCTCTTCGGCGGCCCAAGCGAGCGCCTCCATGCCGGTGACGGCTTCAATACGGCGGATGCCGGCGGCCACGGATGATTCGGAAAGGATACGGAACTGGCCGATGTCGCCGGTCGACTGGACGTGCGTGCCACCGCAGAGTTCCTTGCTAAAATTGCCGACCGTCACGACGCGAACGCTTTCCCCGTACTTGTCGTCGAAGACGGCCTGGATGTCGCCGGACTTCTGGACGTCGGCCAGCGCCATTTCGGTAGTCGCCACTTCGGTGTTTCGCATGATCTCGTGGTTCACGATCTGTTCGATCTTGCGCAGTTGCTCGGGCTTGAGTGCCTCGAAATAGTTAAAGTCGAACCGGAGGTAGCCGGGCGCGACGAGCGAACCGGCCTGCTTGATCGTCGGATCAACCACTTGGCGCAACGCGGCATTGAGCAGGTGCGTCGAGGTATGGTTGCGGCGGAACTGTCCGCGGCGGTAGCGCTCAACGGCGGCCAATGCCCGGTCGCCCTTTTTAACTTCGCCAAATTCGAGTTCGCCGACGTGCAGGATGATGCCTTCGGGTGTTTTCTGCGTATCGGTAACCTTGAAGTTGAAGTTGGCACCCTTGATTTCGCCCTGGTCGCCGAGCTGACCGCCGGATTCGGGATAAAACGGGGATTCCTTGAGAATGACTTCGCCGGATTCAAGCACTTCGAGTACTTCGGTTTCGCACTTGACGGCATCGTAGCCGACAAACACGGTCGACTCGACATCCAAAGCGCCGCCTGCGGCCATGACAACCGACTTCTTGCTCTTATAGTCGGCGCGGGCGAGTTCGCGTTGTTCGTCCATCAGTTTTTCAAAGCCCTCGGCGTCAACGGAGAGGCCGCGTTCGCGAGCCATCACCTGGGTAAGGTCGAGCGGAAAACCGTAGGTATCGTAAAGCTTGAATGCCTCGTCGGCCGGGAAGGTTTTATCGGACAAGCCGGCAACCACCTGCTCGAAGAGTTCGATGCCGCGGTCGAGGGTGCGGATGAAGGAGTCCTCTTCGGCCTTCAGTGTTTTGGACACGCGGTCGAGGTTCTTGCGCAGTTCGGGGAAGGCGTCGCCATAGAGTTCGGCGACGGTGTCGGCGAGCTTGTAGAAGAAGGGATCCTTGAAGCCGAGAACGCGCCCAACACGGACGGCGCGGCGCAGAATCCGGCGCAGCACGTAGCCGCGGCCTTCGTTGGACGGAATAATGCCGTCGGCGATCGCGAAGGAGAGGCAACGGATATGGTCGGCGATGACGCGGAAGGCGACATCGACAGAATCGGTCATGGAACTGCCGTATTTCTTTCCGCTCATTTCCTCCAGCGCGCGGAAGATCGGCGTGAAGACGTCGGTCTCATAGTTGGAGATGATGCCGGAAAAGTCGGTAAAGTTGTTGGTGCACTGGATGATCGAGCAGGCGCGCTCGAAGCCCATGCCGGTGTCAACGTGCTGGGCGGGCAACGGCGTATAGCTTCCGTCGGCGTTGGCGTTGAACTGGATGAAAACGAGGTTCCAGATTTCGATGCAGTCGGCGCTGTCGGCATTGACCATCTTGGCGCCGCAGTTTCCTTCGGGCGTCAGGTCGACGTGCAACTCGGAGCACGGGCCGCAGGGGCCGGTGTCGCCCATCATCCAGAAGTTGTCCTTGCGATTGCCGGGAACGACGCGTTCCTCTGGCAGGTATTTCAGCCACATCTCCTTGGCTTCGAGGTCGGCCTCGGATTTATCGTCGCCGCCGAAATAGGTGGCATAGAGGCGCTCTTCCGGAAAACCCCAAACCTTGACGAGCAGTTCCCACGCCCAGTCGATGGCTTCCTGCTTGAAATAGTCGCCGAAGGACCAGTTGCCGAGCATTTCAAAGAAGGTGTGGTGGTAGGTGTCGGCGCCGACGTCCTCGAGGTCGTTGTGCTTGCCGCCGGCGCGGATGCATTTCTGGGTGTCGGCGGCGCGGCCCGGCGTGTAGGGGCAGTTGGCCTGACCGAGGAAGATCGGCACGAACTGGTTCATCCCCGCATTGGTAAACAGCAGGTTCGGCGCGTCGGGCATCAGACTGGCCGATTTCACGACCGTGTGCTGCTTCGATTCAAAAAAATCCAGAAACGACTGGCGGATTTCCTTCGATGTCATTTTCACAACCTTCTTTCCATAAAACAAAAGCCGCCGAACCCGGTCGGCGAAAAACAGCGGGCTTTATACTGGCATCGGCGAACCGATGCAATGGCGGAATCGTGGCGAAAGCGGCCCGAATTGAACGATTGAATCCGAAAGAAGGTCTTACATTAATATGATGATCATGTTTTAAGTTTTTATTGTCCAGCACTGGATCAACGACTATAAACCCAGAAACCTACCAAGGAGACCGACTGATGAAACTTTCAATGCAAACCATCGCACTCATCGCAACATGTGCGGTGCTGAGCTTTGCCGCCAAGGCTGCAACCAACCATTTCGCGTGCGGAAACAGCGGGTTTTCCGCCTACATAATCAATGGCGAAAATAACCCTGATCTGACGCTGGTGCGCGGATTCACCTACACCTTTAATCTGAATGCCGCCGGGCATCCCTTCTACATCAAGACCGTACAAGGAACAGGAAGCGGGAACGCCTACTCGGACGGGGTAACAGGAAACGGCACCCAAATTGGCACGGTTACGTTCACCGTTCCCACCAATGCACCGGACCTCTTGTACTACAACTGCCAATTCCACGCCCTCATGACGGGCAAACTGAATATTGTGGACACGCCAACGGTCAACATCACAAGCTTCACCGTTGGAACAACCGATGCCACGATCCAGTCCACCGGCACCGATACGCTGAATATCAATGTCCTCACGAGCACCAATCTGACGACCAACACCGTTTGGACATCCGCATCGATCCAAACCAACACCTACGCCAACGGCACCAACACCACGCAAATCGTGAAGCCGGAAGGCGATGCCGCCTTCTTCCAGGTGGAACAGGGCTTCTAGCCCGCTAGAACGAGACCACCCAGCGTCCGCCGACGATGTCCTCGTTCTGAAGTGGATCGTCATGCATCCAATGCTCGTGGTTGATGATGAGCAGGCTGCCGCCCGGCAGTGTGATATTGGGCCCCCAGGTAAAGCGCTCAATAGTTGCCCCACCATACAATACCGGATTCATAATATTGTCGTAGCGGACCAGCATTGAAATCTTCGGATTGCGCCACAACAGTCCCTCGACCTCTACGACATGTCCGGAAAAGGTACTCTCCAACGTAGGCGTTGTATCCTCCACGCGTCGCGCATATTCAAAGTATCCACGAATATAATCCCGGTATCGCAGGGTTACATCCCCACCCTCCAGTTGGTAGTTCGTTGTTGGATTTCCAGAGGCCTGCAGCTCGCCTGTTGCAAACGATCCGCCGAGAACGATCCATGAACTGCCCAACGTCACGCGCCCACCGAGAGCGGTATTGGAATTGTTGTCGTGCCAACTGCGGCTCGGCGTAAAACCGCCTTCCTGCAGCCCGTTGATCGCGTAGCCATCCAGCTGGACCGCAAATCCGGCAGGCACAGGAACGCCCAAATGCAGATCAACCCCCTCGTCGGCATAAGGCATGGGCAACACCGGCTCGTAGTAGCCGACCCGACGCCCCATGTTGTACATCAAGGGATTACTTATCGTTCGGTAGACGCCGGGATGGGCCAGGCCCGAAAACGCTCCGAAAGGAACAATGAAGCGGCCGGCTTTGGCTTCCAGCTCCACGTCCGAATCCCGCTCGTCCGCACTACGCCCCGTCATCATATGGATCAAATCCGCGGTAAAGCTGCCTTCGACCAGCTCTGCATTCAATCCACCACTGCCATTGTCGTGGCACGTGGTGCATGCCATCACCTGTGCTCGAAAAGGGCTGTCCTTGGGTCGCCAATCCGCCCCAACCCATACATCAGGCGAAAATCCCTCGTTTTCCACCTGCATATCCCCCTTGCGCCAGAGCAGTGAAACCGTACCGTTGACGGTGACAGAAGATTCCGCCAAAACCGTTTTCACCGGAGGCGTGCGATCCGCGTCGTCCGGGGCGGGTTCGGCTGCGTTTAACGAAGCCAAATAGTCGGTAATGGGTTCGATCTCGCTTTTCAGGATATTCGACCCCGTTTTTTCGGACATGCGCCGTACGGTCGCCAGCCACTCTTCGCGGGTTTTTAACTTTGACGTCGCACGCTCCGTATCGTGACACTGCGAACATCGATTCAGGAACGCCGCCTGAGCATCCCCTCCGTCTCCGCGATCACCTTGCCCGGTAGCTTCCATCTGCGATAAAAGCGCCGAAGTGGATGGAGACGCAGACTGCGTATCCACCCCGTCGCGATCCGCCTCATTCGCCATCGCCAGCGTCGCCATCAAAGTTCCCGCCAGTACAAAACAACAACATCCCCTCTTCATACCCAGTTCTCCAAAGCTTACTTCACGACTAATATGCTAATCTTATACGCATTAGAAAGCAAGTTCGTGCATCCATTGGGTCAAGGTTCGGCGCGATCAGGAATACCGCCTAAACCATTGAGCGCATCGCCCATCCCTGATAGAACCCGAATGTTCGTTGACGAAGGATACCCCATGAATGTATGTCAGTCCGTATTTAGCACCTGCGCTTCGGCCATCCTCCTGCTGGGCACACAAGCTTGCGCAACCGTCGCACCCGAAGGCTTGATGATCGAATTCCTGCAAGGGCCCAAGGTTGAAAACATTGCCGATCCCACCCCCGAGTTTGGTTGGATCGTCCCCTCTTCGGAAAAGAATGCGATGCAGACGGCCTACCGTGTATTGGTGGCGAGCAGCCCCGATCTTCTCGCGGAAGGCCGTGCGGATCTATGGGACAGCGGCAAGGTTGGATCGGCTCAATCGATCAACGTGCCCTACGGCGGCAAGGCGTTGGAACCCGGAAAAACCGCGTTTTGGAAGGTGAAGACCTGGACGGACCAGGACGAAGAGAGCGGTTGGTCAAGCGTGCAAGAGTTTTCCATGGGTCAGCCGTCCACCGACTACACGGCCACCCGCTATGCCCTGGTGCAGGAGGAAATCGCGCCGGTGAAGGTTACGAGGAAGAACGGCACCTATCTAATCGATTTCGGCAAGGTGGCCTTTGGCTATCTCCGCCTCGACATCAACTCTCCCAAGGACCAGCAAATCACCATCCACTTTGGGGAAAAAGGCAACGACAATGGCATCGACCGGAAACCCGGAGGAACCATCCGCTACTACGAAGTAAAGGCATCGCTGAGCAAAGGCGAAAACAAGCTCGATGTCCATGCGCCGCAAGATGGCCGGAACACGGGGAAAGACGCCATCAAGATCCCCGCATCGATCGGTGTGATTGAACCGTTCCGCTACATCGAAATCGAGGATTGTCCCATTTCCTTGGATGAATCAATGATCCGACAAGTGGTTGTGCATTATCCCTTCGACGAAACCGCCTCCAGCTTTGAATCGGACAACGACCTGCTGAACCAAATCTGGGATCTATGCAAACACAGCATGAAGGCCACCAGTTTCTGCGGCGTGTATGTCGACGGCGACCGCGAGCGCATCCCCTATGAAGCCGATGCCTACATCAACCAGCTTTCGCACTATGCCGTCGACCGCGAATTTTCGATCGCGCGCTACAGCCATGAATATCTGCTCCGGCATTCCACCTGGCCCACCGAATGGAAGCAACATTCCGTCATGCTGGCATGGGCTGACTACATGTATACCGGCAATACGGAATCGCTCGAAAAAAACTATGCTGTGCTGAAGAAGGACAAGACGCTTGAGTGGCGCGCACGCGAAGATGGCCTGCTGAAAACCGATGGAATGGCTAACCGCAACGACATCGTCGATTGGCCCGAGGGCGAACGCGACGGATACGACCGCCGCGAGGTCAACACGGTCATCAATTCGTTCTACTACCTTAATCTAAATCAAATGGCCGACATGGCCAAGGCGCTCGGCAAGAATGCCGAAGCGGAGGATTATCGAAAAAAAGCCGAAACAGTTAAAAAGCGCTTTAACGAGGTGCTGTTTGACGACGATAAATACATCGACGGCGAGGACTCGCACCACTCGGCCCTGCACGCCAACATGCTGCCGCTGGCCGTCGGACTCGTTCCAGAAGATCAGGTTAAATCGGTGGCCGATTTCGTTATTTCCCGCGACATGGCCTGCAGCGTCTACGGCGCGCAGTATCTGCTGGAAGGACTGTATAAAGCCGACGAAGCACAGGCCGCCCTCGACCTGATGACTTCGACGAAAAAGCGCAGCTGGTACAACATGATCGACGCCGGCTCGACCATCACGATGGAAGCGTGGGACAACGAGTTCAAACCCAACCAGGATTGGAACCATGCGTGGGGCGCCGCCCCGGCCAATATCATTTCCCGCTACCTGCTCGGCGTCCGCCCGCTCGAACCCGGATTTGCAAAAGCGCTGATCCAGCCGCAACCCGCCTCGTTGAAAAACGTGAAGGGCGTCGTCCCGACCATCCGCGGGCCGATCACGGTTATCATCAAGAACGAAGACCGCAAGTTCATGATGGGCGTCGAAATCCCCGCCAACATGACTGCCAAGATCGGCATCCCGCACATCAACAAATCTTCGGACACCGTGCAGCTCGACGGCAAACCGGTGACGGCAGAGGTTGGCGGCGCATATCTCTACATAGACAACGTCGGCTCCGGCCAGCACATGATTATTGCACAGTAGACAACGGGAACGAAATGGCAACCCAATGGCTTCGCTCGAACAAGGTCAATAAGCTTCCCCCCGACGATATTTTTCAAGCGTTTGCCTAAATAAGTCCTGCGTTGCTTTCGAGTGATTTTCCTTATCGGCAAAATCAACAACCGTTTGTTGGAGATATATCGCATAATCAAACTGCCCGTTTTCTGCATAAGCAGCTGCCAGCTTTGTTCTCCATGCAGTGTATCTGAGAGAGACTCCGCAAACGATTGCCCGATCTGCATATTCAGCAGCCAAGGCCCCGTTTCGCTTCGATTTATCTTCATTGGCTCCATAGTATCCTGCCAACCAAGTCAAACAGCCCGGACTGTCTTCTTCAGCGCCTTTCTTGAGCCATTCCAACGCCAAGGCATCGCTTTTTTCTAATCCATGTCCTCCCTTAAAATATAACTCGGCCATGGAGGGCACAGCACTGTAGTCGCCGTCTGAGCAGCTTTTTTTATAGTATTTTACAGCCTTTGCATAATCGGCTTGCGGCCCTCCCCGAGATCCTGACTCGTATGTTAGACCAATGCAATAATAAGCCTTCAAGGTCCCCTTTTTCCCTGCTCTTTCCAGCAATTCTATGGCTTTTTTATATTTACGCTCTTTATGCAACCGCATGCCCTCAAAATATTCTTTTGCCTTTTTTCCCGCAATAAAAGGGCGATTTCGAGGGTGTATAGGATTTTCATTCCATTCAATTTCATTATGCAATTCCTCGGGAATGGAGATTTCATACATTGGTTGGATACCCCCTCCTCCAAGCCCATATATGCGCAAGACCACACCAGCGGGAACAGAATCCAAGCAATATCCCGGAAGACGAATCCTTTTCTCCCCATTGGGTGGAATGCTGCCAATAAATTGATCCAGTCCAAAAGCATACATACTGGTCTCACGGGCCTTACTCCTACAATACACCCGATAATCCATGTACAGGTTTTCGAGTTTCTCACCATCCAGGTTCTTTAGAACCACTTCATAGTAAGCCCCCTTGGCCCCCCCATCCATTTGCTCGGCGGAAACAGCCAGATATTCCCTACCCGACGAAACAGTGGCTCCCATCATGAAACACACAAGCAGTCTTGCCGTGAATACCCTCATCATACCCCCCTTTTTAGTTTTAGTCTTTTTCTAACCCTATTTGCTCCAGCGATTAAATATTATTCTACGAAGAATTTTATTGTGAAAGCACCAGCTTCCCGCAGAAGAATAGGATGCTTGTCCGATAGTTTTTAACGGTTCTAAAGCCGCGGTCAAACTCGGCATCATGCCGCGTCCAGAAGTGCCGAAACATCTCTTTATAGGTACCATGCATTGGCAGCGCCAAGCTCGGCCTTGACCCGCGAATCGACTTGATGACCTCGAAGGAAAAGCGCAGCTGGTTTAACATGATCGACGCCGGCTCGACCATTACTTTGCAAAGGCGCTGATCCAGCCGAAGCCGGCTTCGCTCAAGAACGTGAAGAGCGTCGAAATCCCCGTCAACATGACCGCCAGGACCGGCGTGCCGCGCGTGAATAAATCATCCCTCTCCGTATTGGTTGACGGAGAAACGGTTCAGGCAGTAGCGGAAGGCGACACCCTGTTCGTAGACAGCATCGGTTCCGGTCAGCACATGATCCTAGTGCAGCAGCCTAAATATGGAAGCGACGAGGGCGGCGCGTCTACATTCCAGTTGACGAACTCGCATCCCCTAAAAATCAACATCGGAGTGCAGGCGGGTTTCGAGCATGGGTCGGGCAAATTCCCATCCTTTCGCAAGGGCGTGGATATCATGCTTGATGCGGGTGGTTTCCTTGAAGCGATCCTCGTTGGAGAGGTCGGCTCGCCTGGCAAGCGCCGCCTGCTCGCCTTCAAGGTGGCGTTTCCAGAATATAAGGATATAGCGTTGAGCCAGCTCCACCGGCAAGGTTTCGGCATCAATCGTACGCGACTCCTCCACCTGCGCACGGCTGATTACCTTCTGGGTTTCCCCATCGAACTCATGAAAGCCGTCGGTAAGTGTTTCGGGCGCATCGAGCATCAGAATTTCAACCAGCTTTCTGCAGGTTGGGTCCGTTAGCAGATTGGGCGGAAGAAAGTCGTGTACCAGCGGGTGGACCTCGTGGTAGTGATGAAGTAGCAGCTCCAGCAGCGCGGTCTCCTGCCGTGGATAGGTTTTTTGCTTGGCAACCGCCGGAACTGCAGTCTTTTCCCTGGGTGCCGAGGATCGCTGCTGGCGTTGCACTCTTTTTAAATCCTGACTGAGCGCGAGTGGCGAAATATTCAACCGGTCAGCAGCGCTGTGGATCATCGGATCCCGGCGGGCGGCGGAAGGGCAATGGGCAAGATACTTGAGCACGGCCTGCACCACGCGCATGCGCCCGGCTTCGGTCCCGGCGTTCTCCTGCTTCTGAAAGGCATCGATCAGGAAGTCGAGCGCCGACGGCGCTTCCGCGACCAGCGCCGTAAGCGATTCAGGGCCCTTTTTCCGAATCAGAGAATCGGGATCTTCGCCTTCCGGCAAGGTGACGACGCGAACCGCCAGTTCGGTGGCGATAAAGATTTCGGACGAAGCGAGAGCGGCCTTGATCCCGGCGGCGTCGGCATCGAGTACGAGGATGACCTCGTCGGCGTGGCGCTTGATGAGCCGGGCATGGTTTTCGGTGAGCGCAGTACCCTGCGAGGCCACCACATTTTCAAGCCCGGCCTGATGGCAGCGGATGGCATCGATCTGCCCTTCCACCACGATGGCCTGATGCGCATCAACAATGGCCTTGCGCGCCTTGTCGAAGGCGTAGAGCACCTGGTTTTTCTTGAACAGCAGGGTTTCCGGGCTGTTGACATATTTCGCGCCCTTCTCGGCCTTGTTCATGATACGGCCGCTGAAACCGATGACGCGCCCGATCTGGTCGCAGATCGGAAACATGATGCGGTTGCGGAAGCGGTCATAGTGGCGGGTCTGCCCCCCGCGTTCCGAGGGAACCACGAGGCCGGCGGTTTCGAGCTGTTCGGCTTTGTAGCCTTTTTTGAGTGCGCGCGAAAGCAACCCTTCCCAATCGTTGGGGGCATAGCCGATCTGGAACTGCTTGACGAGATCCGGAGGCAGGTCGCGCTCTTCGAGATAGCGGCGGGCATCGGCGGCGTCGGGGCTGTCTAGCAACATGCGGTGGTAGAAGGCGGCGGCATCGGTATGGAGCTTGTAGAGTACGTCCTTGTTTCCGCCTTTCTCAGGCTGGCCGCCACCCTCGTACTTGACTTCGACTCCGGCGCGCTCGGCGAGAATGCTGACGGCGGTAACAAAATCAACTTTTTCATAGTCCATCACGAAGCGGAAAACGTCCCCGCCGGCGTTGCAACCAAAGCAGTGAAAGATCTGACGGGCATCATTGACGGTAAAAGAAGGCGTCTTTTCCTGATGGAACGGGCAATTGCACTTGTAGGTGGATCCACGGCGACGCAACTGCGGCAGATACGCCCCCACCACCTCCACAATGCTGCAGCGGGCCCGTATCTCTTCAATTGTTTCTTTCGATATGATCGCCATCACCTAGCAATAGCGGAACCCCGCTCCCCCCTCAATCCTGCGCACTAGAATTTTGCGGCGGAAGGTTGAAGTGGATCGGCCAACTGCCTATGGTTGCGATACTTCTCTCGAAACCAGGGATTGCTGGATGAAACTACCGAAACTTCAAGACCTGAACAACGAACGCTTTCTGGACGAGGCCTTCAATCCCGAAACCAATGCGGTATGGATTCGTGCCGTCCGCCTGCGCCGGAACGTTTACCTATGGCTCTTCCTGACCGGTATCGGATGCCTCTTTATCACGGCCTTTACCCATCAAATCCACATGAGTATCCTGTCGCTCTTTCTGGCTACCCTGTCGCTGGTGGTGATGACAAAATACGACACGCAGCTCCGCTTCCTGACCAAGCTCAAGCTTCGGGAAGTGAAGGAGCAGGACTAACGTAGAAGCGACGCCCTCATCGCTTTATCCATCCGCAGAACGCGACGGGAGCAACGCGTCTACAATCCATTCATCAGACGAAATGAGCCGGATTACCTGAAATGGCGGCGGGACGGTACTCCCCTGCAAGCGATCGCTTTAAGTTATTCCGGGATGAAGAGCTTTTGGCCGACGTAAATGTTGTCGTTCTTGAGGTTGTTGGCCTTCTTGATGGCTTCAACGGAGGTGCCGTAGGCCTGCGCGATGGCGGAGAGGGTATGCCCCTTTTCCACTACATGTTCATGGCCGGCGCCATGACTGGGCGTGGACGTACGCGGTGATGCGACGGCCTTGTTCAGCAGTTTTTCCACGCGGCTGACGAGTTCCTTCATTTCACGGGCCTGCTTGGATTCGAGCGCCTGCATATTATGGTTCAGCTGCGTAATCTGGCTGTTGCAGGAACGGACCTGCTCCTGCAGCTGCTGAATTTGCTGAATCAGATTGCCATATTCCATTTCCACCGATTCCACCCGGCCCTGAACTTTGTACATCCGTTCTTCGCTCACGCGGGCGGCGGCCTGCTGGCGCGCAGCCGCCTGCTGGCGCTGCTGCGGCGTTTGAATGGTTTCGCAGCCGGATAGCACGGCCAGCACGGGCAAGGCAATCAACACTCTGGTTTTCATCGGAGCACCTCTCTTTTAATATCGTTTCGTTTAAAGCTCGTTGCTTGTTTTTACACACGGCCCATCAGGGCTTCCACTGGTACAGAAACCGGGGCGAATCGAAGGCGTTCATGCCGGGGATTGCCGGCATTTTTGAACCCAGCAAGGAATCCAAAAAGCCCTTCTCTTCGGAGTAGCGTACGATATACAGCTCCTGCCCTCCCAGCAAATCCTGCAACGCATTGACCGCTTCAAGCCAGTAGCCGATCGCATCGATAAATCCGAGTTCCTGCGCTTTTTCAGCGGTAAAAACACGTCCATCAAGCAATTCCCGGCTTTCAAGGCCTCTGGATTCCATAACAATCGATGCAAAGCGGTTCTGCATTTCATCCACCAGCCCCTGTAGCATTTCCACGTGCTGCGGGTTTACCGCCTCCAAAGGATTCAGCATATCCTTGTTTTCGCCCGATGCGATGGTGACGGACTTCAGCCCGATCATATCGCCCAGTTCTTTCATGTTGTAGGAGTGCATAATCACCCCGACCGATCCAACAATAGCGGTAGGTTCAGCGATGATATAGTCGCCGGCCATGGACGCATAGTAGGCGCCCGACGCCCCCAGGCTGCGGATGAACACCACCACTTTCCGGCCTTCAGCGCTCTGCTTGAACAGTTGCAGGGCAGTGTAGATTTCGTCGCTCGGGGTTACGGCGCCGCCGGGGGAATCGACTTCCAGCAGAATCGCCTTCACATCCGGATCGTTCCGGGCCACCAGGATCTGGGAAAGGATGGATTCGACCATGTCGGGATCGCTGCCGAGCAGACGCTCGTGCTGGCCGCGCATGATCACCCCGGACAACTCGATGCGCACCACCTTGTTTGCCATGGCTTCGCGGCTGCCGTACGACCAGACCTCCTCAAATACCGGTGTTTCATCGACGGGATAATCGGGCTCAGAACCCGATGCCCCCGAAGCCACCATGGCCAGTATTCCGATATTGGCAAGTGCGCTCCAGAATAACGCTATCGATAGTAGCGTGATCGCGATCCAGTATCCGATTGATGAGCCTTTGGCCATGAATTTTCTCCATTGTGCTGAATATCGGGACACCATAGAGCTTCGCCCCCTTTATTTGAATAAATAAATTCCATTGGCCGCGATAAATCGGCTAGTTTCTGGCCTGTTTGAAATAATCGAGGAGCAGGATTTGGACTATCTTCAACGGGCAAGCGAAGTACTGGCAATCGAGATTTCCGGACTGGAAAAGGTTAAGCAGGATCTGGACGGCGGTTTCAGCCAGGCGGTTGACGCCATTTTGGAAACTGTCCGGAACGGCGGAAAAGTCGTCGTCGCCGGCGTCGGCAAAAACTGGCATATCGGAAACAAGATCGCGGCTACGCTGACGAGCACGGGAACGCCGGCGGTGGTGATGCATCCCATCGAAGCCATGCACGGCGACTTCGGCATTCTGGGCGACCGCGACATCCTGCTGGCCATGAGCTATTCCGGCGCCTCCGACGAGCTGATCGCTCTGCTACAACCCGTCAAGCGCAAGGGCGTCCGGATCATTGCCATGACCGGGGAAATGGACAGTCCGCTCGCCCAGCACAGCGATATCATCGTATCGGTCAAGGTCGAAAAGGAGGCCTGCCCGTTCAATATGGCCCCGACCACCAGTACAACGGCCACGCTCGCACTCGGGGATGCTTTGGCCATGGTGCTGCTTGAAGCCCGCGGATTCAAAATCGAGGACTATGCCAAACTCCATCCGGGCGGCGCGATCGGGCGCACCCTGCTCTTGCGGGTCGAGGATGTCATGCGCACCGGCGAACGCTGTGCCACGGTCCAATCCGGTCACGCGGTGCGGGAAGCGCTAATCGCGATGACCGGCGCCAAGGCCGGATGCGTGGCCATCGTCAATGTCGACAACACGCTGGCGGGCATTATGACGGATGGCGACCTGCGCCGCCACCTGATCGAAACGCCCAATCTGGTCGAACAGCCGGTGGAAACGGTCATGACGGCCAACCCGATCACCTTGAGCAAGGATATGCTGGCGCTGGAAATCCTGAATATTTACGAAAAACACAACATCGACGACTTGATCGTGGTCGATGAAAAGAACCGCGTAATCGGCGCGGTCGACATCCAGGATATGCCCAAGCTTAAAATCCTGTAACGCGGACCGAAACGCAATAGTTACCGATTGACCCGTTTGGGTCCAATCTGTAGGGTTTGCGGGTTCTTTTTACAACTATTGGAAAGGGAGAGGACAACACCATGGCTATGATGATTTCAAAGTTTCACAAACTCGTTGGTTCCAAGAAGGTTTGGACCGTCTTCGCCGTGCTTATCAGCGCGGCATTCGTGATCGCCTATACGGGCGGAAAATCAGGTCGGCAACAGGCCCGGCCTGACGCGTCCTCAGAGACTGTGGGCAAGCTGTACAACGAGAAGGTCTCACGGCACGAACTGAGCCGCGAATACCAGAATACCTACCTCATGCTGATCCTGCGGACCGGAAAGCCGCTCAGAATCACCGAGCAGATCGATCAGCTCCTCAAGGAGCAGGCATGGCAACGACTGGCCATCTTGAAAAAAGCGGCCAAGATGGGGCTGGTGGTCTCCAAGGAACAGCTGGTCACCGCCATCCGCCAGCAGCCCGTCTTCCTCAACCAGCAGACCGGCCAGTTCGACCGCCAGGCATACGATGCCTTTTTCGCGCAGATACTTCCCCGCATTGGCGTGAACATGTCCCCCAAGGGATTTGAAACGATGATCTCCGAAAACCTGCTGATCGAAAAAGCCTCCAGCATGGCGATCCAGAGCGCCCTCGTAACCGATGCAGAAGTCGACCATGCTTTCCATGTATACAGCGACAAGCTGACCGTACAGTATGCCTCCATCCCGCAGAGCCTGGCCACGCCCCCGGAAACTACCGAAGCGGATGCGCGCGAATACTACAACAAATACCCGAACCAGTTCACCTATCCGGACAAGGTCAAGGTACGCTATGTGGATTTCCCCGTGGCAGACTATACGGCCGACATCGAAGTGACCGATGAAATGCTTGCCCAGGTCTATGATGACAACAAGCAAATGTTCATGGTAGAGGGGACCGAAGACAGTGCGTCGCCGGAATACAAGCCGCTGGAAGAGGTAAAGGATACGATCATCGAAGAAATCAAGGGAGGCATGGGCCGGAAGAAAGCTGCCAATGATGCAGGCCTGTTTGTTTCCAAATTGTCCAGCCAGGCAGGAACCTTCGACAAACTGGCACAGGACGCCGGAAAAACCATCGCATCGACGCCGCCCTTTGCCCTGACCGATACCGTACGGGACATTGATCCCACCGCAAATTTTGCCCGGGCCGCCTTCGGCCTCGAAGATGATGCCAACCATTACTACAGCGATCCGGTGATCGGCAAGGAACACGTCTACATCCTCGTATTGCAGAGCAAAATGCCCTCCTTCCTTCCCGGGTTCGAGATCGTTGCGGATGAAGCCATGACAGCCGCCAAAGCTTCCGCCGCCGAAAAAGCCTACGCGCAGAAGGCCGAAGCGATCCACGCCGACCTTGAAACCGCGTTAAAGGCCGGTGCCTCGTTCGAAGATGCCGCATCCAAAGCCGGGCTGACGATCACCACCACCGAACCGTTCAGCGCAGCCGAACCCCCGGAAGACGATCTGGGCCAGAACATCCTGAGACAGACCGTGCTGTTCGATGCCGGCACACTCGTCGACCTGATCCCGACCGAAGAGGAGTTCATTGTCGCCTATATCTCCGCGAGGGAACCTGCCGACCGGCTTACGGCGGATCCAAACCTGATGGCCCAGCTCAAGGCCAGCGTACAGAACGACAAGGCCACCCGTCTTGCAACCGCATGGCGCGAATCGATCTTGAAAGAGGCCAATCTCGAGATCATCGACCCTGCAGCCAAAGACAACTCCTGATCGGTAAAGGTCATGCCGCTGCAATATCTCATCGCCCTGTTCATCGGCCTTCCGGTCGTTGAACTGGCGTTGCTCTTCAAAGTGCATGATTTCATGGGATGGGGTTCCACCATCCTGCTGGTGTTGCTGACCGGCGTAATCGGCGCAACACTGGTTCGCCGTCAGGGAATTGCCATCCTGTTCAAAATCCAGCATGAAATGGCACAGGGAAACCTGCCTGCCCCGCAGATGATCGACGGCATCATGATCCTGCTTGCTGGCGCTCTGCTCATCACACCCGGCCTCATCACCGACTCCGTCGGCTTTGCGCTGCTCATTCCGCTTGTCCGCGAATCTCTCCGCGGCTGGTTGCGGAAAAAACTGGAGCAAAAAGCCCGCAACGGTTACATACAGGTAAACATCGACCGCTCGTGAAGGTCGTGTGAGAGCTATGACTGATACTAAATCCATTCCACTGTGTGTCGATCTCGATGGAACGCTGGTCAAACTCGATACCCTCCACCAGGCGCTGTTCCTTCTTCTCCGGCGCGATTTTTCCAGCCTCTTCCGCATTCCCGGATGGATCCTTAAAGGCAAAGCCCACCTTAAGGAACAGGTCATGCAGCGCGTCACGCTCGACGCCACGGCCCTACCCTACAACCAGACCTTTCTGAGTTGGCTGCACGAAGAGCGGGCCGCGGGCCGAAAGCTCGTACTGGCGACCGCCTCGAACTACCGTACCGCCAACGCCGTGGCCGATCACCTCGGCATCTTCGATGAAATCCTGGCAAGCAATGCGGAAACCAACCTGCGCAACAATCGGAAACTTTCAGCCATACAGGAACGTTTCGAGCGCTTTGGCTATGCGGGCAACGATGCCCACGACATTCCGATCTGGGAGGCGGCAGCGGAAGTGATTCTCGTCAACCCCACCCGCCCGGCCAAAGCGGCCTGTGCCTCCAAAGCCGATCGCGTATTCGAGGAACGGCGCCCGGTACTGCGCATGTTCATCAAAGCCATGCGCTGCAATCAATGGCTTAAGAACATTCTCATTTTCTCCCCCATGTTCCTTGCACACCGCTTTACGGATCGCATCTGCCTGACCGATACCATCATGGCATTCTTTGCGTTTAGTTTTGCCGCATCGTCGATCTATGTCCTGAACGATCTTTTTGATCTCAGCGCCGACCAGCACCACCCGCGCAAATGTCAGCGACCCTTCGCCTCCGGCGACCTCCCCATCGCGGTCGGATCGCTGCTGATGCCCTTGCTCGTGATTGTCAGCATCATCTTCTGCATGTTCCTGCCCCTGCCCTTCTTCTTTACCTTGATGGCCTACTATATCATCACCACACTCTATTCATGGCGCCTTAAGCAACTCGCCATTGCCGACGTACTGACCCTGGCGATTCTCTTTTCCATGCGCATTCTTGCCGGCTCCGTGGCCACAGGAACTCCCGCGTCGGGCTGGTTCGTTGAGTTTGCCATTTTTCTATTCCTGAGCCTTGCGCTGGTCAAGCGGCTCTCCGAGCTGCGAGAAATGGAAAATGGCTCCGAACTGAAGCAAAAGCAGCGCGAACGCGGTTACAAGACCGACGACCTGCCGCTGCTGCTCGCCTTCGGAACCGCAAGCGGGTACATCGCGGTGCTGGTCTTCACTATGTATCTCGGCAGCGAAAAAGTGGCCGAGCTATACCGCCGCCCCGAACTGCTCTGGATCTTCTGTCCGTTGCTGCTCTACTGGATCACCCGCATCTGGCATCTGGCCTGGCGCGGGCAAATGCAGGACGACCCGCTCGCCTTCGCCGCCAAGGATCTTCAAACCTATCTTGTTGGCGCGATCGGTGCCGCAGCCATGCTTCTTGCCATTTAACCGTTATCGGAGATTAAACCCATGACCAAACCCACCGTTGACCTGACTATTGTTGGATCCATTGGAATCGACACCATTGAAACACCGACCGAAAAACGCGAAGAGATTCTCGGAGGCTCCGTCAGCTATGCATGCGCCGCCGCCTCGTTCTTTACCCATACCGGCATGGTCGGTGTCGTCGGCACCGACTTTCCCCAGGAATTCCGCGACACATGGACCGACATGAACATCGACCTCGAAGGGCTCCAGACCGTCGAAGGAAAAACATTCCGCTGGTCCGGCGTCTATCACGAAAACATGGACAACCGCGACACGCTTTCCACCGAACTCAATGTCTTCGAAACCTTCTCCCCCGAACTGCCGGACGATTACCGCGAAGCCCCCTACCTTTTCCTCGGCAACATCCACCCCGCGCTCCAGCTCCATGTGCTGGAGCAGGTGCGCGATCCCAAGTTCATTCTGATCGACACCATGGATCTGTGGATCAATATCGATAAGGAAAACCTCACGAAGGTGATCGGCAAGTGCCACATGCTCACCCTCAACGAATCCGAGGCCCAGCTCTTTACCGGCGAGCACACGCTCAACAAAGCCGCACACCAACTCCTTGAACTCGGCCCTGAATATGTACTGATCAAAAAAGGCGGAAACGGATCGATGCTCTTCACCAAGGACGACGTCTTCCTGCTGCACGCCTATCCGCTCGACTCCTTCAAGGACCCCACCGGCGCGGGCGACACCTTTGCCGGCGGCCTCATGGGCGCACTTGCCGCATCCGGCAAAACCGACAAAGAAGCCATCCGTCAAGCCATGGTCTACGGCAGCATCGTCGCCTCCTTCGGCGTCGAGGAATTCAGCCTCGAACGGCTGGTCCAGCTCGACCGACCTCAGATCGACACCCGCGTTTCCGAGTTCAAGGAAATGTGCCGGCTGTAAAAGGCTTTAGCTCTTGCATAGAACCTTCCTGCTCTTATCATGATTCAATGATCCCGACGTGATTCCGGATACGGGTCAACATGATTAAGGAGAAATGCCATGAAATGCTGGAAACGCATTGTCGTCTGCCTGCTCACAGGAGTGTATCTGGCAGGAGCCCAGACCAATGAAACCAAAGTAAGCAAACCGATCAGCATCGAGCTGGCGAAAAAGGCCATTTCCGCCATTGAACAAGATCCGCTGGGCGACATCTCAGAAGCCGCGATTGCGGTACTACTGCAATTTGCGGAGGAATCGGAGGACGTCGTGGTTACCATCGACGATTCTATCATGCCCCTGTTGCAGGCCTCCCAGGAGCATGAATACGGCAAGGTGCTCTTTGCGGCCTTCATTGCGGGAAACATCAAGGTTCAGCTTGATTCCGGCGTATGCGAAGACCAGCGCGAAGCCGGCATCGCCCAGGCCATTGCAACGTACAACTACCTCAAGGAACACACCGACATTGAGTCCAACCCGATAATCGAGGAATGGATCGAAGAACGACACTCCGGCATTGAGCCCAAATCGACAACCGAAGAATCCACCACGGAATCAGACGATAAGGATTCGGTCTGGAGCGATCGCCTCGAGCAGGGAAGAAAACAGATCGAATCGAAAGAGCCTTATGGAGCCATCGCCGATCACCTTGATCCCGTAATTGAGCATTATGAGGAGACCTATAAGGATGAAACCCGAACGATCTATTGTGCCGCTAACATGAAGGAAACGGTTGCTTACACGGCAATGTCTCTCCCGAAATCATCAGAGGATTCGGGAACCCTTGTACTGGATCAGGTTTGGGCGGAAGCCTATTACCTGAAAGCCTATTCTTTCGTAGAACTGAACCAGCTTGATCAGGCGAAAGCCGCATTGCAGCATGCCCTGAAACTTTCTCCGCGTCATTCGCAATACTGGGCTGAACTGGGTCACGTGTTCCAAACCGAAAAGGACTGGAAGCGATGCATGACGGCCTACGAAAAAGCAGCAGAGTCCGCTTCATTTTCCGACGACGACATGGAAAAAAACCATCTAACCCGCGCATGGCGCGGCATGGGGTTTGTGCTTGTCGAGCTGGGAAAACTCACCGCGGCTGAGGAAAAATACAAACAATGCCTGGAACTCGATCCCAACGATAAAAGGGCCAAGGCTGAGCTGGACTATATCAAGGGACTGCGCGGGAAGTAGAACGGTTCAGCCTCGAACGGCCGGTCCAGCTCGACCGCGACCAGCTCGACACCCGCGTTTCCGAGTTCAAGGAAATGTGCCGCGTCTACAACAGCGACAGCGCATCGACATCCACCGTGCAGGTGACGGCCTTCGGCATTTTACAGGATGCGAGGACGTGCCGGACCGGTTTCGTCATCTTCACCGTATGCTCGCATCGTAGCATGATCTGGTAGCGGTAGTACCCCTTGGCCCGGGCCAGCGGCGCAGGAACCGGCGGCGAGTGGGTCACGGATTCGGGAAGGATTCGTTCCAACCGATCAAAAAACCCGTCGGCCGCCTGCATCACTTTGCTCTCGTTCTCCCCCTTGAACGTCAGCAGCACAAGGTGTGAAAACGGCGGATAGGAAAGCTCTTTGCGGAATTCCAGATCCTGCGAGCAGAAGCCGTCATAGTCGAGGTTGCGCGCCGCCTGGATGGCCGGATGGTGCGGCGTGTAGGCCTGAACAATCACTTCGCCCGCCTTTTCGCCGCGCCCGGCACGCCCGGCCACCTGCGTCAGCAACTGGAAGGTTCGCTCGCCCGCCCGGAAATCGGGTACGTGCAGCGACATGTCGGCACAGAGCACGCCAACGAGCGTGACGTTCGGGAAATCGAGCCCCTTGGCGATCATCTGGGTACCGAGCAGAATATCGATCTTTCCGGAGCGGAACTTGTCGAGCACGGTGCGATAGGAATCCTTCTTGCGCATCGTATCCGAATCCATGCGCGCCACCCGCGCGCTCGGGCACAGCTTCTCGAGCACCTCTTCGATCTTTTCCGTGCCCATCCCCGCATACTTGAAATCCGGATCGCCGCAGTCCGGGCAACGGTCCGGTACCTTTTCTTCATGCCCGCAGATGTGGCAGAGCAGTTTGTGGGCGCGCTTGTGGTAGGTCATCGAAACGCTGCATTCGCGGCACTCGGCCACATAGCCGCACTGCTCGCACTGGAGCGACGACGAAAATCCGCGACGGTTCAGGAACAATATCACCTGCTCGCGATTGTTGAGGCGGTCGTAGATGCCCTCCACCAGCTCGCGGGAAAAGATCTGCGGCCTCCCGTCCTTCTCGGCCTCGACGCGCATGTCGACCACCCGCATCAACGGCATGGAACGGTCGTCGACGCGCAGCAGCATTTCGGCAAGCTCGTAGCGACCTTCCTTCACATTGTTGAACGACTCCATCGACGGCGTCGCCGAGCCGAGCACCACGCAACAGCTTTCCAGATGGCCCCGCATGACGGCCACATCGCGGGCGTTATAGCGCGGCGACTCGTCCTGCTTGTAGGTCGCTTCGTGCTCTTCGTCGACCACGATCAGCCCCGGGTTCTCGATCGGCGAAAACAGAGCCGAGCGAGCGCCGATCGCGATCTGCGCCTCGCCGTTGCGGATGCGGTGCCACTCGTCATGCCGCTCGCCTTCCGAGAGACTCGAATGCAGCACCGCCACGCAATCGCCGAAGCGCGAACGGAAGCGGTCGACCGTCTGCGGCGTTAGCGATATTTCCGGCACCAGCACAATCGCGCCCTTTCCCTGGTCCAGCGCGTGCTGGATCGCCTGCAAATAGACCTCCGTCTTGCCGCTACCCGTCACGCCGTGCAACAGCACCGTGCCCGGCTTTTCGCGATCCATCGCCGCATTGATCTTTTCGAGGGCGGTTTGTTGCTCAACCATCAGCTTGAACGGTTTCGTGCGCAACAACTCCATGCCCGCATGCGGATCACGCAGAATGGTCGACTCCTCGATTTTCACCAGCCCATTCTTTTCCAGCGTCCGCACCGGCGAATCCGAGCAGCCCGTGCACTCTTTCAGTTCAGACAGCGTCATCGAGCCATGGGCTTGCAGGGTTTCGATCACCAGCATCTGCTTGGGTGGCAACGTAGACGCGGCATCCACCAGCGAAACCACCAGTTGCTTCTTGTGCTGGGCGCCGCGTTTGCGGACGGCGCTGGGCAGGACGGTGCGGACAGCGTGCTCGATGGGTGCGCAGTAGTAGTCAGCGATCCAGTAGGCGAGTTTCATGATCGGGTCGGGAATCAGCGGCTTTTCGCCGACGACCCCGGCGATTTCCTTGAGCTTGTCGCCATAGGCCGAATAATTGGAGAGCCCTACCACGAACCCGCGCAGTTCCCGCGTTTTGAACGGCACCACCACCTGCGTCCCGACCTTGATGATGGACTGCAAATGCGCAGGAATCCGGTAGTCGAACTCCCGGTCCAGCGATATTTCCACCACAACTTTTGCAATCGATGCCATAGCGGTACACCCTAGTTGGCCCCATCCTTAAACTCACGAAAAAACATCCCGCCTCTTGATTTGACGGCCTGCGCCAGTAGTATCCCCCGAATGGTTCGCATATTGGAAATAGATCGGCAGCAACCGGAAACAGAACGGATTGCAGAAGCCAAAGCGGTGCTGGATGCCGGCGGATTGGTGATTGTCCCGACGGAAACGGTCTACGGCATCGCCTGCAATCCGGCCGTTCCGGGGGCGATGGAGAAGCTGATCGCCGCCAAGGGGCGCGATGGCGACAAGCCGGTCGCAAGGTTGGCCGCAGATCCGAAGCAGGTAGCAAAAGCGGCAATCGACTGGAATGCCGGGCTTGATGCGTTGGCCGAAAAATATTGGCCGGGCCCGCTGACCATTGTGCTGGAGACCAAAGAGGGATGGGTCGGCTACCGCATTCCGGACCATGCCGTGACGTTGGGCTTGGCTCAGGCCTGTGGTTGCTCCCTCGCCCTGACCAGCGCCAACCTGAGCGGAGATCCCGACACGAAAACGGCGCAGGAGGCCATGCACTCCGTGAATGCCGATCTCGCGCTGGATAGCGGCCCTTCCGCCGAGCAGGCCATTCCCAGCACGGTCGTGAAAGTGGACGACGGGAAAATCGAATGCCTGCGAGCAGGTTGCATTCCTTTTGAAGAAATTGAACGGGAGTTCAAACACCAAGACACCAAAAACACAAACCCATGAGCATCAAACCTTCGTGTTTTACGCTTCCGGAGACCGGCCCATGAAAAAGATTTTGTTCATCTGCACAGGCAACATTTGCCGTAGCCCCATGGCCGAAGCGCTTTTTCGCCATCGGATCGGGGAAAACTCCGGATGGGAGGCGGCATCGGCCGGCACCTATGCCTCGTTTGGGAATCCCGCCAGCGATAATGCCGTGTTGGCGGTGCGGGAACTCGGCATCGATCTTTCCAAACACAAAAGCCAACCGCTTACCGCCGAACTGGTTGAGAATTCCGACATGATCGTGGTCATGACGCAGGAACACCGGTTTCACATTCTCCAGGACTTCCCGGAGGTTGGGAACAGAGTTTTCTTGATTAAGTCGTTCGGAACCTCAAAAGTGCCCGCCGATGTATCCGATCCCTTCGGTGGATCGCTCAATACATACAAACGGATTCGGGATGAAATCGATCGGGCCCTTTCGGACCTGATCCTTTTTATTCGTACGGGTAAAAAATAGAAAGAAGGACCCACTAATGAAGATTGCAATTGGATCGGATCACGGCGGCTTTACCCTGAAAACCCGCCTCGTTGAAATTTTGAATGAAAAAGGCATTACGGTCGAGGATCTGGGAACCGACAGTGCGGATTCGGTGGATTATCCCGATTATGCGGCCGCCGTCGCCGACGAAGTCTCCAATGCCAGCGTCGACCAGGGCATCATCGTCTGTACCACCGGCATCGGCGTGAGCATCACGGCCAACAAATTCCCGCGCGTGCGCGCTGCGCTCTGCATGAATCCGGAAATGGCCACCATGTCGCGCCAGCACAACAGCGCCAATGTGCTTTGCCTCTCCGGGAAATTCACCACCAACGGCGATGCCGAATCGATCCTCGAAGCGTGGCTGGCGGCCGAATTCGAGGGAGGGCGCCACGAACGCCGCGTCAAGAAGATCAAGGACTACGCTTCCGAAACCGCCGGCACCATCGCCGTCTACGACGCCGACCCGGAAATCTATGCCGTGCTTAAGGCCGAAGATAAGCGCCAGAAGGAAAATCTCGAGCTGATCGCCTCCGAAAACATCGTCACCAAGGCCGTCCGAGAAGTACAGGGATCACGCCTGACCAACAAATATGCGGAAGGCTATCCCGGCAAGCGCTGGTACAACGGCTGTGAATGGGTCGATGAAGCCGAGCGCCTCGCCATCGATCGCGCCAAGGAAATCTTCGGTGCCGAGCACGTCAATGTGCAGCCGCACTGCGGAAGCTCCGCCAACATGGCCGTTTATTATGCCATGCTAAATCCGGGCGACACCATTCTGGCCATGAGCCTGGCTGAAGGAGGACACCTGACCCACGGCCATCCGATGAACTTTTCCGGCCGTTTCTTCAACGTGATCCCCTACGGCGTCGACAAGGAAACCGAGCAGATCGACTACGAAAACCTCCAGAAGCTGGCCGATGAGCACAAGCCGAAGATGATCGTGGCCGGCGCCAGCGCCTACTCGCGCATCATCGACTTCAAGAAACTGCGCAAGACTGCGGACAGCTGCGGAGCCTACCTGATGGTCGACATGGCGCACATTGCCGGCCTCGTGGCCGCCGGGTGCCATCCGAATCCGGTACCGCACGCCGAGTTCGTGACCACCACCACCCACAAGACCCTGCGTGGACCGCGCGGTGGGATGATCCTCTGCCAGGAAAAATTTGCTGCCGACATCGACAAGCAGGTTTTCCCGGGAATCCAGGGCGGCCCGTTAATGCATACGATTGCCGGAAAGGCCGTCTGCTTCCACGAAGCATTGCAACCCTCGTTCAAGCAATACCAGCAGCAGGTCGTCAAGAATGCCCACACCATGGCCGCAGCGCTTGAGGACGACGATATCCGTCTCGTCTCGGGGGGAACCGACAACCATCTGATGCTGGTCGACCTGACCAAAACCGGAGTCACCGGCAAAGATGCCGCAATCGCGCTCGACAAGGCGGCCATTACGGTGAACAAAAATGCTATCCCGTTCGACACCAAGAGTCCGTTCGTGACATCGGGTATCCGGATCGGCACTCCCGCCGTCACGACCCGCGGCATGAAGGAAGCGGAAATGGAAAAGATCGCCGGATTCATCAAGCGGGTGATTCGGAATGCCGATAACGATGCCGTCCTGGAACAGGTACGCGAAGAGGTTTTAGCGCTGACCGCCCAGTTCCCGATTTCGTAATCCGTTCTTCAACGCAAGTTCCAAAAGGAAAGCGCCCATGTAAAACACGGGCGCTTTCGCATTTGTGGAGGAGAAAACCTATTCTTATCTGTTCCAGTCGGGCGATGGGTTGTTGACCCATTTGACCGTGTCGCGACCGCGCCGGTCCGGGAAAAGACGGAGATCGGAGGAAACTTCGGGATACGTCAGCGCATTGTTCGTGGCGCTGCCGGCCGATTGCTCATAGGCGGCAAACCGGTCGGTGGATGTGGTATAAATTCCGGTATCGCTTTGCGCGGCATGACGGGCATTGACCCCCAGATACTGCAACCCGACAAAAGCAACAAAGACCAATGCAACGCCATATTTGGGCTCGGCAAAGAACCACGGGAAGCTGCCTTCCAGCAGATCGCCCATACTCTTACGCTTGCTGCGGCTTTCTTCACGTACCTGACGCATGATATTCTGTTTGTTGCGCGTCATGCGCGAAGTCTCGGGAATTTCGTATCCCTTCAGGTGGAAAAGCTGCTTAAGCAGCTCTTCGCCGGACTGATTTCCGGTCATTTCCAGATTGTTATTTTCACCCATCATTTCATGAACTCCGAAAGTTCGGCCTGCATTTGTCTTCTTGCATAAAACAGTCTTGAACGAATTGTACCGACCGAAGCACCCACCATTTTAGCAATCTCTTCGTGTGGAACCCCCTGCATATCATGCAGCACCACAACAGTTCTGTGCTTCTCAGACAGGTTCTGCAGGGCCTCGTTCAATTTTATTTGCAGCTCCGATAAACTGAGGTTTCTCAGGGGTGATCCCTTCGATGTAAGATCGTGGTACACTTCGTCCAGTTTGATTTCATTGTCGAACTGGTCCAGACTCATCGCCCGTTTGCGGTTCCGTTTTTTGCGGTAGTTGATGGTCTTGTTCACGGCAATGCGATAGAGCCATGTATAGAATGAGGAATTTCCCTTGAAGCGCGGCAAGGCCTGAAAGGCCTTCACAAAGATGTCCTGGGTCAAATCCTCGGCATCCTCCCGGTTGGAGGTCATGTTGTAGGTCAGCCCGTAGATTTTACCGTGGTAGCGCTCCACCAATTCATCAAACGCATGGATATCGCCCTGCTGGGCCTTGAGCACCAGTTCATCATCAGGCGGCCCCTGCTGCTGGCCGTCCAGGCCGTCTTCTTCCGGGGCATTCTCCGGCTCTGGATTTAATTTCGCTACCATGATTGCGCGCCATGTTAGGCTTTGGCGCCCCCCTTACCAGTAAAAAGAGTAAAAAGACGCATAAAGGAACCGTAACGTTCAATTATTTCCTCGGCGGCGGTTTCCTGCCCAGCTCCGCCAGCACGATCTGCAGATCCTGCCAGGCATCCTTCTTCTTTGACGGATCGCGCAAGAGGTAAGACGGGTGGAAGGTCGGCATCAGCTTGATGCCTTGGTATTCCTGCCAAACGCCCCGCATACGGGTAATGCCCACCGGCTTCCCGAGCAGGCCTTCCATGGCCGTTCCACCCAGTCCGACGATCACCTTCGGCCGGATCAACCGGATCTGCTGGCGAAGATATGGCAGGCACATATCCATCTCCTCGCGTTGCGGTTTGCGGTTGTTCGGCGGACGGCATTTGACCACATTGGCAATGTAGATCTCGTCACGTCGGTACCCCATGGCCTCGATCATCTTATCCAGCAACCTACCGGCCTTGCCGACAAACGGGCGGCCCTGGGCATCTTCCTCCGCCCCCGGCCCTTCCCCGACAAACATGATATCCGGGGTCTCCGCATTCCCTTCGCCGGGAACCGTGCGGGTGCGCTCCTGGCACAGCGGGCAGTTGCGGCATTGGGCAACATGGGCGCTGATGGCTTCCAGGGAATCGAAATCCGACGGAATGGGCGCGGCCTCGACTTCCATGGCTTCCGGCTCAGACACCACCACCTCCGGCTCCCTGGTCAGCGCCTCCAATACGGCGCGTTCGACCTCCAGCCGCTGGACGCCTTCGTCACGCTGGTATTCAAGGTATTTTTCCAGATCCTCGATCAGGCCATGGAATGTGGTGTCCGCCATTACTTTCCTCTCAAATCGTCCAAAATTCGGCGCATATCATCAAACAACGGGGCCTCGAAAGAAAGCCTTTTCCCGGAAACGGGATGGGTAAACGCCAAGCGGGCAGCGTGCAGCATCTGCCGTTCGGGCTTTTGGGGAAGACGGTGCCTGCGAGCCCGGCCATACACCGCGTCACCTGCAATCGGATGACCGATATGCGCCATGTGCACGCGGATCTGATGCGTCCGCCCCGTCTCGATTTTCACCCGCACCAGTGAAACTTCGGAAAAGTGTTCCACCATTTCATAATTGGAAACCGCATTCCGTCCGCCTTCCTTCAGTACTGCCATTTTTTGACGATGGACCGGATGCCGCCCGATCAGCGTTTCAATGCGGCCACGGGCTGGCGGCTCGCCCCAGACCAGCGCGAGATATTCTTTTTCCGTCTCGCGCGCCTTGAACTGGCGTTGCAATTCCATCATCGCCGATTCCGATTTCGCCACCACCATCACGCCGCTCGTGTCCTTGTCGAGCCGATGCACAATACCCCCACGGTCCAACGACTCAAAAACCGGATGATGGAACAGAAGCGCATTGACCAGTGTACCCGATTCATTACCCGCCGCCGGATGTACGACCAGTCCGGGCGGCTTATTTAAAACCAGCACGGCATCGTCCTCGTAAAGAATGTCGAGCGGGATATTCTCCGGCAGGACTTTCTCCTCACTCTCCTCGGGCATAGACCACACAAGAACATCGCCGGCTTTCAGCTTCTGGTTCGGTTTGGATGTGACGTCGTTGACCTTTACCAGCCCATTTTGGATCAGTGTTTTCCACTGCGAGCGCGATATATCCGGCACCTGCTCCGCCAGAAAGGCATCCAGCCGAACACCTCCGCAACCTGATTCCACTATCTGCTGTTCATTCATCACTGCCTTTGCTTCCTTAGCGACCTTCTGTACAATCTTCCGTGTTTTCGGTGCATTCCGTGGTTAATAATCCGGTTTTTGGATAGTGGAGAGCATGCAATGGACATTCAAGCAGAACTCATATCGATCGGCAACGAGTTGCTCAGCGGACGAACGCTCAATACGCACGGGCAGGATCTCGGCGCAGCACTTGCCGCCATCGGCCTCCAGCTGGTGCGCGACACCACCATCCCCGACGAGATTCCCATTATTCAAAGCACAGTCCGGGAAGCCCTGGTCCGCACCGGCCTCGTATTCGTCAGTGGCGGCCTCGGCCCCACCGTCGATGACATCACCCGCGATGCCCTCGGCCAATTACTGAATCAAAAGATTATTTTGCACCAACCGACCGTCGGAATCATGACCGAACGCTACGCCGCGCGAGGACGGGGAATGACCCCTGTAGCCGAACGGCAGGCACTGGTACTCGAAAATGCCGTTGTGCTACCCAACTCCGTCGGCGCGGCACCCGGTCAACGCATTGCTCTTCCTGAAGAAAAAACCCTATTCGTAATGCCCGGCCCGCCCAACGAATTCAACGCCATCCTCAACGAAGAAATCGTTCCCTGGCTCAAGCTTCGCTATGCCCACGCACGCCCCAGGCTGGTACGTATCGTTCAAACCCGGGGAATTGGCGAATCCGACATTGTAACCATCCTCGAAGAGACCCATTTCCAGCCGGCCGATGTCGACCTCGGATTCTATCCCGGCAAGGGCAAGGTTGAAATCCGTCTCACCGCCCAGCCCGGTCAGGAATCCCAAATCGACGAAGCCGAACAAACCCTGCGCTCACTACTCAGCGACCATCTTGATCAATAGGGTTTCACCACAGAGATCGCAGAGGAGCACAGAGAGTTTCGATTTCACTCCGTGATCCGCTGTGGTTTAAATCATTTCCGGCGGATGAGGGCAGAGAAGGCGCCATCGGTTTCGGATTCGGGGGGAAAGCATTTACTGGTTTTAACCAAGCGGAATTCGGGATGATCGGCAATCCAACGGGCGACGAGGTCTTCGTTTTCCTCGGCTTCGAGGCTGCAGGTGCTGTAAACAATCCGGCCCTTTTCGTTCAGTAATGCCGCACAGGCGGTAAGGATCTGATATTGGAGCTCAACAATTTTTTCAATCCGTTCCGGATCAATGCGCCAACGTGCGTCGGCGCGGCGGCGTAAGACTCCGGTGTTTAGACAGGGCACATCAAGCAGGATAGCGTCGAACTTGCGGTCTCCGAGCGCCTTCGTCGGATTGCGGGCATCGCCCTGAACGATTTCGATCCAGTCGAGTTTCAGGCGCTTTTTGTTTTCCTTGAGCACGGCAATGCGATCGGCATGCAGATCCATGGCCACCAGTTCACCGGAACCGGTCATGCGACTGGCCATCATGGCGGCTTTTCCGCCGGGCGCGGCGCAGGCGTCAAACACGGCTTCGCCGGGACGCGGAGCGAGTAGATCGACGGAGATCGAGGTAGCCGGATCCTGCACGGTAAACCATCCTGCACCGTAGCCAGGCACTTTTTTCACGGCCACGCCGCGCGGCAGGACGAGAAAGATTTCACGGTCGGAAAAAGGATGCAGCAGCGGCTCGACACCGGCCTCGCGCAGCTTGTCGATGAACTCCGCGGCATCGACGACCGACTGGTCGATGCGCAACGTGGTGGCGGGCGGCTGGTTGTTCCATTCCGCCAGCGCAAGAGCATCGGCCTCGCCGTATTGCCGGATCCAGCGGTCGAGCAGAAACCTGGGGTGCGATAGCCGAACATGCGCGGGTTGCTCTTCCAGCGATTTAAGCACGTCGTCGCGTTCGCGCTGGGCGCGGCGCAACACGGCATTGATCATCTTGGCGGCCCCTTCCCCGCCGGGACGGGCCTTGGCCGCTTCGACCGTTTCGTTGATGGCGGCATACGCATCAACCTCCATAAAGAGGAGTTGGTAGAGTCCGACCTGAAGCACGGCCTTGAAAAAGGGTTGGGGCGGCTTTTTCAACCATTGCTTTTCCAACCAGTCGAAGATGCTGCGGTTGCGCACGGTTCCGTTAACCATCTCAAGCACAAAAGCGTGGTCGTCCCTCACCTTGGCGAGTTGGCGGTCCGGGAAGCTCCCATCCACGAGCCATTGGGCGATGATTTCCGCGGCAACGAGCCTGCTATTCCTCTTTTTGGCCATAAATCCCTTTCTGAAAACATCCGCACTCTAGCGATTCCTCGTCGATTTAAAAGAAAAAGCAAGGTGCTGGCTCAGCTCAACAGTTCATGGCACATAACCTGCTAAACCTACGAGTAATTATTTTCGAAGAAAATTAACCGAAAAGGATTAGATCCACATGAAAACGAAAATCAAACCAATGGTATCATGGAGTATTTGGGCCGGCGGTCTGTCGCTGGTCATGGGTATTGTGACCCGCAATCAGCTGGTAGCCGGATTTCAGGCCGACAACACGGGAATGAGTGCAGTCATCGCCGCCGTATTCGGCGCAGGGCTGGTCATCTCCTTTCTGGCAGCCCGTCAACTGCATAAAGAATGGGGCGTGTTGAAGCTGATTTCGGAAACCGACACGATTCCGGATTCGAAGAAGGAATCCGATTTGGCCGCCGTATTCAGCAAGCTGGCCTCCTATAAGACCAAGGGCGAAACCGTTGATATCAATGCCGCCATCGACACCTACCATTCCAAGCACAATTCGCGGGTACGCTCCGTCTCCATTATTGCGGCTTTGGTCATTTCGATGGGGTTGCTGGGAACGGTCGTTGGCTTGATCATGTCGATTTCCGGTCTGGGCGGCATGGTTGAAAACATCGGCCTTTCGCGCACCACGATGATGGAAGCACTCAAGGCTACCGTTGCCGGCATGGGCACCGCCTTCTACACCACCTTCTTCGGGGCACTTGGGGGACTGATTCTGCGCGCGGTCGCCGTATCCCAGCTCAACTCGCTATCCGAACTGTGCGCGGAGGCCACGGAATATGCCGACGCCCACTTGACGACAAAACTTGAAAGCAAGGAAGAAGAGCTCAATCAGAAGGTATCGAAGGTCATCGCCAGCTTTGATGGCATGCAGAAAGAAATCGAAGCGATCACCGTTCGGATTTCCGAATCCTTTGACTCCACGATGCGTAGTTTTGGCAATGCTCTGGGTGAAGCCGGTGAACATGCCATGACCGCAACCAAGGAATGCATCAATGGCATGACCGACCAGATGGCCGTGTTCGGTAGTGAAATCGGCGCCTCATTCGGCACCTTCAATGCATCGGTTGAAAAAGCCGGCGAGGAGGTGCTCGAAGCCATCGGTACCGTCAATCTATCCATCGAAAAGTCGGGCGAAGAACTGCATAGTGCCTTTGGCGGCCTGAACCAGTCGCTGGAAACAGCGGGCGAAGGCGTAGCTGAATCGTTCAACGGACTCAACGATACCGTAAAGGAATCGACCGATATAGTCAGCGGATCCCTCGCAGACTTCAAGCTGAGTATGGATGGCACTTCTCTGGAACTCAAGGACGCTATAGGCGAACTCCACAGCGCCATCAGCGAAGCCACCGGCGAAATGAAGACCCTTTCCAAGGCTCGGCTCGATGCGGATGCTTCCGAGATCGCCGGCCACCTCTCCGTAGCGGCCACCTCGATCCAGAAGTTCCTGAACACGAAGAATACACACGACGAAAACCAGAAGGTGGCGTAAATGCGTGCGGCAACCCGACAGGAAGCAGCCTCCGGATCGGAAGGCGTATACGAGTCCTTCTCGGACATGGTGCTTTGCACGGTAATCGTGCTCATCACCCTCGTGGTCGTACTGGCCCTGAATGTGGTACAGCAGCTCAATGTATACATCGAGCCCAACCACTTCAGTGGCGGTGCCACCCGACCCTGGCTTTATCTCCAGGCGCAGAATACCGACTATTCAAAAACCTCCTCCGAAGGGCTCTCGCTTGAGCGCGCAGTATACGGGACCCGTCCGTTCGTGACGGTCAACCTGTTCAGCCCGGTCACGGCCAACTCGACCACCACCGTTCAGGATGGCCAGACCATCTCGGAGAGGGAAGGACAAACCTTCGACGGGCAGTGCGACCTAACGGCCTATAATTTCCTGCAGCTGGCCGCGGGCATCGAGCCCGGTTCGTTCCCGGTTGCCGGGAACCAGACCGCCCTCATGCTACCCAAGTTTTCGCACAAGGGCATTCTGGTCGAGTCCGGCGAGTCCAATGGATATATCGCCGAGCCCGACAATGCGCTTGCCTTGAAAGCCATGGCACTGGCATGGCCCATCTACGGCAATGCGCTCTATGCGCGTCGTGCGGCCAGTGACTACTTGAATGCGCGCACCAAGATCTTCGTCGAGGTTCTTGAATCAACCGACGACCAGCACCGGATCATGATCGGCCATAGCGTATTCACGCTTCCGCAGGATGTTGAAAACGGCAAGCTCGGCTGGCTGGCTGGTTTTTCTTCCGGCTTGACGGAAATGGTCTATCTCGGCAAGGCATGGAGCGATCCGGAAAACCAAACCAACAAGCGCATCGATTTCTTTGAAAAGAACGGCTTTGCCGATGCCGCGGCTGATTACCGCGCATTCAGTTTCCCCAAGGGGTGGAGCCGGGCGCAACAGGAGCTGTTCGACGTAGCATGGGCCACCAACCCTGCCTTGTCGGAGAAGGCTCTGAAGCAGTATGCCCGGAACGCGGAGAACCAGATTGCGGTATCGTCGGCAATTATCAGCGGAACGAATGCACAGGAATACCTGCCACCGCTGCTGCGCCACCGCAATGCCTGGAAGGCCTATACCGATTTCTGCCTCTCACTCTCACAGGAAAGCGGCGATGCACCGCCAACGTGGCTCATGACCGAGTTTCTTGAACCGCTTGGCTTCGAACAGGCAGTCGTACGGGGTTTGAATACCGACTCCTAGAAAACCGCTCCCGGAAACTCTTCCAAAAGCAGCTCGATCTCGAGCTGCTTTTTTTCTTCCCGCAACAGCTTAAACCGAAGCGTCTCCCCCACCGAATGGTTGAATGTGATGCGCAGAACATCATACTCGTCCTTCACCGGTTTTCCATCCACCTCAAGAACCTGGTCGCCGACCTGGACCCCCGCGCGATCCGCCGGCGTATCGCGCCATACTTTCGCCACCCTTAAGCGGTGGTCTCCGGAAAACCCGAACGAGTTGAAGGCGGCACCCACCCATGGCCACTCATGCTTCCCTTTTTCGATCAGTGAGTTGGCAATTACCATCGCCAGATTCGAGGGCACGGCAAAAGCGATTCCAATGCCCTTCTCCTGCGCCTCAGTCAGGATCGCCGCATTAATCCCGACCAACCGTCCATCCACATCAATCAACGGACCGCCACTGTTCCCTTCGTTAATAGCCACATCGGTCTGGATAAAATCCTCATAGGGAAGCACCTGCATACGGCGACCTTTTTGGCTGACATGACCAACGGTAACCGAACTTTGCAGGCTGAACGGGGATCCGATCGCAATAACCATTTCCCCGATGCGCAAAGCATCAGAGTTTCCAAACTCCACGGCGGGGAAAACGGCGTCATTGGAATCGCCGGGGGCCGCGTCAGGAGAGGCGGCACCGTCGCCCTTGATCCTCAACACCGCCAGATCCGTTGCCTTATCGTGCCCCACCTCTTCGGCCTTGAGCTTGGTTCCATCATTGAGCACGACTTCAATCCACTTCACCCCTTCAATGACATGGTAGCTGGTGATGATATCGCCGCGCTCATCGATGATCACCCCCGACCCTTCGCCGGCCAGTTGTTCAGGCACATAGCGGTATTCCTGGAGAAATCCGAAAAGGTCGCGCTGTACCAGCTTAAGCACATACTGGGTCTTTTCCGTACGGATCACCACCACGGACGGCATCACCTTTTCCACGGCATCCCCCAGCGCATCATTGAGCTCGCGGGCAATGTTGTAGTCGGAGACCGGCCGTTGCCGCGGAGCAAATGAACTGACCGGTGCGGGATCAACAGGGGCCAATGCCTGATCGGCCCTATGGCGCCGCCAGGTCGAATGCAATGCACTCGCAATCATCAGGATGCAAAACCCAATCACCAGCCATTTGTTGCGGCTCTTCATTCTTCAACCTCAAATGGGACTTCTGCAAGCTCGCCGTCCTTCTTCACCAGCTTTTCGATTTTTTGTTCCACCTCGTTGAGCTTCTTGGAGCAAAGGCCGACGAGTTTTGACCCTTCCTCGAAATGCTTGATCATGTCTTCAAGACTCAGTTCGCCGCTTTCCATCTCCTCGACCAACTGTTCAAGCCGCTCCAATGACTGCTCGAAATCCGCGCTCTTCTTTTCTGCCATAACCGCTCTCCCCGGGACGTCTCTTTACTCTTTTTCCACAATATTTGAAACCACTTTACCATCTGCAAACTGGGTGACCAGACTTTCCCCGATGCCAACCGTATCCACACTGCGCACCACGGTGCCATCCGGCTTGCGGGTCAGGCTATAGCCCCGCCGCAACACGCCCAGCGGGTTGAGCATGCGCAACTGGCTTTCCAACCGTGTCAGTTGCTGCTGGTCGCGCTCGATCTTCCGCTCCATCCGGTGCTGCATAGTCATGGCCAGCTCATCGATTCGCTGATGGGTTTGCTGTACGCCGGAATACAGCAGGTGCGACATTTGTACATTTGCACTATCCAGCCGCTGCGCCCGTCTTTGCGCCCCCAGTTTAAGCAAATCAGCCATCCGCGTTTCCATCGAACTGATGCTCTGCCGGTATTGCCGGATCAGGTTGGCCGGTTCGCGGAACACATAGCTATGCGCCTGCCGGTTCAGCCGAAGGCGAAAATCCTGCGCCATGGTTTTCAGGCTCTGCTTCAGGCGGCGGTCGTACAGGAGAACAGATTCCTCCAACTCGCCCTTTTCCCGCACGGCCAGCTCGGCGGCGGCCGAAGGCGTTGGTGCCCGCACATCCGCCACAAAATCGGATATGGTAAAATCGATCTCGTGGCCAACGGCCGATATAACCGGAATATCCGACCGGGCAATCGCGCGGGCCACAACCTCTTCGTTGAAGTTCCACAAATCCTCGATGCTTCCGCCGCCACGGCCGACAATCATCAAATCAATATCATCACGGGTATTGAGATAGTCGATCGCCTTGACGATTCCCCGCTCTGCGCCGGCCCCCTGCACCTTGGCGGGAATCAGCAGAATCTGGATATTCGGGAAACGGCGTGTGAGAACATTGATGATGTCACGGATTGCGGCACCGGTCGGCGATGTCACGATTCCGATTTTCTGCGGCAGCAGCGGCAATGGCTTCTTGCGGCCGGCATCAAACAGTCCTTCGGCCGCCAGTTTGGCCTTAAGTTTTTCGAACTGTTCCTGCAGGTTGCCCTTGCCCGCCTCCTCCATCTCGGAGGCAATCAGCTGGTAGCGCCCGGAAGCTTCGAACACGCTGGGCCGCGCATACATCTGGATCTGCAGCCCATCCTTCGGCCGGAACGTCACCCGCGCATTGTCGTTGCGGAACATCGCGCACGAAACCGCCGCACCTGCATCCTTCAAGGTAAAATACCAGTGCCCGCTGGAATGGATCGTAACGCGTGAAAGTTCACCTTCCACCCAGACCTCGCCGATACCGCTTTCGAGCACCATCCGCGCCTTGCGGTTGACCTCCGCTACCGTATAGATTTTGCGTTCACCGCCCATTTCAGTTTTTTAATCCTGAAGTCTGATTCGTATCCGTTCAATCTCCCGCGCTTTACCGGTCTTCATATCGACATCGACAATCGCGCCTTCGAGGGTTGGGTCGCCGGTGGCGACGTCGAACTTGTGCGGGACGCCGGTCAGGAATTTCTTGACGACAGGCTCTACTTCGCGGCCGAGAATGGAATCCCGCGGACCGGTCATTCCAAGATCGGTGATGTAGGCCGTCCCGTTGGGAAAGACCGTTTCATCGGAGGTCTGGCAGTGGGTGTGCGTACCGAAGACGGCCGAAACGCGGCCATCGAGAAAACGGCCCATGGCCATACGCTCGGAGGAGGCTTCGCCGTGCATGTCCAGGAAGATCACCTTGTCGTTGGCCAGTTCGCCCTTGAGCATCCGATCCGCCATCTGGAACGGGCAGTCGTAACTGGGTTGCGTAAATACACGGCCGATCAGCTGCATCACGGTGATAGGTCCTTCGGGGGTCTCGACCCGCACCCAGCCCTTGCCGGGGGCTCCCTTCGAAAAGTTGGCCGGACGAATAATGAGCGATTCCATATCGATACCCGCCACCATCTCCTTGCTGTCCCAGGCGTGGTCGCCCAATGTAATTACGTCGGCTCCGGCATTCAGCAAAGCATTGGCTATTTCCGGTGTCGGACCGCGCCCCGCTGCCGCATTCTCGCCATTGGCGATCACAAAATCCACGCGCCCCTCATCCTTCAACCGGCCAACGATCTGGTTAAACGCATTGCGTCCCGGCCGCCCGACAATATCTCCTACCAATAAAACCTTCATACTTCCTCTTTTCACTAATTGGCCGGGAGTTTACATGAAAGCTCCGTGGTGTCGAGAACTCCGCGGATTGGGGCCTGATGCAAAAGCCCGGGTTCTTTTAACGGACCCGGGCTTTGCAAATGACAATTTTTAATCGGATGCGCCGGCATTCAAAAGCCGGGCTTTTTCCACCAGGCGAATGAACTCGGAGCGGTAGCCTTCCGCATCTTCGCCACGGGCGGTTTTAGCGCGTTCTATGACTTTCCCAAAGCTCGCATTGCCCTTGAATTCGGAGTCACGCAGCAGGAGACCGAATTCGGCAACCTCGCTGGCGAAACGGAAATTATCCGACGGCCTGCGACCTTCAACATCAGCCGCGGCAACCGTGCGCACCAGCAGCTTGCTCACATCGCTGTCCGGTTGTTTGTAGCGCAGTTTCACCGTCATCAGGTCATCGCTATCAACCAGCTGTGTCCGCTGGTACATCAGTTCCTCCGCCACCGGAACGGTCTCACCGGATCCTGCCGGAATCAGCTCGTAGAGCGCGGTCACCGTATGTCCGGCGCCCAGTTCGCCCGCATCTTTTTTATCGTCGTCGAAATCCTCCTTGGCCAACATGCGGTTTTCGTAGCCGATCAAACGGTAGGCCTTAATCTGGGCCGGGTTGAATTCCACCTGGATTTTCACATCCTTGGCGATGGTCAGCAGCGTACCGCCCATTTCGTTGACGAGCGTCTTCTTTGCCTCGAGGATATCGTCGATGTAGGCATAGTTGCCGTTGCCCTTGTCGGCCAGCTTTTCCATCTTGGAATCCTTGAGATTGCCACGACCGAATCCAAGCACGGTGAGGTAGATCCCGGACTTTCGTTTGTCCTCGATGATACGTACCAGCTCGCCGTCGGAACTGACGCCGATGTTAAAGTCGCCGTCGGTCGCAAGGATCACGCGGTTGTTGCCGTTCTTGATGAAGCCTTCCTGCGCAGTCCGGTAGGCCAGTTCAATGCCCGCCCCGCCCGCGGTGGAACCTCCGGCATTCAATCGTTCAATTGCCTCGGCGATCCGTTCCTTGTCGGCGGTCGGCTCCAACACCAGCCCGGCGGCACCGGCATAGACCACGATGGAAACCCGGTCCTCGGGCCGAAGCTGATCGACCAGCAGACGCATGGCGGACTTCAACAACGGAAGCTTGTCGGGGCTGTCCATCGATCCGGAAACATCCAGCAGGAAAACGAGATTGTTCGACGGGAGATCCCGGGTGTCGACCTTCACGCCCTGCAGCCCCACCATCGCCAGCTGGTGACCATCGTTCCATGGACAGTCGGCAACCTCCAGCGAGATGGCAAAGGGATCCTCGCCCTCGGGTTCCGGATAGTTATAGTCGAAGTAGTTGATCATCTCTTCGATGCGCACGGCATCGGGCGGAGGAAGCTGGTTGTCGTTCAGGAAGCGCCGCACATTGGCATAGGCCGCCCGGTCGACATCGATCGAGAACGTCGACAGCGGGTTGTCCATTGCCATCTTGAAAGCGTTTTCCGGAATCCAATCATACTGTTCCGTATTGAAATCGGATGCCGCCCGAGCGCGAGAAAAAGCCCCCTCGCGTTTATACTGCACCACCCCCGATGCACTGAATCCGTCCGTATCAAACAATGCAAGGCCGTACGTGGAGGACTTATCAGCGACGGCGCTTCCTCCGGCTAGCCTGGGCATACTAACGATATCGGACGGCACCTGAACCGGAGCTTCCGCGCCTGCCTGTTTGGACTTCGCCACCACCTGCTTACCCCACTTGGCCTCGGGGATCGGCATCGAGCCTTTATCCACGGGTACATGGATCTCTTCCCGGGCTATTTCGACCGGCTCTTTCTTGATCGCTACCACCACCGGCTCATGTTTTTTCGGGAAGATATTGAACACAACAACACTGCCGGAAATGACGATAAACAGCGACGCCAGCGCACCGGCGGCCAAGGTCGACTTGAACTGCGGGCTGTACCAGATTTTCCCGAACCAGTGGCCGGACCCGGTCTTTTTGCGATGAATGGCATACCAGGGCTTCAGCGTTTCGGGGGCCGGAGCGCCGGCCAGGGCGTCGCCCAGCAGGGAGAGCGCTACCCGTTGCGCTTCCAGTTCGGCGCGGCACGCCACGCAGCTTTCCAGATGCTGTTCTAGGGCGCATGATTCGCTTTCACCAAGTTCGCCGTGCATGTAGGCGACCAACTGTTTTTCAAATTGATTACATTTTTTCATGATACCACCCCCGCCTGGCGCAGGCTTTGGGTTAATTTGCGGGTTGCGGAATGGATCAGGGAACCGACATAGCCTTCCGAGCGATTGATCACCGAGGCAATCTCCTTGTAGGACATCTCCTCCTGCAAACGCAGGACGAGCACTTCCCGTTCCTTCGGGCGCAGGGAACCCAGGTGCTGCAATACCAACGCATGCCGCTCATCTCGATCGCGCCGCTTCTCATCATCATTGGCGGCATAGCGCTCTTCCTGCTTCGACTGCCGGTCATGCAAGGACCGCAAGCGAGACTCCTTACGGATAAAGTCGACCGCCGCATTGTGCGTGGTCCGGAACAGCCATCCCTTGATAGGCACACGCCGGTTCATGACTTTGTCCCAGTTTTCGTGAAGTCGGATGAACGCTTCCTGCACCACATCCTGGGCCGCATCCTGATTATTCAACACCCGCGTTGCATACCGGAGCAAGGTTGCCTGATATTGTTCCATAACACCCTCCAGATCCATTGATGCCGTATCCTTAACCGCAGGGGATGGCTCCAAAGGTGATTTATCGGCCTCAGGCTTTGTGCCGTGGATGATCTCTGTTTTCTTCATGTCCAACGTACCAAATACCATAGGTCGATCCCCTAGTCCATCGGTCCTGTCAATTTACGGACTTCATAGTGGATACGCCTTCCGGGTGTATTTTCTTTGCGGCGTCCCGAACAATATTTATCACGCGCTCCGTCTCAGACGGCCCAGCCAGCATCCTGAAACCAGAATGAGACCGGCAGACAGAGCAACCACAACCGTCTGGACCGCACGTCCGCCCCGGGAGGGCGCGGCGCTGAACTTCACTTCCATCTCGGTATCGGACTGGAGCTGCAGCGTACGCGTGAATCCGAGTCGGGTTCCCTGCTGGGCCATGACCACCCGTATCGGATGGACTTCGACGGCAGCCGCCTGCTGCTGGTCGAGCATGCGTTCCGCAAGGTTACTCAGTGCACTGCTTTCCTTTTCACCCAATTGCGCCTCGATCTTCTGCACATCGTTACCCGACCATTGCTCGACCGGAACCATTTCGTTGCCATCGGTCAGGTTCAGCGACTGCTTCAGCTGGTTGCGGCGGTTAACCAGTCCAACCACACCCTGCTGCCGCACCAGATTGCGGTACTGCACCCGGGCGTCCTCATTGAGATCCTGCTGTCCCTGCGAGTAGGAGATGGCCTGTTCGAACGCCTTGCGGGCACCGCGCTGATCACCGCTTTCCATGTAGCTGTTGGCCGTCACGATGCTTTCCTTGGCGCTGTCGCCAAACTGCTGCGAGGTATCGGCGTTATAGCGGATGTATTCAGCTTCGCTGAAGGTCGCCATGCGCGACTTCCAGGGGGATGCCGCTTCCTGGTATTCCAGTGTTCCATCAAAGCCGGAATAGCGGTATCCATCCGGTGCATAAAACGTCCAGACCACATCGCGCAGGGGCAGCTTGAATTGCGGGCCCATAAAATCGAGCTTGCGACCAAACCAACTCTTTTTCCACGACTGGGCATACATGACCTCCACCGCCGCGGACTGGTCTGTCCCGGGTTCGATAGGAATCAGGTAGAGGCCCTCCTCCACCAGCGGGCGAACCGCAGTCTCGTTGACAAAGACCGACCAGATCTGCGCACCTTCCGGAAGCCGCATTTCAAGGAAGCGGAGCGCACCGGGATCGAGCGTCATGGCCATGTTGTTGAGGGTCTGGCCGTCCATGGTAATGAGTGAATCGAGCCGGACGGAGCGGACCTGCGCCGGCAGGACTTCGGCGGCATCATGGCGCACGGCATTGAGCTTCAGGGCATAATCGCGTTCGGTGGCGCGATAGCAGAGTACCGCATCGGACAGATCGCCGGCACCAAAGCGGTGCGGAATGCTGCGGGCATCCTCGGCTCGCAGCGACTCGGGAACCTCAGCCGGCTTGACCTGCAGGCGTCCACTGGAAAGAACCGTAATGTAGCCTTTCTGGCTGTCGGTGCCGACTGTCTGCAGCGGATGGATGACGAGTTCTGAATTGTCGTGGGCGAACGGAACCTGATACGCCACTTCCATACCGTAGCGGTCTTCAACCTTGCCGTGCAGTTCCACTTCCCAGAGACCCTCTTCCTCATTGATTCTGCGCACCCGGGCAATGTTGCGTCCGGAAACCACCAGCGCAATGTCCGGACGCGGCGGCTGAAGCAGGAAGGTTTTCACGCCGGCATGCTCGATCTCGTATTGTACATAGCAACGGACCTTGAGCATTCCTTCCGAAAGCGCAATGCGTTGCAGAACTTCGGTCTTTACCTGGGGTTCGAGCACCTCCGAATGGAGATGGATCGACCAGTCGGGGCGCAACAGCCGGTAGGCCAGGCTGCCCTCCTGCCGGATACCCATCTCACGCGGATTGATTTCGCTGACGCCATCGCGCAACGCCGGTGTGATCCGGATACCGCGCTCCACAGTTACCCCCAGGGAGCCTGTATGCTTCAGTACCCCATCGATTCGGATGCGCGGCATCGTGAAATCCGCATCGAGGTCGCGGCCGGATCGGCTGAGCACCAGATTCAGCGGCACGTCTCCCAGGATCTGGCGCTTGAAGTTGACGACCACCTCACGGGCGGCACTATTCACTTCATCCCAATGACTGATGGCGTCGCCGGTCAGCGAATCGACATCAAACCCCTCTGGAATCCGAATACGCAACGAAAAGATTCCGGACTTGCTGACCTTAATATTGAGTCGGCTCGTCATGCGCATCTGCTCAGTGGCGATATCCAGGCTCGTGTCTTCGACCAGACGCAGCTCGGGCAGCACCTCGTCGGCCGAAACGTGGGCCGAAAACGGCAAGAGATTGTAGCGGAAGGCCCGCTTGATCGAGCCCTCGGCGGAAATCTCCAGAAGACGGGCGGCATCGCCGATATTGATTCCGCTCAGTGCATCGACCGACTCGATATCGATCTGAACCGCATCCGGCGAAGCCATCGCCACCACACCGCGCTGCATGGCGGCCCCCTGAACGGCGATCCCTTGGAGTGTGATATCGTAGGGGAGTTTGTCGCGCGCAATCTGCGCACCGATCTGCATGCGGTAAGACTCGGTGGCCGGCACCGACAGCACCACTTCCAGCAGGCCGGTATCGGGATCGTAGCGCCAGGTGGCCACTTCGCTGCCGCGAACCTCCGTAATGCTCATGCCGGCAGGAACATCGAACCGCAGGTTCTGCAACTCGCCCTGTGCAATGTTAAACCGGACATCGTGCCGCAGATCAACCATACCGGGTTGGAAGTCGGCCAGCGTGTTGACATCGCAGAAAAAACGCGCCTGCTCCAGATCGGTTTTGCGTTCCTCGGGTTTCCAGCCAAGCGTGCATAGACTCGTTCGGCTGCCGAACAGCACCTCCGCCCGGACCCCTTCCTGCCGGATGCGGATGGCCTCTTTCGACTGCAGGTTCCATCCTTCGACCGGCAGGGTAATGACTGCCGCATTTTGCAGGGATGCGGGAATCCAAAGGTTTGCGTTCCATACGCCTTCGTCATAATCCGCTTCCACCAGATAATCGACCGACACCTTGTATTTCCCACCGCGTTCCACGTGCAGCGTGCATCCGTTTTCATCCTGCACAACCTGCAGACGGCGCGAGGACAGATCGTAGTTCTTAATCACGAAACCGGGCCCAAGAAGCTGGAGCGTTTCGCCTTCTTCAGCCTTCATTTCCAGTTCCATGTGCACATTAACATTCACGCGGCTTTCGGTTTCGAACTCCGGCACGGAAACCGTCAAATCAACGCGTTGCGCCACTGCAGATTTGGGTGTCGACGGTTCTTCCTTGCCCTGTACCGTCGTGCATCCGGCGGCCAAAACCGCCATCACGGCCAGAATCAGGCCCAACAGCCTGATCTGTACCGAACCCTCCGAACCGGTGGTCGGCATTTCGGGCTGATAGGCGGGCATCTTTTTTTCGCCACGCCGTTCCGGGTCGCTTTCACCGGACCGGCGACCGGCCAGCCAACAGGTGGTAAACAGCAACGCCAGCGGGAACAGAAGGGTTACCCATGCCAGATAGGGGCTGAAGGCGCAGACTGCGGCCAGTAACGCAACTGCCGGCATCAGCAGTTTTTGTTTTCGCGTAATCAGCACCCACCCCAGCGGCACCAGGCCCACCAATAACAGCAGCAGGGTTTGAGCGGCTTCATATCCGGCTCCTACCATTTTAAGATTCACCAACAATCCACCGTCGGAACCGGAAACCGACTTGGTGAAGACCCACTCCGTCGGTATATCGGCCGATACGGTAAGCATTCCAAGTACAACATACAGCGCCACACCGCCAACCACCAGAACCCCACCCAGCTCAACGAGGACCAGTAAAAACCGGATAAAGGAAAAACCACGCAGGCGTCCGCGCAAATACAGCGCAGCAGCCAATAACGCCACGGCAACGATCCAGAAGACCAGCATTTCAGAGCCAAAGTTCAACAGCATGGCTCCCAGTCCCGTTTTCCGACCGGACAACGGTCCTGGCATTTCCATATTCCCCTTAGCAGAGGCAAGACGTTTCCCGTCCGGCAACCGGAATGCCCAGCGGGCGAAAACCGCCTGGGCGTCCACTTCAGGGGCCTTGAATTCCATCCAGGAAACCATGCCCGGCTCCTTGAGCTGCTGGGCATAAGTGATCTCCACCTTGAGCGGAGCGTTGGGATCGCGCCGGCGTTCCACCGGAATCAGTACTTCACCGTCACCACGATCGAGAACCTGGGTCTTGCTCCCCTCCACCTTGACAGACCACAGCGATGCATCCTCCGGAAGGCGCATCGAGAAATATTGGCGGTCCGTATTCTTGACGTGATAAACTGCCACGGTGACGGCTTCGCCGTCCTTGCTGATGGTGGTGTCGAAGGTGGTATGATCCGCCACCTGGGTCAACAGTGGCTGGATTGAGAAACGCTTGATCCGCACCTGCGCCTCGTGCGGAGTGGCCACATACTTGTAGGCATGCATGATCGTATCGTTGACCAGCAATGCATACTCTTCCGGAATCTCGCCGACATCAATCGGCAGGATGGTCGTATCATGCCCGATTTCCTCATCGAGCGAGAGATTGGCGGCACCGGCCAGAGCGATATAGCCCGTTTCATTTTCGATATCCAGCGTTCGAATCCCGCCGAGCAACAGCTCTTCCCCCTGGTATTTTGCCGGATGATCGTAGGTGACCAGCAACGTGTAGTCGCCGAGTACCTTCTGCTGAAGATGGATCGTCCATTCATCGCCGTCCCGCGTCCAATTGCGGATATCCCGCCCGTGCAACTCCACATTACGGTATGCCGGCGGAACCCGCAGTGTAAAACTGCGCGTCGGCGCATTGGCTACGTTGTAGGTGACCAGACAGCTGCCAAATACCCCACTCTCGCCCAGTGAAACCAGCTGGAACGATTCAGCATGGATCGACGATTCCTCCTGGCGGACGCTGACGCGTCCGGACCAGTCCGGGCTCTTGAACCGGAAAGCCTGCCGCGCATCGGTAATCCGGATCGGCAGCGAGCCGGTATTCACTTCGCGCAACCCGGCAAGGTCGGTTCCCTCCAGACGGGTTCCCGTTTCGCCACGTAGCACAAGGAAGCCACGCTCGGACCGGGCCCCCGACACCTTGAATGTGGGAATGCCGAAACCCGTGGCCCCTTCCGGCAGGGTTCTTTCCAGCCGCACCTGAAGTAACGTGCGCGTGTCCACCGCCTTTTTGAAATAGACCTTGATCCAACGCGAACCCTCGCGGTCGCGCACATCGTAGTCCGCCACGTTCTGGCCTTCCACGGCGGCAACGGTCCAATCCTTCGATACCTCCAGTTCCACCTCCCGGGTGGGTGCGTCGCGAACTTCGAGATCGACCTTTGCGTCGACCGAGGCATCAAATTCGCTCAAAGCCAGCACCAACTGATTTTCCGCATCGAGCGAGGTCACAATGTTATCGGCCGTGAGCTTCATACTGAATGGCATGTTTGCGAACATATAGGCATACAGTCCGCGCGCCGGCCGGCTGAGTGGGTCCCAGTTGATGGCATCCGGTTCCACCTGGGTCAGTCCACCCAATCCATCGACCAGCAACTTGATGGTGCTGTCCGTGCCCACCAGCACCACGCCGTTGGCGCGGATAACATCCTGCGGCTCAATAACCGGAAATTCAAAGGAACAGGGAAAATCCGAAAGCGACTGCTCCGCCTGCACCGTCAGAACATATTGTTTTTCGTGGGGACGGCTTAGCTCGACATGCAGCTGGCGCGCCGTATCGTTTCCACGTACATCCCAGGAGAGAACATCTTCGCCGTTGACCTGGATAATGTTCAGGCCGGCCGGCAGCGCCAGCGAGAGTTCCTTCATGCGGCCCTGCGGAATGGTGTAGATAAACTGTCCCTGCAACAACAGGGCGCCGACTTTGGCCGAGCCCACAAAAATGCTGTCGCACGAGGCTACGAGTTCCCCGGAAAGTTTTTCGAGTTCGGGGCTCCAATCGATCCGTACCGTACCGGTCGGCGGCAGATAGGCCTGAAGGCGTTTTTCGTCGAGTTTCTCCGTGCTCGGGGCGTTGGCCACCTCGACCTTGTAGCCCTCTTTTTCGGCATCCAGCGTGATTTTTCGCACCGTGGCGGACGGCAGCCCGAAAACCGCCGCCCGCCGCTGACCGGAGGAGAAGACCTTGGCTTCAAAATCGATTTCGACGTCCTGCTTGCCGTTCTTGCCAAACTCGATGTAGTAAGTGCCGTCCTCCAGCACCATCTCCGCACCGCGCGGCAAATCCAGTTTTGTGGGAACCACGCCGCCCTCCAGCACCATGATGCGAACCGGAGCCCCTTCAACCTGCGCCTCGAACGTCATTTTCAGGGCCAGCTCATCTTCGGAAATTCGGCCTGTCAGTTCTACCTGCTTGATCGCCACATCAGCCACGGCCACACCGGCGAGCAGACACATCAAAAAAACCATCCATATACGTTTCATATTCCACCTCGTCAGTTAATCGTCCCCAAATACTTGCCAATCAATTTTCCAGCCCGGTCGCAATGGAAATCAGCTGTTGCAGTTCTTGCACCTGGCCATCGAGATTCAGGGCCAGCACAACCGGTTGCATCCGGGCCAGAACATCCGTCATTTCCGTCCCCTCGGTATAGGGACTGCGGCGCAGCCGTTCGGCAAACTCCGCCACGCAGGCGGCCAGCTGGAACCGCGCATCTGCATCCTCGAAGCGGGCCTTGCGGTAGGAATCCATTACCCGGCTGCTGATCTCTTCGATAGCGCCGTTGTCGGCCCGGCGATAGCGGACATAGACCGTAGCGATCGGATCTTTTTCCAATCCGTCTGGTTTGAGTTCAACGTCATAAAGCGCCGTCACGGACTGGCCGGAGCCAACCTCGCCGGCATCTACCGTATCATCGCGGAACTGCTCCTTGGTCAGTTGGCGGTTTTCGTAGCCGAGCTGGCGATAGCGCAACACGCGGTCGGGATTGAATTCGATCTGGATCTTCACGTCGCTGGCAATTACATGGAGTGTGGAAGCCAACCGGTCAACAAACAGCTGACGGGCTTCATCCATCGTATCGACATAGGCATACATGCCGTCGCCGCGATTCGCCAGGCGCTCCAGCAGATCGTCGTCGTAGGTTCCCGCCCCGAAGCCGAGCACGGAAAGATAGATGCCCTTGGTGCGGTAGTCGGCCACCTGCTCCAGAATTGCATCCGGATCCAGCTCGCCCAGATTGGCAACGCCGTCGGACATGATAATGATCCGGTTGGAATCGCCGGCTTCGAAACCATCGGACGCCATCAGGTAACCCAGTTCCAATCCCTTGTCGAACTGCGTCGGACCGCCCGGGTGCAGGGCGTTGATGGCCGCAAGCAGGTCGGCCTTGTTGCTTACAGGTGTATGCTCGCAAACCAATCGTGCATCGCCGCCAAACTGTACAATCGCCACCTTGTCCTCTGGGTCGAGATGATCGAGCAGTAGAGACAACGACTGCTTAACCAGACCGAGCCGTTCCGGTGTGCTCATCGAGCCGGAGGTATCGATGACCAGCGTAAGGATGGCTTTGCGGTGGTCGTCACGCCCGATGCGGCGTCCCTTGATCCCAACCTTGAGTACATCCATGCGCCCCCGGAACGGCGACGGCGCCATTTCGCTGTGCACAGCAAAAGTCTGCTTGCCGGCGGGCGGGCGGTAATCATAGTCGAAGCTGTTGATGAATTCTTCCGTGCGCACGGCCTCGGTATCCGGCATGGCACCGCCCAGCAACAGCTGCCGTGCCAGCCCGTACGACGCCGTATCAACATCGATTGAAAATGTGGAGAAGGCATTGTCCGCCGCCATCACGTAGGGATTGAAAACGGCAGGCTTGCGTTCCCGCGGCGTCACGGCCGCTTCATCCTTGAAGTCAGATCTCCGGGCCCGACTTACATCGTCAGGAATTTTTTTCGCACTCTTTTTCGTTTCGGATGGATCTGGTGTAATAACATTATCGGCAACTCTTCCCCATGGCTCCGTACTATATGCATCCAGATCCTCGCCCCCGAACAGATCATCCATGCTGTCACCTGCATCCATGGCCCCTGCGAACAGACCGTCTATGCTATTATCCTTCCCGACTGCGGGAACCGGCTGGGGAAGAGCAGTATCTGTCGTAGGTTCATTGGCAAACGGATCTCCGTAAGCGTACTGCTCATTTTTATCCTGCGAGCGTCCCGTATCGGAGTCCGACAACGTTGAATACCCGGACAGGTTAACCGACTCGGTGGCTGGTTCCGGCTCTGTTGAAACCGCATAGCCAAAGACGGACGTTTCGCTGATCTCAGCCCGGTCGACGATTTCCGCTGAGCCTAAACCTGTCCCGCCTATCAACCCTTCCGAGGTTCCTTCCAGATCCGGCATCTGTATTTCGGGCATAGACCGGGTTTTCACCTTTGCCACAATGCGCGAGGAGGGCTTGGGCTGGGCGCTCTTGACCACCTTCACCTTGGGTTTCTTGAGCATCATCTTCGGCCGCTCCACCGCCGCCGCGGCAAAGGTTTGGTCCGGCACATCCTTATCCGCGTGACCACCCTCTGCACCGAAGAAATCCTGTGAATAGTCGTCCATTACGTCCACTTTGGGCTTTACCACCACCGATCTGCGTAGCTTGGGCGTTGCTTTTATCTCGTCGGAGACCTGTAACTTGTTCAACTTCATTCTGGGGCGCTGTACCGGGGCCGCTTCGAAAGAAACCTCACTCTTTTGCACCACCTGAACCATGACAAAGCTCATCGAAACCATGATAAACAAAGCAGCTATGACTCCGGTGACTAGTGCTGCCTTGAACTGCGGGCTGACCCAGATGCGGGCAAAGGCATTGGTGCGGATATCGACTTTCCTTACGGGCAGATGCCGCCATGCGGACATGCGGACGGGAGTGGGCACCGCAGCCATGACCTTGCCCGCCAACCGAAACGTCGTGTTCAGTACTTCAAGTTCGGCCCGGCAAGACGCGCAGCTTTCCAGATGGGCCCGCAGGGCATGGTAGTCCCGCTCGTACAACTCGCCATGCAGATAACCCGGCAGCAGTTTTTCAAATCGTTTGCATTCCTTCATGATACCACCCCCGCCTTGCGCAGGCTTTGGGTTAGCTTTTTTGAAGCGGTATGGATCAGGGTGCCGACATACCCTTCCGTGCGGTTGAGCACCCCGGCGATATCCCTGTAGCTCATTCCATCCAGCAACCGCAGCACCAGCACTTCGCGCTCCCGGGGCTTGAGTGTGTTGATGTGCTGGAACACGAGGGCCTCGCACTCATCCAGATAGTCACGTACTGCATGATCGCACCGGTTAGCGGGATCATGTGAAAGTTGCTTGTGCAGCAGACGCAGACGGGATTCTTTGCGGATATAATCGACCGAAACATTGTGGGTGGTGCGGTACAGCCACCCCTTTAATGATCCCTCCTGTTTCCGGAGACGTCCCCAGTTTCCATGCAGACGGATAAACACCTCCTGAACGATATCCTGGGCGGCATCGGCATTGTTCAGCACACGGGATGCGTAGCGCAACAGGACAGACTGGTACATTTCGATCGCCGCCTCCAAATCAAGTTTATCCGGCTCCCCGCCCTTGAGCCCTTGGATGTCATCGCTCATGTCGCGCCTTTTCCCCATTGGTCTTTCACATATAATACGTTCTGCGAGCCAAAAATCTTTGTAAAAAAGTGTGAAATTTCATGCACACCCAGATGCAATTCAATCCTTGTGGTGGTTTTGAAATATTTATGGCAATCTAATGTCATGTTGTACTGGAATTCCTTGCACGCGGAAAGCCAGCACGTACCAGTAGAGCCGCCACTACAAGTGGTGGCTCCCGTGCGCAGAGGAAACATCAGAAAATTGACCGAACAGTAGTGAACAATGGATAGGCCTATGACTTCCCTGCGCACAACCTGCATCGAGAAGGCCCGATCCGATATCCAGGATTGCCTGGTGGTCGGAGCCGGGATCAATGGTGCCGTCGCCGCGGCTGCACTGGCCGGCCAAGGGGCGAAGGTGACGGTAATCGACAAGAGCGACTTTGCCTCGTTCACCTCGCAAGAGAGTTCCAATCTCGCATGGGGCGGCATCAAGTATCTCGAAACCTACGAGTTCGGTCTGGTGTGGAACCTGTGCAAATGCCGTAACCGGCTGATGAAAGCGTATCCCGCCCAGGTGCGCGAGATCCGTTTTTTCACCAGCATCGCCAAGGGGTTCCGCAAGCCGCGGATTCTAATTTATCTCGGCGCACTCCTCTATTGGTGCATGGGCCGTTGCCAAACGAAACCTCCGCGGCTGCTTTCGCGCAAGACGATCCAGCGCGAAGCGCCGATGGTAAACACGGCCCCCCTCGCCGGCGGGCTGGAATATTCCGACTGCTACTTGATTCAAAATGACACGCGCTTTGCCTTCGGGTTTATTCGAAACATGCTTAAAAACGGCGGCAGCGCCATAAACTATATGGAATTGGTCTCCGCTGAACAACGTGATGGGTTGTGGCAGTGCACACTGCGGAACCAGGTCGACGGCGAAGCCCATAGTCTCCGAACAAAAACCATCATTAATGCCGCCGGGCCCTTTGTCGACCGCGTCAATGACCTACTCGGCATCGAATCGGCCTTTAAACATATTTTTTCAAAGGGCGCGCACATCATTGTTCCGCAGATCACCCCGATCAAACAGGTGCTCACCTTTTTTGCATCGGACGGCCGTCTCTTTTTCATGGTGCCCATGGGCGAACGCACCTGTATTGGAACCACCGACACCCGCGTTGACAATGAAGTTGCAGAACCCACCGCTGATGATGTCGATTTTTTATTATCCAACGCCAATGCGCTGCTTGCGCTAGACCAACCGCTCACCAAGAACGATGTGATCGCCACGCGTTGCGGCGTGCGACCGCTGGCGGTACGAAAAGATGCCGATGTCGGCAATACCGAATGGATGGCTCTCTCCCGGAAGCACGAAATCGATCTCCATCCTAAAGAGAAGGTGCTTAGCATATATGGAGGGAAGCTTACCGACTGTCTCAACGTGGGTGACGAGGTTGCCGGGATGATCGAGTCTTTCGGCATTGCGCTGAATCCAGCCAAACAATGGTACGGCGAGGAATCCCAACCAGAAATCCCGGCCAATGATGAGTGCATTCTTGGTCCCATCTACCGGAGCGAAATTCAGCGCATGGCCGAAGAGGAAATGGTCGTGCACCTGGAAGATTTCCTCCGGCGGCGCACCATGCTTGAACTCACCATGGGCAAGGAAACATTGCGTTCCGATCCAGGGTTACGCGAAGCCGCCATCATCCTGTTCGGCGATGCGGCGGATAGAGAACTGAACCGCTATTTTGAATAAGCGGCCGGACCGGAACGATCAATCGTAGACGGGCTGAGCAATGCTGGCGTTGCCAGCGACGCCAACGCGCACCCACTTCTGCCACTTAAGTTCCGTGCGCGTAACCAGACGCTTCAAACTGCGAACCAATGCCTGTAGCTCGATCATATCGACTGCATAAAACAGCAACCAGGCAGTCGGCGCGAGCAATAGCAGGTTGCGGTGGAAGCGAATCTTGGGATCGACCAGAATCTGTATGCTTACCACTGTCGTCAACAGGCCGATGACAAACGCCAGCGGCATGTAGTCGCTGGTGGCAATGGTATAGAGAAAGAAGACTCCCAGCATGACCGCTTCGGTCAACAGCAGCAGTTCGGCATAGACCGCGATCGGCAGCACGAGTAACGTCAGATAGGGATTGTGTTCCCTGCGAAGGCTGAAGAAGAGCTTGCGGTGCTTGATAAAGGTCAGGATGCGGCCGTACTTCCAGCGCAGGCGCTGGTTACACAAGCCTCCCCAATCGGAAGGCCCTTCGGTGTAGATCACGGCATCGCAAGCGTAGCGCGTCTTGTAGCCATGCGACAGGATGCGGGTAGACATCTCGATGTCTTCGGTGATGATGGAATGATCAAAGCCACCCATCTTCTGCAGAACCTCCCGCCGGTAGGCTGCGGCAGCCCCGCCAATAATGTAGACCGAATTGAACAAGGAGTCGGAACGCTTGAAAAAGAAACCATAGAGGTATTCCATCTGCTGCATCCACTCAATGGGCTTTTTGCGATTCCCTACAATCACGTTGCCTGCAACACCTCCAACCGATGGATCATCAAAATGCTTCACCAGATTGGTGATCGCATCCGGATCCATCACGCTGTCGGCATCGATGGTGATCACGATTTCACCGGTGGCGTGAATCAGTGCGCGGTTCATGGCACGAGCTTTGCCGCCGTTCGAAAGGTTCAGGTATTTAACCGAGGCGCGCTGGATTGGATCCTGTTTGTAATCGGCCACAAAGCGGGTCACCTTTCCGTGTGTGCCGTCTGTCGACCCATCATTCACAACAACGACCTGCAGGTGCGGATACGCGGTGTTGATCACCGACCACATAGTCCTGACAATACCGACTTCCTCGTTCCAGGCCGGAATGATTACGGATACCGATGGTTTCCGGCGGTTGGCGGCCGCCTTTGTACGACGTCTCGCAACCATGGAGTAAAACGGGCTGACGGAAAGCTGGAGGACATATTTCGCCAGCAGTGGCATCAATAACACCAACATAACCAGGCGAATGGAATCAAAGCGAACGACCGCGTGGTATTCGCGTGTCGCCGCAAGATAGAAAATGCCGCTCGTCGCCGCATACAAGGCTCCGATAAAACACACCATTTCCCTCGTTGCTTGAAACCGTTTCTTCATAAACATAATGCTTACTTTCCTACGCATGTTATGTGCCAACAAAAGCCCAAATTATATAGCGTTTGGGTCGGTAAAAGTGGCCGCTTATAAGGGAATCCCCGCTCCCGCACAACCCGCCAGTGCGACTATTTCACTGCCCGGCGGGAAGCATGTTCAAGGCCGGAGGGATCAAATATTCGTTTTTGCCAGTTTTTTACGGATTTAGTGATCGCGATATGCACAATTTCGCATTCTCCGAATCCGCAAATAGCACACACGGCATAGCAAGATGGGGTCATAAAAAGAGCGCGCACAGGTGGAGCGATCCGTTGCACCTGCACGACTTGAGGATTCCACGGCACAGCGGCCAGCGGAACCATCTAGTCAAAGAAGTGCAAGTCCCACTCGGCCATCCATTCCAGATACGGCATATCATCTTTGAACTGGAGGGGAAGCCAGATGTAGCGACTGTCGGCCAGATTACGCGGATTCCAGCGGTCAGCCATAAAGATGAAAGCCCCCTTCTTTCCCTGAACCGGAAGGATGTAGGTGCTTTGAGAATGAAAGGTCGTTGAGGCATCGTTGCCGATGCAGGGATTCCCCAGGTCGGTCCACTCGCCCATGATTGAATCGGCCACATGCAACCGCGCGGCATTGGGATCCCAGCCCGTGCAGCCGGAAGTGATCAGGAAGTATTTGCCTTTGTGCTTGAAGATGGCCGGTGCTTCGTTGTGCCCACCGGGAAGAATTCGGCTCCACTGGTCTGTGAACGAAGTGTAATCGTCCGACAGTTTCGAGATGTGGAGCGTGAAGTTTTCTTCGGAGGAATGGATGTGGTAGGCCGTGCCATCGTCGTCGACAAACAGGGTCATGTCGCGCGACATCTGGCCCGCTTTAAAATCGCGCTTTAAAAGTTTCGCGGACTCATCCCTGCCCGTCGTTTTGGCTTCCGCTTGATGGTTGATCGGCCAGATTTCGGCATTGGGGCGGTAGGAACGGAGATATTTGTAGGGACCGGTGACCGTATCGCTGACGGCCACACCGGTCCGAGCCGCCTCGTAGCCCTTCCCCTTCAACTCAAGATGGAACCACATCACATACTTGCCGGTCATTTCGTTATAGACGACCTTCGGGCGCTCCATGATACAGCCGGGCCGGATTTCCGATTCATGCCTGTTCACGACCGCCAGCGCAATGCCTTCGTTCGTCCAATCCACCAGATTGGTGGAGGAATAACAGCTTATGCCGTCGCGCGCCGCGCCACCCTTGCGCTTGAACTCGCCAAACCAGTAGTAGACACCATCGTCATACAGCATGCCCCCGCCATGGGCGTTGATCACCTCGCCACGGGTATCCTTCCACTCGTCACCGGGGTTGAACATGCCATCGGCAGCGGCAGCACCTAAAACCCCCATTGCGAGTTCTGTTGCGAGAAGCAGGCTTGCATTCATGGCCGGAAACCCATTTTTGCTAATCCTTGTACGCCCTGATTTTACGAGCCTTGCTATTCAGGAACTTGTTGAGGGGGCAGTTGCGCTGCCCCCGTATGCCGGCGATCACGCATGCAGCATTCAGCTCGGCCCCTTTTTCATTGGTGTGGACATGGTGGTCGGCAAAGAATTCCTGCCGCACCTCCTCCTCGTCGCCGAAATCGTCAAAGCGGTCCGCCACAATATGATTCAGGTGAATGAACCAGGCGTCTTCCTTCTCTGCGGCTTTCTTGGACCATCCTCCATAATCGTCGTGCCCCGAACGTCCGCACTTTCCCTGATCGGTCCATAGGCAGCGCGGGATGGGCGAACATACAATTACGACCGCCCCCTTCTCATGGGCTTCCTTGATATACTGCTTCATGTACCAGCCATAGGAATGGACTGCTTCCTTCTTGCCTTCCTTTCCAGTCACCTCCTGCGTATCGTCGTCCATGCCCTTGAGCGAAGAACGCCCATTGTCCTTGCTCAGGGAACCGCCGTCATTGTGGCCAAACTGGATCATCACAAAATCGCCCTCTTCCAGCTCATCGAGCACCTTCTGCCACAGCCCGTCACGCCGATAGCTCCGGCTACTGGTGCCGCCAAGGGCACGATCTTCCACATGAATGTTTCTAAGATAGCTCTCGAGCTTGCCCCCCCAACCATAGTGGTCCCCCCGGTGCGTTTCCACCGTCGAATCCCCCACAATGTACAGGGTCGGCCAGTTGGCATAAGATGTTCCCGTAAGGGCGAAAATCGTTAAAGAAACGGCTATAAATGTTCCTGCTCTTGACATGATAAACCTCCAATGGAGTCTTGTATCAAAATGAAGGGATAGCATAGCCCAACCTATGAAAAATGACAAGGCAGCGGCAGCCGGGACTCTCAAACCCAAAGCTGCCGGTCGAGCGTGCGGTACTGGATGGCTTCGGCCACGTGGTTGGCCTCGATGGTTTCGGCATCTGCGAGGTCGGCAATGGTGCGGGCAACCTTGAGGATGCGGTCGTAGGCGCGGGCACTGAAGTTGAGATCGGACATCGACGTGCGCAGGATTTGCTCGGCGTCCGGCTCCAGCCGGCAGACCTGATGCAGGGTCTTGCTGCGCATGTTGGCGTTGCAGTGCGTGCCGGGCTGTTTCCGGTAGCGTTCCTGCTGAATCTCCCTGGCACGAACGACGCGATCGCGGATGGCGGACGACGGCTCGCCCTTTTCGAGTCGGGTCAACTGCTCATAGGCAATGGCAGGCACCTCGACATGGATATCGATGCGGTCGAGCAGCGGGCCGGAAATCTTGCTGCGGTAACGCGCGATCTGCGTCGGCGAGCAACGGCACTCGCGCTTGGGATCGGTCTGGTAACCGCACGGGCACGGGTTCATCGCGGCCACGAGCATGAAGCGGCAGGGATAGGTGACGCTGGCGGCGGCGCGGGCGATGGTCACCTCGCCGTCTTCCAACGGCTGGCGCATCACTTCCAGCACGCTGCGCTGGAATTCGGGCAACTCGTCGAGAAACAGCACGCCGTTGTGACCGAGACTGACTGCGCCGGGCATCGGGTTGGTGCCGCCACCAAGTAGACCGGCATCGGAAATGGTGTGGTGCGGCGAATGGAACGGACGCCGCGCCACCAGCGCCTGATGCGATTTGAGCGACCCGGAGATGCTGTGGATCTTGGTCGTTTCCAGTGCCTCGTCGAGCGACATCGACGGGAGGATCGACGGAATCCGTTTGGCCAGCATGCTCTTACCCGTTCCGGGCGGGCCGATCATCAGTAGATTGTGCCCGCCGCTCACCGCCACTTCCAATGCGCGCTTGGCAAACTCCTGTCCCTTTACGTCGGCAAAGTCATCTTCATAGAGACTGTTGGCCTCGAAGACGGAACGAATGTCGAGCTCATAGGGATCCAGCTTGATGTCCTGATTGAGAAAATCGGCCGCCTCGCGCAGGTTGCGGACGGGAAATACCTTGATCCCGTCGACTACCGCCGCTTCTTCGGCGTTTTCGGCGGGCACCATCATCGCTTTGTAGCCGGCATTGCGCGCCATGAGCGTGATCGGCAGAATTCCGCGAACCCGGCGCACCGCACCACTAAGCGCCAGCTCCCCCACCACACAGATGCGGGATAGCAAATCATCCTTGATGTCTTCGAGCGCGGCGATAATACCGAGCGCGATGGGCAAATCGAAGCTGGGCCCCTCCTTCTTCATGTCGGCCGGAGCGAGATTGATGGTGGTACGGCCCATCGGCGGCCGGAAACCGGAATTGATCATCGCCGTCCAGACCCGATCGGAGCTTTCCTTCACGGCGGCATCGGGCAGACCGACGATCACCACCTTGGGCTCGCCGTGCCCGGCATTCACCTCGATCTCGACAGGAAACGCCTCGATCCCCACCACCGCTCCGGAATTGATTTGTGAAAGCATGCCTTCCCCTTGCGCAAACAGAGGAAACATTAACCCTTTTCCAGTTCATGTTACTAGAAATTCTTTATGCAAGTATGGTATTTACACACAAAGACACCACTACCCGCAACCGGGGTTCGTACGCCGCTACGGCTCGGTTCCAAGGAGATAGAACCGATACGGCGATTCAGCCGAACTGTTCGTGAAGCCGAGTGTGCCACCCGTACCGGGGATCGGCGTTCCAAGCGGAATCCATGAGGCGTCCAGCAAATGGTCCTTGTAGTATATCTGGTAATTCAATCCGCTGATCGAAGACCAACTAAACACAACGTTTGTTCCGCTGGCCTGTACCTCGCCCAGAACCGGTCCATCCGCGGGGATCGCATTGGAGGAGCCAGGCGTTGGAGACGATAGCGAAAGGATCGTATCGCCACCAGCGGGATAACGCCCTTCCGACAGATCGGCCGTCTGCACCCCGAACGAGACGGTATCAATCTCCCGGCCATCCGGCGCATACAACCCGATAGACTCGCCTCCTTTGTCCAACGAGAAACCGGTATGCAGAGCGGGTTGGTTGGTGGAGTTCTGTTCCGGTTCCCCGTCGGCCCAGACCAGCAGGTAGCCGTCTGGAGGGATGGAGTAGTGTCCATTGTCCGGAATCTGGAATTCGAACGGGTTGGAAAGCTCGTCGGTCAGGTAGCATCCGCCGAGATCGACGGCAGTGGTTCCCGGGTTGTACAGCTCGAACCAGTCCTCGTAATCGCCATCAGCCGGGTCGGCCAACGTGACATCGTTGTCCGCCATCCATTCGTTGATAACGATGGCGTCCAACGGGTCCGTGATAACTTCAGTGCTGATCACCGTCAGTGCGGCGCTCGCTCCAGGAACGGGATCACCGAACCGGTCCACACCTGCAATCGACAAATTGTTCGTGCCGGGAAGCAGCGGCACCGTCATGCTCCATGCTGTGACACTCGTCCAGTCGAGCGGATAGCCTACGCCGTTGACCAGAATATCGGCAACCTGTAGCGGCGCAGTACCGGTCAGGACCACGCTGTTGCTCGAGACCGAGAACGAGGGGGAACCGTCGACAGCAAAATCGGCGGATGGCAGTATGCCCTGGAGATAGGTGCGGCGAGCGGAAATGAAATTGATGATGGATTGTGGAGAAGCTACCGACACGCCGTTCTTCAGAAGGTTTTGATAACGTTCGTTCAAGATCGCGCCGGCAACACCGGGTGCCATCGGCCCATCGACCGCTTCCTGGAAAGCCATAAGGTATTCCCTGTGGATCGATGAAATCGAGGTGATCATGTTGAACAGCACCGAGTCCTGGCTCCAGTAGATGCTCTCGGTCGTGCCATGGCTCCCGTTACCGAGGGCCAGTTCAATATCCCACATCAGCAGGCGCCATCCGTTGCCGTCCGGCTTGAAGGCATACATATTCTTGCCGCGGTCGTAGGCATAGCTGTCCCAGCTCCCGCAAACATGGTGCGTTACGATGGGACGAAGGAAATTGCGCACATCCATCCTGTCATGCACCCGGTCTTCCCAATCCGGCGATGCGCTGTTATTAACCGCCACCACCAGATTGGTAAAGTTGAACCAGTTTTCATGATCCCGGGTCGCGCGCGGTCGCCAACTCCAGCGATACCACTTCAGGTCGATGCCTCCCGTGCTCTTGTTTACCAGCCCGATGCGGCCGTACACACTGCCCTGGTCGACAAAGTTGTCGGCAAACTCGAACCAGCTTTCGATCTTGCGTAGCTCCGTCTGCGAGTCGTCGGGGAAATATTCGTCGAGCATTTCACTGTTGGGTTGCTGGGTATCCAGATAAATACTTCCGCGTTCATTGCCGTTAACCATCATGTGCATATGGCGCCGGTAGTTGTACTGCTGTCCCAGCTTTCGTGCAATCCAGGTGCCGGTCAGGTCAACCTGTGTGGTTGAATCATACCAGAAGCTGCCGTTATCGTCTTCCGCCTGGATAACAAACGGCTCCGAACCCAGAAAGCGTTCGCCCGGCTGGAAATTAACTTCATAGTCACAGGCGAAGGAGCCCACAGGCCCATTATAGGCAGGCGTATGGAACGGACTGGCGCTGTACATGGTGCCGACGTTGTAGACCACCCGGTGGTTTCCATAGACAAACGTCGCATCAATCGGGTCGTTGGCATTCTTCTCGCGACTGCCCCAGAAACTGAGATTGGTTGCCGTTACCCACAACCGATACGTGCCGAGGCCGCCGGCAAGTTGTGATTCTCCCCAGCCCACCAGGCATTCATGCGCCGGGGCATTTGCCGGGAATTGCGAACTTGCGGAACCATCGGAGCCCGAAATATAGAACGCAACCAGCGTGCCGTCCGAATGGCCTGCCAGGGTCGCCGAATAGAGGCCGTCGCCGGCAACGGCATCGCCGCCGGTGCCGGCGTCATTCATGGTCGTGGTGGAATACGATGCCGACGGATCAATACGGTAGTGAAGCGTCAGCAAGGAGATCCCGTCCGGATCGGTGGCGCGTGCGGTCACCACCACCGCTTCGTCCGCCGCCGGAAGAACGGGGCTGTGCGCAACATCGTAGATGGCCGGTCCCGCATTGGCGACGAGCCGTGAGTTGGCCTGCCCCGGTGTTCCGCAATTGTCCGGAACCTCCAGACCCTGGCTGGCTTCCATCCAGTTGCCGCGCAGCCGGAAAAGGATCTGTTTCGCCCCCTTCAGCCAACGCACCTTGGCCCGGATGGTTCCCGTATCCGATCCCGTGATCGCAGGGACGGCGGAAAGATTGTTGTAGGCCTTGTTGCAACCCGTGTCACCACGTGCAACGGAAACCAGATGCAGCGCATCCGAACCACTGACGCCGATTCCACTTTCGACATAGGAGTTCCGAACAACGCCTCCAAAGCCCCAGCTGGAGGAACCACTTGAAAAATCGCCATTCTGAACAAGACTGGCCCCGCCGTTATTCAGGAATTCGACGTCATCGACCTGCACTTCACCGGCCCCCTGCAACAACAGTTCGAGACGGTTGCAATCGGCAGCCTCACCATAGCTTCCTCCTTCATCCACCACGGAGGCCGCCTGCCCGTTTTCCAGAATCTCCGTAACGTCGACGGTCGTCCACGGCGCCTTGGCCGTTTCATCGCTGTCGGCCCAGCTGGCAGGCTGGCGATTGTCGGCGTCGGGATCGATCAGCTCCAGCGAGCTGCCACCACCGTCGCTCCATTCCCCCCAACGACCTCCGTCTAGATAAGTCACCTCCTCTACCGGAATGTAGAAGATGTTGGTGGTTGCCACATTCTGGCTATTGGTTGAGATCAAGTCCTCCCACATCGAGAGGCGGATCGTGTCACTCGAATTGCCAAGAGATCCGATGTAGTTGCCGTAGGTGTTCGCACTGTTGAGCTGGGTGTATTTCGCGATCAGGTTGGTGGCGTTTTCGGCCACCACCAGATACCCATGGCCGGCGATGAGCGAGTTGCTTGGAAATTCGTAGGAAATGCCGCCCTGCAGCTTCCATCCCGAGAGATCCACCGGACTGCCGGTGCGGTTGTACAGCTCGATATATTCATCGTTCTTCGAATCGGAAATGGGGTGATACATGATTTCATTGATCACAACCGGCCGCTGCAAGGGCACTGTATTGGCGCTGCCTTCCGTTACGGAAGCCATAGCCTGGAATCCGGGGGCTCCGTCGGGATAGCGGCCTTCGGACACCCCGTTCTCCTGGCCGCGGAAGGAGACGGCGTCGATGACGCGCGTCTGGTTGGAATTGACCAGAAAGATCTGTTCACCATCGGCCGATAGCGCAAAGCCAAGTTCGTTCTGATCGAAAGCAAGGAAACCGCGGGCGGCGATGTAGGTACTGTCGGCGATACGGTATTTGTTGGTGCCGGCTTTATCGCTCAGCCATGCTCCGGACAGGTCGATTGGTGCAGCCGTTGTATTGAACAGTTCGACATAATCGATCTGCGGCAAGTCGGTGTGCGCGAGGTATTCGTTGATCACCACGCCGCGGGCGGGTTCGCTGCTATATCCATCGAATGTGCCGGGCGCCCCGCCGATCCGGTCGCTGGCCGACCACGCGCGCGGATCGCCTTCGCCATAGCTCGGATGGCTCAGCACCAGCGAATGGCCCGTGCCGAAGGCGGCCACAGGCCATGGCGCCTTGTCGTTGTAGTCCACCTCCAGCAGGATGCCGTCGAGTTCGTTGCGGAAACGCAGAAGTCCCCCGGAGTTCGACAGCTTGCCGTCGTAGGGGCCGAGGCAATCGACACCGTAGAACGCCTGCGCCGCAACGGGATCCTTGGCCACCACTAGGAACTGGCCCGGAGCCAAGGTCGTGCCGTCGGGGAAGGTGTAGTCGATCTCGCCGCTGAAACGGTGTCTGGTCAGGTCTTCGGTAATCAGGCCGGTGTTGTAGAGTTCGACAAACTCCAGGCTGTTCGTGCCGCCCCATTCGGAGGGCGTGTCGACCATGATTTCGCTGATCACCATCGCGCCGCGGCGGCTGCTCGGTCCCAGCGGTTCGAAGGGAAGCTCCAAGCTCGACGCAATCGCGCCGCTGCCGGTGGACTCGTCACGGTAGTTGGCGGTGATCGCAGTGGAGGTCTCTCCGGAGGCGAGGGCCAATCCCACCTCGATGCTGCCCGACATGGCAATGGTCGCCGATCCAAGCCGCTGCCACGACGACCCATCGATTCCCGCAAAACCTTCAAACAGGTTTCCGGTTCGGCGCAAGCGTAGCCACATGCAGGGAAAACTGGTTGGGAAATATCCTTCCATGCTGGAGGTTCCACCCGTCGAACTGCGCGACATGAATTGACAGCCAACCGGTCCCGGCGTGGTGAAAACGGCGGCGAACACATCATCCACATCCAGCCCGTCGCGCGCCATCAGCCCCGCCCGCGCCCAGGCATCGGAAAACTCCATACCATCCAGACGCACCTGTATGTCGAAATCTCCTGAATAGGTTTTATGGCTGAAGCCGAACTCGTCGGCGGCGTCGCCGATTCCGCTGCCCGAGGCCGTGAGATCCACTCCTCCATCCACGCCGCCCAAGACACTGGCGCTGCCGGGCGAACCGATGTCGTCCACCACATAGGGTAGAGCCACAAAGGTGGCCTGGCTGTCGGCCGCGATGGTATTGGCTGAGCTGGAACGGTCCTGCACGGTGGAAACGTGCAGTGTGTAGGTGACGCCGAGGGTTTGCTGGACGGTGTTCAGAATCACGGAAGAGGTATCCTCCCCGAATACCGCATCGGTGATGGCCAACGATCCAGTGGGCGATGAAATGGAATAGTTACCCGTGTCCAAGGCCATCGCAGGGCTTACGCCCTCGTTGAAGGCCACTTTGACCCCGTCGGGGAAAATGCTCACGGCGCGAACCAAGACGGGCGCATTGGTGTCGGCAAGAACGGTCAGCGTTGCGCTGCTGCTCGTGTCGAGATAGGGAGTACCGAGATAGAGGTTTGCGGCAACGGCATGAAACATCGCCCCGTTGTCGGCCAGCGTGGTTTCCGCGATGGTGTAGCTGGAGTTTGTTGCCCCTGATATGGGTGAAGAGTTCCTGTACCACTGCACATACACCGGAGGCGTGCCGCTGTACTTGATCTCAAACGAAGCGGAATGGGATTCCTCTACGGTCTGGCTATCGGGCTGTCCCACGATCCCGACAGGGCCTGTAGCCGCCACATCGGGGCCCCATTCATGGTTTTTCAGTACTTCCGCCGCTGTCAGTGCGCCGTCGTAGATACGGAACTCGTCTATGCTGCCAAAAAAATATGGATCCGACCAGTTGGACCGGCCGATATAGTTGTTCACCGTGTATCCCATGTCCGAAGGCGCGATGGTCATCCCTGTGTTTTGGGCGACAAGTTCACCGTCCACATAGAGCTTGCCGGTCGTTGAGGCATGGTCGTATGTCCAGACCACATGGACAGGAATCCCGGTCGGGAGACGCGTGCCCGACCATTCCATCCGCTGCTCGCTCCCGCCGTTTTTGATCGCCCCGCGCAACGCACCGGAACTAGCCTGGGGAGTGAGAAACATGTTAACGCTTGTGTTGTTGCCAAAATCGAAGATCCGCGCCCAAGTCGAGCTGCCCAAATCGGTTAGCCAGCATTCCACGGTAATCGAATCAAGACTGGAGAGGAGCCCGTTCGGCAGGTCCACATAGGCCCCGGATCCGTTCAGGTCCACCGAACCTCCACTGATGGACGCACTGCCCTTCAACGTGCCATCCGCCGTCCCCACCCCATCCGCAACATCGTTGGAAAAGTCGTAGCGATGAAGCAGGTCGGCCCCGAGGGAATGTCCTCCGAGCGCAAGAAATCCAAAAAAAACCAACAGCTTTATTCTACGACGCATAATAACTCCAAACAGAAATTGTCCACCACACACCGGCCTCCGTTGAAACCCGGAAAGTGAACCCGCATATACTGAAGATATCCAGATGCCAAAAACGATACGTTGTGACGAAACGGGCTCACAGTACACTAACTAGCTCCATACCACATAGCCCTATATATAAATAACGATAAACAGAAGCCCAAACCCCGCGTGCCTTATTATCTCTTTTAAGCGATTACGGTCGGCTGCCGCCTGGATCGCTCCTGCTTCCGCAACAATTTTGCGCGCATTTTTCCAGACATTGGAAACGCGCTGCCCTAAGCTCTCAATTCTTGAGAAAAATGAACTTTTCGGGACAGACAGGAACTAATGAACCAACAAAAGATACCCAGTCCATGAGCGCACACGAAGATACCGACAACGTAGAGATTGAAATCGTACCCGAACAGGAGGTTCCGGACATCCTTCCGGTCATGCCGTTGAAGAACTTTGTCCTGTTCCCGCAGATGGTTGCCCCGCTGGTGATCACTTCGGACGAGTCGAAGAAGCTGGTGACCGAACTATCGACCCGGACGCCGCATTTCATTACGGCCCTGCAACGCCGGGACGAGATTGACGAAACCAACATCACGAAGGATGATCTCTATCGCATCGGCTGTGTGGCCCGTCTGATCAAGACCTTGAACTTCCCCGACGGATCGACCCATATCCTCGTCGAAGGCCTCTCTCGTTGCGAACTTCAGGATCTGTTGACCGAGGAAGAATACCCGACCGCGCATTATCAGATGATCGAGGACGCCAAGGATGACTCGATCGAGCTCGAAGCACTGGCGCGCAATGCGTCCGAAAAATTCCAACAGGTGGTGACGATGTCACCCAACATGCCGGATGAGCTGACCATTGCCATCTTCAACATGGGAACCCCATCTCAGCTTTCCGATTTAATTGCCACCAACCTGCCCATTCCTGTTGATGATCGGCAAAAGCTCCTGGCAGATAATCACGTGGCCAGCCGGATCAAGACGTTGATGGAGTTCCTCAACCGCGAGCACGAAGTGTTGAAGCTCGGCAACAAGATCCAAAGCAAGGTCAACGAAACCTTCTCCAAAACCCAACGCGAAATCTATCTGCGTGAACAGCTCAAAACCATTCAGGAGGAGTTGGGCGAAGACGATCCCCAGACCGCCGAAATTCTTGAACTGGAAAAGAAACTCGAAGAGGCCAAGCTTCCGGAAGAAGCGCAGAAGGCGGCCGACAAGGAACTGGAGCGGCTAAAGGCCGTTCCCTCCGCCTCGCCCGAGCACGGGGTGATCCGCACCTATCTAGACGTCATGGCCGAGCTTCCCTGGAACAGGGAAACGGAAGATCAGCTCGATATTCTCGCCGCCCGGAAGATTCTCGATAAGGATCACTACGGCCTCGAAAAGGTGAAGGAACGTATTCTCGAATACCTCTCCGTGCTCAAGCTCAAGAGGGATATGAAAGGCCCGATCCTCTGTCTCGCCGGACCGCCCGGCGTCGGCAAGACCTCGCTCGGAAAATCGGTCGCCCGCGCACTCGGACGCGAGTTCGTCCGCATGTCGCTCGGCGGCATGCACGATGAAGCCGAAATCCGCGGCCACCGCCGCACCTATATCGGAGCCATGCCCGGTCGTATTATTGAAAGCGTACGGCGTTGCGGTGCGAACAACCCCGTCTTCATGCTCGATGAGATCGATAAGGTCGGCCAGGATTTCCGCGGAGATCCCGCCTCCGCCCTGCTCGAAGTGCTCGACCCCGAACAGAACAGCACCTTCCAGGATCACTATCTCGATGTGCAGTTTGACCTTTCCAAAGTGATGTTCATCACCACCGCCAATATGCTCGACACCATCCCCGGCCCGCTGCGCGACCGCATGGAAGTCATTCGCCTGCCCGGCTACACCCTGCAGGAAAAGGTTCAGATTGCCCGCCGCTACCTTGTCCCGAAGGCGATTGCCGAGCACGGGCTCAAGAAAACGCAGATCAAGTTCTCTCCGGAAGTGCTGGAAAAAATCATCGCCGGCTACACCGCCGAAGCCGGCGTCCGCAACCTCGAACGCCAAATCGCCAACGTGTGCCGCAAGGTGGCGCGCGGCTTTGCCGAAGGCAAGACCCGCGCGGTCGAGGTCACCGAACGCAAGCTCAAAGGGTTTCTCGGACCGGTGAAGATCGAGAAGGACGTGGCCGAAAACGCCGCCATGCCCGGCGTCGTGACCGGGCTGGCATGGACGCCCTACGGCGGCGATATTCTGTTCATCGAAGCTACCCGCATGGCCGGCAAAGGCGGACTGATCCTGACCGGCTCGCTCGGCGACGTCATGAAAGAGTCTGCCCGCGCCGCACTCAGCTATCTCAAGGCGAACGCCTCCACCTTCAAACTGGATGAAGAGCTGTTTGCCAAGAGCGACATCCATATCCATGTGCCTGCCGGTGCCACGCCGAAAGACGGTCCGTCGGCCGGCGTCGCCATTGCCCTTTCGATCCTCTCCATGCTGCTCGACCAACCGGTACGGCCCGACCTCGCCATGACCGGTGAGATCACTCTGCGCGGGCGGGTCATCCCCGTCGGAGGCGTGAAAGAAAAAGTGCTCGCCGCCGCCCGCGCCGGCATCAAGCACATCATGCTTCCGGAAAAAAACAAGGTCGACCTCGCTGAAATCCCGGCCGAGGTGAAAAAGAAACTGACCTTCAAGACCGTTAAGAATATCGACCAGGCCCTGCGCTATGCGCTGAAACTGTCCGAACAGGAATAAGGAAGCCACGGACCAACACGGATGAACACCGATCCAGTTCCGTGTTAATCCGTGTTCTTCGGTGACTAATACCAGGAGAACATGTTTTGAAAAAGTTGCTGCTGACCAGTTTTGTTTTTCTTTGCGCCCTTTGTGGTTATTCCAAATCCATGTCGGGCGACGACATTCTGGCGTTTGTCCGCTCCAAGCTGCCAAACGACCCGATCAAGCTTACAGGCACCCTGAAGGTCAAGGCCAAGAACGGTTTTACCAGCGCCAGCTTGCCCGTGGTGATGGAGCTCGACTGGGGTGCCGCCACGCCGACCGCTTCCTACAAGATCGACAAGGAATCGCTCTCGATCGCGTGGAACAACGACAAGCCCAGCTACTCGTTCTCCAATCCCAAGAACAAGCCAACCTCCAACATCCTCGATACCGGCATAACGTGGGCCGAGCTCAGCTTCTCCGTCCTCTGGTGGCCGAATGCTAAACTGATCAAGGAGGAGAAAAAAATCAACCGCGACTGCTACGTGGTCGATGTACCGGTTCCAAACTCGAAAAACACCATGCGCCTTTGGATCGAAAAGAAAATGGGCATGCTACTCGAAGCCCAGACACTCGATCCCAAACAGAACGAACTGAACCGCCTGAAAATCGTCAGCATCAAGAAAATGGACGGCATGTGGGTCGCCAAGGACCTTGAACTGCGCGAGAAGAAAACGGGCTCGAAAACCACGCTCGAAATTTCCGGTCTCGAATGGAAAAACGGACCGCCAAAAATTGATGAACCGGAAACCGCCAAAGCCTTCGACCCCGCCGAATCCGTCAACGAACTGGCCGTTGATCTATACAAAAAGCTCGCTACCGAAAACGACGGAAACCTCTTTTTCTCGCCCTACTCCATCTCCTCCGCCCTCGCCATGACCTATGGCGGCGCACGCGGTGATACCGCCGAACAGATGAACCAGACACTCCACTTTGGCGGACAAGGCGCAACCCACCCGGCCTTTTCCTATCTGCGCAGAACGCTCAACAACATTCAGGCCAAGGGACACCTCCAACTCAGCGTCGCCAACGCCCTCTGGCCGCAAAAAGATTATGCCATCCTGCCCGACTACCTCGCCTTCACCAGGGAATTCTACGGCAGCGAAACCCAACCCTCTGACTACAAGACCGATGCCGAAGGCGTACGGCAAAAAATCAATAGCTGGGTCGAAAGTAAAACCAACGACAAAATCAAGGACCTGATCGGCGAAGGCGTGCTCAATCCGCTAACCCGCCTCGTGCTGGTCAACGCCATCTACTTCAAAGGTGATTGGGCCCAACAATTCAAGGAATCCGCCACCCGCCCCGCCCCGTTCACGTTGACAGACGGAACCAAGGTCGATGTGCCGATGATGTCGCAAACCGCCGACTTCAAACGAGCCCGCACCGACAAGCTCCAAGCCCTCGAACTGCCCTACGCAGGCGGCGAGCTTTCCATGATTATCCTGCTTCCGAATCCCGGAGAAAAAATCGAACCGGTTTCCTTGGACGATCTCGAATTCCACAAAATGGAAATCAATGTGCAGCTCCCCAAATTCAAACTCGAATCCTCCTTCAGCCTGAACGGCACGTTGGCCGGCATGGGCATGCCGCTCGCCTTTTCAGATAAAGCCGATTTTTCAGGAATGGACGGCTCGCGAGACCTGTACATTGGTGCAATCGTTCACAGAGCCTTTGTCGAAGTCAACGAACAGGGAACGGAAGCGGCCGCGGCCACCGCGGTTGGCATGCAAGTTTACAGTATACCCTCGCAATTCATTGCCGACCATCCGTTTCTGTTCCTCATCCGCGAAAACTCAACCGGCACGATCCTGTTCATCGGCCGGGTGATGAATCCCTCAACGTAGACGCGACGCCCTCGTCGCGTTTTACCCCTTAAATGAACGCAGGAGAATACTCATGAACGCCATAGCAAAACTGTTTCTATCCATTGGTTCCATCAGCGGCGCACTGGCCGTATTGCTCGGAGCCTTCGGCGCACACGGCCTGAAGGAAAAACTGAGTGCCGAAGTGATGGCCGTCTACAAAACCGCCGTGGAATACCAGTTTTACCACACGCTCGCCCTGTTGATCGTCGGCGTGCTCGCGTTGAACACTCAGTCAAAACCACTCACCGCCAGCGGCTGGCTGTTCACCGCCGGCATCCTGATCTTTTCCGGCAGCCTCTACGCCCTCAGCATCAGCGGCATCAAATGGCTTGGCGCCATCACCCCCATCGGCGGCCTTTGCTTCATCGTCGGCTGGGTGCTGCTGGCGGTGGCTGCATTCAAATCGTAACGCCCGGATCGTTGTAGGCCGAGTTCCCGACCCGACCCGGCGCGCGTGCACACCGTCAGCAACCTGAGCCGTTCCGCCCCGCACAACTCCTCCCCGACCCACGGGGTGAGAATATGAAATGGATCCTTTCCATAGTGATGATTTGCCTGTTTGTGGCAGGTGCCCGGTCAGAGGACTACCGGATCTTTACGGATCCCGAGGGGCGTGTGATCGAGGGACAGATTACGTCTTTAAACAGCTAAAAGGGCCAGATCGAAAATGAGCGAAAGGATGGCAAACGGTTGTGGGTTCCGCCCACGGTGTTTTGCACGGAGGATCATCAGGCATACATCAGGGACTGGGCCGCCGCCTATCGGCTCCTGGGTGATAGCAACTGGATAAGCAAAGCTGGAAATAAATCCGGACGACGATTGACAATTTACTGTGTGACGGGATGCGTTGGATGAAGGGGGATCGATGACAGCGAGAATAGTCGGGCTGGCGGTTTTGCTGGTTGTAACCGTGGCATGCGCAGACGAATACCGCACTTTTACCGATACGCAGGGGCGTACGATGGAGGCCAAGCTGCTTGAGGTAGACCCGTCCCGGGGACGCGTACACATTGAGTGCGATGACGGGAGAAGGGTCTGGGTCGCGCCTCGGATCTTTTCGGAGAAGGATCAGGAATATCTCCGCAAGTGGTTCAATGCCTGCGAGGCCATTTCGGAAACCTCGTTGGAGGTATCGGTCGAACTGGAAACCAAGTCCGTTAATAACGGCAAGCCCTTATACGATCTCGGAAACAGGGATGATGGGATGGAGGGGGCTCAGTGGGCAGTGCCGACTCAGCAGATAAGCTACAATGTGATTTTAAAAAATCTTTCCGATATGACGGTTAGTGGACTTAGAATTGAATACCGTTATTTCGTGGATATCGTGAACAAGAAAAATAAGGTGATCAATAGATATCAAGTTCCTGGGCTGAATGAAATTGAATCGATCCGACGCAACGCTCAAGAGATGGTGCGCACCACTATGAACCCTTTGGCCAGGCATTTCAAACTGGGGAGACGAACATCAGAAGAAAAAGACGAAAATGGATGGTATAACTCAGAAGTCGTCGAAGTTAATCGTGGTGAAGATCACTTGGTTGGGATTTGGATTAGAATATATGGGTTATCTGTTGACGAGTGTGGGCCCATGCGGGAGGTCAGCTTTCCGGAAGATCTAAAAGATGTTGCCGAATGGGATGTGTCAGCTCCAATGAATACGCGATCTGCCATGATCGGGCCTTCGACGTTGGAGGAAATCCAGCTTCGGGGAAAGGCAAAGAGCGTTGAGCAATTCAAGGGGTGGATGGATCAGCTTTTTTGGAAAGTTAATCCCCGGGAGGACGTGATTGCAATGCGCACGCAACTGGAGGGGCTCAAGGTGTACTATGAGTCGGGGTACGATCCCGATGGCTACTATGCCGGCCAGGTTGCGTTCAATTGCTCGCTCGCATCGCTATATGCAGAAGAGGCCTATTGGTATGAAATCTTTCTGCAAGGGGACCAGGTGAACAAGAGTCCGAACTGGGGAAACCGTATTGACAAGATATATGCCGAGCTGTCGATTCTCTATTCCTCGTGCAGCGATGCAAGTATTCATGATGGTGCGAAAGCGATCAAATATGCGAATCTCCTGTTGGACAAGGATAAGAAGTCCGACCAATATCTGGAGTTGCTGGCCCGGGCCTATGCGCGCAACGGGCAGTTTGATTTCGCGGTAAAGACGCAGGAGCGGGCGATAAAGCGGCTGTCGAAAAGCCGAAAGGATGAAGCCGATTTGGCCGCATACCGAAACCGCCTGACGCTCTATCAAAGCGGTAAGGCATTCACTCTCGAAAAGGACAAGAACGCAAAATAGAACAGGAAGAAACACACGAACCGCAAAATCCTGCTCCTCTACTATGAAAAAACGAATTGGCTCAGGCACTTTCCAGATGATTGGGATCTACAGGAGCAATTAGCCATCCTCCGGGGGTTTTGGTGTATTTTATGTGTGCCATTTCACGTTACTTCATTGCTGTCTAGAAAGACAGCCTTCCCTGCTCCGTTCCCCTCTGCTGGCCCTGCGAGATGATCTATCTCACTCAGAGCGAACAGAGAATCAGGGGTATATCCTACTGCGTCAGCAACCTGAGCCGTTCCGCCCCGCACAACTCCGTTCCGATCCAGGGCGAAATAGCCGTTCGTTTTACCGACAAGCCGGACGCGATTTCGCGGATGTATTCCGTTTCGTGCAATCCTTTCGCACACAACACCGGATCGGTTGTTCCGGAAACGGCAAAGCTGCGGTTGATGATCCAGCCATAGGGTTCGATGCCGGCGCGGCGAAGGTCGCGCTGCAGATCCTGGGCCTCGTGCGTCGGCGTCGCTTCGGGCAAGGCCACGATCAGCACCTTCGTGAATTCCGGATCGCGGATGCGCGGTAGCAATTCCTTTACTTCCTCCGGCAGGTCATCGGCCGACTTGGCGACTTCGCGGTGGTAGGCCTCGGTCGAATCGAGCAGCAGCAGCGTGTGGCCGGTCGGCGCGGTATCGAGCACAATAAACTGGTCCGAACCCTTGGCTACGGTATGGGCGAAGGCTTGAAAGACGGCGATCTCCTCGATGCAGGGCGAACGCAATTCCTCTTCCAGCAGCGCCAGATCGTCGGCGGAAAGCTTGCTGCGGTTTTTTTCAAGTACGCCTTCGCAATAGGATTGGGTTTCGGCTTTAGGATCGATCCGTTCGACGCGTAAATTGGACCGTCCATCCCCGATGGTTTCGGCCACGTGCGCCGCGGGATCGGTGGTGGAAAGCAACACGGAATGACCGCGGCGCGCCAGCTCGGCGGCGATGGCCGAGGCCATAACAGTCTTGCCGACCCCGCCCTTCCCCATCGTCATAATGACGCCGCGTTTTTGTGCTTCCAGCGACGCAAAAAGCTCGTCCCATTCCTGCACGTTTTCCAACGCCGCCGGCAGCGCGTTTTGCAAAGCATCGGGCGCATCCAGCCACGCTGGATCGGATTCACCGTTGGCGACGGCTTGCAGGGCATCGATCCCCATCACGCCATGCGGACGAAAGGGGACCTGCGTTTTTTCCACGTCCTTGAAAATGGTGGGCAACCCATCCAGTGCATCCTGCGATTTACGGGAAAAAGCGCGGGCAACATCATCATCGCCTTCGCTGTAAAACACGCCATTCAGAATGAGATGCTGGTTGGTCAATCCCAGTCCGGCCAACTCTCCGCTGGCGCGGGCGGCTTCGGCGAGGCTCATGGCCTCGGCGCGGGCCACGAGCATGAGCAGCGTTTGCTCGGGATTTTTGAGCGCGGCCACGACCTGTTCGTAGAGCATCTTTTGCGCGGCCAGTCCGGCAACGGGGCCGAGGCAGGAACTGCCGGTTTCGTTGGTGGCGATAAAGTCGTTCCACGCCGAAGGCAAATTGAGCAGTCGCAGGGTGTGACCGGTCGGTGCGGTGTCGAGCACGATGTGGTCGTACTGGCTGATGACCTTTTCATCGCCAATAAATTTTGAAAATTCGTTAAAGCCCGCGATCTCGACCGTGCAGGCCCCGGAGAGCTGTTCTTCCATTTGCTGGACGGCTTCGTCGGGCAGGACGCCGCGATAGGGTCCAACCATGCGTTCGCGGTATTCTGACGCCGCCTGCATAGGATTGATGTTCATCGCGTCCAGCCCCGTCACGCCGTTGACTGGAACGGGAGTGGAATCCAGATCGGTCTCAAGCACTTCGTGCAGGTTGGAGGCCGGATCGGTGCTGATCAGCAGCACGCGCTTCCCGCGTTCTGCCAATCCGACGGCCACGGCGCACGACATCGATGTTTTCCCCACCCCGCCCTTGCCGGTGAAGAAGAGAAAGCGTGTCGCCTTGTTGAGTAGTTCGTTCATAAGAATCCTCGATGACTGGAGGGATGACGTCCTCGTCGTCCGCGGACCGTGAGGACACGGTCCCTCCAAGTAGGGTTAGCAGCACCCTTTGCAACCGCTGCAGTCGGTCACGTCAATCGTCTGGGTCGTGCCGAGAAATGAAGCGAGTTGATCCAGATCGGGATATCCACCGGAACTGATTTGTTCGTCGTCGACAAAGACCAGCGGCAAAGCATCGGTGCCCTTTTCCTTGAGCGCGGCGGCTACCGCTTCGTTGCTCGTGTAGGCGGCGGGTTCCTGCGACAGGTTATAGCGTTCGACCTTGACGGCGGACGCATCGAGGTTTTTCAAAAAGCCGGCCAGCTGGACCAGAACGGGATCGACATCGGGACCGCAGACGCCGGTCGAACAGCACATGGCGGGATCGTAGATTTTCAGTGTTTTCATATTTCGTTTCTCCAATACGGTTTATTGCTTCAATGAGTCAGGAAGAGTTTCGACGAAGGCTTTGATTTCGTCGCGAACGGTGCGATAGCAGTCGAGCTGCTCTTCTTCGGAGCCGCCCTTTCCGGCGAGTTCACGCGCCATTTTCGGCGGATCCTGGAAACCGACGTGGATAACCTTGCAATCGGCGGGGAACCAGGGGCAGGTTTCGTGCGCGTGGTTGCAGACGGTGATGATGTAGTCGAGCTTCACGTCCTTGAACTCGTCGATGTGCTGCGACTTCTGGGTGGTGATATCGACGCCCGCCTCGCCCATGACTTTGACGGCGTTGGGATTGAGACCGTGGGTTTCGATGCCGGCGGAATAGGCTTCGATCTGATCGCCTTTCAGCGCACGCGTCCAGCCTTCGGCCATCTGACTGCGGCAGGAGTTTCCGGTGCAGAGATACAACAGTTTGATTTTTTCACTCATGACATTCCTTTTCTGTTCAATTCGTTGACCACAAAATACTCAAAACCCACAAAACGGATCAGGCTTGTTACTTTTGAGTTTCTTGTGCCTTTTGTGGTTTCAATCATGCTTTCTCAAACCAGCCGGTCGTGCGGTTGGCGAAGCCGACGAGGGCGAGCATGACGGGGACTTCCACCAGCACGCCGACGATCGTGGCGAGCGCGACAGGCGAGGTCGTTCCAAAGAGGGCGATGGCGACGGCGACGGCCAGCTCGAAAAAGTTGGAGGCGCCGATCATTCCGGCGGGCGCGGCGACGTTGTGCGGAAGCTTCAGCCATTTGGCGGCAAGGTAGGCGATGAAGAAAATCAACACGGTCTGGATGACCAGCGGCACGGCGATCAACCCGATATGGAGCGGGTTGTCGAGAATCACGTTACCCTGGAAAGAAAAGATGATCACCAGCGTCAGCAGCAGGCCCGTGATGGTGGTTTTGCTGAACTTGGGCAGGAAGACGTTTTCGAAATAGTCCGCCCCCTTGGTCTTCAGCATATGACCGCGCGTCAGCGCCCCGCCGGTCAGCGGAATGACCACGAACAGCACCACGGAGAGGAACAACGTATCCCACGGAACAAACACATCGCTGACGCCCAGCAGAAATTTCACGATCGGCACGAACGCCACAAGAATGATGAGGTCGTTGGTGGCGACCTGCACCACGGTGTAGGCGGGATTGCCTTTGGTCAGATGGCTCCAGACAAACACCATGGCCGTGCAGGGCGCCGCGCCGAGCAATACGGCGCCAGCGAGATAATCCTTCGCCAAGGCCGGCGGAATCAGGCTCTTGAAGATGACGTAGAAAAAGAGCCACGCAATGCCGAACATGGTGAACGGCTTGATCAGCCAGTTCGATACCCACGTCACGAACAGCCCCTTGGGATTCCGGCCGACATTCTTCACGCTCTTGAAGTCGACCTTCATCATCATCGGATAGATCATCAGCCAGATCAGCACCGCCACGGGAATCGAGACGTTGGCGTATTCGAGCTTGCCGAGAAATTCCGGGATGGCCGGCAGGTACTTGCCGATCAGAACGCCGGCCACCATGCACAGCGCAACCCAGACGGTCAGGTACTTTTCAAAGAAACCGATTCCTGCATCCTGCTTTGATTCTTTATTCATAAGAACACCTAAATTTGGGGACTAATCCGCGCGAGCGGAATGTTCGACAAAATAATTTTGGACAGAATGATTCCTGACACTGACGCTGGGTGAAAATTATTTCGCCGCTTCGCTGCCGTATTTTCAAGTCAACCTCACTTCGTGTGTCCATAATCATTTTGTAAACCTACTCATTTGGAGGGGCAGCACGCTTCGCCGCGCTGCTTGCGGCAAAGGTCTTCGCGGGTGATGGCCACGATGTTGTCCAACGCCTCAAAGTCAGCCTTCAACTCATCGGACGCGGCAAAGTTTTTTTCCAGCCATTGGAAAAGCGGCTCGCTACCGGCAGGCTTCACCAGCTTGTAGTAAACCCAGCGTCCATCCTTACGACTTGCAACCAGTCCGGCCTGTTGAAGAATGCCCAGATGGCGCGACGCGGTCGCCCCGCTGACTTCCAGCAGTTCCGTGATCTGGCAGGCGCACAGCTCGTCATAGCGACCGAGAGCCGCCACCACCCGCGCCCGGTTCCGGTCCGAAAGCGCCTTCAGAATGTCCAATGTCGTTTCCATTGGCGTCTTTATAGTTAGTCGTTTAGCTAAATGTCAAACTGGAATTTCATTTACTGCGTTTGGGAGATGACGAAGCTCAGTCGAGTCTGCCATCTTTATCCGATGAAAAAGCCCCCCACATTCCACATCCGGCGACTCTCGGTGAACGAAATCATGCCGACGTACAAACCGGTGGAAATCGGCGAACATTGCGCCAACTGCGGGAATCATGGTTCGGTATGGTCCTGCCCGCCACATGCCTTTGATCCGGCTGAATATCTTCAGGACTATCCTTATGCCTATGTTTTGATTGGTACGGTTTATTTATCGGGATTTGAAACGCAGGCGGAGTCGATCGCCTATTACTACCGCACGCGAACCCGCATCAACCGGGCGTTGCTGGAGTATGAAAAAACCGTCACCGATGCGCAGGCCCTCTATGCCGGGCATTGCGATAGCTGCGAACCCTGCACGCGCACCCAGGATACCGCCTGCATGCATCCTGAAAAACTCCGCTACTCGCTTGAATCGCTCGGCCTTAAGGTTTCCGACATCACGGAAAAATATTTCGATGAACCGCTCCAATGGGCCGCCGGGAAAACGCCGGATAAACTCCTGACCGTCCCGGCCCTGCTGACCAAGGAAGCGATCGATCAAGAAGAGCTGCTGTTGTTTCTTGAAGCCAAGCTACAATCGTGAGCGAAGCCCTCTCTGCTGTCAGCTCTAGGTGGCGCACCCAGCCTAGTTTTTCGCGATTTCGAGGCAATTCGTTCCCGCAATGAGGATGGAGACAGGTTCATTCAAATCGTGCGGAATTGAGAAAACACAGGTGTATAGAACGCTTAACCACAAAGTGAAAAGCGTTGCCGCATACCACAGGCAACGTTTCACTCGCTTTGTTTCTTTTGTCAAAAAAACAGGTTTCCCCGGATAGAAGTACGCAGGTCCTCTCATGCCCAAAAGCGTCAGCCGATGAGAGCGCGCCACGCTTCCCAGATCATGACCATGGCAAACGTGTCGAGCTCGCAGTAGCGTAGCAGGGCCTGTTGGACGGACTGGCGCTCCGTTTCGGAAATATCCGAGAACTGAAGCCGGGCGTAGGCGGTCATGGCAGCCCCGCCATCGGCGAGTATGTTGTCGGCTTCAACCTTTTCCAACTCATCCTGCGGCAGGTCGGCAAAGACGGGAGGCAGCAGTTTGTAGGGATCTTTCACCAAACCAGCGGCATCGCGCTGGATCCAGGTTTGGTTCTGGAAGTTGCGGCTGTTGTAGATCGGTTGGCTGTATTTTTCCTGAAGATAGGCCGAACTGTTGAGTACGGCGGGCAGCACTTTCTTGATCGAGTTGCTGCCGCCCATTTCGAGCTGGTAGTAGTGGTTTTTAACCAGCTCGCACATATCCACCATATTTCGATGCCCTTCCCGTCCGTCGTCGCGGTTTTGGGTGATCGACCTGATCCAGTCGACCAGTTCGGGCCGGTCCGGAATGTCGGCGTCGCTATCGAGCAGTTGCTCCAGAATATGGTTCAGCACCGTGTTTTCATGGGCGGCATAACGGAAAATGGTGCCGTCATCCTGATCGAGCGAAGCCTTCAGCCGACGGACAAATTCGAAGTTGGGAAAAACGCCCGGCTCGGTATTCAGATATTCATCGGCGTGTTCAATCGTCCCGTCTTCCCGGACCACATGATGCGAAAACTGGAAGGCGACCAGCTCGTAGGGATGGCGGTCCTTGGTGAAGGGAACGGCGACGGCCGAGGTTTCGAAATCGATAAAATGCAACGGCCAGTTCCACGAATCAAATGCCGCGCGCAAGCCGTCGGTATCGATCCATGGAACCGGATCGTTGGCGACCGTTTTTTGCACCTGCAGCCATTGGCGGGCCTGCACCGGTTTCGCCGGATCAAAATCATATTCTTCGAGATCGCGCAGGAAAAACTTCCCCGCCTTCAAGAAAGCCTGCTTTTGGGTGCAGTTCCACAAATCCATCACATTGGGCGCATTGAAATCCTCATTGGAAAAACCCATCGCCTCGCGCCAGCACGTTTTAAAGCCGCTCAATTTTCCCTTTTGTTCATCGGCCGGTGTGGTTCGGAACGAGCACTTGGCGCAAAGGCCGCAATCGATGCGTGGCGGAATGCGGGTATCCGTTTCGTACGCCTGCGCAAGCGCACCGGCGTAACCGCCAAAATCATACGACTTGTTGCCGATTCGATACTTCGCCTCCCGGATCAGCTTTACGGGATCGTGCACATTGACCTTGATTAAAACCGGCGTTCCCAGCGACTCGGCCGACCGCTCCCCGACCCAACGCGTCTCCGTCTTTTGGCCGGTCGCCTTCACCAGCTTGATCCGTTGGTTCAGGCCGTCGACGGAACTGCGCGCCTGTTTGTTGGCCACCATCAGGCGCGGACGGATCACCGCCTCGGGAAACGCGTTTCGCAGGACCAGTTCCTGAAAGGCCACATCCAACATGTACGGTTTCCACGCCGGCGCAATCTTGCCGCTACGCTTACCGATCAACTCCGACCTGTGCCCGATCGACTTGGCCTTGACCTCGATCAGGTCCAGCACATTCCCCTCCTTGCGCAGAATATCGATGCGGACAAACAGGTTGTTCCAACGAATCGCCGCTTCGAAAACCGTGACGTTTTCCCGCTCCAGCAAAGCCGCGGTTTCGGATAACGCCATTTCTGGATCCTGCGACTCGACCAGAATCCCGTCCGGATGCATCGCCCGCGCCAGTTCGCCGACCTGGAAACCGCCCTCCGCCAACGCGGACAGAAACGAATCCTCCAGCGACTGGTCCGCATAGTCATCCTTCCCGGCATAAAACAGTTTGGTCGGACACTCCGTCGCCTGCAGGAAGCGGGATTTAGTCAGATAGCGGGGGCTGGGCATCAGGGAAACTCCGGTAAACACAGATCGTTTTGTACGCCACCGAGCGAATCAAAGACGGGAAACCCGCAGACTTCAAGACGGGAGCGGCTGTTGTGGCCGTTCGCGACGAGCGCGCAGTTGACGCCCATGGCTTCGGCGACTTCAAAGTCGTGGAGGGTATCGCCGATAAACAGGACTTCGCCGGGAGCGATGTCGAGGCCGGCGATATATTTTTTTCCGTTCTCGACCTTGCCGGCGGCATAGATATCGTCGAGGCCGATGATGTCGCTGAAGAAGGGCGTCAACTCAAAGTAGTCGACAGCCTGCAGGAGCGTGTCGTGCTGGTAGGCGGAAAGAACGGCCTGGGGAATATTCCGTGAATGCAAGGCTTGGATCAGCTCGCGGGCGCCGTCCTGAAGGACGCATTCGAAACGGCGACGTTCGTATTCCGCAATAAACTCCTCGGCCAGGATTTTGTAGGGGTTGGTTTCATAATCGAAGCCGAGCTGGCAGTAATATTGGTCGACCGGAAAGCAGAGCTTGTCGCGGTAGGTTTTGATCGTGATGGGCGGTAGACCGCGGCGTTGGAGCATGTGGTTGTTGATTTCGACGCAAAGCCAGGTGTCGTCCCACAGCGTTCCGTTCCAATCCCAGATGATATGTCTACAGGGCATTTGTTCCATGATTCCTTTTGATGGGCGACCTTAACAGATACGTATTTTATTTCGACAAGGTTATGCGGGAAAGGCATCGTTCACGGCAATTTTCAGGAGAGCTATGAAACAGAACCATTTTACAACAGAAGTCACCCGGCAGCTATCCGCCCGGGTTGAGTCGGGCAAACTGCGGGGCTGGAGCCTTAAGACCACGGAATCGCGGAGCCATCAACGTTTGTATGCATCGCCGGACGGCCAAACGCTTTCGTGCCACCAGAGCCGGCGCGTCGATGGCGTTGCGTACCAGCTTTCGGTATACAGCCCGGTGGAGGATCCCAACCGGGTGGGAACCGCTTTCATTGACCTGGTTCCCCACCGCTCGGTGGACGCCCAGATCAACGAGGCGCTTGAACTCTCCCGCGGCAGTCAAAATCCGGCATGGAAGCTGGCCGGTCCACCGGCGACGCCCCCGGAACCGGTGGAAACGTGCGATCCCTCGATCCGGGATAATCCGGAAGCGGTGATGGAGGAGATCGATCATGCGTTTTCCGCGGCGTTTGCCGTAACGGAGGGCTGCCGACTGAACTCGGCCGAGCTCTTCCTGAACTACAGCATCAGCACACAGATCAATTCCGAAGGTCTTGCCTACGAGGTGGAACAGAGCGATGTCTATCTGGAGGCGGCCATGGAGCGCGCCGGTTGCGAGAACGACAAGGAAGTGCATGAGCACGACACCTCCGTCGCCGCGGCGGATCTGGACGTGAAGGGCTTTATCGAACGTTGCGCCCTGCAGGTGTCGGTTCTGGGCGATAGCGAGGAGCCCGAAACATCCGACAATGCATCGATCCTGATCGGCAAGGATGCGCTCTCGCAAATGCTCGAAGCCGTGGTGATCCAGCTCAACTGCACCAACGAATATCTCAAGCTGCCTTTCCTGAAGCCGGGCGACCGCTTTGGCGACGACACAGGCGATGCCCTCCAACTGCGACTGGATCCAACGCTCCCCTGCATGGCCCAATCCGCGGTCTATGCCATCGATGGCCTTCCGGCCCGTTCCGGCACGCTGATCGAAAACAACAAGGTCGTGGACCGCGTCATCGGCAACCGCTTCGGCCAATATCTGGGCCTGGAGCCCAACGGTCTTTCGGGCAACCTGGTGGTTGAAGCCGGAAGCCTGACGCCGGAGTCGCTAGCGGGAACCGAATATGTGGAGGTCATCAAGTTTTCATCGCTGCTGATCGACTCCCAAAAGCTGACGTGGAGTTCGGAAATAAAACTAGGGAGGCATGTCGCGGCGGACGGAACCGTGACACTGGTCAAAGGCGGTGTTGTATCCGGAAACCTGCGGGAAAACTTTACCGGATGCCGCTTCTCCTCCGAACTTGGAAGCGTCAGTTCACCTCCAAGCAGCTACACTCAGGCTTTGGGCTATCGCGGCCCGGACGCCATGTTCATCACCCGCGGCGTAAGCATCGCCGGACAAACCAAAGGAAACCGAGCATGAACACGATGCCCTATCCCCTGACGGACGAACTCCGCTCTTTTTTCCCGTTGCTCAAGAAACTGGTCGTGGAACTCGAAGCCGGAGTGGAAGACCGCCTCTATGCCTTTGCCGCGCTCGAAGATCTCGAACAGTTCCAGAGCAACGTGAGCCGGACCGAAACCAGCAGCATCACCGCCGACCGCGGACTCGTTCTGCGCATTCTCGCCGGCCACCGCAACTTCGAGTACGCCACCAACCGCTTCGACGAAGCCGAACTGCTGGCCGAAGCCGCCAAGCTGAAGGCAGAGGCCCTCGCCTTTCTCGACCAGCAAACCGAGCCTCCGGTCCATACCCCGCACGGATGGAACGACGAACCGCTGGATGCCTTGGCCGAACCGATCCTGGAGCAGATTTTTTCGGCCGGCAATGGAACCCTGCCAACCGCGGATACGCCCGTGCATTTTGGCAGCGCCTACGACCCGTCCCTTTCGGAATCCAAGAGCAAGGCCGAAACCACGGAACGCTGCAGGAAGATCAAGGAGGCGATCGAAAAAGCGGGCGACGACCAGCTCGCCTCGGCCGGTTGCATGATCCGCCGCAAGGCCAAGAGCCGGCTGTTTGCCGATCGCACCCGCCTGATGTCGCAAACGCTGTTTTCGAGCCTTTACTACCTCTACGCCGTCACTCCTTCCGGCAAAACCGTGCGCGGCATTATCGGTGGCATGGCCGGAGCCGAAGTCGCGGAATGCATCGACGACGCGCTGATTGCCAAACTGGTTGAAACCGCCATCAAGCTCGAAACCGCACAGCGCATCAAACCCGGCCGCTACCGCATCATCAGCGGCCCCGACGTCACCGGCGTGATCGCCCACGAAGCCTTCGGCCACACGCAGGAGGGCGACACCTGCCGGCTGGGCCGCAGCTGTGCGCCGGGGCTCCGTAAGAAAGGAACGCCGGTAGGCAACGAACACGCGACGATCATCAACAACGCGGGCGTCTTTGCGATGGGCAACACCCCGTGGGGCGTCAACGGTACGCACTTTTTCGACGATGAAGGCTTCATTGCCCGCCCGCAGGTGATCCTCGACAAAGGCACCCTGTCCTCCCCGATGAACGACCTGATCTCCTCACGGGTCGGTGACATCAACGGTCCCGCGCCGCGGCAATCGAACGGCAAACGCGAAAGCTGGAAACGACCGCTGATGCCACGCCAGACCAATACCTACTTCACCGCTGGCGATAAAACCCTGGACGAGTTGGCGGAACTTTGCGGCAATGGCTACATTGCCGAACACGCGCATGGCGGCATGGAAGACCCGAAAGGCATGGGACTTACCGCCGGCACGGAATATCTGGAGGAAGTCAAGGACGGCAAGCGCACCGGAAAACTCTTTCTGGGACCGCAGGGCGGACACGTTGAACTTTCCGATCCGGTGCCGCGCTTGCTCAACTCCATCATTGCCAAAAGCGTCATCTCGGAAGAAGACCCGATGAATGAATCCGGAGGCGAGCCCATCAACAAATGGGGCGGTTGCGGAAAATACCACAAGGAAGGGGTAGAAGCCGGTTGCGGCGGCCCCTGGATCCTGTGGGAGGGCATTACCTGCGGCTAGAGCATTTTTAGCCATACCATGGCTATATGCCGAATCTGTACCTCGTTGTCCTCGGTCGGCATAAAAAAACCCGCCTCGCAGGTGCGGGACGGGTTTCGGTAAAACGTGTGTTCGGGGTATTAGTAGCGATCACGACCGCCACGGTCACGGCCACCGCCGCCACCACGGCCGCCACGGCTACCGCCGCCACCGTATCCGCCACCACCGCCGCCGTAGCCACCGCCACCGCCGCCGTATCCGCCACCACCGCCGCCATAACCACCGCCGCCTTCGCGACGTGGGGGACGCTCTTCACGGGGACGGGCAATATTTACACGCAGGTTGCGTCCGTCAAGATCCTGGTCGTTGAACATCTCAACAGCCTTCTCAGCTTCCTCGTGGGTGCCCATTTCAACAAAGGCAAAACCGCGGGAACGGCTGGTGAACTTATCGAGCATCAGCTCGCACTTGACCACGGTTCCGGCTTGCGCGAACAGTGCTTCAAGTGAATCTTCGGTGGTACTGTAGGAAAGGTTTCCTACATACAGTCTTTTTTCCATTCTACTATCTCTCTACGTCACCCACCGTCTCCATGCCTGTCCCGACTCATTCGGCTTGCAGGGCGTCCCATGACGCCCGCGACGATCCATGGAGTCTTTCTGGATGACTCGGAAACGACCATATAGCTCGGTCTTAAAAAATCAATGAAAATCCATGGGCTTTACAGAACCCTAACACGCCCTATGCGTTGGACTTCTGACGGCTGGCTTTCTTTCGATCGTTTTCGGTGAGTAGCTTTTTCCGCATACGAATGAAGTGCGGTGTGATTTCGACCAGTTCGTCTTCGGCGATATATTCGAGCGCCTCTTCAAGGCTCTTCACCTGGGCCGGTGCAATCTTCATGGCGCGGTCGGTACCGGAGGCACGGACGTTGGTCAACTGCTTCGCTTTCTGCATGTTTACCACCAGATCCTTGTCCAGACAGTGCTCGGCAACAATCATGCCTTCATAGCACTCTTCGCCTGGATTGACGAAAAAGATACCACGCTGCTGCAGGCCGTCGATCGCGAATGCCACGGCCGCCCCTTTGCCCTGCGAAACCAACACGCCGTTAAGGCGCTGCTGGATCGGCCCCTTGTAGGGCTCGTAGTGCAGGAAGCGGTGCGTCACAATGGCTTCGCCGGCGGAGGCGGTGAGCATCTTGGAACGCAGGCCGATCAGACCGCGCGTGGGAATCTGGAAGCGGATGGTTTTGCGCAGGCCGTGCTGATCCATATCGATCATCTCGCCCTTGCGTACGCCCGCCACCTCGATAACTTTACCGGCATATTCGTCGGGCACATCGACATGGAGGATTTCAATCGGCTCTTCCTTCTTACCGTGCTTCTCCTTAAAGATCACCTGCGGCTGAGCCACCGACATTTCGAAGCCTTCGCGGCGCATGGTTTCGATCAGGATGGAAAGGTGCAGCACGCCGCGCCCGCTGACACGGAATGCATCGCCGCCGGTTTCCTCGACGCGCAGCGCCACATCACGCTCGGTTTCCTTCAGCAGGCGTTCGCGCAAATGGCGGCTGGTCACAAACTGACCGTCCTGACCGTAGAAGGGGGAATCGTTGACGCTGAAGGTCATGGAAAGGGTCGGTTCGTCGATGCTGATCGGTGGAAGCTTTTCCGGTGTTTCAAAATCGGTGATGCAGTCGCCGATATCGATATCGGGAATACCGACGATAGCACAGAGATCGCCGCAAGGCACTTCCTCGACTTCACTACGACCCAGCCCTTCGAAGGTGAATAATTGCTTGATGCGGGTCTGTTCCTGTTCACCATTGCGCTTGATGCGCATGAGCGGTTGCTTGGTGTTGAGTGTCCCGCGATAAACACGGCCCACACCGATACGACCGACATAATCGCTGTAGTCAATGGAGGTTACCTGCATCTGGACGGGGCCGTCGTTGATCTTCGGCGCGGGGATGTGCTCCAATACGGCATCCATCAAAGGCAGCATTGAATCGCGCGGTCCATCGAGCACCGTATCGGCCCAGCCATCCTTACCGGAACAGTAAAGCATCGGAAAGTCGAGCTGCTCATCGTTGGCTTCCAGCTCAACAAAAAGGTCGAACACAAGATCGTGGATCACATCGGGGCGGGCGTCGGGTTTGTCGATCTTGTTGATAAGGACGAGCGGCTTCAGGTTTAGTTCCAGGGCCTTGTCGAGTACAAACCGGGTCTGCGGCATCGGACCCTCGGCCGCATCGACCAAAAGCAGTACGCCGTCGGCCAGATTCAACACGCGCTCCACCTGTCCGCCAAAATCGCTATGGCCGGGGGTGTCGATGACGTTGATCTTCACGCCCTTATAATTGACGCTGATGTTCTTTGATAGAATCGTAATGCCCCGTTCCCGCTCGAGGTCGTTGCTGTCGAGCAGGCATACCTGCATATCCTCGTTATCGCGAAAAAGGTGCGCCTGCTTGATGATTTCGTCCACCAACGTGGTTTTTCCGTGGTCGACGTGGGCGATGATTGCGATATTTCTGATTTCCTGGGCCATGGAGCCTCCAACGGAGCCGAAGCTCCGGTTATTCGTTAATGGTTATTTGTTATTCGGAACAGCGCTACCATTCATTTCTACGATTAACCAATTAACTGATTCCTAATAACGGTTCCCGTTTTGCGGGAACAAAAAGTCGCGCGAACATATAGCTTTCCGTCTAAAAAGCAACCCCAACGTGCCCAAATGATTTGGAATGCCGCAGACCGGAAAAATGACTGTAATTCCTCCCATGCTTCGGGCAACATGTTCTCCCATGATTACATTTCTCGAAGGCAAACTGGATGAAAAGCAGCTCGCGCGCGTCGTGATGAACATCGGCGGCGTCGGCTACGAGGTGTCGATTCCGCTCAGCAGCTACGACCAACTTCCCGCAGAAGGTGAAAGCTGCCGTATCCTGACGTACCACCATATTACCGATTCCGATCAACGCCTGTTCGGGTTCTGCACGGAAGACGAACGCGAAATGTTCACCCGGTTGCTGACCATAAGCGGGGTTGGCCCCAAACTGGCGATCAGCACGCTGAGCGGCCTGCCGGTTCGCGAACTCAAATCCGCCCTGATCAACGGCGATATCAAGCGCATCTCCTCCATCTCCGGCATCGGCAAAAAGACTGCCGAACGCATCGTGGTCGAATTGCGCGACAAATTCAGCTCCGGTGAACAGCTCGATGCCTTCGCTCCGGCCGACTCCGCGCCCGGTGATCATCGCCTGCGCGACGCCGCCCTCGCACTGGCCGCCCTCGGACAGAAATCTGATGACGCCACCAAAATGATCAAAGCCGTCGCCGGCAAGCTTTCCGCCAAAACCACCGTAGAAGACCTCATCCGAATGGCTCTGACTAAATAAAACCCCAAGTCACGAAGGCCACAAAGAATACCCAAATCCGTTTCGTTGCGAAACCTGGAGAACTTCGAGTCTTCGTGGTTATAATCCGTGACAACCGGTGTTTATCTATGGCTACATAGCCCGCACGTATGAACAACGAAATCATTACACCGGACAAGGAATTCGAGCAGAAGCTGCGGCCTTCGCGCTTCGCCGATTTTACGGGGCAGGACAAGATTCGCGAACGGCTCGAGCTATTTGTAAAGGCGGCGCGGCAGCGGGACGACGTCCTCGACCATGTTTTGCTCTCCGGCCCGCCCGGCCTGGGAAAGACCACCCTCTCCTATATCCTGGCCGATGCCATGGATGTGAACATCAAGTGTACCTCCGGCCCGGTGATTGACAAACCCGCCGATCTGGCCGGACTGCTGACGAGTCTGGAACGCGGCGATGTTTTATTCATCGACGAAATCCACCGCATGCAACGCTCGGTGGAAGAATACCTCTATTCTGCGATGGAAGATTTTGTGATCGATATCGTGATCGACCAAGGCCCCAATGCCCGATCCGTTCGGTTGAATATCCAGCCCTTTACACTGATAGGCGCCACAACGCGCAGCGGCATGCTATCCGCCCCGATGCGCTCACGGTTCGGGCTTGTCAACCGGCTCGACTACTACGATGCGGCTACCCTGAAGATTATCATCAAGCGTTCCGCCCGCATCCTGAACGTGGACATAGACGACGCTGGCGCGATGGAGATCGCGTCCCGGTCGCGCGGGACACCGCGCATCGCCAACAACCTCTTGCGTCGCGCTCGCGACTACGCGCAGGTAATGGCTGATAATCATATCACCCGCGACCTCGCCGATCAGGCGCTCAACCTGCTCGACATTGACGGCGACGGACTGGAGGAGATGGATAAACGAATTCTCTCCTGCATCATCGAGAAGTTCGGCGGTGGCCCCGTGGGAATCAATTCGCTGTCCGTTTCCGTCGGAGAAGAGTCCGACACGATCGAGGAGGTCTACGAACCTTATCTCATCCAGGAAGGCTATCTTCAGCGTACTCCGCAAGGCCGCATTGCCACTACCCGCGCCTACGCCAAATTCGGCCTAACCCCGCCAAAAATGTAACCTTTCCGGAGCACACAATCAGTTGTGTCAACAAGTTGCATAAAATACGTTAAATATGTATTATTTATGCCTTTAACAGTGAAAAGGCTATGGTTAGGCAATACGAAAACATCATCGTTATGGGCAAGAGCGGCGCAGGAAAGCAGCCCCGCATCGATGTACTCACCGAAACCTTTGGACTAACACAGCTCTCCACCGGCAACATTTTCAGAACCTATCTTGGTTTCTTCAACGAGCTGGGCTTCAAAGGAAGCCTGACCCGTTTCTACGACGTTTTCAGCAACACTTTCATCAAAGATTCCGAAATAAAAGAAGCGCTCGACATCTCCGACCATCCAAACGCCGACAACATCGTGCTTGGGCTGAAAGCAAGGCATTATGTCAACCAAGGATTGTTTGTGCCGGACGAAATCACCAACGCCCTCTTCGAGTCGGCGTTCAGCGCGTTGGAATACTGCGGTGCCGTGCTGGACGGATTTCCACGGACGCTTGCCCAGGCCCGCTTCCTCAAGAACCTTGCCGACAAACAAGGCGTCCAACTGGACTTTATCCTCCTGGTCGAAAACGACGACGCAAGTATCATTCAGCGCGCCGTTGGCCGGCGCATCTGCAAAAACTGCGGCGAGGTGTACCACATCGAATACAAGCCGCCACCGGAAACCGGTTGCGGCGGCGACCCAAACAAACGTTGCGATGTGATACAACGGAGCGACGATACGATCGACAACCTGAAGGCCCGTCTTCAAGAATTCCGTACGAAAGCCCTGCCCGCCATCGACCATCTGACCACGCAGGGCATTCCGCTCTACACGGTTCCGGGCAATCTGCCGGACTTCTCGCCCGAAACCGTGAAAACCAGTGTTTTTGAAGCGATAAAAATCGCCTGATTAGTCCACGCGGTGCGTAACTTCCACAAGATGGAAGCCGAACTGCGTCTTGACCGGACCCTGCACCTCGCCAACCGGCGCCGAGAAAACGACTTCGTCGAACTCGCGCACCATCTGTCCGGGGCCAAACGTGCCCAACGCACCACCGTCCCGACTCGAGGGACACTTGGAATGCTTCTTCGCCAGTTCGGCAAAATCCGCGCCGTTTTCAATCTGTTGCTTAAGGTCGAGGCATTCCGCCTCGGTGCCCACTAAAATGTGTCTTGCTACTGCCTGTGCCATGACCACTCCTCTTCCATTAAGGTTAAAAACTCAGGGTTTATCTCTTATCAAACGTTTGGCCCCATAGCCAACGTCTTCATATAATTCCTCTTCCGATAGATCGTCAAATTTTGCATGCACAATGCATTCCGACCTGTCTGGATAAATCCAGTTTCCCAGCCCAAAAACCATAATACCGCCAATAACGCCCAAGCCGCCGGCCTTCCACAGATCGCTTTCAGACTCAACGTCATCATATACGTCACCGTTATCGCCGCAATCCCCAGTCAGGGCCAGTAGCCCAAATCCCGTTGCTGCCACAACCGCCCCGGAAACCATCAGCGTACCTCCGGTCACCATCCGCACGCTATTGCGCCCCTCAACCCAATCACTGTTAAAATCTATCCGACGAGTCATTTCCTTCCCGGAAGATAGCCGAAAGGTTGCAAAATCAACGTCCTTCGAAACATTTAGCGTGCAAGGCGTGATTCCCGTCTGCCTACCTGCCCTCACCGTCGCGCCCGGAGGAATCGATGTAAACAGGACTTTCTGCGTCGAGCAGCCCATCGACAGGAAACAGGTCAGCACCAACAATGCAGGGCAGAAAATCCGCCACGAAGAGCGTTTTTTCCGCATCATCTCAATATCTTCCACACGCATTCACGAAACCAAACACCCGCCTATTTCCTACCGTTTTCCAGCTTGTCGATGTAGCCCTGAACCGACCGGAAGGCTCATTGCGAGCCCTCCTTCAGTTGCTGTGCGCCGCCAAGTGTTGCAAACCCTGTATTTTCGAGATCGGTCCAGAGGGTACCTTCGCCGGAGTGGATGATGTTGAACTTCATCATTGGATTGAGCGTATCGGCGAAGCGCCATTGGGCATAGGCCAGCGGATCCTTGAATGCCGCGGTTTTGAGCTGGAGCCCGTTGGCCTTTTCGCCTTCTACCATCTGGAGCGCGGACGCCTTCGCCTGCCCCAGCACCCGCACTTTGTTGGCGTTGATCGCCGCGGTCTGCTTTCGGATCTCGGCCACCTTCTTAAGGGTTTGCGCCTGAATCTGCGCCACCTGTTTTTCCAGATCAGCTCCGATCTCGGCCTTCAGCTTTTCGGTTTCCTGCTGGACCTTTTCGCCGTACTGCTTGATCAACGAAAGTTGCGTGTTCAGTTCAGCTTCCTTGCGGGCGGTGTTCTGCCGCTCCTTATTGGTCAGATCCTGCTCGACGGCAATACTGGCCTGCTGAATCGGCGCTCGGATGTCATCCGGCACCTCGACATGGCGGATCAACGCATTGTAAACCTTGATGTTCTTGCTCCCCAGCGTCTGTTCCAACGAAGCCGTCAGGTCGTTCTGGAACTTTTCACGCCCTTCGCCCACGATGAAATCCTTGGCGCGATACTCGGACCCCTTGTTGCGGGAGATCGACGTGATTTGCGGCATGATGATCTTATCAATAACGGCGGGAAGATCGCCATAACGCCGGTAGATGCCGGCGATATCGCTCGGGTCAAACTCGAACTCGACGGTCATATCGAGGCTGATCGTGAAGCCATCGCGCGACGGAAAGCTCACCAGTTCCTGCAGGGTCATTTCACCTTGGTTAAACGACGCGGCCGCCTGGGATGCCCGCTGCCGCCCGCCCTGTTCCATTTTCTTGTTGTAGTAATCGACGCGCTTGGCCTCCTGCATCTCGAGCATGTTGTTCTGAAGCGCATTGAGCGCCCGGTTCTGCCCCAGCTGCCGGGCCTTGGTAACCACCTTGCTTCCGCTCTGTCCCAGCAGGGAAACCTGATTGATCCCGATCTCGAGGACATCAACCTTGTACTCCTTGCTGTTCACATAGTAGAGCCCGGGTTGCAGCACATCCTTGCGGACGCCCTTCTGACTGTCGCCGGCAAACTGACCGCTTGGAGCCTGCTCGCCAGAGAGCGAGGTAATCACGCCGGCGTAGCCGATCGGAATACTGATGGCATCAACGATCTCTATGTTGTAGCCGTAGGGATTCATGCGGTACTTGCCCGGACCCAGCACGCTATGCCAGATGCCTTTCTGTCCGCGCGCGGCGATAAACTCGCCTTCCGGAAGTTCCTTCCCCACCTTGGAGGTCACGATCCCGACCTTGCCCGGCGGAATGATGGTGACCCGAACGATTTCTCGATCATAGAAGATGGGATTGAGGAAATGACGGCCTTCGCCCAGCGGTTCTTCCCAGATGCCCTTCTGCCCCTTATTGGCCAGGATCTGGCCGGGTTCCAGCGGATCGCCGTTCTTGGCGGTAATGATGGCCATCCGATTTGGACCGACGTAGAAGCGGCAGAAGCCCCAAAGCCACATCGTTTCGATGGCAACGACCAATAGAATAATACCCACAACCAGTTTTACAATCTTCTTCACTTGGCACCTCCTTTCAAGGGAGCAAATGTGCTAAAGATGCCGCCCACCCCGTCGGCGGAATCGGAACTCAGCAGCGAAATCACCTGCGGGCCCAGTTTTTCATAGAGCACATAGCGGGCGAATCCAAGCCCGCTGCCGAAGGCGCTTACGCGGTTTTCAAGCACCGCCGCCTCGGCTTCGTTCTGCGCCTTGATGGCATCCTGCTCGCCGCCGGCCGACAACACGATGGCTTCGGCCTGGAACTCGGCAGCCTCGTATTCCACCTGCGCCACATCGAGCTCCCTGTTCGCGGCAATCAGGCGGACGCTCTGGTCCTGCTCGGCGTCGATCACGGCGCGGATGCGTTTCGTATCAGCCTCCACCTTTTCGCGGTTCTGGATCGCGAGCATTTCCTGTTTCGTCAATTCGGCCTTCGACTTCGCCTGCACGATCTGTTGCTCATACTTGGCCGCATTCTGTACCGCCAACTCGCGGTCGCGGGTGATGCTGGCAATTGCGTCGGGCACGATAATCTTGCGAATGTTCACCGCCTTGATATCGAGCCCCCAGCCCTTGGCCTTTGAGCGCAGGTGTTCCTCCAAATCGTTCTGGAACTTCTGGCGGGTCTCCCCGACAATAAAGTCGACGGCCGGATGCTTGCTGCCCTCAATACGACTGAAACCGCGCGCACGCGGCAGGATAAGCTTCTTGATAATGTCATCCATGTCGCCGACGCGGTGGGTCAGGAACGCGGATTCATCGCGCTGGATCGCAAACTCAATATAGCCTTCCACCGTGACCGTAAAGCCGTCGAGTGTCAGGAAACTGATCACATCGCTGCCGGTCATTTCGAAGGGCTGGCTCTGGAGGTTGACCTCGACCGAGTTGTAGATGTAGGGATTGAGATAGTGCGTACCCGGATCCAGCAGCATACCCGTTACCCCTTTCATGCCCGGATCGACCATGAAGGTATTGCGCTTGTCCGCCGCCAGGTCGTTGTTGAGCACATCCTTGCCCGTCAGCGCGGTCACGACCCCCACATACCCCGGCTGAATGTCGATTGCCTTGAAGTCTGCCACATCGTACGCATAGGGATTGATGCGGTATTTCCCCGGACGCAGGATTTCTTTCACAATCCCGCGCTGGTTGGCGTTTTCGGCAATGATCTTGCCGGGGGGAAGCTCTTCGCCGTAGAGACGGGTCATGACCGCCAGCCGGCCGGCCGGCACGTCGGTGATATCCTCGATTTTCCAGCTCCAAGTGTAGGGATTGCGAAAATAACGGCCTTCAGGAAGCACGTCCAGCTGGATACCCTTCTGCCCCTCTTCCAACGCAATAACTTGGCCGGGCGGAAGATTCTCGCCGGTCTTTCGGATCATCACCGCGATCTTTCCCGGCCCCGGCTCAATCCGGCAGCCAAACCAGAGAAACAATAAAGCACCGAGCACGACGGCAACAATTAGTGCCGGAACCGAGGTCAACAACGGAATGTTCAGTTGCACCTTCGGCGGCTTGAATTCAATGTGTTCACTCATACCCACCTCCTGTTGTTAAATGCTTAAAAAGGCTACCATGCTCCGTAGAGGCGGCCACTATATTTCCTGCACAAACTTGTAATGCACCGAGCCGTTCACTTTCCTCGTTAAAGCATTGAGGCGCGAGGCGCTAGCCTGCTAGTTTTCCCCTCCGCTAATGAATATTATTTGAAGGAGAAAAAATGTCCATCCATCCAAATGCAGGAAAACCGGTCGCGAAAGAAGACCTGGCCGATATCGCCGAACTGATCAGCCTCTACTACGAAACCCAGCCGGATGTCACCAATCCAGACCAGAAGGTGGCCTTCGGCACCTCCGGCCACCGCGGCACCTCGCTGAAAACCAGCTTCACCGAAGACCATATCATGGCCATATCGCAGGCCATCTGCGAATACCGTGCTGAACAGGGAATCACCGGCCCGCTCTTCATGGGCAAGGATACGCACGCCCTTTCCATCCCCGCCGAAAAGACGGCCTTGGAGGTTTTCGCCGCCAACGGCGTAACTGTGATGATCGACAAGGATGGCGGCTACACCCCCACCCCGGTCATTTCGCACGCAATCCTCGCCTACAACAAAGACCGCACCGAAGGACTGGCCGACGGCGTGGTCATCACCCCGTCGCATAACCCGCCCGACAACGGCGGCTTCAAGTATAATCCCCCAAACGGCGGACCGGCCGATACCGATGCCACCGGCTGGATTGCCGACCGCGCCAACGAGCTGCTGGCCGATAACAACGACGAGGTCGAAAGTCTCTACTATCCCGATGCGCTCGCCGCCGACACCACCGTCGCCTACGACTTCATCACCCCCTATGTCGACGATCTCGGAAACGTCATCGACATGGAAGCCATCAAAAAAGCCGGCCTGAAAATCTGCGCCGACGCCATGGGCGGCTCCGGCCTGCGCTACTGGCAGCCGATCGCGGAAAAGTACGGGCTCGACCTGACGATCCGCAACGCCGCAGTCGACTACACCTTCAGCTTCATGACCGTCGACCGCGACGGCAAGGTGCGCATGGACTGCTCGTCTCCGTATGCGATGGCCAGTCTCGTCGCCCTCAAGGACGACTTCGACATCGCCTTCGGCAACGACCCCGACTACGACCGCCACGGCATCGTCACCAAATCAGCCGGCCTCATGAACCCCAATCATTACCTTGCTGTAGCGATCAACTATCTTTTCACCCACCGCGAAGGGTGGAACAAGGATGCCGCCGTCGGCAAAACGCTGGTCAGCTCTTCGATGATCGACCGCGTTGCCGCTGATCTTGGTCGCGGCCTCCAGGAAGTACCGGTCGGCTTCAAATGGTTCGTGAACGGTCTCGTTGACGGTTCCTACGGTTTTGGCGGTGAAGAATCCGCCGGCGCCTCGTTCCTGCGCAAGGATGGCTCCGTCTGGACCACCGACAAGGACGGCATCATTCTCAGCCTGCTGGCCTGCGAAATTCTTGCCGTTACCGGAAAAGATCCGGGCGAGCACTACCAGGATCTCGTTGCCAAATTCGGAAACCCGGTCTACACCCGCGTCGACGCCCCGGCCAACCGCGAAGAAAAGGCCAAGCTGGCCGCACTTTCCCCGGAACAGGTGAAGGCCGAAACGCTGGCAGGCGAACCAATCAGCGCCAAGCTCACGAACGCACCCGCCAACGGCGCGGCCATCGGCGGTCTCAAGGTTTGCACCGAAAACGGCTGGTTCGCCGCCCGTCCATCCGGTACCGAGGACGTCTACAAGATCTACGCCGAAAGCTTCAAGGGCGAGGACCACCTCAAGCAGATCCAGGCCGAAGCCCGCGAGATCGTTAATCAGGCCCTGGCCTGATTCGTGAAGCGTGACGATTGAGTCGTGACCAGATGTAATCACGCCTCACGTTTCAATCGTCACGTCAACATTTCTCTCCATTGCATCCATAGCGGAAACCAAAATGGGTCGACAAAAAAACAACGGCAAGAAGCGCGGGCGTGGCGGCGCGGGGCAGAACCGCGCCGAGACGGAGGCGTTCCTGAAGAAAAACCGCGGAAAGCCTGACGTTATTGAAACCGCCAGCGGCCTGCAATACACCATCAAAGAACCCGGCACCGGCAAAAGCCCGGATGAGTGGAGCACGGTCGAGGTGAATCAGCGCATCCTGCTCGTCGACGGCACGGTCATCAGCGATACCTATCACAAGCCCGACCCCGACGTCTTCACGATGGCCGAAGCCATCGACGGACTAAAGGAAGGGTTGCCGCTGATGAAGGAGGGCGGAAAGTTCCGCTTTGTGGTTCCCCCCGACCTGGCCTGGGGGAAGCGCGGCGCTGGCGATAAAATCGGCCCCTATGCCGCGCTCATCTTCGATATCCGGCTCGAAAAAGTCCTCGATTAGCCAGAACAACTCGTTCTTCCCGGCACAAAAAGAGCAGCGTATGGAAAAGAGGAGGGAAACCATACGCCGCTCAAGTGAACCCCAAACCATTGAGTTCGCTACGAAGTAAACCCCACCTCCCCCGCATCTGTCCATAAAAAACAATAATCTATCGTTTGAGAAAAGGGATTTTAGACTAAATCCCATTATCACCAGTCACCTCGTACCCGTTGACACATTCTCGATGGGATTTAGAATAAAGACGTAAGGAGGTGAATGCTATGTCATTCAATCAAACGCGAGATCTGCTGGATGTCGCACGTCAGTTTCATCTGAACCTGTCCGGCGTCTATGGCAAAATGCTGGACCGGGCGGCTTCCGAGGAAACCCGGAACCTGATCGGCACCTTGATTGATCACGAGCAAATCCTTGAACAACGACTGGGTGAATACGAGGAGGAGGTTTCGGTTAACATACTCGATACCTTCTTCAAGTATGTGATCGATGAGCATAAGAAATGCTTTGAAGAGTACACCCTGCCGGAGTCCATGACATCCATGGAGGTGATCGAGGCCACACGACATTTCGACCTGTGCCTGAGCAACTTCTACAAGGAAATGGCCCAGAAGTCGCTCTCGGAACATGTCCGTGAGGTTTTACTCAACCTGATGCAAATGGAACTGCACGAGCAGATGACCCTGAGCAGGCGGACGCTGGAGCTGGTTGCATCCTACTAGTGCGCCAATCCTCTTGCTGAAGCCACCCGGATTCCTGCATGGTCTCCCCACAAGACGGAGACGTGATATGCAGGAGATCAGATGGGGAATTATCGGTTGTGGAGGCATTGCACACACATTTGCAACCGGCTTACAGGCGCTGGAGTCGGGAATGCTGCTGGCCGGATCATCGCGCACGTCAGGCCGCGCAAAGGAGTTTGCGGAAAAGCACCGGATCGCACGTAGCTACTCCAGCTATGAGACGCTGGTAGGCGACGCAGATATCGATGCCGTATATGTAGCCACCACCCACAACTTCCATTATGAGAACGTCAAGCTGTGCCTGGAGCACGGAAAGCATGTGCTCTGTGAAAAACCGTTCACCATCAATGCCGCCCAATCCCGGGAACTGATCGGGCTGGCAAAGGCGAAGAACCTCTTCCTGATGGAGGCGCTATGGACGCGCTTCCTCCCCGCCATTCAACACATGAAACGGTTGCTGGATGCAGGAACCATCGGAAAGGTCCAGACCGTCTACGCCAACTTCTGCATCGGGAACGACTTTGCTCCGGATCACCGCCTTCGCAACATCGATTTGGCGGGGGGCTCATTGCTCGACCTCGGCATTTATCCCATCAGCATGGCCGACATCGTGTTCAACACAAAGCCGCAACGCATCCAAAGCGTAGCCACGATGGACAAGGATACCGGAGTGGATGAACATTCGTGCTATTTCTTCGAATACATCGGCGGCCAAAAAGCCGTACTCTCGGCCAGCTACTCCCAATCCGCCCCGGTCGAAGCAATCGTCAGCGGAACCAAGGGCTTTATCCGGCTGCCTCATTTCCTCGGGGCAACGGAACTCCATATCCACCGAACGGGTGAAGCTCCCGAGGTGCTTGAATTCCCCTACGGGGAAGGAGAAAACTTCAAGTACGAGATCGCCCATGCCATGGAATGCATCGCTGCCGGGAAAACGGAGAGCGACATCATGCCGCTCTCCAAAACCCTTGAGATCATGGAAACTATGGATGCGCTTCGCGCCCAATGGGGCCTCGCCTATCCGGACGAATAAAGCCGCGAACTCACGATTCCCTGCGTCTCTCCACCCACTCGTAGATGGAGGGTAAAACGAAAAGCGTGAGGAACGTGGACGTCGTTAACCCGAACACCACGACAGCGGCGAGCGGGCGTTGGACCTCCGCGCCGGCCCCGTGCGACAGCAACAGGGGCAGCAATCCAAGCAACGTGGTCAACGTGGTCATGATAACCGGCCGGAATCGGATGAGGCTACCGTTCAACACGGCATCGCGGACTCCCTGCCCTTCCCTTCGCAGATCGTTGAAGTCGGTCAGCAGTACCATCGCGTCCTGCATCGCGATGCCGAACAAGGCGATAAAACCGATCGAGGCAGGCACGGAGAGATATTGTCCCGTTGCCCAAAGCCCGATCACCCCGCCAATCATGGCCAGCGGAACATTCAGAATTATCATGGCGGCGTGCCGCATTGAATGGAATGTAATCCATAGCAGTATAAAGATGGACACAAGGACTACCGGCACGATGACGCCCAAACGCTTCATCGCACTGCGTTGCTGTTCGAACTGCCCGCCATACTCTACAAAAACACCGTTTGGTAGATGAACTTTTTCGGACAGAGCCACCTGTATACCGGTCAGGACCTTGCTCAAAGCGCGGCCTTCGATGTTACCCTGTACGATCCAGCGCCGCTGATTGTGCTCGCGATTGATCTGGAGCGGCCCGTCCTCCATCTTGATTGTTGCCAGCTGATCCAGTCGTAGCAGAGCACCATCATTCGAACGAATAAAGAGCTGCCGCAGGTCATCCGGTGAGGAGCGGAATTCAGGAGCATAGCGAACGTGAATGCCATAACGGCGGGTATTCCGGTAGAGCGTATCCACCACACGTCCACCAACGGCGGTTTCCACCTGCTCCAGCACGGTTTCGCCTGGCACGCCGTAGCGGGCCAGCGCTTCGTGATCGAGCACCACTTTGATCTGCGGTTGCCCATGGCTCTGTTCGATCGATAAATCAACAAGCCCTTCGATGTCGGCGATCGCCTCACGCACCTGCTCCGCCGTTTCGCGGATCTCATCCAGCTTTTCACCGTAGATCTTGATGGCGAGCTGCGCCTTAACGCCGGACAGCAACTCGTCGAACTGGTTCTGGATCGGCTGGGATATATTGACGGTAACCCCAGGGTATTCGTCCATCAGGGATCGGATGGACGCGACCATTTTCGGTTTGTCCGCCGTGGACTCCAATTCCACGTGAAGCTCGGAAAAATTGACCGGATGCGGATGACTCCCCGCCTCCGGACGGCCGATGCGTGTGACCACTGTTTTGACGCCGTCGACCTGCATGACCTCCGCGGCAACACGCTTCATGGTTTCCTGGGCTTCCTCCAGCGAAATCGATGGCGCCATGCCGACCGAAACCATGCTGGAACCCTCCTCCAGCACCGGAATAAATTCGGTGCCGATCGTACGCAGACTGAAGATCGCCAGCACCGAAAGCACGCCCACACCGATAAAAACAAGCGCCTTGGCCTTGAGCGCCCCTAAAAGCAACCGGCGATAGCCCTCCTTGAGACGGCGATAAAAACGTGATTCCTTGCAGGGGTTTTCGCGGAGTAGCCAGCTCGCCAGCACCGGCGCGATGACCAGAGCAAATACAATCGATCCGCCCAGGGCCAGCATCACCGTATAGGCCAGCGGCTTGAACATTTTACCTTCCACCGCCTGGAACGACAGAATAGGAAGAAACACCACGATGACGATCAGGATGGCATACGCGATCGGACGGCCGACCTCCTTGGTGGCATCGTGAATCAGTTGGATACGATCCGATTTCCCGTCCCGCCTCATACCCAGGAAACGGTGGATGTTTTCCGTTACGACAATCGAACCATCCACGAGCATACCCAGCGCAACGGCAATACCGCCGAGCGACATCAGATTGGCCGAAATACCAAAATGCTCCATGCCGATGAATGCCACCAGCGCGCAAAACGGCATGGCCAGCGAAACGATGATTGCGGCCCGGAAGCAACCGAGAAAGGCAAACAATACGAGCAACACCAGCACCATTCCCTGCAGCAAGGCCATCTTGACGGTGCGCGTGGCATTTTCAACCAGATCGGCCTGCTCGTAATAGGGTACCAGATGCACGCCCGATGGGAGTCCCGCCTGCACCTGCTCCACTTTCTCGTACAGGCGTTCAATGACCTCGGATGAATTGGCTCCATAGAGCTTCATGACGATTCCAGAAACCACTTCATCGCCGGCATTGTGCGTCACCACACCGCGTCGCAGCGCCTTGCCATGCGTTACTTCCGCCACATCGCCGATCGAAACCGGTGTTCCATCAGACGTTTTAAGCGTAATTCCGCGGATATCATCTAGGCTTTGCAGTAATCCGATTCCGCGCACCAAATGTTCTTCCGAATTGATGGGAAGATACTGCCCACCCACGTTGCGGTTGTTTTGCTGAATGGCGCTCACCACATCCTCAATCGCCAGACCGTACTGGAGCAACAGATAAGGATCGAGCCGGACCTGATATTGCAGGACATGGCCACCGGCACTCAGAATATCCGTCACGCCGGGTACGGTTTGCAACTGGCGCTTTACGACCCAGTCGTTGAGGTCGCGCAGATAGATCAACGGATCCAACCCGCCGGTATCAGCTCCGTCCTCCAGATCCAGGTAATAGAGAAAAACCTGCCCAAGCCCGCTGGAGATGGGGCCCAGCGTCGGCGGTTCGCGGAGATTCGGCAGGTCGGCCATCGCCGCGGTTAGCCGCTCCGACACCAGCTGGCGGGCAAAATAGATGTCGGTGTCGTCGGTAAAGTAGACGTACACCACCGCCATGCCGAACGCGGAGGTCGATTTAATCTGCGTCACGTTCGGCAAACCGTTCATCGCCGTTTCAATGGGATAGGCCACCAGCTGTTCAACTTCCTCCGGCGCCATGCCATCGGCTTCTGCAAAGACGGGCACCATGATTGGCGAGATATCCGGAAAGGCCTCCACCTCAAGCCGACGGTATTCAAAGATTCCAAGCCCCACAACCCCAAGCAGCGCCAGCAGTACCAGCCCGCGGTTCTTGAGTACGGCATTGATTATGCGTTCAATCATACTGCCCCCTAATGGTTGTGTCCGGCGTGCGGATCCATGCCGCTGGTGATCAGCTCGGCCTTCAGCGTGAATGCGCCGGCAGCGACATAGCGTTCGCCCGGCTCCAGCCCATGCGTGATCTCGATAAAGTGATCATCGGCCAATCCCGTTCCAACCGTCACCGGCTCGTAACCATGCTCATCCGGAACAAATACAGTCGGTTCTCCATCGATCATTTGAACGGCAGCGCGTTCGATACGAACAACGACATCGGCCGTCTCCGTTGTGATACGCGCCCGGACAAAGACGCCAGGCGTAAAATCCTCCCCGGCGTCCTTTAGAATGCAGCGAGCCGTAAACGTGCGCGTTTCATGCGAGACAATCGGACTGATGTATTTAACGACCGCTTGCGCGCTGTGCCCGTCGTGCGCGACGAACTCAACCGGCATCCCTTTTTTGATTAAATGCTGGTACTGCGGAAAGATGTTGATGTCCGCCCAGACCGTCTCCAGATTGGCGACCTCATACAAAACCTTGCCCGCTTCGACGGTTTCTCCGACCGATAAATCCTTTGAAATGATGGCGCCGTCCAATGGGGCAGATACGCTATAGACTGCCAGCGTTTCGCGATTTTCCAACGAAGCCAGAAGATCTCCTTTTTTTACTTCATCGCCAATCTCGGCAAACACCTGGCGAACCACACTGTCATAACGAGGCGACACGCCGGCCATACGGTCACGGTTCAGCTTGATCTCTGCGGGAAAGACCGATGTCCTGCCGATTATTCCGGCGGAAGCCTCGTACACTTGGATGCCGACTTCGTCGGCCATGTCGCCATGGACCTCAATCCCACCTTCCGTGCCGAGGTCGTGTTCTGCATGCTCATCGTGTTCCGCGTGATCCTCTGCAGTGGCCTCATGATTTTGCGGGTCCAGTTCCGCCTCCAGTCCGGCCAATTCGGGGAGCGAGAAGCCGGTTTCTCCGGAAGCGGCTTTTGCACGGCAGTCGGGACAATCGCAGGCAAGCGTTTCATTGGTGGCCTGCTGGGCAAAGGCATAGCCTCCCGCCAGTAGAAGTATTAAGAGAGTTGTTGTTGTTTTCATTTGGTTTCCTTCCTGAATTTCAAAAGTTCGGCTTTGAGGCGATGGGCTTCCAGCACGCTTTCGATGTAGCGTATGCGGATCCCGGCCAGATGCTGCTGAGCGGAAATCAGCTCGAGCCAGGAAAAACGGCCGGCCTCGTAGCCCTCGCGGCTGATAGCATAGGCCTGCTCCGCCTTGGGGAGCAGGTTGTCGCGGGTGAGATCGACCTCCACGACCGCCCCTTTATGGCGTTCGTTCAGGGTATCCAGCTCCTGCTGCAGCCGGCGACGGGCCTCAGCGCCAGCGGCCCGGACGGCATCGGCATGCATTACACCGGCGGCGTGTTCCGCACGGCCACGGCGATTGAAGCTCAACGGCATCGATGCGGATAGGAAAAACGTACTGACGTCATTGGCCGCCTCGCGTTTGTAGCCCGCTCCCAGCGTAATATCGGTGATATCCTGCGCACGTGCCCGCTCCGCCTCAGCCCGAATCCGCTCCTCTTCCGCCTCGAAGCGCATCAGGGTAGGATAGCTGCGGTCCAGTGCCAAATCCGCATCGGTCCTCACGTCATAGTAGGGCCCTTCGACCAACGGGAGCTCTCTGGCGGGCATACCCAGCAATGAAGCCAGATCGGACTTGGCCGCCGCGAGATCGCCGAAGCAACACGTCTGCGACAGCACCGTCTCTTCGAGCGCAAGTTCGGCCTGCACCTTTTCAAGTTCCGACCCGGCGCCGGCTTCCAGCCGACGGTTTGCGACTTCCACGAAGGCGCGCGCCAGCTCCATCTGCTCATCGCGCACCTTGCCGATCTCCTGCTGGGCCAGCAGTGCCATGAAGGCGTGACGCACCTCGGTATCAAGCTGCAACATCGTTTCGGCCACCGTAGCCCTAGACACGGTGACCGCAAGCTCGGCCGCCGCACGCTCTTTATGCCGCTTGCCGCCGAACTGAAACTCCTGCTTGATGCCGAGGTTGTATTCAGCGTCCCCGTACAGGTCCAGATCGCCGCCAACACCTTCGGCCTCAAAGCGCAGCAAGGGGTTGGACCACAATCCGGTTGCACCTACGGCAGCCTGGACGGCATTCTGCTCGAGACCGGCGGCGCGCAAGGCGGGTGAATGGGTGCGGGCAAGCGCAAGCGCCTGCTCCAAGGTTAACGGCTGGTTGGTTTCGGCAAATCCGGCAACGGCCAGCAGGCCGTAGCACAACATGGCTAGGTGTTTCATAGGTACTCCTGATTAATGGTTCTTCGTGCGCGAGCGATACGAAGAAGCATCAAGTCAGGAGTTGAACGGTCTTCAATGCAATCAATGTGTCCGAAGGCCTGGAAGTGGCAAGGACGCAGAATGACCGGGGTTCGGCCAGAATGAATAGCGGGACTTTCGAAAGCTGGAAACCGAAAGGGACACTCACACTGAGCGACCGAACCAACTCAACCTTCTGGTCGGAACATGGGACTTCATCACAGGAGTGGCAATGGCATTCATGGTGGGCAAATGAACACAGCCCGGCTCCATGCATATCCTTATGCAAATGATCCGCGGCCGAAACGGTATGCAGGCACGGCCAGGTTGCCGCAACCCACACCATCAGCACCAGCGTGTACTTAAACCATTTCATGAAAAATCAAAGACCCATTAGCATCGGACTCTGTTCAAAAAAAAACCGCCACGAGGTTTCGGGGCGGCTTTCAGATTCCTGGCTGAACCTAGCTGAGCGGGCTGAAGTCATCCTTGCCGACGCCGCATTCCGGGCATTCCCAATCATCGGGGATGTCCTCAAAGGCAGTACCGGGGGCAATTCCACTATCGGGATCACCAACTTCGGGGTCATAGATCCAGCCACACACGTCGCAAATATATTTTTTCATGGTCTACTCCTTGATTTAAAATTCCGGGAGATGATTCCGATATTTTATGGCTGCCGCAAGGGGATTTTTTCCTGAATTGCCTACTTGGAAAACTGTTCCGCGTACTTGCCCAGCATGCGGCCGGCCTCGCGACACTCGTCAAGGATCTCTTCTGAGGGCACATATTGGGAACGAAGCGGACCGCGCATGAGCTCGATCTTCATCTCCTTCATCGCATCTTCAACGGCGGAGGCTCCGCCCCGCTTGCTCCATCCATAGGAACCAAAAGCGAAGCCCGCCTTGTTGGTCGGCCGAAGGCCCGACAGATAGGTGAGCACGCCGGCCATTTTCGGCATCAGCGAGTTGTTGAGCGTCGGTGTGCCAATGGCCAGGGCAGCGCAGTCGAGCACCTCGGTTGCAATCGTCGTCGCATGGGTGGTATCGACGTTGTAGAAGCGAGCTTCGACATTACACTCATGGGCGCCCTCCAGGATGGCCTCGGCCATTTTTTCGGTGGCCTTCCACATGGTAGCGTAAAGTACAATGACTTTCGGGCGCGGCTTGCAGACCACATATTTCCGGTACGCCTCGAACACTTCCTTGAGATGGCTGCGCCAGATGACGCCGTGGCTCGGCGCAATCATTTCGATGTCCAGACCGGCAGCGCGATCCATGGTCTGCGCAATCGGGCGGCCATAAAGCATGACGATGTTGGCATAGTAGGCTTTCGCCTCGTGCAGGATTACGTCGAGCGGCTCCTCGTCATCGAAGCGGAAGGCGGACGCATAATGCTGGCCGAATGCATCCATCGAGAACAGCAGCTTGTCTTCCGGTACATAGGTGAACATTGATTCAGGCCAGTGCACCATCGGCGTATTGACAAACTGAAGCGTCCGTTTTCCGAGCGAAAGTGTATCGCCGTCTGCCACGACCTGCCATTTCCAGTTCGAGGTGTCGTAGTGCTTTTCAAGCGCATCCTTGCACTTGGCGTTGCAGACCATAACTGCGTTCGGGCAAGCTTCCATCGCGCCGGGCAATCCCCCGGAATGGTCGGGTTCGGCGTGGTTGCAGACGATGTAGTCAATGCTGTCCAGCGGAGCCAGGGCCTCGATATGTTCGAGATACTTATCCACAAACGGTGCCTTTACACCGTCGATCACCGCATTCTTTTCGTCGCGGATCAAATAGGCATTATACGTGGACCCGCTTTCCGTTTTGTATCCGTGAAAATCGCGTACGGTCCAATCGATGCAACCAACCCAGTCAATGCCTTCCTTCAAGGTGATATTCATAGCCTCTTACTTCCCCCATTTGGATTCTTCCGCCAGCACCGCCAGCGTCGTTCTATCAAAATAGTCGCGCACCTGCCTTGCCAACCCCGGCAGCAAGGTCCCCAGCACACAATCGGCACGAGGACACCTATCTTTACCAAAAAGGCAGGGATTGCAAAGCATGGAGCCCTCCATAACTTCATAAATCTCCAGCAATCTGATTTCAGCAGGATTCTTGGCAAGGCTCACGCCACCAGCAGGCCCCCTGAGTGACAAAATCAGGCCGGCCTTGGTCAACCGCTGGTGAACCTTGGCCAGATGATGCCGCGAAACATCGAACAGCTCGGCGATCTCGGCCGTAGTTGACTGCCCTTCCGGGTCGATGGCCAGGTGCACCATGGAGTGCAGCGCCAGCGCCGTTGCATCGGATAATTTAATAATATCAGCCATGGTTCCTCACTAAATAAGCAATGGCGTACCTATTTACGCAATAACGCTGCACCGTGCAACCTAAACCTGAAAAAAAAAGCCCGGCGAACATGGCCGGGCCTCCCTTGAATCCGTGTAATCAGATCAGGCGTTCAACGCTTCCGCAATCGAATCGCAGACATAATCGATATTGGCCGAAGTCAACCCGGCCACATTGATACGGCCGCCCTTGACGATGTAGATGGCCTTGTTTTCGCGAAGCCAGTTGACGACTTCGTCGGACAGGCCGCTAAACGAAAACATGCCGCGCTGTTCGGTAATGAAAGAAAAGTCCTGCCCCACACCCCGCGCCATCAATCCATCGACCAAGGTCTTGCGCATGGCTTTGATGCGTTCGCGCATTTCCGTGAGCTCCCCGATCCACAAATCGTAGAGTTTTGGGTCATTTAACACGGTTGCGGCCGTCTGCCCGCCGTGCGCAGGAGGATTGGAATAGTTGGTACGAACCACGAGTTTTACCTGACTTGCGGCCACGGCAGCTTCTTCTGCTGTCGGACTGACGATCGTGAGAGCGCCGGTACGCTCGCAATAGAGCCCGAAATTCTTGGAGAACGAGCTCGCCACATAGAAGTCGATGCCGGCAGCTGCAAATTTTTCAACCGCACCACGGTCGGCCTCAAGGCTATCGCCAAAGCCCTGATAGGCGAAGTCGAGGAAAGGAGTCCAGCCCTTTTCGACAGCCACGGCAACCACGCGATCCCACTGCTCGTTCGAAAGGTCAACGCCGGTCGGATTGTGGCAACAGACATGCATCAGCACGACGTCTCCCGCGGGTACGTTTTCCAGGCAGGCAATCATGCCTTCAAAATCGACCCCCCGGGTCTGCGCATTGTAATAGGGATAGTCGCCGATCGAAAAGCCGGAGGCTGTAAAGACGCCTTTGTGGTTGGCCCAGGTCGGTGTGCTGACCCATAGCGTTGCATCGGGCTTGAACCGGTGCAGCAGATCGCCACCGACACGCAACGCACCTGTTCCTCCCGGCGTTTGCAGGGTCACGGCGCGCCCCGACCCAATGACTTCACTATCCTCTCCGAACAGCAATTTCTGGACATTGGCATTGTACGAAGGGTCTCCGGTCATCGGCAGATAGCCCTTCGTGGACTGCGTCTGCTCAAGCTCGCGTTCTGCAGCCTTGATGCATATCAGTACAGGCGTCTGACCCTGATCGTCCTTGTAGACTCCGACTCCCAGATTGACCTTGTTGGGATTGCCGTCCTTCTTGAAGGCTTCCGTAAGCCCCAGAATGGCGTCGGCCGGAGCCGTTTCGACTTCTTTCCACATAATCTTTACCTCTTTTATCCGAAATATTTTTGATACCAGCGGTTGATGGTGTCTTCCTGAACCTTAACGATACCGATCTCGCGCAGCGCATTTTCCGGCGAATCCGAGGCATGGGCGGCATTGACCATGATATCGGTTCCGAATTCCTTGCGCACCGAGCCCGGCGCAGCCTTGCTCGGATCGGTTGGTCCCAGAATGGTGCGGATCTTTTCAACCGCATTCTCGCCGGCATAGACAAGCGTCATGCAACGCACCTTGCCTTCGGCGTTGACTTCGTCGCCATGGATATCCGGAGCCCACAGGCCCGTCATGAAATTCATGATGCTGTAAAACTGGTTGTCGCCAAAGGCCGGACCGAGGGTTCCGGACAGCGAGTCCTTCACGCTGTCAGGCATCTCGAAACCAAACTCGTCCTTCAATACCTGACAGGCGCGGTCGACGGCCATACCACCGAGCTTGTCGCGCAGCACCGGTTGCACCGGCCCATAGAATTCCAGGGCTTCGGCGAGACTCATACGTAGCAGTTTTGCCCCGATCATCCTCAACCCGGAACGGGAAAAAATGTCCACAATGTTGCCTGGGCGCGAATTCGGGAAGGTAAAGTTATCAGGCTTGATGATAACCAATGTCTTCTGGACATCCTTATCGTCCGCAAGGCGGATCGCATTGTCCAGTACACCGCCGTCGGATTCCGAAAACTCCGCCCACAAACCAAGCGTGGCCTTCACAAACTCGGGGGTCGGTCCCGCCAGTACGGCCGGCTCGAAGTAGGTGACAGATCCGTCGTGCGCCTTGATATAGTCGCCATAGGTGCCGCGGATGGTATCCGCGCTTTCGATCGAATCCTCGAACCCCCCGATGGCATCGCGCAACTTGCGCACGGCGTCTTCTCCTTCGAAAAGAAGCATCAATACGCGATGCACCTGCCCGTCTTTCGTCGGAGCGAACTCCCGTTCGACATATTCCGGCAGAATTTCCCGGATCTCCGGCCAAATATCCTCACTCTTGCTAATCAGATCTGCATAGCGGGTTACTAGCTCCGCGCTCGGCCCAAACATACGCGCGGCCACAAGATCCAGCCCGGTTGTGCTCAACAGTCGCCCAAGCACGCCACCGGTGCGTGACTTTCTCAATGTATACGGGGTAATTAATACGTATCCAAGTTCCTTTGACATTCTCATCCTCCTGAAGTATTGAATCTAAATACCTACACGCGATTGTTCGCACAACGTTGAAATGCGACTTTATGGATACTCACTCCCAGCCAACCCCACTCCCAGAGAAGGTTCTTCGCCGCCATTTTGAGCTGTTGAAGGAGCTTCTTCCCGATTTTAACCGTCTGGTCCTCGGCGAAGGACGGCCTGCCGATACCCTGCTCAACCATTACCTGAGAAGCCACCGGGAACTCGGTTCCCGGGACAGACGCTTCCTCTCCCAGGCCATCTTTTCCTACTTTCGCTGGTATGGATGGTCCGTCGGCAAGCTCGGTCTTGAGCCGGTTGAAGCCTGCCTGCTCGGCGCCATGCTCGACAGCATTGAACTACATCCAAGCTTCGCGTATATCCAGGCTCAATGCAAGGGGCCGGAAGGCATGATTCCCATTGGGAACCTGACCATCACGGAAAAGCGCGACGCGGTTGGCGAATGGTACAAGGATAGCCCTCAGTCTCAGCCCTTGGCTTTAGTGGACCTGCTCCCCTCCGACTTCGAAGAAGTGGTCGCCCCCCAGGCAATCAACCAGTGCATTGAGGAGTTTCAGCACCGCCCCCCGGCATGGATACGGTCCCGCACCGAAACATCCGAGCTCGTAAAAATACTTGCAGAACACAATATCCCTGCTCAGACGCACGGGCTTGCCACGTCGGCCATATCCATCGAAAGTGGCGTCAGCCTCGCCCACGAACTCAAGGATCATACCGGCCAGTTTATCGTGCAGGATATCGCCTCGCAGTGCGTAGGACTCATCTGCGCGCCCTCGACAGGCCAGGACTGGTGGGACTGCTGTGCAGGTGCGGGGGGGAAAGCCCTCCACCTGATGGATCTGATGCAACCAGAAGGTAAGGTGCTGGCGACGGACGTCCGCATTGAGGCATTGAAAGAACTGAAAAAGCGCGCGCGACGCTACGGCATCCGCAATATCCGCACCCAACCCTTCAATGCTGCAACCGACGAACCCTTTACAAAAACCTTCGACGGTGTGCTCGTCGACGCTCCTTGTTCCGGATGGGGAACCTGGGCCCGGAATCCGGATGCACGCTGGCGCACCTCGCGGCGCGAGGTGATCCAGGCTGCGAACCGCCAGTTGAAAATCCTGAACAATGCCGTCTGGTGCGTGAAGCCCGGCGGTGCACTGGTCTATGCCGTCTGCACCCTTACCCGGCCCGAGACCGAGGAAGTGGTCATGAACTTCCTCGACCAGCACACCAACTTCAAGCTCGACCCCTTTGCCAACCCCCTCACCGGAGAGCAGACCAACGGGCAATTGCAGATCTGGCCGTGGGACGGCCCCGGCGACGCCATGTTCATCGCCCGCTTCATCCGCCAACGCGAGTAACCGCGCCGCCTCCTTGTCTCCTTAAATGCGGGCTTCGCCATCTTCGTCGGATGCCACGACAATATGGAAAACGGCCGATTTCCCATTTACAACAACCGCTGCATCTTTACAGGACTTACAACCATGAATATCCGTCATACCGCGTATGCGGTCCTTGCCCTCATTCCGTCGCTCGTCCTTGCGCAGCAAACCGAAATGCAGACATTGACCTCCGGCCGCCCGGACGGACATGCCCCCATCGGCGTGATGGGCGACCATACGCATGGAGCGGGCGAATACATGCTGTCCTACCGATACATGTTTATGGACATGCAGGGCAATCGCGACGGCACCGACCGCCTGAGCCAGCAGCAGGTGTTCGACGACGGGTTCATGGTGGCCCCCAGCCGCATGTCGATGCAGATGCACATGATCGGAGCCATGTATGCGCCGACCGATAACCTGACGCTCATGGCCATGGTGCCCTACAAGCAGCTTTCGATGGATCTTCACACCAAGATGGGACAGGCCTTCTCCACCGGCTCGGAAGGGCTCGGCGACGTACGCGTGAGCGGCATGTTCCCGCTGCACAGCTGGGCACGCCAGCGGCTCCACTTCATCGCCGGACTCAGCCTGCCCACCGGCTCAATTACCGAGCGCGACAATACCCCGGCCGGTGCCAACCAGAAGCTCCCCTATCCCATGCAGCTCGGCTCCGGCACCGTCGATCTCCTGCCGGGCATCACCTATCTGGGCGAGAGTGACGACTGGTCGTGGGGATCGCAGCTCAACGGAACCATCCGGCTGGACCGCAACGACCAGGACTATTCACTCGGAGACCGCGCGGCACTCACCGCGTGGGGCGCACGCCGCTGGTGCCGCTGGTTGAGCACCTCCCTGCGCGTCGAAGGCCAGGCATGGGACGATATCGACGGCCACGACGCCGAGCTTAACCCCATGATGGTGCCCACGGCCGATCCGAACCTCCGCGGCGGCAAGGAGGCCAACGTATTCCTCGGGGCCAATTTCTACGGCCGCGATGGATGGATCAAGGGCCAGCGACTTGCACTTGAATGGGGAATCCCCTTCTACCAATCACTCAATGGTCCCCAGCTCGAAACCGACTGGCGGTTCACCGCAGGATGGCAGTTCGCCTGGTAGAATATTGCCTGCGGTAAACGCCGCAGCGTCCTTGCAGAGGAACTCAAAGCAGCTCGCAATATTCAATATCGGAACTGGAAAAGGCTGCATGATCGATGCGCAGGCGGATGGATTCTTCGGTGGGTGATGGCAGCAAAAGGGAATCCAGCACAAGCTTGCCTTCGATCTCGTGGTCCATGCCCATAAGCCGGACACATACATGCTGGTTGAGGGCGATGCCGAAGCGCCGGTTTAGGACCTGAATCGCCTGCTTCTGCTCGGATACATACTGGAACCAGCCCTCTTCGCCGAGGTCACGCGGGAATTCGAGCAAGTCGTCCGACGCTAAGTTAAAATCAAGCTGGTTTCCACAATCATCCATGTCGCGCAAGATAAACCAAAAGACCCCCGTTTGAAAATTGGCTTTCCATTTTTTCCTTAGTCTGGGAGAAAGAGATCAACCACAGAGGAGTGTCATGAAATACATTGCCGGTGCCATGATCATTGCTAGCTGCATACTTGCGACGGGCTGCGTTCATCGCGTCGTCACCGTCGAGCCCAAGTATGCCAATCCCAAAACCAAGAACCAGTATGGTGGAAACCACACCAAATACGTCGACGATAGGATCATCTGGTTCTGGCAGGATGGTTTCCGCAACCCGGAAGAATAAGGTCGCATCGCCAAATCCCCGACCGGACCTTGGCCCAAGCCTACCCTGATTCTGCCAAAGATCCTTGGTCAGAAAGCAAGCCTCTATCTATTGATATGAAAAGATATGGCGACTCCGCGCGCTTGTACGTTTCCTGCACCTCGCCCTGGAGGGGATCATGATTCCCGCCTGCAACCAGCATTCTGACTTCTAGCGCCAGCTCAGGCTCATCAGGATGCGCAGCATATACCAGAACAAGAGCGCAACACATGCAAACCGTTGCAAGGATGCCGCAACGTGTTGATCCGCGGAATAATGGTTCATGGTTCTCACCGTCTCGTAAAGGATTGCTCTGCTGGCCAGGATGCCCCCAAAGACCATGTCTCTATGCTCTAAAAAACGCACGGCATCACATCGGGCATTCTCACTTTTCCAACAGCTTCAATCCGCGAAATCTGCCTGGATAGATCTTGGCATGCTGAACTCTTTCCTCTAAAAACCACCCTCATTTTTGTCAAACGTCTACCAAAAGTGGCACGCGCGAAAGGCGTCGGCGGACGCGGAAAAAACCCCCATTAAGCTGCATAGCTTAAGGAAAGTGACGGAGTAGCGGTAGAAGATAGGTTGATCCATCCGATCTCGGCATGGTCGGCAGCCCAGGTTGGTTTTTAAGTATTCGCAAACCACCAGAAAAGCTGCTGCACAACCGAGCAGGAACGCCTTTATCAGAGCAACCGAACTCCTTTCATGAACCATTATTCATCAAATAAACGCCCATGAAAAATATACTTACACTCTGCATAATTTTATTCGCGATGCATTCCGGCCCGATCCGCGCGGGAGACATCCTCTCCCCGCTCAACCAACTTGGATACGGCACGGTTTCCGGCCGCCTGCAATCGCTGAGCATGTACCGTGATTTTGAAAGCGGAGGGAACCGAAACGGAGCCAACTCCAGCATGGGTCTTATTTTGAATTACACCACGCCCGACGTGGCGGGCTTCAGTGCCGGACTGGGATACAACTACGCCGATGTGACGTACGAGAACAACCTCTCGGGCATGCTGGCAAATGACGACATCAATATCCTGAATGAAGGATGGGTTCGGTATGCTTTCGGAATCGGGTCGTTCTCCAACTCCACTGTGCTGGTGGGCCGCAAAATCTATAATGGCGAAGTTTTCCGCGCGGATGATTTCCGCCAGAAGTCCCGATCCATCGAAGCCGTTCAGCTTAAGACATCGGATATCGGACATGTCCAACTAACGGTTGGACATGCCGCCAAGCTGAGCAACTGGATCGACAGCGGGGATAAATGGAAATTTAACAACTTCGGCGACGTCTTCGGAGCCAGCTACAACACGGATGGCGTGACCTGGGGAGAACTGACCCGCACCGGATGCGGCGATGCGCTTGAGATCGCATTGTTCGATGCCTATGCCTGGGATGTGGCCAACCTGGCCGGAACCCGGACGAAATGGGACGTGTCCGAACACAGCGCACTTATTGGATACTATCGCCACGAGAATGATATCGGACAGGCGGCCGAACACCATGCGGATGCATATGGACTGTCATGGCAGCAAAAGGTTGGCGATATTGCACTCGAGCCGGGGTTCTTCAGTGTACACGGTGGAACCCTCCGGTTTCAGGAAACAACCACCGGGATCAACCATCCGCTCGGTGCCTCCATGGAAATTTGCTCCTGCCAGTTTAACGGCGGAGCGGATAGTGCCTACCTGAAAGTGACCACAACGGTTGGAAAAACCAAGCTTTACGGGATCTACAACTACACGTGGCACAACAAGCTTTCGTTCGATGGACAGGAGCTGAATCTGGTGATCAGGCAACCTATCATGGAAAATCTCTCTATCGCCTTCAAGGGAGGCTTCGGCTACCGCGACCAAAAAGATGGCACTGCAAACAAGACCGATACCGATGCGCGCCTCTTCGTGACCTACGCGTTCTAGGATTCTTTCAGCACTATGCGCAGGGAGAAGGTCAACCGAAAAGCCGTTCTGCGTTGCGGAAGGTCAGATCTGCCAGATGCTCCTCGGAAATACCACGCAGCTCGGCGGTCGTGGCGAGCACATAGCGCAGGTTGGCAGGTTCGTTTATCAACCGTTCGTCCGCAACAAGGCAGGATGCCTCGTCTGCGTTGCAGGGCATGATATCGGGGGCATCGGTTTCGATCAAAATTCGATCCTCGGGCACGGAACGGATAGCCGGGCCGGCCTTTCTATTGTTCGGACGGGTAATCGAGCCGGAGAACGAGATGTATCCCCCGCGTTTTACCAGCTCCATTGCCACCTCCGCCGAACCACCGAAACAGTGGATCAACATTCCGCGGGGCAATTCGCCGAATCCATCAAGCAATTCGATCAACCGCCCCCAGGCCTGACGGCAATGAATGGAAACGGGCCGTTCTAGCCGCTTTGCCAAGTCAAGCTGGGCCAGAAAGACGGATTCCTGATCCGTGTCGTCGCGATGGTCAACGGCATGATCGATCCCGATCTCACCCACACTGGCTTGAGGGTATTGGCGCAACAGCGACTCCAATGAACCCACCCATTCTTCGGAACGTTCTGCAATGAACCACGGATGCAGCCCGAAGGCCGGATGGATGCCATCGTATGATTCCATGATCTGGATTACACGCAGCCAGTCATCCTCGCAGCATCCTTTCACACCCATTTCCACAATGCCGGCTTCGCGCGCCCTCGCCATCACCTCTCCGATTTTCGAATAGAGGCGTTCATCCTGAATGTGGTTGTGACAATCGAACAGTTGCACTTCCCTGACCTATCGCGCTGACGAGATTAATTTCATGGAGGTTTTTACTCCTTGTATCGCAAAAGGTCTTATACATTCGCTTTCATGAAAAAAGCGATTCTTTGCTCTGCATTACTGATTATGCTTCCATCTGCTCACGCCCGCACATGGACCAACGCAAAGGGTCAAACGGTCGAGGCAGAGGTGGTTCAGGTCAATCCGGACAAGACGGTTGAGTTGCGAACCAGCCGCGGAAAAACTCTCACCGTGCCCTTCAGCACCTTTTCGGAAGAGGACGTCCTGTACCTCGAAAACCTCCTGGCCCAGCCCGCCGACCTGGATCCGGTCCCATGGGAAAAACTGAACGAACTGCTGGGCCTTCCGCTCTGGAGCGACAGCAACCTCTGGGACGATCCCTGCGCGGACGTCGCGGACCGACTGCATCTCAACCTCGAATCGAAAACCGACTTTCTTGAAAACTACCGGGCGTATCCCCTGGGCCATGCAAAACTCTTCGGCGAGCCGGTTTTTGCCCAGGCCCTGTACGGCAACGGGAATCATACGGACAGCCTTACGCTGGTCTTCCTCAACTGCGGCGATGTATCGCCCTATCTCACACGCGAGAAGATCGAGGAGAGCATTGAAGCGAGCGGAGAGACCGTGCTCGCCAGCATCGAGACCGTGCTGGGCGAACCCAAACGCGACTCCCTCGGCAAGGATGATCTGCGTGAAAAGGTATGGCGGTGGGACTGGAACGACCATGCCATCCTGCTCTCGCTGCAGGAAAGTAAGTACGTAGCGATACGCATCATGCCGAAGACCCGGGCCAACCAAGGCGGTCCGACCAATAACATCAAGGATGACGAACTCAAAGCCCGGCTGGCCTCCTGTGTTGAACGACGCGAAAACGGCGATGTAATTGTTCGTAACATCCCGATGGTCAACCAGGGACCCAAGGGCTATTGCGTGCCGGCCACCTGGGAACGCTACCTGCGCTATATGGATATCCCGGTCGACATGTATCTGCTGGCGCTTGCCGCCGATACCGGTATCGGCGGAGGAACCTTTACCGAAGATATGACCAAGGCCACGGAAAACATCATCGGCTCCAATGGCCGCAAGCTCGGACGCTGTGGGTCGAAACCCGATGTGGAAACCGTCGCCAAACAGATCGACAAGGGCCTGCCCATCCTGTGGACCCTCGAAAGCACGCCGGCCTTTCAAATGGCGGCGAACACAAACACCGCGAAACGCCAGGGCGACACCACTACGACATGGTCGGCCGGCCAGGCCGAGGATACGACACCCACCGGACACATGTGCCTGATCATCGGCTACAACAGGAAAACCGGCGAGATCGCCATCTCCGACAGCTGGGGGCCCCAATTCGCCGAACGCTGGGTCACTGAAAAGCAGGCCGAAGCGGCCTCCGACGGCGAGATGAACATTATCAAGTGGTAGAAACGCCTGTTTTCCGGATTCTTCCCCCCGCCCGCTTTTACAACCCTTATTTGTTTGCCCCCCTTTGGGGTCGCCGATATATTCGCCGCTCAATTTTGGGGAAACAACTAATATTTAACCAACTACAAGGAGACAAGTTATGTCAGAAATCATTGATGTATTGGCACGTGAAATTCTCGACTCCCGCGGTAACCCGACCCTCGAAGTCGACATTACGCTCGACTCCGGCGCAACCGGCCGCGCGGCTGTTCCGTCCGGTGCTTCCACCGGCGTTAACGAAGCCCTCGAACTGCGCGACGGCGACAAGTCACGCTACCTCGGCAAAGGCTGCCAGAAGGCTGTTGACAACGTTAACGACGTAATCGCTCCGGCCATTATCGGCATGGACGCCATCGACCAGGTCGGCATCGACAACCTGATGATCGAACTCGACGGAACCAAGACCAAGTCCAAGCTCGGCGCCAACGCCATGCTGGGTGTTTCCCTGGCGGCTGCCCACGCTGCTGCCGACGAACTCGGCATTCCGCTGTTCCGCTACATCGGCGGCACCAACGCAAAGGCCCTGCCGGTTCCGATGATGAACATCATCAACGGTGGATCCCACTCCGACGCTCCGATTGCGTTCCAGGAATTCATGATCCGCCCGGTTGGCGCTCCGACCTTCAAAGAAGGCCTGCGTTGCGGCGCTGAAGTATTCCACGCGCTGAAAGCCATCATCAAAGGTAAAGGCCTCTCCACTGCAGTCGGCGACGAAGGCGGATTTGCTCCGAACTTTGCCGGCGGCACCGAAGAAGCCCTCGACTCCATCATTCAGGCCATCAAGGACGCCGGATACGAGCCGGGCAAAGATGTTAACATCGCACTGGACTGCGCAGCTTCCGAATTCTTCGAAGACGGTGTCTACAACTATGCCAAGTTCGAAGGCGAAAACGGCGCTAAGCGCTCTTCCGCCGAGCAGAGCGACTACCTCGCAGACCTCATCTCCAAGTACCCGATCGATTCCATCGAAGATGGTATGAACGAAGAAGACTGGGAAGGCTGGAAGATCCTGACCGATAAGATCGGCGACAAGTGCCAGCTCGTGGGCGACGACCTGTTCGTTACCAATGTTGAGTATCTTGCACGTGGTATCAAGGAAGGTTCTGCCAACTCGATCCTTATCAAGGTCAACCAGATCGGCACCCTGACCGAAACTCTCGACGCGATCGAAATGGCCCATAAAGCCGGCTTCACCGCCGTGGTTTCCCATCGTTCGGGCGAAACTTCCGACAACACCATCGCGGATATCGCGGTGGCCACCAACGCTGGCCAGATCAAGACCGGATCGCTCAGCCGTTCCGACCGTATCTCCAAGTACAACCAGTTGCTCCGCATCGAGGAAATGCTCGGTTCCGACAGCCGCTACGGCGACGCGTAACCCGATACTTCGGTGTTGTTCCAAAGGCGGCCTTCGGGTCGCCTTTTCTTTTTTGACGCATCGTGCTACAAGATCTCCATGTTTAAATTCATCTCTCCCCTGCTGCTCGCACTGTTGTTGCCTGGATGCCGGACCCAGTCCGTTCCGCAAACGTCGTTCTCCTTTGGTGTCGTGGCGGACATCCAGTATGCGGACAAGGATGCCCGTGGGGCACGGCACTACCGGAGCTCGCTGGACCGGCTGGACGAATGCGTTGACGAACTGAACCGGCACGACCTCGCCTTCACGATCCAGCTGGGGGATATTATCGATGGAAACGAAACCACGGAGGCCACGGCCACGGACCTCGACACCGTGCTGCAGCACTGCAGCCAGCTAAACATGCCTTTATACCACGTGATCGGGAACCATTGCCTGACGGCCGACAGGGAAGGGCTTCAGCAGAAACTTGGACTTGAATCCTCCTACTACGACTTCGCCGTACCCGAAGCAGCGGGATGGCGCTTTATCGTACTCGACGGGATGGATGGCGGATACGGCAGTCTCTCTGAAGTGCAACTGGCGTGGCTGAAAACCACCTTGGATGCCGCGCGCGCCGCGCGGGAAAAGATCATCGTCTTCTGCCATTTTCCTCTGATCGAAAGGGCCGCATCCAACCTTCGAATGCAGCAACCGGACCCCGTCCTGCAGGAGCTCATTGCATCCGGTTGCGTGGTGGCCTATTTCGCCGGTCACGACCATGCCGGAGGCTATGCGTTCCAGGACGGCATACACCACATCACACTCAAGGGCATGGTAGAAGCCGCCGATAGCAATGCCTATGCAATCTTCGAGGTCCGGCCCGGCCAGCTGAAGGAAACCGGCTTTGGGCTTGAGCCGGGCCGGGAAATGGTCTTCGGCAGTAGATAGCATACCGGGAAACGACAGGTATAAAACAGTCTTGTTGATCCCCGGAGAGTCGTTATATTCCCAGATATTTCACGGATTATACATCACGAATCACGTAACCATGCAGCAAACGGAAAAATACTGGAACCTGATCAACCGCATCGTGCTGATTGCCATCATTGTCATGGCCGGCGTCGGTGTGGTGCTCGCCTTTGCCCCCAAGGTGAAGCAACTCAAAGATCATCAGGAGACGTACAACTCGCTGCAGCAGCGCATTGAAATCACCGTAACCTCCGAAAACGAACTCAAGGAAAAGCAACGGCGCTTCACGACCGATCCGGAATTTGTGGAACGGATTGCCCACGAGGTCGGGTACGCCCGCAAGGACGAAACCATCTTCCACTTCCCCGAGGAAACCGGGGGGCAGTGATTCTCGATTTCTGAATTTCGAATGTTGATTTTCGGAAGGGCCTCGCCCAAACCCCTTCTCGAAGAGAACGCCGTCGGAGACCAACCCATCAAAAACCAGCAATTAGCAATCAAAAATGATCCCGTCCCCATTGCCTGGACCATTGCCGGATCCGATTCGGGCGGCGGCGCAGGCATTCAGGCCGACCTCAAGGTGATGAACGCCTTTGGCATACACGGCTGCTCTGTGATTACCGCGCTGACGGCTCAGAATACGCTCGGCGTATCTTCCGTGGAGCCCGCTTCCATGCACATGCTCCAGGCCCAGCTCCTTGCACTAAAATCCGATCTCCCTGCTGCTGCCATCAAGACCGGAATGCTGGGCTCCGCCGAAACCTGCCGTATGCTGGTGGAATATTTCGCGGCGCTCCCTTCCCCCTGTCCCCCGCTCGTTTGCGACCCCATCCTCAAATCTACGTCCGGCACAAACCTGCTTGATCCCGCCGCCATTGACCTCCTCCTTCACGGCCTGTTTCCCCATGTAACGGTTTTAACGCCCAATATTCCTGAAGCGGAAACACTTCTGGGGCAGGCCATCACATCCGTGGAACACGCGGCGGAGCGACTTTTGGCCAAGGGAGTGCAGTCTGTCTTGATTAAAGGCGGACATGCTTCCGGCGATGAATGCCGGGATTACTGGACCGACGGCACACAATCATTCTGGCTATCCAGCCCACGCATCGAAACCCGCGCCACGCATGGAACCGGATGCATCCTCTCAGCGGCCATCGCATCGGCCATTGCGCTCGGCCAATCCATCCCCGACGCCGTCGTGACGGCCAAAACCTTCCTGAACCAATGCCTGCACGCGCCTGCCCGGCTGGGTAATGGACATGGCCCCATGGAAATCACACCTTTCCGGAATAATCCAAAAGACCGACCAACAATCCGGTAATCCACCCTTTCATTCTTCCGCACTTCTTAATACTCTCTGCACATGGAATCGTTACCCCTCTACACCACGCTTCTGCTTGCCGGCTTCGTACTGATCGGTACGGAAATTTTTATTCCGGGCGGCATCCTCGGTATCTTTGGCGCCATGGCCTGGATTGCGGCGGCAGTTGTGGGCCTGCAGAAATTCCCGGCACCATGGAATTTCATCAGCACCATCGCCCTGCTGTTCTTCGCCCTGCTGACCTTTGTCGTCTGGATCCGCTACTTTCCGAAAAGCCGGCTTGGCAAAAGCTTGTCGCTGAACGAAAGTTCCGCCACCCACAAATCGCATAAAGCGACGGATTTCCCGGTAGGATCGGAAGGGAAAGCGCTCTCGATCCTGCGGCCTTCCGGCATTGCTGTTTTCGATGGCAAGCGCCTCGACGTGGTTGCCGACGGAGAGTGGATCGAGGCCGGTGAGTCTGTAAAAATATCATCAACCTCCGGGGGTCATATCTCCGTTGTGAAAGTCTAGATCCATGCGTTTGAACTGTCTTACCATTGCATTTGCCGTCCTACTTATTCACTCGGTGCAGGCCAATGAATTCATTTTTACCAATAACTACACGGTGGTCGCGGGCCAGACCGTCGAAGGCGAACAATGGGTGGGCGCCAATACCATCCAGGCGGAGGGAACATTCCAAGACGACCTGTTTGCCAGTTCCGGCACCAAGCTACTGCTGACCGGCATCTATGAAGGAAACATCTGGGGAACCGCCATGGCAGAAACACGGCTCTCCGGAGTTTGCGAACGCAATGTGCGTCTGATGGCACCCACCATCCGGATAACGGGCGCCATCGGCGGCAACCTGATGGCCGCAGCCAATACCATTTCCATTGCAACGAACGCCGTCATCTCCGGCAACGCGCTCCTGTACGCCAACCAGATTATCATGGAAGGTTCGGTTGGCGGCTCGTTGACCCTGTCTTCCATGCGCACGGTTACCGTCAGCGGAAACATTCAGGGCGATACCCGCATCTCCGCCCCGGACATTATCCTTTCCGACGAAGCGCGCATCCATGGGAACCTGTCCTATACAACCAGCAAGGAACTGATCCCATCGGAAAATGCCGTGGAGGGGAATCTGAAACGCATTTTTCCGGAAAGCCCTTATACCACGGCCCGAGTCCAGAAACATGCCATAGCGTTTGTCGCCGCATTTCTTACGGGCATTCCGTTCATTTCTCTGTTTCCCATGACCACGGCCATGGCGTCGTTGCTGGTGCGCAAATCGCCGTTTAAATGCCTGCTGGTCGGCTTCATCGCCGCCGGGGCCATTCCCTTCTTTGCCCTCATAAGTATTTCATCCACGGTTGGATTCCCACTGGGCGCGGTGGTCCTGGCCTCGTGGGGCATACTGGTCTACATCAGCAGAATCATCATGGGACTGATGATCGGAACGCTGGTGCTGAAATCGGGCACCACCTCGGCCGGACGCGTAATGCTGGCCATGGCCACCGGTCTGGCGATTATCTACATCTTTACCTTCATCCCCGCCCCCATTGGCGGGATCGCCCAGTTTATTACCATTTGGATGGGTATGGGGTCGCTGTTGCTGGCTCTGCTCCAGAAGCGCCGGCTGATCATCAAGGTTCCCGAAGAACTCCGCCAGCTTGAAGCGTTGAAAAACGAAAAATACAACCCCGAGGAGGAATAGCCATGGATCAAATTATGTTAATTCTGACGATTATCGCGACACTGGTTATGCTGGTGCTCATTGGACTGATTCTATCCGTCATCGTTCTATGGGTGCGCGCATGGGCCGCCCAGGCCACCGTCCGCATCCGCGACCTCATCGGCATGAAGCTGCGCCGCGTTCCTCCGCAACAGGTCGTGTTGACCTATATTTCCGCCGTAAAAGCCGGACTGACCATTTCCACCGACATGCTGGAATCGCACTATCTGGCCGGCGGAAGCATGCAAAACGTGGTCCGCGCCATGATTGCCGCCGACAAAGCCTGCATCGATCTGCAGTTCCAGCAGGCAGCCGCCATCGACCTCGCCGGCCGCAATATTGTCGATGCCGTACAGACCAGCGTAAATCCAAAAGTGATCGACTGCCCCGGTCAGGCCAATTCGACGAACGGCATGCTCGACGCCGTGGCAAAGGATGGTATTCGCCTGCTCGTAAAGGCGCGGGTTACCGTACGGACCAACCTTGAACGTCTGGTTGGGGGAGCAACGGAAGAAACCATTATCGCCCGGGTGGGCCAGGGCATTGTCAGTGCGATCGGATCGATGGCCTCCTACAAGAATGTGCTCGAAAACCCGGACTCTATCAGCCGCAAGGTGCTGGAGAGCGGCCTTGATGCGCAAACCGCCTTCGAAATTGTTTCAATCGATATCGCCGATGTTTCCGTAGCCGGTGTCGGACAGATCGCCAACGTGGGTGCCAAGCTGGAAACCGACCGTGCCGACGCCGACAAGATCATGCGCCAGGCCGAGGCCGAAGGCCGCCGTGCCATGGCTATCGCCACCGAACAGGAAATGCGCGCAAGGGTTCAGGAGATGCAGGCGAAGGTCATCGAGGCACAGGCCGAGGTTCCGCTGGCCATGGCCGAAGCCTTCCGTAAAGGCAATCTGGGCGTGATGGACTTCTACCGCATGCAGAACATCATGGCCGATACCGCCATGCGCGAGTCGCTCTCCGGCGGAGACGACGACGAAGGCCAAAACGGCACAAGCGATAAGCACAACAAGGGCAAGTAAACACAGCCTTTCGCAGATGGCACGGAGTCTGTTCCGTGCTGTCTGTCAACGGCGCAACGAGGAATAGCCATGGAAGACCTGATTCCCCTGTTTATCTTCATTGCAATTGCGGTCATCAACATCCTCAAGGTCCGGGCTGAAAAGCAAGGCAAGGGGGAACAGCCCTCCAAACCTGCAGGGCAAACACCGCCCCGGCACCAGCCCGCTACGCTTGAAGAGTTTTTTGATGAAATTGCCCGAAAATTCGAACCGAAACCAACCGCCCTTCCCGATTGGCCGGAACATATGGAGCGCCCCGATTACAGGAAGCAGATGGATGAGTTTAAGCACGCGCAGGCGTTCGAAAACGAGGAACCGGAAGCCGTGATCCCGACAACACCGAAACCGACACCTGCAACCGCAATAAAATATGATCTGCCCTCTAATGAAGCTCCTCAAATCCATACCACAAGAAAACTAGCCGCCTTCACGTTGCCGGCACAGAGCAAGGCGTTTGCGGGCCTGGGACACATGCGCATGGCCGAGCCTCCGCTGTTGCGCAGCGCAACAGGGCATACCGGTTTCAAACTGAAAAACCGCAAGCAGCTCAAACAGGCCCTCATAGCCAGCATGGTCTTTGGCCCGCCACGCGCCTATGACACCTCGTTTGACAATACCATTAAGTATTAAGCATCCCGACCCCGGCAAGTTTATGAATGAAATCAACCTGACCCACCTCCTTGATGTTGCGATCTGCGCGGCGGAAGCCGCCGGCAAGCATGCATTGGAAAACAAGCACCGGCGAACGGATACCACCGAAACCTTCTCGCACGATGTGAAACTGGTGCTCGATGCGGAATGCCAGAAAATCGCGGAAGAGGTCATAGCCTCTGAATTCCCCGAACACGGCATCCTCGGAGAGGAAGATGTACGGCCAAACAGGGATGTGGCCTATGAATGGATCATTGATCCCATCGACGGAACCTTGAATTATACCCATGGCTTCCCGTATTGGTGTTGCTCCATCGCGGTGCGCCATCACCAGAAGATTCTGGCAGGCTGCGTGTATGCACCCGAGTTCGGCGACTATTATACCGCGCATATCGAACAGCCGGCAAAATTGAACGGCGAACCGATTCAGGCTTCCGGCACGATGCAACTGCAGGACGCATTGGTCTTCACGGGGCTTCCCAAAGAGTTGGAGAGCAAGCGGGAGTCGCATTTCGAAATGTTCCGCATGCTCGCCCTTAACACCCAGAAATTCCGCATCAATGGTGCCGCAGCGCTCGACATCTGCCATGTTGCAGCCGGCTCCAGCGATGGTTTTTTCGAAAGCGGCATCTATCTTTGGGACTTTGCCGCAGCCGGACTCATTGCCGAACAGGCCGGCGCGGTGCTGTCGCTCTATTCGCAAAAGAACGAACCAAACGGTTACTCGGTACTTTGTGCCAACAAACACCTAATCAATGGCCTTCGCGCCGTCTACACCAAGTGCATCTGACCTATGGCTAAGAAAAATAAGAAGAAGACCCCACCGGACCTGCACTGGCTCTATGAAGCCTCGGTGCAAAACGTAGACACCGATCTGGATATCGGCCAAAGGATCTACAGGAAACACTGGAAGCGGAAGCCGAAAACGGTACGCGAAGATTTTTGCGGCACCGCCAAGCTTGCGGTGCGCTGGGTAGAGCGGGACAAGAAGCACGAGGCATGGGGCATCGATTTCCATCAGCCGACTCTCGATTGGGGCGTGAAGCACAATCTATCGACACTCTCGGATGAACAGCAAAGCCGTGTTCACCTGATCTGCGGAGATGTCCTCGAGGCCAAAACGCCCAAGGTGGATATGGCTCTTGCTCTCAACTTTTCCTTCTGTGTATTCAAGCAACGCGACCAGCTCCGCAACTATTTCAAGCGCGTGGCCGAGGCCCTCAACGACGAAGGCCTGTTCCTGATGGATATCTACGGGGGGTCCGAATCGGTACTCGTCAAGAGTGACGATGTTCGGGAAATTCCCGGCTTCACCACACCCGAGGGCGTGAAAATTTCCGACTTCGAATATCTATGGGAACAAGCCGAGTACAATCCCATCACTCACGACACCGTCTGCCACATCCACTTCAAGGTGCCCGGCTACGGTTCCATTAACAAAGCCTTTACCTACGACTGGCGCCTTTGGACCCTCCCGGAAATCCAGGAGGTGCTTCTCGAGGCCGGCTTCTCCAAGACCGAGGTCTACCTGCACGATTTTGACGACGAAGGCGAATCCGACGAAATCTTCCGTCTTCGCAAAACCTACGAAAACGTCCAGGGCTGGGTCGCCTACGTAGTGGGCATAAAATAAGCACGTCGCCCCAACGGACACGAAACATGACCAAGAAACAACGCGCCGAATACATTGCCCGCAAGCTCGACGAGCTCTATCCCGAAATCCCCATCCCGCTCGATCATACCGATGCCTATACCCTGCTGATCGCCGTACTGCTCTCGGCGCAGTGCACCGACAAGCGCGTCAACATGGTCACGCCCGCCCTGTTCGCCAAAGCCTCCACGCCGCAGGAAATGGCGAAGCTTTCCGTAGAGGAAATTCTTGAATGCATCAAAACCTGCGGGCTCGCCAACAGCAAGGCGAAGAACATTAAGCGCCTATCGGAAATGCTGGTCGAAAAATACGACGACGAAGTGCCGCACACGTTCAAGGAGTTGGAACAACTGCCGGGCGTGGGCCACAAGACCGCCAGCGTCGTAATGATCCACGCTTTCAAGATTCCGGCCTTCCCGGTCGATACCCATATCCACCGCCTCGCCCAGCGCTGGGGGCTCACCAACGGGAAAAACGTCGAGCAGACCGAGGCCGACTGTAAAAAGCTGTGGCCGCCGGAGGATTGGGAAAAGCTCCATCTGCAGATCATCACCTACGGCCGTGAACATTGCACCGCCCGCGGCTGCGACGGCACCAAGTGCGAAATCTGCCGCACCACCCATCCAAACCGCAAAAAGCCTTTCGTTGCGAACAAGGCGTAGCCTAAAGGCTCTTAGCTACGGGTAATCTGCAATCCCGTTTCGGAGAGCGAGAAATCGACGAAACGTGCGCCGTTGTTGGGCGGATCGTTTTCGAGCCGTTGCCGGATACGCAAAGCCGCATCGGCATCCCGGGCAATCATGAACAGATAACCTCCTCCACCGGCACCCAGTAACTTGGCGGCGGCCAGATCATCGCCTGCCTGATCAAGGATGCTTTGCACAGCAGGAGGATTGGTTCCGGGGTCGAGTTGCTTGTTCAGCGACCAACTACGCCGCACGGCATCCGCGAACCCCGCGAAATCGTGCCGCTGAATCGCGTCGTGGCAAAAACCGGCCGCCTGCGCAATGGCATCGACGGTCGCCAACCGGTCCTGCGAGTTGAGGAAGATACCGCGCACGATTTCCCCGAGAATATCATGCGCCACACGGGTGATTCCGGTGTAGTAGAGCAGCATGCGCGCCTTTTCGGGGCCTTGGAAAAACCGGCCCGGAAGCCAGCGCACCTCCGGCTCCTGCTGCAGCCCGGGAACCGTCTTGACCAGCTTTATGCCCGGAAAGATTCCGCCAACCTGATCCTGCCATCCACCGCCGCTGGTCAGCAGCTGCTCCAGCGCCAGCGTCCGCTGCGCAATTTCAACCCGATCCCAAGCCAGCCCGCCGAAATCGGACAATACGCCGAGAATGGTGGCCGCGAGGATGCTGCTGGTGCCAAGCCCCGATCCTTTTGGGATGGCCGAGAGCATCGAAATTTCCACCCCGCCGCCCATGTCGCGTAGCTGTTCTTCGAGCGAAGCGTAGCGACCTCCGTTAAAATCCGGATGGAATCCCGCTAGGGCGAAGGCCGCGCGGGCGAGCGTGAAGCCGCTATCCAGTTGGTCGTAGGCCCGGACATCGTCGTAGGTTTCCAGTTGTTCGGCCAGTCCAAGATCGATGGAACGGATGGTCAGCACAGGTTGGTCGGTCTGGCGGGCAAACACCTGGATGGGCGGCTGGCCGTTTAGTTCAATCGCGATATTCAGCACGGCACCGCCATGCTCCAGACTGTACGGCGGCGTATCGGCCCAGCCGCCGGCAAAGTCCATCCGCACCGGGCAGCGTCCCCAGACAATCTGGTCCTTCAGCAGAGTACAGGAAGGCACGACCGGGTTCTGCCGGTAGGGATCGACGATGAGGTCGCGCAATACCTGAAAAGCTTCCTTTTCGGCGGCCTCCCAGTTTGCGTCGCCACGGCGGCGCATCACGGCGGCGCGGAACATGCGGTCGTGCAGGGCGATCATCGGGTTGCGCAGATTGGCTATCTCCACCGGCGCCGGCAATTCATACGCACCTTCCGCGTACAGGTCAGCCACCGCCTCTAGATCGAGCTTGTAGAACACGCTGTGCTCGGCATGGCGGGCCATGACTGGCAGGGCCGATTTACACAGGATATTGCGCTGTGCATACATGCGTTCTAGATTGGCCGACTGACTCAACTGGCGAGCCGATAGACGCCGGGCCTCCAGCCACATGCTTCGCCATTTTTCCGACTCCTCGGGCTCCGCTGCGAACATCCATTTCACAAAACCGGCCTCGAAGGTTTCCATGACCGGGAAGAGCGGAGCCAGCTGCAAATCGCAATCCGGCTCAATCCCGGCCGCTTCGAGTGAAATGCCACGAGCGTCGAACCATTGGATTGCCGGACGGTTTATCCAGCGCGTCGCAGCGTTGCCCATCGGACCGCGGAACGCATCGAAATATCCATAAACCCGCAATGCGGTTGCCTGTTGCACGGGAACGAAATCGAGGCAAACGCCGTTTTCCAGCTCCAGCTCCCAGTCGTTTTCCGGCACCCCGGTCAGAATGTTTTCCGCAGCGATGCGCCAACTGGCCGGAACATGGCTGTTTTCAACCCACAGCGAATGGTTTTCCTCCCGGCGCAGCGGGGCGCGGAAATCGGAGTTCTGGATGAACTGCCGCGGCTGGGCCATGGAAGGAACCGCTCCAAGTTTGGATTGATCGGCGACGATGTTCTGGAGTTCGTAGATGGATTGCATCATGTCGCCGCAGGTGCCGAAGTGGTAGAATTCCGCGTCGGGAAGCGGAACCACGGCGGTTGTTAACTGCCCGACTTCGGCATCCTGGTCAACCGGCTCTGAGCCGAGACTGAGTGCCCAGCGGCCGTACAAATCATACGTATCCGGCAGGTCGTTGCCGAAGGCCTGAAGCTCGGTGTTCCAGCCGCTCTTTTTCATGAGGCAGTTTACGGCCCGCTCGCTCAACAGCCAGATCCCGACATCGATCAGGAAGGCTTGGTCTCGCGACTTTTCGCGGATGAGGCCGGGCGCCGGTTTTTGCAGGAAGGTTACCAACTTTTCCGGATGATCCGGGTCGCAGAACATGACGCCGAAATTCTGCGCCTCCTCCGGCGTTACCCAAAGCCCGAAAAACACCACGTCGGCTTCCGGAATGGCGGGCAAGGGGCCATTGAGACGAACGAATACATCGCCGCTGGCGACCATCGTCCGCGCGTTGTCGGATGCGGACTGCGCCAGCTGCTGCAAGGTCGGCTCAGCAAGGTCGAGCAAAGTCTGATCGAGGTGCTGGCCCAGCGCCCAGCGAAAGACGGGAATGGGAATGAAGAGTTTTCCGGGCGCGGCATAGGGAGGAAGGCGGCGGCTTTCCCCTCCTCCGTGGATGATCAGCTTGCCGCTCTTTTCCAACCAGTCGGAAAACGAGGATTCGCCGGAATCCCGCCAGGCCTGCTCCAACACATACGCCGTACCGCCGCCGGAACCCAGCTGGCGTCCCGGCGGATCGAACGTGAAAAAGCTGCGCTGGGCCACGGACGGCTCGCAAACCGGAAGATGCTTGCACATGTTCGGAGGAAGAGAGAGAAGCAGATCAAAGCTGGACGATGTTTTCATTCCGGCACGGTAGCAAAACAGAAAGTGAAAATACAATAGGCGCGGCGGGCGGATAAAAGGGAATCGCAAAATCCCGGCTTGTTTCCCATTCTTGACCCTCGTCAAGGAACCCTTTCCCGGGGTATGGCAACGTGAGTCCAACAATTTACGAAAAGGAGCACACCATGAAACGCAAGATTATAGAAATCAACGAAGACCTCTGCAACGGTTGCGGCGACTGCATCGTCGGCTGTGCGGAAGGTGCACTGCAACTGGTCGATGGCAAAGCCAAGCTCGTGAAGGAAAATTTCTGCGACGGCTTCGGCGATTGCGTCGGTACCTGCCCGACCGGCGCATTGCAGATCATCGAACGTGAAGCGGAAGAATTCGACGAAGAGGCCACGATCGAGCACGTCCGCAACATTGGTGGCGAGGAAGCCGTCAAGCGCATGCTCAACGCCGCCGACGAACACGAAGCAAAGGAGAAAGCCATGAACGATTCCAAACCGAAAATGGGCGGATGCCCCGGAATGCAGGTTCGCTTCGGCAACAAGCCGAAAACGAAACAGCCCCAAACGAATACCGAAACCATTTCCGGCCAAGTCATCAAATCCGACCTTGAGCAATGGCCGATCCAGCTTCATCTCGTTCCGCCGACCGCCCCGTTTTTCGATGGCAAGGAACTGGTGGTATTGAGCACGTGCTCACCGATCGCTTCACCGGATGTGCATTGGCGCTTTGTCCGCGGCCGCTCGCTCGTGGTCGCTTGCCCGAAGCTCGACCGCACGGAAGGCTATGTCGAAAAGCTCGCCGCGATCATGGCCCAGAACAATATCCCCAAGGTCATCATCGTCCGCATGCAGGTTCCCTGTTGCGGAGGACTAACCATGATCACCAAGCAAGCCCACGCCGCCAGCGGACGCACCGATCTGGTCGTGGAGGAAGTCACCATTGGACTCGATGGCGAGTTGTTGAAAACCGAAATCATCAGTTAACCACAAAATACACAGGAATCACAAAAACCTGCGATCTTGAGTATTTTGTGGTTAACAAACCGGAGATGGACATGAATGATTTTAAAGGAAAAGCATTGAACTTGAAGGCGGAGATCACCTACGCCGACGGTGCGGTGATCAGCAAGACTCTGCTGAAAAAGCAGACCGGCAACATCACCCTGTTTTCGTTCGACAAGGGCCAGGGACTCAGCGAACACACCTCGCCGTTCGACGCGGTGGTTCAAGTGGTCGAAGGCGAAGGTGCATTCATCATCGACGGCGAACTGAAGACCGTAAAGGAAGGCGAACTGATCATCATGCCCGCCAACATTCCCCACGATGTCCAAGCCGCCGAGCAGCCGTTCAAGATGCTGCTGACCATGATTCGTTCGGAGAATTAAACACAAAGGCTCAAAGAACACGAAGCACCAAGCCGCTCTTCTTGGAGTCCTTCGTGTCTTGGTGTTTATCTCATTCCAGCCATTTCCATGGGTTGGATAGGATGCGGATTTCCTTGCCTTTCCAGTCTATGATTTCGTCATCGGTCAGGCGCAGGATCAGGCGGGAAAGGCTTTCGGGCGTGGTGCCGATGGCGGCGGCGATGTCCTTTTTCGACAGGGGAGTTTTGATGGTTTCCTGCTCACCGTACTGGCTACGCAGGAACGTGAAAAAGCGATGCTCGACATCCTTGGTCGTCAATTCCTGGATGCGTTCGGTCAAATAGCGCTGTTTGGCCAGCAACATGGCGATGAAGTCGCGCCGGAAGTCCTCTTCCGCCAGCAGCCGATGTATGCCTTCGCGCGGGAAAGCCAGACTGTCGACGTTCGTGACGGCGCGGGCCGAAACCGGGTAGCGCTCCTTTTCGAACAGCACCACCTCGGCAAACACATCGCCGGGCTTGATCATGCGGATGACCACTTCGCGCCCATCTTCGGTGTTCTTGTGCAGTTGGATGTTGCCGCCGATCAGCAGGAACATGCATCCGCCTTTTTCGCCCTCGTGGAAGAGATAGTCGCGCTTCTTCACTGTCTGCACGGAACAAATCCGCGCCAGCTCTTTCCGGTGCGTGTCCGACAGGCCCTTGAAGAAGGTGGTGTTCGTTATCAGCTTTTCAATATCCATGCCGACCACTTTGCCCATCCATGCCGCACCTTTCAACGGCAATGTGTCCACAGAAGGCCGCAAAGCAACCTTCGCTATCTTTGCGCTCTTCTGTTTGGAATTCCGGGATCCTCGGTGTTCTCCGTGGTGAATTAGTTCCTATTTCCCGGTTCATTTTTCCCAGGGTTGGCGATAGGCTGACGTCACTATTTGGAGAGTTGTATGTTTCTGTTTGGAAAGAATGAAAAAACCTGCGTGCGGATTCCGCTGGAAACCAAGGGCAAGCTGTATGTCAGCCCGATGCCGTTCGGCCCCTACGATCCGGGAAACGCCCTGCTTAAGGTGTATAGGCAAAAGAACATCGCCTTTGTGGTCATGCTCGTCACCGATGTGGAGCTGGCGAAAAAAGCCAAGCGCGACGTCATCGGTATCTACAAGAAACACGGCATTGAGCCCATCCGCTTCCCCTTTGCCGACTACACCAGCCCCGAACTCCACCAGTTCTCGAAGGTGGTCGACCAGGCGGCAGGCTACCTGCGCGCCGGGGCCAACGTCGCCGTGCACTGCAACGCCGGCGTCGGGCGCACCGGCGTCATGACCTGCTGTATCGTGCGCGATATCATGAAAATCCCGGCTCAGGAAGCGATCGAATACGTAAAGCAGCACATGCAAACCAAAATGACCGACGAGCAAATGCGCCTCGTCGGGCGTTTCAAGACGCTCGAAGAACGCGTTAAAGGACAGACAGAGGCAACATCATGAAATGGATCGATAATCATTTGGTATCAGAAATGATGGAGCGCGCCGTCGACAGCGATCGCAAACGCACCAACCACAACCTGCATGAATCTGCCGAAGACCCGGTTCAGCGCTATTGCATTGCCGCGACCAGGGACTCCTACTTCCGCCCGCACCGCCATCCCGGAAACTGGGAGGTTGCCATCGTCTTCCGCGGCCAGTTTGAATTCATCGTATTCGATGACGATGGAAACATCATCGAATGCCACACCGTCGGCCCCAACACCGGCAAGAATGGCTTCGAGATTGAAGCCAACCGCTGGCATTGCTGGCTTCCGCTCACCGATGAAGGCGTGTTCTTCGAAGTCAAGCAGGGACCATACGACCCCGCCAACGCCGCTGAATTCGCCCCCTGGGCCCCAGAGGAAGGAACCGAACAAGTCAGGGATTACGTCGAACAACTGCGGAATCACGCCAACACGCAATAGCCGGTATTTTCACAACCTCAAGGAGTACGCGTTTATTGCGCAGCGACGTCACAAGACGGCTTGGCATACCCGTTGAAAAACAGTAGATTCTCCCCTCGATTTTAGAAATGGAGGACGTTTTCCATGTTTCCCGAAGTACGACTTAGACGCCTGCGCCAGAACGCCTCGATCCGGCGCATGATCGATGCCCCCCTGCCCGGCCCCGAAAAATTCATGTGGCCGACGTTCGTGATCGACGGCGAAGGCAAGCGCGAGGAGATTGAATCCATGCCCGGCCAATGCCGGCTGAGCATCGACCAGTTGCTCGTCGACCTCGAACCGCTTGTTGAAACCGGCATCGGCAGCGTCCTGCTCTTCGGCCTCGCCGAGGATTCCCAAAAGGATTTCCAGGGAACGGAAGCCTACAACGACAACGGCACCGTCCAGCGCGCCATTCGTGCCGTGAAGCAGGAATTTCCCGACCTGGTTGTTGCGGCCGACGCCTGCGTATGCGCCTATACCGACCACGGCCACTGCGGACCGTTGACCAAATCGGGCGCTGTGGATAACGATCTCGCGATCGCCAACCTCGCCAAGATTTGCGTATCGCATGCTGCCGCCGGTGCCGACATCGTGGCACCGAGCGCAATGATGGACGGGCAAATCCAGGCGATCCGCGCCGGACTCGACCACAACGGCCTCAAGGATGCCATCCTGATGAGCTATTCCACCAAGTTTGCCTCCTCCATGTACGGCCCGTTCCGCGATGCGGAAAAATCCAAACCCGGACAAGGCGACCGCAAAGGATACCAGGCTTCATCGGGCGATCTTCGCACGGCCCTGCGCGAATCGGAATTCGATGAAGCCGAAGGCGCGGACATGCTGATGATCAAGCCATCGCTCTTCTACCTCGATGTCCTCGCCAAAATGCGCGAAGCCACCGATCTTCCGATCGCGGCCTACAACGTCAGCGGCGAATACTCCATGCTCCACGCCACCGCCCAGCGCGGTTGGGGCGACCTCAAGGGCATGGTGCAGGAATCGACGGCCGCACTGGTTCGCGCCGGCACAGACATTCTCATTTCCTACTGGGCTAACCAGTACAACGAACTTTTCAGGAACTAGCATATTATGAATTCAGCAGCATGGTTTGAGCGGGCGAAGAAAGTGATTCCCGGCGGTGTAAACAGCCCGGTGCGCGCCTTCAACGGCGTAGGCGGAACCCCGGTGTATTTCAAGTCGGGCAAAGGGGCGAAGGTACAGACCGAAGACGGCACCGAACTGATTGATTTTTGCGGATCGTGGGGACCATTGATCCTTGGTCATGCACGCGAAGAGATTGTTGAGGTCGTGGCCAAAACCGCAGCCGATGGACTGAGCTTCGGCGCCAATACCGCAAAGGAAGCCGAGTTTGCCGAACTAATCTGCACACAGGTTCCCGAAATGGACATGGTGCGCCTCGTCAGCTCCGGAACCGAAGCAGTGATGACGGCTATCCGGCTCGCCCGCGGCGTGACCGGTCGCCGCAAGATCGTCAAATTTGATGGTTGCTACCACGGCCATTCCGACTACCTGCTCGTCGCCTCCGGCAGCGGACTGCTGACTGGCGGAATCTCCTCCTCCGCCGGCGTTTCGCCCGCCGCCACCGAAGAGGTCTTCGTAGCACCCTACAACGACCTCGCCGCCGTCCAGGAAATACTGAAGAACAATGGCGACGAGATCGCCGCCGTCATCGTCGAACCGATTGCGGGAAACATGGGGCTGGTGGAACCGGCTTCCGGATTTCTTGAAGGTCTGCGCGCCGCCACCGCCGACTGCGGCGCTCTGCTGATCTTCGACGAAGTCATTAACGGCTTCCGCCTCGGCCCAACTACCTTTGGGCATATGGCTGGCATCAATCCCGACATTACGACGCTTGGTAAAATCATCGGCGGCGGCATGCCCATCGGCGCCATTGGCGGCAACAGGGAAATCATGTCGCACCTTGCTCCGGTCGGCCCGGTTTATCAGGCCGGTACGTTGAGTGGAAACCCGGTTGCCGTTGCCGCCGGCATGAAAACGATTGAACTGCTCCGCGACGAAAGCCCCTATCTGAAAATGGAAATCCTCGGAAAGCGCCTGGCCGCCGGCATCAATCGTATCGCCGCCGAAAAGGGATTGGATCTGCACTGTGCCCAGCGCGGCGGCATGTTCACGCCCTTCTTCCGCAAGGAAGCCGTCCATAATCTCGACGATTCGAAAGCCTGCGATGCCAAGGCGCATGCCCGCTACTTCCACCATATGCTGGTGAACGGCTTCTATACGCCGCCGAGCGCCTTCGAGGTCGCCTTCGTCTCCGCGGCCCATACCGAAACCGAAATCGACGAATTCTTGGATGCCTTTGTAAAACTGTAGCTTGAACACTCACGACTCACATTTCACTCGTCACCAACCATGCACCCATGGGATGTCAGCCCGAAGGAAGCGATCGCGATCCAGAAATCGTTGATGGATCGCCTGGTACTTCGCGACGATTTCGACGAAATCAAAACCGTTGCAGGCGTAGATGTCGGCTTTGAGGAAAACAACACGATCACGCGCGCGGCAATCGCCGTGCTGGATCTTGAATCGCTGGAGCTGATCGAGTCGGCCATTGCCCGACGGCCCACCACCTTCCCCTACGTCCCCGGCCTGCTCTCCTTCCGCGAAATCCCCGCCGTACTGCAGGCGATGCTGGATCTCAACCACACGCCGGATCTGTTGCTATGCGATGGTCAGGGCATAGCCCATCCCCGCCGTTTCGGGATTGCCGCCCATCTTGGATTGCTGACGAACATTCCATCGATCGGCGTCGCCAAGTCCCGGCTCAGTGGAACGCATGATGACGTGCCGCAGGAAAAGGGAAGCCATGTGCCCCTGATGGACAAAGGCGAACAAATCGGCGTGGTCCTACGCACGCGCGCGAACGTCAAGCCGCTCTTCATCTCCCCCGGACACCGCATGGGCATGAAATCGTCCATCGAGTACGTGATGAAATGCACAACGAGATACCGTTTGCCCGAAACTACGCGCTGGGCCCATAAACTGGCATCAGGATAGCGAAGCACGTCATTCAAACCCCACGATCGTGGGGTTTGGATGATATACCTACGGCAGACCAAGAAGTCCTGTTGCAAGGACTGCTCATGGAATAGTCGGCTATGCGTGCAGCAATACCTTGTCGACGCGTGCGATCTCGAAGACGCGGCGGGCCTTGCCGCCAAGATTGGAGATGGACATGGATACGCCTTCGTCCTGCGTAATCTTCTTCAGGGAAATAAGAAATCCAAGTCCGGAACTATCGATAAAATCAAGTTGCGAGGCATCTACCGAAACCGTCTTGAGGATCCCTTCCGCATGTAGCTCACGGTGGATAAAATCCGCCTCGCGCTCAAATGTAGGCAGTGTGGCGGCGGTTAATTCCATGGGGAGTTCCAGAGTCAATGACCCTTCATGGTAAGCCGTAAAACCATCGCCATGCTCGTTGAGGTTTTTTACAAGGGTTTCAACTTCGTCGAGACGGATCGCGGAATCGAAGTAGTCGGACAACCGGCAGGTATCAAGCAACCGGCGAACCTTGGGGCGTGGTGCATACAGGATCAACCGCCTGCCATTCCTGCGGTGCGCCTTATTGATTTCCAGCAAAGCACCCAGTTCGAGACTGCTAAGCCAGGGGACGGTATGAATATCAAGCAACAGATTGGTACAACAGTCCTGACAGCAGAAACGCTCGATAAAATCATGTGCCGCCGTCTCGTCCTTCAATCCAAGGAATCGCTCCACCGTGATTCCGAGATGGTTTAAGCGCCCGATCTCCCCATCATCCAATGGTCGCACCGCCAAGGGTCGGTCAGCCATATAGTGAATGGAAATCATCTTCCGGCTAGCCGAAAACAGGAACCGGAGATTCGCCAGATAGCGGCGAAACAGACGTCTGGGATTGCCACAAATGCGCCAAAACCATTCGAGATGGATTCTCCTCATCCAGGCCGGAGCGCGCCGTTGCTCACCGGTAATGAAATCGAGTGATGCCCCAATGCCCATGGCCACCGGTACGTTCCAGCCGCGCACATGCATCTGGATGAACTTTTCCTGTTTCGGTGAACCTAAAGCAACGAACAGAATGTCGGGACTCGCCGCCTCCAGCCGCTTGAGAATATTACGGTGGTCCATATCCAGCAACGTTGCATAGGGCGGCGCATAGGTTCCTGCGATCTTCAGATCGGGATGCCGTTCCTTGAGCATGCGCAAGGCCTCTTCGGCCACCCCTTCCGCACTACCCAGACCATACAGGCGGAAACCCTCCTGTGCAGCCCGCTCAGCGAGCATGGGCGTGAGGTCAGAACCGGTGACACGCCCCTTCAGCCGGGGGCCGAAGAAGGGCGACAGCTTGACGATGGGAAAACCATCGGCCAATACCAGATCGGCCTCAATCAGAATGCGCTGCAACTCGGGGTCGCTCCACGCCTGCGTCACAAAATCAAGGTTGGCCGTTGCAATATTGGCCGGACGGCCCGAATGCACCCGCTCAACAATCCAGTCTATGGCTTCGTCGAACGTAACATTGTGAAATGGTACGCCGTACACCACTAGCGGAACCGGAACTGACCCAATCGTCTTCATAAGTTGCGATGATAAGCCTGCAAAAACCCGTTTACAAGTATTTGCAATGATGAACAAACATGGCTGGATATCCCTTTTAACCCCGGGCCCGTCCGGTACCAAAGCCTGCAAAGCGCTGTTCGAACACGCGATGGGTGACGAAGAAAACGGCACGCAAAGCGAGTCCTCCAAATGGAAGTAGCGACCGCAGGGAACGGTAATCCCTGCTTGAGGAGAAACAGGAAATAGAGTAGGTTTCTTCCTCTTTTGCAAAAACGGGAAATATAATGAATTGGATTTTGAAGAAAATTATCGGCTCGAAGAACGAGCGCGACCTCAAGAAGATGCGTCCCCTGATCGATAAGATCAATGCGCTGGACGAAGAATACAAGGCATTGACCGACGAACAACTGCAGGCCAAAACCTCCGAATTCCAGACACGCCTGCAAAACGGCGAAACGCTCGAAGACATCGAGCTGGAAGCCTTTGCGACCGTTAAAAACGCTGCGCGACGGCTCTGCGGAACGGATGTGGATGTCTGCGGGCACCCGATTGGCTGGGAAATGGTGCACTTCGATGTGCAGCTGATCGGCGGATTGGCTATTCACAAGGGAATGATTGCCGAAATGGCAACCGGTGAAGGCAAGACCCTTGTGGCGACCCTGCCCGTCTACCTCAATGCGCTTAACGGCAAGGGTGTTCACGTAATCACCACCTCCGACTACCACTCACAGCGCGACTCCGAATGGATGGGGCATCTCTACAAATGGCTCGGCCTCACAGTCGGTTGCCTGAAAAACATGATGTCCCAGGAAGAACGCCGAAATGCATATCTTTGCGACATCACCTACGGCACCAACTCCGAGTTCGGCTTTGACTACCTGCGAGACAACATGGCCCGCAGTCCCGAGGATATGGTACAGCAGAAGGGCCATGCCTTTGCGATCGTCGATGAAATCGACTCCATCCTGATCGACGAAGCGCGTACACCACTCATTATTTCCGGCCCGGCACCCTACTCTTCCACGCAATACAGCGAACTGCAGCCGGCGACCGCTCGACTGGTTCGCCGTCAGCGTGACCTGTGCACCGGATTGCTCAAGGAAGCGAAGGATCTGCTCGAAGCCGGGGAAGAAAACGAAGCGGCGCTCAAACTCTATCAGGTTCATGAAGGCATGCCTAAAAACAAGCAACTCATGCACATGATCGAGGATGTCCGCATCCGCAAGATGCTTGAAAAGACGCAAATGGCCATGCTTGCCGACGTCCGCAAGGATCAGGCCCGCGAACTGCGCCAGGAACTCTATTTTACCATCGACGAAAAAGGCCATGATGCCGGTCTGACCGAAAAAGGGTGCGAGGAGCTAAATCCGGGCGACCCGGATATGTATGTCCTGCCCGATATGATTACCATGATGGCGGAGCTGGACGGAGAGACCGAACTGTCGCCGGAAGAAATCATGGAAAAGCGCCGCGCCATCCAGGAAGATTATGCCCTGCGCAACGAACGCATCCATGCGGTCGACCAGCTGATCAAGGCCTACAGCGTCTACGAAAAAGATGTCGACTATGTGGTCCAGGACAACCAGGTCATGATCGTCGACGAGCACACCGGCCGACTGATGGTGGGTCGCCGCTGGAGCGACGGACTGCATCAGGCCGTGGAAGCAAAGGAAGGCGTAACGATTGAACGCGAAACGCAGACGCTCGCCACGATCACCATTCAGAACTACTTCCGCATGTACGATAAGCTATCGGGCATGACGGGGACCGCTGAAACCGAGGCCGACGAATTCCACCAGATCTACGGCCTCGATGTCATGGTCATTCCGACCAACCGTCCGGTACGCCGCGTTGACCTGAACGACCAGGTCTACAAAACCCAACGCGAAAAATTCAAAGCTGTCATCGATGAGATCAAGGCGGCTCATGCACGCAAACAACCGGTGCTCGTCGGCACGGTGGCGGTTGAAACCTCCGAAGTTCTAAGCCGTATGCTGCGCCGCGAAAACATAGTCCATAACGTGCTCAATGCGAAAAACCATGCGCGCGAAGCCGAGATCGTGGCCAATGCCGGCCAGCCCGGTGCGGTCACAATTGCCACCAACATGGCCGGCCGGGGTACCGACATTAAACTCGGCCAGGGCGTCGTCTATCTGAAGGACGAGGACATCCAGTCCAAAGACTTCTCACTCGACAGCAAGGTCGAAGGCCGGTCGCTGCGCAAGGTACTCGAAGAGACCCCCTGCGGCCTCTACGTCATCGCATCCGAACGCCACGAATCGCGCCGTATTGACCGCCAGTTGCGTGGGCGTTCGGCCCGTCAGGGCGACCCTGGTGTTACGCGCTTCTATGTCTCGCTCGAAGACAACCTGATGCGCCTGTTCGGCTCCGACCGCATCTCCAGCATCATGGAAAAACTCGGCATTCAGGAAGGCGAAGTGCTGGAACACCCATGGCTGAACAAATCGATCGAAACAGCCCAGCGCCGGGTGGAACAACAGAACTTCATGATGCGTAAACGCACGCTGGAATACGACGACGTCATGAATGCTCAGCGTACGGAAATCTACGGATTCCGGTCCGAGGCATTGACGACGGAAGATCCCCGCCAACAACTCATGACAGCAGTCGAGAACGCCGTGGCCTCCCGGGCCGAAGATGCGGTAGCCGCCAAGGACGAGGCCAGCCTCCATGCATTCATCGTATGGGTCAACACCACCTTCCCGCTCGGCATGCATGAAGAAAATCTTCCGGAAGAAAAGACGGTGGACAACCTGATAGATTGCGTGATGGATCGCGTAAAGGAAGCCTACGACCTCAAAGCCCGCCATGAAGACGACGAATCCCTGAAGCGACTCGAACGCCATCTTATCCTGCAGGCCATCGACGAACACTGGCAGGAATATCTGCGCAACATGGACAGCCTGCGCGAAAGCATCGGCTTGCAGGCCTACGGACAGCGCGACCCGTTGGTTGAATACAAGCGGGAAGCCTATACCCTCTTCATGGATCTGATGGATCGCATCTACGAAGAGATTGCCAACTCTATGTTCCGCTCGGCCACATCGGTCGATGCCATTCAGGAATTCTTCCAGCAGCTTCAGAGCTTGCAGGCAAAACATCCTGCAGCCTCGGCCCTGACCGCGGCAGCAACACAAACGGGTACGGCGCCTCGAGGCGGAAGACCCCAGGGCGCTCCCCCTCCCGGGATGCAACCGATGGGCGCGCCGCCCCCCGGAATGGAACTCCCCCAGGCCACCAAACCGGTGCCGATTCGCAATAGCGGACAGCAAGTGGGCCGTAACGACCCCTGCCCGTGCGGCAGCGGACGCAAATACAAGAAATGCTGTGGCGCGGAATAGCCACCAACCCGATGCGTGAACGTTGTCGAAACCATTAGGACAACCATTGAATGCCACGGACTGGTTCCTGCTGGCACTAAGCTGGTTGCAGGCGTTTCCGGCGGGGCCGACTCGGTGGCGTTGCTGCATGCGTTGCATGCCCTTGCTATTCCCCTGACCGTTGCGCACCTGAACCACGGCCTACGAGGGAGTGAGTCGGATGCCGACGAAACTTTCGTGCGCGATCTTGCCGAACACCTGAGGTTGCCGATCAAGGTCAAATCGGTCGACGTTAAAGCGCTCTCTGAATCCGGCGGACTTTCGATTGAAATGGCGGCCCGTCAGGCCCGTCATGATTTCTTCGGTGAGTTTGGCAATGCCACGATCGCCCTCGCCCACCACGCCGACGATCAGACTGAAACCTTCATCCTGAAGCTGGCCCGGGGAGCGGGGCCCGAAGGATTGAGCGGCATGTCCTACACCCAGCAACTCGGCCCGCTCCGGTTGATTCGCCCCATGCTGGATGTGCCCCGCACCGCCATCCTTGAATGGCTGAATACCCGTGGGGTTTCCTGGCGCGAGGATTCCAGCAATGCCGACGAGAACTACCTCCGGAATAAAGTCCGGCATACGATTCTTCCCCTGCTTGAAAGCGAACTGAATCCGAACATCCGCGAAACCATCCTGCGCACAATGGATATTCTCAGAGAAGAAAATGACTGGATGGAAGACCTGCTGGAAGGTGTTTCCCTTGCGGACAAACTTCCTGTGGCGGCCCGGAGGCGACTGGTCAGGCGATGGCTTTTCGACCATGGAGCGGAGGAAGCGGGGTTCGATGCGGTAGAACAGATTCTGAAACGAATGGATTCCGGCATGGGTTCGACGGTGTATGAATTGAACAACCGGCAACGCGTCGTAGTGGAATATGGTGTGCCCCGCTTTGAATGCCTGAACGATCAACCAGCGGAGCCATCCTGGATGCTTTCCATCGAAACGGGACATGGTTGGAAAAAAGACCATGGCAAGGGAGTCGGCATACTGCCGGCAGATGCCTCGTTCGACGCCATCAAGGTTGGCGATTCCGCCATCACGGTCCGCACGGTTCAGCCTGGCGACCGCATCGAACCTTTGTGCATGGAGGGATCCCGCAAACTGCAGGATATTTTTACCGACCAGAAAATTCCCAAGGCGCAACGCGGCCGGATTCCCGTCGTGGTTTGCCGCGGCGAAATTATCTGGTTGCCCGGATATCGCATTGCAAGGAGTTGGGCGGTCGACGGCGAGCACGGAGAATCCATACATGTCCGCATTGAACAAATGCGTACGGCCTGACTCCAACAGTACGTCGTAAGCGTTGCAATCACTTTTGGGCAATGGTAGTTTTCGCCCGGTTTTTACAGAAAGAAGCAATCATGGCAGATAACAAAAAGACTCCAGACACAGGACCCGAGAAGCCCGGAAAGAAAGGACCTCCCCCGATGCCCATGCGCGGCCTCGGAATTGCGCTCCTGATGGTGGCCGTTTTTCTAACGGTTTTGCAGCTTTTCTCCTCAAATGAACAGACTTCCAAGCTGATCAGCTACACCGATTTCACCAAGCTGGTTGAGGCAAAGCGCATTTCCAAAGTTGTGCTATCGCACGACAACGCCGGAAACGTTTTTGCAACGGGGGAAAAGAAAGATGCAAACGCTGACGGCACAACGGATTTCAAGGTAAACCTCCCCTTTCGGAATGATGAACCACTGCAGCAGTTCCTGGCGGAAAACGGGGTTCAGATTGAGTCCAAACCGCCGAACACGATGCTGACCGGCATACTGGTTAATATCGTTCCCATCGCATTACTCTTTTTAATCATCTACTTCATCTTCATCCGCCAGATGAAAAATGCCGGGCGTGGCGCCATGAGCTTCGGCAAGAGCCGCGCCAAGCTATTGACTCAGGACAAGAACAAGATCACGTTCCAGCAGGTGGCCGGCGTGGACGAAGCCAAGGAGGAACTGGCCGAAGTGGTCGAGTTTCTGAAGGATCCGAAGAAGTTCCAGAATCTGGGAGGCAAGATGCCCAAGGGGGTACTGCTTTCCGGCGCACCTGGCACCGGCAAGACCCTGCTGGCCAAGGCCGTCGCCGGCGAGGCGGATGTGCCGTTCTTTACCATCAGCGGTTCCGACTTTGTGGAAATGTTCGTGGGAATCGGCGCATCACGCGTGCGCGACATGTTCGAGCAGGGCAAGAAGAATGCGCCTTGCATCATCTTTATTGACGAAATCGATGCCGTAGGCCGCAGTCGTTTCAGTGGCATTGGCGGCGGACACGACGAGCGCGAGCAGACCCTGAACGCGTTGCTGGTTGAAATGGACGGCTTCGATACCCAGGAAGGTATCATCATTGTGGCTGCCACCAACCGACCGGACGTGCTCGACTCGGCCCTGCTACGACCCGGTCGTTTCGACCGCCAGGTAGTGGTCGACCTCCCGACACTGGAAGGTCGCGAACAGATTCTTAAGATCCATTCGCGCAATGTCCGTCTTTCCGATCAGGTAGAGCTGAAAAAATCCGCCCGCGGAACACCTGGTTTCTCGGGCGCCGATCTGGCCAACCTGGTAAACGAAGCCGCCCTGCTGGCCTCGCGCCGCGGAGCCGACTTTGTGGAACAGCAAGACATGGAAGAAGCCCGCGACAAGGTGATGTGGGGCCGGGAGCGCCGCAGCCACGTGCTTGATACGGAAGAAAAGAAGCTGACGGCCTATCATGAAGCAGGCCACGCGGTTGCCATGTACCACACCCCGGAGTGCGAACCGATCCATAAGGTAACCATCATCCCGCGCGGCCGTGCGCTGGGGGCAACTATGTCGTTGCCCGAGAAGGATCGCTATACCCAGTCGAAAAAGCGGCTTCAAGGCGATCTGGTGTCGCTGATGGGCGGACGGGCCGCGGAAGAACTGATCTTTGGCGATGTAACCACGGGCGCCCACAACGATATCGAACGTTCCACGCTCATTGCACGCGCCATGGTTTGCGAATACGGCATGAGCAAATTGCTGGGGCCGCAAAACCTCGGCAACCGCAACCAGCCGGTCTTCCTTGGGCAAGGCATTGATGGATCGCATGAGCACAGCGAAGAAACCGCGCAACGGATCGATCAGGAAGTCCAACGCATTTTGACGGAAGCCTACGATGCCTGCATGAAGATCCTGACGGACCATAAGGACAAGCTGATTGCCCTTTCAGAGATTCTCATCGAACGCGAAGTTCTGGATTTCGATCAAGTGGATACCATTATGAAAACGGGTTCACTACCTGAAGAAACTCCTGCCGAGCCAGCTCCGGAAGCCATAACCACCGAGCCGAAAGAGGAACCCCAAGAGGGGCCCCCGCAAGGGGAAGAAACCGGTTCGCTATAATTGTTTTACATTGCCCTCAGAGGCAACTATTCTGCTGGAATGAAAACAATGAGATATTTTACGGCGCTGGTTATTGTATTGCTGATTTCAAGTTGCACCACGACGTTCCGTCCATGGAATCTGAGTGCAATAAAGGCAGGCATGGATCGGGCCCAGGTGGTACATATTCTGGGCAAGCCAGACGCTACAGAGATGAAGGATGGCTCCGAATATCTGCATTATATCTATCAGGAAGACTTCAACCCCTCACCCGCATCGGTGCCGTTCTACGACCAGAACAGTGAACGGGTATTCCGGGATCTGAACGACCGGAGTTCCTTCAAGCAGTACGAGTATGTAGTGATACTGGCTGATGGTCAGGTCATTAACTACAAAGAACTCTAGTCTACGGTAGCTTGTCCGCCGAATCTAGATCGAACGTGCTCCCAGGAAGCCCCGAGCGAAAGTTCACCGCCGGTTCCGCTGCATAAGCTCGTTGAGATAGGCATCATCCGCGGTTGGATCCCAGGTCTGGTTGTTATTCTTCCACTGCTGGTACGGCGTAGGAGTTGAGAATTCCTGCTGCTGTTGCGGCGGAGCTACCGGTTGCCGCTGTTGTTCCTGCCGTGTTTGGTAAGGACTTTTATAGGGTGTAAATCCGGATGTCGAGGGATTCACGGGGTCCGTATTTTGCGATGGAGCCTGCAGTTGCAACATTCCTGTGGAAGGTGAAGATCCGTAACTGCTTGTTCCGTATGGCCCCAACTGACTATCCGGTTCCTGCCCATACATGGTTCGCGCCGGCTGGCCATAGCTATAGCTGGAATTCGGATTCTGCTGCCGGGAGTAATCATACCCCGTCTGCCCCCCTGCGCCATAGCTTCCAGTCCTGCGATAATCATAGGTTCCTACCGCCGGATCTTCACCGCCCCCCCTTTCCTGACGGTTGTTCCACTGCGTCCACCAATTCCCTTTATCTGAATTCTGGCTTTCACCGGAATCCATGGCAAACGGATCAGCATAGGGGTCGGCATCTGGATCTTCGTCTTCCAGTATCCAGGATTGCCTTGTCTGAATGGGAATGGGTCGGAACATGGGCGGACGCGCAGCAGGCTGCTGCCGGGAAAGCTCAACCTTTGCTTCCTTGAATTTTTCCGACTCGGTTATACGCTCGTCCTCCGCGATATTGGGAAGAACCATGTCGCTTTGAACCACCTCCTGCCGTTCACGCAGGTATTTACGCATAATGCGTTGCTTCCGCTCAGCCATGGTTTCCCCGTATGCATTCCCGCAGAGCGGAGCAAGAACGGCGGCAACCAGAAATCCATGTACGATTCGTTTCATCTCCTACAACCTACTTTCGTGTACTTGGATACGTCAATGTTCGAGTGCGTTGAAAGTTTACCGGCAAATGATGGGGGTCAGGCCCAATGTGCATCCCCATTTAGAATATGTAGCCTACCGATAAGCCGATCAACTGCGTGGTCGTATCATACGTTCCGGCAGTGCCCGGTACTCTGGAAACAACCTCGGATCCCGTTTGCGCCTTATCGGCCCAGAGAAAGGAATACGCAAGGTCTATACTGACGTTATCCTTCCTCCAGCCGAGGCCGGCCATAGCCATTTGGCGATCCGAACCGGGAAGTTCCGGAGCTCGTGTGCTGTTGGGTACAGGCGATTTATCCCATACATAGCCGGCCCGCACCACCCAATCCCGGCACAACTGGTATTCACCGCCCAAACGGGTACTCCAGACGTCCTCCCAGCGCTTGGAGTTCACTTCAGGATTGGTGAGCGGATAACCCGCACCAAACATATAGGTCAAATGATCATACGAACTCCATTCGGTCCAGATGATGTCAAAGCCCACCTGCAGCCGCTCAAAGGAGTGGTTCGCCAGACCCAGACTCACGGAGGAGGGCAGTTCGATTACAGCACGGCCTGGAAAACTTGTTTCATTCGGAGGAACAGGATTTTTCTGCAACGCCACCGAACCGTCCAGCTTCACCTTGACTCTCGATTGAAACCGTGCGCCTGCCGACCAGTCCCGGGAAAGATTCCCATGAATCGATGCGGTATACCCGTAGGCCACGTCGTCCCCTTGCACCGTACGCACCCCGAAATCCGGCAGGCTTGCCGCGGTCAGGTCGCGACTCGCGGTCAGCTTGGCATCCGCATAAACCACATTGAAGCCGGCAGACGCGGACAGCCGGTCATTGATTCGATAGGCTAATGAAGGCGTCGTGTAGATGGCGGAAAAGTCGCTGTAAATAGCGGCAATCCCGCCCGCCCAGTCCCCCGGCCATTCGGTAATGAGTCCATACGGGGCATTTACAGCGAGTAGTGCCGACAAATCCCCGGAGATGGGCAACACACAGTAAAGGTGCGGAATCGCACGCCACTGCTCAGACATGGAATCGTCGTATGCGGAACTAAGGGAACTGCTGAAATCGGTATGAATGCTGACCAACGCGCTCCCTGCCATAATGGCCGGTCGCTCTGCACCGGCGCGGGCCGAAGGATTGTACCAGGCCAGAGAGGTCAAATCATCACGCCCGCTGATCGCACCACCCTGCCCCAGCGCCTCGGCCGACCCCTCCGTGTAAAGCTGGAAACCCGCTCCCAAAACTGAACTGCTGACGAGCCACGAAATAGTTAGTCCCGCCCCGAATAGCCGCTTCATCCATTTCCCCCTTGTCTTGCTAACGTATGGATGTGTCGATGGCATAAAGGTAACGTTTGATCTTCTGCGTAGTTGTCTTTTCAAATTCATCAAAGCGGACTTCGATCCGACGCGGTCGTTTGTAGTCCGAGAGTTCGCCCAGCTGCTTGCGTACATCATCGCGCACCCGTTGCTTGATATCATCGTCCAGCAATCGCGTTCCTTCCTGATCCTCCATACGTTCGAAGACTTCCAGATTGGGCACCACGATCAAACCAACCCGTTCGCCGACATCATCACCCGGCTCTCGATAGCCCATGGATAGACATTCGAGTACATACCTGCTTTTCATGGCCTGTCGTTCAACCTCTTCCGGATAGATGTTTTTCCCCTCGCGGTTTACAATCATACTCTTCTTGCGACCGCTTATGATCAGGTAGCCGGAGTCGTCGAAACGACCCAGGTCGCCGGTATGGTACCAGCCATCCACCAGCACCATGGCGGTTTCCTCCGGATTGTTGTAATACCCCTGCATCACATTATCGCCCCGGGCGGCAATCTCCCCGATGCCCTCCGGGTTGGGATCCATGATTCCGATCTCGACCCCACCCAATGGCGGACCGACTGTACCGATCCTAGAAGCGTCGGGCCGGTTGACCGTCAGTACCGGAGCGGTTTCCGTGATGCCGTAGCCCTCAACCACCAGAATGCCCAGTTTGTTCCATGTCTTCAAGGTGGTTGGGCTGATCGGCGCACCTCCGGATACAATGACGCGCAATGCGCCACCCAGCCCCTGATGGATTTTCCGCCCGACCACCCTGGCCAGCCCAAACCGGTACATCAACCAGGCCGGGCGGCTGGCCTTGATCCCCTCCATTACGCGGGACAACATCTTTTCCAGCAGCAGGGGAACGGCCAGTAGCACGGTCGGCGAGCAATCCGCCATGTTGGTTTTGATGGACTTCAGGTTTTCGACAAGGCTGACCTCGCACTTCGCATAGAGGGGCAGAAGCATGTTTCCCGTAAAGGCAAATGAATGGTGTAACGGGAGAATGAGCATGAAGTTGTCGGTCTGGCGGATGTCGATGGCCTCGGCAATGCTGGTCACGTTCGCCATAAAATTGCGATGGGTCAACATCGCCCCTTTCTGACGGCCGGTCGTACCTGAGGTATAGATAAATGAAGCCGGCAATGAATCCTCGGGATCGATTGCATCGAAGGCCCGCCCCTCCGCCATGGCCTCCGCGGATACTTCTTCCCATAGTTTTGCATAGGCTATGCAGCGTATGTGTTCGCAACTTAACGCAGGATCATTTGCTCCATCAACAACTACCACAGAACGCAACGTATGAAGCCGGAAACAAATATCATCGATAACCGCGGTCATCCTCATGGAGCAGAAGACCGAGGAAACGCCGCAGTCATGAAAGATATGCGCCACCTCCTGTTCCCGCAGCTTGGCGTCGACCGGAACGGCAATGGCCCCGATGGATACAATTCCATAATAAATCTCGAACCATTCCGGCGAGTTTTCACGATAGATAGCCACGCGATCGCCTGGCTTGACGCCCAGCTTTGCCAGCATTTCGGAAACATGCCATGCCCGTTCGCGCAACGCCTTGAACGAAGTGGTTTGCCAGCGGCCGTCTTGCTTGTATCTCAGCGCAACCGCATCCGGGTTCTCGTTCGCAGCGCGATTCAAACAATCCTTAATGGTCATTGCTCCCCCTCCTCTTGAACAGTGGGATTTTGCCATACCACCCGAATTCCGGCAACTGTTTCCAAGGGACTTGAAAAACCTCCGTTAGGCAAGCTTTGATTCAACAACAACGGTCTTCATCGACATAGAGCTCTCCTGATTGAACGAACAGGATAGCAAAACCCATCATCCCGTAAACCCTGCTCTCAGATTACAGGAACAAAAACGAGGGTATCGTGGCGAACCGCAGCACCATCATAGCTGCAACAGTAGCTATCAATCCTCGAGCACGTAGCCAATGCCACGAATGGTGTGAATCAGCTTTTTCTCGAACGGTTTGTCCACCTTGTTTCGCAGATGATGCATCCGCACCTCCACCACGTTGGATCCGGGATCGAAGTTCATATCCCACATTCGCTCCATGATCAAAGTTTTGGACAAAACACGTCCTTTGTTGTGCATCATGTAATGGAGCAGCTTGAACTCCAGCGGCTGAAGGGGAACTTCGACCGATCCGCGATACGCCTTGTGCCGCCCCGAGTCCAGCCTCAAATCTGCCACGGATAGTACCCTATCTTGCTCCTTTGACCGATTGGAGCGCCGGTAAAGCGCTTGGGTGCGGGCCAGCAATTCCGAGAAAGCAAAGGGTTTGACCAAGTAATCGTCACCTCCTATATCCAACCCCTTCACACGGTCTTCGACCGTATTTAGCGCACTGAGGAAGAGAACCGGAACGCCCGAATCCATTTGTCTAAGGCTCTTGACCAACTCGAATCCATCCAGATCGGGCAAAAGTATATCGCATATCAAGACATCGTATTCAAACGTATCGAGAAGGGCCAATCCATCTTTTCCCAGCTCGGCATGATCAACGACATGACCCGACCGCCGCATCCCACCAACGATGAATGTAGCGGTGGTCTTGCTATCCTCCACAAGTAGTATTCGCATATGTATCCAACTCCTGAGTCTTCAACTGATACAAACTCCAGTCATATCAAAATTACTAAATGGTAATATTCAAGCAAGCAGATCTTAATCAAAAACAAATACAGTGTTTATAAGTGGGCATCGATTGGGGTATCGGCATTCACGATTATAACATCTGTAAACCGATAGGATTCAGATTTTTTTGGGGTTTCATTGATGAATGGGGAAACGAAATGCACAAATCCGTATATTATATACTTGTAATGATTTTATTTGGATGGAGCGGCCTTGCGACCGCCTCCATCACCGATTCCTGGACGGCAATATATGCCACGGACGCAACAGGCGATACAGGTAATGGGGGCCACCCCTATCTGGACATCGCGGGAGGAACGGATGTCAATGGTCTCGATTTTGCCGGAGGATACCTGCACTACCAATCCGCATCGAGCAACCCGCAACTGACGGAAGACCTGCTTTCTTTCCGGTTCCGGCTCGATGGAATAAAAAACAAGATGCCCGGAGCGTACCAGATCTTTTTCGAAACCACGGGAGACACTTCCGTAGACTGGGCGTTGCAACTGACAACCGATGACCTGAATACATCCGGAACCTTGGAATTTGGAACGGCTTCGGGAGCAGATAGAAGCGGTGTTGCGTTTACCCAAGTTGAGTGGTCGGGAACCTATGCGGACTACGTGGATTATTCCGGCACACCTACGGATGATGGTTCGCGATTCAATGGCGATGCCGACTATTTCCTCGAATTTTCCATGCCTTGGCAACAGTTTTCGTCGTCCACGGGCATAACCTCCCCTAACGGAAATATGTGCATCCTGATGTCCACTTCCCAAAACCAGGGATCTCTCATGGATGGCGATATTGCGGGAACGACCTCTAGCGGGAACGTCGCGTTTTCGGATGTTTACGTCGCCATTCCAGAGCCGGCCGTAGCCTCGCTGGTTGGCGGATTCGGCATTGCCTTTCTCTTCGGGCGCCGGATTTTCCACAAGGATTAGAGCGTTTCAAATAATTCTATAGCTACAGATGAACACCGACTTTACACGGCTTCAATGTCCTCGGTGTTCTTCCAGATTTTTCAGTGGCTACGGTTTTAATTAATTTGCTCTAGCGCCACTCGTGCTTCGGGTAGCGGCCCTTCAGTTCCTTCTTGATCAGGGGATAGGAATTGGCCCAGAACGATTTCATATCCTGCGTCTTTTGCTGCGGGCGCTGGTTCGGCGCCAAGGCTTCGACAACAACGGGAATCATTCCGAACCCAATCTTCGGCACTTCTTCCAGGCCGTACAACTTCTGGATCGTCGCCGAGATGATCGGTGACCGGCCTTCTTCATAGCGCACCTTCGCGTTAAAGCCGCTCGGCAGTTGAATGCGTTCCGGCGCCTGCTTGTCGATCAGGTCGAGTTGCGTGAACGAGAGCCACGACTTGACCGTCTTCCAAACCGCCCGATCCTTCAGGTCGCGCTTACAAACTGCGCCAAGACAAATCTCCTGCACCATCGCCCGGCGCGCCTCTTCGTCGATGGCGGGAATGCCATAATCCGGACAACCGGCGGCCAGACAGTTTACGCGCGCAATCCAGCGCTCGACATTTTCATCCCACTTGTAGAGCTCAAGCCGCCCGGCCAGCACCTCCTCGGCCATGATTTCCGCCGCCTGCTGCAGATCTACCTCCTGCTTCATGCTCGCATGCAGTTCCAATCCGCGGAACGACTGCGACTGCTTGGTCACCACACGCTTCAGCACCGGATCGAATACCGCTACGGCCTTTTCCTCCATATCATCGGGAAACAGCTCGTCGAGCCACACTTCGCTGACGGCGGTGCACAGGTTGAGCCGAACGTTCAGGCCGCGTCCTTCGATCTCCGCAATTTCGGCGGCAACGATCAGCGTGCTGTCGCGCACGACACTGTCACGGTCGAGGTCGCCCGTACGACCATGCACTACCTCGCAATGCAACGTTCCAACATCGCGCCGCTTCGCCACCTGGTCCGAAAAGGCCAGCAGGATGCACTTCTGCAAATCCTCGTCAACGGGCGCGCGCTTGTTGACCTTCAGCCCGGCCTTTTCGGCCATCGAGAGAAAGCGTTCATACAATGGTTTCACCTGACGGGCAGCGGCACCATTGACCCCGAGCTTGCGGCAGGCGTCGGAATGATAGTTGTTCTTGTCGGCAAACATCCAGGCGCGCATCAGCCGCTTGAAATCCGAAATGCCATCCTCGCCCAGCATGTCGTCGCGGTGGCCGCGCGTTGCCGCACCCTTGTTGCGTTCAAGGATGGAACGCCCCTGCGTCAGCGCCGCAATCAGGCAGGCCTGCCGGACACAGCCATACTCATCGCCCGCCAACAGCATGCGCGCATAGCGCGGATGCATCGGAAACTGCACCATCTTTTTGCCGACAGCCGTCAATTTCCCTTGATGATCCAGCGCACCCAGATCGGTCAGCAGCGTCAACGTGTTCGCCAGTGACTTTGGGTTCGGCGGTTCGAGCCAGTTAAAATTTTCGATATCCTCTATACCGCCCGCCTTGAGCGTCAGCACGACCTCCGCCAGATCGTGCCGCAGGATTTCCGGCAGTTCCTGCATCGAACGCGCGACATGCTCCTGCTCGGTCCAGAGCCTCATGCAAATGCCCGGTGCCGTACGGCCCGCACGGCCCGTCCGTTGGTCGGCGGAGGCACGGCTGATGCGTTCGACCAAAAGTGTGTCGATACCGCGGTTTGGATCGTAGCGCGCGATGCGCGCCAGCCCGCTGTCGATCACCACCCGGACGCCATCGATCGTGATCGACGTTTCCGCGACGTTGGTCGACACCACCACCTTGCGCCGGTCGCATTCGCCGACGGCAGCATCCTGATCGCGCGGCGACAACTCGCCGTGCAACGGCATTACCGCACAACCGCGCGCGCACTTGCGTGAACGAATGGCCTCGACCGTGCGGGAAATCTCGTAGCCGCCCGGCATGAACACCAGCACATCGCCCTCCGCACCGGACTCGATCGCCTTTTCAAAGGCATCTGCGGCGGCTTCCCAAACGGGATGGTGGCGAAAGTCGATCCGCTTTTTCGCATAGCCGATCTCGACCGGAAACATGCGCCCTTCGCTCTTCAGCTCGCGACACGGCGCAAGGTATTCGCGCAACGGTCCGGCGTCGAGCGTTGCCGACATCACAATGATCTTCAGATCCGGTCGCATCTGCTGCAGGCGCAGGGCGCGGGCAAGCGTAATGTCGCCGTAGATGTGCCGCTCGTGGAACTCGTCGAAAATGATGGTCGAAATGCCGCGAAGTTCCGGATCGGAAAGAAATTGGCGAAGTAGGATGCCCTCGGTCACATAGCGGATCTGCGTCTTCGCGGAAACATGACTCTCCATGCGGACCTGATAGCCCACCTCGCCGCCCAGCGGTTCACCGCGCTCGAACGCCACGCGCTTGGCCAGCAACCGGGCCGCCAGCCGCCGCGGCTGCAACACCACCACTTCGCCCGGACCGGCCACGCCGCAATCGAGCACCATTTGCGGCACCTGGGTCGATTTCCCCGACCCCGTCGGCGCTTCGATAATGATGCGGTTCTCGGTTCCCAGCGCCGTCGTCAGCTCGGCACGCAGTTCATAGATGGGCAGTTTCTTCGGATCCATAGGCGGGCGGTTATAACGGAAACATCCCGGACAGGAAAGCCCTGCCTAGACTGACTCCTCTTCCTCGCCTACATAGAACCAGTCACCCTTTCGCTTTCTGAAAACGGAGCATTCGTGGTGACGACCGGGACCGGAGTCTGTCACATATTCGGCCATGAACTCCACGCGACCCGTTTCATCCGAAGCGGAACCGGCCTCCTTTGCGATGACGTGCAGCTTGATCCATTCAACCTGCCGCATCCAGCGGCGGATAGAATCGGCCAGATCCTCTTCCCGCGCGGAGGGATGGGTGGTTCTTACCAGATAGTCGACCTTCTTCATGACATAGGCGGTATAGCGCGAGCGCATCAACTGCTCCGCCGTTGGTGCCTTGCGCCGACCGGCGACGATTCCACCGCAACAATCGTCAAATAAAGCGCCACTTCCACAGGGGCATTTATCAAATTTCATACGACTACTCTTTAGATTTATTGATCGTCTGCCATTGGGGTCCAGCCACCACCGAGGGCTTTGTACACGCGGACCGCGTTGCGCGCCACATTGCCTTCACTTATAGCGAGCTGTTCCTGAAAGGCGAGCAACGAGCGCTGGGCATCCAGCACCGAGGTAAAGTCGGACAAGCCGTTGTGATACCGGTCTTGCGCCAGCGCCTCCGCTTCGCGCGCGGCATTTACGGCTAGTCCGAGCGCTTCGCGTCGCTCGATTTCCTTTTGGTAGTCGGTCAATGCATCGCGCACTTCCTTCACGGCATTGAGCACGGTCGATTCATAGGCAATCAGCGCCTGCTCCTGCCGGGCTTCCTGCACCTTGATGTTGTTGCGGATCGATCCCCAGTGGAAAATCGGCCAGCTAACGCCCGGAGCAATGACGTAGCTTTCGCTACCGGATTCGAAAAGGGTCGACGCCTTGAGCGATTCCAGCCCGATGGATCCGTTCAGTGAAAACCGCGGATAGAGCTCTGCCACGGATGCCCCGACCAGCGCGGTCTGCGCGGCCAGCGCGCGTTCGGCACGGCGCACATCGGGACGACGGCGCAGCATATCGGCAGGGATCCCTTCGAGCATCAGGCTGGACTGCGGCACCCCGCCATCGGCAGTAAGCTCAAGCGTTCCCGGCATTTCGCCAATCAGGACTGACAGCGCCGTGCGGCTTGATGCCAGTCCCGCTTCAAGCGCGGGCACGGTCGAGCGGCTGCTTTGATAGTTGTAGCGCGCCTGCTGAACCACCAGCTCATTGACCAGACCGGCCTTCAGGCGGGATTCAAGAAGCTCAAGGGTATCGCGCTGGACTGCAAGGTTGGAACGCGCAACATCAAGACGATACTGGTACGTGCGCGCCATCAGGTAGGCCTGGGCGGTTTCGGCCGCGATGGATACCTGCACCGAAGCGAGGTCCAGTTCCTTTGCCTCAAAGTCCGCAGTTGCATACTCAAGTCCGCGCCGCACGGCGCCGAACAGGTCGATCTCCCAGACGGCGTCAAATCCGCCGCTGTAGAGCGTTTGGGGATCGAAGGCCCCCGGCGGGGAAAATCCCGCCCCAAACTGGCTGGCATTTTCAGACTGCTTGAAGCGGCTTACACTTCCGGTCAGATCCACCTTGGGTCCAAGTGCGGCCTTCGCCTTGCCAAGCTTTGCGCGAGCCTCCCGCACACGCGCTACGGCACCCTTGAGATCAAGGTTCTTTTCCAGCGCCTTTTCAACCATCCTGATCAGCACCGGATCGTTAAACTGATTCCACCATTCGACCGTATCCACGCTTTCAGCCTGCACACCCGGAATTTCCGGCAGCTCCGGTTGTTCATAGTCCGGGCCGACCGACATGCAACCACCCATAAAGAACGGCAACAGCAGGAGCACCAGCAGATTCAGCTTGTCCTTGCCGATACGCAGACGGATGGAGTGCCCTTTTTCGCGCAGTGTCTGGAACAGAACAAAGAGCGCAGGAACCAATATGATGCCGAAAAGTGTCGCGGCCATCATACCCCAGAAAACGGTGGTACCGATTGCTCGGCGTGCATTTGCTCCGGCGCCAGTGGCGATCACCATCGGGAAGATCCCGAGAATAAAGGTGAAGGCGGTCATCAGCACGGCACGGAAGCGCTGGCTCGCGCCGTCGGCGGCGGCATCCACAATCGAAAGCCCCTCCTCGCGCCGGGTCTTTGAAAACTCGACAATGAGAATGGCATTTTTGCTGGCGAGACCGATCAGCAGAATCAAGCCGAGCTGGGCGTAGATGCTGAGCGACATTTTCAGCACAAACAGGGCAACCAGCGCGCCGAATGCAGCCACGCAGGTCGACAGGATTACCGGAATCGGAATCGTCCAGCTTTCATACTGGGCGACGAGGAACAGGTAGCCGAACACCAGTGCCATCACAATCAGAATGGTGGAACCACCGGCCGCTTTGGCTTCCTGATAACTGAGTCCGGACCATTCAATATTGTAGCCCGGCGGCAAGGCGGTTTTCGCCAGCTCTTCCACTTTTTCCATTACGACGCCGGAGCTGAAGATTGGTATCAGCATCGCCGTAATGGAAGCGGTCGAAAACTTGTTGTAGCGCTCAACCGAACGGGGCGCGAGTATCGGCCGCACCTCAAGCAGACTGCCCAGCGGTACCATTGCGCCGGTGCGGCTTTTGACGTAGAGCTTTTCAATGTCATCCTTCCGGTCTCGGAACGGTCCGTCCGCCTGAACGGTCACATGGTTTACCTGACCGTCAAAATTGACGTCGTTCACGTAACGCGATCCAAAGTTGTTCTGGAGCGTGGCGAAAATATCGCTGACCTCGACATGCATCAGCGCAGCCTTCACACGATCGACCTCCAGCTGAAGGTGCGGGGTGTTCGCCGCATAGCCGCTGAAGGCAAACATGGTTTCAGGCATCATGTTGAGCTGCATCAGGAAACCCTGCATGACGCCACTGAGTTTCTGGGGATCGCTGTCGCCCAGAGCCTGCAGGCGGATGTCCAGCCCGTTGCTAACCCCCAGGCCCATGATAGCGGGCGGAGCAAACAGGTTGATCTGCGCACCGGGCTCCATGGCCAGGCGCCCCTGCAGTTTCTGCAGAATGGCATCGAGCTGAAGTTCCGGGCTGCGGCGCTTGTCCCAGCTATCGAGACCAAACAGGAAAAAGGCGACGTTTTCGCCGGAACCACCGATAAAAGAGAATCCGGTTACTTCAACGGTATAGGCGACGCCGGGTTCCTGCCCCAACGGGGAAATGACCCGCTCCAGCATGGCCTCGGTCCGTGCGCGCGTCGCACCTTCCGGCAGCTGCAGCGCACCGAAGATAACGCCCTGATCCTCTTCCGGAAGGAAGGAGGTCGGGTTCATCGCACTCAGAAAAGCGGCTCCTCCACCCACGCCGAGAAGAATCACGGCGGTCAGGATCAATCGGCGCGACAGCCCCGTCGCGGCGTTGACATAATGACCGCGCACCCGGTTGAGCCCCGTATTAAACCAGCGCAGCGGGCCGTGCTGTTTCGGCTTAATCACGCGCAACAGTACAGCACAGAGCGCCGGACTGAGCGTCAGCGCATTGACCGTGGAAAAGAATACCGCCGCCGAAATGGCCACGGCAAACTGCTGATAGATCTTCCCAACGATGCCGCTGACAAAACCGATCGGCACAAAGATGGCGAGAAGTACCAGCGTCGTTGCAATAACCGCACCGGTCACCTGCTCCATCGCTTTGATGGTGGCGGCCTTATGGTCGAGCCCCTCGTGTTCCATCAGGTGCAAAACGCGCTCGACAACAACGATGGCATCGTCGACCACCAGCCCGATGGCCAGCACGAGACCGAACAAGGTAAGCGTATTGATGCTGTAGCCGAATGCGATCAGTACCGCGAAGGTGGCACAGAGTGAAACCGGGATGGTCATGGCCGGTACCAGCGTGGCGCGCCAGTCCTGCAGGAATACGTAACAAACCACCACGACCAGAAGAACGGTCAGTAGCAGCGTGGTGACAATGTCAATAATACTGGCGCGCACAAAGTTGGTTGCATCGTACGGCAATATGACTTCCATGCCTTCGGGGAACTGCGTAGAGAGCGAGTTGAGCTCGGCGCGCAACGCGTCCATGGTGTCGAGCGCATTGGAACCGGCCGAACGGCTGACGCCAATGGCGACCGCGGTCTTGCCGTTGTACTTCGCGCTGAACAAATAGTTATCCGCCCCCTTCTCAATCCGGGCAACATCGCTCAAGCGAACCACGGCCCCATCCGCACCGGTCCGCACAATAATATCCTCGAAACGATCGATTGTGTTGAGGCGGCCCTCCGATTTCAGCGTGTACACCATCTGCCCGTTGCCCGGCGCACTGCCGACGGAACCGGCCGAGGCCTGAATGTTCTGGCCGCGGATCGCGGCAAGGACATCGTCGGAGCTCATTCCAAGCGCGGCGAGGCGGTCGGCATCCATCCAGACGCGCATGCTATAGCGAGGCGCGTAGACTTGCGCGCGGCTGACGCCGGGAAGGCGTTCGAGCGCTGGCTTTATCACCTTGTAGGTGTAGTCGCTCATAAACAGCTCGCTCAGCGATTCGTCGGGCGACTGCACCATGACGAACCCGAGCATGTCGGCCGATTCGGTCTCAACGGTGACGCCCTGTTGCGTTACTTCAACCGGAAGCAGCGGTTCGGCCTGTGCGACGCGGTTCTGCACCTGCACCTGCGCAATGTCCGGATCGGTACCGACCTCGAACGTTACGGTCAGCGCATAGCCACCGGAGTTATCAGAGGTGGACGACATATAAATCATGTTGTCCACCCCGTTCACCGCATCCTCGATCGGCGCGGCAACGGTGTCGGCCATCACCTCGGCGCTGGCTCCCGGATATGCGGTGCGCACGACCACCTGCGGTGGCGTTACCTGAGGAAACTGCGCAATCGGCAGCGCACCAATGGCAATGATCCCCGCCAACGTCAGGACAATGGAAATCACCCCTGCCAGTCGCGGGCGTTCAATAAAGACTCGTGAAATCATGTTCAGCCCTCCGAAGGAATCACCTGGACGGTTGCTCCGGGGACCGCTTTCTGGACCCCGTCAACCACAATACGATCACCCGGTTCTAAACCGGACAAAATCGCGACATCCATTTCAATCTGCCCGCCGGCTTCAACCCGGGCCATGCCGACGGTTCCCGCCTCGTCGACGGTCAGCACATACGCTCCGTCACCATCCAGCAACAGCGCGCGCTGTGGAATCTTGATGCCTTTCTCTCCGGCAGGATTGCTCAATCGGGCCGTAACGTATCCACCCGGCACCAACAGGCCGTCCGGGTTGTCGAAGAGGTAGCGCACGGCAATGGTGCCGGTTGACGGATTGATGACGTTGTCGTCGAAATCCTTTTTTCCGATGTTTGAAAGAAGCGATCCATCGGGCAGAACAACACGGGCCTCGAGTGCGGCGGCATCGCCGGCCAGCTCGTGGCGGCGCATGGCCAGAAACTCGCGGTCCGTCTGCGAAAAGACCACACGAATCGGATCAAGCTGCACAATCCGGGCTAGCTCGGCGGTGCCCGGCGTAACATAGTTGCCCTTTTTGACCATCGCAGTACCGATCCTCCCGCTGATCGGCGAGCGGATTTCCGTGTAATCCAGATCTACTTTCGCTAGGTCATAGGCGGCCTTGCCGCGCAGGAAATCACTCTCGGCCGCTTCGAGATCAGAGGCCGACACGCTGCGGGTATCTGCTTTCTTCAGGCGCTCATAGCGTTTTTTCGCGCAGATCATTTCGGCCTCCGCCGCATCGGCGGTCGCCTGATAGGCGGAATGGTCGATCGAAAACAACAGATCCCCCTCTTTCACAAGAGAGCCTTCGGTAAAACAGACCTGCTCAATCCGGCCGGACACTTCGGGGCGAATAACCACTTCCTGCAACGGCTCGACACTTGCGATATACTCATCTGCGGAGGCCAGCAGCGTCTCCTGCACTTCCATTACTTTTACCGCGGCAGGCGGCATCTGCATCCCACCCATTCCAGGCGGCGGTCCGCCCGCAGGCATGAAACCGCGAATGAAAAATCCCAAACCAATCAGGATTATTACAACGATCAAACGTCCGATAATTTTAAACATTGGACTCTCTCCTATTTATTAAAGGTCTTCTGGCAGACCCAACAGCAACTGGGTCTGGCGGACCAATACATTCTCTAACTTCTGCAAATACGATTCCGAATAAACGGACACGTTCAGTGAACGGTGCAACGCCTTCATATAGGTTGAATGGGAAAATATCGGCATCAACATGGCCATGATATGGATCATGGTCTCTTCATCGTCCAGTTCGGGATTAATCAGTCGAAAGAAGCGGCCGAGCGCCTCCATGTTTGGATCCATCATATCCTTCATGATGAGGTCATACAGTTTGTCATCGCGCTGCAATACCTGATAGATGAGCTGCGAGTGCCAGGCCGGACGGTTCGAGCGAAACATATCCGTAACCTCGGTCTGAACGATCAGACGTACCGCGCGTGAAAACTCTTCAGGCGAAGATGTCGCCGTCATTTCATAGATCCGGTCTTCGTAGGTTTTGTTAAGGCAATAACGCTTGGCCTCCTGCAAAACGGCCTCTAACAGGCCGTCCTTGCCTCCAAAGTGGTAGTGGATGCTGCCAATGTTTTCACCGGAACGTTCGGCCACCGCCCGGGTCGTCACATTATCCAACCCCAGTTCGCCAGCCAGCTCACCCGCTGCGTTGACAATTTTTTGCTTGGTTGTTTCGCCTGCTGAATAGGTCTTCATAAACCCTGCTCTTTTTTAATCATGCGACCAAATTTAATCCCTCGAACAAATTAGTCAATCGATTAAATTAAAAACTGACAATCAGTGTAAGTGACTGCTTAGATGCATATTATGAATTATATAGGAGATATTTTATGAGAGAATGGACTACCTTTGTGTCGTTTTGGGACGGAACGGAGCCTGCCCCTCCAAAACCTGCCTTGCAAGCTTTGCACCTTTGCGCGAAATAATTCTCTTACGCTTCCAGTGCCTCAGCGGTCTGTTCCCAATCGGATTCCAGCTTTTGGATCTCCTTCTGGATCTGGGCAAGGCGGCTGTTGATGGCAGCAAAGTCGGCATCGCGGCGCGACATCATCTCCTCGGTGAGTGCGGTCTGTTCCGCGGTCAGCTTCTCGATCTGGTTTTCGATTTTCTTCAACGCCTTTTCGGCTTCGCGCTGCTGGGCGCGTGCCTTGCGCGCATCCTTGCCTTTCTCCACCGGCTTTGCCGGTTCGGACGACGGGGACGTCGTCCCTCCATCGCCCACACTCCCCTTCTCGCCCTCGCCCTCTTGCGCTGCGATCTTCTCCTGGTAATAGTCGTATCCGCCAGGATATCTCGTTACGCCGCTATCATCGATCGCGACGATATGCTCTGCAATCTCCCGAACGAAGGTGACGTCGTGGCTGACGACGCACAGTGCGCCCTTGTAATGCTTCAGCGCTGTTTCAAGTGCTTCGCGGCCATTGACGTCGAGGTGCGTGGTCGGCTCGTCGAGCAGCAGGAAGTTGGGCGGATCGATAAAGAGGCGCGCGAAGGCGAGGCGGATTTTTTCGCCGCCGCTGAGCACTTCGCACTTTTTGTCGACCGAGTCGCCACTAAAACCGAATCCGCCAAGCAGTTTGCGGACGTCCGATTCCGATGCGACGGGATTGCCTTCCTTGACAATGTGAAAGACCGACTTTTCCGGCGGCATGGTCTCTGCGAAATCCTGCGACTGATAGCCGACCACCACCTTATGACCCAACACCCGCTTGCCGGCGCTCAGTTCCAACGCACCCGCCAGCGTCCGCAACAGCGTGGTTTTCCCCATTCCGTTGTAGCCGACCAACGCCACCTTTTCGCCGCGGTTGATGTTGAGATCCAATTCCTGAAAAATCCAGCGCTTACCATCGTAGGTCATCCCGCCCTTTTCGAGGCGAATGATTTCGTGGCCGGAATGCGGAGGATCGGCCAAACGGATTTTGGAGTTGTTCGCGACGGTGGAGGGTGCATCCAGCCGCTCGATTTTTTCGAGCTGCTTGATCCGGCTCTGCACCTGCGCGGCCTTCGTGCTTTTCGCCCGGAAACGACGGATAAAACTTTCGATCTGCTCGATCTCGCGGTCCTGGTTTTTCTTGGCGGCGAGTTGATGATGGATCCGATCTTCGCGTTCCTTCAAATAATAGTCGTAGCCGCCCTGATAGCGCGTGGCGTTGCCGCCCGCAATCTCAAGCGTTACGGTCGCTAGGGAACGCAGAAGATAGCGGTCGTGCGAAATGAGCAGCATTGTACCTTCATACGCCCGCAGAAACTTCTGCAGCCATTCCACCGCCGGAAGGTCGAGAAAGTTGGACGGCTCGTCGAGCATCAGTAGATCGGGATTCGCGATAAGCGTGCGAGCCAGCTCGGCGCGCATCTGCCAACCGCCGGAAAACGATGCAAAAGGCTTGTCGAATTCCTCTACATGAAAACCCAGACCGCACAGCGCCGCTTCGGCGCGGGAGCGCATTTCGTAGCCCCCCAGATGCTCGAACGTATGCTGCAGTTCACCAATCCGTTTCAGCGCCCGTGCCTTTTCGGCCTCATCCATCGAACCCATTTTGTCTTCCAGTTCATGGATTTTTGCGGGGATGGTTTTCAGCTCGGGGATCGAATCTTCGGTGTATTCGAGCAGGTTCTGATTGACCGCATGCGGATTGAGCTGCTGATGCAGATAGCCGATCCGGCAGTGTTTCGGGATGACGATCTCGCCCTTATCGGCTTCGATATCATGGCCGATCAGCCCGAAAATGGTCGATTTGCCCGCCCCGTTGGGGCCGACAATGCCAATACGCTCGCCCGCATTGATACGGAACGTCACCGACTTCAGCACATCCTGCGTGCCGAACTGCTTGCTCACCTGGATAAAATCAATCATACAAATCCCAAAGGATCAACAAGCTACCGAACCCCTCTCCCGGTTAGTAGCTTTGATTTGGGATTTTTCGGCAGCGACCGTTACATGCACTATTGAAGCGCCTACAGCACGGACCCGGGACGGCGGTGGTGCAGGTGCCATAGCAGGCTGAAAAACGTGATGACGGATATGAGGATCAGGCTCCCGACCACCAGACCGCAACCGGGCCAGCGATGCAGACCTTCGGCGGTGGAAACATCTCCCGCGACGAGCATGCCAAGCGCAACGCCCCCGCCAATGGTCATCCATCCGGCGACTACCATCATGGGCCAATGGTGCGTAACCGCCCGCCAGGTCCACTGGCGATGATAGAAGGCAACAAAGACAAGTGCCCCCAGACCAGCCACGGTACTGATGGTATTCAGAAGAAGGTAAAACGGCGGCCGCAGTCGCCCCATCGGGACACCTTGTCGAAGTTCTTCGACATGCTGCACCAGCCAGCCATAGTCATGCGTGAACGAATCCCACATTACATGCAGCAACGAACCAATAAGAATCTCGCAGCAAACGATGAGAAAGCGGGAAAGCGGCCAGAAATGAAAGGGCTTGTAATGCTCGGTATTTCCGCCCGCCATCGCAAGCAGCGGCCGTTTCCAGATGGCATGGAAGACCCAGAGCGCCACCAAACCGACGGGAATACAGAAAGCAAAAAGACCCGGCGCGGTATGGCTGAAATCGGTTCGCGGCGACAAGTGCAGGAAATATTCAAAGTCGGGGGCCAGGCTTCCGATCACCAAAGCAGAGATCGGCAACCGGCTGTGCCGGAATAGCAAAACCAGCGCTGGATGTGCAATCGTCAACGGCATGATCGTCAGTTCCTTGTGAACGATTCCCGTTTCTTTTACCACAAAGGCCGGAAGACAACAATCCGCCGACACCGCCTTTGCGTTGATGTCCTCAGCCGTGTGGATGGGCGTGCCGCAGGATGTGCGGGCGCTCCAAACCGTGGGCGAGCATGAGCGCTTCGTCGTTGAGAATGTCCAGCATAGGGCCGTCGGCGACGATCTTTCCTTCATCCAGCACGATAACGCGGGAACAAACCTCGACCGCCAGTTCCAGATCGTGCGTGGCGATGATCCGCGTATGCTCGAACGAGCGCAGCAACTCGATCAACCGGCGGCGGGCACGCGGATCGAGGTTGGACGAGGGTTCGTCCATCACCAGAATATCCGGTTCCATGGCGAGGACGGTGGCGATGGCGACGGCCCGTTTTTCACCGGAAGAAAGTCGGTAGGGAGGTCGCTCCCGCAGATGGCTTGCACCCACCCGTTTCAGGGCAGAATCAACCCGTTCATCAATTTGCTCCGGCGACAACCCGGCGTTCAGCGGACCGAAGGCGACATCCTCGGCGACTGTCGGCATGAACAGCTGGTCGTCGGAATCCTGGAACACCATGCCGACCGCGCGCCGAACAACCTTGGCGGTTTTGCGCGTCACGGAGGTGATGTCGATACGGACTTCGCCGGTCCTGGTCGTTAGATAGCCGTTGAGGTGGTGCAGCAAGGTTGATTTTCCGGCCCCGTTGGCACCGACCAGCGCCACGGCGGATCCACGTTCGATACAAAATGAAATCCCATTGAGCGCAACCGTGCCGTCGGGATAGCTGTAATGGAGTTCGCGAATTTCCAAAGCGGGATTGTTCATCGAATCGCCTCCGTCATCAGATGGCCCAGGACATCGGCGAGATTCCAGATCCGGGCGGCAATAAGATAGGCCAGCGAGCCGATCACGAATGCCGCATCCTGCCAGCGCAACGCCGCCGGATTCAGCAGGCGGACCTCCCCGTCAAAACCTCGCGCGACCATGGCGCGATAGACGCGGTCGGCACGATCCATCGATCGCAGCAGCATTTGGCCCACCAGCGAACCGTATACACGAAGCCGCAATGAAGCCGCACCATTGGTCCGTAACGCAATGCCGCGCATGATCCGCACGGCTTCGTCGGACACGACAAACAGGTAGCGGTAAAGGAAAAGTAGTTGCATCACGAAGACACGCGGAACGCCGAGCTGTTCCAATCCGGCGCCGAGACGATGCATACCCGTGCAGGCCACCAGCACCAGCGCCGCCCCGACCGTCAGGACGAAACGGAACAGGATCGAAGCGAACGAAACCCACCCGCCGGTCAGAACCACCGGCCCAAGAGAGCCGACTGGATGATGGTCTAGCAAAGGATTCACCAGCCCAATGACCACGGCGAACGGGGCTGCGACAAGCATCTTCTTCAGAATATGGCGCGCCGGAATGCGGCCAAACTCAGCGAGCAATACCGGATAAAGCAGAAAGGGAACGAGCGCGGATATTTCATAACGGGAAAACGACATGACCAGCCCGATGAATACCAGCGTGACCAGTATCTTGGCGCGGGCATCGAGACGATGGACCGGGGTATCCATCCGCCCCAGCTCATCCATCCGTCCGACTTCAATCCAATCCGCCATGCACATCCGATTTCCTCTACTCTATCCGCCCGGCCGGACGTAGCTTAAGCGCAAAACCCGTCAGTAAAACCAGCCCCAGCGTCAGCGATCCCCCAACAAGGCCCGACACGGAGGTTCCGGCGTTCACCGCAGGCCACGACTCTCCGGAATCATTTTCGGCTTCTGCCGTCTTGAAACCATAGTCCGGCAGGAACGCGGTTTTTTCCTGAAGACCGGCGAGATCCTTGTGGATGCCCATATCGTCGCCGGAAACTTCTTCCTGTCCGGTTACCTTGGCGATGGACCATTCGAGCCCGTCGGGGTGCGTGGAGGCAAACCAGCTCACCGCACCGCCAACGATCGCCGCCACGATCGCCAGACCGACTAGTACCGACCGTACACGGACCGTCATTCCAGCCGCCACCTCCTGCTGCAGGATTTCCGGTCGCGCCCGGGCAACAAACGCAACCACAGTCGCCGTGGCCAACCCTTCCACCACGCCGATCGCCAGATGGATCGGCAACATCATGAGCGCGAACGTACCGAACGGAAGCTCGGAAATGCCGGACGCCGTGGTTTCGAGCACCACGCACAACGCGCCGAGCAGCAATCCAACCACGGCCGCCACGGCCGATGCCATCCAGGCCCGGGATGTACCATGCCGCCCCTTTACCATCACCCGATAGAGCGGATACGCCACGAATACCGAGAGGAATCCCATATTGAAAATATTGCAACCCAGCGCCAGCAGGCCGCCGTCCGCAAAGAAGAAGGATTGGATGGTCAACACCGAAGCAATGACGAGAAAGGCCGCATAGGGACCGAGCAGAATCGCCAGCATCAGCCCGCCGACGAGATGCCCGCTGGATCCCGTACCCGGAATCGAGAAGTTGATCATTTGTGCCGCGAAAATGAACGCCCCCATCACCCCCATCAGGGGCACGAGATGGTCCAGCATGGCCTGCTTCAGCTTGCGGGCGCAGAAAGCGATCAATCCGCCCGACACCGCCCACAGCGTCCCGCCCACAGCGGGGGAAATCAATGCGTCTGCCATATGCATGGTGCGATCCTCCTGTTTAGATTTCTGCCCCGAATGCCCACGTCAGTCCCGCCGTAGCCGTGATATCCGGCGCATCGCCGCAGATCTTCGTGCCCGCAGCCATATCCAGCGTCAAGGTTTCAATTGGACTCCACCGCAACCCTGTATTGCAGGCGGCTACGCTCTCGGCATCACTTGCACGTTCGTCTTCCGCAAACACCTCGCCGACCCACTGAACCGACGCTACGAGCTGATAATCAAGTGCCATGCCACCATGGACAACATCATGGTCCGGGCCGCCAACCCAGTTGTAGCCCAGATTGAGATGAGCGCCGAACCTTTCGCTTATCTTCCGGGAAACCACCCATGTCAGATCGTAATCTGTTTCTTCACTACCAAAACCTCTGTCTTTATCCGCTGTTGGGACTTTCACGCCGGGAACAAGCGCATGCTGCGCTCCCAACGGGCATGATTCCAAAAACAACCATTTTGCACCCATTTCCAGATCACCGATGCCGCTCTCGTGCATGGTACCCGCAAACTCTTTTCGGCGTTCCATTTGACCGCAGAAGGCAAAACCAACTTCGACATTCCTAACCAAGCCATAGGTGAGTCCGAACGGAAGTTCCCAATGTGTCGTTCCAGGATCCCGTTCATAGGCAAGCCCGGCTTCGAATTCGAACATTCCTTTTTCCACCGGATCCGCATCATCGATTGCTAATGGCCTGCCCGCCCTTGAACTGGACACCACGCATAACACCACTGCAAAAACAACCGCTCGCAAGACTCTTACATTACCCATCACCCATCTCCTCCCACGCCACCGCCTGCGGAGTCGCGCCCCATCGCGAGTAACACCTATCAGAAATACGTAACACGATTCGAGCAAATATGCCGATTTATTCCATAGGTTCGATGGGATTTGATGACTGGACTCAGGAAAGCCGCCGCCCCGTCGTGGCCGCCGTCAGAGAAACATGCTTCAACCCTTTCACGGCCTTGAGGCACTTGACCAATGCCTTTACGGTTTCGGGCCGGCCGCGCACGATGATGGTTTCGAGGCAGTTGTCGTGGTCGAGATGGATGTGCTGCGATGACAGGATGGTTTCGTGGTAGTCGTGCTGGATAGCCGTCAGCTTCCGCGACAAGTCGGGCTTGTGGTGATCGAACACCAGCACGATCGATCCGGCAATCTCCTCGCCCGTGGCCCATTCCGTCTGGATCAGGCTCGCCCGGATCAAATCACCGACTGCCTTTGACCGCGTCGGACAGCCGTCTTCCTGGATCTTCTCGTCAAACTGCCGAACCAGATCTTCATCAAGCGATATACTGAATCGTGTCAAAGCCATGTTTCTTCCCTCGGAAAACGGAAGCCTGTGTAGCATGTCCACAAAGCAAATGGCAATGGCCGGTCTGTTTGAAATCCGGAAAATAATTCCGCAAATATACTTCCTCTGGCAACGGGCGGAATGAAAAAAGACCGGCCTGCCAAAGCAGACCGGTCTTTAAATGGAGCGAGCGAAGAGATTCGAACTCTCGACATTCACCTTGGCAAGGTGAAGCTCTACCACTGAGCTACGCTCGCTTAAAATCGTTTGTTTCACGCCATAAAAAATGGCGGAGAGGGGGGGATTCGAACCCCCGGTACGTGTTAACGCACACACGCTTTCCAAGCGTGCTCTTTAAACCACTCAGACACCTCTCCTAAAGTGGAACGAGTCGGGAAAGCTACACACTCGTTCCGGGGAAATCAACCGGGTTTTTCGTCCAATTTTCCGAACGAACAATCAAGTACCGATCCGGTCCGGATTGACGCTTGACGAATCCCGGCCATTGCTATTTTCTATGCCGCGTGAAACCGAGACGAACCATTGTGGCATTGCTCTACCTTCTGATGATGGCAGTGCTTCCATATGCGCACCTCGCCTCCCATGCGCACGAGCATGGCCAAAGCGCGCACGACTCCTGCGCACTTTGCCACCTGCTGACGCTACCTGCCCACACGAGCGAGACCGATGTTTCGGTAGAGTCGGCACTCCTTTTAACCGACGTAGTTTCAATATCGGTTCCAAAACCCGATCGCTTCCAACCGCTTCCCCACCAGGCCCGCGCCCCTCCGTTCATGACTGCCTAGCTTCATCACGAAATGTCCCCGACGGGGACCTGCAGTCATTTGAATATATCAACGGAGATTTTTATAATGAAACAATTCATTGTGCCCGCGCTGGTTGCGTCGGGCCTGCTTGCGCACACCTATGCGGACGACGCATCGCTAAAGGCGTTCAATCCCGCCGTATCGGTAATCGTCGACGGCATGTACTACCACGAGAATTCCGAAGAGGGGATGGGCCACCTCAAGGAGGAAATATCCGGTTTTGGCCACGCCCATGCCGGAGAAGAACACGACCATGAGCACGGCATGGAGAACGGGTTCAACCTACGCCATCTCGAAATCCAGTTTTCGGCGGAGGTCGACAGCTACTTCAAGGCCTCGGCCATCGCCGCCATTTCGGAAGAGGGCGCCGAAATGGAAACCGCCGAAATCCAGACCACCGGCCTGCCCTGGGGACTCCAGGCCAGGGCCGGCAAGTTTTTCAGCGACTTCGGCTACATCAATGCCCAGCATACCCACCAATGGGACTTTGCCGACCGGCCACTGATCTACGAGCTGGCACTGGGCGATCACGGACTGAACGACAAGGGAGTCCAGCTTTCCTGGCTGGCCCCCACCCCGGTCTACCTGCTGGTGGGCGTGGAAGCGTTCCAAGGCGATAACGAAAAGATGTATGTCCAGCAGGAGGCGGACGAATTACCGGTCAACGACGGGCCGCGACTCGGCGTCGGCTGGATCAAGATCGCCCCGCTGCAGTCCGACAACCACGCGCTGCAACTGGGACTGTTCGGCGCTTCGGGCAGCCATCAGGAAATCCACGAAGAAGTCGCATCGACCAACTTCTACGACGGCGTCAACTGGTTCTGCGGCGGCGACGTGGTCTACAAGTACGATTCCGCCCGCGCCTACGGGCAGGGCGATGCGACGTTGCAGGCGGAATATTTCCTCCGCAACACCGACCTCGACCTGCAGGGAGCCGGCGGCCAGCTGGAGGCGGAGCAGGACGGATACTACGTCCAGGGCACCTATGGGTTCCTCCCCCGTTGGCGCGGCGGACTGCGCTGGGAGCAGGTTGGGTTAATCAACGAATCACAGGAACCCGGCGAGGTCAGGGAGGAGTTTGGCGAAAGCTGGCGCACCAGTGCGATGGTCGATTTCAGCCCGTCGGAGTTCTCGCGCATCCGCTTCCAAGTCAACAACGGCGATTATGAAACGGCAGAAGGCACCCAGAACGTTTGGGAGGCCTTTGTTCAGCTCACCGTTTCGCTCGGCGCGCACGGCGCACACAAGTTCTAGGAGACCCCATGAAAAACTATGTATCAATACTACTGCTCTCGTTCGTATTCGCATCCGCCGCCCAGGCCGGTAAATTCAAGATCGTAACCACCACGTCCGACCTCGGCTCGATTGCCCAGGCTGTGGCGGGCGACCACGCCGACGTGCAGTCTGTCTGCACCGGAAACCAGGACCCGCACCATCTGCAGGCGCGTCCGAAATACATCATGATGGCGCGCAATGCGGATCTATGGATCCGCACCGGCATGGAACTGGAGATCGGCTGGGAAATGCCGGTGATCGACGGATCGCGCAACCGCAAAATCCGCCCCGGCCAGCCGGGCCATCTCGACGCATCCACGAACATTGAAAAACTCGATGTTCCGGATGCGCAAACACTCAGCCGCGGCATGGGCGATGTCCATGCGCAGGGGAATCCGCACTACCTGACCGACCCGCTGAATGCGAAGCTGGTGGCCGGCGACATCGCCGAGCGGCTGGCGCAGCTCGATCCGGCCAACGCCGAATCCTACCGTGCCAACGCCCAGGCGTTACAGGCCGAGATCGACCGGCGCATGGCGGTTTGGCAGGAAAAACTGGCGTCGCTCAAAGAGCAGTCCATCGTGACCTACCACAAAAGCTGGGTCTATTTCGTCCATCGCTTCGGAATGGATATAGCGATCGAGCTTGAACCCAAACCCGGCGTTCCGCCTAGCCCGGCGCATCTGGCGCAGGTCGAGGAAACGGTTCGTCGCAAAGGGATAGGCCTAATTCTTCAGGAGCCGTGGTACAGCACGAAGGCGGCAAAACGCGTGGCGGAAGCAACCGGCGCGCGCATCGTCGTGGCCCCCATCATGACGGGTGGCGATCCGGCGGCGACCGACTACCTGTCGCTCATCGACCTGATCGTCGATCGGCTGGCAGAGAAGGAGTAAACCATGAGTGGATCGATCATCCGATGCCGCGAGGTGTGCGTGGCCTACGGTCGCCAGGAAGTACTGCACCGGGTCGACCTGGACATTCCCAACGGCGCGTTTCTCCCCTTCACCGGCCCCAACGGCGCGGGAAAAACCACGTTGCTCCGCGCCATTCTCGGGTTGCTCCCGATCCGGCACGGCCGTATCGAAACGCCGTTCCACCGCGCACCGGCGGGCTATGTCCCGCAGCAGAAGGTGATCGATCCGCTCTATCCCGTCAGCGCCCGCCAGATTGTCGAAATGGGGCTCCATCGGCAACGCGGCTGGCTGCGGCGCATCACGAAAAGCCAGCGCAGCGCGGTCGATGCCGCGCTGGAGCAACTCGGCATGGCGGAGCATGCCGAAAAAAACTTCCGCGAACTCTCCGGCGGCATGAAGCAGAAAATCCTCATCGCCCGCGCCTTTGTCTGCGGCTCGGAGGTGATCATTCTGGACGAACCAACCTCCGAGCTGGACGACCGCTCGGAAGAGGAAGTGCTCCAGCACTTACGGGTCCTGAACCGGGAACATGGCAAAACCGTGCTGATGGTCCACCACGATCTCGACCGTGTCCATTTGCTGTCGGATTCCATGTGCCGCGTACGCCACGGCAACGCGGAAATCGTTTCCACCCAGGGAACGGAAGGACGCAACGATGCATAACGCCATGCAATGCCTCTATTGCCAGTTTCCCGAAGCACTGACGGCGGGCCTGCTGGTTTCGGCCGTTTGCGCCCTGCTGGGGGTTTTCGTGATCCTCAAGCGCGCGGTATTCATCGGGATCACCCTCTCCGAGGTGGCCACCTTCGGCGTTGCGACCTCGTTCCTGCTTGGAGTTCCACCCTTTGCCGGGTCGCTCGTTTCTGTGTTGGCGGCGGTGTCGCTGCTGGCTATTCCATTCGAGAACCAACGGATTCCGCGCGATACGCTGATGGGGATTCTGTTTATTGCCGCCTCAGCCCTCGCGGTGCTGCTGGTTTCGAAAAGCGGGCCGGGCCTGATGGAGATCGAGGCGGTGCTGTATGGCGACCTGATCCTCACCTCCCGCAAGGAGCTGTTTTTGTTGTTTGCCACACTGATTCCGGCCCAGCTGGTTTTCCTGCTGGCGTTCCGCCCCATCCTCTATTCGTTTCTCGACCGCGAGGCGGCGAAGGTGCTTGGCATCCGGACCTGGATTTGGGAATCGCTCTATTTTGTCATGCTGGGACTGGTGATTTCGGCGACTTCACAAATAGCCGGCGCGCTGCTGGTCTTCTGCTATCTCGTCGTCTGCCCGGCCACAGCGCTGGTACTGAGCAAGCGCATGACCATGGTAATGGTGGCCGCGCCGCTGTTCGCCATGGTTTCGACCTTCGCGGGCATGGTGGTTTCGTTCAACCACGACCTCCCCACCAACCAAACGATCTGCCTCGCCGCATGCGCCCTGTTCGCTATCGGCGCGGTGCTGAAGCGCCTATGCTCGTTCCTCGCCGGGCTCAGGATTCGCTGAACCGGCCTTCGAGCGCGCGTTGTACGAGTTCGGGCACAAACTGGGAGATGTCGCCTCCGAGCGAAGCCACGGTGCGGACGTTGCTGGAGCTGACGTAGCTATAGTCCTGCTTCGGCATCAGGAAGATGGTTTCGATCTCCGGCTTCAGCTTCCGGTTGGTCAGAGCCATCTGGAACTCGTATTCAAAATCGGAAAAAGCCCGCAAACCGCGAACGATGACATGGACGTTTTTCGATAGGGCAAAGTCCACCAGCAGCCCATCGAAGTGGTCCACCTCAATCCCTTCGATATGGGACGTGGATTCGCGTACGAGCTGCAGCCGCTCTTCTAGAGAAAACAGCGGATTCTTGCCGGGGTTGGTGGCTACGGCGATAACTATGCGCGGAAAGATGCGCGACGCACGCTCAATGACATCGAGATGCCCCAGGGTCAAGGGATCAAAGGTTCCTGCGCAGATGGCCGCCTGGTTCATGATTCATCCTCTCTCTTCAACTGCAACATGATGACGCGGGTTTTCCCGTAGGTTTTGTCGCGCTTAACCGACCACACCTCAGGGATTTCGACTGCGCCCGATGAGCGCAACTCGTACACCACCGTTCCTTGATCTGTCAAAACCGAATGGCTCGCAATCCCGGTCAGGGAAAGGCGCATGGCATCCGGAAGATCATAGGGCGGATCGACCAGAATCAGATCAAAACGTTCCCCTGCCCCGGCCAGCCACCTGATCGCATCGGCCTTGATGCATTTTGCCGATCCGAGTTCGTCGGACTCCAGCGATGCCACGTTCTGCCGAAGGTTTTTCCATACGACCGGATGCTGCTCGACAAACGTCACCGAGTCCGCCCCGCGGCTCCAGGCCTCAAGCCCGAGCGCACCGGAGCCGGCAAACAGGTCAAGCACCTTCAAGCCCTCGCATGATCCACCCAATGATGAAAAAACGGCCTCGCGAACCGATTCCATGGTCGGCCGCACTTCCTGTTTCGGAACCGCCAGGCGCCGGTTGCGTAATATGCCACTCGTAATCCTCATTCCTGCACGGTAGCGGACTTTGCGCCCCATGAAAACACGATAGATGCCCTACTCTCGACAAAAAGATACCGATGTGATAGCACCTACCCCTGTTTAACGCATGGCAGAATCATATGACTCAAAAAAAACACAGAGAAGCACTCAAGAGTGCGAAACGGATCGTCGTGAAGGCGGGCAGCAAGGTTCTGGTGCAAAATACCGGCCGGCCGGATAAACGACGTCTCAAGCTGCTGGTCGACGAAATATCCCAGTTGCAGAACGGCGGAGACGAAGTGGTTTTTGTTTCGTCCGGGGCCGTTGGCGCCGGACTGGATGCGCTGGGAATGAAGACGCGCCCGAAGGCAATGCCCGATCTTCAGATGGCCGCGGCAGTTGGACAGATCCGGCTGATGAGCGTGTATGATGAATTGTTCGGGGTCAATAAATGCGGAATCGGACAGGTGCTGCTGACGCATGACGCACTTAAACATCGCGAACGCCATCTGAATGCACGCAACACGCTACTCAACCTGATTGCCAACCGCATCATTCCCATCATCAACGAAAACGACACCATTTCCACGGAAGAGATCAAGTTCGGGGACAACGACGTGCTGGCGGCCCTCGTCGCCATTCTGGTCGATGCCGATGCCCTGGTGCTTCTCAGCTCCACCGATGGCTTGCGGCAACCGGGCAGCAACGGCCGGACCCGCCGGGTCAGTTTCATCGAGGAAGTCGACGATGATGTCCTTGCGCTGGTGGCCGACAAGCAGGACAACCTGTCTTCCGGCGGTATGGCCTCGAAACTTCAGTCGGCCCAGATTGCGGCGAAAAACGGCATTCCCGTGGTGATTGCCAACGGACGTAAAACCGGCGTTTTATCCCGTATCTTTGAAGGAAGGAACGAGGGCACCCTGCTCCTGCCCAAGGCCGGAGATATCTCTAAACGAAAACGCTGGATCGCCTTCTTCAACCGGTCCGAAGGACATTTGGTCATCGACAACGGAGCCGCGAAGGCACTGAACCGGGGCAAGAGTCTTCTACCGGTTGGCGTGATTGCGGTGGAAGGCCAGTTCAGGACAGGAGCCATGGTTGATGTCCAATCAGCGGAAGGCCAGCCTCTCGCCCGGGGCCTGGTGGAATATTCAAGCGACGAAATCGATATGATCAAAGGACAGCAAACCGCGGGAAAATCCGGAGAAGTGATCCACCGCGACAACATGGTACTACTTTAGGAGGAATAAAACTATGGACGTAAAAGAACAGATTTTAAAAATCGGTGCAGATGCCAAAGCCGCCAGCTATGAACTGGCCAAGCTTTCCTCCCGGAAAAAGAACGCGATCCTTGAAGCCATGGCCGACGAGCTGGATGCCCAGCGGGCATTCATTCAGGAAGAAAATGCGAAGGATCTGGCGGCGGGCAAGGACGCCGGCCTCACCTCCGCCATGCTTGACCGCCTGGAGCTGACGGACGCGCGCGTTGACGGGATGATCAAGGGCCTGCGCGACGTCGCGGTACTCAACGATCCTGTTGGAGCGGAAATCAGCACATGGAACCGTCCAAACGGACTGGAGATTCATAAGGTACGCGTACCGATCGGAGTCATCGGCATCATCTTTGAATCGCGGCCCAATGTAACCTGCGATGCCGCCGCACTTTGCTTCAAAACCTCGAACGCCGTGATTCTGCGCGGCGGCAAGGAAGCGATCCATTCCAATATCGCCATTGCCAAGGCCATGCAAACCGGCGGTGCCGCGAAGGGTATGCCGGCCAACGCCATCCAGCTCATTCCAACGATCGACCGCGAGGCCGTCAAAGTCATGTGCCAAATGACCGACTATCTCGACCTGATTATTCCGCGCGGCGGCGAAGGGCTGATCAAGGCGGTTACTGAAATGGCCCACGTTCCGGTCATCAAGCACTACAAGGGCGTTTGCCATACCTATATCGATGCCACCGCAGACCTGTCCATGGCCTGGAGGATCGCCGAAAACGCCAAGTGCCAGCGTCCCGGCGTCTGCAACGCCATGGAGACGCTACTGGTTCACAAGGACATTGCGGAAGCGTTTCTACCGAAAATGGGCGAGATTCTAGAAAAGCGAGGCGTAGAAATACGCGGTGATGAATCCACCTGCATCCTGCTCGGTTCGTGCGTGCCGGCCACTGAGGACGACTGGTACGAGGAATACCTTGAAATGGTGCTGGCCATCCGAGTGGTCGATGATGTGGACGAGGCCATCGCGCATATCAACAAATATGGATCAGGCCATTCCGACGCCATTGTTACGCAGGACGAGAAGGCGGAGAAAGCCTTCCTCGCGGAGGTCGACTCCTCATCGGTCTATGTAAACGCCTCGACACGCTTTACGGATGGGGCGGAATTCGGGATGGGTGCGGAAATTGGCATCAGCACCGACAAGCTGCACGCACGCGGACCGATGGGACTGGAGGAGCTAACCACCTATAAGTTCGTGATCCAAGGCAAAGGACAGATCCGCGAGTAAACCTAGTCGAGCGCGGCCTCAACAGGCGGTGAGTCCTGTCCCGTCGAGGGGGCCGTCTCGTCGCGCAGACAAAGGTTTCGGCAATCGATCTCGCTCACCGAATAGGGTTTCACCACCCCACGGCATTCGCCATGCACATTTAGGTCGCGCAACACAAAAACAAAGTCGCGAACCAACAGGTTGTATTTTTCCTGCAGTGCAAGGACGTCCGCACGCAGTTCGTCACTGTAATGATGGGTAAAGATCAGCTCATCGATATGGCGATCTTCAATGATCTTTTCCAGCTCGCTGAAATTTCCGAGAACCGGATAGCCATACACCACTTTGCGGAACAGGGCTGGATTGTCATCAATCAAACCGACCACCCGGCGTTCGGCCTTCTGCTGATCCTCGAACGTGGACTGCCGCAGGAAAAGAATGGCGTTTTCGCCGGCACCGAGAACCAGGGTTTTCAGATCGCCCTCGGACTCCGCATTGCAGCGCAGCCAAGCGGCAAGGTCGCGGGCCACCCGGAACGATGCCCGCGCCCCGACAATGCCTGCACCTGCAACCATCGTGTGCAAAAGCAGGCCCTTCAACAGCTGCATATGGGTGAGGTTGGAAGCCCATAGCAACGCTACGGAAGCCAAGACCTCACCCGCGATGAGCTGCAGAGCGAGAACAACCAGCTGAGAAACGCGTGATCGTGTCCAGACTGTTTTGTAGACGTTGTAGAAATAGATGGTGGCAAAGGGAATTGAGACGCACACGGCCAGGTGCAGCATATTGAACGGCTGGTCAAGCAGGATGGCGAACGTTAGATAGGTGGCAAACAGCAAACAGCTAATGTCCCATCCAATCGCCACCAGCATGCTGATTATACTCCGGGGACGGTGCACACCCAGCAACACCAGTTGCGTGGTGGTGTACAGCTCAACCTGGGCGATCTGGCGGACCATCACGTGCAAAACTGCAATCATACCGATCATCAGGAAGGCAACCCGGTTCGAATTCAGGGCGGTTGCTCCCAACGCCACAACGCATATACACAAGGCGGCAATATACATGGCCGCAGCGGCCTTGCGCTGTGTCATACCGCTACGCATCAGCTTATGGTGAATGTGGTCAAGATCCGGACCAAATACCTTCGTGGCCAGACCGTCGTCCTTCATCCTGGAGATCAGCTTGCGCGCCATTCTGCGCCAAACCGCCAGAATGACATCAAATGCCGGAACACCGACCGCCAGCAACGGCACCAGCAAAGCCACCATCAGCGATTGTTTCACATTCGCCTTCAACGCCACGGCCGCCAGAATGAATCCTATGAACATGCTGCCGCAATCGCCCAGAAAGATTGATGCAGGGTTAAAGTTGTAGCGCAGAAATCCAAGGCAGGCACCGGCCAAGGCCACCAGCACCAAGGCATCCGTAGGCTGATGGAGCGAGAGCAGCATGCCGGCCAGTCCCGCACTGGCAATCAGCCCGAGCCCGGCACAGGCACCATCCATTCCATCAATCAAATTGAATGCGTTCACCAGCAACGCAAACCAAAACAGCGTGGCTGCACCATTCACAAACAGCGGGAGGTCAATGCCCAGAAACCCTTCGAAGGTGAACCCTCCGAGGAACATGAATAAGGCCACGCCCAACTGGCCAAAGAGCTTGAACCAGGCACGCATGTCGTAATGATCATCAAAAATTCCAATGAGCAGCAGCGCAAGTGATCCGACAAAAATAAAGATCCATTCCTTCAACTGGGTAAATCCGGCAAGATGATGCCAGGGGCCGAAGAAAACGGCCAACAAAGCCAGGTGGGTTGCCACAAACACCGCGATCCCGCCACACCGGGGAATTGGAGTCTTGTGAATGCGCCGTTCATCGGGCTCGTCCACCAATCCAAGCACAGGAGCAAGCTTCTTGACCCACGGAACAACCAGCCATGTCGTCAGGAGACTGATCAGAAAAACAATGATGTACTTAACGATAAATCCCATATCCTTGACCCAAAAATATCCGTCGCTTTCAGCGACCCAAAATACGCGGTGTCGAACCTGTCTAAATAATTAGGGCATACTTTAGAGATCCCCGGCGGGAAATGAAAGCCTCTCTCGTTAACGATTCCGCGCTCCCTACCCCGGAACTTTGATATGCAAACGGACGTCGTCGCCTGCTTTACATTCTCCGCAGCAAGGCACAATAAAACCAGTGCCACCCCGCCGTAAACCCCAAGCCAACAGACCCAGACAACAAATTGGAAAAAAGGTAAAAAAAGCGCTTGCCCGACCGGCGGAAATCAATACTATGTCGGCTCCTTTGTGGGGGTGTAGCTCAATTGGTTAGAGCGCCAGCCTGTCACGCTGGAGGTTGCGGGTTCGAGTCCCGTCATCCTCGCCACTCTTTAAAGGCCTGCTTTTGCAGGCCTTTTTTTGTGCCCCAACAGGTCTTCGCCTCCATCCCCGGGGAAGAGCCAACCTATCCTCATGGGCGGCATGCCTAATCAAGGCATCTGTAGAATGCGCCAAAATGCCTCGTTTACATCACTTATGATCGGGACATGGTTCGTGCCGGCCCCGCAAACGATCGGAGAACCCACTCCGCTCCAGCCGGAGAGAAGTGAGCTGGTCTCCTGCAGAATATATTGCTCTCCGGGAATCCCGGTAAAATCAACCTGATACGCATGGGAACCCGTCCTGGCAAATCCGACGACCACCGGCGATACATGATGCAACGAAGCGTTTATGTTACCGACGGTCTGCGCTGCCGATAACATGATATTCGATCCTGCCCCCAGCACATCCTCATCGTTGTAAACCTCGTAGGCATATGCGCCGTCATAGTCGTAAAAATCCACCTGATAGGTGCCTGGCGGAAGGCCGCCGATTTCATAGTAGCCATTGGTGTCGGTGCCCGCCCATTCCACGGGCTCCCAGTCGGCTCCATTCCAACTATACGCGGCGGCTTCAATGTAGGCCAATGGAGAGGATCCGTCTGCCCCGGTTACAGTTCCCGAAATATGGGAAGCAAGGTCAAGTGAGGCATCGATCCCCGGAATCACTGTATTGGCGGGTACCGTGAGCTCGCTGGCATTCCAGAACATGGTATCATCATAGGCCTCGGTGGCGTAGAATCCGGAGGAATCGTAGAATTCAATCTTGTAGTTGCCGGGCGGAAGACCGGCTAAGGTGTAGTTCCCGTTGCTGTCTGAAAATCCCCACGCCAACCAGGACCAATCGCCTCCATCCCATATCCAAGCTTCCGCCTCGATATTTTCCAATGGTGTAGTGCCGTCCGGCCCAGTGATTTTCCCGGAGATGCTGGAGGCGGTCGATAGGCTGGCATCAATGCCGCTCACCGTCTGTCCGGCACTGGCGATCACGATTTCAGTCCCCTCCCAGGATGACACGACATTGTCATAGGTTTCGCGGGCATAGCCACCCGACGAATCGTAAAAACCGATCATGTAGTTTCCGACCGGCAACCCCGCGATCACATAGTTACCGCTACTATCAGAGTCGACCCACGCCATCCAGTACCATTCACTGCCACTCCAGACCGAGGCGGATACTTCAATGCCCGCCAAGGGGGTGACGCCGTCCGGCCCTGTGATTTTTCCTGCAATGCTCGAGCCGACCGCCAGACTGGCATCAATACCGGTGGCCACCTGGTTCTCATTGGATATTACGATTTCATCCCCCTGCCAGAACGACAGGGCATCGTTATAGACTTCCATGGCGTAGGATCCCGACGGATCATGGAATTCTATCCGGTATTCTCCCAGAGGCAGGCCGGTCGTTTCAAAATCCCACCAATCTACGAGATAGTGCCCTGTTGCATCGGTTGTCACCGGCGCGTTGTAATAATACCAGGCATTCCCATCTTTGAGCCACGTGGTAACTTCAATGCCGGCAAGCCCGGTGATCCCGTCGGGGCCGGTGACCGTCCCAGAAATCACCGCCGCTTCCGCGGGCGGAATGAGCATCAGCAGAAAAGCCGCAACCTTTCCAGCAATATTCATATTTCCCCCTTTCCATGCGGTCACCCAGAAACCCATGGATAGCGCTAAAACTCGTCGGCAAGTTCATCGGGTACGAGGTTGTACAACGTAGATTCCGGCGTATCGGATTCTTCGACCGGCTGCTTCTGGCGTTTCAGGAATTCCTTGGCCAGCTCCCGGTAGGCAGCGGAACCGACGCACGAGGAATCGTAGACCGTAATCGGCTGCCCGTAGCTCGGCGCTTCGCTCAAACGGACATTGCGGGGAATGAGCGTTCCAAAAACCTGCTCGCCGAAATGATTGCGGACTTCCTGCACCACCTGCTGTGATAGATTGGTCGTCATGTTGTACATGGTCATGAGGATTCCGCTGATGTGCAGGTTTGGATTGTTGGCATCGCGAATCTGGTTGACGATGTCGACCATCACGCCCAGGCCCTCCAGCGCCAGATATTCGCACTGGATCGGGATAATCACCTCGTGCGCAACATTGAGTGCATTCATGAACAGGATGCCGAGCGATGGCGGGCAGTCGAGGATGATATAGTCGTAGACGCCGCTTTCGATCACGGGCTCCATGGCGTCGCGCAGGCGGTGCAGATAGTCGTCGTAGCGGGCGATGGCGATTTCGGACCCGGCCAGATCAAGCTCGGACGGAATGATATCGAGGTTTTTAATTCCGGTTTCCTTGATCAGCTCCTGACAGCCGGATTCCCCCAGCATCGCGGGAAACACGCTGGCCCCGAACCCCTTTTCCAGTCCCAGCCCGCTGGTAGCGTTGGCCTGCGGATCGAGGTCGATCAGGAGCACCTTCTTGCGCTTCTCCGCAAGACAGGCCGAAAAATTGATGGCGGTCGTGGTTTTTCCCACCCCACCCTTTTGGTTTGCCAAGGCAACAACGGTTGTTTTTTTCATGATTCTCGCACCTGTTTTGCATGAAACTTCGGTTTATGATCGGAAGCCGCCACAGTAGCTTATAGGCTAACACGCTTAAACCAAAATTTGCGGCGGGTTGCGGATCAGGAAAAGAGGTGGAACGGCGCGATCCACAGGGTCGAAAAAAGGTCCGCCAGTCGTGCTCCGTATTTGAAAAACATACTCCCCAGCGGCGTCATCCACAACAGGAGCAGACCGATGCCGGCAAACTGGTTCAGGGCCTGCTGGACCTTCATGTTTTCCACCAGCAGGGAGCGGATGATTCCAAAGCCGTCCAGCGGCGGCACCGGGCACAGATTGAGCAGACACAGCGCCCCGTTCACGAAACTGCCAATATGAAAGCTCCGCGCCAAGGCCGGCGCGTCCCACAGATTTGCCGTCTGTCCCAACAGGGCAAACACTGCGCACAGCACCAGATTTGACAAGGGCCCAGCCAGATAGACAAGGGCATTACGAACCCGGTTTCCGCATCCCTTGGGATTCACCGGCACGGCACCCCACGCAATCCCGATAAAGATAAGCATCAGCACCGAAAGCCAACCCATCTGCTTCATGGGGTTCAAAGGAATGTATTCCCGCGGGGTCTCGTCGCCGAAATACACGGCCATGCGCGCATGCGAAGACTCGTGGACACAGATCGAAAAAATGGCAAAGCCGACCCATGAAGCGAAATACAGCGGATCGCTTGCGGCATCATCAAGAAACATTTGAACCTCCCTTTCCTTCCAATAGCGGCACGTCCCCGCAATCGGAACAGGTTTCAACATCGATGCGGTATACGGTTTCGCAACACGGGCAAACACGCTGGTCGCCAGGCAGGCCCGCAGCATCGACCGCAAAATTCGACGCATCCATGTCTTTACCGGACAAGGCCTCCTCCATCACATCCCGGTAAATGGCGGCATATTCATTCATGGCGCTTGCCACCTCGGGGGCAAGCGCCGTCCGCCTGCCAGGAAATAGCCGGCGCCATATCCGCTGCGCAGGGTTGCGCCATACCCGCTCGTCGGTACAGGACAGCAAAACCGCCAACGGATACCCCGGAATACCGACATGATCATTGATCGGATCGCAGGCCCGTATCATCATCGGCGGACAAAGGAACATCTTGAAAAAGGTCTCCCAGCGCGCATACCGTTCCCGGGGAAGCAGTTTTGCGTGCACCCGTAAAAAGACTGCGCCGCAGACCATGTGCAACAGCAACATGGGAACTGCCACATTCCACAGCAGCCGGACCGGCGGAAACAGGAACAGGGCGACCGGGAGAAAGAGCAGCAGCCAGATCGCATAGACCGAGCACAGCAGATTCAACAGGGAGGTTCGTGTCTCCAGATTCGCGATGTGCTCTTTGGCCTTTTCCGCCGCCTCGAATCGCGATTCAATCCAGGATCGAACCGCAGCTTCACGATCCGTCGATGCAACAACCGACTCCACGGCGGTCCTGGCTTCCTCCAGCTCATGCCGGGTTCCCTTGAACCAGGTTTCGCCGTTCACCCTGAATTCATGCTCATGGATCACAACCGACTCCACGGCATCGTAATCCAGATAGCGGGCGTCCTCGCCCATCCGCGCCGACCGCGACAAGGGCGACCCTGTGCAGACGCCACTGCGGCCCAGCGAATAGCGCGGGAAGGGTAGCCGGTGGGACGATCCCAGCGGGAGCAGCATCGGCCGCAACAGCCAAAAACGCCCCCCCACTCCAGACGCGGCATCGGTTGACTTGACCCGCCACTTCATGCCTCTGAACGGTGCATACAGAATCCATTCCGATGCGCGCGCAAAGACAATGCAATCGCTTACGTAGATCAGGTACAGAATCAGCAGGAAATGAACGAAGTCCGGGGTCATGAAGGTCCGTTGCTACTGTTCCTTCTTTCCGAACAGCCGCTTGAAGAATGCACCTACCGCAACAAGGCCCGCAGCGATGGGCTTCCAGAGCTTTGCAAGCAACCCGGATTTCAGCGCCACGGCAGCGGCCCCGCCGGCCACCAGCGCCGTCAGGCCATACTTGGCAATCTTGTCGCCCTTGCGGTATTCCGCATAGCTTCCGCCGGCCTTGTATGAATAGTCCTCGAGAATTTCCGACAAGGCGGGAATGGCCTCATCCAGCACGTCGAGGTCTGCAATCAACGTTACTTCCGTAACGCCACGTCGGCCGAGAATGCGGATGTTATGGTTTACGAACGGCTTATCACTTCCCTTTTCGCGAAGCTTTGTGCACCACTCGAGATTATGCGTTTTTTCGTTATAAAACGGCGGCTTGTACCAGCCATCGATCTCCAGCTCGGCCAACTGCATGGAATGGCGACGCTCGTTATCCTGCTTCTGAGAATCACGCATGGACGTCAGGATGGCATCGGCATCCAGACTGTCCTTGTCGTCGTCCTTCACATAGCCGATGGGATCGAACTCGAATACGGCGATCCAGGCATTCGAAGGAGCAACGATCATTCCGATCTCCTTATCAGTAACCACGTTACCGAACTGCTGCATGACGATCTTGGTGCCCTTGGGTCCGGTAAAGATATAGCCCTCCGGGATCCCCAGCGAGGAAACCCTGGCCAGCTCACCGGTGGCAGGTCCGTCCAACCACTCATAATCCGGATCCGTATTCGTATCCGCCTGCGCAAAACACCAGCCGCAGATAAAGGACAAGGCCAATACACCGATCAAACGCTTCATAATCAATCCCCCTTGGTTAAATTTAAGAACACGCTACCCGTTCGGAGAATCATGAAACAAACCCTTAATGAATAAAGTTTGATTAAGGATCGATGCCGGAACCGGGAAGATGGCTCCCGCTAGAGAAGGGCATAGGCCAGCACACTTAGACCGAAGATCGCCGCGGTTTCGGTGCGCAGGATGCGGTCGCCAAAGGTTACGGGAACGGCGCCGGCCTGGATGACAGCAGCCACCTCATCCTTTGTAAAATCGCCTTCGGGGCCTATCAGCAAGGCCACCCGCAGCTTTCCTGAAAAATCAACATCCCGCAAGGGCTGGGTACCTTCATACAGTGAACCGACCAGCACCAAGTCGAACTCCTTGAGCATGGGCAGGATTGCATCGATCTTTTCGAGCGGTTTAAGCGCTGGAAGCCAGCGGACCTCGCACTGCTGCGCCGCGTTCAGGACAATCTTTTCCCAGCGTTCCTGCTTCTTGGGATTCGGCTTGAACTCGGTGTGCTGCGTCAGGATCGGCTGGATACCCGTCGCACCCAACTCGACGGCCTTTTGCAGGACCAGCTCCCACCGATCCGGCTTGGGAACGGCCTGGATCAAGGTGATTTCCACCGCCGGCGGAGGCACGGACCTACGCGTTACAATGCGGGCCTCCACAGCGGTCTTACCAACGGTTTCAAGGACGGCCTCGGCAACGCTGCCCCGGCCGTCAAACAGGGTAATCTCCTGTCCCTCATGAACACGGAGTACACGCGCCAGATGGTGCGATTCTTCCGGCGAAAGCGTTGCAACCGCCTTCTCCAGCTCCGCCGTCCCGATTAGTGAATTGATCCGCATAGAACCTCGTACTCCTCCTCGTCCGTCTTCCTCGTCCTCGAAAACCGGTGCCGAGGACGAAAAAAGCGAGAACGAGGCCGGCGTCAGGAATCCGCTTCGAGCTTGCGTTTTCGCTCGTAGAACGTAGCCGCCATTTTCCTCATTTTGGCGGATTCCTCGAAATGGTTGTCGTGCAGCATGTCGCACAACTCCAGCATGGCCTTTTTTTCCTTGCCGGACAGCTTGGCGGGCACTTCGACCTTCACCATGACGTTCTGGTCGCCCTTACCCTGTCCGTGGGCGGCATCGACCACCCCTTGTCCGCGCAGACGGAAAATCTTACCGCTTTCAGTCCCGGCCGGAATCTTCAGCTTGGCGCCACCGTGGATCGTTGGAACCTCGATTTCCCCGCCGAGCATGGCAATGTTGAACGGGACCGGAACCTCGCAGTAGATGTCGAGTTCGTTACGCTTGAAAAACTCGTGGTCGCGCACATGGAAAACAATAAACAGGTCTCCGGCGGGACCACCGCGAGCCCCGGCCTCGCCTTTACCGGCAAGGCGCTGTCGCGAACCGGACTCCACGCCGGCGGGGATGCGCAGCTTGATGGTCTTGCGTTCTTTAACGCTACCGGCTCCATTGCATTCGCGACATGGGCTGGAAATGGCTTCCCCGGCTCCACCGCATGTCGGGCAGGTTTGCGAAAACTGGATAAACCCACCGCCGGCCGTCACCTGACCGCGGCCCTGGCAGGTCGGGCAGGTCGTCTTGGAGGTGCCTGGCTCCGCCCCGCTGCCGGAGCATTTTCTACATGTTTCGCTGACGGGCAGCGTAAGCGTGCGGTGCGAGCCCAATGCCGCCTCCTCAAAATCCACATCGAGGTCGTAGCGCAGGTCGGAGCCGCGCGCCGGCCCCGTGTTGCGGCGGCGTCCGCCGCCTCCACCAAACAGGTCGTTGATGTTGAAGCCGCCACCGAACACCTGCTCGAAAATGTCGGACGCATCGTGGAACCCGCCGCCGAATCCACCGCCAAAACCGCCGCCTCCCGGCGCAAAGGCCTGATGGCCGAACTGGTCGTAACGGGCCTTTTTATCGACATCGCTTAACACTTCGTACGCTTCACCAGCCTCCTTGAAGCTTTCCTCGGCGGCATGGTCGCCCGGATTGCGGTCGGGGTGGTATTTCATGGCCACCTTGCGGTAGGCCTTTTTGATCTCGTCTGCCGTCGCGTTCTTCGAGACGCCCAGAATTTCGTAATAGTCGCGTTTTTCAGCCATGCTTAATCCATTTCCGATGTTAGATTTTGATTGTCGATTTGCGAAGTCCAGGCGGCGTTGGCCTTGTTGAAGGCAATGTGTTCGCAGCCCCGCAAATCAACATTCGAAATTCACCATTCAAATTTACTTTTCCTCTTCTTCGGTCTGGGACGAACCGCTGGAAACAACAACCTGCGCAGCGCGCAAAAGCTTGTCGCCGAACATATAACCGCGGCGAACCTGGTTCGAGCAGACCTCGGCCGGATATTCGTCCGACGGCATGTGGGTCAGGGCCTCATGCTTGTGGGGGTCGAACACTTCGCCTACTGCATCGATGGGCTCGAGATTAAACTTGTTAAGGATATTCTGGAACTGGTCGAAGACCATCTTGAAACCGTCAACCACCGCCTTGTCAGCCTGATGCTGTTCTGCAGTCTGCAGGCCCATCTCGTAGTGGTCGAGAACGGGCAGCAGTTCAAGGAACAGATCCTCGTTGGCGCGCTGGTAGAGCTCCAGGCGTTCGCGTTGCGTACGGTTACGGAAGTTGGCGAAGTCGGCCTGCAGACGCACAAACTGGTCACGTAACGATTCGTCCTCTTCCTCCTCAAGCGGCGGAGCGGCATCCTCCTCGATAATTTCGGTATCGGGAAGTTCCTCGGCTTCAGCGGCTTCCTTGTCTGCCAGCTCCTCATCCGCCAGAAATTCCTCGTCCTTCAAATTCTTCTTGTCGGTTTGTTTCTTGCCCATCGTAAAAATTCCTTTCCCCGCCATTTTCGGGTTCCGTGTTTACAGAGCTTGGAAAAATACGCGATACAGCCGAGGTGTCAATAGGTCAATTCACTCGTATCCGCCTTCAAAAACCGCTCGACATCACGCACATGCCCACGCTTAATAAAGGTTCCACGATTTATCATGTATCATACACATACTGAACCACGGGACTGCGACACTCGTTTTAGAGGGATAAACAATGAAATGGATTGGGACGCTGATTCTTACAGCAGCACTGACTTTAACGGGCTATTCAAAGGAACGGTTGCGCTTCCCCTTCGATCAGACCACCCGGGTCACATTCATCCGCCTCGGAAACATGGAGCTCGATGCAGGACAGCAGTTCGTGCTGGAAGTCGACCAAGGCCAATGGCGCATTAAACGGCGGATCAGCCGCGCCCATGCAACCGTTGAAGATATTACAGAGGAACGCGCGCAGGAAATTCTCAAGGCGTTCGCCGAGCTCTACAGCTATTGGCAAAACACGCCCTACCGCGACCCCGACGAGAACGCATACTCCCTGTACGTTTCCACCACGGATACCTGGCAAATGGCCCTTCGCGTGAAGGATCGCGGCAGCCCCCAGTTGACGCAGCTGATTGAACTCATCGAATACCCAGAAGGCCTGGTATTGAATGACGTTAAAGAGGATAACACGCCGGGTGACGGAATCAGGGCTTCTACAACAGATGATCCGCTAGCCGCCGAAGGGGACTCCGACTCCAGCGGACAACCCTAGCCCGGGCATCAAGCACTGCGGCTATTCATGATCACCAGACAAACGGTCCAGGCCGCAATGGCTCCCATGGCGATGCCAAAAATCGGCCAGCCTCCCCAGACGGCCAGCAACGGAATAGCCGCGCCCGTCCAAAGCCCGCCACCCATAAAGGGTTCGTGCAACAGTTGCTTGGCCGCGAAGGCTTCGGCCGCTTCGGTTTCGTAGTCGGGATCAACCACGCGCAGCAACAGCAAGCCCGTCGCCGTTACCCCCATGGACTGCCCCATTTCAGCAATACCGCGCTCGAACCAGGCATCCTTGAACGCCCGGCGGGCAAAGACGGTCAGCATGAGCACATTCCATCCGATACCGGCAACAATCAGGATAACCAATGGGAGCCAGCCTTCGGCAATAACGTCGATCCGAATGGTGGCAATGGCAGCCACCACAAGGAAATCAAGTGCGCAGTTCTGAATGCGCAACATCAGTCCTTCGTCCATATGCTCATGCCGGTCAAACCGGTCCGCCAGCCACTGAACGACTACGCCGCCAAGCATGCAGAGCGGAAACAGCGGGAAACTGGAGAAAATTTCCGCTCCCTGGCCCGGCAAGATGCCGGCAAAAAGCAGCAACCCCGCTTTCATCAGCCAGCCAAGCAGGACGGCCGCACCGATAAAAACGAAATGAAGCGATAGCGATCCGATGACATCGGATGATACGCTGATCTTTCCCGCCGCAGGACGGTGTTTATGCGGGATGATGCCACTCAGGTCATCAATATTGACACCGGGCCGGACCTTCTTTTCGACATAGCCCTTGCGCACGGCCCAGTTGACGAGTCCCATACCGACGATGATGGCACCCATAATACCGCCGGTGGCGCTGGCGAGGGCGAAGTCCTTCATTTCGGGAAAACCGAGCCGATCAAAAGTCGGTCCCATTCCGCCGGCCGTGCCGTGGCCACCCTCGAATCCAACGGGCATGATCCCGGCAAAGATGTCCGGCAGCCCGAAGACCGGCTTAATGAGCAATAAAACCATTCCGCATCCCACGGCATACTGCCCCCAGGCCACAATCTGCCCATACGCCAACTGGCGGCTGGAGCTTTTCCATACCTGAGCGACCGGCGGGAGGCTGCGTCCGAGAAACAGGCAGGCAAACACAATATTGATCAACAGGCCCGGCAGCTTGCTCCATCCCTCCGTCGTTTCGGGCGGAAGAGCCAGCTTCCAATCCATGATGGACAGGTCGAGATGTTGGAGCAGTTGGATGATTGCGAGCCCGATCAGGCCGGCAATCACGCTGGCAGGCAGATAGAGGCGCTGAAGAAAACGTATCTTGCGGCGCACCCAGTACCCGAGCCCCAGCAACACGCACAAACATCCGAACGAAAGCATTCCATTCCCCTGTTGGTTCACCACGGAGGACACGGAGTGCCGCAGAGGGAAAATCCTCCGCACCCTTCGTGCCCTCCAGCGAAGCGGGTGGTTTGTCTGCTCCGCTTGATTAGAACATGATATCGAGCATGACGGATCCGGTATGCTCTTCGTAGTTGTCGCTGAAGCGGCCGTTGTAGCCGACGCCGACCTCCATATAGTCCGTACAGATCCAGCTGTAGCCGATCCCGGCATTGATCCCCGATTCATCCGGCGAAATGCGGGCGGTTTCCGTCGAAGACACATCGGCAGCCGTCAACGATGAATAGATCTCGTCCTGTACGAAGTCATAGCTCCATTCGGCGTAACCCGTCGTCTGGAAACGACCAACCGGCGTATCGAACCGGTGCCGCAGCTTTAGGCCGAGCGCGGATTCAACCCAGTTGTGATCAATCCCATCGACCTGAACCACGCTACCCTCATCCTCTACCTCGTTGTGGTCTTCCGTCATGGAGGCCAGAGCATGCAGACCCATGTAGGGGGACAGCGCCAGGTTTTCACCATAATAATAGTATTGCCCGACATCCGCAGAGACACCCACAGCATGCCCATTATAGGAGGCCGTTCCATGGTAGCTGGCTGCAATGCGTTCCGAATCATAGCTGCTATAGCCATAGCTTGCGAGGGCATCAACATACAGGCCGTCCACGCCGACCCATTCGCCATAGGCGCCGACCCAATAGGTTTCGGTATCGAGCCGATCCCCGTTATCCGCACGGGCAGCCGAACGCGCATAGGTGTAGTTGACCCCCACGGCCAGCGCTTCGCCAATGAGTTTGTCGGCGCCGATTGTCGTGCCGTTGTTGTTAAGCGCAAATGCATCTGAAATACCGACGCGGTCATAATTCCCCTGCCCGCTGTATTGCTGCAGCCAGACATGCATATCGAAAATGGTGTTCTGATCGCCGGGCCCCATGGCGCCTGCGGGAGCGTTGGTCGAGGTGAGCAGCAGCACCTCGTTAGGAATGGCATGCGCCGTCGAAACCAGGTTTCGGCGCAACTGCTTCGTCCGGGTGAACACCATGTTTTTCACGCCGTTGAACCCTGCGCGGATACTTTCCGAGGCGGCAAAGTCGAGCGTCGAAGCAATCGAACCGTCCTTGACCCCCACCATCTGCACCTGCACTTCATTATTGGTAATCAGAAGATGCCCGTCATAGAGCAAGGGACGTACATCCATGTTGGTTTCTACAAAACTACCAACGAGATTCGTGGCGCTTAGAATCACAATATCGTTTGTGGCAACGGGGATATACGGAATGAATACTTCCGCCGTCATCGTGGAGAGATCCACATCGTTCGTTCCGGAAAAGACCAACTCATCCCATTCGTCTATGATGACCTGCGCCCGGTTGGTCGTACCATCCGGAATAAAGATGCCGGCGATCTCGAGTCGCCCTATCCCATCACCGGCCGGATCAATGGTTCCGTCGATCATCGAAACGGTTTCAAAGGTATTCGCGTCCAGCAGGCCGTGACCATTCAATGTGCTGTTGTTCAGAGAAAGGGTCTGGAAGTTTACGTAGGGAAGCGCGTTGGTACCGTCCACCGCAAACATTCCGTTGTTCACAGCGACCGTGTTTGAGGAGCCGGAAGTTGCGGTGAATACAATGCCTGTGCCCAGTGTAATATCATTCCCGAAAAACGCCAGTGTTGCATTGGCTGCGTCAAACTCAATGGATCCCGCTCCACTAATCGTGGAATTACTGTAGATATTCATCTCAGATTGCAACGAAATGGAACCATCGGAAGCGAGTGCAATGGAGTTCCCGGAATGGAGCGTCAGGCTTCCATCAACCACAACTTCTCCGCTGTCGGACACGGACAAACTATTATCCACGCTGTTCGAAGTGCCGCCAATGGCCAGATCCCCTGTAATTTCCAAAATAGAATTCAAGCCCGTCACACTCGCGTTGTTGGCCGAGGCATCATCATTACCGATATAGGCGCTACCGCCAACGTCAACGCTTCCGCCGGAAGAAACAGTCAGCGTGTTGCCGGATCCGTCGTGGCCCACCCACAGGTCGCGGCTGTTGGTCCAATTCCCGCCTTCGTTAACGACAACCTCGTTGTTGGCTGAATTTGTGCCCCAGCCAATAAATGCGTCTCGGCTGGTGAGCGCCCCCCCGCTTTGGCTGACGGTCAGAATGCTTTCGGAATCGTTGTAGCCGACAACAAGATTGGTTCCGGCAAGATCCCAGGAGCCGCCGGCAAGCGTCAGATCCCGTCCGCCATCGAGATAGAAGACCGGGTTTGTCGCGCCGCCAACAACCATGCTGGTGGTATCCATGCCGCTCAGCACCCCGCCCACGGAGAGGAGGCCCCCATCCTTCCAGTTGAACCCGCTTGTCGAGGCGTCGAAGCTGGCGCCGATGGCAAACGTGCCGCCGGAGTTCAAGTCGAGCTGGCTGCCGTTGGCGATCAACAGATCGCCCACCGAAACCGTACCGTCGTTGCGGATAATGTTGGTGCCGCTAGCTCCGCCAAGCCCTAGGTAGAGCGTACCCTCCACGTCCACTGTTCCGCGACCCACCACCAGCTGCGCGCCGTTGGTCGATGCCACAAGCATGCTGCCACCTGTCAGATTGGTCTGCACATCACCTACATTTACCCACCCGTCGTTTTCGATGGTGAGCGAGTTTCCGTCACCGCTGGTATTGACCAGATTGGTGCCCGACCAATAGGCCCCCACATAGAGGTCGCCGCCGGAATTCGTCCATGTGGAACCAGAGCCGGAAACAAGTACCGAATTGTTGGCGGCACTACCCCAGCCGATGTAGCCGTCGGCGTTTTCTACAGAGCCCCCATTCGTGATGATCAGCTCGCTGCTTGATGCCTGATAGCCCACAATCAGGTTGGTCGTGCCTAGAGGCAGAGATCCTCCGTCCAATTCAATATCATGTCCGCCATCGATGTATGCGAACTCAATGCTGTTGGTGTTGCCATCCGCAACCAGGTTAGTCGTTGGCAATCCACTCAACTTGCCTCCCAGGGAAAGCAAACCGCCGGCATCCCAGACCAGATTGGTTTGCTGCACAATATTGAACGGTCCATCGATAGCCAACGTACCTCCGCCGGCGAGGTTGAACGTGTTACTGGCATGAATAACCAGATCGTGCGCATAAACCGTTCCGCCACTCGACACCGTTACGGAGTTTCCGGTCGAGGTGTAGTAGTTCGTTGCAATCACGGTATTGGTAACCGATCCCGACACAACTTCCTGCGTGGTAACATAAGAACCTAGATAACCAATCTGCAGGGTTCCGTTGTTGGCCCACCCGGAACCGGCCCCCGTGACAACAACGGCATTGTCCAGCGAATTGGATGCAGCGCCGACATTTCCATCGCCGTTGGCCAAGGCACCGCCATCAGCGATGGTCAGCGTATTACCGCTTCCCGAAACGGACAGGTCGCCGCCAACGTTCCAGCTGGCACCACTGCCATCAACCGTCAGCATTTGCTCGGTTCCATCAAGCCCGTTGCTCTTCGTCAATGCTCCGCCAACCGATAACGCGCCACCATTCTCCCAGTTAAAACCGCCCTGATCGGCATCGAAGTCGCCCCTGATGACAAGCGTTCCGCCGGCTTCGACATCCAACGAGCTGCCGGCATTGCCGATCTCCAGCGACTGTGCTTCGACGGAACTTCCATTTGTGATAGCAACGGATCCGGTGAGGGCTGCGTTCGTTCCCCCTATATAGAGGCTTCCGGTGGTTTCAACAGTCGATCCATGCCCGACCAGCATGGAGGCGCCGTTGGTCGAAGCCACCAATATCCCGCCGTCGGATCCCGCCATAACATCGTTGTTTGTGGCTTCGCCCACATAGACCCAGGCGCTGTTGGAAACCATCAGATCGCTACCGCCGGTTCCAGATCCAACCGTAAGGTTGGTTGCGCCTGTATTCCACAAACCGCCGTCGAGGGTCAGATCGCGCCCGCCATCGAGAACGACGGAATTGTTCGAAACCGCCACTCCGGTCAGATCGCCGCCGACCGAAAGATGCCCGCCGTCGTTCCAATTGAAGCCGTCTGTCGACACGTCAAGATTGGTGGAAATAGCGAAAAAACCGCCGCTGTTCAGATTAAAGTTGTTTCCGGCCTGGAGATCCAGGTCGCCGACAGACAGGCGACCTCCATTATTAACATCTACGGAATTGTTCGTTCCGGGCCCGATCGTCAACGTATCTGCGATATCCCAGCGACCGCCGGCCACGGAAATCGCATTGTCATGGGCATTGCTGGAAGTACCGATATAGACGTTCGTGCTGGAAACCGCGCCCCCCGGAATCACAGTCATCGTATTGCTCGAAGAGGTTTGTCCTACCCAGACGGAATCGTTGGTCCAAGCCGAATTCACGGTTTGATCCATGCCGTCTTGGAGCACATTCGTATATTGTGCAAAAGCGGCGGTAGTGTAAAAAACCAGGGCCGTGCCCAGCGAAAAAAAGCGTTTCATTCCATAAACTCCCGGTTGAAATGGTTTGGGAAAAACGGGTGCGAGCATACATAAAGCATCCTGCCGCAGAAAGGGCATATTTGAGAGGATTCCGGCGACGCAATTTGCTAGATTACGGGGCATGGAAGATTTTGATGTCATTGTGGTGGGCGGCGGACCGGCGGGGATGATGGCCGCCGGACATGCGGCTGAATATGGCCGCCGGGTGCTGCTGCTGGAAAAAAACCGGTCACTGGGCGAAAAGCTGAAGCTGACCGGCGGCGGACGCTGCAACATCACCAATGCGGAATTTGATACGCGCATCTTCCTGTCCTTCTTCGGAGAGGCCGCAAAATTTCTCTTTTCCCCCTTCTCTCGCTTTGCCGTGCGCGACACTTTTGAGTTTTTCGAAGGCCGCGACCTGCCGCTATTCATCTCGGACGACCGCAAGCGGGCCTTCCCGAAATCGGAAAAATCCACCGATGTGTTGCGGGTGATGGAAGAATACCTGCGCGAACACGACGTTATAACACGGTTCGGAACGTCCGTGACGGGATTGCTTCTGGAAGATGGCCGGATTGCCGGAGTCGAGACCAACCTCGGGTCATTCCGCTCCGAAAGCGTGGTGCTGGCCACGGGGGGCGCCTCCTACCGTGAAACCGGTTCAACGGGCGATGGCTTCGACTGGCTTCGGAAAACCGGCCACAGCGTCGCCGAAGCAAGCCCGGATATTGTTCCCCTGCGTGTAAAGGAGCCGTGGGTAAAGGATCTTTCCGGCACCGCACTCGAACCCATGCGCATCACCTTTACCGCTGCGGACGGCAAGAAGGTCGTGAAGCAGGGAAAGATCCTGTTCACCCATTTCGGCATCTCCGGCCCGCTGATCCTCAACAGCGCGAACGAGGTGAAGAAGCTGCTGAAGCAAGGTCCCGTGGCGGCCGCAATCGACCTTTTCCCCGGCCTTGAAGTCCCCGAGGTCGACCGGCGGATTCTGGAGGTCTTCAACGAAAACAAGAACAAGATCGTTCGCAACGTCGTAAAGCAGATCGCCCCGACAGGCATGGCGCGCGCCCTTGCCGCCCAATTGCCTCTGGAAATACTGGAAAAGAAGGTGAATGTCGTTACGCAGGAGGAGCGCAGGACGATTACCCTTGCGGCCAAAGGGCTTCCATTCACCGTGACGGGAACCATGGGCTACGACTGGGCGGTGGTTTGCGACGGCGGTGTTCCCCTGACTGAGATCGATACGCGGACCATGGCCTCGCGCCTGCATCCCAACCTTTTCGTGGTCGGCGACTTGCTGCACATCAGCCGCCCATCCGGCGGATACTCGCTCCAGCTCTGCTGGACCACCGGCTATGTCGCCGGAGAAAACGCCTAGGAGGGCACGCCATGAAACCACACATCTTCATGGCGTCACTTGTTGTTGTTCTTGGATGGCCCTGCAGGGGGGCAGGGAGTTCGCCGGTGCACATCCGTCGCAAACCGGGTACGGCAAGATGGCCACGAACTGGTTTCCGGCCGTGACCGAAGCCATCGTCCGGCAACAGGCGTATCCTGCGCCGCACATTGCATCCATTTCGGTATCGAATAACGCCGTCGTTCTGAATATCAGAAACCTGACCGCTGGCGAAACGGTGGATATCGAGCAATCCCCATCGCTGCTGACCACCCACTGGATCCCCGTGGAACACATAACCCCAACCGATGATTCCGCGACCTGGACCCAAATAATCGAAGAAACAAACAACACTTCATTCTTCCGGCTGGTGCAACCTTGAAGAAGCGGGGCACGCCGTGAAAACGCGGGCCTTTCCTTTTGGCTATACCTTGCTTTAATATACCTGCCTATACCGATGGAGATTCAACGATGCCGTTTAAAATCGAACACCACGTGGAACAGGACTACATCGAGTCGACCTTTACCGGGCAGATCACGATGAGTCTGGTGCATGACTATGTAACGGCCTTGCTCCCAATTCTTGAAAAAACCGGTTGCAAGCGCCTGCTAAGTGATTCCACGGAGGCACAGATCTTACTCTCCTCTGGCGATATCCTGAAGTTTCCAAAAATCGTCGCCGCGTCGCCACTGACCGCCGAGCTCAAGCGGGCGGTATTGAAGGCCCCGGGAAAGAGCGGCTACGAAATGTACGAAATCCTATCGAAAACCATGGGGCAGCAGATTCAGGTTTTTACCGGACGCGATGCAGCGCTGGAATGGCTGCTTGACCAAGACGATTGATCTTGGGATCTTTCCGTCCGAACCGTAAAAAACACATTAACGAGGTCACACATGAAAGTTCTGAAACAGCTTTTTGACAGCAACCGCGAGTGGGCCAAGCGTATTGAACTGGAACAGCCCGGGTTTTTCGAACAACTTTCCAAATTGCAAAACCCGGAATATCTCTGGATCGGCTGCGCGGACAGCCGCGTCCCCGCCAACGAAATTATCAACCTCCCCCCCGGCGAGGTGTTTGTCCACCGTAACATCGCCAACCTGGTCGTGCATACCGACCTGAACTGTCTTTCCGTCATTCAATATGCAATCGAAGTGCTGAAGGTAAAACACATCATCGTTTGCGGGCACTATGGATGCGGCGGTGTGCGAGCGGCTATGGACGAAACCAACCATGGACTGATTGATAACTGGCTACGGCATATACGCGATGTCTATCGCTACCACCGCGACATCCTGGATGCCATCGAAAATCCCGAAAAACGCAAAGATCGTTTATGTGAGCTTAATGTGATCGAGCAGGTGTCGAATGTCTGCAATACCACCATGGCAAGAGATGCATGGTTGGCAGGGCAGGAACTGGCGGTCCATGGCTGGATCTACCGCCTTGAAGACGGTCTGCTGCGAGATCTGGACGTCACCATGACCGGGGATTCCTCCGTATAAACAGCCGCTGCTCTACACCCGATCAACAGAAAAGCCGCCTCGTTGCTGATGCAAGGAGGCGGCTTCTCTATTCAGGCAGGAGCTGGCCGGTCTAGAACGGGCGCATCACAAATGAATAATCGTAAGTTCCTTCGGCATCAATACGATGCTGCGGCCGCGGCCACAAGCCCCATGAATCTTCGCCGCCGACCCCCATCTGCCGGTGCGCGATCTGCACCGTAATCAGCTTACGGAACGGAATATCCGCCGGGTGCTTGGAACCTTCCAGGTCGGATTGCAGGAAGGGATAGGCTCCGATTTCAAGGGGCTGCCCATCGGTCGAGACAATCATCAAACCATGCTTGCCGCTCATAAAAGCGGCTCGGCGCACACCCGTATGATTGGCGGTTTCCTGCGGCTCGGCATAGGGATGCCATGCCTTGCGCACATCGGCCGTCCACAGACCCAGTAAGGTTCCCGTGTTACGGTCACTGTAGTTTTCCTCCGGCCCGCGGCCATACCACGTCCACTCGTTTAACTCGGGGGCAATCGCGCATTGGAATCCTATACGCGGCAGCTCGGGCAGATCGTCGCCTTTCGGCTCGAGATGTAGCGTAACACCCAAGGCACCATCCCCATAGAATTTATAGGTCACGGTGGCCTCGGTCTGGCCGACGGGAACGGCATAGTCGAACGATACCGCATAAGAATCTCCGGTCTTCGTCTGCCCCATCCTCTTCGAGTCATAGTCGTTGCCGACCTTCTGTTCCGTCATCTTTTTCATTTCAGCCTTGGGTCCGGCATCGCGCCAGGGACCGCACCGCCCGACAATGCTCGATCCGCGGTCGTTGTCGACCGGCGGGCGCCAGAAATTGAGCACCAGAGGCTGCCGGAGGTACTCGTTATTCCCCACTTTGTAGGAGATCAACTGGCCGGTTTTTGCACTGATCGTTGCGCTGATTTCGCCGGAGCTGAATATCAGGTTTTCACCTAATGTCCTGGGTTTGAATACCGTATTCCTGCTCGACTTATAGGGCTGTGCATCCACCTGGGTCCATTCGAGCACAATCTGGTCGCGGGCCACCATGTGGCCCGCGGGCGCCCACGCAGGGTTGCCGACCGGCGGATATTCCACATTCAGGAGATATTCCGCATCCTTGTTGACCTTGATGCCGGTGATCGGAATGGTTATGTCGACCGACTTCTGCGGCGCGAGCTCTTTGATCATCAGCTTGTCCGCCTTAACCGGCTGGCCATTTTCCAGCAACGTCCACTTCAGGGGCTGATTCTTCAACGCCACGAAGAAGTTTTCGTTGAACACCTTGATAATCGGCTGCTTTGCGGAGCTATTCACGCCGGTGGTCAGGATCGAGCGGTACTGATACGCCACTTCAGTGGCATGTGGATTGGGTACCAGATCGGAACCGACCACGCCGTTCATGCAGAAATTGTCATCGTTGGGCTTGTCGCCAAAATCCCCGCCGTAGGCAAAATAGACGAGCGATCCATCTTCAGCAACGAAACGATCCTTATCGAGTGCCATGACGGCAGCAGGGGCCTTGGGGGCCGGTATGGTTTCGCGAATGCCTTGGTTGCGCCAATCCCAGATAAAGCCGCCCTGCAGCAGGCGCTCCTTGCGGATCAGGTCCCAGTATTCATACAGTCCGCCGCAGGAGTTGCCCATGGCATGGCTGTATTCGCACTGGATCATCGGCTTCTGCTGGGCCGGCTTTTTCTTTTCCATCTTCCGGCACCATTCTTCGAGGCTGCCGATAGGGTAATACATCGGCGATGCGAAGTCCACATAGTCATAGCCCGAAGCGGGATCTTTCTCATCATACCCTGCCTGACGGGCCCCTTCATAATGCACGGGGCGCGACGGATCGCGCTCGTGGATCCAGTCGGCCATGGTCTCGAAGTTCGGGCCGGTGCCCGCTTCGTTGCCCAGCGACCAGATGATGATGCAGGGCTGGTTCTTGAAGGTTTCGACCATGTTTCCCACACGGTCCAGCAGGGCCTTCCGCCAGGACGCATCGTTGGCCAGCTTGTTTTCCGAATTGGCGCCGAAGCCGTGGGTTTCCACGTTGGCTTCGCTGATTACATAGAATCCGTACTCATTGACCAGTTCGAGGAAGCGGGGATCGTTGGGATAGTGCGAAGTGCGGATGGCGTTGATGTTGAGCTGTTTCATCAGGTCCAGTTCGGCCCGCATGGTGGCTTCCGGAATATAATGCCCCGTTTTGTCGTCGTGGTCGTGACGATCGACGCCTTTAATCAGTACCGGCTGGCCGTTGACAAGCAGATTCCCTTCCTTGATTTCCGAGCGGACAAAACCGACGGGGAATGCATAACAGGCGATGTCTGCACCGGCTTCATCCTTCAAGACCACCTGCAGTTTATAAAGATATGGGGTTTCCGCCGACCAGGGATGGATTTCGAGCCCATCCAATTTTTCAAGGCAAAGATGTTCCGTCTCAGGGAAGACGTTTCCCTTGAATTTCCGGCTCACCACGGACTTCCCGGAAGCATCAAGCAGCACGGCCTCGATATTATACTTGCTGGAATCTTTGCCGGAGTTGTAGACCAGCGTTTTAATCTTCATCAATCCCGTGCTACAGGCATCATCAAGCGTGGCGTTGATTTCGATATCGAGCAGATCGAGATCGGCTGTGGAACGCAGGTAGACATCGCGGAAAATTCCAGAAAGCCGCCACATATCCTGATCTTCGAGGTAGGATCCATCGCTGAAGCGATGAACTTCAACCGCCAGCAGGTTTTCGCCGGTCTTGAGATATTGCGTGATGTTGAACTCCGCCGGCGTGCGGCTGTCCTGGGAATAGCCGACCTCCTGACCGTTGACATAAAGGGTGAAGGCGGAGTCTACGCCGTTGAAGACAATGGACGTATTACGTCCGTCCCATGACTCGGGAAGCGTAACCGTGCGGCGATAGGCCGAAACCGGAGAGCGCTCCTTGTAGGTGGTCCAGTCAGCCGGTGGCTCGTCGGAGACGCTTGGCGGATTCTTTGTAAACACGTAGCCGGCATTCCTGTAGATCGGCGTGCCATACCCCTGCAGCTCGACATTGGAGGGGACTGGAATGGTATCCCATGCGGCATCGTCAAAGCCGGGACTGTAGAACTCCTTGGCGGCAGCCTCGTGTTCCTCCATCGTAGGTGCCCAGTGGTATTTCCATTCCCCATTCAGCAGCATGCACCACGGACTTTCCATCCGGGTCTTGGACAGCGCCTCCGCAGTAGTGGGAAAGGCCATATGGGTTGCATGCGGCTCCAGCTTGTTGACCCGGAAAACGGATTCGTCTTCCCAGCGTTGCCCAGCTTCGGATGAAGTCGCAAACATGGCCAGAATCCCCATGGATGCGATAACGGATGTGTAGCTTTTTTTGTTCCGCATAATATTACCCCTCATTGATGTTAAATATTTCGCGCCTATCCATCCACTCGCATGGACCGACCCGCCCGAAAGCCCTCTTCTTTAAACTATTCCCGCACCTTAACCGGAGCAATCCCCGCATGCGTCGGTGTTACCTTTTTAATTTTCCCGGAATCTTCGAATTCCATCCGGTCGATGCAGACCTCGCGATGAAATCCGCCGGCACCGTTCTCCATGTCGATGCCTTCGGGATAGGTAAAGCGGTGATATACGATATACCATTCGTCCGTACCCGGTACCTGAATCGTGGAATTGTGGCCCGTGGCATAGATGCCGGCTTTAGGATCCTTCTCAATCACAATATTATCTTCGGGAAACGTGAGCGGTCCGGTAGGCGACTTGGCCACCGCGTAGCGCACCCGATAGTTCGGGCTGCGGGTATCGTCTTCCGACCACAGGAAATAGTAAACCCCCTTGCGATAGAATACGTGCGTGCCTTCGCGGAAGGTGGGGTCGGTTTTGATCACCTTAATGGACATTTTCCGGATGGAAACCATGTCCTCGTTCAGCTCGACCGCTCCCATGTATCCGTTGCCCCAGTAGAGGTAGTACTTTCCGCTTTCCGGATCGAGGAACACATCGGGGTCGATCTCCTGCCCGCCATGGACTCCATTGGGCTTGAAGTTGATCAGCGGCTCACCGCTGTCCACAAACGGGCCGGCCGGATTGTCGGACACGGCCACACCGATCTTCTGCGCCGCCGTAAAGTAGTAGAAATATTTGTACTCCCCGGCGATCTTGCGTTCGATAATGCAGGGAGCCCATGCGTTGCGGTTGGCCCAATCTACATCCTTGTGCAAGTCGAGAATGATGCCTTCATCCTGCCAGTCGACAAGATTTTCCGAAGAGAAGGTCTTGAAGTAAAATCCACCCCATCCATCAAAACCATCGCTGGTGGGATAGATGTAGAATTTATGGGTCTTGTGGGAGTAGATAATGTCCGGATCGGCGTAGTATCCATCCAGTGCCCGGTTGTGCCACCCGGCGGAGGCATCTTGTTTTTCAGCGGCGGTTACACAGCCAACGAGTGCGATGGCCAGTCCAACCGGAAGAACCCATGCATAAATACCATCACGCTTTGTATTCAACAATCCCACCTCCTTGGCTACGGACCGTAAAGACCCGTTTTTGAACTCCTAAACCTAGCGAACAAGGCCCGCAGGGGAAAGCCCATTTAAAGAGATTGTGTTAAACTGTCCATTCCTGCAAAAGGATATCGGCGGCGTTCCCGGCCGCATTCCGCGAACCCAATAGTTTCCGCACCTCTTCGTAGCCCGCCAGCATTTCGCGCCGCTCCGGCGTATCGGCCAGCAGTTTGGCCAGCGCATCGGCCATCGCTTCAGGAGAGGCCGCCTGCTGGATTAACTCCGGACAGACGGTGCGCTTCGCCACAATATTCACCAAGCCGATATGCCGGATGGTTAGCACCGATCGCGCAAACCAATAGGTCGCCGGGCTGGTTTTGTAGACAATGATCTGCGGAGTTCCAATCAGTGCGGTTTCGAGTGTCGCCGTGCCTGAAGTCACGATTGCGGCACCTGCCTGTCGCATCAGCTCGCGCGCCTGCCCCCGAACGACGGAAAGCCGGGACGGTTTATCGGTGCTTTGGGCGACCTGTTCATTCACCATGCGTTCGATGCGCGCATTAGGCGAAGCTATCAGGAAAGAAAGGTCGGGAAAGTGTGCCTCCAATCGTGTTGCGGCAGCAAGAATTGAGGGAAGGATGCGCTGGATCTCCTGTTTCCGGCTACCCGGAAGCAGCGCAATCCGCCGCTTCGAATCCCAGGGGAGTGCCGCCGCCGGTGTGGCCAGAAATTCATCGATCTGGGCCACCAGCGGATTACCGACAAAATCAGTCTGAAGCCCTGTGTCCCGGAACAGCTCCACCTCAAACGGGAAAACCACCATCAGCCGGTCAATAATCTTCGCCATCTTCGGAATGCGCTTCTTGTTCCACGCCCAGACCTTTGGGCAGATATAGTAGTAAACCTTCACGCCGCGCTTCTTCAGCTCCGCCGCCAGACGCAGGTTAAAGCCGGGATAATCGACCAGCAGCGCAGCATCCGGTTTACGGCGATCCACCTCGGCCAGCACCTGATCAAAAACACCTTTGAGAAAGCGGTAGTGCTTCAACACCTCGACGATACCCATGACGGACATTTGGTCGGAGTGCTGCAAAAGTTCGACCCCCCCGGCTCGCATATCATCGCCACCAAGCCCCCAGAAAGAGGCCTCCGGCGCACGGGCCTTAAGCGCCTGCACCACCTTCGCGGCATGCAGATCGCCCGACACTTCCCCCGCCACAACTAAAATCGATTTCTTCATTCTGGGACCACGAAATACACGAACCACACAAAACCCAACCACGCGTTCGTGTATTTAGTGTATTTCGTGGTTAATCCTCTTCCGTGGTTTTAATGGCGACAAAGGCCATGCCAAGTTGATCGGCGAGAGCAATGAGCTTTTCCTTTTCGAGCAGGATGGTTTTGCCGGCTTCGACCGCGAGACACGACACCTTGGCTTTCCTCATCATCCGGAAGGTTCTGGTACCGACCACCGGAATATCGAAGCGCATGTCATGCCCCTCTTTCGGCACCTTGACAATCACCGTGCCCGCCTTGCCGACCCGGCCGGCACGCTGGATGGTTTGATTGGTGCCCTCCCAGGCTTCGACGGCAATGATGATGCCGTCCTTGATCGCCACCGTCTGTCCAATCTCGAATTCACTGGTTCCCTTGACCAGCTTCAGCCCCAGTGCAATGTCGGCCTGTTCGCGTTCCGTCGGAGCACGACGGCTCAACCGGCCGACTTCCGGCGTGTAACATTCCATAAAGGAATTGCCCGGCAGGACGGTGATTCCGCGCCCCTCGATGGCCGCCACAATAGCGCCAAAAATCGTATGGGCATTCTTGCTCTCCAGCTCCGCCATCATTTCGCGGGCTAGCTTATCGTAGCGGAGATGGAAGAGATTGCTGGGGGCGATCTGGCCCGCCATAACGCACTGCTTAATCCCCGTAGACTCCAGTTTTTCGAGAAACGGTTCCATGGCCCCCAGATTGGTCCAGAGCACCTCGTCGGCCAGCGGCAGCACCGCGCGGCTGGTTTCGCCCTTGAACCCCAGCACCACGATGCGCTTAACGCCGGCGTCGCGCGCCGCCTTCGCCATCATCGCCGGATAAGCCTGCCGCCCAGCAATGATGATCAGTGATTCAGGAATATCCGGTTTCATAGTACCCCGCACCATGCCAGAAAAACCAAACCCTTGGAAAACGTTTTTTCCAAGGGTTGGAGTGCAGCGGCCTCGCCTCATTTTCTTTGAGCGGGAAAGCGCAGCTACGTTAACGACTCGATCCGTCCTTCCTCATCAGAACTCATAGACCATGCGGCCGCTGACGGTATAGGCGTCGTAGTCCTTGCCGAAGCGCCAATCGACATCCAGCCCGAGCGAAAGCTCATCGTGGAACTGTGCGGTCAGGCCGGCGCCCGCCTCCAGCATGTTTTCCTCCGCCGCCGGCATGCTGTAATGATACTCGCCGGTACCGCCTACCAGCGAATAGCTGGCCGATTCGGTATCGGTGTCGAACTCATGCAACCAATGCGCGCGAACCTCGGGCTTGAGGATCATGATATCGAACTCCTGCTGCACCGCCAGCGTCGCGCCAAGGCTCGAGGCAATGCTGGTGCGTTCATACGCATGGACTTCCCGCGGGAGCATTCCACCCTCGGTATAGGCATTCTGGATGTAGTCGCTCATCAGCACCGAACCCTCCGGCGTCAAAATAACGCGTCCGTTGCGCGAACGGATTTCGCGGCCGCCGCCCAGATACAGTGCATAGTTGCTGGCCTTGTGGTCCGAGTGAGTGCCGAACATGGTGCCCGATTCGTCCTTGATGCTGCTGCGGCCGATCGCCAGATTGATATCGCCAAACCAGTTTCCCGTCCCGAATGAAACATAACCCACGCCATAACCGGTCTTGGCCACACTGTCGTCGCCATCATCCTGGTTGATTACGGAACGGGCATAGCCGCCGGCAAAACCAAGCAACACGTCGTCCCGGAGCCAGTCCACACCGACCAGCGTGCCATAGATGTTGTGGTTATAGCCGGCGAATCCGCCGTGCGCCGAGTGGTCGGCCCAGCTTCCATACGGCTTAACCCAGCCCCGCATACCCTGATCGGCTCGATGCGGACCAGCTGCCCCTTCGGGCATTTCCGCCGGGCGTCTGGACGTGTGCTTTGTGAGCTCGCCAAGCCCTTCGGCCATGCCCTGAACATGAAGAAAGGACGGAGCACCACGTTCATACTGCTGCCTCAACTGGGCATTCTGTTCGTCGCCCGGCAGGGTGTTTAGCAGGTTGATCATGTTGTTGGCGTTGTCGTCGCCCAACAGCGACATGTCGTCGATCTCCTTCGACAGCCGGGCCATCATGGTGCCGTTGGCAAAGCCGGCGCTGTCGGCCAGATACTTGCGACCGGCCAGAGCATAGATACGCTGATCGTTTTCCCAGAAGATCACATCGACGAGCGAACCGGAGGCATCGAGTTTTTCAAGATCCAGCGAGTCCGGATTGTCGATGCCGGCCACCACCAGCGCATCGGCTTCGATCAGCTTGTTGGTATAGAATCGGCCAAACTGAAGCTCGCCCACATTGCTCGCATACTCGATCTGCGCCCCCTCCTCGAACACCGCCGTTCCACCGACGGAGACCAACGCATTGACCGGCGCGCCCGCCGAATTGGTATCCACGCCGAAGCGCAGCATGGAAGTGGCATCCTGATAATAGTTGCTCGCCACATTGATCCGGCCACCCGGGTCGAGGCTGACGGTCGAATAGTTCCGGTTGTGCATATCCTCGCCCACCGATACCAATCCACCGTCGGCGACATAAAGGGAGTTTCCTTGACCACCGGCGCTCCAGTCGTTTTTCCATCCTTCAGCAGTCATGTAGTATAGCAGAGACATGCGTCCCCCCAGCGAAAGGTCGCGATAGACATTTAATTCGGAATTGCTTCCGACTACCGAAACCGCATTACTCCAAGCATTGGAGGTTTCGCCTATAACCACGTTCCAGCCGGAAACCAAAGCACCATCCTCTATATCGAGTGTATTGAACGAACCCGCATAACCAACCGCCAGATCGCCAAGTGAACCTTCAAGCATATACTGCGTTACCGGATTATAGTTGCCGTTACTGATGGCGATGCTCGAAACGGGGTTCGTGTAAATGAAGTTGCTTCCCCCCATCACAACCGTTCCGTCGCTTATATTGATCTGGTTGGAATCGGAGATCATAAGTCCCGATCCTCCAGATGTGATGGAGCCTGCATTCCCAACAATGATCGTGTTTCCATTCGTAGAATTTGCTGGAGTCCCGAGGATAGGAGCCCGCCCGACTACGATCACACTACCGCTGGAACTTCCGCCAGATCCACTCCCGGGAAACGGCGGATAGATAGGATGTAATACTATGCGCCGCGGCACCACGACTCCAACGCCCCACGCACTATCCCGGCCGGAAACCACAACCCTGTTTCCGACTGCCCCAACCTCATGGCCGATGCTGGCGCCACCTAATGTTTGGGCTACAGCGCCATTAGTGATGATCAAAGAGTTGTTGGATCCCGCAAAACCAACCTGAAGGCCGCCTTTATTCAACCAATACGATCCCGGCCCATCAACGATCACAGTATTCTCCACCGCCATTGCATCGACCCCAATGTAACCGGTGGCATTTTCAACATACCCAAGATTCGTAATTGCAAGCGTGTTTCTTGAGCCCAGATTGCCAACCGTCAGATCACCAAGATTGATCCACTCCGATCCGCTCCCGGAAACCGCAACCTTGTTGTCCCCGGCATAGGAAGTCTCCCCGATTATGCCGTTATAATTCGTGGCCAATCCGCCAGATTCCATTTCAAGGATATTGTCCGAACCCATATAACCTACGACCAAGTCGCTGTATATTGATGTTGCGTCTTCTATAGACGTAAGATTAGCGGAGGCACCGTCCGCGATAACAAGCTCACCAGATGATCCATCACCCCCAACCAAAAGATATTTTCCTTCCGATAAAACCAATCCGGATTGAACGGCCGACTCAAGGCGTTCCGCCGTCAACCCCTGCACCCAAGAGGTGCCTTCGCCCGTTATGACAACCCGATTACTATTGGCAGTTTCTCCATACCCGATGGCACCTCCCATACTAAAGACCTGGCCACCATCCCCGATCCGCAACGCATTCCTCGCCCCATTATAACCAACATAAAGGGGGCCCGTGTTTTCCCATTCAGAACCAGATCCCGAAACCGAGACCAAATTGCCCGCGGCCATGTCCTCATAGCCAATATAGCCGTTGTCGCTTTGAACAAAGCCGCTATTCGTGATGGCCAAACCATTATTGGATCCGTCGAAACCCACGACCAGCGATCCGGAATTGATCCAGCGTCCACCAGAAACAGCGACTTGGTTATCGCTCGCAGAAGAAGCAAAGCCGATATAGCTATTTGAACTCACTACCGCACCGCCATTTTCAACGGTCAGCGAGTTGCCCGCACCATTGTTACCGACGTATAACTCATCGTTGTTCAAAACAGATCCAACACCAGACACCAGGACCGTGTTGCTGAAGGAAGTTCCGCCGATAATGGTTTCCGCGCTCTCAACCACACCACCGCCTGCGATCACCAGGCTATTGCCAGCGCCATAGCTTCCAATATACAGGCCATCTGAATTCTCCCAAACCGAGTTGGCTCCGGTTACAAGGGCGCTGTTATTGTCAGAGCTGGAGGAGTAGCCGATATATCCTCGGGTATTTTCAACACGCCCGCCCCCTTCGATCCGCAAGCTATTGCCCGAGCCGCCGAGTCCGACCATCAACTCAGCCCTGTTGTGCCAAACCGAGTTGGTTCCGGTTACGAGGGCGCTGTTATTACCTGACGCGGCGTCATCGCCGATATACCCCGCATAATCCTCGACACGGCCACCGTCTTCGATGCTCATGCTGTTGCCGGAACCATCGGTTCCGATATATAGCGCTCCCGAATTGGTCCAAACCGAACGGTTCCCGTTCACAAGTACACTGTTATGATCTGATCCAGCGGATCTTCCGATATATCCCGTTGCATTTTCAACATGCCCGCCATCGACGATGGCCAGGCTATTGCTACTCCCATCTCTGCCAACACTCAGATCGTATGAATTGACCCAGACCGAGTTGCTCCCTGTTACAAGCACGCTGTTATTTCCTGAAGCAGCGTTGTAACCGATATATCCAAAGTTGTTTTCCACTCGGCCGCCATCTGCGATGCTCAAGTCGTTGTTCGAGCCGGTAAGCCCGACTCTTAGCTCTCCTGCATTGGCCCAAACCGAATTGATTCCCGTCACGAGTACGCTGTTATGATTTGCACCAGCGGAAAATCCGATCGTTCCATAGCTGTTTTCAACACGTCCTCCATCGGCAATGGTCAGGCGATTGCTGGAGCCACTATCTCCAACAACCAATGCGTCCGAACTGACCCATATTGAATTATCCCCAGCCACCCGGACGCTGTTGTTAACGGCGGAAGAGGCCGATCCGATAAATGCCGATTGATCCTCCACGCGCGCGCCATCTTCAACAAGCAGTCTGTTGCCGGAGCCCTTGGCCCCAACGATGAACGACCGTGAATTATCCCAAACCGAGTTGAAGCCCGAGACCGTAACCGATCCGCTGTTGTTTTCACCCCAACCAATAAATCCGTAATCATCCGCCACTATGGATCCGTTCGCTACGAACATTTCCGGAGTTCCACCGGCATCTCCAACCAGCAAGACGCCTGAATTTGCATAGCTTGATAGACCACTGGTATCGCCATTGCCCACCAGCACCTTCCCTCCTTTTTCGACCATCAGCGAGTTCCCCGTTCCGCCGTCGATCCAGTTGGTGCCGGAATAATGCCCACCCAGGTAGAGACCTTCGGTGTTTCGCCAGATCGAGCCGTTTCCGCTCACCACTGCGGAATTATTGTCCGCACCAGAGGCATAGCCGATGTAGCCTGATTCATCCTCCATGCAACCGCCATCAACAGCAGACAGACTATTATAGGAGCCATGCTCTCCAAGCATGAGAATCCCCCTATTGACCCATTGTGAACCTTCGCCTGAAATAGTAACCGCGTTACCGGTAGCATTCGGTCCCTTCCCAATATAGCTATTCCTGTTATACACGCGGCCGCCGTCAGAAACCTCTAAAAGATTATCATCACCAAAACATCCTACATAGAGCTCGTATTTATTGCTCCAAGCCGATCCCGCACCTTGAACAAAAGAACTGCTACCAGACTCCGTACTTGATCCAACATAGCCGTTTCCGCCGATTACCAGTCCCCCATCGTCAATGACTAGCCTGCTATCTTTTCCATCAACCCGCACATCCGCCATGTTTGCTGTAGATCCAACCCCTGTAACATGGATTAAACCTCCATCAGAAACGGAGACAGCACCGCTCTTCAGGCGAGCTCCACGGGCCAGAATCAACGTACTCCCGTTGTCATCGACAAGCAGGTTGTAAAATCCGTTATTCCATAGCGCAGCGGAACCATTCAAAATCACAGTTCGCTGATCTTTGATTATTGATCCCATCCCAGTCAGCTCGCCGCCAACCTCCAGCGTACCGCCGGTGTTGAAATTGAAACCGGACATGGAGGCGTTGAAGTTAGTGTTAACGAAAAGGCGGCCGCCGTCGTTGAGATCGAAGCTGTTGCCGGAATAGATATTGAGATCGATGGCTGCAACGGTGCCGCCGTTTTCAACCTCGACGCGATTGCCGGTTCCACCGGTGCCGGCCGAGCTACCGCCGATGTAGAGCTCGGGAGACTCAAGCAACGCTCCGCTTCCACTCACAGTGACGGTATTGCTGGACGAAATGGATTGGACGCCGACATTAACGACGGGCGTATCAACCATACCATCGTCTCCCACCACCAACTGGTTGCCGGAACCATATTCACCGACGTTGATTTCCATGGAGCTGTTCCAAGTTCCGTTGCTTTGGACGGTAGCTATGTTTCCGTCCGACCCGATCCAGTAGCCGATGGTTCCGGTATCGCTTTCCACCGCACCATCGCTCGCAACCAGCAGACCATTGGAAGAACCCTGATGCCCAACGTCCAGTCTAGAGGCACTCAACACCGAACCGTTACCGGTAACCGTTGCTTGGTTCCCATCGGAATTGTTGCCGATGTAGGCATTGGGCGTTGCCACCGTTCCGCCGTCGGCCACCGTCAACGAATTGCTCGCGCCCTGATAACCAACCGACAACTCAATCGAGTTGCTCCACACTCCGCTACTGCTGACGATGGCCTGGTTATGGGTCGAGCTAGCCGTGTTGCCCAAATAACCGACCTGACTGTTCACCACCCCGCCGTCGACAACCTCCAACGTGTTGCTACCCGAATTGGAGCCGACCATCAACCACGGTAGCGGCACATTCCACTGATTGGTTACCGTCTCCGTCGATCCTCCCTCGATTGGGTTCGAATAGCCGAATGCAGATGCGCATGCAAAGAGCACAGCACATGGGATTGCGAGTTTATCTTTTCCTATCATCTCATTTCCCCCTTGAGGATATTCGCCTAAATGTTTTCTTCGTCCTTAATTCATTTATTTGAGCTCAACGCCCACCTTGTAGAACCCGCTCTGTTCCACTCGTTCCACCTGATCCGTATAGCTGTTTTGCGGATAACAAATATTCGTTCCAAGCAATTGAAATGGTGCCGCCAGCGATGGAGCCCAATAAACACTGTAAACACGTCCGGTTACGGAATCCCAATAGATCACCATCCGGCCATCGGACAGCGGAACTGCATCGTACATAGCAAAACAGGAATCCGCGGACGTTGGATCGGTACCGGCAATGTACTCATCGATGTTACACACCCCATCCATGTCGCTGTCCGCATCTTCCGACATTACAGCATTCGGGAAATGCTGTTCCTGCCATTCGGCAAATTCAGGACTCAGAGTCTCCAGCAGCGACGCGGCCGGCAGCGGCATGATTCCAGAGGTCTCCAGTGAATGCAGTGTTGCCTCGGTGGTATTAAACAGCACCAGCTTAGATTGATCGCCCGAGAACGCCATGGCCCGCGAATAAAATGGCAACTCATATACCTCGGCCCCACTGACACCGTCATAGATTCTGGTTTCCGTAACAACGAGGTCTCCATAAGCCGATATAGCAAAAAACTCCTCATACATCCCGATGCCGAGATTGAGTACCTCATTTAGATTTTCATCATAGATAATGCCGCCCGCGCAAATGCGCGATCCATCGACGCTAATTAAAAGATTCCATGCTCCACCGATACTTTTGCGCACCACTTCACTGAATCCACCGCCTGAAACATCATACTTGATAAGCTCATTAGGAGACCAATCTGAGCAGTGATAGTAGGAAAGCCCATCAAGTGTACACGCTCCATCACCCGCATGGGCAGTGGCAGAACCCAGCTCCACACTGTTGCTCGTACTGAACGCGCTCAGACGTGAAGAAGAGTAATACTGATTTTCGGTATATACGTGCCCGGCGCGACCTGCAACGATGTGAAAGACATCATTTCGAAGCAACAATGAGTCAAGTTCCCGTTTGGATGTGCGGTCAAAAACTCGAGTTTCTTCGTACCTATAGTTCGTCACATAGATGCGGTCGTCCTGGTAATGCACTGCCAGATCGGTTCCATTCGTGCCTGCATCTAGAACCAGTTCAATGCTGTCATTCTGTGTATTATACCAAATTAGTTTCGATCTTCCTGCCGCTCCATTTGAGTCATCTGTGTGCAACATGTACACGTATGGTTTCCCCCAATCGGCCTCCATTTTCACAATGTGCATTTTTTCCACAGAGAGCTTAACCGGAACGGAGAACGACCCGTTTACATCTTTAAACACCAAATCAGCATCATGGTTCCCCTCGGTAAGACCGGATAGATCCAAACCAAACTCCAGCACATCTGAAGCAATCCCGTTTGTGGCTCCCAGCACAACCCAGTCGTTGGTGCAGGATACCGACCATGGCACCGGAGTACCGACCGTACTGTTGATGGCCATATGAACGGTCTGCGTGTAGGTCGCGGCGAGCCCCTCTACCTCCAGTTCGGAAGGATCAACGACGATCGATGCTGTTTTGAAACTCCAGAGATCACCTTGCTTAAGTTCTCCACTATGGGTGATGGCATCCACACGCCAGTAATAGGTTTGGTTCCCGAGCAGTCTGTCCTCAAACAGAGGAACTTTTGTCATTTCGTATCGGCCAAGGTATTCCGCGCTGTCCGAATCAGCCCTCACCACGGCATTTGAATCGGTTCCAATGTATACGTCGTAAGCGGCTCCACTTACTGCCAGTGTCCATGATATTTCGGACAGGCTGACAGGGCACACTTCTCCCACACCGGGAGTCGGCATGATGTCTGCCGGGGGAAGCAGCCTGATGGAAACGGTATCCATCGCGCTCAGTGTTGCATCATCCGCATTAAACAACACCAGTTTTGACTGATCGCCCGAAAACGCCATCACCGTCGAAGAAAACGGCAGGGTGTAGACCTCCTCTCCCGTCACGCCGTCATAAGCCGCGGAATAGGTGACCACCATATCGCCATACGCCGAGGCGGCATAGATCTCGGATCCGATATCAAGCAGCTCATTGAGATCCGCATCGAAAACCTTCTTGCCGGAAAAAACACGGGATCCGTCGAAACTGAGTAACATGACTTTGGAACCGTCGATGTAAACCAGTTTTTCGATGGAGAAGGTATCCCCGGAGACATCGTACTTAATGATCTTATCAGCCGTAGTATAACGCTCACAGTGATAAAGATACCGCCCATCAAGTGTGCATTCCGCGTCTCCCTGATAAATGGAATCGGAACTAGCGATACGGGTGCCCGTGGCTGTGTCATACACAGAATTATATCGAGGATAACTGTATCTTGTTGTATACAACCGCCCGGCTCTTCCCGCATTAATGCGATAAACATCATTATCCAGCAAAAGCGGTTCGAGTTCCTGTTTTGAATCACGATCGAAAACACGGGATTCCTCTCGATCCAGATTGCTCACATAGATGCGATCTTCGCCGTAGTGAACTGTAAGGTCAGTTGCATTTTCGCCGACATTCAACACCTGCTCAATCGTATCGGTATCGGTGTTGTACCAGATCAACCGGGACTTGGTTGGTGCTCCGGATGGATCATGAATCATATAAATATAGGGAAGCGTCCAATCCGCCGCCATCTTTACAATTTCCATGCGTTCCACCGATACGGAAACCGGTACCGCTAGCGTCAAGTCCCCGTCGCTGAAGAGCAGTTCCGAGGCATGGGTGCCGGCTGCAAGAGAGGAGATATCGACACGGAAATCCAGCGACGCAGGTGTTGCGCCGTTCGTATTTCCCAATAACACCCAGTCATCTCGGCAGCTCACCGTCCAGTTGATCGGCCCGCCTGTCCCGCTGTCAATAGCCACCGAGACTGATTGGGTATAGGAGGCCTCAACGCCTTCGATGACCACTTCGGGCGGGTCAACAACAAATGAGGTCGTGCGGAAACTCCAGACATCCCCCGCCGAAAGAGCCTCTCCGAACCCGATCGTATCCACGCGCCAGTAATAGGTGGTATTCCCTGCCAACATCCCTTCCTCCAGCGCATAACCGGGCTCGGTCCGACGGCCAAGATAAACTCCGCTGGTTCTATCGGCATTGGCAACGACATTGGAATCGGTTCCCAGATAAAGGTCATAATACAGCACCACGGGGCCGGCCGACCACATCAGCTCCGGAAGGTTAATACCGACCACTTCTCCATCACGCAGACTGGGAAGCACACCGGGCCTCGGTAATCCGCCGCCAATTGTATCCAGCGGGATAGATTGCAACCCAGCAGTGCTGGGTTCGAAGCGCAACAGTTTGGATTGATCCTTCGAAAAGGCGGAATATTTACTCGTATAAAGTAGTTCCATAACAGATTCACCGCTCTCGACATTGATGATATCCTTTTCCGTTACTGCATACTGGCCATAGAACGACGAGGCGTAGACCTCCTTATCATACCCATGAAAGGCGATTTCTTTGAGATCCGCCGCCTGCCAAACGGCGCCTATGTTAAAAATGCGCGATCCATCACCGGATAGGACGATATTGGCCGATCCAAAGTTGTGGGTATCAACGCTGACGAGCTTATTGAACGTGTCTTCCGTGACATCGTACTTGGTGAGCTTGGATCCGGTCGATCCGGAATCGGCCGTATAGTAATAACGACCGTCTGGAGAGCAAGTGCCCCCGCCTTTGCTGTGGTATATGGATTTCAATAGTTCCTGGGATTCCGTATCCCAAATCTCAAAATAAGTACTATAGTACTCATCGCCTCGCTTCGCATAGATTCTTCCGGGTTTCCCCGCACTGACGAGTCGAACGGAACTGTTCATTGACATGGGAACCAGCACATCCATTGTGGACCGGTCATAGATGACCGCCTGATCCGGTCGACTCACGTAAATCAGGTTTTCGCCATAGTGCACGGTCAAGTCGGACGCGTAGTCCCCGGGATTCACAACCCGCCCAACCGCATCGAAATCCGTGTTATACCAAATCAGTTTTGCCCCCGGATCATCAGACCACTGCGGATAATCCGGATCCGGATCCCGATGAAGCATGTAGATGTAGGGCATCTGCCAGTCGGTAACCATCAGCTTTAGCCGGAGCTTGAAAAGATCGAAATAGGACGACGCCCCGGTATGCCCCTGATTGTCGGAGACCTCCAGCCGTACATTGTTGACCGTCGCGCGATTAACGGTCACCGCCCCCTGCCATTGACCGTTCACGAGAGAGATACCGGAACTCGGTGATACAGCCACTGAAGAACCGTTTGACAGTCGCGCGCTCAAGCTGACAGCTCCCGAGTAGCTCTCGACCAGCTCTCCATCAATGTTTGCTGCCTCAATGGAAACCAGCAGGGGAACATTGCCCGGCAGGTCGCTCCCCGGGACGGAGACTGAAAACCCGCTAAACTCGTTGTCGCCGATCGCGATGGAATTCGTGCCGGTAGTGAAGCCGGGGAATTGTGCGGTAACGGTGGGATACTGCCGACCGTCGGTATCGCTGTCATCCACGACCGTTACGTTGAAAAAGGCATTGGACTGTCCTGCCGGAATGGTCACTGTCATGGGGATCGTAACTTCCGAGGTGTCCGTCGACTGCAGTAAAATGTGGAGGTCGGTGGCGGCAACGCCATCAAGATAAACCATTCCCGCGTTGGTCAAGGTGCCATGGCCCTCGAAGACGCCGTCCGGCAGATCTAGAAACAGGGCTTTCAATTCGTTGTCCTGTATGAAGACCGAAGCGCTGCTGCCGGCATATCCATCGGCACTTGCGGTGATGGTCGCGGTTTGGATGCCATCCAGCAGGTTGTCGTCAACGACGGACAAACTGAAGGCCGCACTATTTGTGCCTGAGGGGATCGTGACCACCCCTCCAGTAACCTCTGCAGTATTATCGGAAACCAGTTCAATCGTCAGATTGCTGGCAACCACCGATGAGACCGCAACCGTCCCCGTGACCTGGCCAGCGCCTTCGTCGATCAACTGCTCCACCGACACGTTCAAGGCCGGCAATGCCCCTTGTGCGCATAAACTAATACCAAGAATCGCGGCGGCAAGAAAGCCTCCCGCACCATTCATCTGTGTTACATTCATTTCCTCTCCCCCTTGCTCGCCAGCTGCAGCACACCCCCATGATCAGGATCCCGACAGGCTATTGCATCTCTACCTCGACCTTGTAAAATCCGTTCTCTTCGGTCTGATGGACCGTATCGGTGTAGCTTCCCTGCGGATAAACCATGTTGGTTGCCATGGGCGTGAAGTCGTTGGTCAGCGACGGCTTCCAGTGGACGCTGTAGACGCGTCCTGTAACCGCATCCCAATAGATGATAAACTGGCTGTTCGTCGGGATGGAGGCATCGTTGATCATGAAATATGATGCGGCATTGGTCGGATTCATGCCTGAGATAAACTCGTCATAGTCGGACTGTCCATCCCCGTCGGAATCTGCCGATGCACTGGCATTGGTCGAGCCGCCGAAATACAGCGCCTCCCACCAATCGGGAATTCCATCGTGATCACTATCCGCATCGACAAGCTCCGGCATCTGGGTCGACCAGACCCAATCGGACCATGGCCCGGCATAAACGGTCGATGCGTGGGTGATCGATGCCCGAGCCCGGTAATAGTAGGTGACGTTGGTGGCCAATGTGCCGAAGGTATGGTTGGGTGCGCCGATCCAGCCCGACTGTTGCAGCGCGGAGGAATTGGTGGACTCGGCCACCTCGACTTCGTACTGCACGGGGCCGGCAACCGCGCTCCATGAAACCATGTTGGAGCTGCCGTATGTGAACGCCGGCTCTGCATCCATTTCAGGTGCCGGCGGAAGCACCAGCATCGACAACGGAATCGTGTTGCTCGGAGCGGTCGGATCATTGCTCAGCAACGTCAGGAAACCGGGCACAAAAGGACCCGCCGTCATGCCGCTGGCGTCAAAGGTAACCGTGACCGTCTGGTTGCCGCCGGGAGGAATCACCCCAGCGGTCGCATCCGTGCCAACCCAGGATCCATCCGAAACATCGATTCCTAAATAGAGTGCGGCAATCGCCGCGGCCGACAATACGCTATCGTACAGACCGAGCTCATCCATGCTTCCATAGAAATAATCGCTGGTACTCTCGTAGGACCGCCGCCCGATGCACAGGGTTGCGGCCGGACCGGACTGCAGCGGCTGGCTGTACGACTTCGTATCAGCAAGCACTCCGTTGACATAGAACAGCACCTGCGATCCGTCGTAGGTCATTGCCACATGCGACCAGGCATTCGTGGGCAACGGATCCATTCCCGATGCTGTCACATGTGTATTGGCCGTGATGGACAGTCCGGAGTCGAAGGCCAAACGGCCATCGGTTGTGATCGTAAAGGCGTATCCATAGAAACTGAGCGCAGAAAGCTTGCGCATGATGGTGCGCATGCTTCCCGATCCGCCAGCCTTGGTTGCAAACTGCGAAGGATTGATCCAGCCGGACATTGAAATCTGATCAACAATATCCACCGAACCGGTGCTTGCCGTGGTGCGGATATAAGTCCCCTCGTCAAACGCGTAGGCTGAGTCTGGGTTGCCATCCCGGTCATCCGTAAGCGTTGCTCCCTCAACAATGCCATCCGCTCCGTTACCGCTTGAATCGGTCGCGTCGCCATCAAAGGCATAGGCTGCAGCCGCGGGTGTGACCGTCGCTCCCGAACCGCCGCTTCCTGATGTTCCAGTATCTGCATAAAGCGCTTGGACCTCGGATTCCGACAACGCACGGCTGTATATGCGGATATCGTCAATCGCTCCGGTATAATAGTAAGTATTGTTTCGGGATCCGATTGTCGGCGTCACGCTGTTGAGAATGGTTCCGGTCAGCGAGTCGGCATATACCGACATACTCTCAGGATTTCCGTCTACATACACACTTATTCCCGCCGCCGTCGACGATCCGTCGTATATAACCGCAATGTGGTGCCACTGGTCATCCCTTAGGCTCGTGGTTCCATCCACCCGGATCTTGTTGGAGGAATTCTGGTCGCTGATCCACTGCATACGGAGAATTCCGGCGTTTATCCCGATCATCAGCCCCCGGTAGGCCCCGGATGACTGCATCTTGGCGATAATGTTGTTGCCGGTATCAGTTGCCGTGGTCTTGATCCAGAACGACTGGCTATAAGAATTGGTTCGCTCGACGTTCAGCACGGCTGACGGCAGGTCAATGCGGTCATTCACACCATCAAAATAGTAGGCGCTGTCCACATCGCCGAAGCGGTTGGTAATCAATGTCGCATCTACAACCGTTCCGTCATAGCCATTGCCCGACGCATCGGCCGCATCGCCGTTGAAGGGGTAGCTGGCCACGAGTCCGGCATCCAGATCATTGGTATCCGCAGGATCGGGTTCATTGTAGAGATCCAGAATATCTTGATCCGACAACGCATGGTCATAGATATGAATATCATCCACTACACCGGTGAAATAATTGATCAACGTCCCGTTGTTGATTTGAACACCAATATAAATAATTCCGGGGTCATTGACGATATTTCTAATCATCCCGCTTGCTGTACTTACTAACTGACCATCAACAAACACCTTGGTGGTACTACCCTGTCGCAAACAGGAGATCATATGCCATCCCCCATCGGAGAGCCCAATCACATTTTGCTGATTCCATAAGTGTCCATATTGCGAATCATAGGTCGTAAAACTTGTTTTCTGTGAATCGTTAATCCTTAACCAATACGGACCATCACCCACCTTATACCGCTGGCATAGCATCTGTGTGGATGACGATGCGGTCTTAACCCACATGGAGTAGGTGAAATCATTGGTTCCGATAACGACAGCCGGCTGATCTTCAAGAATGAGGTAGTCGTTGCCATCCAGAAGATATGCACTATCCGGATTACCAAAACGGTCTTCCGTCAGCGTCGCACCGTAAACGGTCCCATCATTCCCATTGCCCGTCTCATCGATTGCATTGCCATTAAACGGATAACTCGCCACCAGTCCGGCATCCAGATCATTGGTCACCGCGGGAATGCTTTCGTTGACCAACTCCTGAATTTCTGATTCCGACAAGACGCGATTGTAGATGCGGACCTCATCCATCTGTCCATTGAAATAGCGATCCGATCCATAGGGATCCCAACCGATATACAGCGGCAGTGTATTCACGGTCAGCCCATTTGTATATGCGGTTTGAGCCTCCATCTGACCGTCGAGGTACAACGTGAGGTTTTCTTCATCATAAGTCGCCGTTATGTGATGCCAGTTTGAATCCAGCACGCTGTTTGTTGACGCCGCTGTTCCCTTAACCGCAGGCCAATTCTTGTTAATATTCATCTTAATATCGGCAGATATAGCAGTAAGGTTGGCCGCCAGAATATAGCCATTTCTCGGGGAGCTGCTCTGTATCTTTGCCAGCAATCCGCTGGCGGGACTGGTTCCATCTGACTTGACCCAACATGCGATGCTGAATGGTCCATCGAGATTCAAATCATCCGCATGGGGAACCTGTATCTTAGCGTTCGACCCATTAAATACAGCAGCTCCACCAACAATCCCGTTCGTTTCATAGGTCAGGCCACCGAGCACAGTTCCGTCGTGTCCATTGCCCGATTGATCGGCAGCATCGCCGTTGAACGGATAGTAGGCAACCAACCCGGCATCCAGAGTGTTGGTTGTCGCTGGATTGCTTTCGCCATAAAGACTCTGTATTTCCTGGTCAGACAAGACGCGGTCATAGATGCGGATATCGTCAAGATCTCCATTCAGATAGTGTGTTCCGCCCGTCCATCGACCAAGATTAACATCACTGATTGATGTCGCGGCAAGCGTTTTTCCAGTCACCGTGGCATTGGTCCCATTGAAATAGACTTTGGAATTGGCGCCATCGCTTACCGCAACCACATGAACCCATTGGCCCGCCTGACTATCCATCTGAACCGATGAGGTTAAGCTCCCGGAACCATCGCCAAACGAAAGCCGCCCGTTTTCCACGCTAGAGGCATACAGCCGGAAATCATTGTGCCCGAAATAGAAATCGAACTCGCTTCTCGAAGCCTGCTTCACCCACATTGATACTGTTTTGAACCCGCCCATGTTTCCTAGGTCGATGTAGCTTGAGGATCCATCGAAATGATAGGCGCTGTCGGCATTGCCGAAGCGGTCAGCCGTCAGCGTCGCACCATTGACCGTACCGTCATACCCGTTGCCGGATTCGTCGGTAGCATCGCCTTTGAACGGATAGTAGGCCACCAAGCCGACATCCAGGGAGTTCGTTTCGGCTCCGCCATCGCTACCCGTATCCGCCCCCTGGATTTCAAATTCCAGACCGGTGTTGCCGGCGTTGGAGATGACCATCGTGCGGGAGGTGGTTTCGCCGGCCACGACGAGGGTGTTGGTCAGGCTGGCGGGGGTGAGCACGATCTGCGATCCAAGTACATTGAACACCGTACTGGCTCCTTCAACACCGCCGGCACTTGCAGTCAGCGTCACATCGTTGCCAAGGCTGCTGAACGATACATCGTCGCTTGCCACGCCGTTGACCATATTGGTCAGGCTGGCAGGGCTGACAGCAACTGGGCCTCGATCCCCGGAAGCAGAGAGAGCTACCGCCCCGGAGAACGTATCGAGCAAAATGTCGTCCACCGTTCTAGCGGAAACCGTGATGGAAGCCGAACCGAACAAGGCTACATTGGTAGCACCTTCCACCAGCAAGTGGTGCGGATCATTGTCCACAATGGATATGTTGCTGGAATCCGGAACATACCCTGGGGCTTGGGCTAGTACAGATATGGTTTTCGTGCCATCGGCATCCGTATCGTCAACCACGGAAATATTGAAGGCCACCTGGTTGGTTCCGGCGGGAATCGTAACGGAACCGGGCACAACCAGCTCGCTGGAATCGGAATTATTCAAGACCACATGAATATCGGAGAGGGAAGCCGCAGATAGCGAGAGCACCCCTCCATTGGTGATCACTCCGTCGCCCTCCCTCAGGGATGCGGGTAGTTGCAGGCCGAGCGCGGTGGTTTCGTTGTCGAACACAAAGACGGAAGCCGTGCCGTTTTTCCAGTTTTTCACATGCGTCTTGATGGTTGCGGTCTGAACGCCATCGATAATATGGTCATCCAGTACAGGAAGCGAGAAAGACGCGAAAGTCTGCCCGGCGGGAATGACCACACTACCGCTGCCGATTTCATTCGTATTATTGGAGATCAGTTCCACCGTCACATCCACATCGGGAGCATGGTCGGATAGAATCGCTCCCGAAATCGAGCCGGCCCCTTCGGCTGTCGTCGAGGGAAGCGATACCGTCAAGGTGGCCGACTCGTTGTCATGGATAAGAATGGAAGCCGATCCCGATACATAATTACTCGCCGATACAAAAACCGTTGCCGACGAAGAGCCATCGAGAAGACTGTCGTCGAAAGCCTCTATATCGAATGCTACATTGGTCTCGCCGGCGGGCAGGATCACGCTCGTTGGCACCACAATGTCGTTGGTGGAATCCGTCTCCAGCAGGATGGGCGCGTCTACTACGTTCGGGAAGTTCGCTATGATCTGGGCAGACAACGCCGTTTCCCCCTCGGAGACCGCTTCCGGCAATATCAGGGAAAGAGTAAGTGGATGGACATCAAAAGCTGTGCTGTCGCCTGTAACACCCGCTGCATCGGTTGCACGGAGGAACACGTCTTCCAGAGGTGCTCCGGCTACCGCCGTGCCGCTCCATTCGCCGGAAACCACATTGACCGTTTGAGTCGGAATCGCATCAACCAGAGCCGGACCATCCGGTAGAACCCGAATATCATCAAACCACACCTTACGCTTGTTATAATTAAACAACGCAATCCGACTGACAGAATCTGCACTGGAACTGAAGCTTGCTCCTCCGCGATAAGCCCCGTCCAAATACACCGAAACCCGGCGGGTTGCCCAGTTGAGCTTTAGCTTAACCTTGTACCAATGGTTCCACAAATAAGGATAAGTGACAGACCAGCCATTGATCCTCAGGTATAAAGAGTCCATGTAAAAGGAGGCTATGTACCCGCCCTGTCCATCGCGAAGCTGAAAATAAGCAGACCCTCCAGGGTTATCAGCCCGCATATAGAACTCCACCTCGCCCGGTTGTCCATACGGCAGGTCGTGGTAATAGTATTTCTCCGAGTTATTGTCATACCCTTGGAGCAACAGGCATTGATCCCCCATGGCACTGATATTGTTCGTGATAATAAACGACTGGGTAGTGCCCGGAGTCGAAGACCAGCCCTCGCTGCCGCCATCTTCAAAATTATCCTCAAATACAGGATATTGTAGCCCGGTAATATCAACCGCATTGGAATAGCTTGGGACCAGAACCCCATTTACATCTACGGCCCGGACCGCGACATTAAACGGGATAGCCATGGGCTGGTTGGTGCTGGAGAGAGTCCATTCGAAATGGTCTGCAGGGCCATGTTCCCAGGTCGTGAACTGCCAGACAGGGCCCGTTGCGACCCCTATTACGTTACTGGCAACAACCTGCCAATAATAGGTCTCATCCACATCAAATATTCCAGGATCGTAAACGGTATTGGTCAACCCGGAAGCAACCTCAACCAGATCAGAGGCGTTCGTTCCGATATAGACGCTATAGCGCGAGGCGGAATCCCAAGGCCCGGGATCATCCCCGCCATTGGTGTGTTCCCACTCCATGGGAGTTGCCGCATTAACATTGACGGCCGTGTTCATCGGAGTCGGGTTCATTGGTGTATCGGGAGCATCCGGCACCGGATAGACCGTCAGTTCAACCTGCCGTTCCTCCTGAATACCGGATTCGACTTCCACAAATTGTACGGTGCCGGTATAGACTCCGGCTGAAAGGGACAACGCGTTTGAATTGACGGTAACCTGAGCGATCGTAGTCGCCCCGCCGGAAATCTCCGCTGTGCTCGGAGCCGTCGAAAGCCAGCTTTGGTCAGCAGATGAGTTCCATACAATCGCTTCGTTCCTCAGGTTGTATAAGGCATAGTTTATGTTTGTCGATTGGTATTCGTACCCTTCATACGCCTCTAGCGTCATCATTTCAAAAGGTGATACACTTAGAGGCCCGACACTCAACGAGGAAAGAGGGATACTCTGCACTGCAAGTCCATTGGTCGCTACAGTGGATTCGGTAAAAGTCAGAACATCGTCATCATCGATAAATATTTTGTCGGGCGAATGATCAAGGACAATACCGTCTGACAGCGCAGTAGTTGTTGCATATGCATTCAGAGTGCTTCCCTTCAGCAGAATGGAATTTCTTCCGCCATAAAATACCAAATCCGTGATTCCGTTTCCAAACGTCCCGAAATGGATCAGGTTCGTGGTGTAATAAATGTTGCCCGAGCTGTCGGCTACGAGGTGTTCATCCGGGAACATCCAGGTTTTTGCAGCCCTGGCATAGGTTCCATGATAGGGACTGTTACCGCCGGATATAAAGGTTCCGTCATCCCTGTAGTCGAGATACGTAATATCGGCAGGAGAAATGCCCGATGTCCGCCCCACCAATCTGTTCGCGGAAGGAGCGATCGAAGCGCCAACGAGGGCATTAATGCTGCTGCTGTAATTAGCAACAACCGTGTTGGAATTCTTGTCAACGCTGGTGAAACGCCCATATTGGCTATTCAGGAACAGGATATTTCCATCCACTAGGATTTGACTGGTGCTCTGCTCGGTGTCTGCTATATGGATTTCATTACTTCCACCCAGATCATACCGATACGCTTCGGTCCCGTACGCGGCATAAATCCCATCAGAATCGATCGACCCTGCAGTCAACGTACCATGGGTTGATGATAAATTTATTGCAAAAAGCCATTGTCTGCTCGCAAGATTGTATTGCTCGATTCTCGACGGCGAATCCATGAAGAAACTCACGACAGAATCATTTTGTACGGACTGCACAAGACCGGCCTCAACAATCGACCCAATGGTACACAATGTTGAAATCACCAATATCTGTGATCTTCTAAAAAAAACAAAACGCTTCACGACGCCCCCCTAAATAAACAACGATTAACAACACCACAGAAAGCTTAGCTTCGGTTACATATCCAGAACCGAAATACAAACGGCAAACAGCGACACTCCCAGTAAACCATTCTTTTTCAACTTCGTGTCCCCTTTGAGCTAAATAGCCGATTGAAATCACAGGGAAAACGATATTGCAAAATGATGCAATGTCTTATGCCTCTTGCTGTATTGGTTTTTTTAGTAATATTTACTAGAAATGCGCCACATTCCACGAATGGAGCACGGCGCATTTGCTCTGATGAGGAGGGATATAACTAGCGCACGTCAGCCATCTTTTACATCGTTCAGCAACGATCCCTTGCCTTGCGACTTGATGAGCTTCCTCGGCGTGACGCCGGCATCGTTGGCCACATCCAGATCTGCTCCGGACTGAACGAGACGGATAACGATCTCATCCTGACCTTCCATCAGCGCCATATGCAGATAGGTATTGCCCTGTTGGTCCACTTTATTGACATCCGCGCCATGCTGAAGCAAATAGTCAACCGCCTTGGTTTGGTTCTTCACAATGGCGCAAGTGAGAGCCGTCTGGGATCGCTTGTTTTCCAGATCCACGTGTGCATTGGACTGAAGCAGTACGGCAAGCACTGAAAGCGAGCCATTCATTGCCGCAACATGCAACGGGGTCCATCCCTGCATGGAAACAGGCGAAACTTCCTCCCCAGCCGTAATCAAAGCCTTCGCCGCCACGCAATCATCGTTACTGGCGGCATGATGAAGCGGTGTTTCCCCGATCTGGTCGGCCAGGTTGGGATCGGCACCATGCATGAGCAGCAGATCCACCCCGCTGCATCCGTTTTTTACCGCCATCAGCAATGGGGTATCGCCCGCGTTGTTTCGGACGTTCATGCGCGCTCCATACTGAATAAGTAGACGCGCGGACTCCAGCGACTTTTTTTGTATCGCCCAATGCAGCGGAGTCATGCCCTGAATATCCTGAAGCTGGGCATCTGCGCCCGAAAGCAAAAGATGCTCAACGATTTCCGGATTCTCTATGGCTTGGATCAACGGGGTATGCTGCGCCCGGTCGGGCTGGTTTACTGAAGCTCTATTGGAAATCAGACATTTAACCATATCAAGCCGCCCAGCTCGAATCGCCAGCATCAACGGGGTCAAACCCTCCCGGTTTTTGTCATCGATCCCCTCGGAATCCCCCGCTAACCGTTCTTCCAATCCAAGAACTGTTCCGCCTTCAATGAGGTCAAAAATCGAAGGGTTTCGGGTCTGATATACACCGAATGCAATCCCGAGGCCTACCACTGCAAGCAGCAACCCACCGAAAGAAATGAATCCGGCAGAAAACGGAATCGTTGCGCTGGGCTGAACAGGAGAAGGAACCCGAGCGGCATTCTGCCGCTCTTGCATCTCGTCCGAGGACCGGCGGACGAAGAAGTATGCGACCAACAGTCCGCACCACGCGATTCCACCCATCCATACTAAAGTATTCACCAAGATGCAAAACGGTAGCCCTTCGCTATCGTTGCATGTTGCCAGATCGGCAATGGTCAGCATGATCTCCACAATGCCCAACAACCATAAGCCGGTTACAAGATTGCTTCTGAGGATCTGATTTAGCATTCGCGCATCCCACCCCTATAATACATTGTAGGTGGACTGCTCCAGAACAACTACTCTCCAGACCAGCCAACTGAACTAAGTTATTATAACATTCTGACAAACATCAGTACTGTCTTAACTAACTGCATGCTAGCCCCGAAACCTGGGAACCAATACCCTTGGGACTCGCCGTGTAAAACAGTCTGAAAACTTAGCAGATATCACACCAATCTCTTGATAATTATGAATACGATTATAATAATTATCCCGATCTGTACTACAACCATTTACAGATAAACATGATACGTACTGCTCCGTGCGTGCTTGCCGCCCCCTCAGATTCGACAAGTGATGGCATATCCGCCTTTCTTTGTTACAAACATGAAGAAGTAGCAGGGCAGGCTGCAACAATATCGTCGTCATACGCTTTCCTGCCTGGCAATTCTCCAACTTATCTCTTGCGTTTTGGACGCTGATTCCCATTATTTGCGCTTCATTTTCAACCACTTGAACCGAAAGGAATTAACATCATGGCTGTTAAGAAAGTTGCCCTGCTTACCGCCGGCGGACTGGCTCCGTGCCTCTCCACCGCTGTTGGACGTCTCATCGAGCGCTACACCGAAGTATCCCCCGAAACCGAAATCATCGCCTATGTCGGCGGCTACAAAGGCCTGCTGAAGGGCGAGTCCATCGTCGTCACCGACGAAATCCGAAAGAATGCAGCGATCCTCTACAAGCACGGCGGCAGCCCCATCGGCAACAGCCGTGTCAAGCTCACCAACGTAAAGGACTGCGAAAAGCGCGGCCTCGTCGAGCCCGGCGAAAACCCGCTGGAAGTCGCGGCCAACCAGCTTGTCAAGGACGGCGTTGACGTACTCCACACCATCGGGGGCGACGACACCAACACCACCGCCGCCGACCTTGCGGCCTTCCTCGCTGAAAACGACTACAGCCTCATTGTGGTCGGCCTGCCGAAGACCATCGACAACGACGTCTTCCCGATCAAGCAGAGCCTCGGGGCATGGACCGCCGCCGAAGAGGGTGCCAAGTATTTTGAAAACGTCGTGGCCGAACACAACGCCAATCCGCGTATGCTCATCATCCACGAAGTCATGGGCCGCAACTGCGGCTGGCTGACCGCCTACACCGCCAAGGTCTACCACGAAAACCTCGAAGAGCTCGACTTCCTCCCGCACATCGGACTTTCCCAGGAGCGCAAGGATGTCCACGCCATCTTCGTACCGGAAATGGAAATCGACATTGCCGTCGAGGCCGAACGTCTCAAGAAGGTCATGGACGAAGTCGACAACGTAAACATCTTCATTTCCGAAGGCGCCGGCGTTGAATCGATCGTCAAGGAAATGGAAGCCGCCGGCGAAACCGTCCCGCGCGATGCCTTCGGCCACGTCAAGCTCGACGCCGTCAATCCGGGTGCCTGGTTCGGCAAGCAGTTTGCCAAACTGCTCGGCGCCGAAAAGGTGCTCATCCAGAAGTCGGGTTACTTTGCCCGCGCCGCTGCCTCCAACGAAGCCGACCTCAAGCTCATCAAGGAATGCTGCGACGTGGCGGTTGATTCCGCCATCGCCGGCATTGGCGGCGTGGTCGGCCATGACGAAGACAAGAACGACGAACTCCGCGCCTGCGAATTCCCGCGCATCGCCGGCGGCAAGCCGTTCAACATCGACGAACCATGGTTTGGCGAACTCCTCGCCGACATCGGCCAGGCCAAAGGCGCCAAGGTTGACGTTGCACATTAAACATGAAGCGTGATCCATGGAAATCACGCCTCACTTTTCACCTATCATAGGGCAGGCTTTCGGGCCTGCCTTTTTCTTTAGATGCTGTCTAATGTTTCGCCTATGCGGCTTCCGGCTTTGGAAATCGGAGTGGCTCCATATACTTTCGTCATACGTGTTTTTGAATGGAACTGAAAACCAAGGAGAAACATCATGCCATCGATCAAGGGAACCGAAACCGAAAAGAATCTTCTGAAGGCCTTTGCTGGCGAATCGCAGGCCCGCAACCGCTACACCTACTTTGCCGGCGTGGCCCGCAAGGAAGGCCTCGTGCAGATGGCCGACATCTTCGAGGAAACCGCCAACCAGGAAAAGGAACATGCCAAGCGCTTCTTCAAGTTTCTTGAAGGCGGCGATCTGGAAATCACCGCTTGCTATCCCGCCGGCAAGGTCGGCACCACCACCGAAAACCTCGAAGCCGCCGCGGCGGGCGAACACGAAGAGTGGACATCCCTTTACCCTGGTTTCGCTGCCAAGGCGCGTGAAGAAGGCTTCGTAGCCGTAGCCATGGTATTCGAAAAAATATGCATCGCCGAAAAGCAGCATGAAAAGCGCTACCGCGACCTGCTGAAAAACCTGAACGAAGGCAAGGTCTTCAAGAAGGACGGCAAGGTCATGTGGCGTTGCCGCAACTGCGGATATCTGCACGAAGGCGATGAAGCCCCGCAAATGTGCCCCGCCTGCGCCCATCCACAGGCCCACTTCGAAGTGCTCGGCGAAAATTGGTAGGAATAAATCCTCCACCCGCTACGGTGAACCATGCCTGAAAGGCATTATTTACTGCGTAAATTATCATTCACGATGTTCATGGGAGGTCACGGAGTACACAGAGGATTTCCCTCCGTGTTTCTCTGTGATAACAATCCTTACCCGTCAGCAGATAGGTCGCGTTTTGGCCTCGAGCCAAGCGGCTTCGTCCGCATCCAGATGCGGCGACAGTTTTTCGAACACGGTCTTGTGGTAGTCGTTCAACCATTCGATTTCTGCGGCTGATAGCAGTTCCAACTTCAGCGGCGTGGTGTCGATCGGACAGAGGGTAAGCGTGCGGAAGCGGTAGAAGGAGCCGGATTCGGTTTCGCGATCCTCTTCGACAACGACCATGTTTTCGGTGCGGATACCGTGGCGGCCTTCCTTGTAGACGCCAGGCTCGATGGTCAGGATCATGCCGGGCTCAAAGGGCGTATCGCTGCGCTTGTGCTGGCTGAAGTTCTGCGGACCTTCGTGCACGTTCAGGTAACAACCAACGCCATGACCGGTACCGCATTTGTAATCAAGCCCCTGCTCCCAAAGCGGTTGCCGGGCGAGAATATCGAGGTTGTTGCCGGCGGCCCCTTTCAAAAAACGCACGCGGGAAAGGTTGATGACGCCTTTGAGCACCAGCGTGTAGTCCGTTTTTTGTTCTTCCGACAGCTCGCCCAGTGCAAAGGTGCGGGTGATATCAGTGGTCCCGCCGAGATATTGTCCGCCTGAATCAATCAGGTAGAATCCTTGCGGCTCCAGCGTGGCGCAGGTTTCCGGCTTCGGGAAATAGTGCATCATGGCCGCGTTGGAGCCATAGCCCGAGATGGATGTGAAGCTCAGGTCGACGCAGTCGGGACAAGCCCGCCGGAAAGCTTCGAGGCGATCGGCCGCCGAGCATTCCGTAACACCACCTTGCGGCACTTCGGTCTCAATCCACTTCCAGAAACGCACCATGGCCGCGCCGTCGAGTTCCTGCACCTTACTCCAGTTTTCCAACTCGGTTTCATTTTTGCACGCCTTTGGTAAATCCGTCAGGTCCTTTCCGGAAACCACCTTGCAGGAGACCTTGGCGTGCAGACTGGCGCTTACCCGTTCTTCGCAAAGATAGAGCGAAGCATCTTCCGGAAGCGCTTCCAGCGCTGACCAAACGGCATCGTACGACGCGGCTTCGGCGCCAGCGGCGGCCAGTGCGGTGCAGACTTCATCCGTCAGCTTGGCTTCGTCGACAAAGAGGGTCGCCTTTTCGTTTTCCACCAGTGCATAGGCGGTCAGGATCGGGCACATTGGCGTATCATCACCGCGGATATTGAAGAGCCAGGCAATATCGTAGAGCGAAGAGAGCAAATAAGCGTCCGCCTCCTGTTCACTCATAGCCTCGCGGATCTCGGCGAGCTTTTCGCCGGCAGAACGGCCGGAATAGGACAAAGGATGCAGTCTCGCCGGATTCACCGGAAGCACTGGACGATCTTTCCAAAGGCCGGAAATGAGGTCGAGATCGGTTACGACCCGGATGTGTTTCTTCTTGAGTTTCTTTTCCCACGCCGCGACCTGCGCCGTGGTTACCAACCGTCCATCAACCCCTACCGCGCCGCCTTCGGGCACCTTTTCAGCAATCCAATCGATCATCTCCGGCACACCGGGCATCAGCATCTTGAAGAGGTCGATTCCAGAGCCTTCCAGTTCTTTTTCTGCCTGGATGAAATAGCGTCCGTCTGCCCACAGCCCCGCCTGTTGCGGGAGGACGGCGACCGTTCCGACGGACCCCGTAAAGCCGCTGAGCCATTCGCGGCATCGCCAATGGGGATGCACATATTCGGTCTGATGCGGATCGGCACTCGGAACGATAAAGGCGTCCAGCTTGAATTGCTCCATTAACACGCGAAGCCGGCGGACGTTTTCAGATGCAGGTGTATTCATGCGCAAAAGCTAACAATCCAAATCCTTCTTCGCAATCCCGTCCCAACAGGAAGTTGCCCGGAATAATTCAGCCTCGTCACTCAGGATGGAGTGGGCAAAACCTTGCGGCCCGGTTTCCTCAACATACATGGAAACCGTTTTCCCATAGACCGCTTCGGCGAGATAGTTGACTTCCAGTTTCGTTAGCGTGTGCTTTTGATGGAACTCCAGCGGCAGACTGTTTAATACCCATTCGATGTAGCGCACGTTGTTGACATGCCCGTTCAGGTCGAGGTCGCCATAGGAGACCAACACCGACCCGACCCCCGCGCCGCCACAGCTCTTCAACCGGCGCAGCTTGGATTCAAACACACCGGGACTCACCGGCAGGTCGACGGAAAGATAAATTTCCGGAGGCATGCGTTCGCGCTTTTTGATGTCGATCAGCGACCATCCATTTGCCGCCAGCAGTACGCGATTCCCATTCCCATCGGTGATCTCGAAATCGCGATAGAAAAACAATTTGTCCCGGCCCGACGGCCAGGTTCGGATATTTACCGTATCGCCCCACTTCGGCAACCGGTCCACCTCGATCCGCTGACGGGCCAGCACCCAGGTCATGCCGCGCTCGGCCAGAAAAGAGTGTCCAAGCCCAAGGTGTTCGGCATGGTGATATGCCGCCTCCTGCATGAAACGGCACAGTGCCGGCAGGCGCGCCGCCTGATGGGGGTCTACATCATACGAGCTGATCGCATGCTCCGTCCGCCATTCCGGTTTTACTGCTCTCGACATGCAAGACATTTAACACGAAGCGCGCAAAAAACGCGAAGACCGGAAACGGAAATTCTTCGCTGTTACCATGATATAAACTGGGAAAGCAAAATACCGCAATCTTCAACTTGATTGCCCGGCGGCCATGGTACCAAATATTTCTTTTTGATTATTGATCGCTTTAAGAAAAGCCGGTTGCACAAAACCATGTCTTGAAATTCCGAACAGAGAGGAAGAGACCGATGAGAAAAGTAACACAGGTATTCACCGTATTGGCATGGGCAGCCCTGCTACTGGGAACGGCAACCGCCGGTACATCCACGAACCGGGTGCTATTCATCGGGAACAGCTTCACCTACTACAACGACATGCCGAACATGTTCGGCACGATTGCCGCCAACCGGGGGCATACTGTGGAGGTGGCCCAATCTACCGAGGGAGGCTATTTCCTTTCCTACCACGTTGCCGACTCCAATACGCTGGCACTCATCGACCAGGGCGACTGGGATTTTGTAGTGCTTCAGGATCAGAGCACCTGGCCGAGTGCCTGTGCCGTCTATCCGGATGTTATGGACTCGGAAACCTCCGTGGTGGAAATCCTCTACGACCGGGTCAAGGCGACCAGTCCGAATGCCTCAATTGTGCTGTTCGAGACCTGGGCGTGGGATGAAGGCCGAATCATCAGCAACTACAACCAAGACACGAATTCGGTTATGGGCCCGGACGCTGCCACGATGCAGGCGCGTACTTCCTATACCTACCATTACCTGGCCGATTATCTTCGAGGCGTTGGCAAAAACGATGTCCGCGTTGCCCATGTGGGCGATGCGCGCGAAGTCAACCGTCTCGGACAAAACTACAACATGTTCCATGATGTCTCCCACCCCAATGCGGCGGGCAGCTATCTCGCCGCACTCGTCTTCTATTCCACGATTTTCGAAGCAGATCCGCTCGAAGTGACCTACAACCGGCTCAGCGCCACCGATAGCGCCTACGTCCGTAGCATGGCCCGATACTCAGCGTATATTTCCGCTCCAAATCCTCCGCGGAATCCCACGGCAAGCGTGACCGATACCAATCAGGTGATAGGATGGGATGAACCCATCTTTGCTCAAATGACCGGCACGAACGGCCTGGCTACCGGCTATGTGGTGGAACGGGCGCTCACCAGCGGCGGCCCCTATGCGGTGGTCGGAACCGTGGCGACAAACCAGTTTTCCGATACCGATATCAGCGCTGACGGTCCATACTACTATGTAATCAGCGCAACCAACAGCTCCGGCACCAGTCCCGTATCCAAGGAACTTCTCGTGGTGCGAACCGCTCCTGCTACACCGACCGGACTTGTCGCCCAGGGAGGACATGCCAAAGTTTGGCTGACATGGAATGCCGTGCCGGGGGCAGATGGCTACGCCATCAAACGGGCCACATCCAGCGGAGGGCCCTACACCAATGCGGCGACCGGAACCACCGGGACGAACTATGTCGACACCGGGCTGATTGACAACACGGACTACTACTATGTCGTCAGCGCAACCAATGCATATGGAGCAAGCCTCGATTCCACGGAAGCTTCCGCAACGACGGTGGCACCGGCACTGGTGGCGCACTACGCAATGGATGGCGACGTAACCGACAGCTCCGGAAACAATCTCGATGCGACCGTCACGGGAGCGCCAACCTACGTCCCGGGTCATTCCGGACAGGCGATTGCTCTAAACGGCTCCAGCGACTATGCCCAGGCACCTGCGGGCATCGCCGATTCGGACGACATCACAATCTCGGCCTGGGTCTATTGGGACGGCGACAGCAATTGGCAGCGCATCTTCGACTTCGGGAACGACACCAGCCACTACATGTTTCTTTCGCCGAAAAGCGGCAACGGGACGCTACGTTTCGCGATCAAGAACGGGGGAAGCGAGCAGATTGTCGATACCACGGCACTCGCTACCGGCGTGTGGACACATGTGGCCGTGACGCTGGAACAGGATATCTCAACGCTCTACATCAACGGGGCGGCGGTGAGCGCGAACACGGCGGTCACCATCAATCCGTCCGACTTCAATCCGGTAGTCAACTATATCGGCAAAAGTCAGTGGCCGGACCCCTTGTTCAACGGGCGCATCGATGATTTCCGCGTTTATAACGGCGCACTGTCGGCGGCCGAAGTGAACTCGTTGATCGGCAGTGCGACGGAAGCCTACTGGAACTTTGAGGAAGGTACGGCGGATGCCTACGTGACCGGTCCGGCTACCGACGGTACATATATCGGCAGCATTCTGGATGTTTCCGGTAACGGAAACAACCTGTCGCCCTGGGCGGCGAACTGGGAGTGGTATCGTGCCGATGCAGCCGCAGCGGCGACTCCGCAAAACGAAGTCGCCAATCACCTGAGCGTCCAGAATGCCAATAACAACAACGCCATGTCGGCCATCGGAACCTCGTTGACAACCTGGAATCCTTCGGCATGGACGATTGAGGCCGCCTTCAAAACCGATCGCACAACCGGTACCCAGACGATCGTCGGGCGCGACAGCCAGGGAGCCTATGCGGGCGACACGAGGGTGTCGGCGCTCTACTTCTCGGTGCGCGGATCGGCCATGGCAATCCAGTTCACGGATACAGCCGGCAACAACTGGAATGTAGCCTCTGCGGCTGGTGTGGTTGCCGCAGGCAACTGGTACGCGGTTGCAGCAACATCCGATGGTTCAACGCTGTCGCTATACCTGAAAAACGTGACCGCCGGCGATGCGTCCTACACCCTGCTAGGCAGTCTGAATATCTCCAGCAGTGCGAATCCAGCCCTTTCGGTTGGCGCAGGCGATGGTGCCGATTGGGATGCCGGTGTGTTCTCGGTAGGCCGCGGCCTGTATAATGGCGGTCACGCCGACCGCTTCTTTGGATACCTCGATGACATCCGCCTTTCCGCGAAAGCGCTTAACCCCGACGAATTTCTGTACAACACGCCTACGGCTCCGTCATCCCCGACGGGTCTGAACGCAACAGGTGGCGATGGAAATGTGGCGCTCGACTGGGCCGACAATGCAGAACCTGATCTGGCAAGCTATAATGTGTATCGCTCAACAACCTCCGGAAGCTATGGCCCCGCGTTGGCAATAGGCATTGCGGGCAGCAGCTATACGGATAATACGGTTGGCAACGGCACCACCTATTACTATGTGGTGACCGCCGTGGATACCGATGCCAACGAATCCGGCTTCAGCAGTGAAGCCAACGCGGTGCCCTCCATCGCTATAGCACCCGGAGAATACGCAATTTCCGAAAGCGCTATTTCCTCCGGAACGAATCTGGCGCTGACGGTTTCTTCTTCCGTACCGGGGCACCTTTACCGGGTGCTGGCCACCGACAGCCTCGTGACCCCGGACTGGCAACCTGCCGGAACCGCTCTCGCGGGCAACGGCACCAACCTGCTCTTTTCCATTCCCGTCGCCCCCAGCCAAACCAATCGCTTCTTCAAACTCAACGTGCAACGGCAATAGGAAAACGCGGTCGCAGCTATTCCGGGTCATGGAGCAGCACAAAAGTGCTGCTTCCGTGACCTTCGAGTCTGCGGGAGTTGTTAGGTTTTAGAGATGGCGTCCTTCCCGCTAAAGACGGGACACTCGCTGAGCGGGGCGGGCAACGAGGACGTTGCCCCTCCACCAAAACCATTCTGCAAACGGTATTAAATCGTTTTGGCTCGGAGTTCTTCGGGGAGCGAAAGCTGGTGATGGTGGCAGATGGCAATGGCCAGCGCGTCGGCTGCATCCTCCTGCGGCTGCTCGGTAAGATTGAGCAGGCGCATCACCATCTTCGCCACCTGATCCTTCTGCGCCGCGCCGGTGCCGACCACAGCCGATTTCACACTACGAGGCGAGTGTTCCGTGAGTACCAATCCCTTTTTCGCGCAAGCCGTAATGGCCGAGCCGCGGGCCTGTCCCAACACCATGGCCGTCTGGGCATTCTTGGCAAAAAAGGCCCCCTCGATCGCCGCGCAGTCGGGTGCGTGTTCTTCAATCAGATCCGTGATCGAATTGAAGATGTTTTCCAGACAAAGCGAATGCGGATCCTTCGGCTTGTTTCGGATGCGGCCATAGGCAACCGCCCGCAGATCGGATCCCCGTGCCTCAATAATTCCCACGCCCGTCGAACGCAGCGACGTATCAATCCCCAGAATTCGGATAGTCTTCTTTGCCATGACGAACAGACTACCCTGGGCGCAGAAAGTGGAAAGAAAATTTTCCAGTCCTGCCCAAAACAAAAAGCGGCCCGTTTCCGAGCCGCCTTCCACTTGCACCAGAAACCTAGTGCCTCTTGCCTAAACTATACCGAAAACTCCGTCATCTGATCGAAGTTGAGGTATTTGTAGACATTGTCGGTCTTGCCTTTCAGCTTCGGCCCGACGATCTCGACGTATTCAGCCGGAGTCGGCAACGCGCCCTTGAGCGCGACAACGGCGGCGAGCTCGGCCGAACCCAGATAGACCTGGGCATCCTTGCCCATGCGGTTGTTGAAGTTGCGCGTGGAGGTCGAGAACACGACGGCCTTGTCGTGGACGCGCGCCTGGTTGCCCATGCAGAGCGAGCAGCCCGGGATTTCCAACCGCGCACCGGCGGCACTGAATTTCGCGTAGTAGCCCTCTTTCGTCAGCTGCGCCTGATCCATCTTGGTTGGCGGGCAGATCCACAGGTTGACGTTGGCGAAACCTTCGCCATCGAGCACTTCGCCGGCGGCGCGGAAATGGCCAATGTTGGTCATGCAGCTTCCGATGAACACTTCGTCGACCTTGGCGCCCTGCACATCGGACAGCTTCTTCACATCGTCCGGGTCGTTCGGGCAGCACAGCAGCGGCTCCGTGATTTCGTTCAGGTCGATTTCAATAACCTGTGCATATTCCGCGTTGTCGTCGGCGCTCATGAGTTCGCCGTTTTCGATCCAATCCTTCACAGCATCGATGCGCTTTTGCAACGTCTCGGCATCGCCGTAACCGCCCTTGATCATCTCTTCCATCAGCTTCACGTTGGAATTGAGATATTCAACAACCGACTCACGACCAAGTTTAATGCTCGCTGCGGCCGCGGAGCGTTCGGCGGCAGCATCGGTCAACTCAAAGGCCTGTTCGACCTTCAGATCCGGCAGGCCTTCCATTTCCAGAATGCGTCCGGCAAAGACGTTTTTCTTGTTCTTCTTTTCAACCGTAAGCAGGCCTTCCTGAATGGCCTGGTACGGAATGGCGTTCACGATGTCGCGCAGGGTTACGCCCGGCTGTAGTTCGCCTTTAAAACGAACCAGCACCGATTCGGGCATATCCAGCGGCATCACACCCAATGCGGCGGCAAACGCAACCAGACCGGATCCGGCGGGGAAGGAAATGCCCAACGGGAAACGGGTGTGCGAATCGCCGCCGGTTCCCACGGTGTCCGGGACCAGCAGGCGGTTGAGCCACGAATGGATCACGCCGTCGCCGGGACGCAACGAAACACCCTTGCGGTTCATGATGTAATCGGGAAGCGTGGCGTGGGTGATCACATCCGTCGGCTTCGGATAGGCCGCCGTGTGGCAGAACGACTGCATCACCAGATCGGCATTGAACTTCAGGCAGGCCAGCTCGGTGATTTCGCCGGCGGTCATCGGCCCGGTCGTATCCTGCGATCCGACCGTCGTCATTTTCGGCAGGCAGGAAGTGCCCGGGAGAATGCCTTCAACGCCGCAGGCCTTTCCAACCATCTTCTGGGCCAGCGTGTAGCCCTGATGGGCTGCCGGCTTCGGATTATCCGGTACGACAAAAATGCCGGATTCGTTGATGGAGCTCATGCCCAGCGCAGCCCGCGCTTTTTCAGTCAGCTGTTTACCGATGATCAGCGGCACACGTCCACCGGCACGATACTCATCAAGGATCGTGTCAGGTTTGATGGCGTAGGTAGAGATCTCGTTCCCTTCAGCATCGGTGATGAGCCCTTTGGTCGGATAGATTTTGATCACCTTGCCTGTGGTGAGCCCGCTCACGTCGGTCTGAATCGGCAGGGAACCCGAATCTTCCGCAGTATTGAAAAAGATCGGGGCAATGGTGCTGCCGATAATGATTCCTCCGCGGCGCTTGTTCGGGATGCACGGAATATCATCGCCAATATGCCAGAGTAGCGAGTTAATGGCCGATTTGCGCGATGAGCCGGTACCCACCACATCGCCGACAAAGGTGACAGGCAGGCTGGTCTTCTCCTTGAGTTCCGCGATTTCCTGCGGTCCGTTCGGGAACAACGTTCCGCCCATACAGGTGGAGTGCAACGGAATGTCGGCGCGGGTAAAAGCAAAGGAAGCCGGAGAGAAGTCATCGGTATTGATCTCGCCGTCTACCTTGTAGACGACCGTTTCAATCTCCTCTTCCACTTCGGGAAGCGACGTAAACCATTCGCCATTGGCCCAGGACTCCAGGATATCCTTTGCAATGGCATTCCCCTTGTCGGCCAGCGCCCGGACATCTTCAAAACGGTTAACGGTAAGTACCATGTGTTTCAGTGCACTACCTGCCGTGCCCGCCAGCGGGCCCTGTTCATCCACCAGACGAATCAGACCATCCAGGTTGTAGCCCCCGACCATCGTTCCGAGCAGTTCGACGGCGCGTTCCCGCGTAATGAGCGGAGTCGATTCCTCGCCATGTGCAACCTTGAACAGGAACTCGGCCTTAACCTGCGCCGCTGGGTCAACCCCCGGATTCACTCGATCTGTAATGAGTGCCACAAGCTCGTCTTCTTTACCGGCCGGCGGGTTCTTCAGCAGTTCAATGACTTCCACGGCCTGCTCCGTGCTTAGGGCTAGCGGCGGGATTCCCTTCTCTTCGCGGTCCTTGACATGGGCGTAATACGTTTCAAAAAAATCGGCCATAACATGATCATCCTTATATTAATTCGCTAATGGGACTAAATTAGTATCTGGGACGCGGGGTGTCAATGTAGATGACGCCCTGAGGCTGGGCGCTATGCAAAGTCTTCGTCGCGCGTGCAGCAATAATCGATGATGCTGGAAATCGTGTCGGTCGATACACCCCGCCAGAAGATCTGCCACTTGCCGGAGAGGTGGTGCCCGTCAGCCTGCTGGTGGTACCACGAGTTGAAGGGGTTTGCCACGTTGGAGCGCCAGAAGAGCGCCGGGTGGTTTTCGCAGACTTCACGCCAGAGTTCCAGCGCCAGTCCTTCGCCGCGAGCCTCACGTCCAACAGCAAACTTGGAGAGATAGAGTCCGGCCGGATGCTTTTCGAGGAGTACGGCACCGCGATAATCCTTCTCGATGTAGGCCTCGCCCACGTTGTCCATGAAGGACTGGCTTTTCAGTTTCTTGCCGAAGCTGGCCTCAAGTAGGCCAACCATGCGGGCATGGTCGATTTTTTCCGCATCATGGACGTGCTGGATTTCGCTCCCCTTGCGGAACAGTGTTCCGGCCCCTTTTACGGTAAATATTTCCTGCAGCAGGTTGATCGGCGAGGTAATGGAAAGGTGCAGTCCCGGCCGCGCTTCAAGCAGTTTTCCGCCCAGCGAAGGATAGTCGACCTCAAGGCTTTCCAACGGTTGCTGGTTTTCCTTGTGCGTATAAACGTAGGGCATCAGCTCCCCGGCCGTGTTCTTCAGCCCTCCGGCGGCACGAACGAAATGCACGCGCTTGGCCACATCGGGAACAAGCTGAAGCAAGGCGGCGTCCCAATCCATGTTTTCGGCCACCAGCACCGGCACCTTGTCATCCAGCTTGGCCTTTTGAATGAAGGCCTTGGCGTCGCTGCCGGCAAGGGCATGAAACTCGAATATCGGCTCCCTAGACAAGGAGTCGCGCATTTTACCGGCCTGTTCCCCGCAGAGCAGGATCGCCGGAACCAGTTCGAGCCGCAGCAGGAAATGCAGATCGAATGCCAGCACCTCGGACCCGGCCTCGATGCTGCCCGGGTCCGGGCATAGCAATGCAAAGCAGGACGAATGCTCCGACTGGAACTTGTTCAGGTAGAACTCGTATTCGTCCCGCCGCCCGATGCTATCGAGAAACAGCCGTATCGTTTTGCTTAGCGTGATCATTGAAAGGATTTAGCCACAGATGAACACGGATTGACACGGATTTTCTTTGGGGGAATTTAGAAAACGAAGCGCTTAAACTTTACCCCATCGCGCCCAAAGTTGATCAGCAAGCCAACCTTGTGATTGGAAGCCCGGAGCTCGTTCAGCCATCCGAGTTAATCCGTATTTGTCCGTGGCTACTACAAGGCTTGCTTGGTTTCCTTGACGAGGCGTTTGAGCTTGCCGCCAAGTGCGACCTTCTTGACGTGCGACATGCGGTCGACGAGCAGAACGCCATCCAGATGATCAAGCTCGTGCTGAATCGCACGGGACAGCAATCCCTTGGCATGGATTTTCACGGTGTGGCCTTCGAGGTCCATGTATTCCGCATCGACCTCATACCAGCGCTCCACGTTGGCAAAGATTTCGGGGAAGCTAAGACAGCCTTCGGGGCCGACCTGCACGTCCTCCGTATGGCCGGTGATCTTTGGATTGATCAGGATCATGGGCATGGAAATGTCCGGATTCTCGCGCTGGCCGGCTTCATCGGTATCGCTTTCCGGCGGAATATCGATCACGAACATGCGCTCGGTGCGGCCGACCTGCTCAGCGGCGAGGCCGACGCCACGCTCCTCGTACATGGTTTCGAGCATGTCCTTCGCCAGCTCGTGGATTTCGCCGGTTATTTCAGTAACTTCCTCGGCCTTCTTGCGAAGGATCGGATTTCCGTATGTGCAAATGGATAAACTCATAGGCGCTAGGTTTTCGTTAAGATGGCGCGGGATGTCAATTGAATTTGAATGGAGGCCGGTGCAACCCGTTTTCCGTAACGATGCCGGCAATCAGCTCGTTCGGCGTTACGTCGAAGGCCGGGTTGTAGCCCCGAACGCCCTCCGCCGCCCCGATTTCCGCAGGGTCGCGCTGCTCGATGGGAATTAGATCGCCGGTCGCCAGCGAGGTGTCGATGGTCGAGGTCGGCGCGGCCACATAAAACGGAATGTTATGGTACTTTGCCAGCACGGCCAGCCCGTAGGTGCCGATCTTATTGGCGGCATCGCCGTTGGCTGCAATCCGGTCAGAACCGACGATAACCATATCGATCTTCCCCTCCTTCATCACCTGCGCCGCCATGCTGTCACAGATCGTCACTACGTCGATGCCGCCCCGTTGCAGCTCCCAAGCGGTCAGGCGCGAGCCCTGCAGTAACGGCCGGGTTTCGTCGGAATAAACCGTAAATTTCCGTCCTTCGGCATGCGCAACATACATCGGCGCAAGTGCGGTACCGAAATCGCCCGTCGCCAACGCCCCCGCGTTGCAGTGCGTCAGAATGCCCAGTCCTTCCTTGATCAAGGGCGCGCCATGCTCGCCAATGGCCTGACACATTTGAATGTCTTCTTCCAGAATCGACAACGCCTCCCGAATTAAATCATCCATGCAAGTGCACTTCCGACAGCGGTCCAACGCCCAAAACAGGTTTACCGCCGTTGGACGCGAAGCCGCGAGCTGATCGGCCAATGCGTTGATTCCTTCGGAGAAATCGCCATCCAGATGCTGGGCGCAAGCCGCCAATCCCAGCGCGGCGGCGCAGCCGATGGCCGGGGCACCCCGAACCGAAAGCCGCTTGATCGCTGAAACGATTTCTTCGACATCGTCGAGTTCGAGATAAACCAACTCCTGCGGCAGGCGGGTTTGGTCGATGATCCGCAGCTTGCCGGGCAACAGCTTCACGCCCTCTTCACTGCCAGCGAGCACCTGTCCTTCGGTAGTTATCCAGCGTACGGTTTCCAACATAGAGATATTCCTTTCCTTACGGAATCGCGCTATACCATTCCGCAAAGCGCAAGCGAAGGAAAGGGAGAAATGAACGAGCAAAAACAAGCCGTAGCCGACTGCATGAACCGTCTCTACCGGCAGGGGCTGACCACCACCTCCGGCGGCAACATTTCCCTGCGCCTTTCCGAAGACCTCATCCTGCTCACCCCATCCGCCACCGACAAGGGCAACATGACGGCTGACCAGATTGCCGAGATCAGCATGGACGGCACGAACTATACTTCGCACCTCAAACCCAGCGGCGAAACCTCGATGCACCTGGAAATCTACAAGCGCCGTCCCGATGTGCAGGCCATCGTCCACGCCCATCCGCCGATGGCCAGCGTGTTTGCCGTGATCGACAAACCGCTCAATGTCCGCCTGATTGCGGAATCGTACGCCATTCTCGGCACGCCCGCCATCGCGCCCTATGCGCTGACCGGAACGCAGGAGCTGGCGGATGCCGTGGCCGCTTGCCTAACCGGAAACACCGCCTGCGTCCTGATGAAAAACCATGGAGCTCTGTGTGTTGGCGGCAGCCTCCTCGAAGCCTTCGACCGCATGGAAGTGCTGGAAAACGCCGCCAAGATCAACCTCTTCGCCGCTCAGCTTGGCGGGGTGCATGAACTGAACGACGCGCAGTGCGCCGCGCTCGACGATTGGGTTGGACGCCATGGCTGACATCGTCCTCGCCGCGTTCAACGCCCGCTATGCGCACAGCTCCTTCGGCGCGCGCTACCTGCTCGCCAACCTTGGCGAAATGCAGGAACAGTCCGAACTGTTGGAGTTCGATCTCGCCGTCCAGCCGCGCATCGCCGTAGAAAAGATCCTCGCGCACCACCCGCGCATCGTCGGTATCGGATGCTACATCTGGAACATTGACCTCGCCACCCAAGTCGCCGCCCTGCTTAAAGCCATCCGGCCCGACATCGCCCTCGTTCTCGGCGGCCCCGAAATCAGCTACGAAACCGAGCAGCAGGAAATCTTCACCTATGCCGACCACGTCATCTGCGGCGAAGGCGAAATCGAATTCCCGAAACTGTGCTCTGCTCTTTTATGCAGGCGGAACGCCTGCAATACAACGGATGTACCGCAGGCGTCCCGCCTGCCCCGCATCATCCACGCCGAGCCGGTGGATGTATCGCAGATCGAGATGCCGTACGAGCTCTATACCGACGAAGACATCGCCCATCGAGCCATCTATGTCGAGGCCTCGCGCGGGTGCCCGTTCCGGTGCGAATACTGCATGTCGTCGCTCGATCCGTGCGTGCGCTATTTCCCGAAGGAGCGGTTTCTCGCCGCGATGGGAAAACTGCTCGACCGTGGGGCCCGCACGTTCAAGTTTGTCGACCGCAGCTTTAATATCGACATCCCCTTCGCGCTGGAAATCCTCGCCTTTTTCCGCGAGCGCTACACGCCGGACATGATGCTCCATTTCGAAGTCATTCCCAGCCACCTGCCGGACGAACTGATGAATGCCGTCAAGGAATGCTCGCCCGGCATGCTCCAGTTCGAGATCGGCATCCAGACCTTCAACGAAGAGGTCGCCCACCGCATCCAGCGCCCGCTCAACATCGCAAGGGTCGAAGCCAACATGCGGCGGTTGCGCGCGGAAACGGGCGTGCATATCCATGCCGACCTGATTGCCGGCTTGCCCGGCGAAGATATGGAAAGCTTTGAAGACGGCTTCAACCGGCTGCTGTCGCTCAATCCACAGGAGATCCAGCTCGGCATTTTGAAGCGCCTGCGCGGTGCGCCGATCGACCGGCATACCCGTGACTGGGACATGGTCTACAGTCCGCACGCGCCCTACGAAATCCTGCAAACCAGTCTGATCTCCTTCGAGCAGATGCAACGCATCCAGCGTTTCGCGCGCTACTGGAACCTCACCGTCAACAACGGTCAATTCATCCAAACCGCCCCGCTGATTTGGCAAACCGTACCGCAGGCGTCCCGCCTGCCCGAGGAAGCCGTACCGACAGGTGATTGCGCGCAAGCAAGCAATCTTCGCCTGCCTCCCGAAACAACCGGATTCAATCCGCACCGGGAAATTCACCAAACTCGACGCAAACACTATCCCCACTGGACGCAGGATGATTCCACCTATTTCGTGACATTCCGGCTGGCTGATTCGATACCGCAGTCCCGCATAAAGGAATACGAGGAATTGCGCCGCAAATGGGAAGAACATCATCAACCGCCCTATTCGGAACAGGAACAGATCCGGTTTAACGAGCTGTTCTCAAACCGAATCAATGAATGGCTGGATGAAGGCGCCGGCTCCTGCTGCCTGCGTGATCCGGAAATTTCGCGGATGGTGGCCGATACGCTGCGTCACTTCGATGGCGACCGCTACGACCTGGATGAATGGGTGGTCATGCCCAACCATGTTCATCTGCTGGTACGTCCCCGGGCAGGGCATGAACTTCCGGACATCCTGCATTCTTGGAAATCGTTTTCAGCCCACGCTATAAACACTTCTCTGAAGCGAACCGGAAAACTCTGGCAGACCGAAAGCTACGACCACATCGTTCGAAACATGGAAGAACTGCACCGGATTCGAAGCTATATCCGGAAAAACCCGGAAAAGGCCGGCATTCGTGTTTCCCATGCGGGAAGCAGGCGGGACGCCTGCGATACAGCCCCCGAGCTGCAGGACGCCCCAGCCGTACCGACAGGTGATTGCGCGCAAGCAAGCAATCTCCGCCTGCCAGAGCAAACCGTACCGCAGGCGTCCCGCCTGCCACAGGAGTCATCCCCATTCGCGGCCTTCATGCAGTGGAGCGACTGGCTCTATGCCCAAACCAACACCACCGGTAACCTGCACATGCTGCGGCTCGCCAAATTGCTGATGCAGTTTCTGACCAAGGAAAAAGGATTGGATCCACAAGCCGTGGCCGAAGCACTCTGGAACGACTACCAGCGTGGAAACCGCCCCGATATTCCCGGCTTCCTGAAAAAGTTTGGGTTTGGACAAGGCCGGCAAGATGCCGGCGGTACCAACGAACCACAGGCGTCTCGTTTGCCTCGTCAGTCGCGGCACTTGTAATGCCCGTTCATCTCATCTAGAAAGAACATCATGACCGAAGAAAACAAGAACAGCGGCGGGCAACTGAGTCTACTGGTCGCCATGCAGAACGTTGAGCCCGTGTGCGAATGGGTGCGCGAAGCGCTGTGCAAGGAACCGATCGAAATGTTGCGACCATTGGCTGATGAGGCGCAGATCGAAGTCTATTTCGACTCCCTGCTCGAAGCGCAGATTGCGCAAAAGGCCCTACCGCCGGAACTGAACATTCTCGCCGCCGAAGCCAAGGAATATCTGGAGCAGGACTGGACCACCTTCTGGCAGCACCATTTCAAGACCATGGAACTGGGCCATAACCTGCGGATCGTGCCGGAATGGGAAGAAGCGCCCGAGGATGAGCGAATCAATATCATCATCAATCCCGGCCTAAGCTTCGGTACCGGAGGGCACTTTACCACCAAATTCTGTCTGGAGGCGCTGGAGCAGGCGGTACAGGAACTGAGGCCAGAAACCATGATCGACGCCGGCACCGGCAGCGGGATCCTTTCCATCGCCGCCATCAAACTCGGCATCCCCGACATCGTGGCATTCGACTACGACCCGGTCTGCGTGGATCAATGCAACGAGAATGCCGAACGCAACGGTGTGGAGGGAATGATCCACTTTTTCCAGGTCGACGTGCTGGAGCCGGGATGGAACGCCAAACCGGCCGATATCGTCTGCGCTAATATCCTGACCTCGGTGCTGCTCGACGCCGCGCCGCTGATCAAGCGCGCCGCAAAGAAACGTATCCTGCTCAGCGGCATCCGGGAAATCGAAGCCGATGCCGTTGCAGAAACCTTCATCCAGCTCGGAGGTCGCGAGGTCTCGCGCGATGGTGACGGGCAATGGTGCGGGCTGGTGATCGATGTCTAAAAAACGCAAAAATAAAATCAGCAAGCGGACGCGTCTCGATGGCTATCTGGATCTTTTCATACTGGGTATTTTTACCGCCAGCCTGCTCGGACTCCTTGGACGGCTCAACTGGTTTTTCGACCTGTTTTCGCACTTCCGGGTGCAGTACCTGCAACTTTGCCTCATCCCGTTTATCATTGCACTTTGGACACGGCGAAACAAACAAGCATTGGCGCTGGTGGTGCTGGTGTGCTTTAACTATGTCTTTGTCCTCCCGCTCTACTTCGGCAAGCCTGCTCCGGCAACAGAGAAACCGATCCGTGCCATGTTAATGAACATCAACGCCGGCAACGGCAATACGGAGCAGGTGCTGGCGTCGATTGAAGGATTCGCCCCCGATGTCCTGCTGCTGGAGGAGGTGACCCCGAAATGGGTGCACGAGCTGGAATCGCTGAACGCGACGTATCCCTATCGCATCGCCGAGCCCCAGGAGGGTTGTTTCGGCATGATGCTGCTCAGCAAATATCCGCTCGAACACGGCAAAGTCGAGCTGATCGGAACAGCCGGTGTTCCTTCGGTCGTTGCCGAGTTGTATTCCCCTCAAGGCGTGATTTCCATCATTGGAACGCATCCCCTTCCGCCCGTCGGCGCCGAAGGTTCCCGGCAACGAAACATACAGTTGGAAGATCTTCCACGTATTGTGCATCAGCAAGAATATCCTGTACTGCTCATCGGTGATCTGAACACGACGCCGTGGTCGTCCCACTTTAAGAAACTACTGAATGAATCCGGCCTGAAAAACAGTATGAAGGGATTCGGGCACCAGCCCAGCTGGCCGGAAAACATGTGGTTCATGCGCATTCCGCTCGATCACATGCTGTATTCCGACGGCATCAAGATCCACAACCGTATGATTGGCCGTGATGTCGGTTCGGATCACTTTCCAGTGATCGTGGATTTTTCCCTATAGCAAGGCGCCTCAATAAGATTCCATCTAAAAAGAGTGCATGGCTCCCTTTTCCTGTACATGCCATTGAACATGATTAAAACTATCACGTTGTAGGACGTGACGGGCGGCCATTCCGCCTGACGTGTTAATCGACTGCGGCCCATCCGCCCATCCTGCATGCGTTAGCACCGGGGAAAAACATGAGTGGGCAACATCAGGGAAGCGGACCTCCGCGCGCGGACTATCGGCATGCATATCCGGTTTTTGTGATCGTCATTATCCTGGCGATAGCAGGTCTGGCCGTACGGGCGCATCTTGTTCCGAACACGTTTGGCGAGACCGGATTCTACCGTGGTGGTGATATCACCGATGAACAGCAGCGCCAACCCCGCTATGCCGGGCAGGCCGCCTGCGAAGAATGCCATGACGATGTGACGGCCATACATGCCAAGGATGTGCACGCTTCCGTTCAATGCGAGACCTGCCACGGTCCGGGTACAGCCCACATTGAAGATCTGGATAATACAATGTTTCCAGCCAACCGGAAAGAAGACTGCCTGGTATGCCACCGCCAGCTGGACGCCCGGCCGGGCTCATTTCCGCAAGTGGTCTGGACCGAGCACTTCAAGTTTGTCGGTGTCACGGACACCAACATTGCCTGCGTACGCTGCCACTCTGGCCACGAACCGCTCTTCACGGACCATGATCTCCGCCAGGCACGCCTCCATCCGCTCATTCAGGACTGTGCCGACTGTCATATTGGCCTGACGGATGAACAGCTCAAGCAACCGGCCGATCATCCGCGAATCTTCCATTGCGCGGACTGCCATCCCACGATTTATGCTTCGTTCATGAAGGACGAACATCGCAGCATCTCCTGCACCACATGCCATCTCTTCATCAAGGAGAACAACTTCTCCGGACGGATTGTCCGCAACGCCGATCCGCGTTTCTGCCTGCTCTGCCATCGCAAGACCGATTTCAAAGTCGAATCAGGCACGCCCAAGATCGACTGGCCGGACCATCTCGGAGAGGTATCGGACGATCCGCCCGACCCGAAGCGGTCCTGCGTGGACTGCCACATGTTCAACATCCACGACCTCTATCCCAAGGAGAACTCCCATGCCATGTAACTGCAACTTGAACCGACGGAATCTGCTCCGGCGGACGGCGACCAGCGCCGGGGGACTGTTCATCCTGTGGACGCTCCCCGCTCTGGCATCCTTTAAGACCAACAAGAACAGGAAGGGCCCCTACTACGCCTATGCGGTAGATACCTCCCGTTGCATCGGCTGCTGCGCATGCATGCGCGCGTGTCGCGCGGAAAACGATGTGCCCGACAGCTACTTCCGGACCTGGGTCGAACGCTATCGTGTTCGTGCGAACGGCGAGGTCGAAGTCGATGTGGCCACGAAGGATGATTTTATCTTCAAGGAAGCAGAAAAGGAACATGTGGCTAAAGCCTTCTTCGTGCCCAAGCTATGCAACCACTGCGAACAGTCGGTCTGCGTCCAGGTCTGCCCCGTTGGAGCCACGTACAACACGCCGGACGGGGTGGTGCTGGTGGACCACAAACGATGCATCGGGTGCGGATATTGCGTACAGGCCTGCCCGTACGGTTCCCGCTTCATCAACCCGGAAATCCACATGGCGGATAAATGCACCCTCTGCTACCACCGTATCAAGCGGGACTTGAAACCAGCCTGCGTGCAGGCCTGCCCCAAGCAGGCCCGCATCTTCGGAGACCTGAACAATCCGGACGACCCGCTCAGCATCATGCTTAAGCAACGCCGGTTTCGCCTATTGAAGCCGGAGATGGGCACCCATCCCAAATGCTACTATCTGGAACTCGACTTCGAGGTCGTATAATGAATTTTGTGTTCCCCAACGAACTGCATGTCACCTGGTCGGTGATGATTGTCCTCTACCCCTATATCACGGGCTTGGTTGCGGGGGCGTTTATTGTCTCGTCCCTCTACCATGTTTTCGGCAAAAGCGAACTGCGGCCGGTGGCCCGTTTTTCGCTCGCATCAGCCTTCGTCTTTTTGCTGTTCGCGCCGCTCCCGTTGCTGATCCATCTCGGCCAGCCGGAGCGCGCCTTCAACATCATGATCACACCGCACTTTACCTCCGCCATGGCGGGCTTCGGCTATATTTACACCCTATATCTCATTCTGGTCATGCTCGAGATATGGTTCGTGATGCGATCGGATTTTATCGCCCGCGCCCAAGGGCACGGCCCCATTGCCTGGCTCTGCCGCTGCATCGTCCTGTTCAACTACCGAGAAACCACTGCCACCCGGTTGGCCGACCACCATATTTCCCGCTTCCTGGCGGCCGTCGGCATTCCACTGGCCTGCGTGCTGCATGGCTATGCGGGCTTCCTCTTCGGCTCACTCAAAGCGAATCCATGGTGGTCCACACCGCTCATGTTCGTGATCTTTATCTTTTCAGCGATTGTGTCCGGCATTTCGGTATTGATCTTCCACTATTTTGTGGTTTCGAAAGTCAACCGCTGGAAAGTAGATGCGCCCTGCGTGCAATGCATGGCACGGTATCTTTGGGGATTCATGATTATCGCCGTTTCGCTGGAGATGATGGAACTGCTCTCCATCGTCTACGAGCAGACCGACAAAACCGAAGTACTAGGCGAACTGATTCGCGACAAACTGTTCATCTCCTACGTAGTTCTGCAGTTCTTGGTCTTCTCGCTTGTGCCGTTTTTCATGCTTGCCGCAAACGCCCTGCTGAAGCTGCGCCAGCGAACCTCGCATCTGCTGATTTGGCTTTCATCGGTCATGCTGCTCGTACAGGTGTTGCTGATGCGCTGGAACGTCGTGATCGGCGGGCAACTCATTTCCAAATCGATGCGCGGCTTCACCAGCTACTTCCCCGGCATCTGGGATCGCGAAGGCCTCATCGCCGCGTTCGTTCTGCTCACCCTGCCCTTCCTGATCCTCTACGTCTTCCACCGCGTGGTGTCGCTCTTCCCCGATGCTGAAATAGCGAAGAAGGATTGACCAGCAATTGGAGCACGGTCAGCAAACATTAGGGGCTTCCATCCGTGTCGAAATAGTCAACGCGAAGCGCCTCTTTATTTTGAGAGTACCATGTGGTCCACTCATCCAGGGTATCAAATGACTCGCCAGTCATGACCTCAAGATCCCAAAGGATATTCCCTCGCTCCTCCCCATTCGACGAAGAGGCCATGTCATGCATTAGCTCGAAGGCAATATAGGGATGAAAGCCCAAAAGCTCTTCAGCAATGCGAACATTCTGGGTTTTATCGGATTCGGAAATCGTATTCAGCAACTTAAGCTTGGCTTGGTCGTTCGGAAGATCGCCCAGACATGCCCAAAAACTTTCGGTTGCTTCTCGGGCAAGATCACTGTCAGCATCCCGCATCATGTCCGCCAAGTCGTAAACGGCTTCAATACCGATCCAATCCAATGTTTCGTAAACTTGCCAGCGGACAGCAGCATTGGAGCTGGAAATCAATTTTCTGGCTTCAGCAAGCGCAGCAGAGAAGTCGCCATCGTCTAGACAGCTTGTCATATCTGCGCAGCGGTCCATCGCCTCTTTGAGATTGGCCAACTCTTGCTCTGAGAGCACATGCGTCCCTCCCTCCGACATTTCCCGTCGGGTCTTTATTTTATCTCGAAACGCCGCTTTGACCACTTGTTTCTTTGCAAGATTATGCCTCGACTGCGCGTTCACATCCGACTGATGAAAGGGTGGTGATTGCAAGGAATACCGGTTCTCCCCAGATTCCGGGAGTCTTTCCATAGTTGATTGGGAGGGAGGTTCAGAGGGGAAACTATTTTTCCGGCTCAAAATCATTAAGGCAATCGCCGCCCCTCCCAGAATCAACAGAACCGCGATTCCAACCTGGAACCTTCGTATTCGCATGCAGACCTTTCGAATAAAAAAGAGGGCTGGAATAATCCAACCCTTCCACAAACACGGAATAAATCGATTACTCTCCGCCCGTAGTCCAGCCCCAGTTGAAATCGACTTCGCTAACCTTTGACTTGGCCGCAACCACCTGCTCCATGAAGATTTGTGCATCTTCTGCCGCATTAATTTTCTCGGTCAGCGTCTTGTTCTGCTTAATGATGACTGAACGAGCATATCCTCCATAGAACTCACCGACCTGAACCTGTCCGGCTCCCTTCGCGGTAACCCGCCAGTTGCTCGTGTGTGTTGCGTAGTATGAGGTTAAGGTGTATTTCCCGAGAGTGGATCCCCAAATATTCAGGTCTCCTTGGAAGATATCGAACCAGATCTCCATAACACCGGATTCCCAAGCGCCAGATTCATCTTCGTTGAAGGTATTGGCATAGGTGTAGATCTCCACTTGGCAGTCATCCTGCAGGTACAAACCTTTCTCATACCCGATAAAGGTTGCATTTCCAGAACCCTCCTCAAACACCAAGAACCCGTGGAGGGAGCCCGATCCGATTATGTACATTTCTTTGTTGTTCACGTCCACGGTTTTGCCGCCAATCCTGACATCGAATACCTGATAAGATAGCGGTGCCGCGAGCGAAACTCCGGCGATAGCTGCAACAACCAAACTAGCCAACCATTTTTTCATTCCAAAATTCTCCTATTCCTGACCGACCAGAGATTCGCCAGAATGCCCCTAGCAATCCTGAATGAACGCTTCCCTGAAATTAAAAAGTTACCCGCACCCTTGGAATTATCAACCCAAATACATTAAAAACCCAATAATTGCTTCATTTCAGAGGCGCATCTGTGACTTATAGATCCACCCCGCTGCTTGGGTATTATCCAATTGATCCCGAAATCCTGTCAGACATGATCTACACCAAATGATAGAGGCGCTTCAACTGATCGCGCGGGACGCGCCGCCCTAAAAAAATCCGCCGGCGTTTTGCAATAGATTTTCGGGAATCTCCGCAAGGAAGCGCGAGGGATCAAGGAAGATCATGCCGCCGTCGCGTTGGCGGCGCACCATCGTCGAGAGCGCCCTCGCAAAACGGAGCGGCTTGGCCGCGCGAGGCTTCTTGTGGCCCAAAGCCCTTTCTTCTGGTTCTCGATAGTTAATGGCCGGAAAATACATATCAGGGTTCCGCGCGGACGCGGAAAAATTTATTGCTGGAATCGACCGGGAAGGTCCATGAAACGCTGTCGCCGGCATTCGTCCAGTTGTTCAGGTCGTTGGACGCTTCCATCTGAAGCGACAGGTTGGCCGTTCCGTTGGAGACCGCCATGCCGATATCGCCGACATGCAGGTCCAGCACGCTGTTGGTGTCGTAGTATCCGTAGGCATTGGCATTGCTCTGGACATAGGCGCCGAGAAAGGCCGTGTTGTTGATGGTGGGCGACAGGCCGAGCTGCACTTCGTAGCCGTCGTCATAGCCATCGCCGTCTGAATCGGGAACTTCCGGGTCGGTTTCAAAGACCATCCGTTCCTGGGCATCGCTGAGTTGGTCGCCATCCGTATCGATCATTTCGTATGCGCCCATGTCCACGGTGCTGTTGATTATCCGGCTGAGCCCGTCGAGGTCGGGGCCGACGGTCGCGCCGTTGAGTCCTGCATCTACGCCGGGAGAGCCGTACGCAAGGCGGTAGTTGCCGTGTTTCTCATCGGCAAAGACCGGTGCATTCGTGATGTTTCCATTCACGCCATGCGTCGCGCCTGCGTAGCAGGAGTTTACCAGCGTGCTGCCTGAGACGGTATTCCCGTACACCACACAATTGGTTAGTACAGATGAACCGACCCCCCACGACGTTGGCGTTGGGCCATTCCCAACGATTGTGCAGTTCACAGCAACAGAATTTGCAAGTCCTCCTGCTGCAGAATAGGTGGCTTTGTTGTTCAGGATAAGGCAATTGTAAAGCCAACTATCAGAAACCGCGGCTCGATTAAAGGTCTCGCCATCCTGAATAACGCAATTGAAGAGGCTTACCCCGCTGTTAAGATCGCCAGCCCCGCCAACCAGTGAGGAGCCGGCGCTTGCGCTTCTGCAATCTCGAATGACGCAGTTGGATACAATGTTATCCGACTCATTTGCGTTAACGGCATAGACACTGGCTTCTATTATGGACACGCCCTCCAGTTTGGCCTGCCAGTCCATCTTTAAACCGGGATACGTGTATGAAACGCCATCAAGAATCGTTGCGTCTGGCCCATTCACGCTCTTGACCGTCACCATTTGAGGAATAGTGAGGTATTTCAACCCCGTTTCGCCTTCATTTGGGTCCACTGAGAATGTGCCGTTGGTCATCAGCACGGTATCGCCTGCCTTTGCCTCGAGGAGAGCATAAACGAGGTCTTGCGCTGCCGATGCCCAGCTGGTGTAGGGGGCTGTACCGTTGCCAGCTTTTGATACATAAATCGTTTTCGGATTCGGATTGCTGGCTACCAAGAGCTCTAGCCGTTCCAATGGGCGGTTATAGAAGCGCAGCTCTTTCAATGCGCCCTTCAGATAGCCATCCACATCCCACGCCGAGCGGCCTAGAAAATTATTCGTGCGGGTGATGTAAGTCGGCAGGGTCCTGTCACTGCTTCCTATGTGTACCCCGTTTCGGTAGAGCGTTACATGACCGTTGGATTCTTGCACCAACGCGATATGATCCCATTGCCCCTGTACATAAACGCTGGGCACTTTCCATCCCCCGGGGCCGGGACGCACGTCATAAACCAGTGAATTGATGAATCCCTCATGGCCTAAGATAATGTTGTTGTTGTCCAGCCCGAGGCTGAAATCAAACACGCGGGAATAGTTCTCATTGAACGAATCATAGCGCACCCAGCCCGTGAAACTGAACCCATTGGTGAAGTTGTCGAACCCATCCGGCAGATCGATCCACGCATTGGTGGTCCCATCAAAGACGGCCGCGCCGTTGGCGAAGGTCACGCCCGACATCACGGTTCCATCCATGCCGTTGCCCGAAGCATCCACGGCATTGGTCGTTAACGGATAATAGGCAATCAGCCCTGCATCCAGGTCAAACGCACTGGAGGTCACGCACGTGAACAGGAATGCCGATATCGTGGCACAAAATAGGCGAATCTGTATTTTCATGTCTCTATTCCTCAATGGTCAATGCCGCGCTGAGCTGCGCCCGGAACGAAGCTATGTGGCGCACGCCAGCTTGTGTCCACACAGTGGAATGAGTGGTCCGTCAGTTCAAGCACAATGATCTCCGGCGAAGCCGGAGGGCAATGGCTTGAAGCAGGGCAGCGAGGCTGCCTTATGGGATAGTCAAAATACCGGGCCAACCCCATTTCGGAACAGTCACCCTACCCATGCCATGCTAGTGCAAAGAAACCTCGACCCTGTAGAAACAGGCCGGTAGCTGGTTGGTATCCGAAAGCATGGTGCCGGGACCGGTACCGGGGAAGAAGGACTGGCCTTGAACCGGTTGCCACCCCGTCGAATTCGCCAGGTTCGTGCTCCAGTAAAGCGTATAGAAGCGCGCCGGGGAGCCGGTAAAGGTAAAGGTGTTGCTGGAACCCAGGATCGCTTGTTCAATCCGGAAGCGATCGCCCGGATTCTGCGGATCGGTATCGGCCACATATTCGGCGTAGGCGTTCGCGCCATCCCCGTCGACATCGAGCGCGGCATCGGCCGAATTGGTTGGGTTCAGGCTGTGGGCAACCTCCCACCCATCGGGCAACCCATCCGAATCCGAATCGGGATTCAGCGGGTCCAACGTTGCGGAGAGCGCCAGACTGTGCCCCGTGCCGGCGGAGATGGCTATTGCATGGGTCGCGGAGGCAGGAATCGTGGTCTGGCCAGTGGTATCATCTCCCCATCCGACCACCGAACCATCGGCCAGCAGCGCCAGATTGTGATAAAGTCCGGAGGCGATAGCCACCGCGTTGGTCACGGACGCAGGCACAGTGGTTTGACCGTAGGAGTTGTCTCCCCATGCAATGACCGAGCCGTCGGCCAGCAGCGCCAGACTGTGAAATAATCCGGCGGAGATGGCTTCCGCGTTGGTCACGGAGGCGGGAATCGCGGTTTGCCCAAAATCATGCCGGCCCCATCCGATCACCGAGCCGTCGGCCAGCAGCGCCAGACTGTGTCCTGATCCGGCGGCGATGGACACCGCGTTGGTCACGGAGGCGGGAACTGTGGTCTGGCCATAGCCATTATATCCCCATCCGATCACCGAACCGTCGGCCAGCAGCGCCAGACTGTGACTTCCTCCGGAGGTAATGGCCACCACGTTGGTTGCTGAAGCGGGCACATTGGTCTGGCCATTGAAACCATATCCCCATGCGATCACCGAGCCGTCGGCCAGCAGTGCCAGACTGTGAAGTCCTCCAGCGGCGATGGCCACTGCGTTGCTCACGGAGGAGGGGACGTTGGTTTGACCGTTATCATTCCAACCCCATGCGATCACAGAGCCGTCGGTCAGCAGCGCCAGGTTGTGATTCCATCCCGCGGCAACGGCGACCGCATGGGTTGCGGAGACGGGAATCGTGATCTGGCCAGCGCTATTATCGCCCCATGCAATGATCTCCGGCATCTCAAGCAGGTCGTCAAGGCCATCGGAATCGCTATCTGCCTTGAGTGGATTCGTTCCAAGGTAATGGATCTCCATGTAGTCCGTAATCGTGTCGGAATCGCTGTCGGCATTCAGCGGATCGGTTCCGTATTTGTTCACCTCATCGATATCACTTAGCCCATCTGAATCGGAATCCAGCCCGACGTTGCTTACCAGAGGATCGAGTCCGGAATTAACTTCCTGGCCGTCGAGCAACCCATCGGAATCCGAATCGGAATTCAGCGGATTGGTTCCAACCGTGTTGACTTCCGCGCCGTCGGTTAAGCCATCTAAATCAGAATCAGAATCCAGCGGATCGGTTCCGTAGGTGTTCACCTCATCCAGATCACTTAGTCCATCCGAATCGGAATCCAGCCCGACGTTGCTTACCGTTGGATCGAGTCCGAGATTGATTTCCTGTGCATCGGACAATCCATCGGAATCCGTATCCTCCTTCAGCGGATTGGTTCCATACGTGTTGACCTCCGCGCCATCGGACAACCCATCGGAATCCGAATCGGGATTCATCGGATCGGTACCGTAGGCGTTAACCTCTTCGCCATCCAGCAATCCATCTGAATCCATATCGGCATTCAGTGGATCGAATGTTGCGGAGAGCGTCAAGCAATGGAATTGTCCAGCGGAGATCTCCCGTGCATTGGTAACGGAGACGGGTACATTGGTTTGGCCATAATCGTTCCGTCCCCAACCGATCACCGAACGGTCAGCCAGCAATGCCAGACTGTAATTTCCTCCGGCGGCAACGGCCACCGCATTGGTCACAGAAGCAGGAGACGTGTTCTCGCCATACCCATTATAACCCCATCCGATGATCGAACCATCGGCCCGCAGCGCCAGACTATGATTCTTTCCCGCGGCAATGACCACCGCGTTGGTTGCGGAGACGGGGACGGTGCTTTCGCCATTGGCATTAAAACCCCATCCGATCACCGATCCATCGTCCAGCAGCGCCGCGCTGTGATATCCGCCAGCGGCGATGGCCACGGCGTTAGTCACGAAATCGGGCACATTGGTCTGGCTCTGGGAACCACCTCCCCATCCGATCACCGAGCCGTCGGCCAGCAACGCCAGACTGTGATATCCTCCGGCGGAAATGGCCACTGCATTGGTCACGGCGGCGGGGACGTTGGTCTGCCCATCATTATTTCGACCCCATCCAACCACCGAGCCGTCGGGCAGCAGCGCCAGGTTGTGATACCATCCGGCGGCAATAGCTACTGCGTTGGTCACCGAGGAGGGCATATTGGTCTGTCCATAGGTGTCATCTCCCCATGCGGCCACCGAACCGTCGGCCAGCAGCGCCAGACTGTGAGAAAATCCGGCGGCAATGGTCACCGCGTTGGTCACGGAGGAGGGGACGTTGGTCTCGCCATGACTATTGTTGCCCCATGCAATCAGTTGCGGCAACTCAAGCTGATCGTCAAGGCCATCGGAATCGCTGTCTACCTTGAGTGGATTGGTTCCAAGATTATGGATCTCTATGTAGTCCGTAATAGTGTCGCCATCACTATCGCGCTTCAATGGATTGGTTCCATAGGTATTAATTTCCGAGTCATCGTCCAACCCATCCGAATCCGTATCGGGATTCGCCGGATCGGTGCCAAACGTGTTGACTTCCGTACCATCAAGCAATCCATCCGAATCGGAATCGACATTCAATGGATCGGTTCCGTATGTGTTCATCTCATCAATATCACTCAATCCATCGGAATCGGAATCCTGCCCGACGTTGCTTACCGTTGGATCAAGTCCGGCATTGACTTCCTGAGCATCGGACAATCCATCGGAATCCGTATCCTCCTTCAGCGGATTGGTTCCATATGTATTGACCTCCGCGCCATCGGACAACCCATCGGAATCCGAATCGGGATTCAGCGGATCGGTTCCATAGGTGTTGACTTCCGCGCCATCGAGCAACCCATCCGAATCCGAATCGGAATCCAGTGGGTCCTGCGTTACGGAAAGCGTCAAGCTATGGTAGCTTCCGGCAGCGATGGCTATTGCATGCGGTACAGCAGAGGGCCCCGTGATCTGGCCATAGTTATCCTTTCCCCATCCGATCACCGAGCCGTCGCCCAGCAGAGCCAGACTATGCGTTTCCCCGGCAGCAATGGCCACCGCATTGGTCACGGACGCGGGCACCGTGGTCTGGCCATCGGAACCATATCCCCATGCGATGACCGATCCATTGGACAGCAGCGCCAGGCTGTGCAGTTCTCCGGCAGCAATGGCCACCGCATTGGTCACGGACGCGGGCACCGTGGTCTGGCCGTTGAAACCATATCCCCATGCAACCACCGTGCCGTTGGACAGCAGAGCCAGGCTGTGAACTCTTCCGGCGGCGACAGCCACTGCATTGGTCACCGAGGAGGGCACCGTGGCCTGACCATAGTCACTCTGCCCCCATCCAACCACCGAGCCGTTGGACAGCAGCGCAAGACTATGATATCCACCGGCGGCAATAGCCACCGCATGGGTCACCGAGGCGGGCGCACTGATCTGGCCATAGGTATTATCTCCCCACCCAACCACCGAACCGTCGGCCCGTAACGCCAGACCGTGAAAAGATCCGGAGGAGATGGCCACCACATTCGTCGCAGACGCGGGTATGCCTGCATTATCGCCCCATCCGATTAGCGACCCATCGGACAGCAGTGCCAGACTTTGATCTCCTCCGGCGGAGATGGACACCGCGTTGGTCACGGAGGCAGGCACATTGAGCTGGCCTCTCCCATTGATACCGGCTCCAACCACCTGCGGCATCTCAAACTGATCGTCTATTCCATCGGAATCGGAGTCTGCGCTGAGTGGATTCGTTCCCAGATAATGAATCTCCATATAGTCTGTAATGGTGTCCCCATCACTATCACGATTCGCAGGATTGGTTCCGTAGGTATTCACCTCATCCAGATCACTCAGCCCATCCGAATCCGAATCCGCCTTCAGCGGATTGCTTCCGTAGGTGTTCACCTCATCCAGATCACTTAGCCCATCCGAGTCCGAATCCGCCTTCAGTGGATTCGTTCCATACGTGTTGACTTCCGCACCATCGGACAATCCATCCGAATCCGAATCGGCATTCAGCGGATCCGTTCCAACCGTGTTGACTTCCGTGCCATCGAGCAATCCATCCGAATCAGAATCAGAATTAAGCGGATCGGTTTCGTAACTGCTCACCTCGTCAATATCACTCAGGCCATCCGAATCCGAATCCAGCCCGACGTTGCTTACCGTTGGATCAAGCCCGGCATTAACTTCCTGACCATCAAGCAACCCATCCGAATCCGTATCGGGATTCAGCGGATCCAGCGCTATGTTGAGCATCAGGTTGTGATAGCCTCCGGCGGAGATGCTCATCGCATTGATCACGGAGGCGGGGATGTTGGTTTGGCCATAGTAATTCCATCCCCATCCAAGTACCGAGCCGTCGTCCAGTAAAGCCAGACTGTGAACGGCTCCGGCGGAGATGGCTGCCCCATTTGTCACCGAGAGCGGGACCGAAGTCTGACCTTGATTATTCTGTCCCCATCCGATTACCGAACCGTCGGCCAGCAGCGTCAGATTGTGATTTAATCCTGCGGAGATCGCCACTGCATTGGTCACGGACCCGGGCACAGCGGTTTGACCGTAGGAGTTGTCTCCCCATGCAATGACCGAGCCGTCGGCCTGTAACGCAAGACTGTGTGACAATCCGGCGGAGATCGCCACGACGTTGGTCACGGAGGAGGGAATCGTGGTTTGGCCATAATTATTCCGTCCCCATCCGATCACCGAACCGTTGGACAGCAGCGCAAGACTGTGATTTCCGCCGCCAGCGATGGCCACCGCGTTGGTCACGGAGGCGGGAACCGTGGTCTGGCCGTCGCCATTCGATCCCCATCCGATCACCGAGCCGTCGCTCAGCAGGGCAAGACTGTGATATCCTCCGGCAGCGATGTCCACAGCATTGGTCACGGAGGAGGGGACGTTGGTCTCGCCATGACTATTGCTGCCCCATGCAATCACCTGCGGCAACTCAAGCTGATCGTCAAGGCCATCGGAATCGCTGTCTGCAAGCAACGGGTCCGTTCCTAGATAATGGACCTCCATATAGTCCGTAAGCGTGTCGGAATCACTGTCGCGCTTCAACGGATCGGTTTCATAGGTGTTCACCTCGTCTATGTCGGACAGTCCATCCGAATCCGAATCCAGCCCAAGGTTGCTGACGGCCGGGTCCAGCCCATTATCCAGTTCCTTCTGATTGGTAATTCCATCCCCGTCCATGTCGGCATCCGGATTCAGCGCGGCCACTTCCGATGTACCCAGTGCCCGATTGTAGAAGCGCAGCTCCCTCAGAGCACCCTTCAGGTAGCCATCCACACCCCACGCCGAGCGGCCCAGAAAATTATTCGTGCGGGTGATGTAAGCCGGTAGGGCCAGCGTGGTACTCGCTCCTATGTTTACCCCGTTTCGGTAGAGCGATATCTGACCGCTGGATGCTTGCACCAACGCGATATGATCCCATTGCCCCTGTACATAAAAGCTGGGCACGTCCCATCCCCCGGTGCCGGGACGCACTTCATAAATCAGTGAATTGTTGAATCCCGTATGCCCTAAGAGGATATTGTTGTTGTCCGGCCCGAGGCTGAAATCAAACACGCGGGAATAGTTCTCATCGAACGAATCATAGCGCACCCAGCCCGTGAAACTGAAACCATTGGTGAAGTTGTCGAACCCATCCGGCAGATCGATCCAGGCATTGGTGGTCCCATCAAAGACGGCCGCGCCGTTGGTGAAGGTCACGCCCGACATCACGGTTCCATCCATGCCGTTGCCCGAAGCATCCGAGGCATCCGTAGCCAACGGGTAATGGGCGATTAGGTCCAGATTCAGATCCACTGCTGCGCTTGCCGCTCCGCACAGAACAAGTGCGAGCGAAGCCGTATGTATAAAGTTTTTACTCACTTCAATTTCCCTTTCAATTCCGCTTGGAAAAGCATGTTCTATTCCTGTTTCCAGAAAATTAGCCATCAATAACGGTTCTGGATCGAATGGCACCCAGTCAAGGCGTATTGAATGGATTTTCCAAGCATTCAGCTCCTCGTCCGGGCAGGCGAGCCGCCTGCGATACGTCTACCGTACCGCCCGCTGCCAGCGGGCTTCGGAGCCGCTAGGATGGCGGCGATACAAACTGTACCGCAGTTCCGCGGTCCGATCCGGTCACCGAGGTCGGCGGCAACGCCAAGATCGCAGAGAGAGAATACAAAAAACCTGCTTCGCGAATCTTAGAGTCCTATGCGCCTTTGCGTTGAACCGTGGAATCAAAAGAACCCGCCGTCGTTCTGGAGCAGGTCTTCGGGTATTTCGGAAATGAAGCGCGAGGGATCGAGGAAGATCATGCCGCCGTCGCGTTGGCGGCGCACCATCGGCGAGCAGAGAAACAGCTCGTCCTCGGCGCGGGTGACGGCGACGTAGAAGAGCCGGCGCTCTTCGGCATCGCCCGATTCCTCGATCGACTTCTTGCTTGGGAACATGTCCTCGTTGACGAACAGGATGAAAACCGCCTTCCACTCCAACCCCTTGGCCTGGTGGACCGTGGACAAGCGGATGGAGTTGCGGCTGTCTTCGTCGGACGGCGCCTTGCCGCTCTCGGCATCCAAATTAGTGAGCAGGGCAATCTCCTGGAGGAAGGATTCTGCTGAATCAAACTTCACGGTGAAATCGATCAAACCATCAATATCCTCCTGCCGGAATTTATGGTTATCGAAGTTTTCAACCATGTATTCTTTATAGAACGCCTTCACAAAACGGAAGATGACTTCCCCCGGATCGTTGGAAAGATTTTCTTCGCGATAGGCGATGAAAATATCCTGAATCTTATGCCACTCGTCCTTCGCCGCCGCGGGCAATGCTGAAAGTACCGCCTCGCAAGTTTCGGGACGCTGTAAGTTTACACGGCTTCCAAGCTTCTTGAAAATTTTAACCGCGGTTTTGGCTCCAACCTTTGGAAATAACTGAACGAGGCGGGAGAAAGCCATTTCATTGGCCGGATTGACCAGAAGTTGCAAGAGACAGCAGACATCCTTGATATGCGCCTTCTCGAAAAAGCGGACGCCTGATGTTAGCGCATAAGGCATGCCCGCCCGATTGAGCTCCATTTCCAGTTCCATGGCGTGGAAGTGGGAACGGTAAAGTACGCACATTTCCGAGAGCGGCATACCGCTTCGGTTCAGTTCGAGCGCTTTTTCAATCACGTAGCGCGCCTGTACCGATCCATCGCGCACCTTTGCAAGATGCGGCATGGCACCGGTTTCGCGAACAGCCTGCAATTCCTTTTGGAACTGCTCCGGATTGCCGGCGATCACCTCGTTGGCCACCTCCAGAATTTCCGGCGTACTGCGGTAGTTCGTCTGCAAAAGATACCTAGTTGCTTCGGGGAAATAGTCTTCAAAACGAAGGAAATTCTTAAAATCTGCGCCACGCCAAGAATAGATACTCTGGAAGTCGTCCCCAACTACCATCAAATTTCCATGTCGCTTAACCAACAAATGCACCATCTCAGCCTGAATGGTATTGGTATCCTGATATTCATCAACTAGCACATACATGAATTCATGCTGAAAGAAAGTTCGGACGGCTTCATTCTCCACTAAAAGCTTGTGGGCATAAATCAGAAGGTCATCAAAATCCATAGCATTGGAATCCTTCTTCCGTTGCTGGTAAAGGTTGTGGACTTTGATTACGGTATCGGCATCAACTTCAGAATACTCGAACTGCTCATCAATTGCTGCGTTCAAATCGCCCATCCGGCCGCTGACCACACCGAACAGACTCAACAATACCTCTGGTTTCGGAAAATGCTTCTTCTCAACGCCAATTTCATCAGCGCACATTCGAAGCAACTTTTTTGCATCATCTGCATCTAATATAGTGAAATCACTTCCAAAACCAACCTTGCTGGCCTGTGCACGAAGTAAATAGTTCGAAAAATGATGGAAGGTTCCACTGAACTTACTTGTGAACGGATGCCCGATTAGATCTTCCGCACGAGAAAGCATTTCCCTAGCTGCTTTATTAGTGAACGTCAGCAAGAGGATTCGTTTGGGATCAATTTTCTTCTCTCGTACAAGATAGGCCAAACGATAAATCAGCGTACGGGTTTTTCCGGTTCCTGCGGCGGCAATTACCAGCGATGCTCCATCGGATGCGGTGACGGCGGCATACTGTTCTTCGTTGAGTTCTTCCTTAAAATTCATAACGGCGCACCATAGCGGAACGCCCAAAGCGGGAAAAGGAATTTGCCGAGCGAAGCAATTGTGAGGGAAAAAGTGGAGCCAATGATCGGAGTCGAACCGATGACCTATTCATTACGAATGAATTGCTCTACCAACTGAGCTACATTGGCCTCGTTAAAGGAGATGAAGTGTTTACGAAAATGCGCTGAGCGGGTCAATCTGCATTTGCCGGATTTTTGCGGGGCGCAGGAAATCTATTGTATGGCGGAGAGCTGGTTGAGCTGCAGGTTCAGGTCCTGCCAGAGGGTCGGGGTGGCGAACTGGGGATATTCACCCCCGTTATCGGACATTTCGAGCACCGTGACCCAATCCGACCCGGCGACACAAACGGCTTCGAGCCGGAAATCGTCGAGCACGCGCCGCGATGCCAACGTGATCTGATCACACTCGACGATCACCTGAACCACCTGGCGTTTGACCAGGCGCCCAACCTTTACATCAAAATTGGCGTCATCGATCGAGGCCAGCTCGTTGCCCTTTTCATCCAGCCACATGATCTTGGCGTCTTTCAACTGCAGCCGGGTTTTATCATTAATGGCATACGGCGGGAAAACCGGGATCGAATCGTCCGGCCCCTTTTGCACGGAATTCAACCCGACGGCAGCCCCCAGCCGGCGTCCGATGCCATGCAATACCAGCGGCTCCCAGTTTCCCGAGGTCGGCACCCGCTGAAAACGGATCTCAGCATTCTTCAGCCGCAGCTTCTTCACGAACGGTTTGTCGGAGGATAGAAAGGAAAGCCAGTTGAAGGAGATCTTCACATCCGGCATTTCAGCTCCCTGAATAAGCAGCCCTTTCAGCCGAATCCCCATCAAGGGTGTTGCTCCGCACTTTTCCAGCGAAACGGGCAACCGGGTACCGTTGGAAATCTTGTCGGCAACCAGGGAACGAACGCCTTCCGTTCTGGAAATCAGATGGGCCCCGATGTAAAGAATAAGAAATACCAGCCCCCCGGTGATCAGCCTGCGCTTTAGCCGCTTGTCCCCACCGCTCTTCGCTGACTTCTTTTTAGCCATCTGCCAGTTCCTTTGACCGTGCCTGCGCCGCCAAAAGCGCCGCAATAATGGAATCCTTAACGCCGCGCTCTTCCATGGTATTGATGGCCGCCGCGGTTGTACCGCCCTTGGAGGTGACCTTCTGGCGTAACGCTCCGGCCTCCTCGCCGGTTTCTTTCATCAGCTTTGCTGCTCCAATGACGGTGGCCAGTGCCAGCTCACGCGAAGTTCCCTCTGCAAGACCCATCTGATCCGCCGCCGCCAGCATGCTTTCGAGGAGGTAGAAGACATAGGCCGGACCGCTTCCGCTTAAAGCCGTAACCGCATCGATCTCCTCTTCCTTTACAATAACGGCCGCCCCGACGGCACCCATCAGCTTTTCAGCAACGGCCAGATCGGGTTCAGTGGCGTATTCGCCGGCCGCGATTCCGGCCGCGCCTTCGCCCACCAAGGCGGGCGTATTGGGCATGACCCGCACCACGCGAATAGGCTTGCTGCCTGCAATCTTTTTGGAGGGGATGCCGGCCATGATGCTCACCACCAGCGCATCGGGCTGGAGTGCACCGTCGATTTCCGGCCAGACGGAAGGAAAGATCTGCGGCTTGACGGAAAGCACCACCACATCAGACTGTGCGACTGCAGACGCGTTATCCAATGCGGTGCCTACGCCATATTTGCTCTTGAAATGACCCAGCCGCTCAGCGGATATATCCGTGACGCACACATCCGCAGCCTCGACTACACCATTTCCCACAATTCCCGCAACAATGGCCTCCGCCATGTTGCCCGCTCCGATAAAAGTAATATTCATTCTTCTTATTCCTAATTTTTCACCACAGAGGACACAGAGAGGACTATATTTTGAGCCGTTTTATCCCATCAACTAACCGTTCAACATTGAAGTTGATCAACAATCCCGTTCCGATCCCTGATATTTTCATATACGTCAAAGTCTGGGCAGTATGAATTCCCTTTAACTCCTCCACCGATTTCAACTCAACGACCAGCCGGTCTTCGACGAGAAGGTCTATTCGATATCCGCAGTCCAGAGTCACATCCTTATAGCCGACCGCCAATGGATGCTCCATCTTGAATACAATTCCCTGCAATTTAAGCTCATACGCCAATGCATGCAGATAAACAGATTCCAATAATCCCGGACCGAGAGTCCGATGCACCTCAATTGCACATCCTATCACTTTTGCTGTTAAGGGATCTTTCTCCATTTTCTCTGTGCCCTCTGTGGTGAAAATCACCTGCTACCAAACAGATCGGTTCCGATGCGCACCCAGGTGCTACCCTCTTCGATAGCGATTTCGAGATCGTGCGACATGCCCATGGAAAGCTCGGGCAATGGTGTTCCGGTTTCTTCCTGCAGTCGATCACGCAGTTCGCGCAGCGCGACGAAATGGCTGCGCGCTTTTTCGGGGTCCGCAGTAAACGGCGGAATGGTCATCAAACCGTGCACTTCGACCTTTTGCATTTGGTTGGCGGCGTCAATCACCCCGGCTACCTCATCGGGCTTCATGCCCGACTTGGATGCCTCGCCGGAGACATTGACCTGCAGCAACACCGGCAGCGTCGTTCCGGCATGGGCATCCAGCGCCTGCAACAGCTTCAGCGAATCGACCGAATGCACCATTTGAAAAAGCTTTGCCGCGATTTTGGCCTTGTTGCTCTGCAAGTGGCCGATCAGGTGCCATTCGAGCCCGGACGGGCACATCGGAATCTTGGCTTGCGCCTCCTGCACCTTGTTTTCGCCAAACAACCGCAACCCGCATCCGGCGGCTTCGCGCACCGCTTCCGGGGGCTTGGTTTTCGACACCGCCAGCAAGCGCACGCTGTCGCGCGTCCGACCCGCCTTTTCGCAGGCCGCCATGATTCGGTTTTCGACGGCTTCCAATCGTTCTAAAAATGATTCTTCCATACCGCACAGCTCCGCATATTTGTTGAATTATTGCCTACAGTAGACCACGTTTGTTCAGCATAGAAAATACCTGATTTCATTTGAGCCTTTTTGGCCCTCTATATATACTCCGCTCAAGTAAAGGTTGAGAGAAGAGAGAGCCTTCCAACCACTTCACATAAACCCAAAGGAGAGAGTTATGAAGAAAGTCACTATGATCGCACTGGGATGCATGCTGGCCTCATCCGTATTGGCGGAAGAATCAAAACCATTTCAGGCCAGCCTGACCCCCGATATTGCCATTCATTCCAGTGACACCCGAATTAATGGCGTGGCACTCAGCATTTGGGGCGAAAACCCGCAAAGCGCCTTTGCCCTTGGCTTCGTAAACGGATCCACCGGCGACAGCGTTGGCCTCTCCATTGGACTGGCAAACTATGCCGAAAACTACACCGGCGTTCAATGGGGTATTTTCAATTGCACCAGCGGATCCTTTGTTGGATGGCAGGACGGCTTTGTGAACTACGCCAACAACATGAAGGGGCTCCAATCGGGCGCCGTTAATATCGCCAACAACCTTACAGGTCTTCAATGGGGATGGGTGAACTATGCCAAGACCGTCGACAATGGCGTGCAGATTGGCCTCGTCAACCTTATGCCGGAAAACGAATGGTTCAGCAACTTCCCGGATGAACTGGCGAAAGGAATGGTTATCGTCAACTGGCACTTCGAATAACCCTGGGCGCACCATCATGAAAAGCCCGCGGTTTTAGGGCTTTCACCAGACAAGAGGGTCGCATTATGCAATGCGGCCTTCTTGCTTTTGGCCAGACAAGCAAGGTTCTAGTGCAGACGCTTTGAGATTGAGAAAGCTGCAGAATCCAATTAGTTTCCCATGCTCATCAAAACAACACGGAGAGCCCGCATGAAATCGATTTTCGCCATACTCGCACTGACCTGCAGCCTTGCGGCTTCGGCGTTTGCAGAAAGCAAACCGTTCCAGGCCAGCCTTACCCCCGAAATCGCAACCCAGCCCCGCTTTATGCTCATCGAAGGGTTATGCCTCAACATCTGGGGGGAAAACGAACAAAAGGCCATTGCTCTCGGTCTTGTTAACGGTTCAATTGGCGACAGTGTCGGCGTTTCGCTTGGCGGCTTGAACTATGCCGAAAACTACAAGGGCGTGCACCTCGGCCTCGTAAACTATACCAGCGGACAATTCAGCGGGGCACAGGCCGGCTGGATGATGGGTTTCAGCGCCATCAACTACGCCGGCTCGCTAACCGGCCTTCAGCTGGGACTCTTCAACTATGCCGAAACCGCCGAAAACGGCATCCAGATCGGCGTCATCAACATCATCAACCAAACCGAAACCTGGTTCGACAACTTCCCGAACGAGGTTGCTCCGGGCATGATTCTAGTGAACTGGAGCCTGTAAAGGACAAAGATGTCACATCCGGCGGCGACGGGGCGCGCAGAGGCGGGCGAGGAGGGTTTCGACCATCAGCTCGTGCGGGATCGAACCTGAGGAGAGCATCCGTTCGTGGGTATCCACCACCAGTTTCTTGCGGGCAGCCAGGTTTTTCGACGAATAGGCCGCGGCCTGACCGGCAATCTTGGATGCGCGAAACCAATGCATCTTGCGGGGATCGTCGGGCATGACGGAAAAATAGTCGTCCAGCTCCGGATCGTTCGCCCACTGTATCCGCGTTCCGTTCATCCGCAGCCAGCCGGCATCCATGTATTCGCGGAAACGCAGCAGGTTGTGGAACAGGTTTTCAAGCTGGATCACCAGCCCGACTCCCGTTTGCTTTTGGAATAGAAGCTGTCGGAAAATACGGATGGCATCGCCCAGTTTCCCTTCGGCCATCGCGTCGGTCAGATCCCAAATCAACGCTTCGCCGGAAGCGGAGGTGATGATCTGAACATCTGCCTTTGTGATGGCCTTTTCGCCGCCCTTATAGAGCACCATCTTTTCGACTTCGTTCATGATCTGACGGGTTTCGAACCCCGTCTTATCGATGAAAGCATCAGCCGCGTTGGAATCGATCGTGTATCCTTCTCGCTTGAACAGCGTGACCGCGCGCTGGAGGGCGACGGGACGGGCCTCGTAATCGCGCTCGGGAACGGCATATTCCGTGATGTCGCAGACCTCTTTGAGGGTTTTAAAAAAGGATGATCGCTTGTCGATCCCCGGAGCCGACAGGATCAGATACTGATCCGCAGCCAGTCCGGCCTTAAGATCCTTGGCCAGCTCGCCCAGTAGGCGCTTGACCTGATCGTTCTTCATGATGACCGAATTGGAAAAGAAGGAAACATCGCGGAACCACACCACCTTTTCCCCGCCGAAAAGCCCGACGGTGCGGAACGCCGCCAGACATTGATCGATCGCCGCCACGGCATCATCAATGATGCCCGCGCTGCCATCGATGGTTTCCAACGAAAGCGCCTGCTCGGCCTCCGGGCAAAGCTCGTCGACTTTCTTCCGGGCATTCAATCCCACCAGATATTCGTCGTTGCCGTAGTAGAAATATATGTTGTCGCCCATGCGCTAGTTCCTCTTCCAATCCTTCCAAGATATGATTTAATGCGGTCGTTTGGAATCGAAAACCGTACAGGGATGAACAGGCAAAATGGTTTTTAGGCAGAAAGATCTTAATCCGCGAATGCATGGCGCATTGTTCTGCCCCTAATATTCAGTCTGAACGACCGAAGGGATCTGAGATGCAAAAGACAATCTGGGCACCGTGGCGAATAGAATATATTCTAGGCAACAAGGAGGCCGGCTGCTTCCTATGCAAAATGTTTTCCGAGGACAACGATCGCGAAAACCTGCTGCTCAAGCGCGGCAAAACCTGCGCGGTCGTCATGAATCGCTATCCCTACACCAGCGCGCACCTGATGGTAACCCCTTATCGACATCTTGAACATCTTAAGGACATGACCCCCGACGAGCGGCTCGAAATGACCGACCTGAGCATCGACGCTGTCGAAATCCTGAAGGCGCAACTGAAACCGGACGGACTCAACCTCGGGTACAACCTCGGCGCCGCGGCCGGCGCCGGCCTCAAAGACCATATCCACCAGCACATTGTGCCGCGCTGGATCGGCGACACCAACTTCATGCCCGTTCTGGCCGATACCCGCGTCATGCCGCAGGCATTGATGGAGCAGTATGACGTACTTCGCCCGCTGTTTGAGAGCTAATTCATCCAATCCATTAGACTCACAACGCTGATCGGAGGGTTGCATGGATCTTGACAGCCTCACAAAGTTCAAAAAATTCGAGGGTCATATTGCAAAAGATTCTTTTCGGGCCATGTGGATCGGATCCTCTCTTTTTACAGTTTTTACCTGCACCATATTGGCGTTTACAGGACTTGAAGATCTGATCTCCCAAATGAAATCCCTTCCCATAAAGGAAGCTATCGGGCTCCCGTATGCTCTGTTCATCTTCCCTGCATATCTAGCGATATCGGGCTCCATCGGATGGAAATTCTGGGCGAGGGAACCGGATAGAATTATCCTTCCCGCTGATAGCCTGCTGCTTCATGCCCTGAACTGCATATTTGTTTTTCCGGCATTGTTCACCTGCATATTCTCTCTCTGGAATATCCTAAAATGGGCCTTTGGCGAGCACCGCAGCCCGCAGGATCTTGGAACAATGCTTTTAGTTTGGGTCCTTTTCGAATACCTGATTGCCAGAATCTTCTGGGGCTTCGCCTGGTGGACACTTTTCAACATCAAGCGCCTTGTGACTGCCCCGTTTGATGATAGCTCAAGAAGGCCGTGGTAACTGAATACGATCGAAGCCCCATCTACGCATAGACAGGGCCTATGATCAAAGGGAATGACAACGGCCGACTCTATAACTGACTGGCACTAGCAGCCCTATGAGTCTGTAGGTATTCATTCATCAAACCGGCCAACTTATCGGCATCCTCTCCAAAACACTCGGGCAACGTGAACTGCACGTCGCCCCCTGCACGATTAAACTTGGCCAACTTCGTCTGGTCAAACTCCGGGACAAAGTTCCAACCGACATACTTCATGAATGCAATCGTTACCGGATAGAATTCTTCGATATCGTCCCACCTATAGGACTCTTCCTTTTTGAGGATCCCAACCACGAATCCGTCCTGGTTGATCTTTAAAAAGGAACCGCCCATTGCCATTTGCCTGATCATGATAGGAGTGACCAGCACACCCAGTCCAACGGCCAGCCAGCCATACCAGTGATGGCTCATGACCATCAAAACACCCATGAGCGCAAATGCGGGCCCCATCAACACCATAATGATCTGTCTCTTCTTACTCGTCCTCAATACCATCTCTGCTTGTACAGTATCCATATTACTCCTTGTCACACATGTATCTGCGCACCGACTCAACCACACAGTTGCGTAGTATTTACTATCTGATATAATCAGTCTGGTACATTCAAAAGAATGGAATTAATCCCCCAAGGTTCTTTATAAAGATTTACAATCGACAGGACTCAACCCCAACCGAGAATACCGCAATGAAACCTGCACTCCCTATTCTGTTGTTCGCGCTTAGTCTTTCATCATTCAGCCTAGCGGATGAAACCAATGACTCCTCCTCCCTGTTCGGCATCACGATTACGAACCAGGTTTCAGCGGCGGAAAAGCAATTCAACCTTGGATCGGCCTATTTCTCGGGCGACGGCGTGGAGCAGGATCTCCCCAAAGCAATCGAGTACTTCCGAAAAGCGGCGGAGCTCGGCCATGGCCATGCCCAGTTCAACCTTGGTTTATGCTACATGAATGGCTCCGGCGTGGAACAAAGCGATCAGGAAGCCGCTCTCTGGCTTAAGAAGGCTGCTGACCAGGGGATAAAGGAAGCGATCTATCCATTGGGGGTCTGCTGCTACAACCTCGAACAATACACCGAGGCCTATGCCTGGTCCCTTGCCGCCGAAGCCAACGGCGATAGCCGCCTGAAGGAAATGCTCACCCCCATGTATTCCGAAGAAGAAATTGCTGCCGGAAAGGCCCGATTTGAGGAACTGAAAACCGCGCAGAAAAAACCGGAAACGGACGATTCAAAGCCCACAACCGGAAATTAACCAGAATCCCCCCTACAGCTTAGTAGTCATTTATTTCGTTTTTTTATGTTCGGTCTGGAGACCGGGCGGGAATTACTTAATAAATGACCATGAATCCAAGCGACATACAACTCATCAGACAGTTTTCGCAAAACGATGACCCCGCAGCATTTTCGCAGCTGGTCGAACGTTATATGGACGTCGCCTATTCGGCGGCAATCACCTATCTGGGCAAGGATGACCTTGCCCACGACGCGTGCCAGCTAACCTTTGTAGAGCTCTCCAAGAAAGCGCGGCACCTCCCGGAAAAGGTGAAACTCGGCGGCTGGATCTATATCACAGCCCGCAACCTATCCCGAAAAATCCAACGCACGGAAATCCGCCGGCAACAGCGGGAACAAAAGTATGTGGATCAAATGGAAACCCAACCAACAACCGAAGCGGACTGGTCTCGACTGGCCCCGGATATTCATGAAGCACTCGAGCGACTGAAGGACACAGAGCGCGAAGCCATCATCCTTCGCTATTTTCAAGGAAAGAGCCTCGCCGAAGTCGGCGAGGCTCTAGGCGTTTCGACCGACGCCGCCCGCATGCGAGTGAAACGGGCGCTGGATGGCCTGAATGGCCGACTTACAAAAAAAGGCATCACATCAACAGCCACCGCGTTGGCCGCCGCCCTTCCCGCACACGCCTCGCTAACGGCACCGACCGGAATGGCCGCATCGATTTCCACCACGGTTCTGGCCAATGCCGGAACCACGATTGCAACAACGACCTTAATAGGAGCAATCATAGCCATCATGAACGCAAAAGCACTGCTCATCACTGCCGTAGCCGCTACCGTTGTTCTCGGAGGAGGCGTTTATCTCACCACCCGATCGCAATCCGAAAAAGAACAGACCGCATTGGACCCGCAACTACCATCGCTTGAAGCCGGGCAGCAAATCGAGACCAACGCACAGACCACCAGCGACACTTCGTCAAATCGACCGAAGGAATTACTGCGTGGCTTGGCGCAATCCGATTCATCGCACACCGAGACAGCTCCGAAGAACAACGCCATGGGAATAACTCCGGAATACCTGAAAACGGCCGAGCAGAGGTTCTCCATTGACTTGAAAAACACGTATTTTAACCCTTATGATAAAGAGCTCCGCGACACGGATCATTTAACCAAAAAGCTCCAGTTGCGCATGGGATTGAATGCGGATCAAACGGCGAACTTTAGTGCCATTCTGACGGCCTATAAGGACTACAGCGACCAGCAGAAGAAGGAGTTCAAAGGAAAGTGGCAGAGCATGATGGAAGCGGAGCGGGAGAGCATGATGAACTATTGGGCTCTTTATTCCATGAAGGGGGATGGGGTAGAACTATCCCCCGAACAGAACGCATATTTGCAGTCAGTGGATGAGCAGAGGGGAACCATCCGGGATCAGGCCTATGACATACACTGGCCCAAAAAATGGTATGAGAACGAGAGTATCCTGCAGGAACTTAATGCGCAGCTCACTCCGGACCAGCAAAACGAACTTGCCACCTATATCGAGGAAAAGGGAGTCCGCGAGAGAGAAGCGAACGCCCTCCGGCACGCCAACGATTTGGCAGAAACGCTGGGTCTGAACGAGGCCGATCGTGGCGCACTGTATGATTATCTCTATGAACATCCGGAAGCATCGGATGATGATATCGCCGAACATCTTTCTCCGGAGCTGCGTGAACTGATGTCACCCGCCGATGACTAGGCCGGCGTTATGTACTCGTGGTGAGTACCGCCAGCAAACAGAACAGGAAAACGCAGTAGAAAAGCCCGCCTCGATCCCTTGGTGCCTTTGTGTTTAATACAGGTCTTTTCGCTGACGCAGCTCGGCAAACGCCTCGACGGTGTCGATCCGCAGAAAAGGATTGGTTTTCATTTCCTCGGCCAGCGTAGCAAAGATCGCGGCGACTGGATCGCGGCGGTATAGCTCCAAGCGGGCTTTCACATCGACGTTTTCGGGTTCGAGCGATAACGCAAATTCCATGCTTTCGACGAGATAGTCGTGCCCGCCGAAAATGCGGGTTTCATCCGGTAGCGCCTTGATGGCTTGCAGGCTGGAAAAAGCCTGCTCCGCCGTCCCCCCCAGCAGGCGACCACACGCCCCATTGATCAATGCATCGCCGGCAAACAAAATTCCGAGCTCGGGAAAGTGATAGATCTTGTGCACCGCCATGTGACCTGGAGTTGAAATGGAAGAACAGGCGGCACCTAAGACATTGTATTCGCGTTCCTCGACGGCGGGACTCGTAAAAAGGATGCCCAAACGCTCCTGAATGGCCCGGCAGCCACCTACATGATCGTGATGCGTGTGTGTGATAAAGGCTTCCAGCACCTGCAGATTTTCCTCTTCCAGCACCCGGAAAACCGGCCCGGCCTCACCGGCATCGATCAACACCGCTTTGCCATCGCGGCATACTAAATAGACGAAGTTGTCGCGCAGTACCGGCACCGCCAGCACTTCATATTCACCAAATTCAAATCGATCAATCTTCATGGGGAAAATGTACCACACAATTGCGCCCAGAGAAGCAATTGGATCAAATACACGAAAAAACGGGATGCGTTTCAGCCGGAATCTATTTCGTGTGCTTCGTGTATTTCGTGGTTAATAAAAAATGGCCAGCCAGATGGTTTTTTCGGTCGCTGAAGTGGACTCCACACGATGACGCTGACGGGCGGTAATGAGAAGATAATCACCGGGCTTAAGCTCGATCCGCTCGATACCGGATTCCATTTCAACGGACAGCACGGCCGATCCTGAAACCAGCAAAACCCATTCATTCTGTGCCTGATCGTACCAGAACCCTTCCGGCGAGGCGTGGCCGTCGGAGACGATCCGCTCAACCTTCACATGCTCGCTTTCCGCCAGCACGCTAAAGAGTTCCTCGGGCAGATTTACAGGAATATTACTGAACAGATTTGTTTTCATATAAAAACAGGCGTAACTCGAAAGCTACGCCCGGTCCACTAGAATTAGCGATCGAATAGCCCCATCCCGAAAAATGGAAAGGCCTAACGACGTTATTGATTAGAAGGTTACACCAAAGACAAGTGCAGCGTTTCCGCCATCTCCACTAATCGTGCCGTCAGCTTTCACGCCACCCCCGAAATCGAACTCTACGTCCGAAGAGAATCCGCCATAGCCGAGTTCAAGGCCTAATTCAACGTTTGACCCCAGCATAAAGAACGCACCGCCTTTAATCCCATACATGGCGTAGCCGCCGGAACCATCGGAAAATCCGGTAATTTCCTGTCGCGCACCACCAATGCCCAGATAAGGGCCAAGCTCAAATACAAAAACATCACCGGATCTTACAGCAAGACCACCCTGAACCATCACACCAAACGCAGCCAAATCAAAGGAACCGCCACCCAGTCCTCCGCTATTTCCTGCAAAGAAAACACCGCCGCCCAGAACGCCGCCAACCGTTGATTCGTCATCACCCCAAAACCGTTTGACCGCCAGAATTTCAAGCTGTCCGCCCCCATCTTCGCTTACAGATACCGATCCCCCGCCATCCACTTCCAACTTATTCACTCCGGGCGCACTGCCCAGCGACACGCGTATCCCAAAATCGCTTTTCGTGGTTTCGTCTGCACCAAAAGCCGAAACACAAATAATCCCTGCAATGACGACACTTCCCTTGATTCCTAATTTCATCCTAATCTCCTGTCACCCATTTTATTACCGTTCATTCGTCCCCCCCCCCCCCTGCTCTGCGTTACGGCATCGGCAAAGCAAGCGTCGATTAAGTTCTATAATCGCTTTAAACGTATATGTAAAAACAAGCGTTCGCGGCAAGCACGCATGATTATTTAATGATATTTAACGGGGAAAAGCGCCCGAGACAGGCTCTTATTCCTCGCCGAGCAAAATGCGGAGAACCTGATTGGCCTGCATGTGGGCAGCGATGCCGACGCGGGGAGCCATGAGCCCGCAGCCCGGGGCAGCGCCGGTGGCAAGGTCGCCGACAATGTAGACGTCCCTACCCATCTTGCGCACCCCGATGGTGTCACCGGGGCCGTAGCCGGCGAGGCCGGAAGCGGCGACGATCGGCTGGCCCTTGAAATTTTGCAGCAGCATCGCTTTCTGATCGGCACGATCGAACGCCTCGACCATCACATCCACTTCACCGAAAAGCTCCGGGATATTGTCGGGAGTCACGCGTACGCAATGGGCGTCGTACTGCACATACGGATTGATACGGCTCAGATTGGCTTCGAGTGCCTCGGCCTTGGTCATGCCCAGCTGATCAATGAAGTATTGCTGGCGGTTGAGGTTGCTGGGCTCGACGACATCAAAATCGGCCAGAATCAGTTTCCCGATGCCGATGCGTGCCAGCGCCACGGCAATAGCGGAACCAAGGCCACCCAAGCCGGCGATGCCGACGGTTGCTTCCTTGATCTTTTCATGCACACCGGGCGTATGGCGGGCAGCCATCAACGCCTCCAGCTCGTCGGCTGGTGGAATTTCTCCACGCCTGATCAGATTAACCGCATCTCCTTCGGAGAGTGCAACATCATAGGCAACAGCCGCACCGTTATAGATCAGAATATCCGCATCCGGTTTCTCCTGGTTGCGCAACAGGAACAACGTTGTATCGGCGTCCACTTCGATTGGCCGTTCGTTCAGCTTAATTTTCATGGATCCATTAACCGCAAAAGCATGCATGGAACGCAAGAAGCAAGAATTCAATTCTTCTGGATCACGCATCAGGAATCACGCATCATGCCGCTTCAACCGGAGGTTATATGCTTACGCGCACAAAGAATTTTTTCAAGACAACCATCCTTGGTGGCGTCATCGTCATCCTGCCGGTCATCATCCTCATCCTGGCGTTCAAATGGCTGTTCGGCGTGGTGGGCAATGCCATCGCACCGCTCACCAACCTGGTCGTTGATACGCTCCCGACACCCGAAAAATACAATCCGCTCATCGCTACGGTCATTGTCCTCGCCGTGATTATTATGGGTTGCTTTTTCTTCGGGCTGTTTGTCCGCACAAAACTGGGCCAAATGATCTACAGCAGCTTCGAAAACAGCTTCCTGAGCAAGGCCCCCGGCTACAAGATGATCAAGGAAACGGTCAACCAGTTTCTTGGGAACAAGGCCTCTCCGTTCTCATCCGTGGCACTGGTCAACATATACGGCAACGATACGCTCATGACGGCATTCATTACCGACCGGCACGACAACGGCATGGTTACGGTGTTCGTGCCGACGGGCCCCAACCCCACCTCCGGCTTCATTTACCACCTCCCTCAGCAACACGTTCACCCCGTCTCCGTAACGGTTGAAAGCGCGATGCGCTCGGTAATCTCGTGCGGTGCGGGTTCGGGCGCCCTCATCGAAGGGCTCGCAGACCATACGTAGGGCTCAATTGATGCTGGCGGCAATCGGGACAGTCGTTCCTATGCCATTAGAAGGCGACTGGAATACCGCAACCAGCTCTTAGCCGCCCTCAAGCTTGTTTTCAGGTTCCGGGAAGACCGTGTGCAAGGTCAATCGGGCATCCGGTTTTACTTTAACTGGAGCGAATGGCCTTTTGAAGTGCTTGAAGAACTGGATTTCCCGGTTTTCCGGCCGTCCTTCGAGAGATAGAGCCCAAAGGCCAACACGCCCACCAGTAAAAGAATGGATGCCGCGACAAAAATTTCCAGGCACCAGGTCATCAGCGTTTTCTTAGGTTTTGGATACATTCTGAACCCCACTTATCCTTCTGACTACCTATCAGATACTTATACGATCCCACATTAGTGTCTGGCTCTTTTGTAAGCCAATATTATTTAAGCTTAAATTAGGCGGGTAGTAGGCGCTTCAGGGAGTTGGAAAAACGCATGGACACCGCCCGCTATGAAAACGGCACCCCGATCGACGGTACCGGAACCAACAGCAATAGAGAGATCATGGATCGTCATTCATACGTTTTCCTAAACTCCACGCAGCAAAGTATCCGCTAATGAGAATACGCCATTCACATCATTTACGGCAGTCACATTCTAAAAGGAGCCTCAAAATATCTTCTCCTTGATGCGCGCCCCAAATGCGAATGCAAATACCTATACAGACGTAGGTATTTTGTCTTGTGTTGTTTATAAAAAAGACTATATGCCCGTTAAGGGGTTTGAGAGAAATGGAGGTGCGCGATGAAAAAACTGCGTATTTTGTCTATGGCTGTGTGGACAGCCTTATTAACGCTAAACACCACGGCCGCTCCGGCGGTCCTCCTGAACCGCTATAGTTTCAATGATACCGGATCGGAAATCGCCATTGACTCTGTTGGTGGTCAAGATGGCTTGCTCCTGCCAGGAGCGATTCAATCTGGAGGTTCGGTTTACCTGGATGGAAATGCTTTGTCCTATGTCGAACTCCCGCCCTACCTGATTCATTCCAGTACAATCACCCAAAACGCGGTAACCCTCGAGTCTTGGGCGAGTTTTGGATATCTTTACACCTGGGCTAGGCTCTTCGACTTTGGCAATACCTATGCTCCAGAAGGCTCGGCAGGCAACTACCTGTTTTTTTGTCCCCACGGGCCGAATTCGGATATTCGCCTGATTGCCTCGTCCGCGTTCCCGCACGGATGGGAAAACGAGGATGGTGTTATCGTACCCGGCTCGCTGGACTATGTTGATGGCGTATACATTGCATGCGTAGTGGATTTCGGGCTCAATCGGGCGGCAATCTACATCAACGGTGCACTGGCTGGAGAGGACTCCTACTTCACAAAGAACCTGTGGGACATCAACAATGTTTACAGCTTCCTTGGTAAATCCCTCTATACGGCAGATCCAAACATGATCGGTTCGATCGATGAGTTTCGAATCTATGATGGCGCGCTTTCCGCAACGAATATTGCGGCCAACTTTCTTGACGGTCCCGATGGCCCGGCAGCTTTCTCGCTCGTCTCCTTTATCCCCCACGGCACGGGCATTACAAACCAACCCGTTCTGGAGGCGCTCATTGCGGACGGGAGCTCCGAGGTAGATCCAAGCTCCATTCTTCTGTCGCTGGACGGCATACCGGTCGCCCCGTATATCTCCAGGGACAGTTCGACCACTACCGTCAGTTATGCAGTCACCGACGTGTTGGAACCACTGAGCGCACACTCCGTTCGCCTCGTGGTAGCCGGAGTTAATCCGCCGACAGACCCCATCACCAACGCATGGACTTTTGTCGTGATCGGCAGTGGAGAACCAAAACGGGTTTACGTGGATGCCACCGATGGCCCGGACGGCAACACCAGAGTCTGGGATCCGAATACCTTCATGTTCACGGAATGGAATCCGCCGGGGGAAATCTACGATGAATATGATCAGCTATGGGAAAAATGGGAGTTCATCGCAAACAACAATTCACTGTACGTGTCCCCGACTACCGAAGACTCCCCAAGACTGAGAACAACGGTCTCAGGAGTGGAAAACGGCGCATACAAAATCTACGCCTACGTCTGGGGCACCAATCCAGAGTGGGAGATGTGGACCATTCAGGCAGCACTAAACAATGCCGTCGGAAACCTCCCCGTCCACGACGCCACCAGTCAAGGTGTGATAGAGCACTACCTGGACATCGATCCTGACGACTCATTCCACTACGTGTCCGCGGTCTATAGTTCCAGCATGAGCTGGAGTCCGTTTTCCAACGATGTAGAAATCGCACAAGATCAATGGCGACTGTTCGAAATTCCTCTCGGCATCATGGCGGTCACCAGCGGCGAACTTTCCGTATACATCGACAACATCTACCTGCCTGCGATCTGGGGCATAAGCTACTACGACGGTATCGGATACGAACCTCTTGATGTTGATCCTGATACATTTGTCACTGGAGGCGGCTGGATTTGGTCTCCACCCGGCGCTCTCGCCAAGAGATATGACCCCACCACTGGCTCTGATGATCCTCCAGCAGAGACCACCATCGCCCATTGGGATTTTGCCGACCCCGGAGCAATGGATGGAGCTTTCATGCCCGGCAACCTTTACCGTGAGGATCTGGACGGCGACGGGGCCATGGACCCGGACGACTTTAGAATCAGCTCCTTGGATTTGTCTGGCAACGGAAACCACATTTCCGCTTTGACCAGCACCTACATAAAATGGAGCGCCGACAGCATCCAGGGTGATTTCAGCATGGTAAACGCCAACGACCTTCCTGCCGCCGGTACGGATTCCCAGTTCAACCCCTATATCACGGGAGTTGATGTAGAAACCATTACCCCCCAACAGTGGACGATTGAAGTGGTCTTCAAGTCCGACTACCTCGCACCCTATTGTACGCTTGTGGGTCGCAATGGCAATTTCGGCAATGCAGCAGCCCTGTACTTTTCGACACGCAACTCCGACCTGGCGATAGCCTACAGGGATGTCGACGGCGTTTATCATGAACTACAGGTGGCGGCCGGTTTTCGGGAGAACACATGGTATCGTGTAGCGGCCGTGAGTGACGGGACAACCCTTATGCTCTACCTCGACGGTGAATTGATCGGGCTGCTGGATTTAACCGTCACGGGTACGGACACCGCATTGGCGCAAGGGTATGGCCAATGGACAGTCGCTCATGGCATGTGGGCGGGCAACTTTACCGACCGTTTTTATGGTGCAATTGATGAGATAGCGATTTCGGATGCGGCGTTGTCGCCGGAAACGTTTGTGATCCAACCCTACGTCCCGGTGGAAGGCCGGGCAAACTTTGGCTTCAATGCCAAGTACAAGAAGGGCTCAACCTTGCCGGCCGGCCAGGCCGAGTTCCAGTTCAAGGTTGGCGATATGAACTTCCACAGCAGCGACTACGAATGGTTGGTGATCACAGGTGCGGACGCCATGCTTAAAGGCACGGGAACCATCAATCACGAAGATGGCTTTGGCTTCATGCTTACCGCGATCGACGGCAAGCTTCTCGACAACGGCGCAAGTGATCAAGTTCGTCTCCAGATCTGGGAAACGGCAACCGGCGAAGTTGTTTACGACAACCAAGCCGACACGACCTTGCACGGCGAAAATATTCAAATTCATTCCCGTTAATGTGGTCGCATACCGTCACGGCGGATCACGCCTCACGCTACGGCATCGGCAGGCCGTCCATCGAGTGCAGCGACTTTTCGAGCAGCTCGTCGGGTAGCGGATAATCCTTCAGGTTGCCGTCGAAGAAGGCTTCGTAGCCCTTGAGGTCCATCAGGCCGTGGCCGGACCAGTTCATCAGGATGGTCTTCTGCTTGCCCTCCTCCTTCGCGCGTTTGGCTTCGCGGATGGTCTGAGCGATGGCATGCGACGTTTCGGGCGCGGAGATGAACCCTTCGGTCCGCGCGAACTGAACAGCGGCTTCGTAGCATTCGGTCTGGCCGATGGAGGTGGCTTCAATATGCCCCTCGTTCATGGCGTGGCTGACCATCGGCGCCATGCCATGGTAGCGCAGGCCGCCGGCGTGCAGCGGCGGCGGCACGAAGGTGTGGCCGAGGCTATGCATCGGCAGCAGCGGCGTCATCATGGCCACGTCGCCGGAATCATAGCGGTATTTCGCGCGCGTCAGCGTCGGACACGCTTCGGGCTCGGTCGCCACGATGCGGATATTCTGGCCGTGCATGCGGTCATTGATAAACGGGAACGCAATGCCCGCAAAATTGGACCCGCCGCCGGCGCAACCGATCACGACATCGGGATAGTCGCGGATCTTCTTCATCTGCGCCTGCGCTTCGAGGCCAATCACGGTCTGGTGCAGCATCACGTGGTTGAGCACGGATCCGAGGGCATAGCGGGTATCCTCGCGTTGCACGCATTCCTCGATCGCTTCCGAGATGGCGATGCCGAGGCTGCCGGGAGTGTCCGGATCTTCGGCCAGGATCTTGCGGCCGGTTTCGGTTTCCATGCTCGGGCTGGGAACGCAGTTGCCGCCCCAGGTGCGCATCATGATCTTTCGGAACGGTTTCTGGTCGAAGCTGATGCGGACCATGAAGACCTTGCATTCGATGCCGCCTACCATCGCGCAGGCAAACGACAGCGCCGAGCCCCACTGCCCCGCCCCGGTTTCGGTGGTGAGCTTCTTGATGCCGAACTGCTTGTTGTACCACGCCTGCGGAATGGCGGTGTTGGGCTTGTGGCTACCGGCGGGCGAAACGCCTTCGTTCTTGTAGTAGATCTTGGCCGGGGTGCCGAGCGCCTGCTCCAGGCGGCGAGCGCGGTAGAGCGGCGTCGGACGCCATATTTTCAGGTAGCCCATGATTTCGTCGGGAATGTCGATCCAACGCTCGGTGCTGACCTCCTGCTCGATCAGGTTCATCGGGAAGACCGGTGCCAGCGCCTCCGGGCCGATCGGGTTGCCAGCCACATCCACTGGTGGCGGCATCGGATGCTCGAAATCGGCCGCCAGGTTGTACCACTGCTTCGGTAGTTCGTTTTCGGTTAACGTCACCTTGATCGCTTCACTCATGCAGCACCCCTTGTGGTTGAATAGTTACGCTGGAAAAACAACTGGCAGTTGTAGCCGCTTGCCGGTACAGGGTCAAGAAACATGGAATTACATTAGGTGTTTTTGTGTTCCGCTGTCCATGCACGACGGGTTGGTCTCACACAGCGCAACCGAGATAACAGAGGTTTATTTAATCCTACCCGTTCATTTCTCTACTAGCTCTGCGTGACACTCCCCATGTGTTCGCCAGAAGGCTTAAATCTCACACAGAGCAACGGAAATAACGGTGTTTTTTACTATTCCATAAATAATCGTCGATGGAGCTGAACAATATGCGAGTAATACGGTCACATTATACATCATGAAAATAAAATCGATTCCCTTCACGCTCTTTACCGCCCTTCTGGGTCTTCTCATAATACCAGTGCCAGCCCGGTCGGAAATTCCTCAACCGCAAATCAGCCTCTCGGCCACCAACGCCCCCGCCCTGACGTTAGGTATCTCCAACGTGGCCACCGGCGGCACCTACCATGTCGAGCAAACCGGCCAGCTGACAACCAACAGCAACTGGAAGGAGGTCTATTCGTTCGAGGGATCGGTCGGCGACACCAACTGGAACACGGCGGCCTCCACCAACGCAGAATTCTACCGGGTCGTCAGGGAGCCCTATCACGCCAAGGTCGGGCAAGTTGCAACATTCACCACGTATTACCATGGCGTGAGCGGCACGGCGCACATCGTCAACAACCACACCATCGAGCTGCGCAACTTCACCTACGACGCTACCGGAATCGACGTGCGGGTGATCGTGTCCCCCAACGCCTCGTTCAGCCCCTATACAGTTATCAGCGAGGACCTGCTCGGGCCCGCCTTCTCGAATGCCACCCTCACCCTCACCGTGCCGGGAAGCATCGATCTCAACTACGTGTCCTACATCAGCATTTGGTGCGTTCCTCTAGGAATCAACTTCGGCGACGGCATGTTCCAATAGCTGCAATGCTTCCATATTCGCGATTCGCCAATTTTGAATCTTGAGACCTCACCCCGTTGCCTATCTGCAACGGCATGTATGGTTTTCCCGGATTTTTATGCACATGCGCCATCCTATGCATAGGAAATGAGGGCTCTTCGCATATTTTTGTGGCAACGAATATTCCGGTAGGTTGGAGTCGTTGCTACGAGGGTTTAACACACCGACCTGTGGAATTTCATTAGCGCTCGGAATCCTCTACCCATTCGACATCCCCATCAAGGCCGCTGGGCTCACACACATCCCGGACGACCCGCTCGCCATCCACCTCTGGCCCGTATATTTTCAGCCAGATCCCCATCAGTTCGTCCTCGGAAATCTTGTTTTCATCATATCCCAGAGTAACAGTGCCCGGTTCAGAGACCGCAATCCGGTTGAACTTTTCTTCCAGCGTCAGCTTTGTCGTCCTGAGCGTCACGCTTTTACCCGGCTCGATAAGGCTTACCAAACCCGTCCCGGGACCGACATGCTTTATGGTTTCGTGATTACGACTGCTGACCCTCACGAAATACATGCTCTCAAGCCTCAAGCCCACGATCTGCCGCTTTGAGCGGTTTGTCAGCGTGACTTCATAACAGATGACCTCCCCCTTGCTGAAACCATTGGCCACACCTCCCATCTTTTTCCTATTGAAGCTTTCGAGCCTTTTCTTCTTGAAGGAAATCCGCAGGCTTTTTTCCGACAATACGCGATTGGCGTCGGCCCATTGCCTAATGTAGGTCTGGTCATCCGCTGAGAACCGTTTGGGCGAAACCCAGAAACGCTGGCCATCCTCCCGCTCCAATTGGATGGTTCCTTTCACGGAATCGACCGAAACGATTCTGGCTTCAACAGCGCGCCCCTGCTCATCGGTGAAGACACGGATGCCATTTTCTGCCGACGCTTGCAATCCAGATGACAACAGCACGGCCACCAGCCCCACAATGATACACTTCATCAACACCTCCGATTATCAGGCGATAACCTATAAAACGAGGGAATCAGAGACAAGAGAACATCTCATGCATTGCAAAGACCTCCCGGTCTGGCCGGAAGCTGCAGGAGCTTCATCTTCCGCCGCTTTCCAAGGCCCTTTGATCCCCAAATCTTGGTACATTTTACTAATCTTATATATAAGTTTTTATTGTTGCTGTTTCTTTTCTTTTATATGTCATTCCATTGGTGGCAATGAAGCCCCGTTACCCAAAGGAGAGCAGGAATGAAGAGAAGCAAATGGTTGAAACTTATGACTGTGGCAATGATTGCATGCTTGGCTAGCGCTTTTGCGGCGGAAACCGGGCCCATCAAGGGCAACCCCGAAAGCAAGATCTACCACAAACCGGCGTGCCGCTTCTACAACGCAAAAAGCAGTACGAAGGAATTCAAGTCGGAAGCTGAAGCCAAGAAAGCCGGATACAAACCCTGCAAGCAGTGCGCCACCCCGAAAAGGGAAAAGAAAGAAACCACGTCCGCTGAACAAACCGAGTAGACCGACGTATAAGTACACGGCAAGCTCCGGGCAACGTGCCCGGAGCTTTTTTCTTTTGGTTCATGATGGATTGCTTTTGGTTTTTCTTCACGGACCATTTCACGTAGCTTGTCCGGAATATTGAATGGGGAATCTGGATGGAAGATCTGAGCAAGTTGTTAAGCGCCCTGTACGGTGAAGTGGTTTGGGGCCGTTCGATGATCATCCTTCTGGTGGGCACGGGCCTGTATCTGACCGTCCGCCTGTTGTTCGTACAGGTACGCCACCTCGGCCATGCCATCGCCTGTGTTTTCGGGAAATACGATCAACCGGAGGAAAACGGCGATATATCTCACTTCAAGGCCCTCTCCACGGCCCTGTCGGCCACCATCGGAACCGGCAATATTGCCGGCGTCGCCACCGCCATCGTAGCGGGCGGACCCGGCGCGGTTTTCTGGATGTGGGTAACGGCGCTCGTCGGCATGGCTACCAAGTTCACCTCCTGCACGCTGGCTGTAAAGTACCGCCGGATCCATGCAGACGGATCGGCCAGCGGGGGCCCGATGTACTACCTTTCCATGGGGCTGAAAAACAAAAAACTCGGAGCCCTGCTCGGCGGCTCATTCGCCCTGTTCGGCATGATCGCCTCGTTTGGCATCGGCAACATGGTGCAGGCCAATTCCGTGGTTGACGGACTGGGCTACCTATTGCCGGAAATGTTGCAGTCGGGAGGATTCACGCTTTTTGGCTTTGGCATTTCCTGGATGAGCCTGACCACCGGCCTGATTCTCTCCTTCCTGACGGGAATTGTTATTCTTGGCGGCATCAAACGCATCGCCAATGTCGCGGGAATCATCGTCCCCTTCATGTGCGCCTTCTACGTGATCGGAGCGGTCATTATACTGCTCCTGAATATCGAAGCGATTCCGGGAGCTTTCGCACAAATCGTTAAATACGCCTTCACCCCCTATGCCGTCGGAGGCGGCATATTTGGAACCGCCATCCGCTACGGCGTGGCGCGCGGCGTCTTTTCCAATGAATCCGGACTGGGCTCCGCTCCGATCGCCCATGCGGCGGCCAAAACCAGCGAACCGGTGCGCGAAGGTACCGTCGCCATGCTCGGCCCCTTTATCGATACTCTGATTGTCTGCACCATGACGGCGCTGGTCATTCTGGTTACGGGCGCAAACCACAGTGATTTCAACGGCGGCGCGCTGACCGCCCATGCCTTCGAAAAGGGATTGTTCGGCTATGGACAATATCTCGTCGGCATCGGACTTATGTTCTTCGCCTATTCGACGCTGATTGCCTGGTCGTACTACGGCGACCGCTGCGCCGAATTTCTCTTCGGCGAAAAGGCGATCCCGATCTACCGCTGGGTCTACGTCGGCTGCATCACCATCGGCGCGGCCGGCGGATTGAAGATGATCTGGAATATCGCCGACGCCTTCAACGCGCTGATGGCCATCCCCAACCTGATCGGCCTGATCTTGCTCTCCCGCGTGGTCGCCAACGAAATGAAACGCTATTGCATCCGCCTGAAAAACGGTGACTTCCGCAAGCCGGAATTATAACCAAAACAAGCGATTGTAATGGCTGCAACCCGTCATAGGCGTCTACGTTGACGGAGAAACCAACGGGAGAATGCCATGAATGAAAACCGCACAACCGTAACCGACGTTGCCATTCCTTTCGGCCGCATGGTGATCATCATTCTCAAGTTCATGCTCGCATCCATTCCCGCCGTACTGCTGTTCTACGTGATCATGATTCCGGTCTTCATGCTCTTCGGACTGGGGCTGGGCGGCTGTACCGCACTGATGGCGGCCCCATAGCCGGAATAAAGGGCTCCATGAATCCTGGCTATATAAAGCTTCTGCGATGGCTGACCATTGCAACCGCCCTTGTCATGATGGTTATCTTCGGTCATTACTGGAATGTAAGAAAGGTCGCCCTCTCCATTCTTATTCTCTACGACCTGATGCTCCTGCTTCTTTCGCTGTGCTTACTCGCAATGATCATGACTGATGCCGGCGAGAAGCGGAAAAATATAAACGCCATCGTCTTCCTGATCGCCGGAGTTCTATCGCTTTTCTTCGTTTTCAGCTGACCGGACGATCAGGCAAAGAGTCCGGAAATGAGGTCGGAGCCCATTTCATCCAGTCCCTTCATCTGCTTGGAGGATTCGAGCAGGTCGGAAAGCGACAGCAGCTCTTCTAGCAGGATCATGCGGGCCACGTACTGGCTGTTTGCCGGAACATTGAGCTGCAGCTTGTTCTCATCCTGGATCAGCGTGAATGCCATATCGTCCTTGCGCACCTGATAGGTCGGCTGTTCGGTATGCAGGTTGTGCACGAAAAACTCTTCCTGTTGCACGGCATGGATATAGCGATGCAGCAAAAACTCGGCAATGTCGTGCGAGGGAAAATCGAGTTCGATCACCTCGATGTTCTCGACACCGCCCACCATCTCTTTTCGAACCCCCGAGCCCCCCTCGAAGGATTTAACCAAAAGCGGCGGAGCCAGCATCGTCGTCACCACGGTCATCATGATGGCGACGCCAAAGACTCCCTGATCAATGACGCCAGCGGCCAGCCCGATGCCGGCAACGATCAGCGCCACTTCACCGCGCGGCAGCATGCCGAGTCCGATGCGTAGCGAACCGCGCAGATTGAACCGCATCAAATAGGCCGGCAGGCCGCACCCGACCACCTTTGCAAAAACGGCGAGCAACGAATAAACACCCCCGAAAAGCAGGATGGGTTTCATGGCGGAAAAGTCGACCATCATGCCCATCACACAGAAAAAGATAGGAACCAGAATATTGTAGACGCCTTCGAGGTTGTGTTCGATTTCGTGCGCCAGATCGGTGCGGGATAGTGCAAGCCCCATGATGTAGGCACCGATAATCATTGCCAGCCCGGCCAACTCCGCCAGCCCGGCCAGCAGTAGCGCGAGCCCGAAACAGGTGGAAACCATCACTTCGCGCGAATGGAACTGCTTGATGGCAGCCGTAATCTTGCGGGCAAAGGCCAGTCCCAGTGCCGTGACCACCACGAAAAAGCCGATGGCCTTGAGGGCTATGAATCCAATCTTGGCCCAGTTGACGCCGCCCCCTTCCATCTCAACTTTTGCCATCCCCATGACGATGGCCAGCGTAACGATGCCCAGCACATCGTCGAAAACCGCACCAGCCAGGATGGTGACGCCCTCCGGGGAAGCCATCTTGCGCTTTTCAGCAAGAATGCGGGCGGTGATGCCCACCGAGGTTGCCACGGAGATCACCCCCAGAAACAAGGCGGCCGGATCCATGAACGAATGGATGCCGTTATCCGGCCACAACACGGCGCACAAGTCGCCTAGCAGAAAGGCGAACAGCAATCCGCCCAGTCCGACAAACGAGCCCACCACAGAATATCGCAAGAACGCCGCAAGGTCCGTTTCCAAACCGGCGAGAAACAGCAGGATGATCGATGCCAACGTGGCAATGCCGTAGAGTTCAGCAGAAGCTGCCAGCCCGTCGTGTTCGGCAAAAAGAATACCGATGCCTGAAATATGGATCATTCCGCCCAGTGCATAGGGCCCGATCAGCATGCCGGAGGCGAGCTCACCCAGCACGGACGGTAGCTTGAGAAAGCGCTGGAAGAGAAACCCGCCGATCTTGGCGGCAATGATGATAATGGCCAACTGGAGGATCAGCAGCATCATCACATGCGTGATGCCGTGGCCGGAGGCTTCGGTCAGATCAACAGCCGCGCCAACGTGCTGGACGGCGTTTGTGGCGGCATGGACGACTTCTGGCATTGGGCTTATTTCCCTGTTAACAGTTCATAGATCTCGGCATGGGTTCTGGCGGCTAGAAGCTTTTCACGTTCCGCTGGCTGGCTGATTAGTCGGCTTACTTCGGCCAAAAACTGCATATGCGGACCTGCCCGTTTGACGGGCGAAAGGGTTAAAATAAAAATTTTGCAGGGGGATCCATCCATTGAATCGAAGTTTACTCCCGCCTTCTGAAGTCCGACGGCTGCCACCAGAGAGTTTACCGCATCCGTTTTCCCATGCGGGATCGCCACGCCGTTCTGCATTCCGGTCGACATCTTTTCTTCACGCTCGAGTACCGCCTGCAACACGACATCCCTATCCGTAATCTTGCCGGCAGCGACCAGACGATCAACCATCTCCTCGATGATGCCTTCCTTGGTGTCGGCCTTCAAATCAACCCATACAGCATCCGGTGACAGCACTTTTTTCAGATTCATCTTACACGAGCTCCAACGTAGACAATAACATATCGATTGTGATCAGAAAGACTATGAGGTCAACAGTTTTCTCCGATTCGCAATACATATTCGCCCGGTTACGCGGCACAGGAAACAATCACCTAGTAAATCGTACTAGTTTTTGGATTAATACTTTATTGCTCTTGTTGCCCCAGAATCATATGCCTTCAATATCTGCAGTAATGGATGCGGAGCCAGAGCCGGTGTCTGGCTTATTCGGGGGCGATCCTGATAGGGATCTGCCGATTTGAGGAAAGCATGTATCATATAGAAAAAGAAGCCGACTGTTTGTCTGTGGTCTTCAAAGGCGACTTTGATTTCAGCACGGTCAAATGCATCATTAATGATCTGCTCATCACACCTGAATTTTGCTGCTGCCACGATATTTGGATGGTAGGCAAACACCGTGCCCAGGTCCGTCTGGGGGAAATCCAGAGCATTGTCGAAAATTTCAGCAAACTCTGCCCCAAGAATGCGTGTAATAAAAAAACCGCCTTCGTGGCTGAGCCCGGACTCACCTCGGCCATCCTTGAGCTGCTGGCATCAGGCCTGGATCGGAAACTTCCTCTGTCCTGCCGCATTTTTGAAACGCGCGAGGCCGCCGAAGAGTGGTTGGGATTCAAGAAAAGCAGTCTGACCTAGCCATCGTCTTTGGCGTTAGTCCCGTGCGATTTCCATTCATCGATACGCGTTAGAATCCAAAGTGAAACCCCTGAACGATAGGCCGCACGGGCGATCATGTGCGCCGCCACGGGTGCCGTTAGTAGAAAGAACGCAATCACGACCACGCCCTTCGAGGTCACCGAGATCGTGTTGAAATGGATCATCATGCCGATGGTAATGGCGCTCACGCCCACGGTGCCGGTCTTGGTGGCGGCATGCATGCGAGTGAACAGGTCGGGCATGCGCAACACGCCGGCTGCGGCAATCAGCGTAAGAATTCCTCCTAGAAGCAGAAACAGACATGTCAGAATTTCCCGGATCATTGCGCACCGCCTTTCTGGATATAGATCGCGAGCGATACCGTCCCGACAAACGAAAGCAACGCAATGCTGATGGCCGCCGGTATGTAGTAGAAGGAACCTGACTCCACGCAATGCGTTAGGATCAGCGCCACGACGATAGTGGACGACATGTCCAGCGCAATCACCCGGTCGGCCAAGGTAGGTCCGATGGCGACGCGCACAAACGTGGCAATCAATGCAACGAGCAACAGCAGCAAAATGATAGGGCAAACGAATTCAACCATGTCCATTACCTCAGCAATTCCAGTAAGCGGCGTTCCAGTCCGTCCTTGATTTCCTTGCGCAAATCGTCGGGATTGACGACATACATGGCGTGGATATACAGCGTTTTTCGGTCCGGCGACACATCGAGGCTCAAGGTGCCGGGCGTGAGCGAAATAATGTTGGCCAACATGGTGATTTCCAGATCGGTCTTGGCATCGAGGGGAATGCCTATCACCCCTGGCCGCATCAGCGGCAACGGCTTGACCACATCCTGCGCAACGCGCCACGTCGATGCCAGCAGTTCCTTGGTGAAGACGAGAATGAAGATGATCAGTTGTAGTGATTTCTGGAAGTACGATGTCTTCAGCTCGGTCGCCGGATAAAGCACCGCGAGCGACAGATAGCCCAGCACAAAACCAACGCCGAGATTTCCCACGGAAACGTATCCCGTGAGCAACGCCCAAAACATCGAAAGCAGCACATTGGTCAGGAACAGACTCATGGATTGCCACCTCCCAATACAGCCTGGATATAGCCGGATGGATTCATGAGTTGCTCCGCGGCAACTTCCGAAATATCGAACACCGCCCCCGCCAGAAAACCGATCGCCACCGTTATGGCAGCAAGTACCATCATCGGCGACAAAAAGCCACGCCAGCGGGACACGGTCATCCCATGGCAGTCCGGCAAGGCGTCAGGAGCCGCCTTCCAGAATGCGTTGGCCCATATCTTCGTCATGGAGAAAAGGGTCAACAGACTGACGATCAAGGCAACCGAAACGATCATCCACGACTGTGCCTGAAGGCCGGCAATCACCAAGATCAGCTTGGCGAAGAACCCGGAGAGCGGTGGGACACCGGCTAGCGACATCGCGGGAATCATGAACAGGATGGCTAGGCCGGGGCGCTCCTTGTAGAGCCCCCCAAGCACGTTGAGATCATAGCTGCCCTTCAGCCGTTTCACCGCGCCGGCCACCAGAAACAGATTGGTTTTCACGACAATATGGTGGATCAGATAGAAGATGGTTCCCGTCAGGGCCAGCTTGGTGAAAAGCCCGAGTCCCATCACCATGTATCCAATCTGGCTGACGATGTGGAAAGAGAGTATTCGGCGGATTTCGTGTTGCGAGGCGGCACCCAGCACACCGCAAAGCATCGTTAGCCCGGCCCCGATCAAGATCAACTCATGCAGAAATTCAGGATCGTTGCAGAAAATGAGCGTAAAGACGCGAACGAGCGCATAGACGCCCACCTTGGTCAATAGACCGGCAAAGAGGGCGGACACGGAGGCCGGCGGCGTTGGATAGCTGGCCGGCAACCATGAAAACAGCGGGAACATGCCGGCCTTGATTCCAAATGCCATCATGAACATAACCGCCGTCATCGTGACGAGGCCACCCCCGTCCCCTTCCCGGACCACCACCGCAAGCTGGGCCATGTTGAGCGTGCCGGCCATGCCATACAGAATGCCGACGCCGGCCAGGAACAGTGCCGATGAAAGGAGGTTGAGTGCGACGTATTTGATCGAACCGGCCATCTGCGCTTTTTCACCACCAAGGGCGAGCAGAATGAACGATGCGGTCAGCAGTACTTCAAACCACACATACATGTTGAAGAGGTCGCCCGTCACAAAGGCGCCATTCACGCCCATCATCATGATCAGGCAGAGCGGATAGAAGCCGAAGCGGATGCGCGGCTGGTCGAGATCGAAGCAGGCGTAGATGGAAACCGACAAGGCCATCAAACCTCCAAGCACCAGCATGATGCTCGACAGGGTATCCACCGCCATGGTGATGCCGAACGGCGCCTCCCAGTTGCCCAGGTTCATCACTGCCACATGGCCTGAACGGGTATGGCCCAGCAGGACCAAGGCGATGGCGAGCATCAGGGCCGAGGTCGAGATGCCGATTACCTGTTGCAGGCGCAGGCTTCGGCGAAACAGCATGCAGAGGATGCCGCCGGCCAGGGGAACCAGAATGGGGAGCACCGGGAGGAGATTCATTCGTCATCCTCCTTAAGGGCGTCCAGGTCGTCGGTTCCGACCGTTTCATAGGTGCGGAGAAACAGGACCAGTGCAAAGGCCGTAACCGCAAAACTAATAACAATGGCCGTCAGGATCAACGCCTGCGGCAGCGGATCGGAAGGCTGGCTCGCCAACACCATATCCCCTTCCGGAATGATTGGCGGCTCACCCTTTCGTAGCCCCCCCGCCGTGAAGATCAGGAGATTGGCTCCATGGCTCAGCAAACCCAGTCCAATAATGAGCTGAACCAGGTTGCGGCGCATCATCATATAGAGGCCGCCGGTGTAGAGGGTGCCGATTACGATGGCAAGGAGCACTTCCATTATTCCTCCTCCCCCAGTCCAAACACCAGTGTGAGCAAAACGCCGAGCACCACGAAATAAACGCCGAAATCGAAGATAGTGGGTGTGCCGATGTGCAGTTCCGCACCGAGCAGGTGCACATCCCACCACTCGCCGGTCAGGAAGGGATGGCCCAGCAACAAAGCCGGCAATCCGCTGCATAGCGCAATCGCCAATCCAACAGCCGTCACGTCGCGTGGGTCGTAACGCAGCAGCAACCGCGCGGAAGGAACGCCGTTGGCCAGCGCATAAAGCGAGAAAGCCGATCCGGCAAAAAGCCCCCCAACGAATCCGCCGCCGGGAAAGTGGTGGCCGCGCAACAGGACATAGACCGAAAAAACCAGTAGCGGCGGGAACATGTAGCGGGTGGCCGTGCGGAGAATCATCGAACTCATGCTTCGTCCTCCTTCTTGCGGGGACGTAGTTTTAAGAGGGCGTAGGCCCCCATGGCGGCAATGGTCATTACCGTGATTTCCCCGAGGGTGTCGAACCCGCGGAAATCGACCAGGATCACATTAACGATATTACGTCCATGCGCCTCTGTATAGCTGCTTTCCAGATAGTAGTCGGAGACCGGCGTGGGGTTTTGTACGACGAGCGCGGCCAGCACGAGCATCGTTACCACCACGCCTGCGGATATGGACACCGCCAGATCGATGAGGCGGGTGCGCTTGGTGGATGCATTGGTGAACTGCGGGAGATGATAGAACGCCAACGCCAGCAGAATCACGGTTAACGTCTCGATCACCAACTGGGTCATGGCCAAATCGGGTGCCCCGTAGAACGTAAACAGCAGCGCCATACCGAATCCCACCGTGCCCATGCAGAGAATCGATCGAAGCCGCGACTTGGAATATACGGTCGCAAAGGCGGCAGCGATCATGAGGAGACTGACCAACAATACCGGAATTGACAAAGCCGACAGCCCTTCGATCCGCTCAAGGCCTCCGACACGGAAAAAGGCCATGGCAACCAACAGCGTAGAAGTGATGACCGCATAGCGTATGTAGTGCCGCAACGTTCCGGTTTGGATTTTCCGCGTCTGCCACGCCGCAAACCGGAGGGTTGCATTCAGGAGCGTTTCATAGACCGCATCCGGCCCGAAACGTCCGAGTCCGGACAGCCGACCGCCCAGACGAACGAACCGCGGCCGCAACAGGTAGCACACGCAACCGATCGCCAGTGTAACGAGGCTGATCATGAGATATTTATTGAAGCCGGCCCAAAGATGCAAATGGACGTGCTGTTCTTCGGCGGTCACCGCCGCAGCGACAGGCTCGATGAGCGAATGGCCAACGGTTCCGCAAACAAAAGCCAATACCAGCGAGCCTACGCCGAGTACCATCGGCCCCATGCGCATCGACCACGGCATTTCGTGGGCGTGCAGTTCTGCCGGGCGCGTTCCCGCAAACGGTTTCAAACCCACTGAGAAGCCGACAAGCACATAGGCCGCGCCTCCGATCACCGTCGCAACGATCAGGGCCGGATGATGCCCCAGTGCATGCAACCAGGTTTCCTTCGCCACGAAACCGAAAAACGGAGGGAAACCACCCATCGACAAACCGGCAAGCAACGCACATGCAAACGATACCGGCATGGCATGGCGCAGGCCGCCGAGCTTATCGACCGAGGTTTCGCCGCCGGTTTCATGCGTAATGCCGCCGGCGACCAGGAAAAGCGTGGCTTTGTAGAAGGCGTGCGCCAGAATGAATGCGGCCATAGCCTTGATGGTTTCCTCGGTCCCAATCCCCAGCAGCATCACCATCGCCCCGAGGGCGGAGACTGTGCTGTAGGCCAGAAGGCGCTTCAGCACATGCTGCCCCAGCGCCATGATCGCGCCGAGCAGAAATGTTGTCGTTCCAATCACAGTCAGAATCCAGTGCCACTCTTCCGCACCACCAAGCGCGGGATGCAGGCGGGCCAGCAAATACACGCCGGCCTTCACCATGGTGGAGGAGTGCAGATAGGCGCTCGCTGGAGTCGGTGCTTGCATGGCATTCGGCAACCAGAAATGGAAGGGAAACTGCGCCGATTTGGTGAAGGCACCGATGCAGACCAGTATAAGGATCGGCAAGTAGTGCGCATGCGCCTTCAGTTCCGCCCCGCGCTGAACCAGTTCCGATAACCTCCATGTGCCGGCCGCCTGCGCCATGAGGATGAATCCCGCCAAGAGAAACAGGCCGCCCAACACCGTGACCAGCATGGATTGCAGCGCCGCTTTGCGTGCCGCTTCACTTTCGTGGTTGAATCCGATCAGCAGATACGAGGTAAGGCTGGTCAGTTCCCAGAAAATAAAAACAAGCAACAGGTTATCAGCCAGCACCACGCCCAGCATGGAGGCCATGAAGGCGACGATATACATCATGAAACGGCCCTGCTGCGGGTGGCCCTTGAAGTATCCTTGCGTATACAAAACAATCAATGCACCGATTCCGCTGATCAAAAACGCAAACAGCAAAGATAAGCCATCCAGTCGGAATGCGGCCTCCAACCCCAGTCCGCGCACCCATTCGAAACGCTGCTCAACCGGATGGCCGTGCATGACCCCCGGCAGTTGAATAAGCAACCAGACAAAAAAAACCAGCGGCACCATGACCAGCACATTTCCGGTATGCCGGGGGAGCCGTCGGTGAATCCAAGGGGCGAGCACAGCGGCAAGAAAACAGATGGTAAGCAAACCGAGCATAGATCCTTGTCCGTCAGGCAAATCGTATATACCTGGTGTTAAGCATATTATGAATATTTTTCCGCATTAAAAATACGTAGCCCCATACGTCTTTGAATTCTGCTCCTGATTGGTTTCCAGGGGTTAAAACACCCCCCTATCCAACTGTATAGGCCATTCCAGCGCCTGTCAGCGGAATGAAATCAGATCCCGTCATGAGGGGCAAGACACAAGGTGACAAATACGCACATATTATGATCGTCTTTCTTGAGTACTGTTTTTTGAGTGGGAGATATTAACAAGACCCCTGTAAACATTGGTTTTTTATCCTTTTTTAAATTTGCCATCCCCCCCTTAATCCCCTAGAAATTCTCAATCGCTGAGCCGATACGGAGTCGGACAGTTATAGTTGGAAATAACCCGGAAACACTGAGGAGTATATACCATGGGAAAACCTATGACCAAATCGCAGATCATTGCAGCAGTCGCCGAGAAGGCTGACATTTCCAAGGCTCAGGCCAAGGACGCCCTTGAAGGACTCTCTGAACTCGCATATGAAGGCGCAGCAGACGGATTCACCATTCCTGGAATCGGCAAGCTCGTAAAGGTTGACCGCGCTGCCCGTATGGGTCGCAACCCGGCTACCGGCGAAACCATCCAGATCCCGGCCAAGACCGTCCTCAAGTTCCGCATCGCAAAGGCTGCCAAAGACGCCGTACTGTAATATACGCGATTGGCGATTGTTGAACCGTCCTGCCCGTCGGGACGGTTGTTTTTTACTATGAAATACATCGATAAGATTTTCTATCTGGCCACCATAGCGGCAGTATTGACGCTCTGCGGATGCGCCACGCCCAACGACGGCTATACTGACGAAGAGGAATATTCCAGCATGCCATGGAATACGCCCCAAAGCTGGGAAGCAGGGCCAAGCCTTCCCGGTCTCTCCGGCCCCGGCTACTAAATTCGACCCATTTCCAAACCCGCTGAACAGCGGGTTTTTTATTACCCCGGCCGCAAATATACTTTCCATTCTCCCCGCAGTCTGGGAAATTGCGTTTTTCTTATCCAAGAGGACTTTGGAACGTGGCGAAATTCATTATACAGGGCGGCAAACCGATCGGCGGAACATTCCACCCACGCGGCAACAAGAATGCGGTTTTGCCCATGCTGGCCGCCTGTGTATTGACCGATCAGCCCGTGGTACTCCACAACGTTCCGCTTATTAACGACGTCAAGGTCATGCTCCAGCTGCTCGAAAGCATTGGAGTTCAAGTATCTCTGAAAGATCACACGGTCACCCTCTGCGCAAAAGGCATTCAAACCACCGAGCTGGACAAGGCCCTTTGCGCCAAAGTCCGCACCTCCATCCTGCTGGCAGGGCCCATGACCGCCCGGCATGGCGGGGCAACGATCTATCCGCCGGGCGGCGACGTGATTGGCCGGAGGCGGCTCGACACCCACTTCTACGGACTGCGCTCCCTCGGAGTGGAAATCTCCACCGACGAGGCGTACCGGTTCAAAGCGGGCCCCCTAAGCGCCTGGAAAATGGTTTTCGACGAGGCCAGTGTGACCGCCACGGAAAACGTCTTGATGGCGGCAACTCTTGCGAAAGGCACATCCACGATCTACAACGCCGCCTGTGAACCGCATGTACAGGATCTCGCCCACCTGCTTAACAAAATGGGCGCAGATATCTCGGGCATTGAAACCAATAATTTGACCATCCATGGGGTAGAAAAGCTACATGGAACCGAATACACCGTACAGCCGGACTACATCGAAGTTGGAAGCTATATCGCAGCATCAGTCGTGACGGGCGGACAACTGACCATTCCCAACGCAGGGGATCCGCTGACCCTGCAGGTCATGCAACGTGCTTTCTCGAAACTGGGTGTAGACTGGACCCGGGATGGCCGCACGTTGGTTGTTCCGCAACAACCAACCCGTTGCATTCGGCCGGATGAAGGCAACGCCACCCCAAAAATTGAAGATGGAATCTGGCCAGCCTTCCCTTCGGATCTGATGAGCGTCTGCATCGTGCTCGCCACGCAGACCCAGGGCACCGCGCTGTTTTTCGAGAAAATGTTCGAAAGCCGCATGTATTTCGTCGACCACCTCATGGCGATGGGTGCCAATATTATCCAGTGCGATCCCCACCGCGTCGTCGTCATCGGCCCCACCCAATTACGCGGAAGCATGCTCACCAGTCCCGACATCCGGGCCGGCATGGCCATGCTCATCGCCGCCTGCTGCGCCGAAGGCGAAAGCGTCATCAAGAACGCCCAGGTGATTGACCGTGGATATGAAGCAATTGAGGATAGACTTGCCGCGCTCGGTGCGGATATTGTGCGTATTGATTAGTAATCCGATCAGGAAGGAAGCAATTAGATGGCATTTCCAAAGACATTCTACCGTTGGCGCCCACACCCGTGGCATGGCCTCGAAGCAGGCGAAGACCTTCCAGGGACCGTCAACGCCTACATCGAAATGACCCCGTTCGACGCCGTGAAATACGAAGTGGACAAAACCACCGGCTACCTGCGCGTCGACCGTCCCCAGCTGACCTCCTCGATGACCCCCACCCTGTACGGCTTCATTCCGCAAACCTACTGCGCGGGTCACGTCCAGGAACTGTCTCCCACCTCCAAATGTGGCGACGGCGACCCGCTCGATATCTGCGTCATCACCGAGCGCGCCATCAACCGCGGCGAGGTCATCCTCAAGGCCCGCGTCATCGGCGGCATCCAGATGGTCGACAACGGCGAAGCCGACGACAAGATCATCGCCGTGCTCGACAACGACCAGTTCTGGAAGACTGCCCACGACATCGACGACATTCCGCCGGCCCTTCTCGAGCGCCTGCGCCACTATTTCGCCACCTACAAGCTCGTCCCCGGACAACCTTCGGATGTTCACATCGAAAAGATCTACAACCGGGAACACGCGCTCGCCGTCATCGAAGCCTCGCTGGAAGACTATACCGAGCAATACGGCTAACGTAGAAGCGACACCCTCGTCGCTTTATGCCCAAAAAGGTAAATGCGGCGAGACGTCGCGTTTACGCTTTTTTTGTGCAACCAGCGCCAAACCACAGAGACAAACCAACCCCGTATTCCGAAGCAGGTTAATCCAGCTCATCGGCTGGTCCGCCGCCCCATGGCCAAAACAGCCGCACCCAAAGCTGGAACCGCGCCACAGATTGATGGCGATGGCTCCAGTGAAAAGGATCAACAAGACCAGCACGATCCACAGCGATGCAACCCGGTAGCGCGGAGCAAAAAGCAGGCACAGGGCACAGACCGCTTCCAGCCAAGGGAAATAGAGCGCCGCGATGTTCACCAGAAAGCCCGGCAGCAGATGGAAGCGGTAGACCGACACCGCAAAGTCGGCCGGATACAGAATTTTCTGATACCCCGAGAGCAAAACTCCCGCAACGATAAGCGAGGCGATCCAGTAAGCCAGCCGATAGGTTTTCTGTTCACGCGTCACGGTTCCACCCCTTGTTCCGCAGGTGTTTCGCCGGCGCCCCGCTCGACTGGCCCGTCCTGTTTTTGCCAAAGCTCAAAGCCGTCTACAAAAAGCACCAGATTGCTGTATCCCATGGACTGAAGCTCAGAGGCCAGCAGCAACGCGTCGTCGCATTCGCGGCTGGAGCAGTAGACCACCAGCTCCTTCCCGGAATCGATCAATTCGGCAACGGCGGAAAAGTATTCGTCAAAGGATTCGAACGGAACCGATACCGCGCCGGCCACATGCCCCGCTGCAAAGTCGGAGGAGGAACGGGCATCAACAAACACCGACTGTCCGGTCTTGAACCTCTCCAATGCAACCGACAGCGGGATCGCCTTGATCTTCTTGCTTGCCGCTTTCGCTTCCACCTGGTGCGACCAATCCTGCACCCACGGAATTTTCCGGGGATGCACACTGTTCGCCACCAACGCAACCACCCCGCTCACCAGCAGGATGACTCCAATGCGTTTGAGGGTCATATTCACACGGTCACCACGAAGAACACGAAGCTCACGAAGAGGTACTTTCTTCCCGTTCTTCGTGACCTTCGTGGTTCATTTATTCCGCGGGCTCTTCAGGAGTCGACGGTTCAATTGCAGCTTCAGCTCCTGCTTCGCCAGTCACTTCGCCTTCAACAACCGCTTCCGGTGCGAGAGAGCCCTCCTCGGGGCTCTCATCTTCGGGATCAAGGACGGCGGCGGAGACGAGCTTGTCGCCTTCCTTGAGGTTGAAGAGGCGGACACCCTGGGTGTTGCGTCCAATGATGCGCAGGTCGCTCGCTCCGATGCAGATCATCTGCCCGCCTTCGGAGATGAGCATCAGGCGATGTTCATCGGTGACGGCGTGGGCACTGACGACCTTGCCGTTGCGATCGGTGGTCTGGATACTGATGATCCCCTTGCCGCCGCGGGCCTGCGTGCGGAATTCATCGAAGCTCGTACGCTTACCGTAGCCGTTTTCAGTAATCGCCATCATGGTGGCGTCCGTATCGACGATTTCGACGGTCACGACTTCGTCGTCCCCTTCGAGCCGGACACCGCGCACACCGCGGGATACGCGGCCCATTGCACGGGCATCCTTTTCCTTGAAGCGGATGGCCTTGCCGTTGCGCATGCTGAGGATGATTTCGTTTTCGCCGTTGGTCAGTTTAACGCCAATAAGCTGGTCGTCTTCATCGATATTGATCGCCTTGACGCCGGCCACGCGGACGTTCTTATAGGCCGATAGAATCGTCTTTTTCACGACGCCCTTCTTGGTGGCCATGATCAGATTGTGCGTATCGTCGTCGAGTTCGCGGACGCAGAGAATGGCGGCCAACTTTTCGTCCTGCGACATCTGCAAGACATTGGCGAGCGAACGACCGCGGCTCTGGCGGGTGCCTTCCGGCACATAGTAGGCCTTGAGCCAGTACATGCGTCCGGCTTCGGTGAAGCAGAGCAGATAGTCGTGGGTGGAAGCCGAGAAGATGTGTTCCACAAAGTCCTCGTCCTTGGTGCTCATGCCGACCACGCCCTTGCCGCCGCGACGCTGCTGGCGGTAGGTGTCGGTCGGGACGCGCTTGATGTAGCCGGTGTTGGAGAGCGTGATCACGCACGGCTCGTCGGCAATGAGGTCTTCGATGTCGATTTCCCCTTCGTCGATCGAAAGATCGGTGCGACGAACTTCGCCATACTTCGCGCGGATCTGCTCCAGGTCCTCCTTAATTACCACGTAGATTTTTTCCGGATGCGCCAGCAGATCTTCGAGATACTCGATGAGCTTCTTGAGTTCGGCGTATTCCGCTTCGACCTTGTCGCGCTCAAGGCCAGTCAGCTGGTAGAGGCGCATATCGAGAATGGCCTTGGCCTGGATTTCGGAGAACCCGAACTTGGCCATCAGGCGTTCCTGCGCCTCTTCGCGGTTCTTGGAATCGCGGATGATGCGGACGACCTCGTCCATGTTGTCCATCGCGAGCAGGAAGCCTTCGAGAATGTGGGCGCGGGCCTTCGCCTTATCGAGGTCGAACTGCGTGCGGCGGGTAATCACGTCAAAGCGGTGATCGATGAAGCACTGCAGGACTTCCTTCAGGTTCATCACACGCGGCTTGCCCTTGTCGATGGCGAGCATGATGCCGCCGAAGGTGGATTCCATCTGCGTGTGCTTGAAGATATTATTGAGCAGGACGTTCGGAACGGCGTTGCGCTTAAGCTCGATGACGAGACGGATGCCTTCCTTGCCTGATTCATCACGGATATCGGAGATGCCTTCGAGCTTCTTGTCGCGCACGAGGTGAACCATCTTCTGAATCAACAGCGTCTTGTTCAGCGCGTAGGGAATTTCCGTAATAATGATGCGCGCTTTGCCGTTGTCATCCTCTTCGATGTCCGCCTTGCCGCGCACTTTAATCTTGCCGCGGCCGGTGGTGTAGAAATCGCGCACGGCGTTGAGGCCGTAGACGGTGCCGCCGGTCGGAAAGTCCGGCCCCTTGATCAATTCATGCAGTTCGTCAATCGTCGCCTCGGGATTGTCGATCAGCAGAATGGTTCCATCGATGACTTCGCCCAGGTTGTGCGGCGGAATGTTGGTGGCCATGCCGACCGCAATACCGGTCGATCCATTCACCAGCAGATTGGGAACGCGCGCCGGAAGCACGGATGGCTCCATCAGCGATTCGTCGAAGTTGGGGCGCATATCGACGGTTTCCTTGTCGATATCCGCCAGCATTTCCTCCGCCAGCGGACGAAGGCGGCACTCGGTATACCGGTATGCCGCGGCGCGGTCGCCGTCGATCGAACCAAAGTTGCCCTGACCATCGATCAGCATGCCGCGCATCGCAAAGTCCTGCGCCATGCGCACCATCGTGTCGTAGACCGCGGTATCGCCGTGCGGATGGTAGTTACCGATCACTTCACCGACGACCTTAGCGCACTTGACATAGGCCTTGTTGTGCGTCCAGCCGCGTTCCTTCATGGCGTAGAGGATGCGGCGGTTGCCCGGCTTCAGCCCGTCGCGGGCATCCGGCAGTGCGCGGCCAACAATCACCGACATCGAGTAGTCGATGTAGGCACGCTGCATCTCGTCTTCAATATTGATCAGGTCAATGCGTTCGTTCGTGTTTTCTTCCATAGTCCGTCTTTCGTGTTAGTCGTCGTGGGCAAGCCGCTTGAGCTGTTCCTGGATTTTCTTTTCGATCTGGCTGATTTCCGATTCGTCCTGCAGCTCGGCTTCCACCACACCTGTCAGCTCTTCAAGTGCCTCCGCCTTGGTAAAGCCGAAAGCGATCAGATGCTTGCGGCCGGCGATTTTGGCGTGGTAGCCCTCTTTTTCTTTCCCAAGTTCCACTTTCATCGGGATTTTCTCCGAATAATCAGATATCGAGGTTGGTTACGTTCAGCGCGTTTTCCTGAATGAATTCGCGACGGGGTTCGACTTCGTCGCCCATCAGGATGGTGAACATGTCGTCCGCCTTTACGGCATCTTCGAGCACCACTTTGGTAAGGCGCCGGAAATCAGGATCGAGCGTGGTTTCCCAAAGCTGTTGCGGGTTCATTTCACCCAAACCTTTATACCGTTGAATCGTCATGCCTTTTCGGCCCGCGATACGGACTGCCTGCGCGATTTCCATCAGCGAACAAACCGGTATGTAGGAGCCCTTGTCGTCGAGATTAAACAGAGCGTCGTCTGTGCCCAACAGTTGATTGAAGGCGAACCCGCCCTCTTCCAGCGTTTGAACCACTTCCTTCAGCTGACGCGAAAAGAAGAGTTCCTTGTAGCGTACGGTTGGTGCGGGAGACGCGGCTTCATCCGGCTCTTCGTCCCCAATCGCCTCAACCGCTTCCGCGCCCTCCACAACCTCAGGAGCTTCTGCTTCAATTGCCGCTTCCGCTTCAGCAAATATCGCCTTCAGGCCGTGGTCATCGAGCGCGAAGCGAATATCCAGATCCTCGCCGAGTTTGTTCATGTAGGCACAGTACAGCGGGAACGCGCCGGTTTCAGGATCGCGCTGGGCGAGATAGTCCTTGAGCGAAATACCGCGGCGGCGAAGCTGATCCTCAATGCCCTCAATCGCCACGATGCTTTCGAGCAGTTCGCGCAGTCCTTTGGTATCGAGCAGCTCTTCGCCGTCGAGTTTTTCGAGTCGCATGCCATCGGCTCCGAGATCGAGCAGGATCTGCGTGAGGTGGGCGTCGGACTCGACATATTCCTCGCGCTTGCGGCGCGTGACCTTATAAAGCGGTGGCTGGGCGATGTAGACATAACCGTGTTCAATCAGTTGCGGCATTTGGCGATAGAAGAAGGTCAACAGCAGCGTGCGAATGTGCGCGCCATCGACATCGGCGTCGGTCATGATGATGATCTTGTGGTAGCGCGCCTTTTCGATGTTGAAGTCGTCGAGGCCGATTCCCGTTCCGATGGCGGTGATCATGGTGCGGATCTCGTCGTTAGCCAGCACCTTGTCGAGGCGGGCCTTCTGGACGTTGATCACTTTACCTTTAACCGGGAGAATGGCCTGGAACTCGCGTTCGCGGCCTTGCTTTGCGGATCCACCCGCAGAGTCCCCTTCCACAATGAACAATTCGGTGCGAGCCGGATCGCGGCTGGAGCAGTCGGCCAGCTTGCCGGGGAGTCCGCCGCTTTCAAGTGCGCCTTTGCGGCGGGCCAGATCGCGCGCCTTGCGGGCGGCGCTGCGGGCCTGGGCGGCAACCACCGCTTTCTCGATGATCGTACGGGCGACCGTCGGATTTTCTTCAAAGTAGGTTCCCAGCTCATCGTTGACGATCTGCTGGACAATCCCCTCGACCTCTCCGTTTCCGAGCTTGGTCTTGGTTTGCCCCTCAAACTGCGGGTCAGGAATTTTTACACTCAGTACGGCCGTGATGCCCTCGCGAATATCGTCGCCGCCCATCGCCTGCTTCTCATCCTTGATCAGCTTGTTGCTCTTGGCGTAGGCATTGACCGTGCGGGTGAGCGCCGAGCGGAAGCCGGAAAGGTGCGTGCCGCCTTCAATCGTGTTGATGTTGTTGGCAAAGGTGAAGATGGTTTCATTGTATGCGTCGGAATACTGCATCGCGATTTCAACGACCACATCGTCCTTCTCTCGCTCGAAATAGATTACGTCCGAATGCATCGGCGATTTATTCCGGTTGAGGTGCTGAACGAACTCCATGATTCCGCCATCATATTTGAAGACCTCGTCGCGACCGGTGGCATCTTCCTTCAGCGTGATTTTCGCGCCGCGGTTCAGGAAAGCCAGCTCGCGCAGGCGAGATGCGAGAATATCCCACTGGAAGCCGGTTTCATGCGTAAAGATCGTCATGTCGGGCTTGAACGTAACCTTGGTGCCCGTTGTGGTGGTTTTCCCAATCTGGACCAGCTCGGTTACTTCCACCCCTTTTTCAAAGCGCTGATGATAGATATTTCCGTTGCGCTTCACTTCCACTTCCAGCCATTCCGAGAGCGCATTCACACAGGAAACACCCACGCCATGGAGGCCGCCGGAGACCTTGTACGTATCCGAATCGAACTTGCCGCCCGCGTGCAGAACCGTCATGACCACCGTCACGGCCGGTTTGCCTTCGGTTTTGTGCATGTCCACCGGAATGCCGCGACCATCGTCGGTAACGCTCAGCGAGCCATCTTCGTTGATGCAGACCTCGACGTTGGAGCAGTAGCCGGCGAGCGCTTCGTCGATGGAGTTATCGACCACTTCGTAGACACAGTGATGGAAGCCACGCGAGCCCGTGTCACCGATGTACATGGCTGGGCGCTTACGGACGGCATCCATGCCCTCCAGAACGGAAATATGGTCGGCGCCGTAACCTTCAGAATTGGGGTTTTGCGAGGCCCTCATTTTAGTGTTTTCCTGCGCGTTAAGATCGTTTTGAGCATCAGACATAACTGTCCTTTTCCTTTCAGTGAAAATGATCCGAGGACAATAGCAGAACTGCCGATTTCATAGCAACGGCATAAGGCTCAAAAATGTAGTTTTTTTGAGTCTAAAAGCCTAATAAAACCGGCATTTTACCTGGATTTTAGGATTAGTCGGATACGGGGTCGAAACGGTAGCCAACCTGACGGATGGTCTGGATAAAGACGGGATGGGCCGGGTCGGGCTCGATTTTGTTACGCAGAGTGGTGACGAAGCGGTCGACGCTGCGGCTGGTGACGATACAGTCGTAGCCCCAGACGGCATTGAGAATGTCGTCGCGCGTCAGCGCCCGTCCCTGTTTTTCCACAAAGTATGCGAGCAGGCCAAATTCCTTGGGCGAAAGCTCGATCTCTTCATCTCCGCGCAACAGCCGCCGGGCGGCAAAGTCGAGCCGCAGACCGCCGAATTCGACCACATCTGCGACCTCTTTTCTGGTGCGGCGCAGAAAGGCGGCGGAACGGGCCAGCAGCTCGTTGATGCTAAACGGCTTCGTAACATAGTCATCCGCGCCGATGTTCAGGCCGAGAACAACATCCGACTCCTCGCCCTTGGCGGTGAGCATGATGATCGGCATTTCCAGCCCTTCCTGGCGGATCAGGCGGCAGATTTCATAGCCGTTGATTTTCGGCAGCATAATGTCTAGCAGGATCAGGTCGGGCTTGGCGTTTAGCGCGGCATCAAGTCCCTTTTCGCCATCGGCAGCCGTAAGCACCTTGTAGCCCTTGTAGGCAAAGTTATCCTTCAGGCCCGTGAGCATGCTCGGATCGTCTTCAACTATGAGTACCGTTTGCATGGCCATTTCCGTGTTCCCCGTTTTTTCGTCCGATCAGCAGGTGCACTGTGAACGTGCTTCCCTGCCCCGGCTCGCTTTCGACATCAATGCGCCCTTTATGCGCATTTACGATGAATTGGACAATACTCAATCCAAGCCCGCACCCCTCGGCAGTGCGGGACAGCGAGTTATCGACCTGATAAAAACTGGCGAATATTTTCCGGATCTGCCTGCGCGACAAGCCGATGCCGTGGTCCGAAACCGCGAAGCAGATTTCGTCCGCCTCGGCAAAGACCGACAGTTCGATCTGTTTATCGTCGGTCGTGTATTTGCAGGCGTTGTCCAACAGGTTGATGAGTACCGTCACGATGGAGTCATGATCGGCCGGAATATCGGGAAGATCGGCGGCAATGTTGGTTTCAAGCCGGCAGCCGTTGGACTTGTATTTCGTACAAACAGATTCGATGGCATCCTCCGCGATCGCCACTGGCGACGTCGGCACCATGGTGAATGCATTGCGGTTGCGCTCCATGCGGGAGAATGAGAGGAAGTTTTCAATCATGCGGGTCAGCCGCTCGTTTTCGCGGGCGATCATCCGCAGGTATTCCTGCGCATGCGCCCCGTCCCGCGTGCGGCCTTCTAGCATCGTATCAACCAGCAGTCGCATCGAGGCCAACGGGGTTTTCAGCTCGTGCGATACGGTGGCAATGAAGTCGTTCTTTATCTTATTCAGGCGGATTTGCCGCCCGACGGCTTGAATGGCGAACACACCGACCGCCAGCATCAGCAGAATCACCAATACCGCCGTCCAGATATAAACCGTGATCTGCCGGCCCGCCGCCTTGTTGAAAATGTCGCCGTCGGCAAAGAACAGCTCAACCCGCCCGTCCGGAAAACCATGAGGAAGCGAAGAGGAAGCGATGGCCGGAATGCCCTCTCCTAGCTTTCCCGCGATGAGATAGCCCAGCGCATCAAAGATACGGAACTGCGCTTCCGATCCTTCGAATTCAGCCCGATATCCGGCCAGCTCGGAGGCCAATCCCTCATCGGAGAGGATGATCATCATTTCAACAAACGGAGTTGGATAGCGATGAAGATACCTGCGCTGCCCGCCCAGCATCACCGGCATAGGCGTGTCCATTGGGCCGGCAGGTTTTGGATAGGCCTTCAGAACCTTCAGCGAATCTTCCTCGGCGTTCACCAAGCGCGTCAGATGATCCACCACCGCTTCTTTATCGGGAAATGCAATCCCCTGCACGCAATCGAGCAGCTTCCGGGCAACAAACAGGTTTTGCTCAGTCGGCAGAGCACCCTGGCCGCTCTTAAACAGGTCATTTTCGAGCCCTTTTATAAGCCGCACCTTCCATTCCTTCCGCGCGGAGGTATCTTCGTTTTTCTGCAATAGGTTCAGCAGGAGCAACCGCACCGGCGCAGCTGACGCTTCTTTTGGCTGCATGGCGGCATCCATGGCCTCGTCCCAGCGGCCCAACCGCGCAAGACAGCGAACCTGTCCCGCCAACGCCCTGGGATCGGCGGCAGCGGCCAGACGTTCATAATGCCCGGCCGCCGCCGCATAGTCTGCTTCAACGAACTCCAGCTGCCAGGCGGTGGCCAGGGGTCCGTCATGCGGTGGGTCATTGGAGTTGAATGAATCGCCGGTCGAGGGGTAGACCAGCGTTCCATCCAAACTCCAAATCACCACCCCCTGGAAATGTTCTTTGAGCACCAGCTGGTTCAGCAGTCCGTAAGGATCCATCGCCCAGTTCATTTCACTAAACGCATCGAACCGCCCATTGATCTCTTGCTTGACCTGTTCGCCGGCGTCTTCGAGTTTTTTCTGGTAGATCCCCGAGAGCTTCTGCTGCACCACCAGGCGCTCGTTGGCCACCACCCGGCTCATGAACCAAAGCAGGCTAACCGTGGGCAGCACTATGGCGAGCGCCAGCAATACCACCCACTGAATCTGGTTGCGTTGGTTCATGGAGCCGGTTTTCAAAAACTATTCGCCTTCCGCAATTACGAGCGTCTTGATTTCGTCGTCCGCCAGTACGCGGTTGTACACGCGCACATCGTCGATCAGTCCATCGAAGAAGCGATTCATAACGTCCGCGTTGGCGCCGATCATGACCGGGCTGCTGTTGGGCACGATCCCGCCGGCATAGGTGCCCGTTGCCGCCAGATTGCCATCGATGTAGATCCGAATCGTGTTGCCCCCGCAGGTTGCGGCCACATGGTGCCATTCGCCCAATCCCACCGGCTTGTCCGTCGAGACGATCGCGCCACCCGCGCCCAGATGGAGCCGGGCCTCCCGGTTGTTGGCGGTCGAAAGCCGCCACGAGGTGTCGCCCTTGGTTATGAACGGCATCCAGTCCGTAGTGACCGACCCGATATTCACCCAGTAGGCGATCGTGATTTCGCCGGTCAGGTCGAATGCGGATTCATCCGCTATTTGGACATAACTACGCTGTCCGTCCATGTCGAGCGCGCCTCCGATGCGGCCCTTGGCCCATTTTACGTTGCCCTGGAAGGTTCCGTCGTGCCCTCGCCCGCTTTTGTCGCCCAGTGTGGCTCCTTCCATTTCATCGCACGGCCAGTAGCCAATCAGCCCGGCCAGTTCGGCCCGCCCGAAGTTAGCGGGGCTGAACCAAGCGGAATCGTGATCGTCGAACCAACTAATCTTGGCATCGCGCTGTCTTCCGGACTGGTTATCGTTGACCTGCACATCCAAGCCGACCTTGTTTCCGGCAGCCGGGCTCAGTCCCAGCGTTTCCCACGGGAAGGCGACCTCCACGCAATAGCCGGTTGGCGTGTTTTTGAGGACCCAGTCGATGTTGGTCAGGCTGTGCTGTGCTTCGGCCAATTGCGGGTTGTCCCCGTTTTTGCGAAATGAAAATGCATAATCAGTTGGCCCGAATTCCTGCAACTTGGAATCGGTGGTATCGAGATACAGTTCGATGCTGTCGTTCTCCTGCCAGTCCAGTTTGGGATTGTAGGTTGGCGTGCTGTCGGTTACGTCGATGAATATATATAGATTCGTGGCATCCCACAGCGTGCGGTAATCGGCCGCCAACTGATTGGTGGGGTTCGACGACGCATACAGCGTTTCGCCCAACGTATAGACGCGGGCGTTATTCCAGATGGCATCCAGCGTGCCGTCAATCACAGGCGTGGCGGACGCCGCGCAAATGGTGGCCGCCCGCCCTTTCCGAATACGCTTGCTTTCAGCAGCCTGCCATTCTTGATACTGCAGTTGATTGATTTGCGACTGCACCTGCCGAATTTGAGTGATGGGTTCAACCACCTTGCTCAACGGAGGAATATCACTCAGCCGAGCCGAGAGCAGCAGTTTATGCGGCTGTTCTTCGGTACGCAATGACAACGTCGTGGACGCCAATGCCGCAACCAGCTGGTCCATGCTTTCAGTTACCTGCCGGCTCAAGTCTGCGTTCACCGCGGAATCCGGTCCCATGGACATATGTCTTCGAAGGAATCCTCCGGGGCTGGCCACCACCATTTTCTTGGCCGTATCTATGGATTGATTCACTTCGGTGTGGAGTGCCCCGCCGGTGAGAATGGATTGCCTACCCGCAAGTGCCGCCATGGCCTGGTCGATCACATCCTGTTCAAGGGCTACAAGCACCGTATGGTCTGCCGACTGCACCATCCATGGAGGATTACCGAGCAGAACCTTGACCTCATCCACAAAATCGACAACCGGTATGGGATCCGTACAGGAGATCACCAGCCCGGGCCGAAAAGTCATATCCGCGACCGGGTCAGTGCAGGGCAGCGCAAAAAGCGTGATCTGCTGAATGCTGTCGATCACTTCGGCGGGCAGGTCCACACCGAGCTTGGCCTGTACCAACGGCCGAAGTTGAGCGGCCTGGATGGAGTCCGAATCCGCCAGATCAAAACTGACCAGACCAACGGCACCGGCCGGAACCCCTTTCAGCCCTTCACGGCTGATCGACGGCGTTTTGATCATTTCATAAGCCATGTTCTGCATGCCTTCCTTGAAATGAATGCGGCCGTCGAGGCCAATATTGTCCGGTTTCACGAAGGCGGTCAGCACAAGATCATCAATACTTGCGATATTGATCATGCCGGCCGGCCCCCGGATTTCCATCGGAACGTTCGGAACCTGCTGCATGAAACGGGTATACATATCATCCGCATTCAGCCAAAACGTTGCGAGGTTCTGCTGGCGCGTTACCTTGTCGATCTGACTGAATGAAGGATTGCTGGAAGCCAGCGATGCATCCGTAGAGAGATGCTTGTACTGCCGTACCATCCACGGAAGCCGCCCCGTTGGCTGGGATAGTAGAAATACCTTGTCGTCGCAGGCAATTTCAACCTGCCCCTCAATGGAATAGGTTGACATGCCGTCAACCGTACCCCCGGGCACTCCGACCATACTCAACCCGGTCATAAACAGTCCGCGCAACATGGCGCTTTCACCCAGATGAAGTACTGCAACGCTCGACGGCCCTTGGGGGGTGATGTCCACCAAACCCACGGCCAGACCACGGATCTTCTTGAACTCCTCCTTCATGGCCGGATTCAGCAACCCGGCAACCAACGCACCCTCGCCGGAACGCATCGCATCCGGATTGCCTTGCGAGATCGCCATCAGCGGATCCTCCAGCGGCGTTCCCTTAAGCATTTCAAGAATGGTCTCGATCTGACGGCCGGTGCTACCCAGCTCCAGGTAGGCCAGCGTTTCGGGAGGCATCAGGATCGCCGGATCAAAATCCTGCAGGTTGGCAAGAACCGGCTTGGCCTTTTCCACCAGATTGGTCTGGCTGGAATAATTGGTCACCAGTCTGGTCAACGCAACGACCGCCTTGGCATCGTCCTTCAACCGCATGTAGCACATGCCCTCGTGATACAGCGCCAAGGCAACATACTTTTCCTCTGCGGCGGGATCGGTTGCAACCTTTTCATAGCTGGCAATCGCCGACGGCAAATCGCCTTCGATCTCTTCGGCATAGAGCCCCTGCTGCAACAGTTCCACCGGCGTTGCCGCAACGCCCGAACCACAGGCCAAGGTAACAGCTGCAAACAGATGCAACATTTTTATTTTCGCTGGTCTTCTCATAATCTTTTCCCGTTCATCACAAATGGGTGGATTCCCGTTTGTTCGGTGATGAAGCTAAAGGATCAATGTTACCGTTGTGATACGGCTTGATCCTATTGCCGACAAATTACCGTGCATCGGAAACCTCATCAATATCCGAGTGCCGAAGTTGGATCAACCTCGCAACAACGTCTTTGGCGGGAAGCAAACTCTGCCAACCACCAAATCCGGCGGCCTCTGTTTCCGAATCCGGGATCCATGGTTCTTTATTTCCCGGCAACCAGTTCGGCGCGGCCGAAATACTGCGGGTTCAGCCAGGCCTGGTCGTGGGGATCGTGCCAGCTGATCTTGGCATCACGACCGCCCCGGCCGCGGTTGTCGTTCACCTGCACTTCGACACCGATGTGCGCCCCGACTTCGGGCGTGGTGCCGAGTTCGCTCCATGGAAACGACACCTCAAAACAGTAGCCATTCGAAGTGTTTTTCATGGCCGTTTTGATGTCATGGATAGAACGCCCCTGGCTCTGAACGCACAGGGCTTCCGCCGCGATCTTACGCCAGAGGAGTGCGAACTGGTACTGCGTGTCGCCATACCCGGCCGGCTTCGCATCCGTCGCATCGAGGTACAGTTCGATGCCATCGTTGAACTGCCAGGCCTGATCGGGATTATGCACGGGCGTGCTGTCCACGACTTCGATCAGCACATACAGCCGTTCTGCATCCCACAGCATCCGGTAGTTTCCGGCTATGGCATGTTCGCCCCCCCCGTTATCATAGATGGTTTTGGTCAGGTCATACTTCACGGCACCTTCCCAGGGCGCGGCGATTTTACCGTCAACAGCCGGAGCCTTAACCGTCTGTACAATGCGTGCCGGCGGCTGCTTCAGGAGTTCCTCCAGGCGCTCGCCCCACTCCTGTGCGGATGCTGCGGCCTGCTGCTGCTCAAGCGCGGAAACAATCTCTTGAAGTTTACCGAGCGGCTCAACCAATGCCGTCAGTGAAGGAATTCCGTTCATCCGGGCCTGTACCATAAGCGTTTCCGGTTGTTCATCGGTCCAGATCGACAGGGTGGTCGACTCAAGCGGTCTGCCCAGCTGTGCAAAGGCATCTTTCAGGTTTTCCGCCATTTCGGCATCCGCCCCTGAATGGAAAGCACTCTGAATACCCGCCAACTGCACCAGGCCCGCAGCATTGATCAGGACCACTTTTTGCGATGTTCCAATCTGCTGGTTTAAAGTATCAGAAAGGATCCCTTCCTTCAGAACCGATGCTCCACCGCCCAATGCATCCAACGAGGCCTTTATGATTTCGGGCTCAAGCGCGATCACGACCGTGCGGTTGGTTTCCGCGATCTGCAGGACGGGCATACCTTGCGATTCAGCCGAACGCTCCCGCAGCAGTTGCGCCACGGGGGCCGTATCCCGACAGGTCAGAACCAGGCCGGGCCTGAACGGCATACCTTCAGGGATTGCGGCTTCGCCGGGCAGGGCGAACAGGGCCAACTGCTCGATGTTGTTTATAAATTCCGAAGGCAACGGCCCATTATGTCCAATCTGAATCATCTGCTGAAGCTGCTGCAGCTGGGCCGGATTGTTCGTCGAATGTGCGATGCCGACGAGGTAGAATGCCTCTGGCGGTACCCCTTCGAACCCGGAAGCCTTCAGGGGCGGTGTCTTCAACAGCTCGTACCCCATGTTCGGCACCCCCTCCTTCAGATTTAGCATGGCATTCAGTCCGATACCATCGGGCTCGATGGCATGCGTTATCAGGAGATCATTTATGCCGGCCAGCCCCAGCATTCCGGCCATCATCTGAAAATTGGGCGGCAGGTCAGGGTGCTGTTGCAGCACATGGTTGTAGAGCGTATCGACATCGATCCAGATCGTTGCAGCATTATGCTGCCGGGCCATTTTATCCACCTTGCCGAAGGTGCGGTTGCCGAAGGCAAGCGAAGGTTCCGTGGCAACGCCTTTGTATTGATTGATGCACGCCACCAGCCGCTCCTTCGGATAGGCAATGAAGATCACCTTGTCATCATATGCCATGCACGGACCGTCCGGTATCTGTAGCGCAGTCATGCCTTCAATGGACCCGGACGGCTGCCCGGCCACACTCAGTCCGGCAATGATCATGCCGCGCAGCGCATCGCTCTCCCCCGGATGCATAATGCAGGTGAATGACGAATCCCCCTGGGGATCAAACTGAGGGCAGCCGACCGCCAGACTGCGTACTTTTTTCATCTCAGCCAGCATGCTGGGATTGAAAAAGCGGGAGAGTGCCACTGCGGGCCCTGCGGGCATCGCAGCCCCGGTCGAGCGCATCATCTGCTCCAGCGGGTTCGATGTTGGCGAAACATCAAGCATCTCCAATGCAGTTTCGATCTGGCGGCCGGGACTGCCCAATTCGAGATACACCATCGTATCGGCCGGCATGAGGGATGCCGGGTCAAAATACTGTAGCTTGTCGAGCATCTCCTGCGCCTTCTGCACCAGCGCGGTCCGGTCGGGAAAACGACTGACCAGCTGATTAAGCGCCGCGGCAGCCTTTTGGTCCTCACCAAGATGAACATGGCACATGCCCTTGCGATAGAGCGCCTGAACCACATGGTCCTGCGGCGACAGCGGATCGGCAATGATCTGGTCGTAACGATTGATCGCCGACGGCAGATCGCCCTCGATTTCCTCGGCATACAAAGCCTGCTGAAACAGCTCGCTCGATGCGGCCGCATAGGTACGGATGCCGGTCAGCAGAACGATCGCTGCCAGCACGATGATTTGTTTCTGAAAGATCTTTTTCATGGTTTTTCCCCGTTCAGGTTTTTGCTCACCGCAGGCGGGCCCATTCCCGTCTGTTCGATGATGACGCTAGCTCAAGCGTGTTACCGTTTTGATACGAACACATCCTATTGCCGACATTTTATTGCCCGGTCCCCGGAGGAGGATTCATATTGTTGATATCGATCAGGATCTTCCATGTTCCATCGGGCTGGCGCTGCCAGACATGCAGGCCCTTGCCGAAGAAGTCATGTACCTGGTCTCCCGTTTCGGCCGCTTTGAACTGCCAGTGAAAACCATTTACGACATAGGCCATCTTCCCATTACCGCCGGTGGTCACGACGTCGCACTCAATGCCGACCAGCGTCATCTGCTTTCGACCCGCCATAACCCAGTCACGGACTTGTTGCCTACCGACAAACCAGCCCGATTCGCCGCTTAAATATCGGACATCGTCGGTATAGGTATCGACAGCCGGTCCGACATTCTCGGTCAGAAAGATCCGGTGAAAGGTCTGCTCGAGTTCGGCAAGCTGCTCCAGCGTTTCTTCGACATCGTCGGCCCCATCGTCCGACGGAGCATCCACGATTGTAAATGGAATATCCTGAAGCGACTGCGCCCGCCAGTTCGCCAACTGGTCGGCAGAGGGGATCGGACGATTGTTCCATGCCTCAGCTGCACGCAACCAGGAGCCGTCAGTCTGCTTCATCCAAACCGTCACAAAATTTTTGGCGTTGGACTGCACCTGCTCCCGGCCGGTCAGGGCAAACCGATGGACATAAACGCCGGTTTCATAAACATAGTCGCCGCACTTCCACAGCTGTCGGTTCAGTTTCTCCAATCCGTGCATGCTGGCCCCGCCGGCGGCATCCAGAAAGACGGAACTTATCTGTTCCCTGCCCCGGATCAACGGGAGCTCCTCGACCGCGCAAACGATATCAGGCGTCCAACAGGTCGCAAAGGCTTCGGCATCACGGTCGACGAATGCCTGCACCATCCGAGCCTGGTTTTCATCGAGCGCTTTAAGAATATTCTGCGTATCCGCCGGCGCAGCAAGTGTCCGACCCGAAACAAGCATCATCGCACAAAGCGATATACTCATGAGTGCATTGGTTTTCATGGCAACCTCCCCATTTGGTTAATGTCCGGTTCATACTATTAACGACGCCCCACATACTGGATGGCATATGTTACCGTTTTGATACGGTCATATCCAATTCCCGACAAAATACTACGGATTTACGCGGACTACAATCCTCTGCTCCGCGGGTACAGCATTTCAGGAGTTCGTGCCCGCGCGCTGATCGGGTTGTGCGGCATCACTGGTCGGCTTGTCTTCCAAGGCCGTGTTGCGCTGGCGGCGGCGAATGGTCCGATGAACTTTGATCGGCTGTCCATCGCGGTACCACGCGGCCGGGCCAAACCCGGCGATGGCAGGACTGGTAATGTTTGTGTTGATGTACATGATCTTCTCCCGTTGAGGTTCCACTCATCACAAGCAGGCCCATTCCCGCTTGTTCGATCATGAACCTAGGGAAAAGATATTACCGTTGTGTCACCGCTTGATCCTTTTACAGACAAAAAAAAGCAGCCTGATTAAAGCGGCTTCAACGCCCCGCTACGATAGCGGGCCTGGAGAGCGACGTAGCGTTCGGCAAAACTTCGGATGTTGGCAAAGTCTTCTTCCGAGAGGGAGCGAATGACCCGGGCGGGAGTTCCGACGGCGAGCGAGCCGGCGGGTATCTTGCGGCCCTGGGCCACCAGCGCGCCGGCGCCGATGATGCAGTTGTCGCCAATCTCGCACCCGTCGAGCAGGATCGCGCCCATACCGATCAGGCAGGTGTTCCCAATCTTACAAGCGTGCAGCATGACCTTGTGTCCGACGGTCACGTCGTCGCCTAGAATCGTGGGATGGTTGCGGCTGGTGTGGGCCACGGAGTTATCCTGGATATTGCTGCGCTCGCCGACGATGACCGGTTCGATGTCGCCGCGCAATACGCTGCCGAACCAAATGCTGGACTGGTTGCCCAGCCGCACATCGCCGATCACCTCGGCGGAATCGGCCACATAGTATTCCTCCGGCAAGGAGGGAATCCGCTCTTCAAATTGATAGATCATGCGCAAAAAATAGCGCATCGCTCGCGGATTGGGAAGCGCTATAGCCCAGACGGGGATTTACAAAAAAGGGTTCACGGCAGCTCGCCACTGGTCTGGATTGGACGAAACATACGACCCATGACCGGCGTGAGCAAAGATTTCGAACTTCTTCGGTCCGGGAACAGCATCGTAGGCACGACGCCCTTCGGCGAGTTGCGCGCGAGAATCTTCCGCTCCATGCATGAACAGCGCCGGGCAATTAACCGATGCCGCGTAATCCACCGGGTTATGGCGAAATCCGTTGAATCCGCATTGCTGCCCTCCCCAGAAAAGAAGCAGCTCGGCACTCGGGAACGAAGGAACATGCATCGTGTGGAACCGGTTGCATACCGTGTGCAGCATGGTATCGAAAACAGCCTCGACAATCACGGCATCGGGCTGAATACCGTATTTGTCCACAGCCCGAAGAATCGCCACAGCCCCCATGCTCTGGCCAAACAGAACACCTCTACCATGAGGAATGGAACGCTCGGCAAAACCAAAAACCGCCGCCACATCCTCGGCCTCGTCGACCCCAACCGTCGTGTAGGCTTCCGACGATCCCCCGGATCCCCTGAAATCGACCAGCAGCACGGAAGCTCCCAAATCGAGAAAGGCCTGTGCCTCTTTCAGCATGGCGGTCTTTTCAGCAGCATACCCATGAAACAGCATCACCAGAGGAGCGGTCTCGCCTCGGTTGCAATACCAAGCCTCAAGAGTAACGTCTTCCGATACGCCAATGGACAGCACCTCGCAATTAGACGCAAGATCCGTGGGCAACAAACGACTGGATGGACGCGGCGTGTTTACTCCCCCGATCATGACTTTAATTTTCGCCCAGAAGGACAGATCCTCGGGGGTCTCCGTGCGCAATCCGGCCGACGCGAACCTCGTCATAGCCCGCGCCTGATTGTACGCAAGCACGTTGAGCCCTGCAAACCCAACTATTGCCAAGACCGCAACGGTTACCAGCACTCGCTTAACCATTTTCATGAAGCAGGAATGCCATAATCAGAAAGCATCCGTCAAACCATGCGATGGGACAACAGGACGTTCCACTTGTGGAACAATTTCCCAAGTCACTCTCATTACGAATCTAATATAGACTTAATATTTACTGATCCCTGATGAAGAAATAACCTGGAGTATGTTTTAAGTTGCGGGCATCAATCCCGGGTCAAGGCCCTGAAATCACTATTGCTCCCGGACCTGCACCCGGTAGAATCTTCCTGCATTAGTGGCGGCGTCATAATTGCCAACGGAAATCGTCCCGTTCGATCCCGGAATATCTGAAGCAAGTGGAACCCAAACGTCATCCGCCAGATTGGTACAATACTCGATCGTATAGAGCCGCGACGTTATCGCATAGAAATCAGGAAGCGAACCCGCGCCGAGACCCAATTGCCAATAACTGGCAGCATTGGTCGGCACGGTTCCACAGACGTATTCCTCATAGTTACTGAAACCGTCATTATCCGGATCAAGATCAGCATCATTGATGTTTGTGTCGAGGCCATACAGTTCTTCCCATGCGTCCGGCATGCCGTCGCCATCATCAACAATACCGGTCGGGGAGTAGTCGGCAGTGATTTCCAAATCATCAATGCGAATCCCAGCCCAATCACGAAGATAATAGCTGTTAGACTGCGTCAGAACAAAGCGCAACCGGATTTGCTGTCCGGCGTAATCCGACAATGAAATTGTCTTCAGGGTCCAGCCATCTTCGTAAATATACTGAGGAGTCGTATACAGCGTAGTGAAACTATTCCCGCCGTTCGTGGAAATGTGGACTTGGAATCTGGAACCGGCCAGAATGGCGAATTGCGAGAACGTCAATTCCGACGAAGCATCCGGCACAAACACTTCGGTAAGCAGGAGCGAAGCATAGTCATTGGGCCCGGTAAACCAGCAATAGTCCGTAAGGCCGGCAAAAACCGATTCCCATCCATTATTCGTTCCGGTGATTTCCGAACCATCCGATACCCAAGGTCCCGTTTGCAGCGCCGACGGTTGCATTTCCCGTTGTTCAGCGTTAACAGGAGCCCCTTGGGCCAAAAAAACACAACACAACATTGATCCCATCAGTGCGTAGAATATCCGAAATTTATCGCCCAACATACTGTCCACCCCTTTGTTACTTAAATCCCATTAAGCACAGCATCATTCGCGCTGACCTATGCACCCATTTAAGAAAGATTTCTATTGTGAAAACTCGTTGCCTGCCCGAACAAAGGCCACGGTTTCGTACATTATTTTTTTCGTTTAGCTCGAAGTCTTATTGGAATTCATGGTAGATTACAAATTAAACTGTCCGGGTTTTATTTCTCATGCCGCCAACTCTTGCTCTCCCCGATCCTCAGCGGCTGCAATTCTGGCCATCTTTTGTAGATAGTTGTTGATCCTGTTCTCTACCTGCTAAATCTGTTTCCGGATAATTTCGCGATGTCGCATTCCGGGGAAATGAAACGCCGGATCATCCGACGGGCGCTCTCATTGCTTGCCCGCTTCAGCGATGAACAAGGGCGGGCGTAGTAGATTCAGGGAATATCAATCACGTTGAGTTTTTATGCAAGACAGCAACGGCTAACTGGCATCGTTTAATCACTTTCACGAAACAGGAATGCCATAATCAGAAAGCATCCGTAAACCATGCGCTGGCACGACAGGATGTTCCACTTGTGGAACAATTCTACAAACAACTCTCATACTGAATCTAACACTGATGCAGCATCTACCCAAGCTCGAGCATGGTCTTGCTAAGTTCGAGCTGTTCGTGCTCTTCCATGACGAGCAGGTTTTCAAATACTTCCTTGACCGCCGATGAAGGTGCGCGGGTGACCATTTCGCTGTAGAACTTGATCAGGCAGGCATCAAAATGCATCGCCGCCGTTATCACGTCGTCGACATCCATATCCGGCTTGATTTTGAATTCGGTGATTTCCTTCAGCCGTGTGGCATCGGAGCCATACTGGTAGTAGGAATCCAGCACGTTCTTAGAGACATCCTTCTGAAATGCCGCCAGGCATTCGTCCAGATAATCCTCGTGACGGCTCATGTAGCCCAGCAGGGCGCGGGTCCGTTCCTTGCTTGAGGAATCCTTGAGTCCCTCATAGAACTCACTCAGCTTCTGGTGAAACTTCCGCGCTTGGTTCAATACGTCTTTCGTTTGATTGAATGGCATATTTGCTCCCTTCTTTCTACGAAGGATTTTAAACCCGCCAACAGCGCTGTCAACCGGACCGCCCATCTCAATAGCGATCCCTTATTGAGACCTGAATAGTTCGATCAGTTCGGCGGTTTCGGCAAATTGCACGCCCCGGATCTGCATGTGCTTGATGGCGCAACGACCATCATCGGGCTTCACGTTGACTGCGCGGACGGCATCGGTCGCGACCGTGACGGCGAATCCGAGGCGATGGGCGTCGAGCGCCGTGTTCTTTACGCAATAGTCGGTCGTGAGGCCGGCGATAACCACGGCGTCGACGGATTGCTTCTTGAGCATTTCGGTAAGGGGGGTTCCCTCGAAGCCCGAATAGGCCTCCTTGTCCGGTTCGTCCGCCTTCGAGATGATCGTTGCGCCGGCGGACACATGCAGGTCGGCATGGAACTCCGCGCCGGGCGTGCCGGCGATGCAGTGCGGCGGCCACGGGCCACCGTTGGCCAAGAATGAACTATGGTGCTCCGGATGCCAGTCGCGGGTAAAGAACATGGGCCACCCCAGGCGTTCGAAATGGCGGACCAGCTGATTGATTGGCTCAACAACCTTGTCCCCTTCGTCCACGCCCAAGGCGCCGCCCGGACAAAAGTCCTTCTGCACATCCACGACCAGCAGCGCGGTTTTCATTTCAAGTTTCCTATCGGTTTATTCCTCGAGAACAATGGCTTCAACGGGGCAGCTTTCGGCGGCTTCCCGGCATGCGCCTTCCGCATCGGAAGGTACCGGGTCGTTTGCCTTGGCCGTGCTGCCGTCCATCTCGAAGACCTGCGGGCAGATATCGGGACAGAGACCGCAACCGGTACAGATATCCGGATCGACTTTTGCTTTCATATCGACCTCCTGTTGTTTTGATCCCTTTCGGGCTACATCCCAAAGTGTAGGGCCTTTTCTGCGCATGGCAACCGAATAAACGGATCCTTGATTAGGACACCGGCCGTGATAGACTCCGCGTTGAAGAAGGGATGGCCATGAAACCGCGGTTTACAGTGCAATCATGCCGACTGCCGCTCCACGAACTTCGTTGCGGCTACTATTCCGACATCTATTTCTGGCGGGAAAAACTCACCCTTGAACGGCATGCGCTCCATCCAAACGCCACCATGCAGGTTTTCCAGAAAAAGAACGCGCTACTGTGCGGCATCGAGGAGGTGCTGACCGTCCTGCGCGCGGCGAGTGGCCACTATGCCGACCCGCAACGCGCCGCGGAGCTTTTCACACAATACCTGCAAACGGATGATCGTGCCGACATCGCCCGCGACCTGGACGACTTGTGGGTGGACGGCTTCGGCCAGCTCGACATCCAGTCGCTGAAAGATGGCGATGCGATTTCGCCCTGGGAGAGCGTGATGCACATTTCAGGCGACGCCGCGTTGTTCGCCCATCTCGAAACGGTCTATCTGGGCATTCTTTCCCGCCGGACAAAAATCGCAACGAACACGAAAACGACGGTCGATGCCGCCGCCGGCAAGCCCGTACTGTTTTTCCCCGCGCGCTTCGACCACTGGACCGTTCAGGAAGGCGACGGCTACGCCGCCTTCATCGGCGGCGCGTTCGGCGTTTCGACGCCGGCGCAGGCGGCTTGGATGCAGACCGAGGCCCTCGGCACGATACCCCATGCCTTGATCGCGGCGGTGAGCGGCGATACGGTGAGAGCGGTTTCGCTGTTCGGCGAACGTTTCCCCGACGTCAACCTGGTGGCACTGGTTGATTTCGACAACGACAGCATCGGCACAACGCTCCAATGCTGCAAGGCGCTGGGCAACCGGCTTTGGGGCGTACGACTCGATACCTCGGGGGAAATCACGGACAAATCGGCATCCGGCCCCGGCGTAACCGCCGACTTGGTGAAACAAACCCGCCAGCAACTTGATGAAAGCGGGTTCCGCCACGTCAAGATCGTGGCCTCCGGCGGCTTCACTCCCGGGCGCATCCGGCGGTTCGAAGCTTTGCAATGCCCGGTCGATGCCTACGGCGTGGGTAGCTTCCTGATGCAAGGATCCTATGATTTCACCGCCGACATCGTGCTCGTGAACGGCAAGCCCTGCGCGAAGGCCGGCCGGATGTTCAACCCCAATCCCCGGCTCCGGCCCATCGATGGATAAGCTCATGATTCAAAAGAAAAGGAAACATCCCATGCTGGCTCCAACTCTCGTAATGGCAATCCTTGCACTCGTTCTTCTTTTCCTCGGACATCAAAAGGGCGGCGGCGAAGACGTCGCCGGACTGAAAATCGCCTTTCACATGACCTGGACCATTCTGCCTCTGCTGCTTTTCGCCTTCATAATTGCCGGAATGGTACAAACGCTCATTCCCGCCCAGACGGTATCCCAATGGATCGGCGAGAAATCCGGATTCCGGGGAATTCTTCTCGGTTCGATCGCTGGCGGACTCACCCCCGGCGGCCCCTATGTCAGCCTCCCCATCGCAACCGGTCTCGTTCGCTCCGGCGCCGGTATCGGTACGATGGTGGCGTTCCTGACCGGGTGGTCGCTCTGGGCGGTGGCGCGGTTACCGATGGAAGTGGGCATTCTGGGCTGGCGGTTGACGCTGGCACGGGTGGCCAGCACCCTGATCTTCCCGCCCATTGCCGGTCTGATTGCAAACCTGCTGTTCAAGTAGATTTGGAGCACAGGGGGAAACATACAAAAGCGGCGGCACCCTACGGGCGACGCCGCTTTTCGAAGGAACATGCCACGCAATTATTGCAGGCCGATATTCAACCGCATGAATTCGTTGGTTTGCGTTGATATCAGGAATGCCGAACGTGCTGTGAGGTTGGTCGTACTGTCTTCCAGCACAACTGTTGTCGCCGAGCTCCAGTCGTTGGACACCAGATTCGTGGTGCGTTCAACGGCATAGTCGATATCGGGCGCGACCCCATCGCGTGCGTACGACACCTGAAAATAGCCGCCGATCATCCCGGCCAGCCCCGATGCCGGCACCGATCCGGCATCCGTTGCCAAGGAGCCCATGGCGTACTCCCACAGATTCCAGTATCCGTCAAAATCGGCATCGTCATAGGGATCGCGGTTGAGACCCAGTGCATCGCCGTTTTCCAACTGCCAGGTGGCATAACCACCGCTGGAGGCACCGACTGGATCCGATTGCCAGATGGCCCCGCCATCGCCCACGGTGATGAATGTGCCGTCATAATAGACGGCCGCATTGCGATCATCCTGGCCGGGCGTGGAAATCTCCGACCAGTTGACGCCATCGAGCGAGACCAGATTGATGTCGGTGGCCGAGCTGTAGTAGTTGCCCGCCGCCAGATAGGTTCCGTTTCCGTAGGCGAACGCCGGGATGTCGTAGGTATCGCTTAGGTTGTTGGTAAAGGTTGCACCCTGGTCGGTAGAATACTGGATACTGGAGCGCCACCCACCTGCCAGAAAACGATCATTGCAGTACTGGATATGGAACAGCCACATATTATCCGTAATGTCCACCCCGCTGGAATGATCCGTCCAAGACGACCCGTTGGAGGACGTTAGCACGACCTCCGGTGTCGTGCCGCCCTCGTCGCCCACCACGACAAACACGCCGTCGCCATAACTGACGCCCTGCAAGTCGGTGCTGGTGCCGGACGAGACCGTGCTCCAGCTGATCCCATCGGTCGAGCGGACAATCGTGCCGTTGTCGCCGACAGCCACATAGTAGCCCCCGCCATAGGCAACATCGTTAAGGCGGATATTGGAGACACTGCCGGAATTGGAATCGTAGCGTTCCGTCCAAGAGGTTCCGTCCGGTGAGGTATAGATGGTCTGCTCCCATCCCCCCACGCCAAAATCATAGTCCATGCCCACGGCAATAAATTTGGCCCCGTCATGGGTGACTGCACGGAGAAAAATATTCTGAGATGGGACATTATAACTGATGAGCGACGTCCAATTGGTTCCATCATCCGAATAGAGCGTAGTTTCTTCGTCGGTCACCGCGACAAGACGGCTCCCGCCCAAAGCTATATCCATTAGATTTATCGAAATGCCCGAGGTGCGTTGCGTCCAGTTCTCAAGCGGGCTGGACAGGATTACGGATTGGGAAACCTTGTTGGTTCCGCCTTTCATGTCGGACACCACGCATCTCACGGTTGCGGTGCTGCCGGAAAGCCAAGCCACGGGAATCGTGGCCGCGTTGGGTTTCACCAGGCCATCGCCGATATCCCAATGGTAGGCCAGCTCGTCGCCATCAAGATCCGAGGCGGTTACGCTGAACAGCGCACTCTCCTGAACGCCGAGACTGGGCGGCCCGCTGATCGAAGCCGTCGGCGGATTGTTGCCGGGAAACGCCCCCAGATTGACGGTGATGTCCATCCAGGCATTCGAGCTCTGCCCGCCGCGCGCCACCGGAGTGATGTGCACATCGGCGGATGTATCGGAATAGGTCTGGCCCAGCACCAATCCACCGTCATATTTTCCGTCAGCGGATTGCGGGGAGAGGTCGAGCAGATAGGACCGGTTGTCACCCGATTTTTTCCAGAGTAGGTAGGCTCCGCGGCCATAGGTTTCATAACCCGGATATTCCTGCCGCAGGCCGACCCAATACTGATCGCTTCCGCCCTTGTCGATTTCGAGCCCCTTGAGGACTCCCATAGTCTGGTAATCATCGAAGCGATAGACCCGATAGGTTCCGGAGGTGGAAACCGTCTGCCATTCGGAGGAGTCGAGCCACCCGATGTGGCGCTTGTGCCAGCAATTGAAATGCCCTTCCGGCACATCGCCCGAACCCATGATATCCGTGAAGTCGCCATACTCGGTCGCGGTGCCGGACGGATCGACCGGACTGTTCCCCGTCACGGCCCACGAAGACGCGTGCCTGGCGCCATAGTTGTGCCCCAACTCGTGAACCACTACGTCTGGAGTCGTATAGCCATTAAGCCATAATTTGCTCCCTCCGACACTGGCCAGACCGGCCCACGAAAAGCCCCCCACGGACGGAAAGAGCACACACACGGTTTCATAGGATGAAAGGTCGGTGCCACCCAACGCCGCAACGGCATCGGCATGCAGCAAGTCCACATCATTCGTGTAGGTGCTCATCGGATGCGGGAGGCGATAGGTGGTCGGGGTGACCGTTCCAACGATATACGTCTGTTCATACGACATTTCGGAAATCTGCTGCGCAACCGTAGAGTTGAGCGAGTTGGAAAAAGCCGTCGGATCGGCGGGCTGCCCTGTGTTGTCGGGAAAGTCGACCATGATCACATACATGTCGCGGGCGGTGCCGGCCCAGGCCGCCGCAGCCGCATTCGCGGCGGTCTCGAGCGCGGCAAAATCAATTTCCCCATTGATGACATATGCTTCAAGCGGTTCGAAAAGCGCCTGCGCCCCGCTATCGGGCCCGGGCAGTTCTTCCAGTGCCGCGATCCGCTCATTCGCTTCGTCGAATGCGGCGCGGTTTTTGAAATAGAAGAGTTTCCCGCCGGCCAGTGCCGCAACGGATTCACCTCCCGGGTCAGCCATGGCGACAGGATACATCGATCGTGCCGCCTCAAGGTCGGCAGCCCCCAGCAATTGGAAAACATTCGGGCGCAATGCACCAACGCCATCGATTTCGATCCCCTGCACCGGCATGCCGTGCTTGGAAGCAAGGCCGCTACGTCGCCCGTATACATGGGTTTCAAGTTTTGCACCGGTCGGCAGCTCGGTCTGGATGAAGGTCTCGCTGTCGTCCGGTCCACAGGCGATCAGTACCTCCACATTGGCTACGGCACTGAAAGGCCGCTCAACATGTTGACGAATCTCGGGCGGCAGGCTTTGCCACTCGGAAAGGGTCAGCGATTCCAGAATGGCCTGTTCGGGATGGGTCTGGATCAGGTCGCGCATCCGGACGCCGCGCTGTTTTGCCAGTTCAATCCCCTGCGACAAATCGGCGCCGTTCCCAGCCATCCATTCCCGCAGGCCGGCGGTTTTCCGTACACCAGGCTGAGCCGGAACTTCGGGATGCGCTTCGGGTGTCCCGCGGGAAGGGGTACGCTGCATTCGGACCAGTCCGGCAAGAATGAGCATGCCTAAAAGGATGAATAGTCCGTTTCTTTGCCACGTGCGCATAATCATCTCCTCCGGAATAGGTTGCCAGTGGCTTGCGTATACCAAAAAACGGAGAATGAATAACGGCTAAATTGATCCTATTTTGCGTAAATTTTCGAATGGCTGATGACTTTCATGCAAATTTTTCCGCGGAGGCGTAACTCTGCATGTTCCATGCTTTACAACACGATTAGAGGTATTGATCTTGCATACTCTGCTTTCTGTTGATTGATGGTCTCCTGCCCAAAAGGCAAAACATCTACTCTACCTGCTCCAAGTACCATTAATACAGTGCGTTGCAAGAAACATCCAAGTTGACATTGCGAGACATTCTAATGATATTTCTTAAATGAAATACCTTATTACTATTCCCCGAGCTCCCTATATGAGATCCATGTCAATTATCGCATTAGCATCTGGATTGTTGCTTCAGATGGCCCATGCCAGTCAAATCAACCTAACCCACCGCTACAGCTTCAATGACGGCACCGCCTCAGACTCGGCGGGAAGCTTTAATGGAACACTCGTGAACGGAGCGATGGTAAGCGGTGGAAACCTCGTTTTAGCGAACGATGGAATCAGTACGGAGTCAGCCACCGGACAATACGTTTCTCTTCCTGGAAACATTCTGCGTACAAGTAACTTCACGTTGGAGACCTGGTTCACGTTCAATGGTGGAAATCCATGGCAGCGGCTGATCGATCTGGGTAATAGCATTCCCGATGAAACACGGGGAACGGTTGGCGATGGCTTCATCATTATTACCCTAAACGGACTAAACAACCCTTTGGGACAAACCTCAATCAATAGCTGGGGGAATCCCACCGCCACAGATTTCGTTTATGGAACCAACAGCATGCCCATTGGAGGAGAACATGTCCTCACCTACATCCACAGCACCGATACTCAAATTGAAGAGCTCTACCTAGACGGAGTGATGATTGGCAGCATGGCCGCAACGAATGCAAACCCCGCCGATGCGGTCTATACCAACTTTTATCTTGGCCGATCGCAGTTCGCTCAGGATCCCTACTACAATGGCTCATTTGATGAAATACGAACCTACGATGGCGCAATGACTAGCGCACAGGTTCTTGAAAGCTATACTACCGGCCCCGACATTGTGGCAGTCCCCGAGCCCGGTTCGGCGTGCCTGGTTGCGGTGGGCGGATATTTGTTGGTTCAATTCCGCCGGAAACGGAATAAGATTGCTGCCGAAAACAGTGCCGGTTGCAGACACAGGAAATATGTAGAGTTTTGACAACGATCTTGTTTATTTCCTTATTCTGCTCACATGCGAGTATCCCACTAGCCAATCGCACTCCTCAAACAGCGTGCCGTCAGAACGGAACCGGCTCAGTCAAACGAATGGTTTGCGGAGAGGTATTGGCCCGCCACGCATAAATTTCCACTCCTTGGGTACCAGCAACCGTCAAGGCACCGGCATATGCGGGATCGATTTCATGCGCGGCGCGGAAGGCGGTGCCGTCGGAGCGGGGAATGACGTAGAGCATGGCGGCGCGGTGCCCGGCCTTTACGACATCCACCAATTCCAGCAGATGTTTGCGGCCACGTTCGGTGACCGCGTCAGGAAAAGCGTAGCATCCGTCTTCGGCCAGCAGGGTTACATTCTTTACCTCGACATAACAGAGCTCACCGCCATTCCTGAGCAAGAGATCGAAGCGGCTGTTGCCGAAGGTTTGCTCGCGCAGTACTTCGGCATAGCCGGCCAGCTCGGGAATCTTGCCGCTAGATACTGCCTCGAACGCCATTTCGTTGGCGCGGCCGGTGTTGACGCAGATCCAGCCGTTGCCGTTGTGCACCAGTTCCCAGGTATAGCGGTATTTACGTTTTGGATTCTGGCTATCGGATAACGCCACGCGCCAACCCGGTTCGGCGCAGGTCGTCATTCGTCCGGTGTTCGGGCAATGAGCGGTAATCACCGTTCCGTCTTCCAGCTCCACGTCGGCCAGAAACCGTTTGTAGCGCTTGATCAGCGTTCCGAATATGACAGGTGGCAGTTGCATGGTTTGCGGTTGAATGTCAAACTTCTAACTTCAACCTATTCCGGTTTTTTATTCCATGCGGCGATGCAGTCTTCGATCGTCATTTCGTAGCGCTCGTTGCAGAACTGACAGCTGATACCGACCGGCTCGTTGCGCTTTACGATGGTCATGCGATCGGGAATTGGAATACTGCGCAAAACGGCCCCCATCTTTTCCTTGCTGCAGCTGCACTTGAACTGCGGAGGCGGGCAGGTTTCAACCTGGATGCCGGCATAGCCGGGCTCATCACCGATCAACGCCATGGCAATCTGCTCAAAGTAGCCTTCCGACTCGCTTTCATGTCCGAGCAGTTCGCGGAAGCCCGCTTTATCCATCCCCTGCCGGATGCGGTCAAAGCGTTCGAGATCGGTATTGGGCAACGCCTGGATCATCCAGCCCTGGCAGAGATGAACCGGACGTTCGGGGTCGGGGTTGAATCCGATCATGGCGCTCATGCCGGTTTCGATCTGGTCGGAAATGCAGTAGTGATAGGCCAGATCATTTACGACATCGTGGAGCGCAACCGGCGTGGTGCCCGAGTTGGCGATCGCCCCGGCATTGGAAACGATGACCTGCAAGTCGCCCATCTCGCCGTAAAGCCCTTCGTGCGCATCCTCGAATTGGCTCAATTGCGCCGGAGAGATCAGCGCCCGGACGGATCCGTCCTGCCCTGCATCAACCACAACGGTTTTCAGCCCTCCCCGGTATTTCCAACAGGCATTAAGCCGTTGGCCTTCCGGCAATACGGCAGCGGCCAGCACCGCGCCGGTCAAGGCGCGCCCGAGAATATGCGCACCTGCGGGGTCGCAGTCGTGCCGCACAACGGCCTGGTTGACGGCCGAGGTGGTAACCGCATAAGTGAAGGCAATGTCGAGCCCCTTGAAATGGCCTTTGTATAGTAGATCGTTCATGAGCAGTTTTAAGTTTTAGGGATTAGGTATTCAGTTCAAATGCGCATTGGGGAAAACTATCGTGTAGCCCGTTATGTTGCCTAGAAATCATTCTGCTTAATTTCCATTGGGGCGGCGGATTTGCTAGCGTTGCGGCATGGAAAAATCCTTTTTACTCTGCATCGCTCATCGCGGGGCGATGGGACACGAGCCGGAGAACACGCTGCGCTCGGTTCGCAAGGCTCTGGCACTGGGCGCGCCGTGCGTCGAAATCGATGTCTATTGGGTCGATGGCCATCTGATGGTTTTCCACGACGACCGGCTTGAACGAACGACCAACGGAACAGGATATATTCTGGAGAAGTCGTTCGAAACCCTCCGCTCGCTTGATGCCGGAGCAGGTGAACCGATTCCGACGCTGGAAGAGGTCTGCGAGCTGATCGGCGGCTCAGCCGGGCTCAACATTGAGCTGAAGGGACCGGACACCGCCGAGCCCGTGGCCGCCGCCATCGCGAAGCTCGTTGAGGCCGGGTGGGACAAAAACGCGCTTCTGGTTTCCTCGTTCAATCATCAGGAATTGTTCAACATGCGGCAGCTGGATCCCGATGTTCGGCTCGGCGTCATCACCAAAACCGTCATGCCGGGAGATCTTGATTTTGCAGAATCGATCGGCGCATTTTCATTCAACCTGTTTCATGCATGCGTAAATCCAAGTCTGGTGGACAATGCGCACGCCCGCGGCATCAGGGTCTATGCCTATACGGTCAATGAGCCGGATGACTTGACCCGGATGCATGAGATGGAAGTCGACGGCGTTTTCAGTAACTTTCCCGAACGGGTACTGGAACGCTATTCGCAAGGGGATGGATCCGGATTCTGGGCCGGGAAGCGCTAGAATGGTGGAGAATATTCGAGCAGGGTGGATTACCGGAATGTTCATTTGTGGCCCCGCTTGAAACTTGTTCTATCACCACGATCAATCTATGTTTCCTAAGGTGCACCGAGGAGCATACGATGTCTTACCCAAACGTAACACACCCATCACACAACAGATTCGGATCCCTGCGGATCGGCATCGCATCCTGTCTGATGGTCATAAGCGGTGAAGTGTTGGGCGCGTCTGCCGGAACAAACCAGACGCAGGCCGCGGCGGCAATCATCTGGGAAGAAACGTCCGTTGCCGAACCGGAAATCCAGAGGAACACTATATTCGATACCGTTCAGGGATCCACGAGTACGCACATCGTATGGCTGGCCCGCTGGGTTGACTCCTTTTTCGACGACCCGGAATATCTCGAAGAAGAAGCCTATGCCCGCGCAACCGTCCAGCAAAACGTTCGATTCTACCGGAACCTCGATCCTGCATTCAGCACGCACGTCCGAGCCACGGTCGTGCTGCCAAACCTGAGCAGAAGGTTCAGGTTAAGCTTCGAAGGCAACGATGAGCTTTATTCCGAAGACTATGCCGGAGGCACAGAGCCGAACATTGCGGATTCAACCAGGGAATCGATCAATGACCCTTCCTTCCGCCTCCTGTATCTCCTCCTCCAGCGACGCGACATCGATTTAGGTTTGAGCGGAGGCGTTCGTCTTAATGATTTTGCCTTCTATACCGGCCCCCGGCTTAAGGCGCGCGCCTCTCTCGGATCAGGCTGGGTGGTCAAGCTAACGCAACGGATCTATTGGTACACGACGAACAACCTGAAATCCAAAACGCAACTCCGCTTTGATCATCTTCTCGGCAAACGCAATCTCTTCCGTCAGTCCTTCAAAACAGCCTGGGACGAAGATAAACATGAAAGCGTTGGCTTCCGCCATACCACCACTTCCTCCATCACGCAACCGCTGAAGAATAGCTCCGCCCTTCGTTATGCCTGGTCCTCTGTATACCTGACGCACCCCGACCCCCGATGGACCTCCACCACCCTTTCGGTTGGATACCGGCGGAGCGTCTGGCGGAAATGGATCATTCTGGAGGCGGCACCCTTTGTAACATGGGAAGAGCAGTTTCGCTGGAACCCCAAACCGGGCTTTTCGGTTTCACTCAGCACCATCTTTGAAAAGGACCAATAACTCAAAACGGCGCGGGGCATTCAAGCTGGATCGGCTCACCGGAGACAGGATGGTGGAAGGCGAGCGATTCGGCATGAAGCATCAGACGCTCGGCGGCATGGCCATAGATGGGATCACCGGCAATGGGATGGCCGATGCTTTCCATATGCACGCGCAATTGATGCGAGCGGCCGGTTTTCGGAAAGAGCGCTAAGCGCGTTGTAGTCTCACCGCGTTCGAGCACCTGCCACTCGGTGACCGCTTTTTTTCCGCGCACACAATCAACCAGATGCTTCGGCGGCAACCGCTGTTCCATATCCTTGCGCATGGGATAGTCGACCATTCCGTCGTCCTGCTCGAGAATCCCTTCGACAATGGCGACATAGATCTTTTCGATTTCGCGTTTTTCGAACTGCATGGAAAGGTTGCGCTGCGCCTCCGGCGAGCGGGCGAAAAGCACCAACCCGGAGGTATCCATATCGAGCCGATGCACCATGAGTGTATCCGGAAAGGATTCGAGCAGACGAAGGTAGAGGCAGTCCTGTTTGTCCGGCCCCCTGCCCGGAACCGTCAGCAAGCCCGTCGGCTTGTTCACGGCAATGAATGCTTCGTCGCTATGGATGATTTCCAACATCCGAATACGCATATCGGAATTTATTCAAGGGCACGATTCCAAAGGCAAAAAACCAGCGAGTGAAAAATCCCTAGACTTTTATAATGGATTGTTCCCCCTGACTTTTGTTTATTCGCATCCGACCTTTTTTATAAAACTTTAACCCACGCAAAGAAGGAGCGTAGTTGTATGAAGAAAACAATCCTAGCCCTGACCGTCGCCGGCCTGCTTGCCGGATGTTCAAAATCTCCGTCCCCTGCGGCGCCGGCCACAGAGCCAAAACCGATGCACCCCGCCGTCAGCCAGCTGGATCTGGATGGCGATTTCATTTTGTTCGCCGATACCTCGACCATCGAGAAATCCGTGCTCAACACACTCGACGAAGCGTTCCAGAAGATCGTTCAGCTTGGGGAGCCGGATGCCGATGAGCTGGCCCAAGCCAACGCCGTCCTCAACAACGTTAAATCCGGGATTATCTGGAGCGGACTGCTTTCGGTCGACTCGTTCGCGACGAGTACCAAAACACTGGATAGCGGCCTCGAGCGTAATATTTCCTGCATCGGATTTTCCGATGACGACGCACAGAAAGCCATCTGGCGGATCCTTGCTTCTGAACCGGTTGTCCTGCAGGGCATTGATTTTGCACCGGCGGATGCGGTTTATACCGTCAATTCCACCGCCAGCCTGGATGAGCTCTGGAATGTGCTCAACGAAGCCTTGAGCGGTTATTTCCCCGAAGAACAGCAGATGCAGATCACTCAGCAACTTGCCATGGTGGAAATGATGCTGGGAGTCAAGCTGGACGATCTGCTGGGATCGCTTGATCCGGAGATCCTGGTTTCCCTGCAGCTCTCCGAAAGTAAGCAGTGCAACATTCCTATTGAAGGAAAAATGCTCGCCATTCCCGAACCGAATCTGATCATCGGCCTGAAGACAAAGGATTCAACGGTGGCGGATTTGATTCTGGCCAAGCTCCAGGGAGCAGGCGTTCCGACCGAGCAGTCGCAACAAGGAGGCTACACCCTGAACACCATTCAGATCCCCCTACCGGCCCCCTTCCCCGTGGCCCCCACGCTGGTTCAGACCGAAGACTATCTGCTCATCGGATCCAGCCCGGCGGCCATCGTTGCGGCACTGGACAGCAAAGCCAACGAAAACGGACTCGTCGCCAGCCCGCTGTATAGGAAACTGCTTGCGGATGCCCCCGAAAAAACCAGCGGGATCGAGTTCCTTTCCCCCCGTTTCATGCAGGCCTACATGGACATCATGAAACAGTCCATGGGATCCGATATGGGCCAGCAGGGTCCCGATATAATGAACCTGATGTTCGGAGGCTTTGAGAACATCCAGTGCGGCAGCTATATGCTTAAAACCCCCACCGGACTTTATTCCAAGGGGTATGGCGACAGCGGCGGCGCCAAGCCGGTTGAAATGGCGGCAACCGCCTATATCGGCATGATATCCGCGATCGCCGTCCCCAGCTTCCACAAGGCGCGCAGCAACTCGCAAGACAAGATGTGCATCAATAACCGCCGCATCCTTGATGCGGCCAAGGAGCAATGGGCTATGGAAAATGCCAAGGTGGACGGGGATGCCGTTACCGAAGCCGATGTAGGTAAGTATATCAAAGGAGGCTATTCGGCACTTCAATGCCCCAAGGGAGGAACCTACACCATCGCTCCCGTCGGAAGCTCGCCCTCTTGCTCGGTTCATGGGTCGATGCGGTAGTCTCAACCGCCAAGTACCCTTCAGGAAAACGCCGGCATGATCCGGCGTTTTTTTATGCCTACATGTCCAGCACGGTTTCGGGATAGACGTGACCGTCGTTGCCAATCTTGAAGACATAGATCAGGCCGGGGCGGAGGCGCTTGTAGACGGCGTTGCCGTAGATGGCCTTGATGCCGTGGTCGCGCAACGCTTCCGGGTTGTTGGCAAGATCCCAGATGGCGTCCCAGAACATTTTTTGCTCGGGCAGTTTCAACTCATTCAGCAACTCGGCATAGCGCACGGGAATGGTGTCGGGCGATTCGATGTCGTACCCTTCGGCCGGGCTGGTGTTTTCGCCGTAGACGCGCCGCCAGAGATAGAGCGACCGCGCCTTGCCGTCCATGACCATCTGATCCTCGAACGTAACCACCAACGCATCAAAATGAACGATGTCGCCTTCGATTTCGTATTCGCGCTCCAGCAATTTGTGAAGCATGTCGTCGCGCGCCGTTTCCACAAATTTAACCGTTGTATAGAGCTTGCCGTCACGCATTTCCTGCTTCGTCACCTTGGCAAATCCAATCTGGTCTTCGTGCGTGATGGTGGTGATGGCCTTCTTCAGCTTTTCGTTTCCGGCCAGTAGATCGTGCACGGTCTTGGTGCCGTAGAAAAAGGTTCCCGCCACCAGCGCAAGCACAACAAGAACACAGGTTGTGGTTATGAATTTGAAAACACGTTTCATACAGAAGGCAATTTCCAGCAAAGGCGCAACTGAGGCAAAGCAAATCTAGAGACAATACACTTCGCCATGGATGTGCAGCAGACGTGGAATGCCGGAGAACCGTGTTTTGATGTCGCCTGGTCTGCAGGAACCCGGCGATTGGATCGCAAAAATAACGGCATGATGCCCGGGCCGAACCGGCCACACGGCAGATCGGAGATCCGTCATGGCGCAGGCTCTTCCATCGGCCGGAAGTCGCGGATCAGGCGAATACCATGGGCGTCCAGCGTCACCACCGCGGGACCGGCACCATCGACGTGCGCTCCCAGCGTATAATACGAAGTGCCGTCAATCTGCTTCAGGTCGTCTTCATGCCGATGCCCCTGGAATACCGCCTTTACCTTGCCTGAAAGGGATATGACTTCCCGCACTGCGGCATCGTTCGCAACCGAATGGACTCCGGAACAAACAATCCGCTGGTGCGATACCACGATCACCGGTTGCAGGGATGCAGCCAACCGGGTTCGCAACCAGTCGATCTGCTCTTCCGGAACAAAACTTTGCCGCCACTCAAAATTACCCGAGTTGTATTCCGTACCATCCGGTGAAAAGTTGCCGTCCAGGCAGATAAAGGTATGACCGCCGAACTCAAAGTGGAAACGCGAGGGATCACCGGCGCAGCCCAGTGCATTGTAAAATTCAGGCTTGGAAAGATGGTCCAGATCATGATTGCCGTGCATGTAGCGGACCGGCCCCTTGAACACCTCGCACAACGCCGCCACTTCGCGCAACAGGCGCGTCGCGCTGAAGTCGCTTGTTCCGTTTACCAGATCACCCATGATCAGCAACGCCTCCACGCCTCCATGAGAGAGGGCCGCCACGGCTTCGTATAAGCGGTTCATGGCCGACATGCTCCCGTCGTAATGGAGGTCGGTCAGCAATCCGATTTTCATTTGTTCCGCATTAGGCATGCGTGTACTTAAATCGATTTATCCTTCACCGCAAAGTGAATAGTGCAGTAAAGAAAATGCACCAGCCCTGATGGCCCGTGCGCTTTCGCATCGGATTGCTTGATGGAAATCTCCTTTCCGACCTCTTTCTGAAGCCGCGTTCGTGAATATTTCAGTAGCAGCAGACAAGCCGCAGATAATTTCTGAATTTTTTTGTGGGAAAACTACCCCGTTTTATCGCTTTTATATATAAAGGGGCGTACTTTTCGGTTCCCACAGCGACCAGTGGAATGGATCCGCCGAAACATTTTTTGACCGGAAAGAACCCTGTAACGAAGGATACAACTCAAGGAATCATCCATATCCATGAGTCGTAGAGAGTCAGCACATGAAAGATGTTGCCCAGAATATGCGTGCCACAGCACGGGCGGGAGAAATCTTCTTCGAAGCCCTTGAATGTGAAACCGAGGATGAGCAAAAAGCCTTTATTAAAAACGCCTGTGCGGATGATGCCGGGCTGAAGCAGGAAGTTGACCTGCTTTTCGAGTCCCGCACCCAGGCAGAGGATTTTTTTGAGGATGAAGCGCTCATGGAGATTTCCGCCCAGGACCTATTAAACGCCCTTGCCAATCTCCGGAAACCTGAACCCGAGCATTTCAAGGGAACGAACGAGCATCAGCAAAGGCCCCCATCTGCATAAGAACGGGGCAGGCTTATGGCCTGCCCCGCTCGTAATCCCGATTTTGAATTCGGTTAGATGTACTGGTTGATGATGGACTCGTAGAGTTCCTGTTTGCCACTGATCTGTTTGGGCTCTCCGGCTGCGGCTCCGATGGACGCGAGCTCTTCGAGGGTCAGCTTGCCGGCCGCGAAGTCGGCGCCTTTTCCTTCACCGAAGGTGGCATAGCGCTCAGCACGCATCTTCTTGTACGGCGATTTCGTGAGAACCGCATCAGCCACAACCAGTGCACGGGCAAAGGTGTCCATGCCGGAAATGTGAGCGATGAAGAGATCTTCGAGATCGGTTGAGTTGCGGCGGATCTTCGCGTCGAAGTTCGTGCCGCCGCCCTGCAGGCCGCCGGCTTCGAGGATGACGAGCATCGCTTCGACGGTTTCGCGGATGTTGACCGGGAACTCGTCGGTGTCCCAGCCGTTCTGGTAGTCGCCGCGGTTGGCGTCGATGCTTCCGAGCATGCCGTTGTCGGCGGCCACCTGCAGTTCGTGCTGGAAGGTGTGCTGCGCGAGCGTGGCATGGTTGACTTCAATGTTGAGCTTGAAGTCGTCCGCCAGGCCTTGGGCGTTGAGGAAGCCGACCACGGTGTGGGCGTCGACGTCGTACTGGTGCTTGCTGGGTTCGGCCGGCTTGGGCTCAATGAAGAAGTTGCCCTTGAAACCCTGTGCGCGGGCATAGTCGCGGGCCATGCGCAGGAAGTTGCCGAAGTTGTCGAGCTCCTGTTTCATGTTGGTGTTGAGCAGGCTCATGTAGCCTTCGCGTCCTCCCCAGAAAACGTAGTTTTCACCGCCGAGCTTGATCGTGGCGTCGATGGCGTTCTTCAACTGCGCACCGGCATAGGCGACGGTGCCGAAGTCGGGATTGGTGCCGGCGCCGTTCATGTAGCGCGGGTTGGAGAAGAGGTTGGCCGTGCCCCACAGCAGCTTGACGCCGGACGCATCCATTTTGTCCTTGGCATAATCTGTGATCACCTCCAGGTTTTTGGAAAATTCGGCGAAGCTCGCGCCCTCTTCGGCGATATCCGTGTCGTGGAAGCAGTAGAACGGAGCGCCGATCTTGGTGATGAATTCAAACGCGGCGTCCATTTTGTTCTTCGCGCGGGTTTCGGCGTCGGCACCTTCGTTCCACGGCATCGGGCGCGTAGCCGCGCCAAACGGGTCGGCCCCGCCGCCGCAGAAGGAGTGCCAGTAGGCGATGGCGAAACGTAGGGTTTCCTTCATCGTCTTGCCGCCGACCACGGCGTTTTCGTCGTACCACTTGAAGGCCAGCGGATTGTCGCTGTCGCGACCTTCGTAGGCGATCTTGCCGATGCCCTTAAAATATTCGGTGTTTCCAGTTACAATGCTCATTTCTATCTCCTTTTCAGGTTTCTGTGTTTCAAGTTTACAGTTTCAAATTTCAGCTTAGCCCTGCATGTCTTCGAGTTCGATGCCCTTGGTTTCCTTGACATATTTCAGCACAAAGACGAACGAGATCAGCGCGCAGACCGCATAAATCGAGTACGCGCCGCCCAAGCCGATTCCGGTCAGTAGCATCGGGAAGGTCATGGTGATGGCAAAATTGGCCACCCACATGGAAATGCCGCTGACGCCAAGCGCCGAACCCCGGAACTGGTTGGGGAACATCTCCCCGAGCAATACCCAGACGACCGGACCCCAGGAAAAGTTGAAAAAGATGACGTAGAGATTGGCTGCAATCAGCGCGATCAAGCCGGAACTTCCCTGAAGGAGAAGGTTTCCATTCTCATCCATGCCGGCCCGGCTGAAGATGACCGCCATCACGCCCAGCGTAATGACCATGCCGACAGAACCGATCAGCAGCATCGGCTTGCGGCCCATGCGGTCAATCGCGATAATCGCCGCTATACAAGCGCCGATGCTGACCGCACCACTGATGACATTGATCAAAAGGGCATCGGACTCCCCGAATCCGGCGGCCTGCCAAAGCACGGATCCATAATAGAAAATAACGTTGATGCCAACAAACTGCTGGAAGGCGGCAAGAATGATTCCGATCCAGACAATCGGCCGGAAGCCGAACTTGCCGAGAATATCGCGAAAACGCGGATGATGATCCGAGACCAGCGAGGACTCGATTTCGTCATATTTTTGCTGCGCCCCGGCTCCCATGAGCTTTCCGAGCACCTTGACGGCCTGCTCCTTTTTGCCGGAAGCTACGAGATAGCGCGGGCTTTCAGGAATCAGCAGCAGCGCAAAGAAAAAGGTTACGGCCGGAATCAGCTCAACCCAGAACATCCAGCGCCAGGCTTCGAAGTTCCAGGCAAACATATCGAGCGAACTACCGGCCTTGTGCGCGATGGCATAATTGCTGAGAAAGGCGAAAAAGAGTCCGCTGATGATCGCCACCTGCTGGATCGATGAAAGCGTTCCGCGATACTTCGCCGGCGCGACTTCGCTGATGTAGGCCGGCGCGAGCACCGAAGCAGCCCCCACGGCCAGACCGCCGAGCACCCGGTAAACCATGAATTCAGCCGGATTCCCCGCAACGCCCGATCCCCAGGCGCTGATCGTGAAAAAGACCGCCGAAACAAGCAGGACATTGCGCCGGCCAAAACGGTCGGCCAGACGGCCCGCCGCGAAAGCACCGGCCGCACAACCGAGCAGCATGGATGCCACGGCAAACCCGGTCACCACGCTATCCGACTGAAACGCGGTCTTCAGTCCGTCCACCGTGCCGTTGATCACGCCCGAGTCGAACCCGAACAGAAAGCCGCCGATGGTTGCCACCAGCGTGATGAGAATCACAAAACCCGTCTTATGCGTTGTCTCCGACATGACCTACCCCTTTTGTTGAAGTACCTGTTCCAAATGCTTCTTCCACTTCGCGTAGGCTTCCGCATACGCCCCTTCGCCCGGCTCGATAACCTTGCGTTTTTCCAGTTTCGAAAACGCTTCCTCGAACGATCCATAAAGTCCCGCGCCGATGCCCGCGCCGCGCGCCGCGCCGAGGGAACCGTCGGTTTCGTACAGTTCGATGGTCGCACCGCTGACACCGGCAAGGGTCTGGCAGAACACATCGCTCATGAACATGTTGGCGAATCCGGCGCGAATGGTTTTCAGCTCGATGCCGGTTTCGGCCATCACTTCCATGCCGTACATGAAGGAGAAGACGATGCCTTCCTGCACCGCGCGGCAAATCTGCGCCCGGGAATGACGGTTGAAGTCGATCCCTCCGACCTGCGCGCCGACGTTGCGATTGCCGAGTACGCGCTCGGCCCCGTTGCCGAAGGGAAGAATCGTTACGCCGTCGCTGCCGACCGGAACCGATACGGCCAGCTCGTCCATTTCCTTATAGGAGATGTCTCCGAGCAGGCGCTTGATCCAGGCATTCAAAATTCCGGTGCCGTTGATGCAGAGCAGCACGCCCAGACGCGGATCGGCGGCGGAATGGTTGACGTGCGCGAAGGTGTTGACGCGCGATTGCGGGTCGTATTTCTTCGCGTCGGTCACGCCGTAGACCACGCCGGAGGTTCCGGCCGTTGCGGCGATCTCGCCGGGATTTAGCACGTTGAGCGAAAGCGCGTTGTTCGGCTGGTCGCCGCCGCGATAGGATACCGGCGTGCCGGCAGCCAGACCGAAATCGGCGGCGGCGGACTCGGCCAGTGTTCCTTGGATGCCGAATGTCGGAACGATCTTCGCGAGCAGGGATTTATCGAAGCCGAAATGGTCGAGCAGGAATTGCGCAGGCTCCTCGGCCTTGAAATCCCAGAACATGCCTTCGGACAAACCGGAAGCAGTAGTGGCGGCTTCGCCGGTGAGCTTCATGGCCAGCCAGTCGCCCGGCAGCATGATCTTGTCGACCTTCGCGAAAATCTCCGGCTCGTTTTCCTTCACCCACGCCAGCTTGGCGGCGGTAAAGTTGCCCGGCGAGTTCATCAGATGGCCGAGGCACTGTTCGGCACCGAGGGACTCGAAGGCAGCCTGGCCATAGGGAACGGCGCGGGAGTCGCACCAGATGATGGACGGGCGCAGTACTTTTTGATCCTTGTCGACGCAGACGAGCCCGTGCATCTGGTAGGCGATGCCGACGGCCTTGACGTCTTCCGGCTTGGCTTCCGCTTCGCGCATGGTATCGAGGACGGCATCGCGGGCGCAATCGTACCAGCACTGCGGATCCTGTTCGGCGAAACCCGGCTGCGGCGAATCAATTTTCTGTTCCGATTTCGGATAGAATGCGCTTCCGGCGCAGGTTCCCGTAGCCACATCCAGCAGCGACGCCTTCACCGACGAACTGCCCACATCAATACCCAGTAAATATTCCATTCAAACCCTCTCCACTAAAATTCGATGGTGCAATGTTTCACATTTGCTAAACCAGCGCCTTGAATATAATCCCAATATTTAGCACTATATTACCACCCGTATGAAATCAATTACCGCAGACAGCATACACTATTTTGGACTATCAGGGTTCCCTTTAGCCATACGAAGGGTACGTACCGATGCGATGCACTCGCAATCTCACCCGCACGATCTAACCGAAGTGGAACATTGTCATGATTTTTGCGAGCTCGTCATCGTCACTCAGGGAAATGCCATGCATTGGCTCGAAGGAATGGAATTCCCCGTAACCGCCGGCGATGTATTCCTGCTTCAAGGACAGCAGCACCACTATTTCCATGATCGCCGGAATCTCGATCTGATTAATATTATGTATGACCCCGAAAAGATCGGGCTTCCGGAAAATGAATTACGGAAGATGCCGGGCTACTGCGCCATGTTCATGCTGGAACCGGCGTATCGCCGTCAACATCGCTTTGCCAGCCGCCTGCACCTCAAGCGCGTTCCCCTCGCCCATGCCGAACGGTTGGCTGAGGAAATGGAGAAGGAAAGCGAAGAAACGGGGCCCGGCTACGAGGTGGCTCTGCGCGCCAAGCTGCTGGAACTGCTTGTTTTTCTTTCCAGGGCCTACACCAAAACAGACACGACCGAAGCGCATGCGCTGCTGCGCGTCGGCAATGTAATCGGTGCATTGGAAAATAACTACGCCAAAGAGTGGTCGCTCGACGAATTGACGGCAATCGCACACATGTCCCGCAGCAACCTGATGCGCGTCTTTCGCAAGGCAACCGGCCAGACGCCGATCGAGTACCTCATCCGTCTGCGCATCCAGCGCGCAATGGAACTGCTGCGCAACAGCGATCTCTCCATCACAGAAATCGCCCTCGAGATCGGCTTTAACGACAGCAATTATTTCACGCGCCAATTCCGGCGTGTGCTGGGCGAATCGCCCCGTTCGTTCCGGCAGGCAAACGCGTCCGTATAGGTCCGGGCAAGTCCCTGCAAGATTCCTTCTTCCAATAAATATTGGTTCATATAGTATCACGCACATTTCAAGAATTTAATGTCCGAATGAATCGTTAAGGGATGACATGGAAAAACTGACATACAAGGAGGCAAAGGAAACGATCACATCCATTTGCCGGGCGGCCGCCGACGGGGAGTACGATACGCGCGAAAAATTTCTGGCCATGCTGGATAGAAATCCGCATATCGCGGTACAGGGCTACAACACCCATGGAAAAATCTTCTATTGGAACGATGCATCTGCCGATGCCTACGGACATAGTGAAGCGGCCGCGGTCAACCAGGATCTATTCGAACTGATCCTCCCTCCAGAGCTGCGCATCTTCGCCCGCGACATGGTTCACAGCGGAGCCAAAACGGGAAAGATGCCAGCTCCCAGTGTATGCGATCTGGTGCGCTGCAACGGGGATTTGATCACGGTCTTTTCCGGGCACGTTGTTTTTACATGGAAGAGAAAATACCCGGAATTCTATTGTATCGATGTTCCGCTCCATACGGGGCCGGAGACCATAAGCTCATCCCGCAAGCCCTTGGACAAGGTAGATCCAGACCGGGATGGTGAATACGCTCAGAACCGTACTTAGTACCAGCATGGATGACACAAATCCCCGCTCCACCCCGAGCTGGCAGCTGACCACATAGCTGGCCACCGCGCAGGGGGTTGAAGCCAGAATGACCGGAACCCCAAGAGAAACCGCAGAAGCCTCGGGGAAAAACAAGCGGATCAGCAATAGTGTGACCAGAGGCAAAAGCACCAGCTTGCTCCCGACGCTCCAACCCAATGCGCCAAGATGCGCCCGCGTCTGTTCCCACTTAAGAGACGCACCGATAGACAGCAGCGCCAGCGGCAGACCCATGGAGCCGATCATGCTCAGGAACGATCCGAACAGGTGTCCTGCAGCGACCATTGATGCCGGCATTTGCAACGAACCGTCAATCGTTCGGAATTGGTCCAGGACCAGCGCGACAAGAATTCCGCAAACGGCGGAAAGCACAACGGGATTCAGGAAAGCTCCCTTGATCCGTTTTCCGGGCTTCATATCGCTGGAGCCCGCACCGTAGAAACCAATCAGTGTGTAGCTGGTCAGCACAAAAAACGGGATCACCAAACCATTGTAGATAGCGGCCTTGGCAAATCCTTCATTCCCAAATGCATTCTGACTCAGGGGAAGTCCGACATAGGATGCGTTGGCCCAGTAGGTTCCGAACACAAAGGCCGCTGCAAATCCCCCCTTGTATCGGTTCAGCCTAGCGATACCCATCGTTAGCAAAACGATAATGAGCACCGCCACGATGGGTATAAGTATCACAGCGGGATCGAAGAAAGAATCAAAGCTTTGCCGGGCCACGCCACTAAAGATCAGTGCCGGCAGGGAAAACATGTAGACCAGCCAATTGATGAAGGTACAGTGCTCATCCTTGAGCCGGCCTGACACCGCCAACGCTTTCCCGAGCCCCATCACGGCAAAAACCGGAACGCAAATCACCAAAACCGCCATTATCCGCGCAGAATCCATACGGAAACTATCGGGGAAAGGAGCAACGGGGAACAAGCCCCGATAAGCTAAATCCATTTGGCGATCTCATCGGACGACAGGCGCGGACGGGTTTGGCGTTCGCTAGGCGATGGCCAGCCGACGGTGATGAGACTGACGGGTTCAATATTGCGCGGCCAGCCAACGATGCGCCGCACCTCCTTCGGCTTCATCCAACCGATCCAGCACGTCCCCAGTCCCAGCTCCTCGGCCTGGAGCACCAGATGTTCCCCGGCGATGCCGAGATCGAGCAATGGATAGTCCACCCCGGAAATCTTCGGAGCAATCTTGTGGGTAATGGCCGACTTTTCCATACCTAGCGCGATGATCGCCCCGGCATTCACCGCCCATTTCATGGGAATGCCCACCAGAAAAGACTCGTTGATAAGCCGCATGCGCGTTGCATCATCTTCCACCACCACAAAACGCCACGGCTGTTTGTTGCAGGCCGAAGGGGCCAGCCGCGCCGCCTCCAGCATCAACTCCAAATGCTCGCGCGGCACCGGCTTCGGTTCGTACGACCGGCAACTGGTTCGGAGCCGGACCAGATCAATGAAGGGTTGTGGTAGCCGGTTATCGTTTTCCATGGCTGAAGGCTATCATACCCTAAAACCGCCAGCCATTTAAATGAGGGCCATCCAGAATGGCGCTAAATTAAGCCGTTTTTGACCGATCCGAAAGTTTTGCGCGCCCCCTTCGGAAGGAACGCCCTACAACAGATACGCCTTGTAAAAAGATACAGGACACGCGTCTTTGCTTTCAAAGGGCGTGCGTTTGGTCCGCGTCATGGAACTCTAAACCAAGTGCCATTCAGGGCAGTCTACTATCCATTCCTACGGGAAAGAGGAATCCTCATGCTCTCCGGTCCGATGGAGGTTATGACACGGAGACAGGATTCGGCGGCAATACTGCCAGGCTGGATCGAAAGCTTAATCTGCCATTTTCCATCGGCTAGCTTTTTGGACTCCACTGCGCCTTCGGTATTTTCCAGCTGAGCGGAGAGGATTTCGAAAGGCCGGCCATCGCCGCTGCGAAACATGAGCAGACGCTCCACCTCCTTGGAGGAACCGGAGGAAAGCTGAATCTTGTCGGGCGTCGCCTGGATGATGGGATTAACCGTCCCGACGACAGGAACGTCGATGGTGCCGGTCGAGAATTTGAGCTGCACCTGTCCGTTGATTTTTCCCACGGCCAAAGGCTCGGTGGATTTCAGCTGAATCGTCCAGTTACGTTGCGGTTTTGCGTTATTCTGCAGGGCGGGTATGGCCTCAGACCTGCCCGCCTCCTTCACAACCGCGGCAGGAAGATCTTCGACCATTCCGGACCTACAATCATTCTCAACAATCTCCGCATCCAAACCTTTGATCGTCGTGGAAACCGACTCCAGCGTCACGGCCTTGTCCAGCAGGTTGGTGGCGACGATGGTTGCCGAGACGGTGCAGTCGGGAAGGATATCTCCGAGGCGAACCCAGCGGGGAGTAAAATCGATCGGCTTGCGCAGCGTGCCGACCATACGCAGATCATAGTAAAGGTGTTTCTTGTCGTTGGTGATCAGTAGAATTTGTTTGTCCTGGGCACCATAGCGGTTCCTGGTGGTGAAGACCGACGTGCAGACCGCGTTGGAGCCTGGCGGAATGATCATGGGATCGACCTTGCTTTCCGTGCCGCAGCAGTTCTTGATCGTCACGATCTCCAGCGGCTCATCGCCCCGATTCCAAATGATGAACTCGTGCGTGATCTGATCCTGCCCAATCACCGTCCCAAAATCATACTTCGGCTCCTCGCATTCGATTCTGGGTGCTGCAATAGCTGTGGCTGCCCACAGGGA